>NZ_DAMBKV010000006.1:177296-233337 GCF_032066555.1 Stenotrophomonas sp.
GCTTTACCGGGAACGCCCCTGCCGAGCATGGCTCGGCACTACATGGCATTCCCCATCATCCTTGTAGCGGCGGCGTAAGCCGCGAAGCTGGCCACGCATGAAGCCCCAAAGCCAACCCCTCCCCAGCCCTCCCCTTGCCTACGGCAAAGGGAGGGAGGAGAGCGTGGTGCCGAGCCATGCTCGGCAGGGGCTTTACCCGAAACGCCTCTGCCGAGCATGGCTCGGCACTACAGAGGCTGATTCTGAACAATTCAGAATCTAATGTTGCACTGCGCCAATTCCGCGTTATGCTGCAACGCAACAAGCCCCGCCGGATCACCTCGATGTCCGCTCAGTCCAACGACTTCAGCAGTTACACCCAGCAGTTCGCTGCTGCCGCCAACCGTGCCAACCGGCTCGCCTTGGAAAATGCTGAAAGCGTATTCGGCGTGCAGCTGCGCACCTTCGAGCGCAATACCACAGCCGCCGCTGGCTTCCTCGGTGAACTGGCGCAGGCTGGCGCGCAGGCCGATCTGCAGGCATTGCTGCCCAAAGGCCTGCAGGTGGCACGCGACAACCTCGAGCGTCTGGCCAATGCCAACCAGGAAGTGGTCGGACTGAGCCTGAAGACCGGCGAGGCTTTGGGTGAATTGGTCCGCCAGCCCTTCATCGACGCTGCCGGCAAGGGCAGCCGCAAGACCCGCTGAACCCCACACAGAATTTGCGCGGTCCCTCCCCCGCGCAATCCCGGACCCGGTAGCTCCCCTCCCGCTACCGGGTCTTTTTTTGCCTGCGATCCAGCATTCCATTGCCAAGGGCTGCGCTCGGCGGCAGCCGCTGGCAAACTCGACGACCACGCAGCGGCTAGACTCTTACGATGTTCAACACCGACACCCTCACCGGCAGCAAGCCGGAACAATACGCCCAGCTGCTGGCCCAGGCCCGCGCTCTGGTCCATGGCGAAGCCGACCGTATTGCCAACGCTGCCAATCTGTCGGCACTGGTCTACCACGCACTGCCGCAGCTCAACTGGGTGGGTTTCTACTTCTACGACGGCAAGGAGCTGGTGGTTGGCCCGTTCCAGGGTTTGCCGGCCTGCGTGCGTATTCCGCTGTCCAAGGGCGTGTGTGGCGCCGCTGCCAGCAGCCGCCAGACCCAGCGCATCGAGGATGTGGATGCGTTCCCCGGCCACATCGCCTGCGACTCGGCCTCGCGCTCGGAACTGGTCGTGCCCCTGGTCCACAACGGCACGTTGATTGGCGTATTCGACATCGACAGCCCGGTGCTCGCGCGTTTCGATGCCGACGACCAGCTGGGACTGGAAGCCATCGCCCAGGTGTTTGTCGAGGCACTGCAATGAGCGCACCCAAGCTGCGCAACATCGGCCCCAAGAGTGCAGCCTGGCTGCGTCAGGTCGGTTTGCGCAGCGAGCAGGACCTGAGCGCGATCGGCCCGGTTGCAGCGTTCATGAAGGTACGCCGCGCCGGCTTCAAGCCCAGCCTCAACCTGCTGTATTCGCTGGAAGGCGCCTTGGTCGGCTGCCATTGGCAGGAGATTCCCGAGGCGCGTCGCCAGCAGCTGGTCGCAGAGTACGAAATCGCCGCTGGCGCGCTGCCCACCACGCGTGCAGGCCAACAGGCAGGGCCGGTGCATGAAACGCATATGCAGGCCGAAGCTGATGAAGAAGAAGCCAGCGAGATCCGCTTCGAGGACTGAGCCTCACCAGAGGCTTTTGTGGGAACGGCGTTAGCCGTGAAGCTGGCCATTCTTCAGATCGCGCACTGCGTGATTCCGGATGCAGCGGTGGCTTCGCGGCTTACGCCGCTCCCACAATGTCTGCGGGCAGCGGTGCGAGGACCACCAGCGCCAACAACAGCAACGTCTCCACAACCTCGACGCTGGCCCCCAGGCCATCGCCGGAGATGCCGCCGAGCTTGCGCTTCCACCACACGGCCACCAGCGGCACCAGCAGCAGCGCCAGCAACAACGGCCAAGCAAACACCACGCTGATCGCGGCAAGCACCACCGCCCACACCCACATCGCCGAGGGCCGCAGCTGCCACGAGAAACGCTCACCCATACCATCACCATGCAGCGATGGTATGCGCTGGCTCCACCACAAGGTGCCCCAGCGCGCCCACGCCGGCACCAGCACGATGCCGAACCACAATGGACCCACCGCAAGCTCGGTCAACAGCACGAACTTGAGCAGCAGCTGCATGATCAGCGTGACCACGCCGAACACGCCCATATGCGGGTCCTTGAGTACTTCCAGAAAGCGCTGCGGGTTGCGATGTGCGGCGCCGAAGGCATCGGCGACATCGCCCAGGCCATCCAGGTGCAGAGCGCCGGTCACCCACACCCACATCAACAAGGTCAGCACACCGGCCAACCACGGTCGGTCTGCCAAGCCATACAAGGGCAACGCCAGCAATGCGCCGATGATGGCGCCGACCAAGGGGTAGTACACCGCCGACCTGCTCAGGTCTTCCTGGCGGAAGTCACGCACCTGCGGTGTCGGCAGCCTGGTCAGGAACTGGATGGCAAGGATCAGGCGGCGTCCAATCATGGTTGTCGCAACTCCAGCAGTTCGCCCCACAACTGGCCGTCTTCGCCGCGCTCCACGCGCAGGCGCACGCGGGTGCCGTAATCGATGCGCATCGCCCACAGCGACGACAGGCTCATGCCGCAGACGCGCGATACCACCAACCGCAACACGCCGGCATGGCTGACCACCAGCACCGGTTGACCGTCGCCATCGTCTTCGTCCACCAGCCGATGCAGCTGCGCTTCAACACGCGCCTGGAACTGCTGCCAGGACTCGCCATTGGGAGGCACCACATCGTGCGGTTCGCTGTAGAAGCCAGCAAGCTGCTCGGCAGGAACTTCGTCGAAGTGC
Source organism: Stenotrophomonas sp. (assembly GCF_032066555.1). GTDB lineage: Bacteria > Pseudomonadota > Gammaproteobacteria > Xanthomonadales > Xanthomonadaceae > Stenotrophomonas. The sequence goes on from NZ_DAMBKV010000006.1 coordinate 180,175, forward strand.
AGTCCGTCCCAATCGCCGAAGTCGAGCTCGGCCCAATCCGGGTGGATCTCACAGAACTGGTTGCTGCCAGCCACCAGTGCATGCGCGGTGTCCAGCGCGCGCCGGCGCGGTGAAGTGATCACCCGGCTCCAGCCGATGCCGGCATGGCAGCGGTACAGCGTGTCCATCGCGCCTTCGATCAAGGGCGGATCAGTACGACCGTCCAGATGGCCGGCACGTCCTGTGGAGGCGTGTCGCAGCAGGTCGAGAATCATCGTCCAACACCACGATCGGCAACAGCTGCCTCGGCGAACGTCGCCATGCTGTTGTGCAGGGCGCAGGCCATGCGCACCAGCGGCAACGCGAGCGCGGCACCGGAGCCTTCGCCAAGACGCAGGTCCAATGACAGCAGCGGCTGCGCCTGCAATGCCTCCAGCAGGCGGATGTGACCACGCTCGGCAGACTGGTGCGAGAACAACAACCACGGCCGCAGGGTCGGATTGATGCGGACCGCCGCCAATGCTGCAGCAGAAACAATGAAGCCATCCACCAACACTGGAATGCGCCGTTGCGCAGCGGCAATCATCGCCGCGCTGATCGCTGCGATTTCCAATCCACCCACGCGCTGCAGTGCCTCGCAAGCAGGGGACTCCGCTGCATTGATCGCCTCGCCGTGCAGACCCAGCGCACGTGCGATCAGATTCTTCTTCTGCACCATGCGCACCGCGTCCAGGCCAGTACCGGCGCCAACCAACTCGTCCAATGGCAACGGGCCAAGCACGGCAGCGATGGCACTCGCAGCAGTGGTGTTGCCGATGCCCATCTCGCCGAACACCAACAAATCCGCACCATCGGCACAGGCAGCCTCCACCGCGCGGCGACCCGCATCGAAGGCAGCCTCCAGATCGGCGGCCGACATCGCCGGGCCCGTGCTGAAATCAGCAGTGCCATGCAGGGTCTTGGCACTGACCACGCCGGCAATCGCCGTGGTGGCGCGGCTGCCCACATCCCACACGTGCAGCGGCAGGCCCAGTTCGCGCGCCAGCACCGCAATGGCAGCACCGCCGCCGGCGAAGTTGTGCAGCATCTGCACCGTCACTTCGGCCGGGTAAGCCGACACGCCCTGCGCGGTCACACCGTGATCGCCAGCGAACACCACCACCGGCACGCGCTGCGCCACCGGCTGATCCACGCCTTGCAGCGCAGCCAGTTCAACGGCCAATGTCTCCAGACGACCCAAGGCGCCTTCCGGCTTGGTCAGCTGGCGCTGGCGCAGCAGGGCGCGCTGTCGGTATTCCTGCGAAGGCTGGCCGCAGGCCTGCCCGTACCATGTTTCTGTCACGACACTTCCGATACTGCGTTTGCAGCGCGCATTCTAGCCATTCAGCAACAGTGCTGCGCAGGGCGTGTGTCGCCAGCCCCCAATCAAATCGAACTCACGCAACACGTAGCCCGGGTAAGCGCAGCGCACCCGGGAACGAGTTTGCAGCACCGCCGCAAGCCTGCGGCGCCATGAGCTCCCCGGGTGCGCTGACGCTTACCCGGGCTACGTTGAGCTGCGGTTGCAGACACTGAACTATGCCGGCCGTTGCCGCCCATTCCGGCAAGGTGGGCGGCAATGGCATAGAATGCGCGCACTTTCGGGTGACCGTCCGGCATTGCCGGTCGGTTGAAACGGGAAGCCGGTGCCGCGCACTGCTGGAACTCCAGCCTGTCGCCATTCCGGCACTGCCCCCGCAACGGTAAGCAGGACAAGTCCAGACATGGCGCCACTGTGCACGGCACGGGAAGGCGTCTGGACGGAAGCGGCACACGCCGCCTCGCCTGCGAGTCCGGAGACCGGCCCGAAAGCCGACTGGTTGCGATGCGGAGGGCATGGCGGCGGCTGTAGCGCCGTGTGCGCCGCCTCCGTCTTCTCCCTCTTCTGGCAGCCTCCCCAATCCGCCTGCACGGGAGCGTGCAGGCCCAGGAGCTTCCATGAAACTGTCTTACCACACCCTTTCGCTCGCCCTTGCCCTGGCATTGCCGGGCGTTGCCGCCGCGCAGAACGCACCGACCGAGCTGGACGACGTCACCGTCACCGCAACCCGTACCCCGATCTCCATCGAGAACAGCGTGGTGCCGGTGCAGGTCATCGACCGTGCGCAGATCGACCACAGCCAGGCCAACTCGCTGCAGGACCTGCTGCGCGGCCGCGCCGGCCTGGACTTCGCCAACCAGGGCGGCAACGGCAAGATCACCTCGCTGTTCCTGCGTGGCAGCAACTCCAACCAGGTGCTGGTGCTGGTGGACGGCGTGCGCGTGGCCTCGGCCACCAGCGGCATGGCCGCCCTGCAGGACCTGCCGGTTGACCAGATCGAGCGCATTGAAATCGTGCGCGGCCCGCGTTCGAGCCTGTACGGCTCCGAGGCCATCGGCGGCGTGATCCAGATCTTCACCCGCAACGCCGGCCAGGGCCTGCAGCAGAACCTGGCGATCACCGCCGGCAGCAACAACCTGCGCCAGGTCAGCGCCGGCTTCAGCAACCGCGGTGAGCGCGGCTGGATCTCGGCCCAGGGCGGTTACCAGAAGACCGACGGCATCAACGCCTGCCGCGGCACCGCCGCTGGCTGGGGCGCCGGCTGCTACGCCGATGAGCCGGATCGCGATGGCTACCGCAACACCTCCATCAACGTGCGCGGTGGCTATGCCCTGACCGACACGCTGAGCCTGGAAGGCCATGTACTCAACGCCGACAGCTTCAACGAATACGACGGCAGCATTTTCGGCGGCAACGAAGCCGACAACCGCCAGCAGGTCTACGGTGCAAAGCTCGCCTGGGCTGCATCGGACAGCTTCCGCCTGAGCGCACAGGTTGGCCGCAACCGCGACCAGGCCGACAACTACTTTGCGGATGCCAGCACCGGCACCCGCAGCTTCGCCAGCGCCTTCGATACCCGCCGCGATACCGCCAGCGTGCAGGGTGACTTCACCATCGCCGAAGGCCAGCAGATCACCGCCGGTGCCGATTGGCAGAACGACAAGGTCACCAGCTCCACCGCGTTCGACATCGACCAGCGCGACAACCTCGGCGTGTTTGCCGAGTACCAGGGCCAGTTCGGCGCGCACGCGCTGCAGGCCAGCGTGCGCAACGACGACAACGAGCAGTTCGGCAACCACACCACCGGCAGCCTGGGCTACGGCTTTGCCTTCGGTAACGGCTTCCGCCTGACCGCCAGCGCCGGCACCGGCTTCAAGGCACCGACCTTCAACGACCTGTATTACCCGGGCTTCAGCAACCCGAACCTGAAGCCGGAAGAATCCAAGAGCCTGAACCTCGGCATCGCGCAGTACGCCGACAACTGGAACTGGACCTTCAATGCCTACGAAACCCGCGTCGACCAGCTGATCGGCTATGACAGCAACTTCGACCTGGTCAATGTTGCCGAAGCCCGCATCCGCGGCGCCGAGCTGACCGGCTACCTGTCGCTGGCCGGTTTCGACATCAACGCCCAGGCCAGCTTCACCGACCCGCGCGACCACACCTCCGGCGCTGCCACCTATGACAACCTGCTGGCCCGCCGCGCGCGCACCAGCGGTCGTCTGGACGTGGACAAGAGCTTCGGTCCGCTGCGTCTGGGCGTGACCGCTGCCGGCAGTGGCCATCGCTTCGACAACGCTGCCAACAGCGTGCGTCTGGCCGGCTACGGCACCATGGATGTGCGCGTTGAATACGCCATCAACGACGCATGGAGCCTGCAGGCCAAGGCCGCCAACGTGTTCGACCGCGAGTACGAAACCGTTGCCTGGTACAACCAGCCGGGCCGCGAGTACCAGCTGACCCTGCGTTACAACAGCAAGGCCAACTGAGCCGGCGAAGCTGCAGCGCCGCTGCGGTTTCCGCCAGTGTGAAAACAAGCAGGGCCGGCGGTGATTCCGTCGGCCCTGTTCTTTTGCACTCAGCGAATATCATCAGAGCTTCATGCGCACGCCAATGTTGAAGGTGCGGCCCAGCACGTCATACACCGCGGCCTGGTAGCCGCTCTGGTTGAAGCCGGCACCGCCGGCCTCCGCACCCGGCACACGCGGCGGCGCGCGATCGAAGGCGTTGTTGAGACCGCCGAACACGCTGAATTTCGGCGTGAACTGATAACTGGCGTAGAAATCGCTGTAGAAGGTATTGCCTGCCCACTCACGCTCGTAGCTTGCGGTGGACGTATTGCTGCCACGCATCTTCGACACGTGCCGCAGTGTCCAGTAGACGCTGAGCCTGGGATTGGACCAACCGGTACGAACCGTACCCTTCCACTTCGGCGTGCCCCACAGCGTCAGGTAATCCCATGCGTCATTCGGATTCAGCGGATCGGCGACGAACTTGCGTTCCAGCGTACGGCCATAGCTGAGATCCACCAAAATGCGGCCCGCATTGGAGTTGGCTACACCGCCAAGGTCATGGAACCAGTTGGCATTGATATCCACGCCGCGGGCAATGCTCTGCGACAGGTTCAACTGCTGCACCGCCACTTCGACGATATCGCCCGCCGAGTCGCGGGTGACCAGATCGCAGAAGGCGTTGTCCAGGCTGGCCTGGTCGACGCAGCGGTTGAGGATGGTCTGGTAGTCCAGGGTCGAGATCACCCCGCGCAGGTCGATCTTGTAGTAATCGGCGGACACCGTCAGGTTGGATATGAAACGCGGCCGCAGCACCACGCCGAATGTCGTGGTTTTGGCGGTTTCCGGCTTCAGGTTGACGTTGCCCGAGTAGACGATGTCCTTCCACTGCCAATAGTTGCCAACACTGGTATCGCTGGGACTGATCGCTGCGCAATTGCCCGCCGTGTAGCTGGTGGCACTGGTGCGGTTGGCCAGCGCATAGTCGTTGCAGGGATCGTAGATCCAAGCCGACGACACGCTGCCGGCCGTGTACAGCTCACCGATGTTGGGCGCTCGGATCGCCTTGCCGTAGGTGCCACGCACGGTGATGTCTTCGATCGGCGCCCATTCCAGCCCGACCTTCGTCGTCGTGGTGCGGCCGGCGGTGCTGTAGTCCGAGACGCGTCCGGCCAGCTCCAGTGACAAGCGTTCGGCGCCGGTCATGCCCGACAACAACGGCAGGCTGAGCTCGCTGAAGATCTCCTTGACGCTGAACTCGCCGGTCAAGCCGTTCTGGGTGGTGCCCAGGCTGGCGTCATAAGCCGGTTTGGTCGGATCGTACTGGGCGATGGTGCCGATCTCGTTGCGTTCCTTGCGGTACTCCGCACCCACTACGACCTTGGCCTCACCACCGGGCAGGTCGAACAGACCGCCAGATGCATAGGCCGAAGCAACTTTCTGGGTCAGCGTGGTCGTGGACCAGTCGGTGTCGTAGGTCAACCAATCGACCATCTCCGAGGTCAGCCGCTTGAACGGATTGATCGCCACGCAACCTGCCGGTCCATCCCAGCAGATCGGGTTGCCCGCCCCATCCACATAGGAGTTCAGGCCCGACAGCAACCGGTCGTAGGAGCCTGCGTTGAGCTCACGGGTGCGCTGGCGGCTGCGGCCGTAAGAGTAGTAAGCCTCGTAGTTCCAACTGCGGCCAAGGAAGTCGAAATAGCCTTGCGCGCCAACGGTTGCCTGCAGCAACTTGCGGTCGGTCTGCTGGCGCATATGCCCCAGCTCTTCATCGAAGTGACGGCCAAAGGCAATGCCATTGGTAAACGCAGCACCGTTGGCGGTGATCATTTCCTGTGTGATGAAGGGGCTGTAGTACGGCACCACTTCGCTGCCACCCGAACCGTAGGTACTGAGCGAGCGCCAGGACGCCTCGGACTGACTCTGCGAATAGTTGACCGTGCCCACCAGCCGCAGTGCATCGTTGACGTCGAAATCCAGCGTCGAACGTACCGTCTGGCGATCCGATGGTGTCACCAGGTACCAGGAGTCATAGCGGCCACCAAATTCGCCGCCATCGGTAGTGCCTTGCTGCAGCACGTTGAAGCCCGAGCTCAGGTTGGTAAGCCCACCGGGTCCGAGCTGTGAATGGCGCAGCGAGCCATCCGGATTGAAGGTATACAGACAGTTGGCAGCATTGGCCGCGCTGCAGTTGCCCAGCAAGACGGTTGCATTGGGCGAGTTGTAGACGTTGCGGCTGTTGTCCAGGATCACATACGGATCGGTGCTCTTGGCGCGCGCGTAGTACGGATAGCCGTTGGCGGTCCATGGCCGATCCTGGCCACGCACGGTGCCGGAGTTCTCTTCCCAGAAGCCATACAAGGTGAAGTTGCCACGGTTGTCGGCGAAGTTCTTGCCGAACAGCACATCACCGGTATAGGTCGGCATATCGCCACGCGAGGAATCACCGTAGCGAACGCTGGCTTCAAGTCCTTCGTAGTCACGCTTGAGCACGAAGTTGACCACGCCGTTGACGGCATCGGCACCGTACAACGCCGATGCGCCACCGGTGACTACATCCACGCGCTCGATCATGCTCGCCGGCAATGCGCTGACGTCGACACCGGCGGTGCCGGGGATGGAGGCAACCTGGCGACGGCCATCCACCAGCGTCAGTGTGCGCTGCACGCCCATGCCGCGCAGGTCCAGCGCACTGACGCCGACGTCGCCGGTCTGGTTGGCGGTCTGGCTGCTCTGGGTCACGGCGAAGTTCGGCAGCTGGTTCACCAGATCGGCAATCTGGGTATAGCCGGAGGCCTGGATCTTTTCCGCACTGATTGCCGTCACCGGCGCCGGACCTTCGAAGCCCGGCTCACGGCGAATGCGCGAACCGGTCACGATCACCGTGTCGAGGTCCTTCGCATCGGTGGCAGCGGCCTTCTGTTCCGGCTGTGGCGTCGTGGCAGCATCCTGCGCCCAGGCGGCCCCCGCCGCGCTGGAACAAAGTGCGATGGCAACCGCCACCGCCAGTGGGCCACGTCGACGACATGGCAGGGAGTTGGCGCGTTCGTTCGTCTTCATCTACTTCCCCTCGAATATGAAATGTGCAACGAAAATTTGGCAACAGACCACCGGCACCTGCGTACGACCGTGCAGCACACGACAACCGGATCGACGCAGCACCCTCGACCAATGACTGCCGGCATCGCGCACCATCCGGCGGTGCGCCGCTTGGCAATGACCATCGCCAAGCGGCGCGCGCACACGCCGACCTCGGCGCCGGCATGCGCAATGGTCGAAAGCAAACAGGAATTCACGCGCCTTGCCCTGGCGGATCGGGGCAATCACGGCGCATAGCAGGTGCGCGGACACCAGGCGTATACCGCCCACCACAGGGGATGAACCTGACAGCCACACCGCACCTTGTTACACCCCAGCGCCGGATTGAGATCCGCCTAATGCCAGACCCCGCACCGGCACCCGCCCGCGCGCCCGCACCGTCCAGGCTGCTGGCACGCGCACAATTGAATAACACGTAACAAATGCAACTATTTGATTTGCTTATGTATACTGAATCGAAAGAACGCTATGACCGTACATTTCGTATTCCATATTCCACCGCTTGCGCCGTCGCACGCTAGGTATATGTTTACCCGCAGGATGCGGATTTCAGCACAATAATTCCGCTTGAGGAGACGACTCCGCGGTGGCAGGGTGTGCGCTCTGCAACGGAGAGCAAGGCCATGGCTGTCACCCTGTCGCCACAGGTGTTGGTGCGCATGTTTGATCCCCTTCCCGACGTGGTGTTCTTCATCAAGGACACCGAGTGTCGCTACACGCACGTCAACCAGACCTTGATCCAACGCCTGGCAAAGAAGAGCCGCGAGGAGATCGTCGGCAGGAGCGTGTTGCAGCTTTACCCTGCACATCTGGCTGCGCGCTACATCCAGCAGGATCGTCGCGTGCTGACCGGTGAAGTCATCGAAGACATGCTTGAGCTGCAGCTCTACGCCAACCGCAGCCCGGGCTGGTGCCTCACCCTCAAGCAGCCGCTGGTGGAAGACAACCGCATCGTCGGTTTGATCGGCATCTCGCGTGATCTCGGCCAACCCGACCGCGAGGACTCTTCCTTCCAGCGCCTGCATGCTGCAGTGGAATACATGCAGGCGCATTTCCATGAACCGCTGCGCGTGCGCACGCTTGCCGGCAAGAGTGGCGTCTCGGTCGCGCAGCTGGAGCGTCTGTTCAAGAAGGTATTCCAGCTGACACCGCAGCAGCTGCTGACCAAATTCCGCATCGAAGCCGCTACCCGCATGTTGCTCACCGACAGTAGCATCGCCTGTGTTGGCCAAGCCTGCGGTTTCTCGGACCAGAGTGCATTCTCGCGCCAGTTCAAACTCACTGTTGGCATGACCCCGCGCGACTACCGGACACTGGCATCTACCACCAGGTAAACATCCCGCAGAGCCCGATGCAATGCGTGCGCGGGCGATTGCTTCGCAGCTTTGTCGGTTGCTCAGTCATCGCAGGCAACCACCAGCGGCACGCCGCGCGTCGGGTGCTCGATGACCTGCACCGGCTGGCCGTAGACCTTGCCGATGATCTCGCGGGTCAGCACTTCGCGCGGTGAGCCATCAGCGGCAATGTGCCCATCGCATAGCATCACGATGCGATCGGCATAGGCCGATGCCAGGTTGAGGTCATGCAGCACCACCACCACGCAACGGCCTTGCGCTGCGAGCGCGCGGGCGCTGCGCAGGGTGCGCTCCTGATGGCGAAGATCGAGCGCGGCGGTTGGCTCATCCAGCAGCAGCACCGGTGTCTGCTGTGCCAACGCCCGCGCAAGCGAGGTGCGTGCGGCTTCGCCACCGGACAACGTCTGCACATCGCGACCGGCGAGGCCGGAAACATCCACCTCAAGCAACGCCGCTTCGACGATCGCCGCATCCTGTCGTGGCTGTGGTGGATGCGGCAAACGCCCCATCGCCACTACTTCGCGCACGCTGAAGGCAAAGTGCACGGCATGATCCTGCGCCATCACCGCCCGCTGCAGGGCAAGCTCACGCACAGGCCAGTCGGCCAGTGCACGGCCATGCAGCAATGCCTGCCCGGCATCCGGCTCGGCATCACCGGCAAGCAGGGCCAACAAGGTCGACTTGCCTGCGCCATTGGGGCCAACCAGGGCGGTCAGCGTGCCGGCCTGCAATGCTAGATCAACACCCGCCAACACCTGGCGACTGCCACGCAGCACGCTGACCCCGCGCAATTCCAGCAATGGCGCACTCATGCCCTTCCCCCGCGCTTGCGCAGCACCAGCCACAGGAAGAACGGCGCGCCCAGGGCCGCGGAGAACAGGCCGAGCGGGATTTCCGACGGCGGATCCAACGTGCGCGCGGCGGTATCGGCCACCACGATCAACAGCGCGCCGACCACGCCCGACAAAGGCAACAGCCAGCGATGCCCCGGGCCAACCAGCATCCGCACCAGATGCGGCACCACCAGGCCGACGAAGCTGACGCTACCGGCAAACGCCACCGCTGCACCCACCAGCAGCGCACTGAACGCCACCAGCAACAAGCGCGTGCGCGCGACATCCAGGCCGATGTGACGTGCCTGGCGCTCACCGAGCGCGAGCATGTCCAAGGGCGTAGCCAGCCGCAGCAGGGCCAGCACGCCGAGCACAAACACCGGCGTAACCGCCGCCACGTCGCTCCAACTGGCCTGCGCCAACGAGCCCATCTGCCAGAAAACCAGCGACTGCAGTTCGCTCTCGCTGGCGATGTAGGTCAGGAAGCCAACCGCCGCCGAGCAGCCCGCACCAATCGCGATGCCGACCAGCAGCAGGGTCGCGGTGCCTTCACCGCGCCCCGGCCGCGCCAGCAGATAGATCAAGGTCGTCGCGCCAGCACCACCCGCGAATGCCGCCAGCGGAATCAACCACACAGCGAATGCACCCGCACCGAGCACGATGGCCGCCACCGCACCCAGCGCCGCGCCCTGGCTGACGCCGACGATACCGGGATCCGCCAGCGGGTTGCCAAACAGGCCCTGCAGCGCGACGCCGGCCATCGCCAGCGACGCACCAACCAACGCGCCCAACAGCGCGCGCGGAATGCGCAGCTGCCAGACCACGCCCATGTCGCGGGCACTGATCGATTGCGGATCCGCCAAGCCAAACTGCGCCGCCATCGCCCGCAGCACATCGGCTGCAGGCAGCTTCAACGGACCGGTACCGAACGACAACAGCACCGCCCCCAGCAACACCGCCAGCAACAGACATAACAACAGCGCGCCGTTCGGCCGCCGGACCTGCGCCGACATCATCCGCGCGACAACTCCGCAAGGGCCTGCGCCAGGGCCAGCGCACCGGCGCCGGAGCCCACGCTGGTGGATTTCAATTCAACATCAGGCATCACCCATACACGGTTGGCCGCGCCAGCGGGCGTGTGCTTCAGGGTTGGATAGGCCTTCCACAGGCCGGCTTCACCGCCGAACAGGCGCAGGTCGTTTTCCGTTACGAGGATCACGTCTGGCGCTGCCGCAACAACGCCCTCGTTGCTGAGCTGGGAGTAGTTGGCCACACCGGCTTCTTCACCGATGTTGATGCCGCCAGCGATGGTGATCAGCTGGTTGGCGGCGCTGTCAGCGCCGGCCACGGTCGGCAGGCCACCGGCGCCGCTGGCCGACAACGCGATCACCCGCGGGCGCTTCGCATTGTCCTTGGCGATGGCTGCGGCCTGATCGAGCTGTGCCTGCACCTTGCCAGCCAACGCCTCGCCCTGTGCAGACAGGCCAAGCGCAGTAGCCACCTTGCGTACCTTGTCCGCAGGTGGCTGCAGGTCGTCGATCACCACCGCGGCATGACCGGTGGCGCGCAGGCGCTCAGCCAGCAGCGCATGGCGGCGCAGGCTGTTGCCGAGGAACAGGGTTCCGTCCAGGCTCAGCACGCCTTCCACGCCGGTGGTGCGGTTGAACAGGAAGTGCTTGGGGGCAGCCCGGCCTTCAGCCGTCGCCGATCGTTCCGGCGCGGCATAGACCTTGTCGGCCAGGCCCAGCGCTTCGATCACCGCGATCACATCATCGCCACCCGCGACGATGCGACTGATGTCGCTCACTTCAACGTCCACGCCATCGTCCGAACGCAGCTTGGCCGGCAACCGCGGTGCTGCTGCGGCGACTTGCGGCACATCCTGCCCGGCCACGCGCTTCCAACCCGCCGGCAATACGATCGCATCAGCGGCATCGGTAGCGGGCGCTGCAACTGGGGGGGCTTCGGTGGCGGCCTGCGTTGGTGCGGAGCTGCGATCACAGCCGGCAACAAGCGCGGCCAGCAGCAGGCCCAGGCCAGTCGGAACAAGGGTGGTGGCTTTCATCAACATTTCCTCGGTTACCAGATTGGCCGACGCATCGGAGCTGCGTGCCAGCCAGATTTTGATGGCAGTGCGGGAGATGCCGTTACCAGCATCTCCCGCGCGTCTACCGCCTTGCCGCGCCCATAGCGCGGCGGATCACTCAGCGCTGCACAGGCAGCAGGCGGGTGATGCGATCGCCCTTGACGTCATCGGCGCCCTTGGACTTGTTGATCGCGAACATAACCGCATCCGGGCCCTTGCTGACGTGGTTCGGGTAGGTGCCGCCGTCGAGGTTGGCAACGATCTTGCCGTCTTCATCGACCACCGTGACGGTGCCGGCAGCGCGGTTGCTGACATAGGCCAGGCGCGTGCTCGGGCTGTAGGACACATTCAAGGAACCGGCGCCGACGTAGACATCGTGCTCGACCTTGGCCGTGGCCGGGTCGACGATCAGCAAGTTGTCGCTGCCCTGCGATACCACCAGCAGGCGCTTGGCGACCGGGTTCCATGCAACGCCGATCGCATCACGCGCGCCGGCCAGCGGGAATACCTTCTCCACCTTGCCGCTGGCGCCGTCGATGATCGCCGCTTCCGCAGCGGCCAGGCTGACGGTGTAGACCTTGCCGGTAGCCGTATCGATGTCCAGGCTGCCCGGGGTGAAGGTCTCACCGCGCTTGCCGGAAGCAATGGTGATGTTGTCCAGCTGCTGCAGCGTGCGGGTGTCGAACACGCTGATGTAGTCGCCACCGGTGGCCGAGACATAGGCGCGATTGCGCTGTGCATCGACCACCACGTCACGCGCATGCGACACCGCGCCGACCGGGTACTGCTTGACTAGCGACAGGTCGGACTGGCGGTAGACCGCCACCGTGTCCTGGCGGGTATTGGTCACCCACACATTGCCGTTGGCGTCGTCCACGCCCACGCCGTACACGGCGAACAGGTTGCCGTCATTGCCTGGTGCTGCCTGCGGCGATACACGGGCGATGATCTGCAGGGTTTCCGGGTCCACCTTGAGCAGTTCGGACTGCTTCACCGGCGGGCGGCCGACCGCGCTGGTCACGAACGCCGCCTTGCTGGCCGGGCTGTAAGCCACCTGGTACAAGCCCTGCACCAAACGGTTGCTGGCGGCCTGGATACGCTCCTGGCCGGAAAGCGGCACTTCGCGCGAGACCTTCAGCGAGAACACCGCTGCGGCATCCGGCGCAGCCGCTCGCACCACGATCGGGTGCGGGCCGGCGACGGCATCGGCCGGAATCGCCAGCGTGCCACTGAACTTGCCTTCGCCATTGACGACAAAAGGCTGCGCGTTGAGCACGGTCTCACCGCGCAGCAAGGTCACCTTCTGGCCCGGGGTGAAACCATTGCCCTCGATACCGGTTTCGCTGCCCGGCAACACCACCGGCGCGGTAGCGCGAACGCTGCCATTGAACGCGGTATCCGGCTGCGCGAACACCTGCGCGCCCGCAGCGCCGGTAGCCAACAGCAGGGCGAGGCCGAGCAGGTGCGGACGGGCTGCGCGGGCGGTGGGGGAAGCAGTAGTGGAACGAACGTTTGCCATCGGGCATTACCTCTTGGGTGCTGCGCGACGTCGCGCGCATCGTGGGTTTCTGCCTGGGCGATGACACTGCCTGGGTAGTGGAATGCCGGGCCTGTCGGCCCGGATTGCGAACTCAGATAAGGAGCAGGCAGATCAGGAGCGCGGCTCCGTGCTGCGGTCGCGCACGCCGGTGATTTCATGCAGCGCGCGCATCAGCGAGGCGCGGAACATCGGGCCATGGCCGAGGCCATCGAACTGGTGGTACTCAACCTCCAGCCCCGGCACCTGGCGAAGGCGCGCAGACAACTGCTCGGCAGCGTCGGATGGCGCACCGGAGACGCGCTTCAGATGTGCCAGTACACGCGGATTGCTCATGTCGCGGTTGCTGGTATCGCGATCACGCTCACCGCCACCGAGCATCATCAGCACCCGCGCCGGATGACCAGCGTTGTTGCCGATGAACTGGCGCTCGGGAGCCCCCAGCATCGCGCCCTGCTGCCACCACAACGATGGGCTGGCCGGCACATAGGTCTGGAATGCACCGCTACGCGTATACAGCGTATGCAGCACGAACAGCCCGCCCAGCGAATGCCCCCACAGTGCCTGTTTGCTGGCATCGGTAGCCACGTGCTGCGCCAGTTGCGGACGGATGCGCCGCTCTATCACTTCCAGGAACGCATTGGCGCCACCGCCAACCGCCGCGCCACCGTCTTCGGGCTGGTCGGCAATCGGCGTGTAGTCGCGGGTACGCGCAGGCGAATCGATACGCTGCTGGTTGTCGTAGCCGACGAACACCAGCACGGTTGGCTGCTTCTGCGCCAGTTCCTCCAGCAGGGGCGCGTCGAATTCCATCAACGCGCCGTTGCCATCCAGCATCCACAGCGCCGGGAAACCCGCTGCCGGCGCGGTGCCGGCAGGGATGCCCAGATTGACCCGCCACGTGCGCTGGCCATCATCGCTGCGCACCACGAAGCGTTCGAAGCGATAGTGCGCCGAGCCGGTGTCAGCAACGGTCTGGCCGATCAGCTGCGCGGGATTGCGTTGCTGCGCCGCTGCGATCGGTGCTAGCGCGCCAAGCAACAACAGCGAGGCCACGGCTAGCAATGAGTGAAAGCGGGTGCGCATGTGCGTTGTCATCGCTGTGCCTGGATCAGAAACCAACGGTCAGGTTCACCCAGTAGCTGCGACCGGGCTCATTGTAGGTCGCAGCACCAGCACCGGTGGCGCTGGTGCTGGTGGTGCCTTCGCGGAACAGACGCTTGTCGAACAGGTTGTTGATGCCGCCTCCCACGCGCACTTTCGGCGTGATCCGGTACTGGCCGCCCAGGCTCCACAGGTCATAGGCAGCGCGCGTATCCGGCGGCAGCACGGCACCGGTGGTGCTGGACTGCGTCGCCGACTCCTGCTTGCCGTAGAAGGTGCCGGTCAGCATGAACGACAACTGCGCGTTGACCTGCCAATCCAGGAAAGTATTGACGGTGTACTCGGGGATGATGGACAGCGGCTGGTCGGTGGTCTTGTCGACGTTCTCTATCATCCAGGTGACATTGGTATTCCACGACAGCACATCACCACCGCCGATCAACGGCACCTTCAGGTTGCCTTCGACACCACGGATGATGGCTTCCGGCGCATTGGTCCACTGGAATACCTGGCCCTTGGTGTCATTGGTGATGCCGATGCGGTCCTGGCCGGCAACGATCTTGTCCTTGTAGTCGTTGTGGAAATAGGTGACCGAGGCATGCCAGCCGTTGTCGGGCGCCCACTCGATGCCGATCTCCTTGTTGATGCTGGTTTCCGGATCGAGGTTGGCGTTACCCATCACGTAGCAGCCCGAGCCCAGGTTCGGGTTCAGCACCGGGCAGCCATTGCCGCGCGTGTAGTAGAGGTAATCCGGGTTGGCCTGGTACAGGTTCGGCGCCTTGAACGCGCGCGCGATGCCGCCCTTGATCGCCCAGTCTTCAGCCAGCTTGAACTGCACGTTGAGGCTGGGGCTGAGGTTGTTGCCGAACTGCGAATGGTGATCGAAGCGCAGGCCCGGGGTCAGCGTCCAACGCTCGCCGATGTACAGGTTGTCCTCGACGAATACCGCCGCGAACTGCTGGTCGCTCTTGCCGGTGCGCACGCCGTCATAACCCGGGATGCCGCCACCGCTGCTGGAACTCTGGGTCACCGAGTACGGATCATCCAGCTTCATGTCGCGGTACTCGAAGCCCAGCGTCGCCACCTGCTCGATACCGCCCCAGTTCAGCGGCACGTTGATCTCGCCGTCCACGCGGGTGGAGGTCAGTTCGGACGTGGAGAAGCTCGCGCCTTCGGTGATCGAGCCTTCCGGGCCACCGGCCAGTCCTTCGTTCAAGCGCGTGTTGTCGGTGTCGTCGTAGGCGGCGGTGATGCGCGAAGTGCCCCAGTCGTAGCTGCCGCGATGGGTCAGGCCGAACGAACGGCGCAGCATCACATTGGTCTCGGCACCGTAAAGCGCGTTCAAACGCTCGAAACCGTCGCTGCTGACGCCGCGCTCGCCGGAGTAGATATTGCCCTGGCGGCTGACCGCAGCATCCAGTTCCAGCACATGGTTGTCGTTGATGTCATAGCGCAGCAAGCCGCTGATGTCGCGGTTGCGCACGCCTTCGCGGCCGGCCGGCGGGGTCACGCCGGTGGCAAACTCTTCATTGAGCGACAAGGCATCCGGCTCGGTCTTGTTGACGTTGCCGAACAGGCGGAACGACAGCTGCTCGCTCAACGGGCCAGACAACTGGAAGCCAACACGCTCGCTGTCGCCTTCGTCACTGTGCTCGGCCTGGCTGCCGTACAAGGTCAGCGAGCCGGTCAGGTCACCGGTCGGCTTCTTGGTGATGATATTGACCACGCCACCGGACGCACCCGAGCCGTAACGTGCAGCGGCCGGGCCACGCAGCACTTCGATGCGCTCGACCGCTTCGGCCGGCACCCAGTTGCTGTCGCCGCGGCTGTTGCGTTCGCCGCTGCGGCCCATGCGCACCGAATCGCGCGAGCTGACCGGGCGGCCATCGATCAGGATCAAGGTGTTTTCCGGGCCCATGCCACGGATGTCGATCTGGCGGAAATTGCCGTAGGAGCCCGACGCGGTATTGCCGGTCAGGTTGATGCCGGGCATGCGCCGGATCACCTCGGACAGATCGTTGGCCGGTGGCAGACGTTCCAGATCGACCGCAGTGATCACCGAGCTGCCCAAGGCCTGCTTGGCGATCTGTTCGGCGGTGACGTGCACGGTGTCGATATCGGTGGCGGTCGCCGCACCTTCGGCCAATGCCGGGCCGGCGAGCAAGGCGCTCAACGCCAGCGCAGCAGAAAGGGGATTACGGGACAGCAAGACACGCGCGGACAACCGCGACGAGGAACGACGGGACATGGGCAAGCCTCTCGACAGTAGGGGAGCCAACCTCTGGCGAACGGCTTGAGGAACGGCGGATATCGAATGCAGCTGCCGGAAGCAAACGCCAGGCAGGCTGCGGGGTCGCCGTATTCTACACTAAATGAGAATGATTATTGATAACTAAGAGCCATCAGATTGTGGGAGCGGCGTAAGCCGCGAAGCAACTGGATCGTCCGATTGCAGACATCATCGCAATTTCATTGCAGCCAGCTTCGCGGCTTACACCGCTCCCACAAAATATCCTCAAGAATGGCTACGCGACGATGCTCACCAACTCACGCATATCGTCGATCACCGCCACGGCGTCGGCTGCATCCAGATCCAGATCTCGCGAATAGCCATAGCGCACCAGCACGATCGGCATGCCGGCATTGTTGGCCGCGCCCAGATCCGTGCCCGAATCACCAACCATCAGGCAATCCGCCACCGGCTGCTGCAACAAGCCTGCCACATGCAACAGCGGCTCCGCTGCGGGCTTGCGCTGCGGCAGGGAATCGCCACCAATGATGTGGGCAAAGAAGCCGGCAATGCCCAGATGCTGCAGCAACGGCGCGACCATTGCCGCCGGCTTGTTGGTGCAGATGGCCATCGGCAAGCCGCGTGCCTGCAATGCGGTCAAGGCCTCACCCACACCGTCGTAGAGGCGCGGACTGCGCAGCAGGCAGGCCTTGTAGTGCCGCATGAAAACCGACATAACCTCTTCCAGCGTCAATGCGCTGCCAGCGTTCGCCAAAGCGGTGGACACCAGATTGCGCACGCCCTCGCCTATCCAGCTGCGCACCGTCGCCTCGGAGACACGCGGCAGCGCCAGCTCTTCCAATGTGAGGTTCACTGCCTCGGCGATATCACCTGCGCTGTCCACCAGCGTGCCATCCAAATCGAACACCAAGGCCGTAGTCGCCACGCATCCACACTCCATCTCAACGAACAGCGATTGTAGCGGTGTCGCGCTGCGTGATGGATGTACTCAATCCAACGAGATGCCGCGGAACAAATCACCCTGGATCACCAATTCTTCGCGGTCGCGAAAGCCCGCCAGCCCAACACCAACCAGGCGATAGCGCGTATCCGCCGGCAACTGCACGCGCTGGCACAAGGCCAGGGCGATATCGCGCAGGTCTTCAACCGAGCTTGGTGGCGTATCGGGTGTATAGCTACGGGTGAGAATGCGGAACTGCGCGGTCTTCAACTTCAGCACAACCGTATGACCGATGCGTTCGGTGCGCCCGGTTGCACGCCAGGTGCGTTCGGCCAACTGGGTGATGGCTTCATCGAACTCGCCCATATGCAGGTCTTCGGCGAAGGTATCTTCGGAAGAAATCGACTGCACTGGTTGATCGGGCTCCACCGGCCGCTCGTCGATGCCACGCGCGCGCCGATACAAGCCCGCGCCAAAACTGCCGAACAAGGCTTGCAGTTGTTCAAGCGGCAGCGCACGCAGATCACCGACGGTGACGATGCCCAGCGCCGACAGTTTGCCTTCCATCACCTTGCCCACGCCCGGCACCCGTTTTACCGGCAACGGCGTCAGGAACTGCTCCACCCTGGAAGGCGGCACCACGAACTGGCCATCGGGCTTGCGCCAGTCCGAGGCAACCTTGGCCAGGAACTTGTTCGGCGCGATGCCGGCCGAGGCGGTCAGACCCGTGGCCTCACGGATCTGCGCGCGGATGGTGCGGGCGATCTCGGTGGCGATACCGCCACAGCTCGGCGATTCGGTGACATCCAGGAAAGCCTCATCCAGTGACAGCGGCTCCACCAGCGGGGTGTGCTGCAGGAAGATCTCGCGGATCTGCCGCGACACCGCCTTGTAACGGGCAAAGTCCGGCGGCACGAATACAGCGTCCGGGCACAGCCGCTCGGCCCGCAGCGCCGGCATGGCCGAGCGCACCCCGAACTTGCGGGCCTCGTAGGAGGCCGCGCACACCACCGAACGCGCCCCGCGCCAGGCCACAACCACCGGCCGTCCGCGCAAATCGGGGTCATCACGCTGCTCCACGGACGCATAGAAGGCGTCCATGTCGACATGGATGATCTTGCGTTGTGGGCTCAAGGCAACAGTCTCAAAAGGTCGCCAACATGATAGCTGTTGTCGCTAAATGCACACTTGTCCTCACAAATGTACTTATTCGTACCTCCCGTAACAGCCCGCGAACGGCGCTTATCTGCAGCTAACATACGCAACCGTCCAGTTAAAACATTTGATTGAACGCAGCTGCTGCAGCATGCTCCGGGGCTCGCAATGGCTTTGGATTACCCCGGATGACCCGTCTGCATGCTTTCTCGCGCGACCAGCTGCTGGCCAGCGCGCGTGGCGAACTTTTCGGCCCGAACAAAGGCCGTCTTCCCAATGACCCGATGCTGATGTTCGACCGCATCACCGAGATCCGTGAGGACGGTGGCGCACACGGCAAGGGCATGATCCGGGCCGAGCTGGATATCCGTCCTGACCTGTGGTTTTTCGGCTGCCACTTCATCGGCGACCCGGTGATGCCGGGCTGCCTGGGCCTGGACGCCATGTGGCAGCTGACCGGCTTCTACCTGACCTGGCTGGGCGCCGAAGGCCGCGGCCGTGCGCTGGGCTGCGGCGAGGTCAAGTTCACCGGCCAGGTGCTGCCCAGCGCCAAGCTGGTGCAGTACGAAATCGATGTCTCGCGGGTGATCAACCGCAAGCTGGTGATGGCCCAGACCGACGCCCGCATGCTGGTTGATGGCCGCGAGATCTATACCGCCAAGGACCTGCGCGTGGGTCTGTTCACTTCTACCGAGAGCTTCTGATGCGTCGTGTCGTCATTACCGGCATGGGCATCACGTCCTGCCTTGGCAACGATCTGGATACCGTCTCCAGCACCCTGCGTGACAGCCGCCCCGGCATCGTCGCCCTGCCCGACCACGCCGAAGCCGGCCTGCGCAGCCAGATCGGCGGCAAGGTCGAGATCGACCTGGACGCGCAGGTGGACCGCAAGCTCAAGCGCTTCATGAGCGATGCCGCGGCCTACAGCTATGTCGCCATGCGCGACGCCATCGCCGATGCCGGCCTGGACGAGGCTGCGGTCAGCAACGTGCGTACCGGCCTGATCGCCGGCTCCGGCGGCGGCTCCAGCGAATGGCAGGTGGAAGCCGCCGATCTGCTGCGCAACCGTGGCGTACGCAAAGTCGGCCCGTACATGGTGCCGCGCACGATGTGCTCTACCGTGTCGGCCAACCTGGCCACCGCCTTCAGCATCAAGGGCCTGAGCTATTCGCTGTCGGCTGCCTGCGCCACCTCGGCCCATTGCATCGGCGCTGCCGCCGACCTGATCCGCCACGGCGCCCAGGACGTGATGTTTGCCGGCGGCGGCGAAGACCTGCACTGGTCGATGAGCGTGATGTTCGACGCCATGGGCGCACTGTCCACCAGCTTCAACGAGACGCCGGCCACCGCGTCGCGTCCGTACGACGCCAACCGCGACGGCTTCGTCATCGCAGGCGGCGCCGGCATGCTGGTGCTGGAAGACTACGACCACGCCGTGGCCCGTGGTGCGCGCATCTACGCCGAACTGGTTGGTTACGGCGTGACGTCCGATGGTGCCGACATGGTCGCCCCGTCGGGCGAAGGCGCCGTGCGTTGCATGAAGATGGCGATGGAAGGCCTGGACCGTCCGATCGACTATCTGAACACCCACGGCACCTCGACCCCGCTGGGCGACGTGACCGAGCTGGGCGCAGTGCGCCAGGTGTTCGGTGATGCGGTTCCGCCGCTGTCGTCGACCAAGGCATTGTCGGGTCACTCCCTGGGTGCTGCCAGCGTGCACGAGGCGATCTACTGCCTGCTGATGATGCGCGACGGTTTCATGGCCGGCTCGGCCAACATCGAGACCCTGGACGAGCGTGTGGAAGGCTTCCCGATCCTGCGCAAGACCCAGGATGCGAAGTTGGACACGGTGATGTCCAACAGCTTCGGTTTTGGCGGCACCAATGCAACGCTGATCTTCGGCCGGGTTTGATGGCGGATTGATCTGAAAGAAACAGCCGCGAAAGCGGCTGTTTTTTTGTGCTTCTGCTTTGGCTTCTGCTTTGGCTTCTGCTTCTGCCTTGGCTTTGGCCTTGGCTTTGCTGTTGCCTTGGCTTTGCTGTTGCTTTGGCTTTGCTGTTGCTCTGGCTCTTGCTGTTGCTCTGGCTCTTGCTGTCCCCTCTCCCGTTTACGGGAGAGGGGCTGGGGTGAGGGGAAGCTTTTGCTTTTGCTTTTGCTTCAGCAATAGCCGTTGCTCTGCTTCTCCGAAAAACAACAACAATGGCAACAGCAACAAGCAGAAGCTGCCCTCACCCCTACCCCTCTCCCGCAGGCGGGAGAGGGGAAAGCAAAGCAGAGCAAAGCACTTCCTCAGTCGTAATTACTCAACGCCAGCGACAGCAACGCCTTGGCCTGCTCGCGCAGGGACTGCGGCTCCACGATCTCCGCGTCCGAGCCGTAATGCAGCACGTCCATCAACAGCTCGCGCGACACGCTGTACGGCACCTTCAATTCATAACGCCCGTCAGCAAGGAACCGTCCCTGCTGCTTGGAATGCCAGTGCTCATCAGCCACCCAGCGCGCCGCCTTGGCACTGAACACGATCGTCGCCCAGCCCTTCGGCGCACCCGAGAAGATGCCGTAGCTGGCCGCCAACTGCTCGTTCAACTCTTCATCGGCCACATCACGGGCCGGCTGATCGAGCAGCCGCGCCTGGTGGATGCGATCCACCGCAAAACTGCGTACCGCCTCCCGACTGTGATCCCAGGCGTCCAGGTACCAGTTGTCGCGGTAATGGGTAATGCGCTGCGGTGACACCGTGCGGCGAGTCGCCTCATCCGTGGAACGCGCGCGATACTCAAAGGACAACTGCTTGCGCTCCAGCACCCCCGAAGCCACCGTGCGGAAACTGGCCTCGTCCAGCTTGCGGCCACGGTGCGGAATCACCCGCACCCGCTCCACCGGCCAATGCGAGGCACCGGCCTGCGCCGCCAACAAGCCCTCGATGCGCTGCTGCAGCGGCGCCAGCATCGACGACAACACCCCACCACCGGTCCGCGACAACAGGTGCTGGGATGCCAGCAAGGCATGCAGCTCCTCCGAGCTCAGCCACAGACCCGGCAGCTCGAAACGGTCGCTCTCCCCACTCAGGTAGCGGAACCCGGCCTCGCCATCGCCCTCCACCGGCGCCATCAGCGCGTCACGCAGGAAGGCCAGGTCGCGGTAGACCGTGGCACGGGAACAGCCCAACTCCTCCTGCAGCCGCATCACCGTGACCGGATAGCGGGCGGACTTGAGCAGACGATGCAGCGCGTTGATGCGTTCATAGCGGTCCATGCCCGGATTATGTCCGACTCCGGGCCGCAATGGAGCAGGCCCGCTCCCCACATAACAGCGAATGAAGGCCCCGCCCCCCGTCAGCCTGGGGGTCAGGGACCATCCGGTATCATCCAGATGCCAATCATTCCCGTCTCTCCCTTGGAGATCCCCCTGATGTCCCTGCGTGTTTCCCTGATGCTGCCACTGTTGTTGGCCGCCCCGCTGGCCTGGGCCGATGACGCGTCCGACCTGGCCGCCATGACCTCCCCCTGGAGCGGCAGTGGCGGTGAACTGGGCTTTGCCTCGGCCCACGGCAACAGCACCACCGAGAGCTTCAACGGCCGCCTGAAGCTGCGCTATACCGACAACGACTGGATCCACAACATGGACCTGTTCGGCCTGCGCTCCAGCGCCCAGTACACCGAAACCGCCGACGATGGCAGCACCCGCCGCAAGCGCCAGACCACCGCCAACCGTTACACCGGTAGCGCCGGTAGCGCCCTGCAGCTGGGCGAACACCGCCAGCTCACCGCTACGGTGCGTTATGAAAGTGATGACTTCGCCACTTACGACCGCCAGGCCAGCTTCGGTCTGGGTTACGGCACGCGCCTGATCGATGGCGAGCGCCTGATTCTGGATACCCAGATCGGCCCGGGTGTGCGCCGCTCGCACAATGCCGATACCGACGAGGACCGCACCGGCCTGATCGGTCGCGGCCTGTTCGACCTGAAGTTCGCCATCACCGAGAACACCGACCTGGTCAACTCGTTGCTGGTGGAATCCGGCTCGTACAACACCTTCGCGCAGAATGACTTCGGCGTCTCGGTGAGCATGAACAAGCACTTCGCACTGAAGGCTGGCTGGCAGGCCCGCCACAACAGCGACGTGGCCGAAGACAAGCGCAAGACCGACACCTTGACCACCATGAACGTGGTCTACAGCTTCAAGTAACCAGGTGCCGGGGCATGCCCGGCATTCGCCTCACTGTAGTGCCGAGCCATGCTCGGCAAGGGGCGTTACCGGGCTGGTCTGATGCCGAGCAAGGCTCGGCAGTGCGCTTCGGCTTGGTTCGTGGAGCCTCTGCCGAGCATGGCTCGGCACTACGTTGGAGCTTTGTCGATAGAGCCCTTGCCGAGCATGGCTCGGCACTACCGGTAGCGCTCTCTCAGCGCAACAGCTCGCCCGCACCGCCTTCCAGCAGCTGACGCGCCACTTCGCGCCCCAGCGCTTCCGGATCGTTCGCCGGACCTTGCGCCTGCGCGCGCACCGCACGACCGTCGGTCACGCCACCGACCAACCCCTGCAACCATAGATCCTCACCGCGCCACTGCGCCAAACCGGCCACCGGCACGTGGCAGCTGCCGTCCAGCGCGCGATTCATGGCCCGCTCGGCTTCCACGCAACTACGGGTGGATGCGTCATCCAGCGCCTTGAGCAGCGTAATCGTGGTGGTGTCGTCCTGTCGGCATTCAATCGCCACCGCCGCCTGGGCAGGAGCTGGCAACCATTGCGGCGCTGTCAGGCGGTCGCGGATGCGTGCTCCCAATTCCAAACGCTCCAGGCCAGCGCAGGCCAGGATGATGGCGTCGTACTCGCCTGCATCCAGCTTGGCCAGGCGGGTGTTGACGTTGCCACGCAGATCACGCGAGATGAGATCCGGGCGCAATGCGCGCAGCTGTGCCTGGCGGCGCAGCGAAGATGTGCCCACGCACGCCCCCTGTGGCAAGGCGTCCAGCGATGGATAGGTATTGGACACGAAGGCGTCGGCCGAGTCGGCGCGGGTCAGGATCGCCGGCAGCGCGAAGGGGGCTTCCAGCGCCATCGGTACGTCCTTGAGCGAGTGCACCGCGCAATCCGCCTCACCGCGCAGCATCGCCACTTCCAGCTCTTTGAGGAACAGGCCCTTGCCGCCGATGGCCGCCAGCGAACGATCCAGGATTTCATCGCCACGCGTGCTCATCGGCACAAGTTCCACCTGCAGCCCGGGATGGGCCTCACGCAGACGGTCGGCAACATGTTCGCTCTGCCACAGGGCAAGCGGGCTCTTTCGGGTGG
This sequence comes from Stenotrophomonas sp., assembly GCF_032066555.1. Taxonomy (GTDB): domain Bacteria; phylum Pseudomonadota; class Gammaproteobacteria; order Xanthomonadales; family Xanthomonadaceae; genus Stenotrophomonas. The sequence goes on from NZ_DAMBKV010000006.1 coordinate 203,679, forward strand.
CGATACGCAGGATGCTCATCACTGCATTATCACCGCTGCGGGCGCCAGGGTCATCGCCATGGCCCCAACCCGGCCGACGGGGAGTGCCTCAACGGCACTCCCCTCCTCCGCGCAGCGTCGCGCAACCGGCCGTCAAGCCTGCGCGAAGCGCGCCTGCAGCCAGTCACCCAGTGCCTGGATTTCTTCGCCGCAGACCTGGTGGGCCATCGCATAGCGGTGCCATTCCACGCCAAAGCCCAGCGAGGTGAGGACCTGTGCGCTGTGCTCGGCAATCTGCAGCGGAATCACCGGATCGGCGCTGCCATGGGCCATGAATATCGGCTGGGCGATTGCGCCGTCCACCAGCTGTGCCGGCGCGGCGTCCACCTCCGGCAGATAGGTCGACAAGGCGACCAGGCCGGCTACCGGCTCACTGCGCTTGAGGCCCGCGGACAGGATGATCGCCCCGCCCTGCGAGAAGCCAGCCAGGATGATGCGCTTGGCCGGGATACCACGTGCCTGCTCGCGCGCAATCAGCGCTTCGAGTTGCTGTACCGATTCGGCCACACCCTTGGCGTCGGCGCGACTGCGGAAATCCATGCTGACGATGTCATACCAGGCCCGCATCGGCATGCCGTTGTTGATGCTGACCGGGCGCTTGGGCGCATGCGGGAACACAAAGCGGATCGCAGGCCAGTGCGGACGCACCAGCTCGGGCACGATAGGCGCGAAATCATGGCCATCGGCACCCAGCCCGTGCAGCCAGATAACCGACCATTCCGGCGACGCGCCGGTTTCCTGCTCCACTGTTTCCAGCATGTGTATGACTCCCAAAGACAGGCGGGGATTATGCCTGCCCGGCACACTCATCGGTGGAGCCGGCAATTTGTAGGAGCGGCGTCAGCCGCGAAGCTGAAGCTGCTGCCGGTTGAAGCCAAACCGGCGACTTGCACAGAGGTTGCAGGCCAAATGGCGACCGATTGCTATCGACTTCGCGGCTGACGCCGCTCCTACAAAAGAGCAATCCCGATCGTTTGTGGGAGCGGCGTCAGCCGCGAAGCGGGTGGTGCGTCCGATTGAAGCCAAGCTGGCTACCTGCACAGAGATCGCCAGCCAAACGGCGGTTGATTGCTATCGGCTTCGCGGCTTGCGCCGCTCCCACAACAACAGCAACAGCCGCAGCCATCAATCCTGCAGCGGCTCCTTCAACGCGGCCGCACGCAGTTCCGCCGCACGCAGCAGCACCGGCGGCGGTGCGTTCTCTTCCGGAATGCACAGCAGGCCATGCCGGCGCAGCCAGTCACCGGCCTTGCGCGAGGAGGTCCATGCCACCACCGGCACCGCCAGCGCCATGCCGATCACCACCGGCGCCATCCACGCGGCCAGCGGCGGCGACACCAGGTAGGCAGCCACGCCCATCACCACGCCGAATACGCTCAAACCGCCATAACTGCGCAACAAAGCGCTCAGCGAAATACTGCCGTCATCGCGCTGCTGCGCGTCCCAGCCCGAATCCTTGCCGGCCAGCACCTCGGCAACACCGCGCGACTGCACGTACATCACCACCGGCGCCATCAGCGCCGCCAGGACGGTTTCCAGCAGCATCGAAATGAACGCGCGGAACGCGCCGCCGCATCCGATGCGCTCCTTGCGCGAGGTCAGCATCGCCACATAGCCCATCAACTTGGGCGACAACAGCGCGACCATGGTCACCACGAATACCCAGAACACGCCGTCCTGGTCCAAGCCGCGCCAGTAATGCGCCGGCGACATCCGTAGCTGCAGGTGCAGCTCCTCGGCCAGATCGATGCCACCGTGGATGAGCGGAATGGCGATGCCGATCAGCATCAACATCGCCCACATCGGCGCGGTGAAGTAGTGGCCGATGCCGATCAACATGTGCACGCGGTTGACCCAGTGCAGGCCCGGCGTGGCCACTACCTTGGAGTGCTGCAGGTTGCCCTGGCACCAGCGGCGGTCACGGATCAGCAGGTCGGTCAGGGTTGGCGGGCCTTCCTCGTAGCTGCCATGCAGGTACGGCACCATGTGCGAGGCCCAGCCACCCCGGCGGATCAGCGCGGCCTCGACGAAATCATGGCTCAGCACATGCCCACCAAACGGCTTGCGCCCCGGCAGCTCCGGCAACCCGGCCTGTTCGGCAAACGCCTGGGTGCGGATCACCGCGTTATGCCCCCAGTAATTGCTTTCCGCGCCATGCCACCAGGCCACGCCATAGGCCATCACCGGCCCATATACGCGGCCACCGAACTGCTGCATGCGGGCGAAGGCGGTACGCCCACCGACCACCGCCGGCAACGACTGGATCAGGCCGACGGTCGGATGGTTTTCCATCGCCGATACCAACCGCACGATCACATCGCCGGTCATCAGGCTGTCGGCATCAAGGATCAACATGTGCGGATAGGCCCCGCCGAAGCGGCGCACCCAGTCGGCGATGTTGCCGGCCTTGCGCCCGACATTGCTGGCGCGGCGGCGGTAGTAAAGCCGCTCGGCGCCGCCGGTGGCTTCCACCAGCCTTGCGAACACCTGTTCTTCGGCGCGGCCGATGGCATCGCGGGTGGTGTCACTGAGCACGTAGAAGTCGAAGTGCTGCAGTTGCCCGGTCGCGGCCACCGATTCGTAGATCGCCTGCAGGCCCGCCATCATCCGGCGCGGGTCCTCGTTGTAGGTCGGCATCAGCAGGGCAGTACGGCTGCGCAGCTGCGGCAGCGGTGTATCCGGATAGATGCCAAGCTTGCGACGGCCGCGCAACAACGCCTGCAGGCCCGCCAGGCTGCTGACGAAGGACATCGCGATCCAGGCGAACAACAGCACGAACAGGACCAGCAGGCAGCCCTCCAGCACGTTGATGCCGCCGTTGGACAGCACCCGCGCCATCAACCAGGTGGCGAACAGCGTGGTCAGCGCGGTGCTGCCGAATACGTACAGGCGGCGCAGGCCGATATTGGCCGGGGCGGTCTTCTGCCGCGGCACCTGCAGCGAGCCCTCACGCAGCGATTGCTCGGGCATCGGCAACGGATGTTCGGCCGGCAGCACGGCAATGCCGGCATCCAGCCCATTGCCCGGGGTGAGGTTGCCGCTCATCGATCACCCCACTGCGCCATCGGCAGCCCGTCTTGGCGACACACCCTGCGGTAACGCTGTTTGCTTGCGTGTTGCACCTGAAATCCTTGAAGGAAAAGCCGAGCAGCCGGGAAAACTAGAAGAACCAACTTAAACCTGCGGCAAACGAACCCTGCCGGTCGCGATGCGGGAGCCCCCTCGAACCACCTCGCTGCTGGCGGCAACAACCCGCCATGGCCGCTCCAGGGCCAACCGCCGCAGTCCTTTGACCGCATGGGCGTTGGGGGAATTATCCACCATCGATCCGACAGGTACACCTCTGCCAGTCAGCTTGACTGTGACGCCCAGCGCATCTGATCGCAGCGGCAGCGCATCATCCCCGACGCCCCGCGCCCGCAGCCGGCAAGCCCGCCTTCATCCACCAGGCAGCCCAGCCGGCAGCCGCGGCGGTGGAAAACGGTGCGGGCCCGGCAAAGACGGTCACCGGGCGTCCTGATCGTTCAATCCGGGCAGGACGCGCTGCGCCGACGCCTGCGCGCCCCGGTCCAGTCCGCTGGCATACCGCTGACCGGATGAAAGCGGCCAGGCCGACCGGGATCGCGTCGCAGGCAAACACGTCAACGCACAACACAGGCTAAATCCTCCGGCCTGCACAACGCGATCACAACATCGCGCTCACCTGCCACAAACCCGGCGATGCGCAGTCTGGGGCCGTCTGCAGCGAGGCAGACGTTTCCGGAGACCGTTCGTGGACCGCAACCGTGTTGAAGGCACCAAGCACGAGATCAAGGGTGCCATCAAGGAAGCTGCCGGGAGGCTGACAGGCAACAAGGCCCAGCAGATGGCCGGCAACATGGAGAAAAATGCAGGCAAGGCACAGAAAGCAATCGGCAAGGCCGCAGACGAGGTAAAGCATCGGCATTCATGACGAACGCATCACACCGCAAGCACTGCTTCCGTAACGCACATGACCGGAGCACGTAATACCTGGCAACACTGTGCAGTTTCAATGGCGCGACCGTGTGGAAGCCGGCCGCGCCATTACATCAGCATCGAATCAGCGCGGGCGCTCGGACAACAGGCCGATACGACGGAACCACATCTCCAGCGGCACCGTCACCAGCGGCGGCACGGCCGCCAGCAAGGCCAGCAGCACCGCCCACAGCGGCCAGCGCAGCTTCACCCAGGCAAACAGGGTGACGACGACATAGAACAGGAAGGCCAGGCCGTGCACGCGACCGAACAGCCACACCCCCAGCTCGGTGGTGCCGGTGCCGTACTTCAGCAGCATGCCGATCAACAACCCGGCCCAGGTGACAGCTTCAATCAATGCAGCGGCGGCAAACAACTTGCCGGCGGCAGTCATGGGTTTGGCAGACATCGATTCCATCAGCTGTACAAAAGAGCCCGGATTGTAGACGAGAATGCGTCGCATCCCGACCACTCAGAGCCAGCCACGCCGTTTGAACCACAACAGGGGCAGCACGATGCTCGCGGCCACCGCAGCCAACGCTATGGCGTAACCGTAGTGCCAATGCAGTTCCGGCATCGCTGCGAAATTCATGCCCCACACCCCGACCAGCACGGTTGGGGGAATGCCGACCACCGAGGCCACCGCCATCACCTTCATCACCTCGTTCTGGTCCATGTTGATCAGGCCGAGCACGCTGTCCAGCAGGAACTCGTTGCGGTCGCCCAATTGCTGTTCGAACTCGCTCAGCGAGGTCAGGTCCTTGACCACCAGTTTGATGCGCTTCGGGGCATCGGCACCAAACCAGTCCGGCGTGGCCTCATCCAGATAGCTCATCATCCGCAGCATGCCGTGCAAGGTGTTGTGCAGCGCGCCGATGCGCCGCCCCATCATGCCCACCTCATGCAGCATCTGCTCCAGCCGGCGTGAAGCGCGCTTGCCCTTGGGATGGCTGAAGGCCTGCCGCGAGAACTCGCTCATCGTGCTTTCCAGCGACTCCAGCAGATCGGCCAGGCGATCGACGATGTGTTCGATCATGCGCAGGAAAAGATCGGCCGAGCCCTGGCAGGGGTGCTTGTCCAGCGCTGCTTCCACGCCTTCCAGCGCATCGATGCGGTGCTCACGCTGCACCACCAGCGCATTGGGCGCCACCACGAAGCCCAGCGGCCCGACGACGTGCTCGACTTCATACTGGAAGCGCGGCAGATTCAGCACCAGCGCCTCGCCCTCCACGCGCACCCGGCTGCTGAACTCGATCTCGCTGATGCCGGCACGGTCAGGGATACGGAAACCCACTTGCCGCGAGGCCTGTTCCAGCTCTTCCGGCGTGGGTTGGCACAGGTCCACCCATAACGACGGGGTCGCCTTGCCGCCAGCGGCGGTGGCGAGGGTGCGGCATTGGAGCATGGCGTGTTTCCGACACGGGACCAGCGGTCATCCTCGTCTCCACCGTCCGCCGAGTAAAGCCGCAACCGGCTCAATCCAACTGCTGCAGCGCGTACCAGGCCGCATAGGGTGTGTTGCGGACCAGATGGCGGTTGAAGTCCGGCGCCCCGTCCTGCCACCACACCGGTCCTCGCTCGCCCAAGGCGCATTTGGCCGCGTCAACCGCGCCACCCGCCTTGGCCAGACGCGGACGATCGCCGGCACGGCGTGCAGCGCCGACCTCCCGCCGCGCCGCCATCAACTGGTTTACCAGGGCCGCACGCACCGGCTCCTCCAAGCCCGGGTTGCTGGCCCGCCACAACCGCCCACGCACCACCAGATAGCGCCCGTCGGGCGTACGCAACGGTGTTTCGGCCATCTCCCATCCCCTGCCGGCATGCGAGGCCCCAGTATCCCACCTGCCCACGGTTGCAAAGCGCGGCCGCCTTCACGCAAGCTCGCCATTCCTTCAACCACCGGTCCCGCCATGCAAGACAACATCATCCAGATCATCCCTGCCGACGGCTGGGTTGCCGTATTCGAAGAAGCCGGTGATGAAAGCGCACAGAGCCTGGTCTGCTTCGCGGTAGTGGAAGAAGCCGGCAAGCGCGCGGTGCGCCCGATGCTGGCCAACGGCAAGCAGATCAGCTTCGCCGACAACCTGCCCAACTTCGTCCGCGTCGAAGAAGCCGACGCCTTTGAAGAAGAGGATGAGGACGAAGAGGACGAGGAAGAAGAAGACGAAGAAGAGGAGGAGGAGGAAGAGGCCTGAGCCTGCTTCCCGCTCCAGGAGCGGCCGGCATTGCGCCGGCCCGCTCGTTTCAGTCCGCGCCCTGCCCCGGCGCTGCCGCAGCTGGCACGCACTGCTTGCTGGCCGGCTGCACGGGTAGGCGCAGCAGGGAACCATCGGCCGCGACTTCATTCACCTTCAACATGCATACGCCGCCGGAGAAGTCCACGTCCAGGGCCACTTCGTAGTCCTTGCCGGCCTGCGGAGTGAAGGCCGAAGTGATAAGGCGATCACATCGCCAACCGGCCGGTGAGCCCATGCCCGCCTCCACCACCACCGACTGCCCCGGCACCAGCGGGTACTCCTTGAAGTAGGCCTTGGACATGATCATGCCGCGTTGCTTCAGGCTGCGGCTGGTATCCGTGTCCGGCATGCCCAGGCTCTCGTTCTTCACCTTGCCCAGCATCGAGCCGAACGCATTTCCCAGCGAACCGGAAGCGCGGATTTTCTGCGCATACTCTGCCGTGCAGCTGGTATTGGTATAGAGCACCATGCCAACACCGTTCTGGCCGAACAGCCGCAGCCGCGACGATGCCGGCGCGTCCGTCGCCAGCTGCTGCGCACCGGCGGTATTCGTTGCCAGCAACAGGAACACGGTGAAGATTCCACATGTGAAGCGCATTGCATTCTCTCCTTGAACAACAGCGTCCGTGACGCAGATTGAAGCACATGTGCACGCCCACGTGTCATGTGCACGTCACCTCTGCACGCCATTTTGCATGGTTGATTCCGCAACCATCATTCGCCAATGAATCGCAACTTCCTGCTGGGCATTCTGCTGGCCGCCGGCATCGCCGGGCCGGCCATGGCAAGCGCACCGCTGCCGCTGCAACACCATGGCGGTGTCTGGCAATCGGGCCATGTGCAGGGCATCGCCGTGGACCAGCAAGCGGGCTATATCTATTACTCCTTCACCAACCTGCTCGCCAAGTTCGACCTGCAGGGCAATCTGGTCGGTACCTTGACCGGATGGAACGGGCATCTGGGCGATCTGGATTTCAATCCGGCCGACGGCAAGGTCTACGGATCGCTGGAGTACAAGAAGGACCAGGCCTTCTATATCGCGATGATCGACGTGGACCGCATTGACCGGGTTGGCATCGAGGCCACCGACAGCGAAATCCTGCGTACCATCTACCTGCCGGAAGTGGTGAAGGACTACACCGCCGATATCAACGGGGATGGCCGCTTCGACGGTGACGACGGGAAATACCGTGGCAATGAAACCGCCTCCCCGGATCACCGCTATGGTTGCTCCGGCATCGATGGCGTCGCCTTTGGCCCGCGCTTCGGTCACGCCGATGGCCCACAGCTGCTGACTGTTGCCTATGGCATCTATGGCAATACCGCTCGCACCGACAACGACCACCAGGTACTGCTGCAATACGACGTCAGCGACTGGCAGGAAAAGGCACAGCCCTTGCTGGAGTCCGCACCGCACCACAGCGGACCCACGCAGGTGCAGGGCAAATACTTCGTGCGCACGGGAAACACCAGTTACGGCGTACAGAACCTGACCTACGACGCAGCCCAACAGCGCTGGTACCTGGGCGTATACCAGGGCAGGAAGCCGACGTTCCCGAACTACCTGCTGTTCGCGGTGGACGCTGCCGCCAGGCCAACGCCAGGAGACTTGATCGGCGTGCCCGGCAACACTTCCGGCCGCTGGGAACAGGGGCAGCTACTGCCACTCGCCGACGCAGGCCTGAAGGATCCCGTCACCGGCATCCGCGGCTGGATGCAGAAGGCCGACGTTGGCCTGCAAGCCGTTGGCGACGGTCTTTTCTATCTCGCCAGCAACTTCAAGCAGGACGGCAAACAAGGCGCAGAGCTGCACCTGATGCGGTGGACCGGCGATCCGGAACGGCCGTTTGTCGCAGCCGAACCGCAGAGGTAGCAACAACAATCCGCATTCCAGCAGGACACAGCGCAGGCCGCAGACCATCAGCGGCCAACCTTGCGCGTGATGCGGATCAGGACGCCGGACCCGGAAGGCCAGCGGGCAGGTGCGCGACGGCACTGCGTGCAACCGTGCGTAGCCGCGCGAGACCGAACAATCATCGACCGCGCTCTGCCTGCACGGCCACTGCAGGCAGAGCAAAGCAAAGCAAAAGCAGTTTCAGTAGCGACAGTATCCATGACTCAAACGTAAAGGTTCTGTAATTGTCCGGACGTAAGGTGGCGCCGCTTGCACGGCGGAACCTCAGCTGTGTGCGGTACTCCCACACTCTCCGGAACAGATCCATGCTCGAACTAAAGAAGTCGGCGCTGGTCAGCGCCATCCTGGCAGCGCTTTGCGTTTCGCCCGACCTGCCTGCCCAACAGCGCTACGACAACAGCGTCCAGACCATCGCCAGCGGCAGCCTGCGCGGCCGCGTGCTCAACACCGCCACCGGCGAGTACGTACGCAATGCCGAGGTGCGGATCGAAGGCAGTCGCAATATCAGCTATTCGCAGGAAGGCGGCCATTTCCAGCTCTCCGGCATCCCTGCCGGCGACATCACCGTGCTGGTCAAATACACCGGCCTGCAGGAAGCACGGCTCAGCGCGGCGGTCGTGGCGGGCAAGACCACCACGCTCGACGTTGCCTTGAAAGCGCCCTCCTACACCGCCGATGGTGGCGATGCGACCGACCTGGATGCGATCAAGGTCACCGCCTCGCGTGACGGCCAGGCCAGCGCGATCATGGAACGGCGTGCGGCGATGAACGCAAAGAACGTGGTCGCGGCCGACAACTACGGCGCACTGACCATGGGCGACGTCGGTGAGTTCATGAAGTCGATGCCCGGCCTGTCGCTGGACTACACCGAGGTGGATGCCACCGCCGTTCGCATCGGCGGCCTGGACCCGAAGTACTCGACCTTCACCACCGATGGCGCACGCATGGCCACGGCAACATCCAACAACAACTCCGGCCGCCAGAATTCGTTCGAGCAGATGTCGATCACCGGCATCGAATCGATCGAACTCAACAACACGCTGACCGCGGCGATGGACGCCGACTCACCCGGCGGCAATATCAACCTGCGCAGCAAGTATGCGTTCCAGCGCACCAAGCGTGACATCGTGTTCCAGCTGGGCGCGGTCGGCACCTCCGACTCGAACTGGTCGGGCAAGTACTTCCCGGACGACCGCAAGCACGACACCATCTATCCGTCCGGCCAGTTCGGCTTCGGCGATGTATTCATGGACGGGCGCTTCGGCGTCGAGTTCAACGCCAGCTACAACGCCAACTACGTGCAGCAGGACCGCATCCAGACCGACTATGCCTACAAGCCCGACGGCAGCGCCATGCCGTACCGGGTGATGTGGCGCCCGGGCCCGAAGATGACCAGCCGCACCGCGGCCAACCTCAGCCTGGACTACCAGATCACCGACGAACTGGTCGCCTCGCTGCGCAGTACCTACTCGATGTATGACGTGGAGTACTTCAACCAGTACACCTACCTGATTTTCGGCACCACCTCCAAGTCGGAAGCGGCACCGGGCTCCACCCCAGACCACATCGTGGTCAATCCCAACGGCACCAACACCCGCCTGCACACCCAGTATTCGCATCGCTATGCGGGCACGCCGGCGTACCTGATCGCGCCCAAGCTGGAGTACAAGGGCGAAGACTGGGAAGCCGTGCTGCGTGGCAGCTATTCCGGCGCGGAGTTCAACTTCCGCGACAACAGCAAGGGTTTCTTCCAGCGCACCGACAGCTGGCTGACCGGGATAGGCTTCACCCTGGATCGCCCCTCGGAAAGTTCGCATGAGTGGAACCTGGCGCAGACCGGTGGCCGTCCGTGGAACGACCCCAGCAACTTCAACCGCGATGCGCCTATCGGTTACAACGTGCGCACCGCCGAATCCGACGCGCTCAACGACCAATACGGCGTCAATCTCGACCTCAAGCGCCACCTTAGTTTCAACGACACGCCGGTAACCCTGATGGGCGGCCTGGGCACGCGTCGCAACGACTGGCGCACCAATGAGGGCTCCTACCAGCAGTACCGCTATGTCGGCCCCAATGGTAGCCAGACCGACCCCGGCGCCAGCGTGCCGTGGACGGAAAATTACGACTTCCAGATCATCGGTACCGGTGCCGGCAACATGAACCAGCAGGGCTGGCGTGCCGACAGCAACTACGCGATGTACGACATCTACCAGCAGCACCCGGAATACTTCGTGCCCGATGTGGTGGGCAACCTCAAGCGCAAGCTGGACAACAACAAGCGCATCCAGGAAGAAGTGGACGCAGCCTATATCGAGGCCGAGACCCGCCTCGGCGATGCCCGCTTCGACCTTGGCCTGCGCTACGAGAAGACCCGTACCGCTGCCCGCGTCGCCGACGTTCGACCGGTCAGCGAGGTCAAGGCCGCCGGCCTGGACGTCAATACCGTCGAAGGGCTGATGTACCAGTACAACAATGGCCGCTACACCACGCGCAAGGGCGAGTACGACGACTTCTTCCTCAGCGGTGGCGTCAAGTACGACTTCACCGACAAGCTGGTTGGCCAGCTGTCCTTCAGCCAATCCATCCTGCGCCCGGACTACGGCAACCTCGGCGGCGTGGTGTCGGTAAACGACGACACCATGATCGTCACCGTGCCCAATGCCCAGCTCAAACCCGAGCACTCCACCAAGTACTACGCCAGCCTGCAGTACTACCTGGAACCGTCGGGCCTGCTGGGGCTGTCGTACTACAAGCTGGACATGCAGGACATGCAGGTCACCGGCATCACCGTCAATCCGGAGGATGTCGGCTTCAACCCGAACGAGTACGACGGCTACACCTTCCGCAGCGCGCAGAATGCACCGGGCACCAGCACCAACGAAGGCGTCGTGCTGGAGTACAACCAGCAGATGACCTTCCTGCCCGGCGCCTGGAAAGGCCTGAGCGTGTACGGCTCGCTGACCCAGGTGAATCCGGACGGCCCGCGCCAGAACATCCCCAAGCAGGCCGCGAACTGGGGCATCCGCTACAACTACGGTCGTTTTGATTTCCAGATCAACGGCAACTACCAGTCCGAGCATCGCGTCAGTGCCCTGAGCAACACGCCGACCACCGCCAACAACGGCATCCTCTATCGCGATGCGCGCGAGCTGTGGAACATCAGCGCCAGCTACAAGCTCACCGACAACATCGACGTGATGCTGGCAGGCCGCAACATCTTCAACGAGCCGGAAGTGATCTATTCCAACATCCCCAGCCGCGTGCAGATGTACACGGTGTACGGCTCGATGTGGAACTTCGGCATCCGCGGCCGCTTCTGAGGCAAACGGCGCCGCATCGAAAGCCACAGAACAACGTCGAGCGGCGCTGGCTTCCTTCCCCCCCTCTCGCCTGCGCGGGAGGGGGGCTTGCGCCGAGGACCGGCTCGTCCGGCAACCCCTCCGGCCCCACCACCGACACCCGCAACCCAAAGAGCCTCCGATGACCATGAAACTGGACCGCCGCCGTCTGATCATTGGCGCCAGCCTCGGCCTGGGCGCGCTGCTACTGCCCATCGGTCGCGCGTTCACGGCTGAAGTGCAGGCCGCCAAGGGCTTCACCCACAACGTCGCCAGCGGCGAACCCGGTGCGGACTCCATGCTGCTATGGACCCGCTATGTCCCGGCAGCCGCTACCGACGAAACCACCCTGCGCGCGGAGATCGCCACCGACACAGCGTTCCGCAACGTGGTTGCCGGGGCCAGCGTGCGTACCGGCAGCTACCGCGACTGGACGGCCAAGCTCACCCTTGCCGGCCTGCAACCGGGATCGACGTACTACTACCGCTTCATCGCGGCGGACGGCAGCGTCTCTCCCACCGGGCGTACCCGCACGCTACCCGTCGGCCAGGTGGACCGCTTCAAGCTGGGCCTGTTCTCCTGTGCCAACCTGCCGACCGGCTGGTTCAATGCCTACGCCCATGCCGCACAGCGTGAGGACATGGACCTATGGCTGCATGTAGGTGACTATCTCTACGAATACGGCATCGCCGCCTACAAGGCGCAGGACCGCATCGCCGAGCGCGAAGTGATGCCGGCGCACGAACACGAAATGATCTCGCTGCTCGACTATCGCCTGCGCCTGGCCTGCTACCGTGCCGACGCCGACCTGCAGGCCCTGCACCAGAACGCGCCGATGGTGGCCCTGTGGGACGACCATGAAAGCGCCAACGACAGCTGGGAAGGTGGCGCGCAGAACCACCAGAGCGCAACCGAAGGCGACTGGAGTGTACGCAAGGCCGCCGCGATGCAGGCCTACCGCGAATGGATGCCGGTCTCCGATGAGCCGTGGAAGGCTTACCCGATCGGCAGTCTGGCCACCTTGTACCGCACCGAGTCGCGACTGATCGGCCGCACCCGTCCCGCCGACATCGCCGCTGCCTACCGGGCGGATAGCGACGCTGCCCTGGAGGCATTCCGCGACGGTCCGTGGCAGGACCCTGCGGCGACCATGCTCGGCCTGGAACAGGAAAACTGGCTGTACCAATCGCTGAAGAGCAACGCCGCCGGCAATGCGTGGCAGCTGGTCGGCATGGGCACCATCCTGGGCCGGACCGTGATGCCCGCCGAGACCTTAGGCATGCTGCGCAGCGATGCCAGCGAACGCAGCGTGCAGGCTTTCAGGAACAACGTGCGCGGGGCGCGGCTGGGCCTGCCGATGTGGATGGACCGTTGGGATGGCTATCCTGGCGCGCGGGCGCGTTTGCTGCGCGCTGCACAGCAAGCCGACGTCAATCTGGTCATGCTGTCAGGCGACAGCCACAACGCCTGGGCCTATGAACTGCAGCAGGATGGCGAGCCTGCCGGTGTCGAGTTCGCGGTACAGGCGGTCACCTCCGGCGGTATTGAAGGCAGCATGGCCGCCGCACCAGGCGCCGTGGCAAAAGCCTTCATCGCCAGCAACCCGGAACTGCGCTGGTGTGACACCTCGCAACGGGGCTACGCGATGATCGATATCACGCCGGCACGTATCAGCAGCGAATGGGTGTTCATGCAGGACATCAAGACGCGCGGTACCGCGACAGCGGGCAGTCACCGCATGAGCGCCGCGAAGGACCGCAAGACCTTCAGTTGAAAGCGCTTGCTGCACAAGGCTGCGCGGCGAGACCGGCATTGCCGCCGGTTTCGCCGCCTGCCCCGTGCACAAAACCACTAGTGCTTGTGTGACGCACGGCCGGACCCTGACTTTTTCCCGCCACCGTCCTGCTTGTTCACCGTCGCCCAGGCGATGCGCTCGGCATCCTCCTTTGAACGTCCTTCCTTGCGCTCGCTCTGCGCGATGTGCGCGGCCTGTCGCTTCTGCTTGTCTGTATAGGCGCTTTTGTCACCCTGGGTCATCGCAGCGTCTCCGACATGGAAGAGCATCAAACGCTAGGCGTCGCGACGTAAGCGCTGTGTGCAGAACGCCATCGCGATGTCGACACGACCATCTCTTCAGCTGGCAGCGAACAGCTTGAATAGCCGGCGTTCGCAATCCGCTAACAACAACGCTGCGGTGCGCTAACCCCGGCGTTGTCACCATCTGCCTGGGCCAGCGTATGAATGGCCTGTTCCCCCACCAAAGGAGCATCGTGATGAAACACCTGCACCTGCGGAGTGTGTTGTTGATTGCCGCCGCCATCCCCACCTGTACACCGGTTGCAACCGCCGCCTACCTGGGCCAGGAACCTCCTCCCGAAGCCGGGCGCGTCGAACGCACCAGCGATCAACCCGGCAGCGATGCCTGGATAAGCCGCGAAGTGAAAGCCAGACTGATGGGTGCCCGCGATGTGCCTGGCAGCGAGATCCACGTGGAGACGCGCGGCGGCATGGTGTCGCTGAGTGGCCAGGTTGGCAGCCAGGCCGAAGCGGATCGCATGGTGACCGCCGCGCGCGCAGTCGACGGCGTGATCAGCGTCGACGACAGCGGCCTGATCATCGGTGAACCCAGCAACTAGTCCGTTCCATGCAAACCAACACCCGCAGCGCTGCACGCAGCGTTGCGGGTGCCGGGTTGAGCGGACCACCTGACCAGGCGCCGCCCTTGCGAACCCGCAACCTTGATCTGTGCAGGTTGCCTCCAGAGCTGCTCGCACACTGCCACGGGCATTCACGATGAAGGTGCGCGAAGCCGTGCACCGCAGCAGCCAACGCAGCAGTGGATCAATGCTTCCTGCCGTGATTCCGCCGTTCGGCCGTATGTTGGTCCGACATGCGTTGATCGTGCATGTCTTTCTGATGGCTGGGCTCGCCACGCGCGGCCTGGCGCGCCGGGCTGCTGCTGCGTGCCTGCTCGGCGTTCGACTGCCGGGAGCGCGGCGGACCGCCTTCATGGCTGTGCTGTGGATTGTGTTTGCTGATCATTGCAACCTCCAAACTGCGGCTTGGCATACCGCCGGCGAACAATGCGCCGCCCGGCGTTACGTTGATGTGGCGTTCCCGTGCGAGGCCGCTACAAAGCTGAGCAGGAGCTGCGACGCACTGAGGACACACAGGGCATTCATCCAGCCCACGCAGACAGCGACTGCCAGCAGCAGGCACCCAGATACATACCCATTCCAAAAACCGAGTGGGTCGCAACCGTCTGCACGCGCGCATGCCACGGCCGTGGAGTCCGCGAGGCGAAGAACCCAGCCCCCAATGCCGGTTGCAGGACGCACCACGGCACCACCATGCTCAGCAAACCAAATGCCAGCGCCGCGGCCAAGCTGGGATGCAGCAACCACTCTGGACCCGTCACCGCCACCAGCCCGGCGACATAGCCAATGCCCAGCAGGTAGTGCGCAACCCAGCCGGTCAAGCCTTCATACCTTACCGGCGCAGCGCGTGCGATCGCCGCGTGGCGCCATTGCCCATGCAACATGTGGCCGAGCCAGCGCCCGACCAGAGCGTAGTCCAGCGTTGCCACGCCGATCCTGCGCAGCAGCGCACTCCAGGCGTCCATCAGGGCCGTCGCCAGCACCCCTGCCACCAGTACATCAATCATCAGCTCCCAGCTGCCCATGACCCGCTCCGCCCGTTCTGTTACGGTCAGGATGCAAGTTGAAGTCCACTTGAGGTCAAGCATGTTGGAACTGGATATCAGCGAGGTCAGCCAGCGCTCCGGCCTGCCGGCTTCGACCCTGCGCTACTACGAGCAGCGCGGGCTGATCCGGCCCCTGGGTCGCAAAGGCCTGCGTCGCGTCTACGCGCCAACCGTGATGCAGACATTGGCGCTGGTTACGCTGGGCCGAACGGCGGGTTTCGCGCTGGAAGAAATAGCGGCGATGTTCGACGCGGACGGCAACTTCAGCATGGATCGCTTGTCCCTGCTGAACAAGGCCAGTGCGCTGGACCGTCACATCCTGCGCCTGCAGCTGCTGCGCGATGGGCTGCGCCATACCGCCCGCTGCACGCAACCGGATCACCTGCAGTGCCCCAATTTCCGCAAGCTGATGCAAGCCGCGTTGCCGTCCAAACCTGGCAGGCAGGCCAAGCGCCCGGCAGCTGCGGTACGTGGCAAGCGTTGAGCCGCATCGATCAGCGACAGCGGATCGGCGTACTGGCCATCATCTGGAAATCGGCGCGGCACTCAGGCTAATGCTGAAGAATTCACTTCGCTTTTCCGGCGGGACATCCTCAAGGTCGGCGTCGCCCAGGTCCTTGAATGCATCCATCGTCGCGCGTGGGTAGTAGCCGCCCCAGAAATAGCGCGTGGCCACGCCCTGCTGCTGGATCGATGCCGCATCCATGCCCGCGACAAACCGGGTGCTTTCCGGGCGCAGGTTGCCTGCCAGGGCAACGCGGACTTCGGCCAACGCCCAATGGCAGACCTCCCGCCCGTAGTACGCCTCATCGATGATCCGATCCAGATGGATCGTCCCAAGGTATTCACCTTCCGCCACCTTGACCAGGTCGAAGGGTTCGTTGCTGGAGATGCGCGGCATGGCACCTGCAAACGCGTCGCCCCTGCCGCAGCGGCCCGGGTTTTGAACATCATACTGCGCGGTGCCCTGCACGGTTTCAAACGGACCCGGGACATTGGCCAGCCGCACCCTGAGCGCGTAGGCCTGCACCGCAGCGGGATTGAGCTTGCGCAGCGCGGCCGCGGCTTTGCCGATCTCCGGGCTATCCGGTGGCACTTCGCCATGGCGCGGTGCGGCGCAGGCAGCGATCAACAGTGCAATGGCACAGAGGCTGACGTGTGCGGTCTTCCGTAAAGCAAGGCATGTAGTTGAGTGCGCGGGCATCGTCCTTGCTCCCTTTCTCGGTAACACCACCGCTGTGGTCGATGCATTAGATCGTCGGCGCCGATGACAACGCAAGCGAACGGCATGAACCGTCCCGATCCAACAAGGCCAAGGGAATCTCAAAGCGCGCGGGATAAGCCCTCCCTTTGCCGTAGGCAAGGGGAGGGTTGGGAGGGGTGCTTTGGCTTTGGCTTTGGCTTTTGCTTTGGCGCCGATGCTTCGCTTTGGCTCTGCAAGGGAAGAAACCCCAGACGCATCCATTCCCCGTCCAGCCGCCAGCCTTGAATGTGGGGCGAAGCCCTGAGCTACTCAGGCTCCATCGGTGAAGCCCCTGCCGAGCATGGCTCGGCACTACCCTGCTGAACCGCGCGGGATGAGCCCTCCCTTTGCCGCAGGCAAGGGGAGGGTTGGGAGGGGTGCTTTGGCTTTGGCTTTGGCTTTGGCTTTGGCCCTGACGCTTCGCTTTGGCTCTGCAAGGGAAGAAACCCCACACGCAGCCAATCCCCCTCCATCCGCCAGCCCTGAATGTGGAGCGAAGCCCTGCGCTACGCGGGCTCCATCGGTGAAGCCTCTGCCGAGCATGGCTCGGCACTACCGTACTGCGCTTCGGCGCAGTGCCAGGTTGTAGGTGGTCGCATAGAGCGCGGTGACCGACATCGGCACCACGATCGTGCGCAGAATCTCCGGCGTGCCAGCCAACCAATGAATACTGCTGAGCAGACTCAACGAGGCGACCACCGCAACCAAAGGCGGAACCCAATAACCCGCACTCCCCGGCAACCGCGCGGACAGCGCCTCGATCATGCGCTTCAAAAACAACGTGATCAGCGCCGACAAGATGCCCTGCACCACCCCGGCAATCACCGGCCGCGGCATCGGGTGCGTGCTGTTTGCGAATGCGGCCCAGCTGCCCATGGCGATGAAGGCCACAGCCATATGCACGATGCTGTTGCGGGCTGCTGCAGCAGTGGTGGTCGGCACGAACTATTCCTTCTGGCGTAACCCCGGGTTGGCGTCGCAGCATGACGGATGCAGCAGCCCGCCATCAACTCCAGCGAACCCCAAGACGGCTGCCGCGAAGAACAGAGCACCTCGCCATGCCAGGGTTTTGCTGCAACCGGCAATGATCACAGGCCGATCGAGAAGTGAGGCGCTGCCATCCTCAAAGAGTACCCACATCTGCCCTGAAGCTTCAGCTCAGCCGCCCACACCAAGAAACACCCGCATACGTCCCAGCTCAGCCTCCAGTTCCTCGGCAAAGACAGCATCCGATGGTGCCCTGCCGTCCACGTAATGCAGTTGTGCGTTCAGTGCCCCCGACGCCACCGAGAGATTGCCCCAGCCAATCACCCGGTCCTGCCACAACAGCGGCAACGCGTAATACCCCAGCTTGCGCTTTGCCGGTGGCGTGTAGGCTTCAAAGCGGTACGCCCACCCCCAGAACAATTCAAAACGACGGCGGTCCCATACGACCGGGTCGAACGGCGTCAACAGCCGCACCTGTGCGTCGGGCTTCCAACGGCGGCTATCGGCCCGCTCATCGGCCGGCCAGACCCAGTCCACCCCCTCCACCCGCGCCCGCTGCAGGCGCAGGCGTGCGCGTGCCAATGCGGGCTTGCGCGCCTCCTTCCACTGCGGGACACCATTGCCCAGATGGGCCACCAACTGGCCCAGGCTGGCATCCGGCAGCGGTGCATACTTGCCCACAATCAGGTCGATCAGCGCATCCATGCGCGCATCAATCTCGGTGGCAGCAACCGGCAGCGGAATATCGCGTACCGCATAGACACGCGTGCCGCCGTCACGCCGCGCCACCCGCAGCAAGCCACGGTAGTGCATGCCGTCCAGCAACTGCGTGCTGGCGTTGGAAGAGCCACCAAACCAGTTGGTGGTCTTGCCATGGGCGAAATGCGCATCCACTTCGCGCGGGTGCACCGCGCCACGTTCAGCGATGAAGGCCTGCACCGCCTGCGCCTGCTTCCAGCGCGCCGGTGTCCACTCCATCCGCGCCTGCCGCGGATGCATCAACGCCTGCCACTCGCGCGGCAGGAGGCCATAGTTGACGAAGAAGTCCTCCTCCACCGGCAGCCGCGGATAGCGCCGTTCCAAGTCCCCGGCGCGGTAGTCCACAACACGATGCCGCAGGGTCAGGTCCTGCGCCCGCGCCGGTGCGCGGATCGGGTCGGCCTGGACGAAGCCCAGCTTTGCAATCGCCCGCATCAGCGTGGTCGGCTTGAACAGCGAGCGGGCGACGGCGTAGCGGCGGAGTTGGTCGAGGGTGAGCGTCATGCGGGGATCATGCCAGCAACCAGGGCATTGGGGTCACACCGCGACGGGCATCGCACCGATGCAAGCCGATATCCGCGTCCCGTCGCGACTCTTTCCTGATCCAAACCCAGGTCAAATCCGAGCATTGCGCCAGCAGAACAGCTGCGTTCCTCCACGACGATACCGACAGTATCTTCAAGAAAGTTGGCCTAAAACTTCCTTGCAGCACAAGCTGCTCCACCAGGAGAAACGATGAAAAGGAATTCACGAATCCTCGCTACCGTGATCCTCGCATTCCTGGCGCCCGCGGTTTCACTATCAGCGCTCGCCGGCGGCGTGATTGAGTGCAACCGCTGCCCATCGACGGCGAACGCCGCCATCTCAAAGGGCAATGGCCTCACCGTGGTTGTAGATTTTGAGAGTGCCCAGCTGACCGCTTACGAAGTTGAGTACGACAGAGAACTGAAGCGCTGGCGTACGATGCGTACAGCCATCCCCGAGCCGATATCGGCGGCGTTCTACCGCGTATTGGATGCCGCCTCCCTGACACCTTCGTCGGCACAGCCAAATGCAGCGGCCATCCCTGGCCATGAACCAATCCAAGGCGAAGCCGCTGATAGCGCCAGATCCAACAAGAACCAGGGAGGGCTTGTCGTCACCGTGCATCCCGACAACCCGCAGTACTCCAATCCAGTCGGCTTCACCTTTTCTAGCGCATACAAGGACTTCAGCGCCAGCGACATCGTTCTTTCAGCCACATCAAGAGCCAGATTCGGGCAGTATCTGGCTGAAGGCCTCGCGGGGGCTGGCACAAGTAGCGCCGCGTGGAACTCGGTGGCTTTCTCCATACAGGAGCTCGCGCTTTCCTGGGCGGACAAACATGGCGCCGGTGCGATAATCGTCGTCGTCCAATGGCGGGATGGATCACAGACGGTCTACAAAGTGACAACCGACAACGTCACCGAGGCGAAGTACGTCGAGGGCGAAAGCCGGGATAGCGAAGGCAACAGGTTCCCCGATGCCAGCATCGTCGCGCCTGGTACCGCGCCGGACTACGTTGGCGACTACTACTTCGGCGAAGGAAGCCGAGGTAACCGCAATCTGCAGCGCTGGATGGACTCAGCGCGTCGCTACGGCATCCCCATCACCGGTAACGCCGGCGCTAGAAATCGCATGCTGTGCAGCTGGGATGGCAGAACAGTCCATTGCCGGGTGCAATAGCTCCTCCATGAACAAAACGCCCAAGGCCGCGAGATCAATGCCGCCCGGGCCTGGAAGGCAAGGCAGGCTTCTGCCACACCGAAGGGGAACGGCTCACAGGCGTGCTTGCCTGCACGCCCCCGCCGTTCATCCGCTTACACCCGCGGGATCAGTTCCGGCGGGTAACCGAACGGCAATAGTGTTCGGCCAAGGCAAAGTTCAGCGGCCGCTGCTCGGTCAGACCCCACTCCGCTGCAAGCGCCTTGCCATCCACACGCACCACCTGCGACTGCACGCCGCGCTTTTCCAACAAGGCAGGCAGTTTCTTGCCGAACTCGCTGGCGTCGGCATCATCACTGGTGACGATGCAGAGCGGCATTCCGCCCGCCAGCGGCGCCTCGGCGATCATCTCCTCCAGGTCCTCGACGCTGTCCTCATCGTTGTCCAGTTCATCGATGCCGGCGCCTTCCTCGGCGAGCCGGTACTGCAGATTGTCCGCATCCATCATCATCACCATCAGCGATGGAGCGGGGGCAGGCTCGGCTGGACACTTCGGCGGCATCAGTCGACCGACGAGCGGCGTTACCGTGCCATCGGCCGCAACCTGACGCAGCGCAATGCCGCAATGACCCCCTTCGAAGTCACGGATCATGTCGCCCTCGTAGTCCATGCCGGGCTCGGGGACGAAACTGATCTCGATGCCGCGCCCGCGGTTGCAGGTCCACCCCGAGCCGTTGGCGATGTTCGCCTGCAGACGCACCGGCTGGCCCGGCACCAAGGGGTGCTCGGAGTAGTACGGGCTGGCCCACAGCTTGTCGCGTGTGGCCAGGTTGCGGGTGTCATCGGTCTCCGGCATGCCGATGGAGATGTTCTCCGGCTTCTTGCGGACCATCGCCTTGAAGTAATGCCCGATCGAACCCGACGCCTCGATCTCCTCGTCGTACTGCTTCTCGCAGAGCGCATTGGTATACATCGTCAAGCCAACGCCGTTCTGGCCGAACAGACGGATGCGCGCTGGGCGCTCAACGGCCACGGTGGGTTCCTGCGGAGCCGCGTCTTCTACGGCGTGGGCCTCTACACAGGCAAACGCCAGCAACGCCAGCGGCAACAAACGAATCTGCATTTACGCGACTTCCATTTCGACAAGGATGATGGGTGGAGCGGACAGGCGGCGCCGTGCCACGGCACTCGCGGCAGGAGCGAGATGTGTTTCCCCGGGCGGAATTCTATAGACGGCAATCCGCAGCGTATACACGTTGCAGACAGCGATCCGCCCGCATCTCGGCGTCAAAAAATTGGCCCCCGCCCTATGCGCGAAAACAGCGCTGGTCCTACAAAGGATGAGGGCCAAGGCAGCATTCCTGCTGGCCTTGGCCACTCAATACTCAAGATGCTGACGTTTCTTCAGCTACCCAGATCAATGCGGGCGACGCTTTCCTCGGAACCCTTGGGGTCGCCTTCGCCATTCTTGATGCTGACGTAGAGCACGTTGTTCTTCGCATCCAGCGCCAGACTGTTCGGATGTGTGGGCACCGACCAGCTGGCCACCTGCTGGTAGCTGTCGCTGTCGTAGGCGGTGACGCTGCCAGCTTCGCGATTGGTCACGTACAGGCGCTTGCGCGGTGCATCCAACAGGATGCCGAGCGGGCCCGCATCGGTGGGGATGCTGGCCAGTTCTGCGCCACTGCTGCGGTCCAGTACCAGCACCCGCTTGCCCGGATGGCGCGAGACGAAGCCTTCGATGCTGCTGCCCTGGTACTTGCGGATCATCTCCAAGCCCTGGTCGGTGACGAACAAGCGCTTGCCGGCAGGATCAAGCGCGATGTTCATCGGCTGCTCGGCACTGACCTGGAAGCGCTGTTCGACCTTGCCAGTGTCGGTGCCAACGGTGACCACCTCACCGAGCAGATTGCTGGTGTACACGCGCTTGCCGGCCGCATCCAGCGCCAGACCCGGCGCCTTGGCCTTGCCCAGTCCTTCAATGGTGTCGATCAGCTGCAACGACTGCGTATCGACCACGAACAGTACGCTGCCTTCCTGCGAATGCCCGGTGACATACAGGCGATGGTTGGGGGCATCCACCACCAGCTCGCGCAGGTCGTGGCTGTAATAGGACTTGCCGTCCTTGCCGGTGACCTTCTCCATCAGCTGCACGGTGCCGATGGCCTTGTTCTGCGCGGTATCGACCACCGTCACCGAGGTATCGACGGTGTTGCCAACGTAGAGGCGATTGTTTGCGTCATCCAGCACCATACCGAAGCCCTTGCGCTCCAGCGGAATGCGCTGCTGCACGACGAGCGTAGTGGGATCCAGGCGCAGCACCTGGGCCGGGCCGGCGTCATCGCCAAAGCCACCGGAAGAAGCGACGAAAACAGCGTTCTGCGAGGGACTGTAAGCCAGCTCATACAGGCCCTTGGCGACGGCCTGGCGCTGCACAGAGGCGGCAGCGCTGCTGCTGCCTGCAACCGGCGACGTCGCCGAAGTAGCCGGTGCAACTACCGCAAGAGAGACCGCCAGCGCGAGCGCAGCGGAACGGAACAGGGGGGATTTCGACATTGCGAGCTTCCTTGATAGGGCACGAAGGGTGTCCTGGCTCGCTGCGCCGTCGTCGAACGGGAATGGCTGGCTGGTGCCGGCATGTTAGAGCAAAACCGGGGTCACAGTCAGTCCATTGCAGGAACCAACCAGCCGGTGAAATCAGCCGAAAGCCAAGAAAACAACGAATCACTGCCGTCTTGGCATCTTCTCGATGGATCCGCAGCACTGGCACCAGCTCCCCCCACAGCACTAAAGAATCCCTTCAGGCCGCCGATCCCCCTTGCTCTGCAAGATGACTTTTTACCTGCAAGGCAAAGAAAGGGATCAATGATGCAAAAGGATTTGGATGTAGCTTCCGAGTACCTCAATGAGATGCGACTGATCTATCGCTACCTCAGAGCGCATAAATGGGAACTGGCAGGCCTCGGATTTCTTGGAGTGGTTGTCCACTTCTGGCGTGTAGGCTACCTGCCACAACTGTCTTTTATGGACATAGGTCTTCTGGCAACTGCCATGGCCGCTTTCACGTTGCTAGCAGTTCTTTTCTTCGTATTCGTCGTGCTTTCTCCGAGCCTTGCGTTGATAGCGTGGTCGAATCAGCAGATCATTTGCCGGCCTCCAATGTCGGCCACAAGGCTTCGCGCAAGCAGACGGAAGCAGAGGATTTGTCCTTGTTGCAATAACCCGGTGTGCAAAAGCTCCAAAACAGGAAGTCCGGTACAGCGCATCACCTGTCTTGTGTTTGGCTTCCCTTTGCTTGGCTTCTTCACGGCACTAGGACTGCTCTGGAGCATTTCTTCATTGCCGGAAGATTGGAGTACCTACGCGCTTGGGCTGCTCCTCATCATCTGCATCGGAACTTTCCTAGCGTCCCTCATCGATTCCCGCCCTACAACCGGTGCTCAGCGCCGCGAGCGGCGCAGGCGGCGCTGGGTCAAGTACTACATTCGATGTGTCGCTTTGTATGGCATTGTAATTCCGATAGCTGCATTGACGGGAAGTGTTCTCCTGCGGGCCTTTCGCGATGGTGACGACCTAACCAAAGTTTTATTTTTGGCCACCCTCCCTTTCATACATGGCTTCATCTACAGCATTTATCGTCACGAACGAAAGGACCAGTACTTCGTATGGCTTTTCATCGCGATGTATATCGTCTCAGCCACCGGAATTGTTTTCGATGCAAATGACATGGCGGCGTCAAAATTCCAGGCTGGAATGCTGCGCAACCAGGAGATGATCGTTACCCCCCTTGGGTGCGAAATCGCCAAAGCTTCCAACATCGTCGAAACGTGCACGCCTCTCACCAGCTCAGCAGAGCCTCTGATGCTGATGTCCAACGTTCAGATTCTGACGCGCGTTGGTAGCAACTTCATCATTGCTCCTCCCACTTGGACCGTGGGTAAGCGAGGCCAATCTGCGCCCATTCCCGCGACCGAAGTCAGAAGTTGGTTCACGGCTCCAGAGAAAGCCAGCGATAGCTCTGTAGTCACCCCCTCCTCAGCCGGGCCCAATTGAGCACAGCAAGAATTTACCGGCCAAGCGACATCGACCGAGTTGCGATACATGCTGAGGTAGTGTCGGCCCTGAGTCCCAAAGTGCCCCTCCAGAATGGGCCCAACGCAAGCACTTCGCATGAGAAGCGAGGAACCAATCTGGTGCGCATTTGCCCATTGGCTATTCGAGTGGCCAATGGGCCCGCGGACTCAGCCCAGCTCAGTCGTGCTGGGGATCCCAACGACGACTGCAGGGCCAAAGAAAAGTCGCTGCCAAGTCCAGCGCCAGATGGAAAGGGCTAATGCACCGTATCTAGCGCCGCGTTAACTCGACTCTGACCCCGGTTTTGCTCCACGCGGTTGCGGCCGGTGTGTTTGCCGCGATATAGGGCCGCATCGGCTTGTTGCATGGCCTGGCCCAGGCAGGCCGCACTGGCAAAGCCATCGGAGACGCCAATGGTTACCGTGCAACGCAGGCCTTCATAGCGCGCGTCGTGCAGCATCACTTTCTGCTCGATGCTGCTGCGCACACGCTCGGCCACACGCAGGGCCGAGGCGTCATCGGCACCGACGCAGATCGCCGCGAACTCCTCGCCCCCCAGCCGGCAGACGAGGTCGTCCTTGCGGACCGAGGCGCGCAGGGCGTCCGCAACGCCACAGAGCACGGCATCACCCACTTGATGGCCGTAGGTATCGTTGATGTTCTTGAAGTGGTCCACATCAACCAACAGCAAGCGTGCCGAAGTGCCAGGGTGCCGAAAATAGACATCCAGTGCCGTGCTCAAACCACGCCTGTTGAGCAACTGAGTAAGCGGATCACGAGCGGCCATGCCACGCAGCCTGTCGGTCAGGCGGCGCAGCACCAGCCAGACGATCGATGGCGGCAGGATGGTGGCCAGCGAGCACATGTAGACATAGAAGATCATCGAGAACTGGCCGTCCATGCTCAGCGCCGCGAAGCCGCCGGACAGCAGCTTGCTGAGCTTGATGACGTTCAGCACGCAGATGCCGCTGATCAAGCCGGCAAACAGCAGCACCTCACCGCGCAGGTCCCTGGCGAAGCTGCGCACGCCGTACAGCAGCACCGCCACCATGCTGACAAACCACACTGCACAGGTGCCGGCCAACAATGCATAACGCGCCACGGGGCCGACTGCCCAGTTCACCAGAATCTGCAGGAGGCTGTACCCGACCGCCAGGTACAACAGCGGCCTGACCAACGGCGTGGCAAGCCCAAAGAAGCGCGCCCCGCCCACGCAGTACGCCAGCAAGGAGCACAGCGTCAGCGTGTGGTTGACCATACTGGTCCAACTCCAGCCAGGCGGCCCTTCCAGCAGCTGCAGCACATAGGCCCCGCCCAGCATCAGGTTGGCCGCCGCAAAGACGTCCATGCCCATCTTCTCGTCCTGAAGCCGACGACTGATGAGTTGGAACATCAAGCTGAAGCTCAGCAGGTAAACGCAGAGCATGCCGACTAAGAGGGTGGCGATCATTGGGTGTTCAACATAAAGGGCAGGCGAAGGCGCGCCGCCCACCTCATGCGGAACGACGAATGCCAAACAAGAACGCGCAACGCTGCCGCTGATCCCCCGGCCCCGCGTTGTCCCCGCCGTATCGTACCGAATTCGGTTGGGGTTACGGGGTTTGCGGCGAGCTGGAATGGGTATGTAAACGGTTACCGAGACTCTTACGTTGGGCCGGGGGAAAAACCGGGGTCAGAGTGGGGTTTCGGTACGAAACCCCACTCTGACCCCGGTTTTTCCCCCAGACTTGTCTCAACCCACGTATCGCGAACAACGAACATCCCACCTGCCCTGCGCCGCTACGAACAACGAAACCAGCTGGACGAGCGATCCACAAGTCGACAGCGACAACAAGTCCTCTTCCCGAGCATCCCGCAGCCCGACGAACTCGTGAAAGGCGTGGTCCAGATCGTTAGGGCCATCCTCATGGTCGCGCCAATGCTGCTGATGCAGCGCTGGCAGCAACACCTGCTCCGGCACAAACAACTCGCTTTGTTCCAAGCAGCAATACCGCGCCATGCGTCTTCCAGTTACCCGCATCCCGATACAGGTACTCCAAAACGGCGAATCCCTTCTCGCTCTCCATTCCTCACTCCCGCTGACCAAAGAGCAGCGAGATTGCGCTGGGCCAGTCCCACCGGCTGAGATGGAAGATTTGGTGTCGCTCGCCTGCCAGGAGTGGCCCAGTGACCAAGCAATGCTCACTCCGTAGCCATCGAAGAGCCGCCTCCGTGGCGCTGAGACGGATCGGTGAGATTCCAGCGAGTCCTAAAGAACTCGCATTTCCGAAAACCAAATATCTTAAGCAGCATTTCTCCTACGCAAGCTTCCATACTTTGCTGATTGCGCATATAAAGACACCCAAAGCGCCGAACGCAAACTAGGGGCGCAGGCACTTGCGCTCAGGGGGAAGCGAAGCCGAATGACCAATGTTGCATTAGATCCGCAGTATGAAATCGGGGCGCTCTACAGCCGTCGACTGGAGATCCACGACGTGCTTGGTGGTCAGCGCCAAGGTGGCATCTCAACGCCTACTAGCAGCCCATTCGTCATCATTTTTACTGGCGAAGCCGGGAAGCAGCACGGCTACCACGACTTCTGGGACGACAACGGCCACTTTCACTACTTCGGAGAAGGCCAGGTCGGCGATATGCAGGACAAAGGCGGGAACCGTGCGATCCGCGAACACCTTGCCAACAACAAACGACTGATCCTCTTCCAGATGATGGGACACGGCCGACCTTACCGATACGTCGGTGAGTTCCGCTGTCTAAAGGCTTACTCGCAAGCCAATGTTCGGGACACAAAGGACACCCCCCGAGTGGCCATCGTGTTCGAGCTCGAACCCATCAGCTCGGATTCCATCGGATTCCTTGTCAAACACGAGGCCGAGGCAATTCTGGAGCTGGATGCAACATCGGCAAAGAAGCTCACTGAGGTGCGAACCAAGCAAGGCCTATTCAAGCGACGGCTACTCTCGTTCGAAAAGGAGTGCCGCATCACTGGCATTGCGGATCTTCGGTTCTTGCGTGCCAGCCACATGAAGCCCTGGTCAGCCTGTGAGACAGGCACCGAGCGCGTCGACGGCGCCAATGGCTTGCTGCTAACCCCTCATGCGGACTTCCTTTTTGATCGAGGCTGGATCACCTTCACCAACGCGGGGCGCATCGAGTGCTCAGCGCACCTGCCTGCGGAACTGATCAAGCGCATCGGCTTAAATCTGAAGTCACGTAGAGCTACTGGTGAATTCAGCGAAGAGCAACGCGCCTACCTAGCCTTTCATCAGAGCCATGTATATGACAAGGCATTCAAGAAAGCAGACGACCCGATCGCGGAACTACTGGCTACTTCGAAGAGCTGATAGAACAACCAGCCGCTGCGCCAAGGTCGGCCTAGAATAGGCAGCACACCCAGGCAACAGCTTGGAGCCAAGGAGGACTCGCATGGATGCAACTGAACACGAGCAAGAGCCGCAACAAGATCTGAACGATCTGAATTTATCGCTGCCAAGCATAGATTTTCCCGACCTAAACAACGTCCTGGATCAATACCTTCAGAGAATCAATGAGCCTAAATCCAGCAGGTTGGAACGTTGGTCTCTCATTGCTGGCATTGGCGGAGCTGGCGTAGGTTTGTTATTGGGAACCACTTTACCCGGCACTTCTGGCTCGCTCGCGCTTTATGGCGGCCTCATTATTGAGATAGCAGGATTCGTTCTGCACGCTGCACTAATTGCAAAGCGAGATTGGCGGCAGTTCCGGTACGCCCGCGCGCACCACGCGGAAGAATTAGAAGCGGGCTACCAACAACACCAAAGAATTGTTCACCTCGTGCGAGGATTCTCGTTTGAGCAGCGAAGGCGACGCCTTCGATACGTTCAAGACAGACGGGCAACAATGCACGAGCGGTTGGGATTGTTTACGGGTGGAATGGAGCGGCTTGGAGTAGTGCCGCTGCTTATTGCCTTCTACCTGCAGTTCAAGGACTGGCGATGGAGTGACTGGAAAACACTGACCAGCATCACTTTTTCTCAAGCATTGCTCGCTTTCGCACTCATGCTGGCGTACGCGATGTTTTGGCATCTCATCTTCCTTCGCGCTCGCGTGCAGGCATATGAGTCGCTACTTGCGGAAGCCAACAGACAGGATGAGGAAAACAAAAATAAGGAAAATTTGACCTAGCTTGCTCGATGGATAAATCCACCCCCTGCGCGAACCACGCGCTTTGCAATCTCGCCCAGAATATGAGCCACCCGCACCTTTAGCCCGAGGTTTTTTAACGACAAAGGAGCGGAGTGAAATTAACTCGACTCTGACCCCTGTTTCCGCCTGTTTCCCCCTGACCCCTGTTTCCCCGATTTTCTAGCTCGAAGATAAGACAGCAAGAGTCACCTTCACTGAACGGACACAGCTGGCTGGCTGACTGGCGATACCTATACCGCTGGAAACAAAGGACCAGAGCAAAAAAGCACTCCCCCCCCTATTTCCACTGCCCCTATTTCTACCAGCGCCCACCAAAACCTCGCGACTTCCGAGGTGAACCTGACCCTGGTCGACCTATTTCAGCACCATTTCAACTATCCTGTTTCGAGCGAGAAAACAAATCGCGGATCTGTTGTAGCGTGGCGCGACATCCCCCTGCCCTCAGCAAGCTTTCATAAAGTGCCGACACCTAATTTCCTAAGCAATTCCTTAAACAGCCTTCAGATGGCATTCGGCCGCCCAACAGGCATGAAGAACCTGCTTCGTGATCACCCAAACATCTGCATTCCTGTCCATCCTCCCAAAAGATGCGTCGCATTGAGCAGCGTCGTTCAGTGGCACAAACTAGGCCTGCAATCTGCTTTCGACTGGCCTCGTAGAAGACAAGGCAGCCTTATTGGGTGGAAGAAGGAGGGAGGGCGATACGCGAGCTTTGAAGTCTATCTCCCGGAATTCGAACTCATCGGCAGCATGAGTATCAATAAAGATTGGTCATGTGACATTACGGAGCTTGATGGATTCTCTGCATCAAAGTCGAACCTCTGGGATTTCATCGATACCGACCTGATGGTGGAAACCAATTCGCCAGAAATGATAGATGAAGTGACTTATGAACAACTAAAGAATAACCTCGATCATCGCGAGATCCGCATCATACACAACAGAGAAAGTAGCGACCACTTCATTCGCCACACTTGGGATAACCGGCTGTTCCTCGCAAACAGTGGCGGCTCCCACCATCTAGCCGCAGCCAAATATATCGCCAAACGCCTGCACGAGCCAGTGAGACTAAGTGGGGAAATTCATACTTACTCGCTTAATAATCGAGCCATCGCTTCTCTGCGAGACAAATTTTATATATTGGCAATTTCTGACGAAACCGAGACTTCGCTGAAGTTTCACGATGTCATGCAGAGCTTCGGCGCCACATGGCTTTCGTGCGCCTTACCCGCTCCGTATAGCGATACAACCATATCCATTCTTCTACCGAAGAGCGAGAAGCGATCCGTTCAGGTCGCGGCCTTGCTACGAGATGCTGGCGCTTTTGATCTAGGCGATTATCTCTTTCAGCTTTCCACGATCAGCCACCTACATGACCAGCACTAGGGCGGAACTAGCGTAGCCCAATCTTGCGCTTCCTGGAGCCGGATCTTATCAACCATACAGGCCGACGTCCCCCCAAGATTGAGTAGCACAACGGTTTGGAGTCCAATCCTCAATGAC
>NZ_DAMBKV010000007.1:0-12891 GCF_032066555.1 Stenotrophomonas sp.
CCAGCGAAAAGCTTGCCCTCACCCCAACCCCTCTCCCGTAAACGGGAGAGGGGCCAGAAAGGTAGTGCCGAGCCATGCTCGGCAGGGGCCTTGCCAGCGAAAAGCCGCCCTCACCCCAACCCCTCTCCCGTGAACGGGAGAGGGGCTTTAAGCGAAGCAGGGGCTTTAAGCGAAGCAGGAGCTTCAAGCCAAAGCCAAAGCTTCACGCCAAGCAGGCGCTACTTCCCGTTCCGATGCAGCCAGCGATAGAGCACCGGCAACACCAGCAAGGTCAGCAACGTGGACGAGACGATGCCACCGATGACGACAGTTGCCAGCGGCCGCTGCACTTCCGAACCCGCGCCTACGTTGAAGGCCATCGGCACGAAGCCCAGCGATGCCACCAAGGCAGTCATCAGCACCGGGCGCAAACGGCCCAGTGCGCCCTCGCGCACCGCCACATCCAGACTGCGGCCTTGCTCGCGCAGATGGCGGATGAAGCTGATCATCACCAGGCCATTGAGCACCGCCACACCAGACAGCGCGATGAAACCAACACCGGCCGAGATCGACAAGGGAATGCCGCGCAGCGCCAAGGCCAGCACGCCACCCGTCAAAGCCAAGGGCACACCGCTGAACACGATGCTGGCATCACGCGCCGAACCGAAGGCCCAGAACAACAAGGCGAAGATCAGCAGCAAGGTCACCGGCACCACCACCGCCAGACGCTGGCTGGCCGAAATCAGCTGCTCGAAGCTGCCGCCGTATTCCACCCAGTAACCCGCCGGCACCTTCACCTGCGCGTCGATGGCCTGCTGCAGCTCGCTGACAAAGCCACCGAGGTCGCGATCACGCACATTGGCAGTAATCACGATGCGGCGCTTGCCGTTATCGCGGTTGATCTGGTTCGGGCCTTCACTGCTTTCAATCCGCGCCAACTCGCGCAACGGAACCGTACGTGCATCGCCGCTGCGCCAGCCCCCTGCACGACTGGATTCATCCGCACTGTCCTGTGCCAGCGCAGGCTCCAGCGACACCGGCAGATCGGCCAGTGCTGCCGGGTCCTGGCGGATGCTTTCCGGCAGGCGTACGACGATGTCGAAACGACGGTCACCCTCGAACAACTGCCCGGCCACACGCCCACCTACCGCGGTGGAAACGGTGGACTGCAGCTGGCCCGGGTTGAGCCCGTAGCCCGCCAAGGCCGCACGATTGGGCGTAACCGTCAGCAACGGCAAGCCATTGGTTTCCTCCAGCCGCACATCGGCCGCACCCGGCACCTTGTTGGCGACCGCGACAATGCGCTGACCGACCTGCGCCAGCGTTTCCATGTCATCACCAAACAGCATCACCGCCACGTCGGCACGCACGCCCGAGATCAGCTCGTTCATGCGCATCTGGATGGGCTGGGTGAACTCGTAGTTGTTACCCGGCAGCTCCTCCACTGCTGCCTCCAGCTCCGCCAGCAGCTGCGCACGCGGCTTGCGTGGGTCCGGCCACTGCTTGCGTGGTTTCATCATGATGAAGGTATCCGCGACCGAGGGCGGCATCGGGTCGGAGGCGACTTCCGGCGTGCCGATCTTGGAGAACACCTTTTCGACTTCCGGCAACTGCTGCAGGCGTGCTTCCACCTGTTTCTGCATGTTCACCGATTGCGTAAGGCTGGTGCCGGGAATGCGCATGGCGTGCATGGCGACATCACCTTCGTCGAGATTGGGCACGAACTCGCTGCCCAGCCGCGTTGCCAACAAGCCACAGCCAACCACCAGCACCAAGGCACCCGCAACCACCCAACGTCCACGTCGCATCACCCAGGCCAACAACGGCTCATAGCGCGCACGCAGCCACGCCATCAGACGGTTCTCCTTCTCTTCCACGCGGCCACCGAGGAACATCGCAATCGCCGCGAGCACGAAGGTCAACGACAGCAACATCGCACCGCTCAACGCCAGCACCACGGTGATCGCCATCGGGTGGAACATTTTTCCTTCGACGCCAGTGAGCGCAAAGATCGGCAGATAGACCGCGGTGATGATGCCCAGGCCGAACAGGCTGGGGCGGATAACCTCGGCGGTGGCACTGGCGGTTTCGGCGAAGCGTTCCTCACGGGTCATCGCCCGGCCCAGCGCATGGGTGCGCTCGCCGAAGCGGCGCAGGCAGTTCTCGATGATGATCACCGCGCCATCGACAATCAGGCCGAAGTCCAACGCACCAAGACTCATCAGGTTGGCGGAAACACCGCCACGCGCCATGCCGGTCAGGGTGAACAGCATCGCCAGCGGAATCACCGCGGCAGTGATCAGCGCGGCGCGGAAGTTGCCCAGCAACAGGAACAACACCACGATCACCAGCAAGGCGCCTTCCAGCAGGTTCTTGGCGACAGTCTGGATCGTGCGATCAACCAGCGCGGTGCGGTCGTAGCTGGCGGTGACGGTGACGCCTTCGGGCAGGCTGCGCTGCGCCTGTTCCAGCTTGGCCGCGGCGGCCTGTGCCACCTCGCGGCTGTTGGCGCCGACCAGCATCACCACCGTGCCCATCACCACCTCGTGGCCGTTCTGGGTGGCGGCACCGCTGCGCAGTTCCGGCCCTTCGGCCACGTCGGCCACGTCATGCACATGGATGGGCACGCCTTCGCGGCGGGCCAGCACGATGTTGCCGATCTCCTCCAACCCGGCCACCTGCCCGGGCACACGCACCAGGAACTGCTGGCCGTTACGCTCGATGTAACCGGCACCGATGTTCTGGTTATTGCCTTCCACCGCTTCAGCAACATCATCCAGGGTGAAGCCCAACGCACGCAGCTTGGCCGGATCCGGGGTGATGTGGATCTGCCGCTGATAGCCACCAATCGTATTGACCTCGGTGACGCCGGGCACGTTGCGCAGCTGCGGCCGCACCACCCAGTCCTGCAGCGTGCGCAGGTCGGTGGCGGTATAGGGCGAACCATCGGGCTTGCGTGCCTTGGGATCAGCGTCGATGGTGTACATGAAGATCTCGCCCAGGCCGGTGGCAATCGGCCCCAGCTGCGGATCCAAACCATCGGGCAGCTGCGACTTCACCTGCTGCAGGCGTTCGGCCACCTGCTGGCGCGCGAAGTACAGGTCGGTGCCGTCCTTGAACACCACCGTCACCTGCGACAAGCCGTAGCGTGACAGCGAGCGCACCTGTTCGAGCTTCGGCAGGCCGGCCATCACCGTTTCCACTGGATAGGTGATGCGTTGTTCCGTCTCCAGCGGAGAGTAGCCATCGGCGGCGGTGTTGATCTGCACCTGTACGTTGGTGATGTCGGGCGTGGCGTCGATGGACAGGCGGGTGAAGCTCCAGCTGCCGATCGCGATCAAGGCCAGGGTAAGCACCATCATCATCCAGCGATGGGCGATGGCGCTGCGGATGATGCGCTCAAGCATGGCGGCACCCTCCAACTTGCATGCACTGGTCAATGTTCATGCGCGGCCCCCGCCTTGCCGATGTCGGCCTTGACCACATAGCTCTGCTCGACCACGACCTGCTCGCCAACGCGCAGGCCGTCCTTGACCTCGACCTTGCCGGCATCGCGTGCGCCCAGCACCACCGGGCGGGCGGTATAGGTGTCGCCATCACGCACAAACACCACCTCGCGGCCTTCCATGGTCTGCAGTGCGGAAAGCGGCACGACCACCGCTGCCGGCTGCATTGCCACCACGATGCGCGCCTTCACCGCCGCACCGGGCCGCCACAGGCCATCGTCATTGCGCACGCTGGCACGGGCCACGGTGCTCTGGCTTGCAGTGGCGGTGCCGGGCAGCACGCGCTCCAGCGTGGTGCTCTGGCTGACGCCATCGGTCATGCGGGTGACCGTGACCGGCACGCCGGCGGTGATGTGCTGGGTGTCGTTGCCGAAGATATGCAGGTCCACCCACAGCTCGGACAGGTCGCCGATCTCGAACAGCGGGGTGCCCTCGCCCGCGACCGCGCCCACCTGTGCCTGCCGCGACAGCACCACGCCGCTGATTGGCGCGCTGATGCTGTAGGTGGTCAGGCTGAGATTGCTGTCGATGCTGGCCAGGGTCTGGCCGGCGCTGACGCGATCGCCCACATTGGCCCGCAGCGAACGGATCGGGCCGGGGAAGCGCGCCATCACCTGCGCCACCCGCCCATCCACCGGCGTCAGCAGGCCCTGCACCTCATGCTCGTCGGCGATGGTGCCGGCCTGCGCGGCGGCGCTGCGGATGCCGGCCTGCTCGGCCATGGCAGCCTTGATGGTGGTGCGGTCAGCATCCGCTTTCTCGCCCGCGTCATGGGCGTGGTCGTCAGCTTCGCCACCTTTTTCTTCATCGTGGTCATGGCCCGCTTCTTCTGCTGCGCCAGCGCTGGCTTCAGGCGCCGGCTTTGTACCGCAGCCGACCAGCAGCAGACTCATTGCCAGTACGCCGGCAGCGACAACATTGATCGGACGGCTCATCCTGCGTTCTCCACGGCAACGGTTGCATCGGTGGCCAGCATTCCCTGGCCGGTGAGGCGCTGGATCTCGATCAGCGCGGTCTGTGCAGCAATAGCGGCGTCCAACTGGCGCTGGCGCGATTCAATGCGCATCGCCTGCAGCTGCGCCCACTCCATATAGCTGGCAGCACCGGCGCGCCATGCCTGCTCGGCGGCGCGCTCGGCCTTCTGCAACTGCGGCAGCACGTCAGCCTGCATGCGCTGTACTTCAAGGCGTGCGGTGACATAGCGCCCGTGTGCCTCGGCCAGGGTGGCGTACAACTGTTGCTGGCGGGCCTGGCGTTGATACGGCAGCAGGGCAAGATCCGCCTCGGCCTCGCGGATTTCCGGCGCGGCGCGGCGAGCGCTGCCGAGCGGGATGCTGAAGCCGCCGACCAGCGAGGTGGCGTTGTCGGCGCGGCTGTTGCGCACGCCCACCTGCCAGTTCCAATCCGGACGGCTGCGGGTGCGCACCAGTTGCAGCTGCGCCTCGCGGATACGTTGCTCGCCCAGCAGTTCGGCCAGCTCCGGTGCGCGTTGCAGATCGTCATTGAGCGATGCGAAATCACGCAGTGCCGGCAGTTGCAGCGCATCGCCACTCACCGCCTTGAAGTCAGGCGTACGCGCACCCCACAAAGCGGCCAGCGACAGCCGCGCTGCGCTGACTTCTTCGATGGCACGATCGCGATCCAGTTCCGCCTGCGCCAGCATCGCCTGCGCGGTGAACAGCACCGACTCTGGCGAAGCGCCTGCCTGCAACCGCAGGCGCGCGGCGGAAACCGCGCGGCGACGCTGCTCGATATCGGTATTGGCGATCTGCAGTGCTGCTTGCGCCTGTGCCACCGCGAGGTAACGGCGTGCGGTTTCGGCGAGCAGATCGAGGCGTGCGGTGGCGCGTTGCGGCGCCAGTGCATCGATATTGGCCTGGGCCAGCATGCGGCGCGCATCGAGCTTGTCGCCGCGCTCCAGCACACCGGACAGACTGACGGTGGCTTCGGCGCCCTGCACGCCGCGGGTATCACCGCTGCCGAGCAGGTTCTCCAGTTCCACGCCCAGCTGCATGGGCGGGCGCAGCAACGCGGCGTCGCGGCGGGCTTCAAGTACAGGACGCTGCGCATCGATCAGACGCAGCTCAGGGTGATCAAGGGCAACGCGGACGATGGCATCGTTCAGCGTCAACGGCACAGCAGACGCCGGCACCTGCGCATACGCGCGCGGCACCAGCGCAAAGGCGACAACAGCCGCCAGGCGCATCCACATGGGTTTCTCCAGATAGCAGGTTCAGACGTGGGGACCGGCCAAGGGGCCGGGACGTCAGACGGCTATCGGGGGGCGGAACAGGCTCTCGGTCGGGTGCGTGACCGCTTGCGTGCCGAGGATGGGCACAGCCTGCTGTGCAGGCGGTGATGCCACGATCCAGGCGGGAGTGACAGTTGGCAGCACGCCGCCGTGACCGTGGCAGTCCACGCAGTGCACCAAGGCATGCAGCAGGGCGTTGGCACTGTCCTCGGCATCCGGGGCCGTGGCCAGCTTGCTGTCGTCGTGCTCGTGCACGTCGGCACCGATGTCGGTGTGCGCCAGCATGTGGATGTCGGTCAGTGCTGCGGCCAGCGAAGTGCCGAATACGCCAAGGCCAACCAGCGCCAGCATCAGCAGGCGTAGCAGGTGGAGGCGACGGTGGCGCAGGGCGTGCAGCATCGGCGCAGGTTAGCCGGTGCTCGATGGGTTACACAATCGCAGTGTGGTTGCGGCGGTTCAGCTGTGCGCTGTTGCCCCTCCCCTTTGGCGTAGCCAAGGGGGAGGCTGGGAGGGGGTGGCTTTGCTTGTTGCGGTTGCACCTGCGGTGCTCCCCCTCTCCCCAACCCCTCTCCCGCGAGGGGAGAGGGGCTACAGCTGCAATTACAGACGGTGCTTGCGCTCGCAGTGTTCTAAAGCCCCTCTCCCCTTGCGGGAGAGGGGTTGGGGAGAGGGGTGGCTTTGGCTTTGGCTTTGGCTTATCGCCTGGGATTTCTGCCAAGAGCACCCCTCCCCGACCCTCCCCTGCGCGTTGCGCAAGGGAGGGGGCAAGGCTTTACTTCGCCGCCTTACGCTCGGCGATGTAAGCGTTGATCTGCTGCTCCAGCACCGGCAGCGGCACCGAGCCCTGCTTGAGTACGGCGTCGTGGAAGCCCTTGATGTCGAACTTGTCGCCCAGTTCCTTCTCGGCCTGTGCGCGCAGCTTGACGATGGTGATCTCGCCCAGCTTGTAGCTCAGTGCCTGCGCCGGCCAGGAGATGTAGCGGTCCACTTCGGTGGTGACTTCGTGCTCGCTGAGCGCGGTGTGGTCACGCAGGTAGGCAATCGCGCGGTCGCGATCCCAACCGTAGTGGTGCACGCCGGTGTCGATCACCAGGCGGCAGGCACGCCACATTTCATAGGTCAGGCGGCCGAAGTCTTCGTATGGGGTCTGGTAGATGCCCATGTCGACGCCGAGCTTCTCGGTGTACAGGCCCCAGCCTTCGCCATAGGCCGAGATATACGCAGTGCGGCGGAACTCGGGCTGGCCGGTCTGCTCGGCGGCGAGTGCGCCCTGCAGGGCGTGGCCGGGGTCGGACTCATGCAGGGTCAGGGCCGGCAGGTTGTACAGCGGGCGCGCCGGCAGGTTGTAGGTATTGAGCCAGTAGGTGCCCATGCCGCCGCGGCCGGCGGTCCAGAACGGGGCGATATCCGGCGGCACCGGCACGATGGTGAAGCGCGCGCGCGGCAAGGTCATGTACTTGCCGATCACGCCGTCCACGCGCTTGGATATCCACGCTGCACGCCACAGCAGTTCGTCCGGCGTCTTGGCGTAGAACTGCGGGTCGGTACGCAGGAATTCGAGGAAGTCGGCGAAGCGGGTCTGCTCGCTCTTACCCTTGAAGCCCACCTTGTCGATGATGGCGTTCATTTCCTGCTGGATGCGATTCACCTCGGCCAGGCCCTGCGCATGGATCTGCTGCGGGCTCAGGTCCAGCGTGGTGTATTCGCGGATCTGCTGGCGGTAGAACTCCTTGCCGCCCGGCATTTTCTCGGCTGCCAGGGTGGTGCGCGACTGCGGCACGTATTCCTGCCGGTAGAAGGTCAGCAACTTGCCGAAGGCCGGCACCACACTGCCGCTGATGGCCTGCCTGGCATCGGCCTGCAGCTTGGCCTGCTCGGCCGCCGGAATGCTGCTGGGCAGCTTCTTCAGCGGCTCGTACAACGGCGACTCGGTCGGGTCCTTCAACTCGGCCACGGTCGAGATGGAGACGTCGCGGCCTTCCAGCACCGCGCGCGGCACGCTGAAGCCACGGGCAAGGCCGGCGCGCATATTGACCATCTGCTGGTCGAAGTAACGCGGCACATCATTCAAGCGCGCGATGTAGTTGCGGTAATCCTCCGCCGTCTTCATCTCGCGGCGGGCCATGAAACTCAGATTCGACCAGAACGAGGAATCCGAATTGAACGGCATCTCGTAGCTGCCCAGACGCACTTCATCGGCCAGGCTTTCGACCTGGTAGTGATAGATGGCGTAGTTGATCTGGTTTTCGGCCGAGAGCTTGCTCGGGTCGATGGCCTTGAGCTGGCCCAGCACCTCGTCCCATACCTTCAGGCGCGCCTGCTGTGCTTCGGCGCTGACGTCGGGCAGGCGCGTGCTGTTGGCCGGGGCGTCGCTGTCTTCGCTGGCTTCGCCGCCACCGGTCTGGCGCCAGGCCCACTCCTTCTCATAGATGGCCTTGAACTTGTCATCCAGCGATTGGGTGGCCAGCGTGGCCGGGGCCGACGGTGCGGCGGCAAAGGCCGGGGTGGCGCTCAGGCCAAGGGTGAGCAGCAGCGCAACGGTCAACGGCGATTTCACGATCGGTATTCCCCAGGTGGTTCATTCACCCCGATCATCGCATTGAAGCTGCCGCCCGACCTAGACGGATTCGGGCGGCAAACCGCCGGATTTGGGCACAGTCGCCGGCTCAGTGACCGGCTTTGTCGCGCTGCCAGCCACGGTGCTTGATATCCAGGCGCAGGCTGTAGAGCGCGGTGAACGCGGGGAACAGGTTCTGCACCACACCCACCGCATCCTGCTTGGACGAGAACAGGAAGTAGCTCAGCGTCATCAGGCTGCCGAGCACGCTCATGTACCAGAACAGGCGTGGGATCACC
Source organism: Stenotrophomonas sp. (assembly GCF_032066555.1). Classification (GTDB taxonomy): domain Bacteria; phylum Pseudomonadota; class Gammaproteobacteria; order Xanthomonadales; family Xanthomonadaceae; genus Stenotrophomonas. The sequence goes on from NZ_DAMBKV010000007.1 coordinate 8,593, forward strand.
GGTTTGCCGGCGCGGCGCGAGGCGACGAACTGCACCAGCCAGCGGCCGCCGAACATCAACGCACCGGTCAGCCCGATCAGCTTCCACGGCGACATGTGCACGCCGGTCCACTCCAGCCACACCAGCGGTTGGTTCATGAAATCCATGCTCAGACCTCTTCCACCGCGGTGCGCTTGGAACGGGTGATCAACCAGGCCACGCCACGCAGGTCGCGGATGCCGACCAGCGCGCGGCCGAGGTTGTTGTACTTGGATACGCCAGCGGTGCGATGACGATGGTTGACCGGCACGCTCACCGTCTTCCAGCCGGCACGCTGCATCAGCGCCGGCAGGTAGCGGTGCATGTGGTCGAAGTACGGCAGGTCGAGGAAGGCGGCGCGCTCGAACAGCTTGATGCCGCAGCCGGTGTCCGGGGTGTCATCGCGCAGCATGCGCGCGCGGATGGCATTGGCCCACTTGCTGGCCCAGCGCTTGCTGCCCGAGTCCTGGCGGTTGACGCGCCAGCCGGCAAACAGCCGCACCTGCGCATCGGCCTTGGCGCGTGCAGCCAGCAGCTTGGGGATATCGGCCGGGTCGTTCTGGCCGTCGCCGTCGAGGGTGGCGATCCACGGCGCGCGCGCGGCCTTGACGCCGGTACGCACTGCCGTGCTCTGCCCGCTCTGGCTGACGTGGTGCAGCACCCGCAGCTCCGGGTTTGTCGCCTTCAGCGCCTGCAGCACCTGCAGGCTGTCGTCCTTGGAATTGTCGTCGACGTAGACGATCTCGAAATCGATCTGGCCACGTAATGCAGCGGTTATTTCATTGACCAGCGGCGCGACGTTGTCGCGTTCGTTGAAGACGGGAACAACCACCGAGAGGCTGGGCTGGTTCATTGCTGGTTCCGCAGGTTGTGCATTTGAAGAAAGGTCACGCATTTTCCAAAACTCAACTTAGCGGAAGGTGAGTCAGGCGCTTGACCCGAAGTAGTTGCGGCACCACTCCACCACCGGCGGCAGGCCCAGCTCGATCGGCGTGTTCGGCGCATAGCCGAACGCCGCCTGGGCGCGCGCGGTGTCGGCCATGGTTTCCACCATGTCGCCCGGCTGCATCGGCTTGTAGACCTTGTGCACCGGGAGCCCCGCGGCCGAGGCGATCACGTCGATGAAGTATTCCAGTTCCACCGGGGTGTGGTTGCCCAGGTTGAACACCTGGTGGGGTGTGGCCTGGGCGGAGGGATGCGACAGCGCCCCGAGGATACCGGCGACGATGTCGGAAACATGTGTGAAGTCACGCCGCATGTGGCCGTTGTTGAACACATCGATGCTGCGCCCGGCCAGCACCGCGCGCGCGAACAGCAGCGGCGCCATGTCCGGCCGGCCCCAAGGACCATAGACCGTGAAGAAACGCAGGCCGGTGGCCTTCAGGCCGTACAGCTGCGCGTAGGTATAGGCCATCAATTCGTTGGCGGCCTTGGTGGCCGCGTACAGCGAGCGCGGCTGGTCCACGCGCTGGTCTTCGGAGAACGGCGGCGTGGCCGAGTTGCCATACACCGAGCTGCTGGACGCATACACCAGGTGCTGCACGCCGCGGTGGCGGCACAGCTCCAGTATGTTGACGAAGCCGACCAGGTTGCTGTCGACGTAGGCGTGCGGGTTTTCCAGCGAATAGCGCACGCCGGCCTGCGCGGCCAGGTGGATCACCTGGGTCGGCTGGATTTCATCGAACAGCGCAGCCAGGCCGTCGCGGTCGGTGATGTCCAGCGCGCGCATATCCAGTTGCGGGCACAGCGCGACCACCCGATCGCGCTTGAGCTGCGGGTCGTAGTAGTCGTTGAAGTTATCCAACCCCACCACGCGCTCGCCGCGCGCCGCCAGGGCCTGGCAGGTATAGGCACCAATGAAGCCGGCCGCGCCGGTGACCAGTACCGTCATAGTGTCATCGGCTCCCGCGCCAGGGTGGCCTTGCGCTCCTTGCTGTAGACCCACCACGGCTGCGGTGCTTCGCCGCCCAGGAAACGGACGACGGACAGGAACACGTCGATCACGCAGGGATCGTGCACCACGCCGGTCTTCAGGCATAGCTGGGCGTACATATCGTAGGGATCGCGCCCGCGCAGGTGCGCGGGAACCCGGATCCCGATCAGACGGAGATCCTTTTCACAGGCCGGCCCGACATTCGGCAGGTCGGTCAGACGCAATAGATGATTGCGGTCGACCTTGGTGGGGTTCATTGCCTTGCATGCACCTCGTTGGGGAATGAAGTACGTCAGCCGTTCTGGCGGACGCGCAGCCGCTCCAGCACGCCGTCCAGCGTGTCCAGATCGGTGTAGTGGATGACCAGCTTGCCCTTGCCGCCACGGCCGTGGCTGATCGCCACCTTGGCGCCCAGCGACTCGGACAGCTCGGTCTCCAGCGATGCGATATCGGCCTGCGGCGCGCTCGGCGCCGGCTTGGCCTTGCGTGCACCCGGCACCTTGCCGGCGGCGAACTGCTGGGCGCGGTGTTCCACTTCGCGCACCGACCAGCCCTGCTCGGCGGCCTCTTCGGCCAGCTTGGTGGCCAGTTCCGGTGCCAGCGTCAGCAGCGCGCGGGCATGGCCCATTTCCAGGCGGCGGGTTTCCAGCAGCACGCGCACGCCGATCGGCAGATCGATCAGGCGCAGCAGGTTGGACACCGAGGCACGCGAGCGGCCAACCGCCTGCGCGGCTTCGGCATGGGTCAGCGAGAACTCGCTGACCAGGCGCGCCAATGCTTCGGCTTCCTCCAGCGGGTTGAGGTCTTCGCGCTGGATGTTCTCGATCAGCGCCATCGCGATGACGGTGCGGTCTTCCAGCTCGCGCACCACCACCGGCACTTCGTCCAGCCCGGCCAGGCGCGAAGCGCGCCAACGGCGTTCACCGGCGATGATTTCGTAGCTGCCGCCCTCGATCTGGCGCACCAGGATGGGCTGGATGATGCCCTGTGCCTTGATCGACTCGGCCAGTTCGGCCAGCTTGCCCTCGTCCATGTCGCGACGCGGCTGGTACTTGCCGGGTTGCAGCTGGTCGATGGGCAGCTTGCGCAGCACTTCGCCGGGTTGCGGCTCGGCGACGGCAGCGACGGTGACCGGGGTGACTGCGCCCTTCGGGCCCAGCAGGGCATCAAGACCACGGCCAAGACCGCGCTTCTTCGCTGCACTCATCAGACAGCCTCCACGGCCCGGGAGGGCTGCTTGCGTTCGTTGTTGCGACGGATGATCTCGCCGGCCAGGCCCAGGTAGGCCACGCCGCCGCGCGAGGCGCGGTCGTAGCCGACGATGCTCTGGCCATGGCTGGGCGCCTCGGCCAGGCGCACGTTGCGCGGCACGATGGTGCGGAACACGCGGTCGCCGAAGTACTCGGTGAGCTGCGCCGACACCGCATTGGCCAGGTTGTTGCGCACATCGAACATGGTGCGCAGCACGCCTTCGATTTCCAGCGCCGGGTTGAGGTTGATCTTCAGCGCATCGATGGTCTCGACCAGCGCGCTCAGGCCTTCCAGCGCGTAGTACTCGCACTGCATCGGCACGATCACCGAGTCGGCGGCGGCCAGCGCGTTCAGCGTCAGCAGCGACAGCGCCGGCGGGCAGTCGATCAGGATGTAGTCGTATTGATCGCGGATGGGTGCCAGCGCGCGCTTGAGGCGCTGTTCGCGTTCACCCTGGTCCATCAGCTGGATCTCGGCCGCGGTCAGGTCGATGTTGCCTGGCAGCAGGTCGAAGCCTTCCGGCGTGGTGACGCGCACTTCGGCGGCGGTGACCTCACCCAGCAGCAGGTCACAGGTGGACGCAGCCACCTCACGCTTGTCCACACCACTGCCCATGGTCGCGTTGCCCTGCGAGTCCAGGTCGACCAGCAGCACGCGCTTGGGCGCGGCGGCAAGGGAAGCAGCCAGATTGACAGCCGTCGTGGTCTTGCCGACGCCGCCTTTCTGGTTGGCGATGGCGATGATGCGAGCCATGCAGGAGAGCCTCGTTGGCGAAGTTGGACTGGTCATTATGGGGGTAGCGGCGCGCAGGCGGAAATCGGTTTCCGGGTTACGGGCGGCTTTGGGGCGGGAATGTGCCTCGATTTGCCCTGCTTTGGCCGTGCCCCCTCCCTTTGGCGCAGCCAAGGGGAGGGTTGGGGAGGGGTGGCTTTTGGCTTTGCTGGTAAAGCCCCTGCCGAGCATGGCTCGGCACTACCGCTTCAGCCCCCTCCCTTTGGCGAAGCCAAGGGGAGGGCTGGGGAGGGGCAGCTTTTGGCCTTGGCTGGTAAAGCCCCTGCCGAGCATGGCTCGGCACTACGCTTTAGCCCCTCTCCCGC
>NZ_DAMBKV010000007.1:12991-111299 GCF_032066555.1 Stenotrophomonas sp.
AAGCGGGAGAGGGGTTGGGGTGAGGGTAGCTTTTGGCCTCGGCCGGTAAAGCCCCTGCCGAGCATGGCTCGGCACTACCGCTTTAGCCCCTCTCCCGCAAGCGGGAGAGGGGTTGGGGTGAGGGTAGCTTTTGGCCTCGGCCGGTAAAGCCCCCTGCCGAGCATGGCTCGGCACTACAGCTCTAGCCCTTGCGCTCCACCACCACCAGATGCCGGTCACCAACCAGTCCCGGCACCTGCAGCGGGCGCACTTCCAGCACCTGCCAGCCGACGGGCAGTTGGGCGATCTCTTCGTGCGGGTACACACCCTTCATCGCCAGCAGCTGGCCACCCGGACGCAGCAGATGACCGCCAACCTCGATGATGCCGGCCAGGGTATCCATGGCACGGGCGGTGAGGTTGTCGTAAGCACCCGGCTCGTCCAGCGCTTCGGCGCGGGATTCGGCGACGCGGGCGTTGCTCAAACCGAGCTGACGCACGGCCTCACGCATGAAGCGGGCCTTCTTGCCATTGCTCTCGACCAGGGTCACCTGCAGCTGTGGATGGGTGATCGCCAACGGAATGCCGGGCAAACCAGGACCGGTGCCCAGATCGGCCAGGCTCCCGCTGCTGACATGCGCAGCCATGGCCAGCGAGTCGAGCAGATGCCGGGTGACCATTTCGCGCGGGTCGCGGATGGCGGTGAGATTGTAGGTGCGATTCCAGCGCACCAGCAGGGTCAGGTAAGCCAGCAGGGGCTTGGCCAAGGCGGCGTCCAGACCCATGGCCTTCAAGCCGTGGTCGAGGTCGCTGGCGACTTCGCGCGGGAGAATGGTGTCGTTCATGGCAGGGATTATCGCAAAGAGCAGAAACGAGTGAAGAGGAGTGAGGAAGGAGAGAGCAACAGCAGAAGCCGCGCCTTCTCGCTCCTTACTCCTCTTCACTCACTCCTGCTCAATGGGGTACCACGCCAGCGCAGCGCGGAAATCCTCCGTCGCCTGCCACTCATATAAATGCCAGCGCGCAGCATCGCCCAAGCCCGGGTCGCACCAGACCAGCTGCAAGGCCCCCGCCGCATCCGGCGCGAAGCGCAGCTTCTCCAGCCCGAATGAAATGCCATGCCCGTGCGCCTTCAGCAGCGCCTCCTTGGCGCACCACACGCGGAAGAACCAGTGCTCGCAGCCGCTGTCGTCCAGCGCATCCAGCCAGGCAATCTCCTGCGGGTGGAAGAAACGACGGATCACCTCGCGCATCTGCTTGCGTGGCCGCTGCCGCTCCAGGTCCACGCCCAGGCGTGCGCCCTCGCCCAGCGCCACCAGCAGGTGACCGCCGCTATGGCTCCAGCCGGTGCCGTAATGCGCCAACTCACCGATCAGCCACGGCCGGCTGCGCTCATCGCGGGTCAGCGGCAAGGCCTCGGGCGTGGTGTCGAAAACACCGGCCAGCACCTCGCGGGCCTGCGGCTCACCACGGGTTCCGGGGGTATGCGGTAACAGCCACACCTCCACCTGACCAAACTGCCAATGGCGACCAGCGGGGCTCATGCTGAACAGGCCCCTGCCCGGACAAACATGTTCTTAACGCCACTGCGCGTTGACTGTCGCCACCGCACCTTTCGGGGTGCTTCACGGCAGGGAGGTTCGCGCATGGGCATCATCATCTGGTTGATTATTGGTGGCGTCGTGGGTTGGCTGGCCAGCATCATCATGCGCCGCGATGCGCAGCAGGGCATCATCCTGAACATCGTGGTGGGCATCGTTGGCGCCATGATCGCCGGCTTCTTCTTCAGCGGCGGCAGCATCAATGGTGCGATCACCGTACGCTCCTTCCTGTTGTCACTGGTCGGCGCGGTGGTATTGCTGGCCATCGTCAATCTGTTCACACGCAAAAGCGTGCGTTAACCGCTCTGGCGCCGATTCGACCGAGGCCCGGCTGGCAACAGCCGGGCCTTGTTGTTTCAGCCCTGTGCCAATTGCACCCAGGCCGGCGCGTGATCACTGGGGCGTTCCCAGGTGCGCGGCTCGCGGTCGATGCCGGAAGCGGCAGCGCGCGGCTTGAGCGCCTCGGAGACCAGGGTCAGGTCGATGCGCAGGCCCAGGTCACGACGGAAACCGGCCGCACGGTAATCCCACCAGCTGAAGATGCCAGCTGCATCGTTGTGCAGGCGGAAGGCGTCGTGCAGGCCCAGATCCAGCAGCTTCTGCAGCGCGCCACGTTCGGCGGTGGAGGTCAGGATGTGGTCCCCGTTCCACACCGCCGGATCGTAGACATCACGGTCATCCGGGGCGATGTTGAAATCGCCCATCACCACCAGCTGCGGATGCTTCTGCAGCTCGGCCGCGACCCAGGCGTGCACCGCCTCCAGCCAGCGCAGCTTGTAGTCGTACTTGTCGGTGCCCACATCCTGGCCGTTGACCACGTACAGATTGATGATGCGCACGCCGTTGACGGTGCCGGCGATCACCCGCTTCTGCTCGTCCTCAAAACCGGGAATGCCGATCTGCACGTCATCGATCGGATGCCGCGACAACAGCGCCACGCCGTTATAGGTCTTCTGCCCGGCGAATACATTGCGGTAGCCGAGTTCCAGCAGCCGTGTGTCGGGGAACTTGTGGTCCTCCAGCTTGGTTTCCTGGATGCCGACCACGTCGGGGGCAAAGTCGGCCAGCCACTGTTCCAGGTGCGGCAGGCGGACATTGAGCGAATTGACGTTCCACGAAGCGATTTTCATGGGGGGATTCTAGCCGGGGCCGGAGCCAATGGCCCCTCCTCTCAGCTGAAGGCGGCAGCAACCAGCCCCCTCCCTTGCGCCAAAGGCGCAGGGGAGGGTTGGGGAGGGGTGCTCTGGCTCTGGCTTGTAGGCAGCAGCACGAACAAGATCAAAAGCCCCCTCCCGCGCAAACGGGAGAGGGAACCACCCATAGGCAAAGTCGCCTGCCCGGAGTAGTCGGAGCCTAGAAAGCGAGCAAAATTCGGCGAACCCGCGCCGATCGGCTCAACCGTGAGCCGAATAGCGCATTTATTCGGCTCATGGACGCAGCCAAGCCCGATGCCGCGCGGGAGTACCCTGAAGGCCGCCAATGCGTCATTCCCGGCTTCATCACCACCTAATTGTCGTTCAACCCATTCGGAGTGCGGCTATGCAGCCGCTCTTTCCACGTGCTCTCAATCTGCACAACGTCTTCAACCTGCATATCCGGCGACAAGCGCTGCAGGATGCTGAAAACAAACCCCTGGGGATCTCGTCCCCGTAACAAGCGGTTGCCACCGTCGCCGCTCGACGCATAGTTCTGCCAGCGGCCAAGCAGATTCTCGCCACCGCTGGCCGACCCCACGTATCCCAATCGCGACGTCCGGTCGAAGATGTAATAGATGCCGCGCCATTGCGCCAACGCCTGCCGCCAGCTGGTCGGCAACAGATTCAACTGACTCCACTCAAAGGTCAGCGTCTGCCAATCCGGCATAGCCTTCACCAGCAAGCTCTCGTCATGGACGGCACGAACGGGCAAACGATTTCGCGAGGCCCAGCGCCACCACGAGCGCTCGATGCCCGTCCAATCAATCACCAGCTTTCCTTTCCAATCGGACAGATGCAGAGTCGGCTGCAGATCGAACCAGAACGAATCGCGCTCGTCCTTGGGACCGCTGATCCCCAATACGCGCAATTCCGCGTTACCAGGCAGAGCCCAGAATCGATCAACGGATACAACCTCATATCTGGCAACTTCATACACACCCACAAACACCGCACGCCCTGCCTCATGCCCGATGAAGGACACCAGATAGCGCGCCTTGGATAGCGCTTTCTCCACCACTTCACTGTGATTGCACTGAAACGCGTTATAGACGGCAGGCCGCTCGGCCGCCAACCATGGCAGCACGGCCCGCAAGTCCTTTTCGGCCGGGCGGTGGCGCATCACCATCACCGTCGTCGGGTCGAGCCCGGACCTGGTGAGCAAGTCATTGAGTTCGATCATTGTCGGCGATGGCCGCAAGTATTGGACTCCATCATTCCAGACCCTGCTTGTCCATAACCTCGCTCTGCCCTGGGATTTGTGCTTCGGTGTTTCGAACCTTTTGATATACCGCCCGCATCAGGTGACTTGCAGCAATGCTTCTGAAGGCTTCGTCATTCATAAGCCGGACAAAAATTTCTTCGTTGCCTTCCATGCGCTCGATGAAGAGATTCTCAAGCTGCTTATTAAAAACGGGCTCGAAGTTCTCAATGCTGTTAGCCAATACCGCCTGACGTAGTTGTTCATTGGCCACTGCGGTTTCACGAACTTGATCGAAGAAGAGCTGATCCGCTGGCATGAACTCTGTGCCGAAACGCTCATTGAGCTTGCCAACCAAGGTCGAAAGCTGCACATCTTCGTCGGCCTGCCCGGTGCCAACGTCAGTTGGACCATAGAGTGCCTCCGGCTCGCCAACCATAAGATCAATTGCGCCTTCACTAATCTTCTGCAGGCGGTAATACTTGAGTTCAACTTCATCGTCAACCTGCACAATCCGGCTATCCGTCGTGCGTGGCAACTTGGTCAGCAGGAAACGGGCGTACGTGTACAACTTCTCATGGTCGGAGTCTTGGTAAGGCACGATTTGAGAAACAAAGCCATACAGATTTCGAAAGCCCACCAACTGGCTCTTGAACAAGTTCTGGTCCTCTTCCCCAAGCTTTTTGAATCGTTCAATCGCCAGATCAAGCAGGCCATTCAATTTCTTGTGCTCGCCGCCCGTGGGGTTCAGGCGATTGCGGAACCAGATTTCACACCAAGCACTAACTTCGGCTTCGGTATAAATTTTCCAGTTGGCAAGCGTGTGAGCCAGAGTGTTGAGCTGTTGTGGATCGGTATCGTCGCCCTTGTCTGTCGCTTCGTAATAGGGCCTGAAGGCGGTGTAAATGTCCGCAGGCTCGTTGACAAAATCGAGTACAAAGGTGTCCGTCTTGCCTCGTGTCGTTCGATTTAAGCGCGAGAGTGTCTGTACCGCCTGGATGCCAGACAAGCGCTTGTCGACGTACATGCTGTGCAACAGCGGCTGGTCAAAGCCCGTCTGATACTTCTCGGCCACCAGCAAGACTTGGTATTCCTCAGTGTTGAACTTCTCCGGCAACTCGGATTCCTTGATGCCGTTGTTCATGCTGACTTCGGTGAATTTTTTATCGGCGAACTCCTTGAGCGTGATTTCTCCGGAGAACGCCACCAGCGATTTCACGTCGGTATAGCCCTTGTCCTTGATGTACTTATCGAACCCCAGCTTGTAGCGCACTGCATGCTCACGCGCGCCAGTCACCACCATCGCTTTGGCTCGGCCGCCAATCTTGTGGCGGGTATGGGTGCGGAAGTGCTCCACGATCACTTCGACCTTCTGTGCGATCTCGTAGTCGTGAAACTCGACGAACCGCGCCAGTGCGCGGGCGGCCTTGCGGCGCGGCACCTCTGGATCAGCCTCCACCTTCTGGATCAGCTTGTAGTAGCGCTTGTAGCAGGTGTAGTGGGCCAGCACGTCGTGAATGAAGCCTTCCTCGATGGCCTGCCGCATGCTGTAGTGGTGGAAAGGCGCTTTGCCATTGGGACCAGGTTCATTGAAAACAGCCAGTGTCTTGAACTTGGGCGTAGCGGTGAAAGCAAAGAAACTCAAGTTGGGTTGTTTGGCGCGCTTGAGCTGTTCGCGCAGCAGCTCCTTCTTCGCCTCTTCGCACAAGGCATCGTCATCCATGTCCAACAAGTGCTCGGCAATCGCGGATTCAATGCCGTCCTTGTTCAGGATCTTGCGCAACTCCATTGCGGTTTCACCGCTTTGCGAGCTGTGCGCCTCGTCCACGATCACCGCGAAGCGCTTGCCCGCTGTCGATATGGCCACCCCTTTGCCGTTGGCCTCCATCGTGCGAATGGCTTGGGTGATGAACGGGAACTTCTGGATGGTGGAAATGATGATCGGCACGCCATCGGCCAGCGCCTTGGCCAACTGCTGCGTGTTTTCGTCGATCTTCTGCACTACGCCCAGCTTGTGCTCAAACTGGAAGATCGTGTCTTGCAGCTGTTGATCCAGCACGCGCCGGTCGGTGATCACCACCACCGAATGAAAGATCTTCTCGTTCTTGGCATCGTGCAGGCTGGAGAGGCGGTGCGCCAGCCACGCAATCGAGTTCGATTTGCCTGAGCCTGCGGAATGCTGGATCAAGTAGTTGTGCCCCGAACCATGCGCCTGAGCGTGGTCGGTCAGTGCGCGCACTGCATCCAGCTGGTGGTAGCGCGGGAAGATCATCGACTCTTTGCGGTGGCGCTTGCTGCCCTTTTCTGTGACGACCGTCTTTTCCTCGACATCTAAATGGATGAAACGAGCGAGTATGTCCATCAGGCTGTCACGGGTCAGCACCTTGTGCCACAGGTAGGTGGTGCGCACATCACCCGCTGCAGGCGGGTTGCCCGCGCCGTGGTCATGCCCTAGATTGAAGGGCAGGAAGAACGTGTCCTTACCCTCAAGCTTGGTGGTCATGAACACCAACTCAGTATCCACGGCGAAATGCACCAAGCACCGCTGCTTGAAGGCAAACAATAATTCCTTGGGGTCGCGCTCAAAGCGATACTGGTACTTCGCGTTCTCCACATTCCATCGCGTGGCGGACATCGGGTTCTTCAGCTCCAGCGTGGCCACGGGCAAGCCATTCACCGCCAACACCACATCGGGGATAGCCCCGCTCTTGGTGTTGACCTGCCGCACGATGGTCAAGCGGTTGTCGTCGTAACGTTCGGTGCTCGCGGGGTCCAGCCCGGTGTTGGGCGCAAAGTAGGCCAGCCGCACCGTCTTGCCCACGCACTTGAAACCCTCGCGCAAGATCGTCAGGGCGCCTTTGGCAGCAAGCTCCTTCACTAGGCTGTCCAGCAGCATCGCGGGCGCTTTGGCGGCGTCTAGCTGGGTCAGGCGCGTCCAGATCTTGGGCTGCGTCTTCTGCACAAAGGCAACGACATCTGCCGGAAACAGCGCGGCTTCCGGGTCGTAGGTGTTGGGATCACCCTTTTCGTAGCGGCCGCTGCTGATCAGTGCGTGCTCGATGTCGTTTTCAAAGTCGATTTCTTTGTGCATCTTTCTCACCCGTTAAATGCATTGGATTCGGCCTGTTAGCGAATCACCTCAATATTGCTGTTGTCCAAATCCGCCAGCGCCATGCTATTGAGATCGGCATAGCGGTAGTGGCGTATCGTGTGATCGCGCTGCAGGTACTTCCCATCTACGTCCAAATACGGCGCCGGGTCGGGATGGTTGCTCAGTACATACTTCGTCGCGTGAATGGCGCTGCGCTTGGTGGTGTACGCATTGATGGTGGCGTGCAGCGACTTGAGCCAATCCACACTGGCTTTCAACTGATCTGGTACGTCGTGCGGAATGCTCTCCGACTTGAACTCAAGGCAGTACACATACAGCTTGCCTTTGCGCAGGTTGAACACCACGAAGTCACAGCGCTTTGACCAGGGCTTGGCGGTATCGTCCAGAAAGTGAAACAGCGGCAATGATGAGCCATTCTTCTTGGTGTCCAGCTTAATCACCAAGGTCTCGCCGGTGGTCTGCAAGCTCACCTTGTACTCAATGGGCTTGGTACCTCTTTGGCCGAACACCTTTTCCTTCAGCACCACCTCACTGCTACCAGCCTGCGGTTCGCCGTAGTGATTGGTATTCAGGTAGGACTTCAGGCAGTTGAAGTAGCCCTGCGCATTCAACGCCATTTGGATCTGCCCCCATTCATGAGGCAATTCCTTCGGCAGATTGCGAAATCTCAAAACCGCGTACGTCAATTTTCCCAGTGACGGCGTTTGTAACCAATGCGGATCGATATTCCATCAATCGATCGATGACGGCATTGATAAGCTCTTTTTGCACATCCATACGCGCAGAAACGTCGTCGAGAAATTTACCAATAACCTTTTGCTCTTCGAGAGGCGGGTAGGCGAGAGACTCATTCAGATAGGATTGACTATCCAGGTTCTGTATTCCAGTTGTCTGCTTGATAGATCGATAGTTAACACGCCCGGCATAAAGATGGGAATGCAAATAAACTAGAAAGCGAGGGTCGGAGTCGTCGCTGACCACCATCCTTGCGATGAAATTGGAGTTCACCGCAGGAAATGGTTGATTAAATTCAACGACGGTCCCAACTAGTTGATGTTCACCACCACCGGATTTTTCTAGAAGCAAATCACCATTGTTTAGCAAGCGGTTGCGACGGTCTTTTTCGGCGATGCTGCGCATCGTCAGCTTCTCCGTGGAGACACGCAAAGACTGTCGATCAAAGTCCGCAACACGGATACAGACCAGATCGTCGTCGCCATCCGGCTCGCCCCCCCAGACACCGTTCTGGCAGGACGAGATAGACCATTTGGCTCTATCAATTGCCCAATGAGCAGGAATCTTCCCAAGCCACGCTACCCCCGAATCCTTCATCGCAACGGATGAATCAAGTCCCTTTGTGACAGCATGGCTGATCAGCGCCGTGCGCTTTTCGGCAAGCTTGCCGAGCAGCGATTTTTTCTTTGCGATCAGGGCATCAATTTGTGCGGTTTTGAAATTGAGGAAACGGGCGATGGCTTGTTGCTCATCTAGTGGCGGATAGGTAATTGGCTCATCGAGATAGACTTGGCTATCCAGATTTTGAATGCCCGTCGTTTGCTTTATTGACCTGAAGTTAACCCGCCCCGAGTAGAGATGTGAATGCAAGTAGACGAGGAATCGGGAGTTCATTCCATCGCTTGCAACCATCCTTGCGATGAAATTGGAGTTCACGGCAGGAAATGGCTGATTGAATTCAACGACAGCCCCAACGAGCTGCTGCTCGCCACCTCCGGATTTCTCTAGAAGCAAATCACCATTGTTTAGCAAGCGGTTACGTCGGTCTTTTTCGGCGATGCTGCGCATTGTCAGCTTCTCCGTGGAGACACGCAAAGACTGTCGATCAAAATCCGCAACACGGATGCAGACCAGATCGTCGTCGCCATCTGGCTCGGCCCCCCAGACACCGTTCTGGCAGGACGAGATAGACCATTTGGCGCGATCAATTCCCCAATGCGAGGGGATCTCAGGAAACCAATCGCACCCAGTAGTTTTGTATGCCGGATAGGCGGGGTATTGCTTCATCACACCACCTCACTCAGCATAGCCACGATGTCTTTTTCGAGTTGGCTGATTTCACCCGCAATTTCTTCCAGCGGGCGAGGCGGCTGATAGACGTAGAAATGCCGGGTCAGCGGGATTTCGTAGCCTACTTTAGTCTTGCTGTGGTCGATCCAGGCATCGGACACGTGCGGCAGGACTTCGGCCTTGAGGTAGTCCTCGCAGTGGTCTTTCACCAGCGCCAACAGCTGGTCGTGGCCGCTTTCGTTGTCGTAGCCCAGTGGCAGCGGCAGTGCAACGTCCTCCGGCAGGGCCACGATTTCGGTATCGCGCAGATCGGCATCAGGTTCCGGGTTGCCCTTAGAGTCCAGACAGATGTTTGCCTTGGGGTCGCGCTCCGAGAGCGCCGCCAAAATCGCTTTCTTCACTGGCGCAGGAACCTTGTTGGGTAGCCTTTTCAGGGCGGCTCCGAGCACGGCTTCGAAAGCGGGACGATTGCGGTACAGCGTTTCACTGTCCATGCCTTGCAGGGCGGCCTTGATGGCTGCCTGTGTTTCTTGGCCTACCGCGACTTCCGCGCGATAGGCTGCATCGTCCTTACGCTTCTTGCTGCTCGCCAGATTGGCGAAAGCGCTCTGCCCATCCAGCTTGGCAATGCGCTCTGCGCTGGCTTGGAAGTTCAATCGCAGCGGGCGCTCAACCGTGATCTTCAAGAAGCCAAATTCGCGGTTCTCGAAGAGTTTGCTGCAAACCCGGCGTTCGGGTTTCCCGTCCACCAGCACTTCACTTTCCGCATCGTGGTCGTGCTCGGCGTACAGGCGCACCAGTTCCCTGATGTGGTCGTCCGAGAGCTCGTTGCGTTTATTGCCCAGGCTCTTGTCCATCTTCTTGAAATGGCGGGTGCCGTCGATCAACTGCACCCGGCTTTGGCGATGAGTGGGCTTCTTATTGGTGACGATCCAGACATAGGTGTAGATGCCCGTGTTGTAGAACATCTGGTCAGGCAGGGCGACGATGGCGTCCAGCATGTCGCGCTCAATGATCCAGCGGCGGATGTTGGACTCGCCCGATCCGGCGTCACCCGTGAACAGGGGCGAGCCATTAAAAACGATGGCGATCTTGGAGCCGTCACCACCGACGTTCTTGCCATCGACCAGCTTGGGCGGCTGGTGCATCTTCGAGATCATGTGCTGCAAGAAGAGCAGCGAGCCATCGTTGATGCGTGGCAGGCCCGCGCCGAAGCGGCCGGAAAAGCCTTGGTCTTCGTACTCCTCCCGCACGAAGTCTTCTTCCGGCTTCCACTCCACCCCAAAGGGCGGGTTGGCCAGCATGTAGTGGAATTTCTTGTCCGGGTGGCCGTCGTGAGGCACAAAGCCATTGGTCTTGTTCTTGGCGTCCTTAATGCCCAAGGTGTCGCCATAGATCAGGTTGTTGATCGGCTCATCCTTGATCAAAAGGTCGGAGCAGCAGATGGCGTAAGACTCTGGATTGTATTCTTGCCCAAACAATTCGATATTGGCTTGAGGGTTCTTTGCCATTGCAGCTTTCTCGGACTCTGAAAGCATGCCACCGGTACCTGCAGTCGGGTCATATACGCTGCGGTAAATGCCCGGCTCGAAGATGCCGTCTTCTCCCGTAAAAACCAATTCGACCATTAAACGGATGACTTCACGCGGGGTGAAATGATCGCCGGCCTCTTCGTTCGCCTGCTCGTTGAACTTGCGCACCAGCTCTTCGAACAGGTAGCCCATCTGTAAATTACTGATGGCTTTGGGTGAGAGGTTTATGTCTGCGGAGCAGAACTCCTGGACGATCAGATACAGTCGATTCGCCTCGTCCAGCTTCGCGATCTCGGTTTCAAATTCGAACTTATCGAAAATGTCGCGGGCGCGTGGCGAGAAACCCTGGATGTAGGCGATCAAGTTGCCTGCTATGTTGGGTGCGTCGCCCAACAGCTTCTCAAACGTGAAGCCGCTGGTGTTGAACAGTTCCTGCTTGCGGTCGGTGGCGGCAATGCGGGACAACGCTTTGTCTAGCGCGGGGCCTTTGATTCCTTTGTCTTCCAGGCGTTTCTTTTCGTCTAGCACCTTTTGCTTGTTTTCTGCCAGAACCAGATCGAAGCGACGCAGGACAATCAGCGGCAGCATCACGCGGCGGTATTGCGGAGGACGGTAAGGACCACGCAGTTTGTTGGCGATATTCCAGATGAAACCAACCATATTCTGATGCTGGGCGCTTGACATTTGCTTTCCAAAAATCTAGTTAATCAGTGCTTGTTCGCTGATATGAGCGAGGGATAGTTCTTCGTGGTCAGTCTTCGCCCGCTAAGAACCAAACCGGTTTAAGCGGCAAACGGCGGCGGGCGCTGTCATCGAGCTGCCCGTAATGGCGGGTCCACAGTTCGACCAGCTGGTTGGCGTCGATCAGGGTGATGCGGCGGTGGCTTTGGCGGGCTTCCAGGTCGGCGTCCTTGGTGAAGCCGGACAGGGCCACGAACAGGCCTACGTCGCCTTCGCCCAGCACGGCCATGAAACTGCGAAGGCCCATCACATCGATCTTGGGTGAGTTGGCGTTGCGCTTGACCTGCACCTTGATGCGCGGCGGGCGGGTGCCCAGCGGATCGTTGTAGGCGATGACGTCCACGCCGCCGTCCTTGCCGGGCGGGGCAATCCACGCCACGTGGTAGCCCATGGCGGTAAGCAGGGCGCCCACCAGCTCCTGGAAGTCGTAGGGCGGCATGTCGGCCAGGTAGGCCTCGATCTCGGCCCAGGCCATTTCCTCGGCCTGCTCCAGGGTGATGCTGGCGGATTTCTCCACCGCCTCGTCATCGCCTTCGTCGATTTCGACTACGGGCTGCGCCTTTTTCCATTTGTGGTACAGGCGCACTGCCTCGCGGTAGAACTGTTCCCCGTCCGGGTACTGCTGCAGGGCTTGGGCGCCTTCGGCGGTGATGCTCCAGATGCCCTTGTCCTTGACCAGCCAGCCGGCTTTTACGGTGTCGACGGTGGCGAAGCGGACGATCTTCTCGAAGCGGCGCCCGCCGGTGGGGTAGTCGCCGGCTTCGTAGGGGGTCAGTTCGACCTGGGAGGCCAGGGTTGCCAGGGCTTCTGCGGCCTTCATGCCGTCGGGCCGGGTTTGCAGGATGCTGAACAACTTGCGTATCAGGTGGCCGGTCCGGGCCTTGGTTACTTCCGCCATGCTTCCCCTGCCTCGGTGGTTTGGTTCTGCCTTTTGGCGCCGCAATAGGGCCGCCAGATTTGGCTGATTTATGTGAAGGGCCATGATAGCCGGGGTGGCTTGTGTATATCAGGCTGAACCGGCTTGGTGGTGGGGGTAACTGCTTTGTTTAAGGCCTTCTGGAGCTTGGGTTGGTCTTGGGTAAAGGGCGCTGGGGGTTTGTGGCAGGGTTTTGCTGGCTGTTGTAATCCAGGGCCTGATTACTTACTTGGCGCTTGGGCTGGGTTTTGCAGGGGGCGGAGCGTGAGCAAGATCAAAAGCGCCCCCCACCCACCCCCCGCCTTCGCGGGGGCAGGCTCTTCGGGCACCCTCCCTCGCAAGCGGGAGAGGGGACGGCGCTGGGGTTCTGCGGTGTTGCTTGCGGCCTGGCATGGCCGGGTGCCGCGGCAGTCTGCTCCCTCCCTTTGGCCAGGGGCCAAGGGGAGGGTTGGGGAGGGGTGCTTTGGCTTTGGCTTTGGCTTGTAGGCCGCAGCACAAGCAAGATCAAGAGCTCCCCCCACCCGCCCCTTTCGGGGCACCCTCCCCCGCAGGCGGGAGAGGGGACGGCGCTTGCGTCCCGCACTTTGACTCACCCCACCCGCCAAACCCCGCAAACCACAACAAAACCTATCGGGTGAATGTCGGGGAATACACTTTTTCAGCCTTCCGATTCGCGCAGACTGCCTCTCAAAGTGAGGGGAAGCCATGCGTAGCAAGCTGTTTGTGCCCGGCGCACGTCCGGAACTGTTCGACAAGGCCTTGGCCAGTGCGGCCGATGCCCTGTCCTTCGATCTGGAGGATTCCGTCCCCGAGGCTGGCAAACAGGCGGCGCGCGCGGCCATCGCCAGCTTCCTCGCCCGTGCCGACGTGCTTGCCAGCAACAAGCTGCTGATCGTGCGCACCAATGCCACCGACAGCCTGCACTTCGCCGCCGATCTGGCCGCGATGGCGGTGCCCGGCGTGTGGCTGCTCAACATCCCCAAGGTGGAATCGGCCGCGCAGGTACGGCAGGTGGTCGTTGCGCTGGAACGCGCCGAAGCCGCCAATGGCGTGACCCGCCCGATCGGCCTGCTGCTGAACATCGAAACCCCGCGTGGCCTGCGTCTGGCCGCCGAACTGGCTGCCGCGCATCCGCGTGTGGCCGGCCTGCAACTGGGCCTGGGCGATCTGTTCGCGCCCAATGGCATCGCCCGCACCCCGGCCAATGTGCATGCAGTGCTGTTCGCGATGAAAATGGCCGCCACCGAAGCGGGCGTGTTCGCCTGTGACGGGGCCTGGCCGGATGTGGCCGATGCCGAGGGCTTCCGCACCGAGGCCATGCTCGCGCAGCAGTTGGGCTATATCGGCAAGAGCTGCATCCATCCGCGTCAGGTGGGCCAGGCCAATACGATTTTCAGCGTGCCCGAGGCCGAGCTGGACGAAGCACGGCGTATTGTTGCCGCCGCGCAGGCGGCCAGCGATCTGGGCCGCGGTGCGTTCCTGTTCGAGGGACGCATGATCGATGTGCCCTACCTGCGCCGGGCCGAAGCCCTGCTCGCCGGCGCGCTGCGCGCCTGATCTTTCCACCTGGCGGTTCGCTGCCACGCCGTTCATTACCGGGATTCCATCCATGCCCACGCCCATGGCCACCGCGCTCGCCGCGCTGTCGCACCGCTTCTCGCTCGGCTTCCGTCTGCTCGTCATCACCACTTTGCTGGCGCTGGCCGGCACGGCGGCCGCCGATGAGAGTTTGAATGCAGTGAAGTCCGGCGCGTTGCCGGCCCTGCCGGAGGCCGCGCCGGTGCAGCAGCTGCTGGATGTCGATGGCCGCTTGCTGGCCCGCTCCGGCGACAAGGCCTGGCTGCTGGACAAGAACGGCAAGGCGTGGACGGCCGCCACCGGTATCAGCAACGAGGTGGTGCAGGACATCGTCCGCAACGGCACCAGCACCTGGATATTGACCGGCCCGGATGCGAGTCACAGCAATCAGTTGCAGCAGCTCACGCTCAAGGGCGAAAGCCTCGGCAAGGGGCAGTCGCTGGCACTGCCATCGCCACTGAGCAATGCGCATGCAGCCGCCCTGGATGGCGCACTATTCGTAGCCGGTGTCGACGATAGCGGCGTCACCCAGCTGTATAAAAAACCGGCCGATGCCGCGCAATGGCAGCCGCAGCCGATCTGGCCGGGCGCCGCCGCGGTTGTCGCCCTGCAGGCGCAGAAAGGCGCGTTGTATGCGGTGGTCGGTAACAACGGTGCGCAGCAACTGCTGCGCTGGAACGCAGAGAAGGGTTGGCATGAGCTGCCCGCCATCGGTGGCGACGTTGTCCCGGGTTCGCTGCGTGCACTCGGCCAGGCGCACTTGTTGATGCAGGTGACCGACGCGGCCGGCAACAGCCACGCGCGTACCTTCCACACCATCACCAGCGCCTGGGCCGATCTGGCCGATACCGATGCCAAGGCCCCCGTGGCCAGCGCCAGCTGGGGCAACGGCCTGGCCTGGGCAAATGCCGATGGCAGCCTGCACACCTTTGAACTGCAGAGCGGCAAGCACCTGCTGGGCTGGCTGGACTGGTCGGTGATCATCATCTACCTGGCCGCGATGCTGGGCATGGGCGCCTACTTCTACTTCCGCGAGAAGCGTGCCAGCACCGCTGACTTCTTCGTCGGTGGCCGCAGCATTCCGTTCTGGGCAGCGGGCGTCAGCCTGTACGCCACCAACACCAGTTCGATCAGCTTCATCGCCATCCCTGCCAAGGCGTTCGAGACCAACTGGCAGTACCTGACCAACAACCTGATCGCGGTGCTGGGCCTGATGTTCGTGGCGGTATGGATCGTGCCGCTGCTGCGCCGGCTGGACCTGATGAGCGTGTTCTCCTATCTGGAAACCCGCTTCCATCCGGCCATCCGCATGCTGGCCAGCGCGCTGTGCATCGTCATGCAGATCGGTGCGCGCATGAGCGTGGTGCTGTTCCTGCCGGCACTGGCCATCGCCACCATCACCGGCATCAGCGTGGTGTGGAGCATCATGATGATGGGCGTGTTCACCATCCTCTATACCGCCATGGGCGGCATGAAGGCGGTGATCTGGACCGACTTCGTGCAGGTGATCGTGAAGATGGGCGGTGCCATCTTCGCCATCCTGTTCATCGTGTGGACGCTGAAGGGCGGCTTCGGTGAATTCGTGACCACCGCGGCGATGGAAGACAAGACCAAGCTGTTCGACTTCAGCTTCGACCTGACCAAGGCCACGGTGTGGGGTTTCATCTTCCTGGTCGTGTTCGACGTGGTGCTCACCTTCCCCAAGGACCAGGTGCTGATGCAGCGCACCCTGGCCACCAAGTCGGACAAGGAAGCCGGCCGTTCGATCTGGGCATTCGCCGCGATCATGATCCCGGGCGGCTTCATCTTCTACGGCATCGGTACCGCCTTGTGGGTGTTCTACAAGAACAACCCGCAGCGCCTTGACCCGCTGCTGCCGATCGATGCGACCTTCCCGCTGTTCATCGCCGCCGAACTGCCGCCGGGCGTCACCGGCCTGATCATCGCCGGCGTGTTCTCCGCCGCCATGGCCACGCTGTCGAGCATCATGAACAGCGTCGCCACGCTGATCTCGGTGGATTTCTACGAGCGGCTGGCCAAGAATCCCACCCCGCGCAAGAGCGTGCTGTTCGCCGAGATCTCCACGGTGATGGTCGGCCTGACCGCGATTGGCCTGGCGCTGATCATGACCCGCTACGACATCCACTCGCTGTTCGACGTTTCCATCGAACTGGCTGGCCTGCTCGGCGGTGGCTTTGCCGGTGCCTATACGCTGGGCATGTTCACCCGCCGCGCCAATTCGCAGGGTGTGGCGATTGGCGTGGCCGCCAGCATCGTGCTGACCTTCGTGGCCTGGTGGTTCAACCTGGTGCACCCGTACTTCTACCTGGCCATCTCGATCTTCCTGTGCATCGTGATCGGCTATGTGGCCAGCCTGTTCTTCCCGGCGCCGCAGCGCTCGCTGAAGGGCCTGACCATCTACAAGCAGGATGCGGTGTGAAGACCCGCCTGCACGCCGCTGCGGCCCTGCTCCGCGGCGGCGTGACGCCAGATCCGGCAAAGACCATGACGTTGGTCGGATCGCGCCGCCGCGCCCGCTGGTGTAGTTTGGCGCGCAGCTGAGAGGTCTAATCGCGTGGAAACCCAGTTTCTCAATACCTTTGTCACCGTGGTCGACCGTGGCTCCATGGCCGCGGCGGCGCGCATGCTGCACATCACACCCGCCGCCGTCGCCCAGCAGATCCGCACGCTGGAACGCGAGCTGGGCGCCCCGTTGATCGCCCGCGCCGGCCGCACCGTCAGCGTCACCGAGGAAGGTGCGCGCATCCTGCAGCGCGCGCGCGACCTGCTGCGTGGCGTGGCCGACCTGCGCAGCGTCGCCAACGAAAGCGGCATGGCCGGCGAACTGCGGCTGGGCGCCTGCCCTACCGCGCTCGGTGGGCTGGTGCCGGACATCCTGGCGCGGATGGTGGCCAAGTTCCCCGAGATCAACGTCTTCATCAAACCCGGTTATTCGGCCGACCTCTATGGCGCGGTGGAATCGGGTGACCTGGATGCGGCGATGGTGCTGCAGGCACCGTTCTCGCTGCCCAAGACCTGCGACTGGCAGCTGCTGCGCGAAGAGCCGCTGGTGGTGCTGGCACCGGCGCGCCTGGCCGGCGCCGACCCGCACCAGCTGCTGCGCGAGGAACCGCTGATCCGCTACGACCGCCACGAATGGGGCGGCCGCCAGGCCGACGAATACCTGCGCAAGGCCGGCATCGTGCCGCGTGAACGGTTCGAGCTGAATGCGCTCAATGCGATCGCGGTGATGGTGGATCGCGGGCTGGGTGTGTCGCTGGTGCCGGATTGGGCCAAGCCGTGGCCGGAAGGCATTTCGGTGGTGCGCATTCCCCTGCCCGAACCCAGCGAGCCACGCCGCATCGGCATGGTCTGGTCGCGTTCCTCGGTGCGCCTGCGCCAGGTCAATGTGCTGTTGGACGAGGCGCGTACGGCGCTGCTGCAGCCTACCGACTGAGCGCAATGCCCGTGTAGTGCCGAGCCATGCTCGGCAGGGGCATTACCCGTAGATCCCCTGTAGTGCCGAGCCATGCTCGGCAGAGGCGTTCCCGGTCCTGTTGGATTTCCTGGCAAGGCCTCTTGCCGAGCATGGCTCGGCACTACAGGAGGGTTTCCCGGCAAAGCCCCTGCCGAGCATGGCTCGGCACTACCGATGCAAAGGCCAATCGCAACAAACCCTAGGCTTTGAACATACACAGGTGCGCTTCTATCGCGCCGGGGCGCCGCCTAGGCTTCGCCCAACGTCGGAGTTGCGTCCGGTGCCCGCCTGGCCGGGGACCGAAAACAGCAAACGGCAGGATCAAAGGGGCGCTAGTCCCCGTCGCATTCTGGCTCTGCCGGCTCCCAGGCCGGTCGCGTCACACATTCAAACCTGGGGGAGAGAACAACATGATCAAGCCACTTTCGGCCGCCATCAGCGCCGTGCTGCTCGCCAGCGCGATGAGCCCGGCCTTTGCACAAGACGCCGGCGATGCCGCCACCAACCTGGACCAGGTGATCGTCACCGGCAGCCGCACCCCGGTCGCCATCGAGAAGGTTCCTGGCGCCGTCACCCTGGTGACCCAGGAGCAGGTGCAGCGCACCCTCAACCTGACCGAAGACGCCACCGCCGTGCTCGCACGCATGGTGCCTGGCTACTCCGAATCCTCGCAGGCGATGAGCAACTCCGGTGAGACCCTGCGCGGCCGCATCGCGCTGCGCCTGTTCGACGGCGTGCCGCAGGGCTCGCCGCTGCGCGAAGGCAACCGCAATGGCACCTTCACCGACATGGGCGTGATCGGCCGCATCGAGGTCATCAACGGCCCGTCCGCCGCCGAAGGCATTGGTGGCGCCGGTGGCGTGATCAACTACCTGTCCAAGAACCCGGAAGTGGATGGCCACCAGACCATCATCAACACCCGCTACGGCACCCAGTTCAAGGACAACAGCGACCAGAGCAAGATCGGTGTCACCCACACCTACCGTGGTGATGCGGCTGACTTCCTGATCAGCGGCGCCTATATCGACCGCGGCATCTCCTATGACGGCGACGGCCGCCGCGTTGGCCTGAACACCTCCGGCTCGCTGTCCGACTCGTACAGCAAGAACCTCTTCGTGAAGGGTGGTTACAACTTCGGCGAAGACCAGATGCAGCGCATCCAGGCCAGCTACAGCAACTTCCACATCGGCGGCAAGCACAACTACATCCCGGTGGAAGGCTGCCGCTTCGATCCAGTGGAGTGCCCGAACCCCACCACCAACACCGCCGAGAAGGGCTCCATCGCTGGCTCGCTGGCCGAGTTCAACGATTTCGAACAGTTCGCGGTGAAGTACACCAATGCCGATTTCTTCGGCGGCGACCTCAGCGTTGATGCCTACTGGGCCGAGCAGGCCATGCGCTACGTGCCGGAGAACGGCGCCGATCGCCAGCTGACCAAGCCGGCTCCGCCAGAAGCCGAGCGCATCTGGGACCAGTCGGAAATCAACAGCGAGAAGAAGGGCCTGCGCTTCGGCTACGCCTATGGCGACCTGTTCAAGGTCGAAGGCCTGCGCCTGCGTGCCGGCCTGGACATGGTCGAAGACACCGCCGAGCAGCGCCTGGCGTTGACCAACCGCCTGTGGGTGCCGCCGATGAAGTACACCAGCCTGGCGCCGTACGCGCAGCTGAGCTGGGACATCGGCCCGGTGACGCTGGATGCCGGCATCCGCCGCGAGGACGGTGAGCTGAAGATCAACAGCTACACCACCGTTGCCTACCGCGACAACACCCCGGTGCAGGGCGGCAAGATGGATTACAAGGCCAACATGCCCAACTTCGGTGCGATCTGGCGCATCAACGACCAGTGGTCGGTGTTCGCCTCGTACTCCGAAGGCTTCGGCATCGCCAACGTCGGCATCCCGCTGCGCAACATCCAGGCCAACAGCCCGTGCAAGGCCGTGTCCTGCATCGCTGACCTGCAGCCGCTGATCACCGAGAACAAGGAAATCGGCGTCAACTGGCGTGGTGCCAAGGGCCAGGTGGGTGCATCGGTATACCGTTCCACCTCGGACTACGGCTCCAGCCTGACCATCGACCCGGTGACCGAAGACTTCATCCTGACCCGCGCACCGGTCGAGATCGAAGGCTTCGAGTTGAACAGCGCCTGGACCTTCAACGAGCACTGGAAGGCCACCTTCCTGTACTCGCGCATCCGTGGCCAGACCCAGTACTACCCGGGCTCGGGCCTGAAGAAGGAAATGGGCATCCTCGACATCTCGCCGGACAAGGTGAATGCCTCGCTGACCTGGACCCCGACCGATACCCTCAACGCCACCCTGGGCGTGAGCAAGACCTTCGACCGCGATCTGCGTGAGACCTTCACCAATCCGGCCAACGGCGACGTCTATGCCAACGAAGAGAACACCTATGGCTACGCGCTGTGGGACCTCAGCGTGAACTACGACACCGGCCGCTTCGGCCAGCTGTCGCTGGGCATCGAGAACCTCTTCGACAAGCAGTACGTGCTGACCTGGTCGCAGCTGCCGGGCTGGCAGAACTACTTCTCCGGCCGCGGCCGGATGGTGTCGCTGTCGCACACCATCAAGTTCTGATAGCTGCAACTTGAAGACGGCGCCACAGGCAACTGTGGCGCCGTTTTTGTGTTTGATGTTTGTTGTTTGTGGGAGCGGCGTAAGCCGCGAAGCTGGAGAAGCATCCGCTCCCGCACATCCTGCAGTTGCAGATTCCTCGTCGCCGGAACGGTCGTTTGCTTCGCGGCTTACGCCGCTCCTACAAAAGCAACGGCTGCAGCAACAAGAAAACCTTTCTTGTTGCGCCGCAAGAAAAAACCACAGCTTGTTTCAAGCAACAAAACCTCACGTCTGAAGCAAGCCCCCCCGCCTTCAATGCCCCCTTGTGCACGCCTAGGCTGCTCTTGTCGGGGAGTTGCGTCGGGAGGGATGCAGCAGCCAACAGAAGTATCGGAATGTCGCGCTGCGCGGCAGTAGTTCATGCACGTCTTATCTAAAACAAAAACGAGATAAACAACATGAAGAAGGCACCGGTAGTGTTGGGGGTTCTGGCTCTGGCCGCTGCGATCAGCAGCAGCGTGCAGGCCCAGCAGATGCAGGCAGCAGACGAAGAAGACAGCCGCAGCGCCGACAAGCGCGCGCAGGACAGAAAAGCCACCGAGCTCGACCGGGTCATCGTCACCGGGGTGCGCGCGCCCAAGGCAGTGGACAAGATTCCCGGTGCGATCTCGATCATCACCCCGGAGGAGATCAAGCAGTCGCTGATCATCACCGAGGACAACACCGCAGTACTGGCACGCACCATTCCCGGCTATGCCGAATCCTCGCAGGCGATGACCAACTCCGGTGAGTCGCTGCGTGGGCGCATTCCGCTGCGCCTGTTCGACAGCATCCCGCAAGGCTCACCACTGCGCGAAGGCACGCGCAACGGCACCTTCACCGACATGGGCGTGATCGGCCGCATCGAAGTGATCAACGGCCCATCCGCCGCCGAAGGCATCGGCGCCACCGGTGGCGTGATCAACTACATCTCCAAGGTGCCTGAACAGATCGGCAGCGAGACCACCATCAATGCGCGCTACCAGACCCAGTTCAACGACGACAGCGTCGGCTGGAAGCTGGGCCTGAGCCATGCGATCAAGCAGGACAATTACGACTTCCTGGCCAGCGTCTCGCAGCTCGAGCGCGGCATGGCCTATGACGCCAAGAACCGCAGCATCGGCATGAATTCCAGTGGTTCGCTGGCCGATTCGCAGTCGCGCAACCTGTACATGAAGGGCGGCTACAACTTCGGCGAGGACGGCGAACAGCGCCTGCAGGCCACGTACAGCAACTTCAACATCGGCGGCAATGGCGACTACATCCAACTGGTCGGCTGCAAGGGCCCGAACGACTGGCCGCCCTGCGACACGCCGGTGCCGAATACCTCGATCAAGGGCCACATCGACGGCCAGCGCGATGCGCTCAACAAGTTCATCCAGTACAGCCTGCAGTACACCCACAGCAATTTCTACGGCGGCACGCTCGACCTGGTCGGATACCAGGCCAAGCAGGGCATGCGCTTCCTGCCGGAGAACGGTGCCGACCGCCAGCTGGTGAAGCCGGCACCGGCCGATGATGCCGACCGCATCTTCGACCAGTCCGAGATCCAGTCGCGCAAGAAGGGCCTGCGTACCTCGTGGACACGCCCCAGCATCTTTGGCGTGGACGGATTGGAGCTGCATACCGGCGTGGACTTCGTGCAGGACGTGGCCGAGCAGCGCCTGGTGATGACCGACCGCGTCTGGGTGCCGCCGATGGATTACAGGAGCGTTGCCCCGTATGCGCAGCTGTCCTGGGATATCGGCCCGGTCACGGTCAGCGGCGGCTTCCGTCGCGAGAACGGTGAGCTCGACATCGACAGCTATACCACCGTCGCCTACCGCAACAATTCCTTCGTCGAAGGCGGCACCTTGGACTACACCGCCAACCTGCCCAACATCGGCGCGATCTGGCGCGTCACCGATGAGTTCTCCCTGTTCAGTGCCTACAGCAAGGGCTTCACCCTGCCTGACATCGGCATCCCGCTGCGCAACGTGAATTACCCGGGCCAGACCGTGGCCGGCATCCTCGACCTGCAGGCGATCATCGTCGACAACATCGACATCGGCTTCAACTGGCGTGGTTCGCGCGGTGCGCTGAGTGGCAGCTGGTACCACTCCACCTCCGACTTCGGTGCATCGCTGGAAGTGGACCCGCTGACCAGCGATTTCATCATGACCCGCGCGCCCACCGACATCAAAGGCATCGAGCTCACTGGCGAATTCCGCTTCACCGACACCTTCAAGATCACCGGCCTGTACACGCACCTGCGCGGCTACACCTCGTTCTGGGGCCCCGACCCGCAGGGCCGCTACGATGCAGGCCCGATGAAGAAGCCGCTGGGTATCTTCGATGCGACGCCGGACAAGATCAACGTCGCGCTGGTGTGGAAGGCATTGCCCAACCTCGACGCCACGCTCGGTGCCAGCATGTTGCGTGACCGCCACCTCACCGGTTCGGCGGTGCGCGAGTACGACGGCGAAGAGTACGACTACGACGAGAAGATCAACGGCTATACGTTGTGGGATCTGGGCGTGAACTATGATTCGGGGCGCTTCGGCACGTTCTCGCTGGGCGTGGACAACCTGTTCAACAAGTACTACATCCTCAGCGGCTCGCAGGGCGATGGCTGGCAGAACTACTGGGCCGGTCGCGGCCGCGTGGTGTCGCTGAGCTATTCGTATACGTTCCGCTGATGAGCGCAGGAGTGCCCGCCATGCATCAATCCATCGCAACACCGCGCAGCCGCCGCTGGCTGCGCCATGGCGCCGCACTCCTGCTGTGCCTGTCCGCGCCGCTGCTGCACGCTGGAGACCGCTGGCAGCGGCTGGATGGTTTCCTGCAGGCCAGCACCGCACCGGGCCAGTTCCCGGGCGCGGTGGCGCTGGTCGAGCACGATGGCCGCATCGTGTTCCAGCAGCACTACGGCCACGCCGACAGCGCTGGCCACCGGCCACTGCAGGCCGACAGCATCTTCCGCATCTACTCGATGACCAAGCCGGTGACCTCGGTCGCCGTACTGATGCTGCTGGAGGACGGCAAGCTGTCGCTGGACGATCCGCTGGCGCGCTACCTGCCCGAGTTCGCCGACCGCACCGTGGTGACCGGCGGCGACCTGCAACATCCGCAGACCGAAGATGCACCGCGTGCGATCACCTTGCGCCATCTGCTCACCCATACCAGCGGCTTCGCGGCGGCGTCGGACACGCACCGGGTGGCGACCAAGCTGCTGACCGCGGCCGATGTCGACAGTGCAACCTCACTGCAGGACGTTGCACGCCGCCTGTCCACACTGCCGCTGGCCGACGCGCCCGGCACCCACTTCCATTACGAGGGCAGCAATACCGAACTGCTGGCGCGCGTGGTCGAGGTGGTCAGCGGGCAACCGTTCGCGCAGTTCCTGCAACAACGCATCTTCAGCCCGCTGGCGATGCACGACACCGGTTTTGAAGTGCCGCTGGCGCAGCGTGGTCGCGTGGTCGAACTGCCAACCAGCAACGACGATGGCAGCCTGCGCGTGGCTGACACGCTCAGCGCGCGCAATCCGGGCGTGCGTCTGAAGGGCTATGACAGCGGCGCCGGCGGTCTGTACTCCACCGCCGCCGATTACCTGAAATTCGCCCATATGCTGCTCGATGATGGCCGCAGTGGGAAGCAGCAACTGCTGTCGCGCAAGACAGTCGATCTGATGATGAGCGACCAGCTCGGTGGCTTCGAGCCGGCCATCAGCAGCTATGGCGCCGGTGAAGGATTCGGCCTGGGTGGCTATGTCATCACCAACCCGGCCTACCGCGGCAAGCTGGGCAGCGTTGGCCAGTTCGGCTGGTCGGGCGCCGCATCGACGTATTTCACCATCGACCGCAAGGAGAAGTTGGTGGCCATCCTGCTGATGCAATACCTGCCCAGCGGTGACAACGCCCTCGCCTCGCCTTCCACCCGTTTCTACAACCTCGTCTACCAGGCTATTCCATGAGTTCCACCGTACTTGTCGCCGGCTCGGCCAATCTCGATTTCGTGGTGCGCGCGGCGCATGTGCCGGCACCGGGCGAGACCGTGCTCGGCCGCGAATTCCGCACCTTTCCCGGCGGCAAGGGAGCAAACCAGGCCGTTGCCTGTGCGCGTGCGGGTGGCACTGCCACGCAGATGCTGCTTGCCCTGGGTGCCGATGACTTCGCCAAGCCAATTGAAGCCTCGTTGAACGACGCTGGCGTGCTGCTGCATGCAGTACGCGATGCGCAGTTGCCGACCGGCACCGCCTTCATCTGCCTGTCCGATGATGCCGAGAACGCGATCACCGTCGCACCCGGCGCCAATATGGCCTTGCTGCCCGCGCACCTGCCGTCGCTGGATGGCGTGCAATGGCTGTTGCTGCAGCTGGAGTCGCCGCTGGCCTCGGTGCAGGCCTACGCAACCGCAGCCCGTGCCGCCGGCGTAAAAGTCGCCTTGAACGCCGCCCCGGCGCAGGTGTTGCCGGCCGAGCTGCTGGCCCTGCTGGACATGCTGATCGTCAACGAAGGCGAGCTGGCCGTGGTGGCCGGCAACCCGCCGGACCTGGCCACCGGGCTGGCACGCATCGACGTCCCCTGCGTGATCGTCACCCTCGGCGCGCGTGGCTGCCTGGCACGCATCGATGGACAGATCGTGGTGCAGCCAGCGTTCTCGATCTCACCACTCGATACCACGGCTGCCGGCGACACCTTCTGCGGCACCCTAATCGCCCGACTGGCCCAGGCCGAGCCGCTGCAGCAGGCCCTGCTGGCCGCCAGCGCGGCCTCGGCCCTGGCCTGCACGCGCCTGGGTGCACAATCCAGTATTCCCGAACACGCCGAAGTACAGGCATTGCTGGCCGACGCCAGCCGCCTGCCCGGCACCGACGCCCATGCCGCACTCGCGGCGTGGTGCGCGCTGTAACCGTTACGCCTCCCCCGCTTTTGTTGGATGACTGCCATGACCTCCCCCTACCCCGCTCCCGATTACGACACCGATTCCCCCGATCACGGGCGTGAGGCGATCCACACCGAGTACAAGTTCTCGCACGTCACCACCGGCCGCTACCTGCCCACCCCGGGCAAGGCACCGGCATGGCCGTTCGCCGACATCGGCAGCTGGATGATCGATGCCAATGCCAGCGCCGCCGACTGGTTGACCGAGTTGAAGGACTGGCGCCAGGAGCACCTGGTGCGCATCGGCTATACCGACGTGAACTACCGCCGACCGGAACTGCAGTGGGCACAGCGCAACTTCGTGCATGCGCAGATGATGGTCGAGGACCGCTATTTCTTCGACGTGGAAACCGCGCAGTACACCGTCGACAAATACCTGGACGACCTGATCGAGCGCTTCGGCGGGCTGGACTCGGTACTGATCTGGTACATCTACCCGAACATCGGCATCGACGACCGCAACCAGTTCGATCTGGCGCACACGCTGCCGGGTGGTCTGGAAGGTTTGACCGCCGCGGTGAAGGCATTCCAGAAGCGCGGCGTGCGCGTGTTCCTGCCGGCCAAGCCGTGGGACCACGGCACCCGTGACCCGGGCGTGACGCATTGGGACGGGCTGGCCGAGATCATCAAGGCCACCGGTGCAGACGGCATCAACGGCGACACCTTCAACGGCGTGCCGCGTGCATTCTTCGATGCATGCGACGCCAAGGGCAACCCGGTGGTGGTGCAGCCCGAGTCCACCATCAGCTCGGAAGAGCAGCTGATCTGGAACGTGCAGAGCTGGGGCAAGAAGGCACCCGATGGCCCGGTGCCGCCGGTGTCCAAGTGGAAGTGGCTGGAACCGCGCCACATGGTCAACTACGAGAACCGCTGGGGCCGCAACCGCAACCACGACCTGCAGTACTGCTTCTTCAACGGCATCGGTTACAACGCCTGGGAAAACATCTGGGGCATCTGGAACCAGTTCACCGCCCGCGATGGTGAAACCCTGCGCCGCATCGCCGCCATCTATCGCCAGTTCCCGGCGCTGATCGTGGCGATGGACTGGGAGCCCTACCAGGTCTGCTACCAGGGCGGCATCTTCGCCAGCAAGTTCCCGGTCGAAGGCCAGTGCCTGCACACGTTCATCAACCGCAACGAGTACGCGGTCAACGGCGAGCAGATCGGTCTGCCGCATGTGGACGGCACTCGTTACTACGATGTCTGGCACGGCGTGGAGCTGTCGCCGGCCGTGCGTGATGGCGTGGCCATCATCGAGCTGCCGATGGAAGCACGCGGCTTTGGTGCGGTGCTGAGCGTGCAGCCGGGCGTTGCCGTTGAAGGCCTGGATGCGTTCCTGATCGAAGCTGCCAAGCGCGCCGAGCAGCCGCTCAACAGCTTCTCCGGCGCATGGAAGGCAATCCCGCAGCAGCTGCGCGAGATTCCCGCCACCGCCGCGCAGGCTGCCGCGCCGCAGGGCATGGTCACCATTCCGGCGGGCGAATTCGTGTTCGCCGTTGGCGGTGTCGAGATCGAGGGCTTCAACTGGGCCGGCCAGGACGTGCAGTTCCCGTGGGAAGACTGCCCCCGCCGCCATCACCGCAAGCTGATGCAGATGCAGGCGTTTCATATCGATCGCCATCCGGTCACCAATGCGCAGTTCAAGGCCTTCATCGACGCCACTGGCTACCACCCGGCCGATGACATCAACTTCCTCGCCCATTGGGTGGATGGCGCACCGCGCGCCGGCTGGGACAACAAGCCGGTGATCTGGGTGTCGCTGGAAGATGCGCGCGCCTATGCCGCGTGGGCCGGCAAGCGCTTGCCGCACGAATGGGAATGGCAGTACGCCGCCCAGGGCAACGATGGCCGAACCTATCCGTGGGGCAACGATTGGGACCAGAGCCGTGTGCCGCAGGTCAACCGTGGCCGCCGCCTGCTGGCCCCGGCCGATGTCGATGCGCATCCGCAGGGCGCCAGCCCGTTCGGCGTCGAGGATCTGGTCGGCAACGTGTGGCAGTGGACCGATGAGTTCAGCGACGAGCACACCCGTGCGGCGATCCTGCGCGGTGGTTCCAGCTACCAGCCGCAGACCTCGCATTGGTATTTCCCGCAGGCCTACCGCCTGGACCAGCACGGCAAGTACCTGCTGATGGCACCGGCCAAGGACCGCAGCGGCATGCTCGGCTTCCGCTGCGTGGTGGACGCGGCATGAGTGCGGCCATCACCAGCGGCCAGCAGCTGATCACGCCGGCGGCGGTAAAGCTCGACGGTGTGTTCGGGCAGATGCTCGCCGCCAACCGCAGCGGCCGCCTGAGCCACTTCATCGTCGATGAAGCCAGCCCCTCGATCAGCATCTTCGGCCAGGCGCACAAGCAGCAGAACCAGGAAGGTGACTGGTACGGTGAACACGCCGGCAAGTGGCTGTCGGCCACCGCGCGTGCGGTGGCACAGGGCGGCCAGCCCAAGCTGGAAGCCAATCTGCGCCGCGTCGCCGATTGGCTGATCAGCCAGCAGGACGAGGACGGCTATCTTGGCAACTACGCCGCTGACCGCCGCTTCACCGTGCCGCAGCCGCCCAAGCCCGAGAGCTGGAACGGCGAACCGGCACTGCGCACCTGGGACATATGGACCCACAGCTACCTGATCCTCGGCTTCCTCGAAACCTGGCGTGCGCTGGGCGATGACAGTTACCTGCAGGCCGCGCGGCGCATCGCCGACCTGTGCTGGCAGGCGCTGGAATCGGGCATCGACATCACCACGCTGGGCAACCACCACGGCATGTCGGCGACGGTGCTGCTGGACCCGGCCGCCGACCTGTACCTGGTTACCGGTGAGCCGCGTTACCTCGCATTGGCCGAGAAGATCCTGCAGCAGGCCAATGCCAACCCGCGCCTGGCCCTGCTCGACAAGGGCATCGCCAACGAAGACGCCGCCTTCATCGCCACCGGCAAGGCCTACCAGCTGTCGTGGAACCTTGTGGGTCTGGCCAAGCTGTACAAGGCCACCGGCAAGGCCGATTACAAGCTGGCCATCGACAACCTGTGGAACAACATCCGCGAGCAGCACCTGACCCTGGGCGGCGGCCCGTGGGGCGGCGTCGCGCATCGCTCGCGCGAGGTGTTCAATGCCCCGCGCACCTTCTTCCCGCAGGCCTATGTGGAAACCTGTTCGGTGCTGGCATGGATGCAGCTCAACCGCGAGCTGCTGGCCATCAGCGGCCACGCGCGTTACGCAGACGAACTGGAACGCACTGCCTACAACGACCTGCTGGCGGCGATGGCGCCGAACGGTGAGGACTGGTGTTACTACACCTTCCCCAACGGCAAGCGCGTGCACACGACGTACTGGCGCTGCTGCAAGTCGTCCGGCGCGATGGCGGTGGAAGAGCTGCCGCAGATTGCCTATGGCGTTGCCGCCGATGGTGGCCTGCGGGTGAACCTGTACGGCCCCGGCGAAGCCACGCTCAACCATGCCGATGCGGGCAAGGTGGTACTGCAGCAGCAGACCCGCTATCCGTTCAATGGCGAGATCAGCCTGCGCGTCAGCCCCGAGCACAGCGCCAGCTTCGGCATCGGCCTGCGTATCCCGGCCTGGGCCGAAGATGCCCGCATCCAGGTCAACGGCATCAACGTGCCGGTACAGCTTGGTGCGGACGGCTACGTGCAGCTGCAGCGCCAGTGGCAGGCCGGCGATCTGGTCAACGTGAAGCTGCCGATGCAGCCGCAGCTGCACCGCGCCGCCAACATCAATGTGCAGGAATCGCGCGCGCCGGACGGCTCGCCGGTGGCGCAGGAAGTACTGCGCTGGGAATACGTCGGCTTGAGTTACGGCCCGCTGGTCTATGCAACCACGCTGATCGATGGCTTCAAGACCGATGAAACGGTGAAGCTGCCGGAAGGTGACCCCTCGCGCTGGCTGCAGGTAGGCCAGGACGAAGGTGAAGGCGCGCCGGTGACGATGCAGCTGGAATGCCGCGCGCCGCTGGTATTCGAGCCCTATTACCGCTGTGGTGGCCGCGAACACGACGTCTGGCGCCTGAGCTGGCTGTCGCTGGCCCCGCAATAAGCCTGTCACCGCTGCCTGTCACCGGAAACTGTGAAGGCAGCGGTGGTTTTGAAGGCGATGACACCGCGATACCTGCTTTTTGTCCTCGCTGAAAATACCCGCACGATATGTTTCTTCCCATCCACCGGGAGGAAACTGCAATCAAGGATTCGAGTGCAGCCCATGTCAGCAAGCAACAACCCATCTCCGTTCGACATCGCCCAGCGCGATGGTGCCCGTGGTCCGCTCAGCGGCGTGCGCGTGCTGGACCTGAGCGCCTATATCGCCGGGCCGTACGGCTGCACCCTGCTGGCCGACCAAGGCGCGGAAGTGATCAAGGTGGAACCGCCGGTTGGTGACAACCTGCGCAAGTACCCGTCCACGCTGGAGGCCGAGAGCCGCGCCTTCCTCGGCGTGAACCGCTCCAAGCGCGGCGTGGTGCTGGACCTGAAGGAAGCCGACCAGCGTGCGGTGCTGATGCGCCTGGTGCGCGAAGCCGACGTGCTGGTGCACAACTTCCGCCCCAGCGTGCCGGCCCGTCTGGGCATCGATTTCGACAGCCTGAACAAGATCAACCCGCGCCTGGTGTACTGCGCAGTCACCGGTTACGGCGAGGATGGTCCGCTCAAGGACAAGGCCGGCTACGACCAGGTGCTGCAGACCATGACCGGCATGTGCGCGATGCAGGGCAAGCCCGGCGGCGCGCCGGAGATCCTGTACGGCTCGGTGGTCGACTACTACGCCGCCGCGCTGGTGGCTGCCGGTGTGTCCTCGGCCTTGTTCGAGCGTGAACGCAGTGGCGAAGGCCAGTACGTGGGTGTGTCGCTGCTGCGCAGCGCGCTGACCATGCAGTCGGCACGGATGATCTGGGCCGAAGGCGAGCCCGAAGGCGTGGGCCGCGACATGCGCTCGGGCGGTGTTACCGGCATCCACCCGACCGCGCAGGGCCATCTCTACATCTCGGCCAATACGCCGCGCTTCTGGCAGGCGTTGTGCGACAAGATCGGCCTGCCGGCAATGGGCAGCGATCCGCGCTACGACACCGTGCGCAAGCGCGCCGAGCATTCCGACGAACTGCTGGCCAAGCTGCATGCAGCACTGGCTGCACGCGGTGCGCTGGAATGGGAAGCGCTGTTCGGCGAAGAAGTGCCGTGCGCGGCCGCGCGCAAGGTCGAGGACATGTTCGAGCACCCGCAGGTGCTGGCCGAAGACATGATCACCACGCTGCAGCACCCCTTGCTGGGCAGCTACCGCGGCATCACCCGTCCCATCGTGTTTGGTCGCACCCCCGGCCCGCAGCCATTCGCCGCGCCGACCTTCGACCAGGACACCGCCGCTGTCATCGCCGCCGTCGATGATGGCGACATCCCCGCCTGATCCGGACCACCTCATGAGCACTGCATCCAAGCTCGCGCAGCTGCGCGAACTGTCCGTCGTCGTCGCCGATACCGGTGATTACGACGCCATCAAGCGCCTGCGTCCGGTCGACTGCACCACCAACCCGACGCTGGTGAAGAAAGCCCTCGACCTGCCGGTCTATGCCGGTCTGATCGAGCGTGAGCTGCAGTGGGGCCGCGCCCAATCCGGTGACAAGCAGGCCATCGCCAATGCCGTGGTTGACCGCCTGACCGTCGGCGTCGGCACCATGCTGGCCGAACTGGTACCGGGCCGCGTGTCCACCGAGGTGGATGCCGACCAGGCCCACAACACCGAGGCCACAGTGGCCAAGGCACGTGAGTTCATCGCCATGTACGAAGCGGCCGGCGTGCCGCGCAGCAAGGTGCTGATCAAGATCGCCGCCACTTGGGCCGGCGTGGAAGCCGCACGCGTACTGCAGGCCGAAGGCATCGACTGCAACCTGACCCTGATCTTCAACCCGACCCAGGCCCTGGCCTGCTCGGAAGCCGGTTCCTTCCTGATCTCGCCGTTCGTCGGCCGCATCCTGGACTGGTACGTGGCCAACGGCCAGACCCCGGCCAGC
Organism: Stenotrophomonas sp.; assembly: GCF_032066555.1. Classification (GTDB taxonomy): domain Bacteria; phylum Pseudomonadota; class Gammaproteobacteria; order Xanthomonadales; family Xanthomonadaceae; genus Stenotrophomonas. The sequence continues at coordinate 43,888 of NZ_DAMBKV010000007.1, forward strand.
ATCGACGAAGACCCGGGCGTGGTATTCGTGCGCGGTGTGTTCGCCGAGTTCAAGCGCCGCGGTTCCAGCACCGTTGTCATGGGTGCGTCGTTCCGTTCGACCGCGCAGATTGAAGCGCTGGCTGGCTGTGATCGTCTGACGATCTCGCCGGATCTGCTGGAGAAGCTGGATGCTGATTTCGGTGAGCTGCCGCGCAAGCTGGTGGCCGGTGCTGCTGAAGCGGTGAACGTCGCTGCGATTGATGAAGCGAAGTTTGATGCGGATATGACCGCTGATCCGATGGCTACGGAGAAGCTGGCCACCGGTATTGAGGCGTTTGCGAAGGATCTGCAGATCTTGCGTCAGCGGATTGCTGATGAGTTGGGCGGCTGACAGCCAAAGCAATGCCCGATTACTCCCTTCTCCCGCCTGCGGGAGAAGGTGCCCCGAAGGGGCGGATGAGGGGAGCTTCTAAAGCTTTAAAAGCTTTTGCTCCACGTGCTCTAAAAGCGCCCTCACCCCAACCCCTCTCCCGCATGCGGGAGAGGGGCTTTCAGATTGCATGCTTCTTGCAGCTTTCACCACGCTTTTCGACACCCGGCTCCCTCTCCCTCGTGCCGGGGTCACCGCAGCCGGCCCCCTGTGCCTGGTTGCGGCTTTTCTCCCTCAGCGCGAAATCATCTCGATGAAACGCGCTACCCGTGTGTACGGCGGCCGCAGCAGATCACTGCCGGCCCGGCGGGTCTGCCACAACACAGGCAAGCGCTTGCTCATCGCATCGAAGCCGGCCTTGCCGTGGTACGCGCCCATGCCGCTTGCGCCAACACCGCCAAACGGCAGGCCATTGATCGCGAAGTGCAGCAAGGTGTCATTGACGGTGACGCCACCGGCAATGGTCTGGCCGACGATCTTTTCCACCGTCGCCTTGTCATGGCTGAAGGGGTACAGGGCCAAGGGCCGGTCGCGGCCATTGATGGTGGCGATGGCCTCGTCCAGCGAGCGATAGCTGCGGATCGGCAGGATAGGTCCGAAGATCTCGTCCTGCATCACCGTCGCGTCATCGCCCGGTTGCAGGATCAAGGTCGGTGGGAACAAGCGCTCGCGCCGCGACCGCTCCGCATCGATATCGGCCAACGGCAACACCTGCAAGCCGCGCGCACGCGCGTCATCCACATAACCCTGCAGGCGTTGGTACTGACCTTCGTTGATGATGCGGCTGTAATCGGCCGCATCGCTGAAGTCGCCGTAACGCAGCCGCACCTGCGTGCGCAGCGCAGCAATGAGCTCATCAACCCGCGCTTCGTCGATCAGCACATAGTCTGGTGCAATGCAGGTCTGGCCAGCATTGAACCACTTGCCGGTCGCCAGTCTTGCGGCCGCTCCATCCACTGGATAATCCGCTGCCACCAGCGCCGGCGATTTGCCGCCCAGCTCCAGGGTCAACGGCGTAAGATGCTGCGCGGCAGCCGCCATCACCTTGCGGCCAATCGCGGTGGAACCGGTGAACACCAGATGGTCGAACGGCAGGCCGGAGAACGCAGAGGCCACACTGGCATCACCCTGCACCACCGCCACCCGATCAGCGGGAAATACCTCGGCCAACAAAGACTGCAGGAACGCTGAGCTATTCGGTGTGTGCTCGGACGGCTTGAGCATCACATGGTTGCCAGCGGCTATCGCCGTCGCCAATGGCACCAGCGCCAGATTCACCGGGTAGTTCCATGGCGAGATCACCCCGACCACGCCCACCGGCACCGGCCGCACCTGCGCCCGCGCCGGCCAGAAGCGCCAGCCCACGCCGATCCGCTCCGGCTTCATCCAGCTGCGCAGGTGCGAGAGCAGGTGATCGATTTCACCCGTGACGGTCATGCCATCAGCGATCACCGATTCGTGTTTCGAGCGATGGCCGAAATCAGCGGCGATCGCCTCGGTCATCTCTGGAATGCGCGCTTTGAATGCGGCACGCAGACGACGCAGATCATCGCGGCGCTGCGTGTAGTCCGGTTTGTTCTGCTGCCAGGCGCTGCGCAGTTGCGTCAACCGCTGCTGCAGCGTGTTTGAACCATCGGTCTGTGGATCCATGGTGCCTCCCCAAGATCAGCGGCCACTGTAAACCCAGCTGCGAGCCGACGTGAAGCACAGTTGGAGTGATGTGCTGCGCAAAGTCGGGAGCGAGAGCGGTGGAGCTACCCCTCCCCAACCCTCCCCTGCGCGTTGCGCAAGGGAGGGAGCGAAGCAAGTGACCTGTCAGCCCCCCGTGCACGCCGCTTTTGCCCCCTCCCTTGCGCAACGCGCAGGGGAGGGCTGGGGAGGGGTGCTCTTCGTGAGTAGTTGGTCAGTGCGCATCATCCAGAAGCCGCCCCTGCGCTTGCCTGCCCCGCGCAGTGGGTGCTAGAAGAGATCATGCAGGTTCGGCCGGTCACCGCACCGCAGAAGAGCGCTGCGATCCACCACGAGGGCATGCCGCACCATGCTGGGACGCGAACACGACATAGCAGTGAACCCCGACGCCTGCCCTGTACAGGCCAAGCGTGGCCTGCTGCAGGCACTGGACCTGCATTCGCTGTGGCGCGCCTGCGTGGATCTGATCAACCAACACCTGCCCTGCCACTCGTGCACCTTGATGTACGACATCAACGGTACCTACCAACCACAGCGCAGCCTGCATTTTCTCGGTGCCAGTGCGCCCGGCAGCGCACGCCCGTTGCGCAGCCTCGAGGTTGCCGCGCCCTATCTGCAGCGCAACCCGCGCATCGACTGGTACACGCTGTCACAGATCGCGTCCACCGACGCGCAGGCCAGGCTACGGTTGCGCGCGCAGAATCCCGCGCCCGGATGGAACGAATTCATCCACATGGCATTCTGGCGCGGTGAAGGGCTGGATGCGGTGTTGAGCATCCGCATGCAGGCCGGCCAGGAGCAGATCACCGACGCCCACCAGCAGTTCCTCGGCGAACTGCATCAGCTGATGGGCGCGGGCCTGCAGCGCGTGCGTTCGATGCGGCATGAACGTCGCAGCATCTACCAGGCGCTGCTCGACCGACAAAGCCAGGCCGACATCATCCTCGACCATGAGCTGCACCTGATCAGCCTGTCGCCTGCGGCCCAGCTGTTGTGCGCGGGCTGGCTGGACGAAGCCGGCAAGCGCCTGCGCTTCCCCGACAGCGTGGCTTCGGCATTGCGCGGCTGGCTGCGCCAGGCGAGCCAGGTCGGCGACGCTGAGCTTCCACGGGAAGCGTTGGACCTGCCAGCGGCACAGTTGCGGATCAGCCTGCAGAGTCGCTTGCAGGCGGACGGCCTCTATCCGATGTATCTGCTGCGACTGACGCCATTGCAAGCGGTGGCAACGGCGACGCCCGTGGTCACCCGGCCAATGTGGTCCAGGCTCTCGCCCACCGAAACCCGCGTCGCCGAGCTCGTGCTGGATGGCATGCGCAATGACGAGATCGCCAATCACCTGCGCCGCTCGCGCAAGACCATCGAAAGCCAGATCAGCGCGATCTACCGCAAGCTTGACGTTGGCCATCGTGCGCAGCTGGTGCGCCTGCTCAGCGTCACCGGCTGAGCAGGCGCAACAACTCAAGGCACGAACAGGAAGTAGTCATGCGCGGCACGCGCCAGCTGCGCGATGGCCGCGTCGCGCTCCTCGCTGCTGGCGCGCGACTGCACGAACACGGTGACGATGGCATGGCCGCGTCCATCCGGCAGCGTGATCACGCCAACATCGTTGATCACATCCCCCACCGTGCCGGTCTTGTGCGCCACCGGGGTCTCCTTCGGCAACATGCCACGCAGGCGTGCGCTGCCGGTGCGGGTATCGAGCATGATGTCCTGCAGCAGCTTGGTCGAGCCCGGCTGCAGCACGTCGCCGCGCCAGACCTTCTGCAGCAGGGTCGCCATCGCGCGGGCGCTGCTGGTGTCGCGCGGGTCTTCGTTCCAGGCATTGGTATGGCCGCGCCGCAACTCCTCGCTGCGCTCACTACGCGAAAGTTCGGCATAGGCCGCCGGGCCCATCGGCTTGGCCTGCGAGGCGTCATTGCCGCGATAGTTGGCCAGCAGTTCCCAGATGTAGCGGTCCACCCGCATGCCACTGATACCCAGCGCCTGCATGCGTGCGTTCACCGCCGTGGTACCACCGCCAAGCCGGATCAGGATGTCGGTGGCGTTGTTGTCGCTGACCGTGATCATCATGTGCAGCAGATCGCGCACGGTGATGGCCGAACCAGCACTCAGGTGCAGGTCCATCGGCCCGCCCATCTCCGGATAGACATCATCTTCGTCCAGCGTCACCTGCTGTGTCAGCGTGAGCTTGCCCTCGTCCACCAGTTTGAGGATATGCACGGCCACCGGCACTTTCATCGTGCTGGCCATGGGGAAGGCCCGGTCCGCATCGAGGTGGACGCTGCGGCCGCTTTCCAGATGGACGATGGCCGCACCCAGCCGGCCGGGCAGTTGTGCGGCAAGTCGTTGTGCCTCGACCTGCAGACCCTGGCTGGACGCAGGTCTGGTGGCGGCCATTGCCGGCAGCAGCAGGCAGGCCAGCAGCGGCGCCAGGAGCAGCGCACGCGCGCGTGGATGCGATGGCGAGCGACGGAGGTGGTACTGGTACATGTTCAATTCCTCTGCAAAAGAAGCCCTTGAAGCGCTACGGCGACGGCCACTGTTCCTGTTGATCCGGATGATGCGTCATCCAATGGTTCCGCGGCCAAGCGCAATCAGCGTTCCGAGCGTAGCCCGGGTAAGCGCAGCGCACCCGGGAACAGGGTTCTACGGTTGTTTCGGGCGGTCCGTGAACGGCCCCGGGGCGCTGCGCTTACCCGGGCTACGGTTGTCCCAAACCTTCCTGCCTGTCGGTTCATCCCTAGAAGCGCATGCGTGCGCCAAGCGTGAAGTAACGGCCGACCACATCGTAATAAGGCGAGCCGACCGCACCCAAGGGGGACTTCTTGTCGAACAGGTTGCTGATGTCGGCGTAGACCTCGACCTCGCTGTCGCCCGCCAACGCGAAACGCGCCTTGCCACCCACATCCCAATACACATAGGACGGGATGTTGCCGTTGGTCAGCACCAGCTGGTTGTTGTAGACGCCGGCCGAGATGTAACGCGCACGCGCCTGCGCAGCATAGCGATCACCACGCCAGCCGAAGGTCGCGTTTGCACGCCAGCGTGGCACACCGGAGCCGCCGGTGAGGCCCTGCGAGGTCACGTACTCGAAGGTGTTCTTGCCGTCGAAGGTGGTGAGGTTGTCGGTCCAGGTCGCCAGCACGCGGGTGTGGAAGTTGCCCGACATCGCCGGGAACAACTTCGCCGCCGGCAGGTTGTAAAGCAGGTCCAGATCGACACCATTGGTACGGTACTCGGCCAGGTTGACGTAGTTGGAGTTGATCCGCTCGATCTCGCCGTTGCCATCGCGCTGGATGCGCCCACACATGGCCTGGTTGCCGGCGATGCAGCGCAGCACGGTTTCCTGCGCCGACACCTGGGTGATCACGTCCTTGATCTCGATGTCGAAGTAATCCACCGACATGATCAGTCCCGGCACGCTGGCCGGCGCCCAGGTGAAGCCGGCGGTCAAGGTGTCGGCCTTCTCCGGGTCCAGCAGCGGATTGCCGCCGCCAATTACCAGCGCACTGATCGAGGTGCCGGTCAGCGGATCGCTGATGGTCGACCAACCGGTGGTGCTGGTGGTGTACATCTCCGACAGGTTGGCCGAGCGGATATCGCGCGAGCGGGTGAAGCGGCCACGGAAGCCATCGAAGAATTCGTTGGTCATGCCGTACTTCCACGACCAGATCGCACCGGAGCTGTTGTAGTCGCTGAAGCGCGCCGCCGCATTGACCTGCAGGTCACGCAACACCGGCATGTCACGCAGCAGCGGTGCGGCGACTTCGGCGAAGGCTTCGCGGACCTGGAAGCTGCCGGCCATCGGCGAGGAACTCCAGGTACTGAACGACTTGGTCAGGTCCTGTGCGCCCACCTTTTGATCGATCTGTTCCTTGCGCGCTTCCAGCCCCATCGCCACCGAGACTTCGCCGGCCGGCAACGAGAACGGCTCGCCACGCAGGTCCAAGCCGGCGGCATCGAGCTTGGTATTGGTCATGCGCTTGGGCGTACCGGTGACATAGGCAGCTGCCTCGGCCGAGGGTGCGCCATGGCCGATCAGGTTGATCGGCACGCAACCGGAGTTGGGGTTGGTCAGGGTCACCCGGCATACCGGCTTGCCGCTGACCGGATCAATCACCGCATCCACTGCGTCGCGGTAGTTGCTGGTCAGCAGGAAGCCCGGCGCGGCCAGATCGGACTGGTTGTCGCCGTGGCTGTAGTAGCCGCTCCAGCGCCAGTTGTCGCCGACCACGCCATCCAGCGCCACGGTGAACTGCGTGGTTCGACGGTCGTAATCAATATCGGGAAAAGCAAAATCGCTGTTGAAGCGACCAAGCCCGAAGCTGGTTTCGCCTGCGGCCAGCAATGCATCACGCACGGCTGTGGGCAGGAAGGCGTTATCCACACTGATCTTCAGGCCAGTGCCACGGTTGTGGTCGCCGAACCACGGGAAGCGGTTCCAGCTGCGCGAGTGGCGCACGTCCATGGTCAGGCTGGTGTTGTCGGTAAGGTTCCACGACAACCTTCCCAGCACGTTGTAGCGGCGCTGTGGCGTCATCAGTGAACTGATGTCGTCATTGCTCGGGCTCTCGCCACCCTGGATCAGCGACGCGCCGGTATAGCCCGGGAACGGCCGCAGGCTGCCATCCGGATTGAAGGCCTGCCCGGCCAGCACACCGGTGGTGATCAAGCCGCCGATCGCGGCATTGCCGTAACCCACGTTGTCCTTCATCGTGAACGTGCCATCGCCATTGGACAGCTGCGCGGTGCGGCCCAGCCATGGACGCGATGACTTGGGCAGGATGCCGTCGTTGTTCAGCGCCTCGCCGCCGATGACGATGTGGCCGCGGCCCTGTGCGATCTCGAAACCGGTGGCGGCCGAAATGTATTGCTTCTTGTTGTCCGAGCGCGAGGACATGCCGCCCTGCACGTCGATCCTGGTGCCTACCAATTGGCTGTCCAGCTGCACGTTGACCACACCGGCAACCGCGCCCGAGCCCCAGGCGGCGGAGGCACCGCCGGTCACCACGTCCACGCCGCTGATCAGGATCGAAGGAATGCTGGCCAGGTCGTTGTCGCTGGAGAAGCGCCGCCCGTCCAGCAGCACCAGGGTGCGGCTGACGCCGAGGCCACGCAGGTCGACCGGTGCCCGCGCCGCATCCACGCCGGTGGTATGGGTCTGCGGCGACACCGTGCCGCGGAACTGCGGCAGGTCGTTGAGCGCGGCGGCGATATTGGTATGGGTGGAGAGCTGCAGGTCTTCCGGCGTCACCTTGACCGTCGGCGTCGGCGCGTTGAAGCCCGGCCGATCAATGCGCGAGCCGGATGCGGTGACGTTGACGCTGCCGATATCCACCACCTTGTCGGTGGTCTGGTCAGGTTTGGCATCGGTCGATTGGGCGAAGGCACTGGGCAGGCTGCCGGCGATGATCAGGGCGATGCCCGTGGACAACGTGGTTCTGGCGATACGGCGCGGCATACGGTTCCTCGCAGAAGGCTGGAAGTGGAACGGCTGACCTGACAATGCGGACCCTCACCCACATCTTAGGAAGCCACCTTTCCGCCCCGCATCAGGGAAAACCCCGATACCAACCGCTCAAACGACAACGGCCAGCACAGGGCTGGCCGTTGTTTCAAACGTTACCAATGCTTAGTGCGACGAGGCCTTGCTCGCACCAATGCCGGTCTCGGCGCGCACTTCCTGTGCCGGGTAGGCGGCACGCTCGGCCTGTGCGTTCTTGCTCTTGTCGGTGATCGAGAAGAACCAGATGGCGACGAAAGCAATCGTCATCGAGAACAGGGCCGGGCTGGTGTACGGGAACGGCGCACTGCCGGCCGCGTTGCCCAGCGTGTCCACCCACACCGACGGCGACAGCAGGGTCAGGATCAGCGACGAGGCCAGGCCCAACGAACCACCAATCACCGCACCGCGGGTGGTGCAGTCCTTCCACAGCAGCGACAGGATCAGCACCGGGAAGTTCGCCGATGCAGCGATGGCGAAGGCCAGCGACACCATGAAGGCCACGTTCTGCTTCTCGAACACGATACCCAGCAGCACCGCGATCACGCCCAACGCCAAGGTGGTGATGCGCGAGACACGCAGCTCCGAGCCCGGTGCCGGGTTGCCCTTCTTGAACACCGTGGCGTACAGGTCATGCGACACCGCCGATGCACCGGACAGCGTCAGGCCAGCAACCACAGCCAGGATGGTGGCGAAGGCCACGGCCGAGATGAAGCCCATGAACATGTTGCCGCCGACGGCCTTGCCGACCAGTACGGCTGCCATGTTCGGCCCGCCCTGGATGGTGCCGGTGACCGGATCCGCATACTCCGGATTGGTCAGCACCAGGGCGATCGCACCGAAGCCGATGATGAAGATCAGGATGTAGAAGTAGCCGATCCAGGTGGTTGCCCACAGCACTGACTTGCGTGCCTGCTTTGCATCGGGAACGGTGAAGAAGCGCATCAGGATGTGCGGCAGGCCGGCGGTACCGAACATCAGTGCCATGCCGAACGAGATTGCCGAGATCGGATCCTTGACGAAGCCACCAGGCCCCATTATCGCCAGGCCGGTACTGGCCGCTTCCTCCGCACTCTTGCCGCCGTTGGCCGCGATCTGGGTCTTGACCCGCACCGCCTCGGTGAACAACGCCTCGAAGCTGAAGTTGAAGTGCCACATCACCATCACGGCCATGAAGGTCACGCCCGACAGCAATAGGCAGGCCTTGATGATCTGCACCCAGGTGGTTGCAGTCATGCCGCCGAACAGCACGTAGACCATCATCAGCACGCCGACCAGTGCCACTGCGATCCAGTAGTCCAGGCCGAACAGCAGTTTGATCAGCGCACCGGCGCCGACCATCTGTGCGATCAGGTAGAACAGCACCACCACCAGCGTGCCCGATGCCGCGAACATGCGGATGGGCTTGGCCTGGAAGCGGTAACCGGCGACGTCGGCAAAGGTGAAGCGACCGAGGTTGCGCAGGCGCTCCGCCATCAGGAAGGTCAGGATCGGCCAACCGACGAGGAAGCCCAAAGCGTAGATCAGGCCGTCGTAACCGTTGGTCATCACCGCAGCGGTGATGCCTAGGAACGAGGCCGCCGACATGTAGTCACCGGCAATGGCCAGACCGTTCTGGAAACCGGTGATGCCGCCACCGGCGGTGTAGAAATCGGACGCCGACTTGGTGCGGCCAGCGGCCCACTTGGTGATGCCAAGCGTGAACACCACGAAGGTCGCGAACATGATGATCGCGGTCCAGTTGGTCGGCTGGCGCACGGTCTGGCCGATGTCGCCACCGGCAGCCATGGCCGCGCCGCTGGCGATCAGCAGACCCAGCAGTGCACCGGTTCGCAGGAAGGAGTGGGTCATTGTGCTTCCTCCACGATTTCTGCGGTCAACTTGTCGAATTCCTTGTTGGCGCGGCGCACGTAGAAGCCGGTGATGACGATGGTGAACACCATCAAGCCCAAGGCGATCGGAATGCCGACGGTGGTGATCTTGCCGGGGCCGATCGGCGTGGCCAGGAAGGCCTTGTCGAAGGCGATCAGGCCGATATAGCCGTAGTAGCCCAGCAGCATCAGGATGGTCAGGAACCAACCCAGCTTGTTGCGCGAGCTGCGCAGCCGTTGGTATTTCGGGTTGGAGGCGATCCGCTCTACACGGGGATCGACGGAAGCATTCATCGGAATTCTCCAGGCGTTGGGAATACGAACGCCATGGCATGCGGAGATGCCTTGACGGTCACATGAGTGCTCCCCGTGGGGGTAGGGAGATGGGGCGTACTACGTTTTCAGGTGCACCAGCGGCGCTACTGCAGCGCCGCTGGCGGATGGGTCAGAAGCTGTACTTGGTGGTGAACTGCACGCGGCTGATATCGCCCTTCTTGCCGTTCTCGATCTCACGCACGCCGTACATCAACTCGGCACCGACATCGACCTTGGGCATCGGCGTGTAGAAGATGTTGCCGCGAATCGACTGCACGCTCTTGGTCACCAGGTCACCGGTGATGGAGGCGTTGTTGTCGTAGTCGCTGCGGGCGTAGATCAGGTTGGTGCGCAGCTTCGGGCTGAAGGCATGGCGCCAGCCGACATAACCGGCAACCACGCCGGTCGGGTCGATCTCGTCGCGGAGCGCGTCATAACCGCTGTCGGCGGTGATGCCAAGACCGATATAGCGGGAAATGCCTTCGCCACCGGTCAGCTGGTAATGCAGGGTATCGGCATCGCCCATCAGCCACTTGCCGCCAAGGGTGATGCCGCCGGCCACCTTGCTGGCGTCGGCACCGGTGGTCTGGTTGTCGAGCTTGAGCTGGCGCACCAGACCGGCGACGCCGAAGGTGCCCCAATCGCCCTTCCAACCGTAACGCACGGTCAGGTCGGGCAGCGAGCCACGGTCGGAGTTGGCAACCGCCGGCACGTTCCACTTGTTGGTGACCGGGTTGAAGGTGCCGGTAAGCGTGGTGGTTTCCGGATTTTCCAGGGCAACACTCAGGCCACCATTGGTGTAGCGGATCTGCGCCTGGCGCACGAATACCACGCCATCGGTGGGGCCGACGAAGTCAGCCGCTTCCGGAATCGAGGCCGCGTCCATGAAGTTGGACCAGGTCTGGCCGGCCAGCCAGTTGTTCCAGTACATATAGGCGTGGCGCAGGGTGACGCCATAGGTATTGGTCGCGGTCTGGTTGCCCAGCGAATTGCCGAAGAAATCCATCTCGACCATGGCGCCGGCCTTGTCGCCGTTCTCGGCGACATGGTCCACGCCCAGGTTGAAGCGCGAGAACTTGGCGTGGGCGTTGTAGTCCACGTCCGAAGCCTTGCCCGAACCACCGGCGCCATGCACCGGGGTCTGGCCCGGCAGATACAGCGCGCGGCCGGTGGCATCGTCAGCCAGCTGGCCATCACCGGTACGCGTGGCAAGGAAATCGGCCTTGATGAAGCCGCCCACCTTGAAGGTGGTGCCCGCGGTCGCGCCCGGGGTGATGCTGGTGACCTGGATCGGCCGCTTGCCGGCCGGCACCGCCGGCGCGGCAGCGCGCTCGGCCTGTGCGCTGCGCACCTGCACCACTTCGCTCTGGGTCTGGGCGATGGCGCCCTGCTGTTGCTGCTGGGTGGACAGCAGCAGCTGCACCTGCCGTTCAAGATCGGCGACGCGTGCTTCCAGCGCCTTCTCTTTTGCGGTCTCGGCAAAGGCCATGCCCGGCGCAACCAGCGCGACAAACAGCGCGGCAGCGAGTGGCCGGCGGGCCGTTTTCAACATGTTTCGATTCATTGGGACTGCCTCTCTCCAGGCTGGCGAACGGGCCGCACCGGTTGCACGGTCGCAGCCAGCGTGCGCGGGCCAGGTGGCGGGCGGCTATTCGCCATTAGTCGTAAGCAGGCGTCTGTTCGACCATCGTCTAACAAAGGGGGCAGCGCGATGGGGGGTGGATGCGGCACACTTGGGGTGTCCGCCTCTGTCCCTCGACAGAGCGCATTCATTGGTTACAAGTGCAAAGGTGAGGGTTGCCATGACTGATGTATATCCCGTTGATTCCGCGTTCGCCGAGAAGGCACGGATCAACAAGAACACGTACCAGCAGCTGTACCGCGAATCGGTCGAAAACCCCGATGCATTCTGGGCAAAGGCTGCCGAGCGGCTGGATTGGTTCAAGAAGCCGACCAAGATCAAGAACGTCAGCTACCAGCTCGACGATTTCCGCATCAAGTGGTTCGAGGACGGCGAGCTCAATGTCAGCGTCAACTGCCTGGACCGGCAGCTGGCCACGCGCGGTGACAAGACGGCGATCCTGTTCGAGCCCGATGGCCCGGACAGCCCGGCGCAGAAGGTCACTTATCGCGAACTGTACGAACGCGTATGCCGCTTGGGCAACGCGCTGCGCAACCTCGGCATCAAGAAGGGTGACCGCGTCACCATCTACCTGCCGATGATCGTCGACGCCGCGGTGGCGATGCTGGCCTGCGCCCGTGTCGGTGCCATCCACTCGGTGGTGTTCGGTGGCTTTGCCGCCAACTCCATCGCCGACCGTGTCGGCGACTGCGCCAGCAAGCTGATCATCACCGCCGACGAAGGCCTGCGTGGTGGCAAGAAGGTGCCGCTGAAGGCCAACGTCGATGCCGCGCTGAAGCTGCCCGGCACCAATACCGTGGAAACCGTGCTGGTGGTGCGCCACACCGGTGGCGCGGTCGACATGCAGGCGCCGCGTGACCGCTGGTTCCACGACGTGGTGGACACCCAGCCGGCCGAGTGCGAACCCGAGCGCATGAACGCGGAAGATCCGCTGTTCATCCTCTACACCTCCGGCTCCACCGGCAAGCCCAAGGGCGTGCTGCACACCAGCGGTGGTTACCTGCTGTATGCGGCCTATACCCACGAAGCCGTGTTCGACCTGCGCGAGGACGACATCTACTGGTGCACCGCCGACGTCGGCTGGGTCACCGGCCACAGCTACATCGTCTACGGCCCGCTGGCCAACGGCGCCACCTCGGTGATGTTCGAGGGCGTGCCCAACTACCCGAACACCTCGCGCTTCTGGGATGTGATCGACAAGCACCAGGTCACCATCTTCTACACCGCGCCCACCGCCATCCGTGCGCTGATGCGCGAAGGCGAGGAGCCGGTCAAGCGCACCTCGCGCAAGAGCCTGCGCCTGCTCGGCAGCGTGGGTGAGCCGATCAATCCGGAAGCCTGGCGCTGGTATTACGACGTGGTTGGCGATGCACGCTGCCCGATCGTGGACACCTGGTGGCAGACCGAAACCGGCGGCATCCTGATTTCGCCGCTGCCGGGTGCCATCGACCTGAAGCCGGGCTCGGCCACGCTGCCGTTCTTCGGCGTGCAGCCGGCCCTGGTCAGCGCCGATGGTGAGCCGCTGGAAGGCGCCACCGAAGGCAACCTGATCATCCGCGACTCCTGGCCGGGCCAGATGCGCACCGTCTACGGTGACCACCAGCGTTTCATCGACACCTATTTCCGTACCTACCCGGGCAGCTACTTCACCGGCGACGGTTGCCGCCGCGATGAAGACGGCTATTACTGGATCACCGGCCGCGTCGATGACGTGATCAACGTCTCCGGCCACCGCATCGGCACCGCCGAAGTGGAAAGCGCGCTGGTCTCGCACCCGAAGGTGGCCGAGGCGGCCGTGGTCGGCTTCCCGCATGAGATCAAGGGCCAGGGCATCTATGCCTATGTCACCCTGATCGCCGGCGAAGCGCAGACCGACGAGCTGCTCAAGGAGCTGGTGACCTGGGTACGCAAGGAGATCGGCCCGATCGCTGCGCCGGACCACCTGCAGTGGGCACCGGGCCTGCCCAAGACCCGCTCGGGCAAGATCATGCGCCGCATCCTGCGCAAGATCGCCGAGAACGCGCCGGACCAGCTTGGCGACACCTCGACCCTGGCCGATCCGTCGGTGGTGGCGTCGCTGGTGGAAGAGCGCAAGGTCCGCTGAAGGAACAGGAGCCAGGAGTGAGTGATGAGGAGTGAGGAGTGAGTCGCGGCAACAGCAAATGCAGCCGCTGCGTTCACTCCTCCTTCCACACCGATGATCAACTGTCCTGTTGCTGGCAACAGCGGTAGCATCGAAGCAGCAAGCCCTCACTCCTCACTCCTCATCACTCACTACTCGCCCCATGCCTACCCTCCTCATTGCCGACGACCATCCGCTGTTCCGCGAAGCCCTCAAGGGCGCGGTGCAACGCGTCATTCCCGGCGTGCAGCTGATGGAGGCCGACAGCGTCGAAGCACTGTACGCACTGGCCGAACAACACCCCGATGCCGACCTGGTGCTGATGGACCTCAACATGCCGGGCGCGCAAGGCTTCAATGCGCTGGTGCACCTGCGTTCGCTGCATCCGCAGTTGCCCATCGTGGTGGTGTCCGCACGCGAGGAAGCCACGGTGATGCGGCGTGCACTGGACCATGGCGCCTTCGGCTTCATCCCCAAGTCCGCCGATTCGGACACCATCGGCCATGCGCTGGGCACCATCCTCGATGGCGAGCGCTGGGCACCGGCCGAGGCGCACAACGTGCCGCCGACCCCGAATGAAGAACGCGAAGTCGGCCAGCGCCTGCGCGAACTGACCCCGCAGCAGTTCCGTGTCCTGCAGATGCTCGGCGTGGGCCGCCTGAACAAGCAGATCGCCTATGACCTGGGCGTCTCCGAGGCCACCATCAAGGCCCATGTCACCGCCATCCTGCGCAAGCTCGGCGTCACCAACCGTACCCAGGCGGTGCTGATGGCCGGCAAGCTGGCCATCGACGATGACGCCATCGTGTTGCCGCCGGAAGAAGACTGAGCACCGAGTCGAGGCAAGCCCCCGGTTTGTGGGAGCGGCGTAAGCCGCGAAGCGGCCGAACCTGCAGCCAGCGTGCTGGTGGTCTTTCCAGGCAATCCTCAAACAGCCAGATTTCTGAATGGCGTTGTTTCCGGCGACCAACATCCACCGGCTTCGCGGCTCACGCCGCTCCTACAAACAGCCAGACAAGCAAACAGCGCTGCATGAAACACGGCTCTTTGTAGGAGCGGCGTAAGCCGCGAAGCAAATGATCCTTCAGATAGCGTGCTTGAGGCCTCTCCACGCAATCCTCAAACAGCCAGATTTCTGAATGGCGTTGTGTCCGGCGACCAACATCCACCGGCTTCGCGGCTCACGCCGCTCCTACAAATTCGGTGGCCTGCCATCGCTGCAGCTTGCTGCTACAATCCGCGCTCCCTTGGGGAGTAGCCTGCTTCCAGCAATGGAAGCGCCCACATCAACATACTCGGCCAGTGCGCCGTGGTGTGGGCAGCCAGACCCGGTTGGCGAGACCAGCGGCATGCGTGCGCAACTTTGGTTGGGCGCGGCGCATGCCGTTCGTGTCCGCCCGACCCGGTAATCCTGATGTCTCCCATTTCCATTGTTCTGATCGGCTTCGCCATGTCCACCGACGCCTTCGCTGCGGCGGTTGGCAAGGGCGCTGCCATGCGCAAGCCACGCCTGCTCGACGCCCTGCGCGCGGGCTTGATCTTCGGCGTGATCGAAGCCATCACCCCCCTCATCGGCTGGCTGCTGGGCCGCGCTGCGTCGCAATACGTGCAGGCCTTCGATCACTGGATCGCGTTCGGCCTGCTTGGCGTACTGGGCGCGCACATGATCTTTGCCGGCCTGAAGCCCGATGATGAAAGCGAAGACGAGGGTGCCGGCGACGCCAGCGGCGAACAGCACAAGAGTTTCTGGACCCTGGCCGCTACCGGCTTCGCCACCAGCATCGATGCGATGGCGATCGGCGTGGGCCTGGCCTTCCTTGATGTGCACATCGGCGTGGTGGCGCTGGTGATCGGCCTGTGCACGATGACCATGGTGACCATCGGCATCATGCTTGGCCGTGCCTTGGGTTCCTTGGTTGGCAAGCGCGCGGAGATCATCGGCGGCGTGATCCTGATCATCATCGGCTGCGCGATTTTGTACGAGCATCTGACGGCCGCGGCGGCTGTGGTCGGAGCGGCGTAAATCACGAAGCCGGCACGCCATTTGTATAGCGCAGCCATTCTGCGCTGGGGCATTACCGGTAAGGCCGCTGCCGAGCATGGCTCGGCACTACAGATCTAGCCCCTCTCCCGCGTGCGGGAGAGGGGTTGGGGTGAGGGCGGCTTTTCGCTGGTGAAGCCCTGCCGAGCATGGCTCGGCACTACAGTTCTGGCTGCTAGCGCCTGCGCGGGTCGTTCAATGCGGTCAGGAACGCGCGCAGTGAGGCCGGCTTCACTGGCTTGGTCAGCACACGGTAGCCGCGTTCGCGGGCCATGCGCTTCAACTCGTCGCGGCCATCGGCGGTCAGCAAGGCGCCAGGCAAAGGCCTATGCGCGGCCTCGCGCAGGGCGATCAGGGTATCCAGTCCATCAAGACGATCATGCAGGTGGTAATCCACCAGCATCACGTCGGGCTGTTCGCCCAGCTTCTCCAGGGCCATGTCCACCGTGCTGGCGGCGATCACTTCCACCTTCCAGCGGCCCAGCAAGGCACGCATGCCGTCGAGGATCTCCTGGTCGTTGTCCACGCACAGCACGCGCATGCCGGCCAATGAATCATCACCGCCAAAAGCCGTCTGCTGGCGCGGCGCTGGCAGCGGTGCGGCAGGCGTCGGCACGCGCGGCAAGCTGATCGAGAACATGCTGCCGTGGCCAGGCTGGCTGCGCGCATTCAAGCCGTGATCGAGCAGGCGCGAGATGCGCTGGCAGATCGACAAGCCCAGACCCAGGCCCTGCTCGCCCCAATCGAATGGCTGCTGGTAGCGATGGAACTCGTTGAAGATCTGTTGCATATGGTGCTCGGGAATACCGGGGCCGGTATCCCATACCTGCAACTCGACTTCTTCGCCGCGCACACGCAACGCCAGCACGATGCGACCGCTACGCGTATAGCGCAGCGCGTTGGCCATGAAATTCTGCAACACACGGCGCAGCAGGCGCCTATCGCTGCGTACCCAGGCGGTGCGCGCAAACACATGCAGGCGCAGGCCACGCCCTGCCGCGACCGGCGTGTACTGCGCCGCAAGCTCGCGGACCAGGACACTGGCGTCGAATTCACTGATGGTCGGGCGCAGGCCACCGGCATCCAGGCGCGACACGTCCAGCAGACCATCCAGCAATTCTTCGGCAGCACGCAACGAAGCATCGACACGCTCAGCCAGATGCCGCTGCTCCTCGGTCTCGTGCAGGCTGTCGCGCAGCGCCGATGCAAACAACCGCGCGGCGTTCAGGGGCTGCAGCACGTCGTGGCTGATCGCCGCCAGGAAGCGCGTCTTCGATTGCTGCGCGGCCTCCGCTGCCTGTGAACGCTCGGCCACGCGCTGTTCCAGGGTCTCATTGGCTTCCAGCAGCGCCTGCTCGGCGTTCTTGAAGTCGGTGATGTCGTTGTAGCTGGTGACATAGCCGCCGCCGGGCAGCGCTTGGCCGCGCAGCTCGATCACCTTGCCATCGGCGCCGGTGCGCTCGAACACATGGGGTGAACCGGCGCGCATATAGCCGATGCGGCGATTGATCTGCACTTCGATATCACCCGAGCCAAGCTCGCCGCGTTCGGCGTTGTAGCGGATCAGGTCAGCGACGGGACGGCCGACGTAAAGCATGCCGTCGGGATAGCCGAACATCTGCTGGTAGCGGCGGTTCCATGCGGTCAGCCGCATTTCCGGGTCAACCACGCTGACCCCGGCGCTGATGTTTTCCAGCGTGGTGGACAGAATCTCGCGGTTGAAGCGCAGCTCCTGCCCGGCCTCGTCCAGCACCGCCACCACTTCGCCCAGATCCATGCCCGAGCCGCGCAGCAGGCTGGTCAGCAGCAGGCGCGCGGACGCCGCGCCAATGGACGCCGCGAGCAGGCGCTCGGTGAACTGCACCCAGACGCGGTCGGCGGCGGCAGCGGGCTGGAATTCGCGCTCCAGCAACTGCGCCTGTTCACCGAACGAACGCCGCGCACGGTTGTCACCGATGACACGGGTTGCCAGGGCCAGCAGATCACGCACCTTGACGTGCGCCGGCCAATCACCGGCCACCACCGGACGCTTGGCGTAAGGATCCAGGAATGGGGCGGCGCGCAAGCGCTCGGCGACATCAGGCCGCCAGCGCATCGACACCAGCAGCATGGTTACGGTGTTGATCAACAGCGACCAGAACGTGCCATGGGTCAGTGGGTCCCAACCGGTCAGGCCGAACAACTGTTGTGGGCGCAGCCAGCCGATGCCGAACGGCCCCTGCGTGAGCAGGCTCGCATCCAGCCAGCCGCCATGGCTCAGCGCTGGCACCAGCAAGGTGTAGGCCCAGACCACGAAGCCCGCCAACATGCCGGTTTCCACGCCGCGGCGGCTGGCGCCACGCCAGTACAGGCCACCAAGCAGGCCCGGCGCGAACTGCGCCACCGCCGCGAAGGCCATCAAGCCATAGGCGGCCAGCATGGTGTCGTCGTTGCTGCCGCGGTAGTAACCATAGGCAACCAAGGCCAGCAGCACGATCGCCATGCGTCGTATCCACAGCACGCGCGAGGCGACATTGGCGGCCTCGCGGTGATCGCCGCTACGGCGTAGCAGCAGCGGCATCACCAGGTCGTTGCTGATCATCGTCGCCAGCGCGATCGAGGACACGATGACCATGCCGGTGGCCGCGGAGAAGCCGCCGATATAGGCGATCAGGGCCAGCGTGGTATTGCCGGCGAACATCGGCAAGGCCAATACCAGGGTGTCGTCCGAAGCCAGGCCGGTGCCGAACATCGCCGCGCCGGCAGTAGCGATGGGCACGATCATCAACGAAATCAGCACCAGATAGCCGCCGAACATCCAGCGTGCGCGCCTGACGTCGCCGGCATTGCCGCACTCCACCACGGCAACGTGGAACTGCCGTGGCAGACAGATCAGGGCAAGGAAGCTGAGCAGCGTCTGCGAGACGAAGCCGACCGGTGGCATGCCTTCAAACAGGGTGCGTGCCGACTGCACGACCGACTCGCCACGGTCAGTCAGCCACACATAGGCGAACACGCCGATGGCGACCATCGCCAGCAGCTTGATCAGCGATTCCACCGCGATGGCCAGCATCATGCCGTAGTGGTGTTCGGTGGCATCGACCTGGCGGGTGCCGAACAGGATGGCAAACAAGGCCATCAGCAACGCCACATACAGCGCCGGGTCGGTCAGGAAACCCTTGCCGGCGGCATCGCCGGTCAGTACCTGCAGGCTCATCGCCACGGCCTTGTACTGCAGGGCCAGGTACGGCACCACGCCGATCAGCGCGATCAAGGCGACCAATGCCGCCAGTCGGCGTGAGCGGCCAAAGCGCGAGGAGATGAAGTCGGCGATGGACACCACATTCTCGCTGCGGGCGATCAGCGCCAGCCGCTCGATGATGCGCCAGCCGAACATCAGCATCAGCAGCGGGCCCAGATAAATAGGCAGATAGCCGATGCCGTAACGCACCGCCGAGCCGACCGCACCGTAGAAGGTCCAGGACGAGCAATAGACCGCCAGCGCCAGGCTGTAGACCACCGGCCGCAGCCAGGGGCGGTCCGGATACAGCGGGCGACGGTCACCCCACCACGCCACCCCGAACAGCAGCGCGGCATAGCAGAGTGAGACCAGGAGCAGGATCCAGCTGGAGACCAAGGGTGTTTCCCATGCGACTTAGCCGGGCCAGTGTAGCCATTCCGCTGGATTGGGGCTTTGGGGGTTGCGCGAGCTGCGGCTCGGCTCCCTGCCTTGTGCGCAGCACAGGGGAGGGTTGGGGAGGGGGGCTGTTGGCGGTGGCGGTTGGTTGCTCCTCCCGCTGGGGTGCTCTTACTTTCCTAGGCAAAAAGCTTCGAGCTGCGCTCGCCTACCCCTCCCCAACCCTCCCCTGCGCCTGCGGCGCAAGGGAGGGGGCTGATTGCCAGCGCACGAAGAACGCGTCGGCTGCTGCCGTTGCTCCCTCCCTTGGGCGAAGCACAGGGGAGGGTTGGGGAGGGGTGCTGTTGACGGTGGCAGTTGGTTGCTCCTCCCGCTGGGGTGCCCTTACTTTCCGAGGCAAGAAGCTTCGAGCTGCGCTCGCCTACCCCTCCCCAGCCCTCCCCTGCACCTGCGGCGCAAGGGAGGGGGGCTGATTGCGAGCGCGCGGAGATTACCCGGGAGGAGATTTTCCTCGCCAAACGAACAACGCCCCGGCAATGCCGGGGCGTTGTTGATCAACTCTTTGCGCCGAACTTACTGCGCCAATTCAAACCGCACTTCCACGCGGCGGTTCGGCAGCAGGCATTCCAGCAACGCAGCACGCGGCTTGACGCCGTCGCACTGCTGCACCTGCTGGGTGTCACCGCGATACTCGTAGCGGATCTTGTCCGCCGCCACACCACGGCCGATCAGCAACTCACGCACGGTCTTGGCACGGCGCTCGGACAGGGCCTGGTTGTAGTCGAAGCCGTTGCCCTGCATGCGGTCGGCATGGCCAACCAGGGTCACGCCAGCCAGCTCGCGCTTCTCGTTCCCGATGGTAGCCAGGGCGCGATCCACGCTCTCCAGCGAGTAGGTACGGATGTCCTTGTAGCCGTCACGGTCGAACTCGAACAGCACGTTGGCGATCAACGGACCTGCCGCTACGGGCGCAACCACCGGACCAGCCGGATCGACGCCGCACAGGCGCGCTGCGGTTTCGGCTTCGTTGACCAGGTCTTCGGCGATCTGGATGTACGGCTTGGAGTGGCGCCACTGCTGCTGGTTGAACTCGTTGCCGGCGTGCACCAGCTCCACTTCACCGCACGCCACTTTCTGCGCGGCGCAGGCGAAGCCCGGCGTGCCGTGGATGACCTTCAGGCGATCCCACAGATCGGCACGCAGGTACTTGGCGCCGTTGACCAGAGCGGTGTCGGTGGGGATCGGCGAGACGCCGTTCTCCATGTCCACGATCAGCTTCTCCGACTCGGTCAGCGCTTCCTGCGGGAAGGCGCTGCGGTCATTGCGGGTGTATTCGTGGAACGACACGTCCAGCCAGCACTGGGCCTTGGACAGGTGGTAGTCGCGGATCGGGCGACCTCCATCGTTCAATGCCTGGATGCGGCCCTGGGTCGCTTCATACGACTGCAGGTCGGCATGGATGGCTTCATCGCTGATGCGTTTGGCCTGCGGGTTGAGCTGGGTCTGCTGGGCGCCGGCGGTGCCGGCAACAGCGAAGACGGCAACAGCCAGCAAGCTGCGCAGCGGACGGTACTTGGTTTGCATAACGGTCATGGTGTCGTCCTCAGCGGGCCGGGTCGCGGTAGCGGACCGGGTCCCGACGGAAAAGGTCTTCGTCGAACTTGAAGCGCAGGCGCAGGAAGAAGCCCTGCTGCGTGTACTCGTAGCCATTGAGATCACTGTCGCCTTCGAAGCCGGTCCAGTTGTAACCGGCCGACAGCCACAGGTTCTGCCGCAGCAGGCGGCCAACCTCCATGCCGTAGGCGAACTGGTTGGCGCCGTACTGGCCACGGAAGGTGGAACCCAGCACGCCGATGTCCCAGTTCTCGGTGATGTCGTACACGACACGGCCAGAGACCAGCACTGCGTTGAAGCTGCTGTTGACGCGGCTGCCATCGCCATAGGCGAACTGGTCGCGCTGCCACTTGCCGGCAATGCGCCCGGTCAGCCACCACGGCCGCGACGGATGCCAGTCGGCGTGGGTGGAGACGATGTGCGCACGCGTGCGGACATCCTGGCTGGTACCACTGACCACCTCGCCGTTGAGCAGGGTCAGGCCACTTTCGTCACGCTCGAGCTTGTACTCGTAGCGCATCAGGGCATTGACCCGGTTACGGTCGGTGTCGCGATACGCCAGGCCCAGCTGGAAGCGATCCTGCAATACGTCGCCACGTTCTTCGTAGTTGGTGGCCAGCAGGTAGTTGCGGCCCAGCAGGGTCCAGTCACGGCTCAGCTTGCGGGCAACCATGAACTGCAGCAGCGAGGTCTTGAATGCCTCGTTGCTGTCGGTGGTGCCCGGCACGTCCTCGGAGATGCGGTGTTCGGCACGGATCGCGCCACGCCACAACGGGTTGGCACTGTAATCCAGGGCCAGCGCCAGGCCGGTGCTGTCACCGGTATCGCCATCGATCACATTGACGCGTTCGATCGAGCTGCTCAGGCGCAGGCCCTTGGCGATATCCCAGTTGTTGCGGATACCGGAGGCGGCCTGCACATCGCGGCCACTGATCGCATCCCGCAGGCGGTATTCGGAGAACGCCTGGGTGTCGCGGATGTAGCTGCTGTCGATACCGAACACCAGCGCATCGGCCTCACGGTCGGTGGTGGTGATGCCATAGGCGCTGGTCAGGCCGGTCTGCTTCTCGTAGCGGCCGTACAAACGGCTGCGCTCGAAGACCTGGTAGTCCACGCCAGCGGCGACGCGGTTGCGGTCTTCACCGCTGACGCTCTGTTCGTACTCGGCACCGCCGCTGAACTTGTCGTTGAAGCGGTAACCGATACCGATGCGGGCGCTGTCCGATTCCAGCTTGGTGCCTACCGGCAGGTCGCTGGTCATGGTGTCGCCATTGCTGCCGCTGTTGATCACCATCAGGCCGGTGGCCGGGTCCAGCGCCTGCTGGCCGTAGCCCAGCGCACCGCCACCGGAACCGGTGGCGAAGCCACCGGTCAGCCCCGACAACGAGCCATAGCCGGTGCTCGACCACGGCGAAGTGATGCCGATGGTTTCGCGGATGCTGCGCAGGCCGAAGTCCAGGGTCAGGCGCTCGGTGGCGCCGATGCGTACGCCGGCGCCGCCGGCATCACGCTTGCCACCATCCGGGTTACGGTCTTCGCTGCGCAGGGCCTCAACGTACAGCTCCAGGCGCGGGCCGACGGCATACGCCATGCGGCCGCTGTATTCGCCACGCCCGCCATACAGCGGCGAGGCCTGGTTGTTGAACTCCGGATCGGTGCGCGCACCGAACAGGCGTGCGTCGAACCTGGCACCATCGTGGGCGAACTCGACGCGCCAGGCGTCGCCTTCGACCTGGCCGGTGACGTCCTTCAGGCCCTGCGAGGTCACCTGGTTGAGCGAGTTGGTGTTGACCTCGCTCTGGGTGCGGGCGAACTCGGCGACCAACATCGTGTTCTGGCCGAAGCGGTAGCCGGCGTTGACGCTGCCCATCTTGAACTCGGCGTACGGGTTCTGGTCTTCGACCGCAGATGCGCCGACTTCCAGCTTGTCGGTGAGCTTGTACTGGCCATCGGCACCGATCACCCAGAACTTCTCGGTCTGCTGATCGAGTTCATAGGTGATGCGCAGCGAGACCGGATTGAGGTCGCTGTCGAACGAGGGCAGGAACTGGTTCAGCAGGATGCGCCCGGAGAACGGCTCGAAGCTGTAATCCACCAGGCGTGCAAGCGGCTTCACCGAGACGATGCGCGAGGGCTGGTTGCGGTCGCGCACGATCATCTCGACGCGTTCGCTGCCTTCAAGCACCGCATTGTTGCGCAGCGCATACGGGCCGCTGCCCTGGCTGCGGAACTCCTCGATGATCTGCCGCAGCGAGTCCTCGATGGCGAACACATTGGTACGCACGCGCTCACTTTCGAAGTGCCAGCCCAGGCCGGTGGCGGTGCGGTTATAGGTGCTCAGGCTGCGCTGCGGAATCGGGCCGCTGCCGCCAACGCCACTGCTGGTGGCCAGCGTGTCGCCGGTCTGGAAGTCACCGTACAGCAGGTAGCTGCGCTTGTTGTCCACGCGCACATACAGGCGTTCGGCCGAACGCGCGTCGAAGCCACGCAGCGAGGAGTCGCCGTAGACCGGATAGAACTCTTCCGGCTGGATGTCACGCAGCAGGCGGCCACGTACATCCTTGTCCGAGTCATAGGCCGCGGTGAGCAGGTACTCACCCTTGATGCGGCCCTTGACGAAGAACGCGGTGCGCGCCGATGCACTGGCCTTGCCGTTGTTGAACTGCTTCTCCCAGCGACGGATATCGCGGTCGAAGGCATCGTGGTGCTGCACCGGCGAGATCAGGCTGGCGTTGGACTTGTTGCGGAAGTTCAGCACGCCCTCGATCAGGCCGGTGGCGAGCAACTCGCGCATTTCCGGCAGGAAGCCGATCGTGCCTTCGGCGGTTTCACCACCGGCAGTAATCCGCAGCAGCACATCCTGCGGATCATGCGGGGCGACCAGGTCGAACTCGGCAACACCGTTCTCGACTTCCAGCTGCACGCCCGGCATCACCTTGTCGGCATCACTGGCACCCGGGCCGAACTCGTCGGTGCGCGAACCCGGCAAACGGATACGACCGCCGCTGTTCTCGATGGTGACGAAGGACTTGCCGGCCAGCGGCTTGCCGTCGGCACCAAGCAGATGCACGGTGATGTGCACCGGCGTCTGGCCGTCGGCCGGCACGCCGTC
Organism: Stenotrophomonas sp.; assembly: GCF_032066555.1. Taxonomy (GTDB): domain Bacteria; phylum Pseudomonadota; class Gammaproteobacteria; order Xanthomonadales; family Xanthomonadaceae; genus Stenotrophomonas. Next base: position 67,824 of record NZ_DAMBKV010000007.1, read on the forward strand.
ACGGTCCACTTCCACCGACACGCGATCGACACCGGCGTTGCGGCTGTAGTCGACTTCACCCGAACGTGCTGCCACCACTTCCGGCGGCGTATCGAGGGTGGTCAGCGAACGCGGATACAGCGTGCTGCTGTCGCCGATCACCGGAGTGAAGCGGGTGCTGCTGCCCACGTTCTGGGCCAGCACCGGCAACGATGCGGTAGCCAGCGCGCAGGCCAGCAGGCTCACGCGCGGCATCTTGCGCAGGGCGGTGCGGCTCATGGCTGCACCTCCTGCTGGGCCGGCGCGGACGGCGGGTTGGGTCGCGGTTGCACGATCGGTCTCTGGTTGGACGAGTCCGTGGCCTGCTGCGGCGCACGGACCGGCTTGCTGTCAAAACGCAGCTGCGACTGCCCGGTTTCGGTTTCCGGTGCGCGCACCTCGCCCTGGGTACGGCGTGCCTTCACCTGCTCCAGCAGCGGGTTGGCGCAGCTGCCCTCGACGAAGTCGGCGCGATGCAGTTCACCGTTCTTCAGGTCCAGGAACAGGCTGTCGGCATCCCCCAGGTTGCGGTTGCTGCTGGTGGTCAAACGAGCGCCCACCGGCAAGGTGGACGGGTCCACCTTCAGGGTGTGGCTCTGCGGCGGCAGGCCGCAGTAGCTGTACTTGCCCTCGGAATCGGAAATCATCCAGGTGCCGTTGGAGAAGTACATGCGTACGCCCGGGATGCCCAGCTCTTCTTCGTCCTGCACGTGGTTGTTGTTGCAGTCCACGAAGATCTTGCCCAGTACGCAGGCTTCCTCGGTGAACACGCCACCGGTGACGCGCACGCGGTACTCGGCACGGTTGGACGGCACCGAGCCCGGGACCGGCGTCATCGAACCCGGATCGATACAGCCGCCGGTGATCGAGCAGCCATGTGCCTGCGCACGGTTGATGCCATCGCCCTGCTGCGCACCGACGCCGACTCGCACGCGGTAGGTCAGCACCAGCTGCTGGCCGACGTCGATCGGGCCCAGGTCGAAGCCCAGGCGCGGGCCCGGCTTGCCGAGCGGATCTTCAACAGCGCGCCCACCCACACGGCCGGTGCCGTTGATGTAGGTGAAGCCACGCGGCAGCGTATCGACGATGTTGACCGTCGCCATCGCGCTGCCGGCGGTCTGCCGCACGGTGATGGTGTACTGCACGGTGTCACCGATTTCCGCGGTCTGGCGGTCACCGGTCTTGGTGATGACCAGACCGGTGGCTTCGGCGGTGTCCAGCGGGATGTGGTTATGGACCACGCCTGCAACCGCGGAACCTGCGAACAGGTTCAGCCAGTACTGGGTCGGCGTACCTACCGCACCGGTCGGTGCATCGGTCTGCGGCTGCACCAGGTGGCTGCTGCCCGCTGCACCCAGCGGCGACAACGAACCGGTCTCCGCCGGAATCAGCGACGACACGAACTTGTAGCCCCCCGGCGGCGTGACCGTCAGCTGGAACTCGCAACGTGCCGGCGCGGCCGGACCAAACATGAACTGGTAGTAGCCGTTGTTGCCCACCGTCATCGATACCGCATTGCCTTCCACGCGGTAACCACCGGCGCCGGCATTGAGGATGGCGGTGTTCGGGTCATAGCCGGTGCACACGCCAACCGGCGCGAGGGTGACGATGGAACCCGGCACCGGATCGCGGGTGACGGCGTCGTAGACGACACCGGACGGATCCACCGGCAGGCTCTGCTGCGGCAGATGCTGACCGGCTTCAAGCACGACCTGCAGCTGGCTGGTGCCGTTCTCGCTGACGCGGCAGGCGCTGACGCCGTCGTTGCCGATGGCAAGCGGGCTGTCACAGGCCACGCCCATGCCACCAGCAGTTTCCTGGTTCACCGGCCACGCCCACAACACGCCCGAGCTCGGATCACGGAACTGGATGTTCCACTTCACGCCCGGGATCACGTCGGCGAAACGATAGCTGCCGTCGACCGCGGTGATGGTGGACTGCGAGATCACACCGGTTACCGAATCCAGCAGCTCCACGATCCACGACTGCAGGCGTTTGTCGCCGCCGTCGAGGAAAGTGTCCTCGCTACCGACATCGAACCACACGGTGCCACCCACCGAGGACGACAGCTGCACCTGGTTGGGCACGCGGCAGACGTTCTGGGTGATGGCGGTATCGCACACCGGCAGCGTGCTGACATCACCTTCAAAGGTGTTGCGCTCGGTGGTGGTCGGGGTGCGGAACTCGTTTTCGCCGCCGCCTTCGATCAATACCGCGTTGTTGACGGTGCCCGCCTTGGCCGCTTCGGCCGAGACATTGGCCTTGACGGTGATGTCCGACAACGAGGTTGCACCGGCATTGACCACTTCCGAACTACGGCACTCAAAGCGGGTATCGCCCACCGCGCCGGAGCAGAGCCAACCGTTGCCGGCCGGAACGTCGGCCAGGCTCAGGCCCATCGGCAGGCGATCCTTGACGATGTATTCGCCAAAGGACGGCTTCTGCCCGCCATTGCGCACGCGGATGGTGTAGGTCGCCACGTTGTTGACGGTGAACTTCACCGTGTTGGACGACTTGCTCACCAGCATGTCCGGCGAATCACCGATCTCGCCGAAGTTGTTGTCGACCGATTGGGTACCCGGCGTCAGCACGATGCCGGTGATGACCGAGGACGTCGGTGTCGGGTTGCTGCCCACACCACCGCCCACCGCACCACCGGTGGTCTTGCCGTTGAGCGTTTCCGGCGGCGGCGTGCCTTCGGTCACCTCATAGGTGCCCGGACGCAGATCCGGGAAGCTGTAGCTGCCGTCCGGATTGGTGGTCACCGTCGATGTGACCGGATTGCCCAGGTCATCGGTGCCGGTCAGGGTAATGGTGATGCCAGCGTAACCGCCCTCATCACTGTCCTTGATGCCGTCATCGTTGCCGTCGTTGTAGACGAAACCGGAAATAAGGCCCGCCGGGATTTCGCCGAAATTGTTCTGCACCGAGAACTCGCCAACACCCACGGTGATACCAAAGATATTGGACGGATCGGAGACCGTCGCGGTGCCATCGGCCTGACCCTGCATACCCTTTGGTGCACCGCCGATGTTGCCGATCTTGGTCTTGCCATCCAGCGTGCCCACGGCCTGGTTCTTCTCCTCCACCTTGTAAGTACCCGGCGGCAGATTCAGGAACGCGTACTCACCATCGGCCAAGGTGGTGAAGGTCCTTGAGACGGGGTTGTTGTTTACATCGGTGCCCGACAGCTCCAACACGACACCGGCAATGCCGGTTTCGCCCGGATCGATGACGCCGTCATTGTTGGTATCCAGCCACACCTTGCCGGAGATTCCGCTATTGGTCGGAATCTCGCCAAACAGGTTCTCGTTTGAGGCATCGCCAGGCGTCAGCAGGTTGATGTCGGCGATCTTGCTCGATTCCGGCGACGCATTGTTGCTGGCGGTACCGCTGCTTGCACTGGTGCTGGTCAGCTTGCCGGCCGTGGTAATGCCCTGCGCGGTGCCGGTCGGCTGTTCCGGTTCCACCAACGTATAGGTGCCCGGACGCAGGCCTTCAAACTTGAAGGCGCCGTTATCCGCAGCAACGGTGGTGTACGTCCGGTTGACCGGCTGGCCAAGGTCGTCAGTACCCACCAGCTTGATTTCGACGCCGGCGATACCGGGTTCACCCGAGCTTGCCTTCACGCCGTCGTTGTTGACGTCGTAGAACACGGTGCCGCTGACCGAGACCCCAACGGTCTCACCAAAATTGAAGTTCGCACCATCGCCAGTGAGCTTGATGCCTTCGATGCGGTCAGTGAACGCCGGGTCACCCGAGGTGCTCGCTGGCACCGGCTGGCAAACCGTCGTTGCACAAGCAACACCTTCAATCGTCCCTGGCTTGACGGCCGATTCCAGATTGAAATAGGTCACCGTCGAAGTCGGTGCGGGCAGCGGCTGGCGCAGGGCATACGTCTTGGACGCACTCAACCCGGTGAATGAGTAGCTGCCATCGGCCAGCGTGGTCGCCGGGGCACCGGTGGGCTTGTATGCCGAGGTCAGCGAATCCCATTCCAACAATTCGACGGTGGCACCGGCAATCGGCATGTCTTTGCTTGCACCACCGGCAACGTAGACGTCGTTACGGCTGTAATCGGCGAAGACGAAGCCGCTGAGCGAGTACTGCTTGATTTCGGGGAAGTCGAACTCCACGCCAACAGCGTCATGTGCCAACACCAGTCCTGCGATCACACTGGTAGTGCCGCCTGCCGGGTTCTCCGCCACGAAGCCCGCTGCATGGGTGACACCCGTACTCAGGCCATTGCGATTTGCACGCGGCTCATTGGCGCGCGGCAGACCATTCTGGTAGCTCGTAGCGACCGTGGTCTGGTCCTGGGTCAGGGTGTAACCAGCAGGGCCCGACGGAGGCAGGTTCTCGAATTTGTAGTTGCCATTGCCGTCGGTGGTGGTCGTCATGCTGACGGCTGCACCCCATTGGTCATTGCCCGACAAGGTGATCTTTGACCCCGAGAGTCCGATATCCCCGGCACCGTCGACGTCGCCGTTGTCATTGCGGTCGAAGAAAACGAGCCCAGCCAGACTGGCGCCCGAGGCGACCTGCGTCTCCGAAGGATCGCTGTCGTTGCTCGGATCAGTGTCCAGTGCCACCGGCGTGCTGCCATCGCTGCCCATGCCCGGCGTCACCGTACCGGTATTGGTACGGTCGCTATTGAACGGGAAGTTTGCCGAACCGTTGTAAACACCTGGCTTGGCACGGGCCCACAACTTGACCGTCACCGAAGCGCCCAGGGCATAGTTGCCGTCCAGGTCACAGGTGATTTCCTGCCCGGCCGACGTCGCATTGACTGTGGTTACACCGTTGGAGATGTAACAGACGTTGTAGACGCCGTTACCTGGCGCAGAATTTCTGACTGCAAGCGCCGTTCCATCCACTGTCGGCACGTAGGTACTGGTGTTCAGCCATTCAAAGCCCTTGGGCAACAGGTCCTTGACGCGGATCTTGGTCACACTGGAAGGACCGTTGTTGGTCACCACCAGCGAGTACTCCACCGGCTGGCCAATCTTCACCGGGCCAGTGGTAATGGTGGTCTTGTCGATCGCCAGGTCCACCGGAGGGAATACGGTGGTTGGAATCGACACAAGGTTGTTACCGGCCTTGGCGATGTCGAACGACTTGTTCTCGAAGTTGGTCCTGTTGAAACCGGCCGCGTCGCACGCGCCCTGGAGTTCATAGGCATTTTCATTGGCGCAGGCAAGTGCTGCGTCACCAAAGGTGAGCGGGCCGTTTGCCGAGACCGGGCCAACCATTGCGAACTCAAGTACAAAGCTCACCGACTGCCCACGATCCAACCAGTTGTCAGCGGCACTGCCACCAAGCTCGCACTCAACCCGCCCGTTGGGGCCGGTAGGTTGAGTACATTGCACTACACGCGGTGTCGCATTGCCCCCAAACTCGGGGTTTGCGACCACGCCCGGCGACAGCAGCTGGATCGTGTAACCGGCCGGAATCGGCGAAAGCACGTCATACATCATGACCTCTTCCGCGCGCGACGTACCGTCATTGCTGACGGTGAACTTGTACCTCAGGTTGTCGCCCAGTCGGAACTTGGTGCCGCTTGGCCACGGCACCTTCTTCTGTACAAGGTCCACCACCGGTGCCTTGATGTCGAAGGTTGCGCTTGCGGTGTTGTTGGACGTCGCTGCGACGTCACCACAACTGCCGGAAACCTGGGGATTGGTGCTTGTCTCGGTCTTGAACTCACACAGCGAAGGATCCAGCGTCAGTACGGCACTGTTGCTGGCCTGCAGATAGACCGTTCCGTCCTTTGCGGGCAGACCAGAGGCGGGCTTTTTGATGCGTGCGGTAAGGGTGATGGTCCGCACCTCATACGCCGGGACCGGCGTGGTGTTGGTACAGGTGATCCTCTGCTTTTGGCCGGCGATAGCCACTGGAGCGGCGCAGCTCATGCCGCTTCCGGTACCGCTGATGTTTTCGTAGGCAACAGTGCCGTCGCCGGCGGTCGTGCCATTGCCGGCAATCGGCGTGCCGACGAAAAACTCGTCGGATATGCTGAACATGCCGACGGGAATTGCGCCAGGGCCAAGGTTCTGCGCGCTGAGCGCAAAGGTGATCAAGCCACCCACTTTGGGCTCGGCGGTCTGGACCTTCTTCTCCTTCATTGCGACATCCAGTCGCGGCTCGACGTAGATCGCAGCGGTGTCGGTGATCTGTCCGGACAGAATCGCGTCCGGAGAGGTCATCGTTGCGGAGTTGGTGAGTACGGAATCACCATTGGTGCCGGCAAGCGGCCGCCTGACAGTTGCCATCACCACAATTTCATCGGTGGGCAATACGTTCAGGAATTCGCAGGTAAGTGAACGTTCGCCCGCGGCCAGCGTCGCTGGGCACTCCGTACTGCTGGGAACACCGTTGCGCGTAACGGTCACCGCGATCGCCGGCGTCTTGAAATCCTCGGCCGGGGCTCCCGGCGAAGTCATATTGAGGATGCCAGGCAGATCGTCGGTCAAATGCAGGGTGGGAATGGTCTCCTGCCCTGCTGTCGGGCGGGTGACGGTCATGCGCCAGACCAGATCCTGGTCGGTCACCAACAATCTGGGGGTCTTGGTTGCTGCGTCGTACGTCGGGTACCAGTCATTGCTGGCCACCGGCTGGAAGGACACATCCTTGACCAGCTTGATCTCCGCCTTGCCGTTGTCTACGGGCGTAGCTACCAGGGTGCCGCCGGCGAACTCACAGTCATTGGCGGTGAATGGATCGGCCGGCGACGGTCCGGCATTGTTCGGAACACCCAGCGCTGTCAGTGCGCTCGCCCCCGTACAGGCATAGTTGACGAGCTTGATCGGCGAAGTAACCGAATCAATCGTGGTCGTGAACTCAACCCATTTGGATGCACCTGGCGCCAGCGTGCCTGCCGGCGCCGTGCAGGTTACCTCGGTGCTGCGCCCGTCATTGGTATAGGGAGGATTGCTCAGTCCAGTGCGGGTCACCGCACAGGTCCAGCCCGCCGGACTGCTTGCTTTCACTGTTACCACGCCGCCAGCAATTTCTTCCGGGCGCATGTAATCCACCACTTTCAGTGGATTGGTGGTGTGATCGGCTGGAGAAAGGCTGTGCTGATCATTGGTGACCGTCAACCTGGTGGTGACAACCGTGCCTGGTGCCTGTGGGCCACCGGGGCTCTTTGTCTTGGTCAGACCAAGGTCTGCGAAGGGCTCTGCCACCTGGTAGGGAAGCAGGATGCTGTTGTTGGACGGGTTGGTTTCCGCACTGTCAGCCGGCGGCGTGACCACCACCGGGAACTGGCCGTCGGTTGGCGCACCCGGCAGGGTCAGGATGAGGTCGAAGCTCTGGGAGCCCTTGGCCGCCACGGTTCCTGGCGTACAGGTAACCAGCGTACCGCTGTAGGTACTGCCATTTACCTGCAGGCTGTTGCCGGGGGCCGACGTGCAGTTGGCGGGCAACGTCTTGATCACGAAACCTGCGGGAATGATGGTCTGGATCGTGCCACCCGTGGTGCCGGACGGACCGTCGTTGTAGTACTCCAGCTTCAACGGCTGATCACTGCCAATCAGCTTGTAGTGCTCGTCGTAACTGCCCTTGGCCACCAGGTCGGTGCCTGCTGCCGTGGTATAGGGCAAATTGACATCATTGTTGTTGTCGTTGGTATCCAGATACTCGACGCTGCCGGACTTGATCGTCGCTATGTTGACGAAGGTGCCCTGGCTGTTCTGTTTGCCGGTGACGGTGATGACCCCAGTGGCAAGCGCCGCCGGACTGATCGGCGCTGATGTAGCGCTATAGGTACAGACCAGTGTTCGCGAGGTGTTGGCGTCGCTTACGGAATTGCAGACTGCACCCGGCGGAGCATTCACCGCAGTCAGCTGGAAATCCGTGGGCAACTTGTCGGTTACGACAATCGATCCACCAACCGGCACATCCATGCCATTGCCATCAATCTGCGGGCTGATTTCAAAGACAATCGGCATTCCCGCAACAGCGTTGCCGGCGGGCGAAGTCTTTTGCTTCTCAACCTTCAGGTCACCGCTGCTGCGGATTACCACCGGCTTGACCGCAGTGGTCTTGCCAGGATCGCTACCAATGACCGAGATATTGGGTCCGCCAGTACTGGTTGCTATGAAGCCAATCGAAAGCTGACCTGTAGCACCAACTGCACCATTGGCTACTGTGCAAACCAGGTGCGCGGCATTCATCGGATCAAAACTGCATCCGGCAGGCAGCGGTGTCGTCGCCTCCAGTTGCGCCGGGATCACCACCGTCAACGTGTCGTCCACACCTGCAGAAGTTCTTTGCCAATCAATGCTAGCCGTAAACGGCACACCCTGAGGAACGTCTGTTACGTCTGTCTGGGTTCCAAAATTGAGCTTGATATCGCTATCCGGCGCGACACCTGCCCATGCAGGAGCCACTCCCAATGCAGCGGCCGAGCCCAGAAGAAATGCGGATGCAGCAAGTTTCCATCCGCGCAGACGGGCGCCAACGCCCCCCAATAGAGGCAAACGCCCGTTACCGGAACCGTGGATGGCCATGTCCTGCTCGAATTGCTTGTTCACCGTGCAAACCTCTTGCAAACGCTGCGCACACAGGCCGCCAGATCTGGCAGCCCGGAAAAATTCATGTCGATGCACGACCCGCCCCAAAAACGGATCGCCGATTCGGCACCGTGGGGGTGCCTTGCGATGGCGGCGATTCTTACGGCGCACCTGCGCCTATTCAGTTCCGCTCCATGACGGAAACTCTCAGTTGCTCTCGAAACGGACCTGAACCCGTATTCGCGACGCCGCTATCACTTTGATTTCACGCAGGATTTACCTGCATCCCCAGTCATGGACGTGAATGGGAACGACTTCAAATCTGTGAACTCAAAATAAACGGAAAAGTGTGAACTAGACCGTCAAACGGTAGCCCGCACCCCGAACTGCGCGAACCGGGAGGGTACAGCCGGTAGCGGCCTGCACGCGGTTGCGCAGTCGGTGTACCAGCACTTCGATCCTGTGCGGGTCGAAGCTCCAGGGCTGGTCGGTGAGGGCTGCGATCAGGCGTTCGCGGGCCACGGTTTCGGCCGGCGAGGCGAACAGCAAAGTGAGAAATGCGCGTTCGGCCTCGGTCAGGGCGAGGATCTGGCCACTGGGACCACGCAGGTCCCAGCCATCGGATTCCAGTGCCCAACTGGCGTTGTCGCTGGTGGCGACGTTTTCCATCAACTGCGCGGCTTCGCCGGGCAGGCGACGACGCAGGCTGTACAGCTTGGCCGCCAGGAATTCGGGGTCCGGCCGGTGCGGCAGGCAGGCGTCGGCGCCCGCCCATAGCCCCTCGGCAATCAACTGCGGGGTAAGCGGATCAACCAGCAGGACGACACCCAGATCATCACGGCGACGCAGGTGCTCGACGGTCTCGACCATGCCGGCACGGACACGGGTGGTGTCGATCACCACGATGTCACAGGGAACGATCACCAGTTCGCGGTACAGCGCCTCGACACTGTCCAGGGCCTGGATCTGGGCGCCATAGGGCAGCAGCGGTTGCAGCAACTCCAGGTTGCCGACAATCCAGATACGCAGCGGCGCCAAGGCCATGGGATTGGCTGCGCCGACCGGCGCGTAGTTCAGATCCGATGCCACACACTCTCCCTGTCGGGCCCTGATAAACAGCCCACATATAGCTGGGATTTTAGCTCAGCGTAATGTCAGTTACCGCTGAAACCGGGTACACAGTTTTATGAACGAAAATGGGCGGCACTGCTGCGCCGCCCATTCCGTGTCGCTTACTCCGCAGGCACACCCATTTCCTGCAGCAGTGCCGGTGCCGGGTACACCTTGGCCAGCAGCCAGCGTAGATAGCGCATGTCCACGTGCACGGCACGCTTGTAGCGCGGATCAAACCACCAGCTGGCGCTGACCGACTCCCAGTTGGAATCGAAGTTCAGGCCGATCAGCTCGCCCTTGGCATTGAGCACCGGCGAGCCGGAGTTGCCGCCGGTGGTATCCAGGTTGGTCAGGAAATTGACCGTCTGGGTCTTCAGGGCCGGGTCGGCGGTGCTACCGAAATCACCCTTGGCGATCGCGGCCAACAGCGGCTTGGGTGCGTCGAATGGCACGGTATTGGTGTTCTTCTCGACGATGCCGGCCACCGTGGTCACCGGCGAGTAGCTGACCGCATCGCGCGGGTGCAGCGCCTCGACCTTGCCGTAGCTGATGCGCAGCGTGCTGTTGGCATCCGGGTAGACCGCCCTGCCCTGGCTGGCCCGCCAGGCAAACAGCGCCTGCATGTAGGACGGCCGCAGGCGCAGCTGCTCGCCTTCGCGTGCCTTGCTCTCGCGCTCGGCATTGAGCTGGGCCATCACCAGGGCCGAGGCCACCGAAACCAGCGGATCGGCCTCGATGAAGCCACCCTTGCGCGCGGCCTCGAAGCGCGACAGACGCTGCGCCTCGTCGCCCAGCTTGGTCTGCGCGTACAGTTCATCCAGATGCTTGGCCAGCTCGGCCGGCGTACGCCCGAACAGATTGTCGTATTGCGCATCACGCTGCGCATCGGGCAACTGCTGGTAGCGGGTCAGCAATGCCGTGAGCAGCGCCTTCTCGACCGTCGGGTCGTAGCGGCGCTGCACCTGCTTGAGCACGCCTTCGATCAAGGCCTGGTCGCGCTGCTGGTAGCCGGCCTCGCGCTCGGCATCGGGCTTGAGCGATTCCACGCGCAGGCGCTCCAGCAGCAAGGCCGAGCGCAGCAGCTGGGTCTGGCTGGACATCAATCCCACCAGGAACTCGCTGCTGCCGGCTTCACGGCCCTCGGCCAACGAGGCAAACAAGGCATCGATATCGGCCTTGTACTTGCCGTCGGCATTGGCCAGCATCGCCTGCTCATCCTGTGCGCGCTGGCTCTTGGCGTCGCTGCGCAGCAGGCCTTCCAGTTCACCGGCGGCGCGCTTGCGGTTGTTCTTCAGCGACTGCAGCTGCGAGGCATAGCGGGTGCGCGCATCGGCATTGCCCTTGCCCTGCGCCTCGATCACGTCGATCAGCTGCTGGAACACCTCGACCCGGCGCGGCAGCACGGTGTCGATCTGGCTGGCGAACTCGTCGGCGGTGCGCAGGCGATACGTGGTACCCGGGTAGCCGGCCAGCATCGCGTAGTCACCTTCCTTGGGGCCATCCAGCGACATCTTCAGGTGTGCCGGCGGGTGGTAGGGCACGTTGTCCTTGCTGTACGGGGCCGGCTTGCCATCCTTGCCGACGTAGGCGCGCAGCAGGGTGAAATCACCGGTGTGGCGCGGCCACATGAAGTTATCGATCTCATCGCCGTAGTTGCCGATGGCGCGCGGCGGTGCATAGACCAGACGGATGTCGGTCAGCTCCAGCTGGCGGATGCGGTAGAAATCGCTGCCGTAGTACATGTTGGCCACCGAGCAGCGCACGCCGCCCTCGGCCTCGCAGTCGGCGACGATGCGCTTGCGCGCGCTTTCCACCGCGTCGTAATACGCACGCCCGGTCTTGCCGCGGGCGTCCTTGAGGACGTCATCGGTGACCTTGTCGAAGCCCACCGTCACCAGCACCCGGTAATCCGGGTTGGCGGCGCGTTCGTCGTCGCGGCCCTGGGCGATGAAGCCGTCGTCGATATAGTTGTGCTCCTTGCTGGCGTTGTACTGGATGACGCCATAGGCCACGTGGTGGTTGGTCAGCAGCAGGCCTTCGTCGGAGACGAACGAACCAGTACCACCGCCCACCCGCACCACTGCACTGAGCGGTGGCGCGGTGACATCGGCCAGCTGCTTCGGGTCACCCTTGAAGCCGGCTTCCTTCAACGTTCTGGCCAGCTCCGGCAACTGCGTGGGCATCCACATGCCCTCGTTGGCGTGGGCGGCAGCAGCCAGGCTCATGCCCAGCGCCAGCGCGGCGGTAAGCGGTTTGCGCGTCATCGGAACTCCAGCGGATTACAGAACAGCCGCCGACAGTAGCGGCCCCCGCCAACAGCGGCAACCGCCAGCAGTCACGCAATATCGTCGACGCTTGTGGGAGCGGCGTCAGCCGCGAAGCCAGCGCTGCATGAACTCGCGACAGCGCTGATCTTCGACGTGGCCAATGCGCTATTGGCTGCGGATGGAGCTGTGGCTTCGCGGCTCACGCCGCTCCCACAATCGTGCCATCCGCAGTATCCCTCAGCGCTCCTTGCGCCAGTTCACCGAGCCACGGTTTTCGACGGTGGACGACTCCACTTCGATGTCGAAGCCGCGCCGCAGCAGGTACTTCAGGGTCAGCACCGAGCCGCTGCCGACCAGCGACACGCCGTAGCCGATGTAGAGCTTGGGCGTGATGTATTTGCCCACGCCGATCACCGAGCCGCCCAGCGCGCGCGATTGGCTGACGCCGGCATCGTCCAGCCCCAGCTTGGCCCCGACCTGCGCGGCGAGCAGGCCAGTACCAGCCGACAAGGCCGCCGAGGCGGCGTTGACCTGCTGTGCCTGGTCGCTGCTGGCCATGCTCAGGCTGCGCCCCAACACCAGGTAGGCGAGCGATTCGGATTGCGACATCGCCGGCTCCGACCACACGTCCACCCGTGGCTGCTGGGCGCGCCCGGTGACATGGATGCCGGCGGTGACATCACCAATCGAGCGCTGTGCCTTGATGTTGATACGCGGGTCGGACACCACACCGTAATTCCACAGCAGCTGGCCATCGGTGATGGTCAGGTCCTGGCCGTACGCCTTGTAGCGACCGCTGACTTCCAGGCCGCCGTTGGCGGTCATCTCGCGGCCCGGACGTGCCCGCACCTGCATCCTGCCGGTCAGCGCGCCCTTGAGGCCGAAGCCGCTCATCTTGACCTTGTCGCCGAGGCTGACGGTCAGGTCCATGTCCAGCGGTGAGGACGGGCCTTCTTCCGGATCGACCGGGTCCAGCACCACGATGTCTTCCGACGCCGAAGTGCCGCGATCCAGGCGTTCCAGGTCCAGGTCCGCCTCGGGCACATGCACGCTGCCGCGCAGTTCCATCGCGGTACCGGCCAGGGTGAAGTCCAGATCCGGGTTGGCCACCACCCGCAGTTCGCTGGTGTTGGCCAGCAGCACCTTGTCGCCGTGGATATGCAGCTGCAAGGGCTGCGCATCGCCGAACCAGGACAGCCCGCCGTCTACCTGCAGGGTGCCCTCACCACCGGTCTTGGTTGACGCACTGATGCGCGCCGAGCCATCGGGCTGGGCGATGAAGCTGCCCTTGCCTTCGCTCAGGGTCAGGCCCAATGCCGGGAATTCGCCGGTAAAGTTGCTGAGCTTGGCCTCGCCACCCAGGCTTGGCTGCGAGCGCGTGCCACGCAGGCTGACGTGGCCCTCGATCAGGCCTTGCGGGCGCACCAGGTCCGGCGAGAACAACTCCAGCCAGTACAACCGCGCGATGTTCATGTACAGCTCGCCGGTGAGTGCCGCATTGGGCTCCCAGCCGGTCTGCACCTTGGCATCGATGAAGCCATCGCCCTTGAAGCCGACACCGAGGTAGCCCTTGATGCTGTTGGGCAGCATGTCGACGTTCAACGAGAAGTTGTCGTAACGCACCAGCTCGCCACGGGCGTTGTCGCCCAGACGGATGCCGCCTTCGGCCGAGGCTACCTTGAAGCCGCCTTCCCAGGCATTGCCACGCGGGCGGATGTTGCCGTCCAGGGTCAGCTCACCGCGCAGGTACATGCGGCGACCTTCGTTGGGCGGCAGCCACGGCTGCACAAGCGCCAGTGGCAGGGCATCGCCACGCAACTGCAGGCCTTCGCGCGGCCAGTTGGCGGCAAGGCACAGCGCGCCACCGGTGTCCGAGCCCAGGCAGGCATCGGACAGGGTGAAGTTGCTGCCCTGCGCACTGAAGGCAGCCGGCTGCCGCAGCTGCCATGGCGCGCCCTTGACCGGTGCAATCCGCAGCGAGGCCAGCTCGCCGCGCCAGGCCTGGCCCTGTTGGCGCACGCTGCCACTGAAGGCCAGCGCGCCCAGTTCATTGCGGGTGTCGGCGTCCAGCTGCAGGTTCTGCACGCTGCCGCGTGCATTGATGTTGACCTGATCCAGCAGCATGCCGACCTCGACCGCGCTGGCATGGACCTGCAACGCGCCGTTGCTGCCCTGCCATGGCAGGCGACCGTTGATGCTGATCTGCTGCGCCTTCCAGTCGTCCCATTGCAGGCCATTGCCGCGCAGGTCGGCGGTGATATCCGGTTGGCTCGGGGTGCCACGCAGCTGCAGGGTACCGACCACGCTGCCGGTGCCACCGGGCAGCAGGTCGGACAGGTGCAGCGGTTGCAGCCGCGCATCCACATCCAGTCGATCACCAACCTTGCCCTTGGCCTCGATCTGGCTGTCGCCCATCACCAGCCGCACATTGCCTTCGCCCTGGGTGCCCTGCAGTGCCAGCTTTGCCCGGGCATCAACACGGCGGCCGCGCAGCATGCCGTTGATTTGCGGCACGTCCAGCGTCGCCTCGAAGCGCATGTCGCTACTGCCCGCCACGGCCGGCAGCTGCTTGCCCTTGGAGGCCAGCGAACCGGACAGATTGCCTTCCCAGCCCGGCGCGAAATAGCCGGGATCAAACCTGGACAGGCTTGCATCCACATCCCAGGCCAGCGTCGGTGCCCAGGCCGCCGAACCCTTCAACTCCAACGCGCCACCAGGCGTGGTCGCCTTCAGCCGCTCGATATGGGCCTGCTGGTCGTTGCCACGCACGTCGAAATCGAGATTGGCGTCCTGCGCCTCACGCGCCACCTCCGCCTTGCCGACCGCCGCCCAGTTCTTCAGGTTGCCGGCCACGCCCAGACGCGCTTCCTTCAGGTGCAGCGGCACTGGTGTGCTGTCAGGCTGGGTCGGGTCGGGTTCGGGCGTGTAGGTCAGCTGGTTGGCCACCACCGCAAAGCGGAAGCCCGGATTCTGTGCATCGCTGAAATCGGCCGTGCCCTGCAGGCGCACGCTGCCACCGAAGGCTTCGGCAACCAGCGGTGCAACCGTCAGCACCTGGTTCTCGATGGCGACGTTGGACGGCGCCAGCACCAGCTCATTCTCACCCTGGCGCACACGGCCCTGCAGCTGCGCCTGGCCGCCGCGCCCACGCGCGGTGAAATCCAGGGCCAGCGGTGCCGGTGCCTCGGCCAGGAACTGCGCGGGCACCAGCTGGCCGATGTCCAACTGCTCGCTGCGCGCGGCCACGTTCCAGACCGGATCGGTACGGCCGTCCAGGATGAGGCTGGCATGCAGCGGTTTGGGCGCATAGCCGGCCAGCGCCACTTCCATGTGCGCCAGGTCACCGCGCGCGACCAGGCCCAGGCGCGCGGCCGGCTGCCCCGGGCGCGGCGGCATCAGCGCGCGCACGGTCAAATCGGTCGCATAGTCTTCGCGCGGCAGGTAGTGGCCGTCGATGCGGAAATCACCCAGGTTGCTGTTGACCTTGAGCTGGCTGGCGCTGAACTCGCCATCGGCTGCTTCAAGCCCACCGCGGATACGGGTGATGTCGATGATGGGTTGCTGCAGTTGGGTGATGCGCAGGCCATCGACAACGATGGTGTCGGCCTGCAAGGCCAACGGCAGCTCGATGGCCGGCAACACGTCGGGCCAGCGCGGCAGTTCGAAGGGCTTGTCTTCCGACGGCCCCAGCTCCAGCGTGGCATCGCTGATGCGCAGCGCATCCAGGCGCAGCTTGCGGCCCAGCAGCGGGCGGATATCCGGATCCAGATAGGCCTGCGCGGCGGTGAAGTGCAGCTCGTTGTAGCGGAAATCCAGGTCGTGCAGGATCAGCGGCCCGGCCAGCGGGCCCTCGGCCTTGCTCCAGGTCAGTGAAGAGCCAGCTGGCAGCCGCGCCACCACCTGCGCCAGCAATACCTCGCGGCCGGCAACGGTCTGCAGCAGCCAGTACAGCGCGAACAGCCCCAGCAGCACCAGTACGGTGATGGTGATGCCGCTGCGCACCGCCAGCGTACGCAGCCGCGCCTTGCGCCGGGCACGCAGCTCGGCGATGCGCGCCTCGCGCTCTTCCGGGCTCACCTCGTCAGGCCGACGGCTCATAGGTCAGCTCCGATGTTGAGGTAGAGCTGGAACTGCGAATCGGGGCTGTTCAAGCCGTGTGCGATATCGATGCGCACCGGGCCCACCGGCGATTTCCAGCGCAGGCCGATGCCGACGCCGGTATGCAGGTCGATGGTGTTGTCGAAGGCGCTGCCGGTATCGACGAAGACCGCGCCGCCCCAGGGGCCACCACCGAAATAATGTTCGTACTCGGCCGAACCGACCACCAGGTTCTTCGCGCCCAGCGCGAACTTGTCCGGTGCCGGCGTACGCGGGCCGACTTCACGGTAGGCATAGCCACGGATGGAGCGGTCGCCACCGGCGAAATAGCGCAGGCTCGGTGGCATCGATACCAGATCACTGGTCCAGGTTGTGCCGGCCTGCCCACGCAGGATCAGCCGGTCCGCATCCCCGACCGGAATGTACCAGCGCACGGTGGCATCGGCCTGGACGAAACTGGTATCCGAGCCGGCCCCTTCGATGCCCCCGCGCAGGGTGGCGTTGCCACTCAGGCCACGGCGCGGAAAGCTCTTGTCGTCGACGTCCACGTAGTCGGCGGTGAGCTGCGGATAGACCAGGGTCGAATAGTTGTAGACCGCCGCGTTGAACTGGTCGCCGGAGCTGTAGCGCCAACGCTCGCGCAGGGCGTTCATCGAGACGATGGCAGTCCAGTGCTCGTTGATTTCACCGCTGCGGCTGGCGATCAGCTTGACGTTGCGCAGGTCGATGTAATCGGTCTGCTCGTCATAGGCACTGACCGCATAGCTGTACCAGCCATCCAGCCAGCGGAAGCCGGGGACGCGGTAACTGGTGATGAAGCTCTTGCGCTTCTGCGCATAGTCCAGCTGGGTGGTGAGCTTGTGGCCACGACGGTTGACGTAACGGCGTTCGACGCCGCCGCGCACACCGGGGCCACTCTCGCTGCCATAGCTCAGACCGGCGGTGTAGATGGTGCGCTTGGCGCGGGTCAACTTGACGTTGACCGGGACCTCGCCGTTGTCATCGGCCTGTTCCGGATGCGGCTGGATGTCGATGACACTGAAGTAATCGAGCTTGGTCAGCGACTCGCGCAGGCGGTCAAGCTTGCCTTCGTGCCAGTAGCTGCCCTGTTCCCAATACACCAACGGCTCGAACAGGCCCGGACGGAAATAATCCTGTTCGAAGGTAATCGGCCCCATGTTGTAGCGGCGGCCGCTGTCCCAGGTAAGGAAGATGTCAGCGGCATTCTCGGCGCGGGTCACTTCCACCTTGCGTTGGGTGAAGTCGGCATCGAAGTAACCACGCTCGGCCAGGCGCCGGGTGATGGTGATCTTGCTGGCCTCGTAGCTGACCGAGTCGAAGGCCTCGCCGGTCTTGGGGTGGAAGGCCTCGATGTCTTCCTGCAGGTACTTGTCGCGTGAGGCCGGGCCGGTGATGGCCAGCTCCTGGGTGCGGACCTTGACCTGCTCGCCCTTGTCGACCTGGATCAATACCTGCAGGGTATCGCCGGTGCGCGGCGCTTCCACGGTGATCTTCGGGTTGTAGAAGCCGAACGGCTCCAGCGCGGTACGGGTCTGCCGCTCGGCCTGCGACAGCAGGTACTCCAGCCGGGATTCGCCCTGCACCTTGCCGATCGCGTCATAGACCGACAGCGACACCTCGATGTTCTCGATGATTTCGGCGTCATCACCCTTGTCCAGGCCCTTGATCTGGACCTTTTCGATGGTGCCGCGGGCATGGGCAAGGGGAACTGCTGCCAGCGACGCCAGGAACAGAAGGAGCGGGGTGATTCGAGATAGCTGCATGCGCGTCAGCATACCGGTCCGAACATGACCGGCAAAATCACACGGCTGTCATGAAGCTGCCTGCGGCACTGCTGATCCACGCGGCGGGGGTGGCCCGTGTAGTGCCGAGCCATGCTCGGCAGAGGCCGTAGCGGGAATGCCCCGGCCGAGCAGGGCTCGGCACTACATTCGATTCACCCGCCTCCACCACGCTGTATGGACCATCACGCCATATTGACGGGTACGGTTAAATTATCGTGAAACACCCAGCCGCTCCGGTTCCTAGAACACGTGGTGATGCTGTCCCGGGTTACGTGCTCCATGAAGGAGCAGCCGGTTGACTGGGCCCCAGGCACTTCCACAAGTCCAGGTACCCATGATGAAACGACAACTCCTCAGCGCGGCCGTGTGCACCGCCATTGCCGCGTATTCGTCCCTTTCCTTCGCCCAGACCCAGACCGATGCGGACAAAAGGAATGTTGAGACCCTCGACAAGATCACCGTCACCGGCTCGCTGATTCCGCAGGTGCAGGTCGAGACGGCCACGCCCATCACCTCGATCACCGCCCAGGACATCCAGAAGCAGGGCTTCAAGGATGTCTACGAGGTCCTGCGCTCGCAGCCACTGGCGACCGGTGCGGTACAGGACAGCCAGTTCTCCGGCGGTTTCACCTCGGCGGCCAAACCCATCAGCCTGCTCGGCCTGGACCCGGGCTTCACCCTGGTGCTGATCGACGGCAGGCCGATGGCCGATTACCCCTTGCTTTACAACGGCCAGAGCAACTTCGTCGACCTGGCCAGCGTCCCCACCGCCATGGTCGAACGCATCGACATCGCGCCGGGCAACCAGTCCTCGATCTACGGCTCCAGCGCGATCGCCGGCGTGGTCAACATCATCCTCAAGAAGCGGCTGGACGGCACCGAGCTGAGCTTCCGCATGGGCAGCTACGACGGCGGCGGTGGCGGCAACCAGCGCTTCCAGCTGACCAGCGGCCACAGCTGGGACAAGCTTGACCTGACTGCCGGCCTGCAGCTGAGCAACCAGGACCCGATCTACGGCTTCAACCGCAAGGACTTCGACTCCACCAACGACAACCCCGACGTCGCCGCGCGCTATGGCAGCCGCACCTTCGTGCACAACAGCAGCAGCGGCGCCTACATCGACCCCGGCGCCGCAGCCTGCGCGCCGCTGGCTGGCCTGTTCGGGGGTACGACCTTCTATGACACCCGTCCGGGCCGCGGCAACTATTGCGGCAGCCGCTATGAACCGGGTTATTCGACGATCCTCAACAAGGAGCGCAGCGCCTCCGGCTACGCCAACCTCAATTACGCGCTCAACGACAGCACCGACATCTATGCCACGCTGCTGATGAACCGCACCAAGAACGAGAGCAACTCCGGCTCGCGCTTCTGGCAGCCATCGCTGGATACCAGCGGTTATATCTTCAACAACCTCACCGGCGACCTTGAGAGCTACCAGCGCATCTTCTCGCCGGAGGAAACCGGTGACGTCGACTTCAACAACGAGCGCCAGACCGCCGATTCCTACAACGTCGCCATCGGCATCAAGGGCGCGCTGGGCCAGTCCAACTGGGACTACAACGCCTACTACGCGCGCTCCGAATACCACATCGACAGCCGCCAGTGGTGGCCGTTGAAGGACAAGATGGAAGACTTCTTCCGCGAGCATTTCCTCGGGCCGCAGTTGGGCGACTACTACGGCTATCCGATCTACGAGCCGAACGATGCCGGCTTCTACCAGGCGCTGACCCCGGAGCAGTACCGCAGCTTCCAGGGTGAGATCCGCACCAAGTCCAAGACCTGGACGCAGAACGTCAACCTGCAGTTCACCAACACCTCGCTGTTTACCCTGCCCGCCGGTGACGTCGGCTTCGCCGGCGTGCTGCAGGCCGGCCAGCAATCGTGGAGCAACCCGACAGACACGCGTGTGGTCACCGACCAGTTCTGGGGCCTGAGCGGCACCCAGGGCAAGGGCAAGCGCGACAACTGGGCGGCGGCGGTGGAACTGCGCGTGCCGATCTTCAGCAAGCTCACCGCCAGCCTGTCCGGGCGCTATGACGACTACAAGAACGATGGCGGCGGCAGCGACTCCCGCGCCACCTGGAAGGCGGCACTGGAGTACCGGCCGATCGACTCGCTGCTGTTCCGCGGCAACTACGCCACCGCGTTCAAATCGCCGGACATGTCCTATGTATTTGCCGGCGACAGCGGCTTCTACACCTTCGTGCCTGACTACTACCGCTGTGCCACCGAGCAACCCGGCGTTCCGATTGCCCAGTGCACGCTCAACGATGAGCAGGTCCGCGGCTCCCGCTCCGGCAACGGTGACCTGAAGTCGATCACCGCCAAGTCCTGGGGCGGCGGCGTGGTCTGGTCGCCCAACAGCAGCTTCACGGTCAGCGCCGACTACTACCGGATCAAGATCGACAACAAGGTCGCCGACCTCGACCTGGACCTGCTGTTGCGCAATGAGTCGGCATGCCGCCAGGGCCAGCTGGATGCCAACTCCCCGACCTGCGTCGATGCCCTGCAACGCATCGGCCGTGCCGGCGCGAACGCACCGCAGCCCAACCAGCTCAACACCGTGGCGGTCAACCCGATCAACGTCGCCAAGGAGGATGTCAGCGGCGTCACCGCCAACCTGGACTACCGCTGGGCTACCGACAGCTGGGGCAGCTTCATGCTGGGCGCGCGCTACAACGTCACCCTCAAGCATGAGAGCCAGCAGTATCCGGAGGACCCGGTGATCGACCTGCTGCGCAATCCCTACTACTCCTCGGAGTTCAAGAACATCTTCAGCGGCACCTTGGGCTGGCAGATGGGCGACTGGACCACGACGTTGTATGGCATCCGTTATGGCCGCACGCCCAACTTCGCCGCCCAGGACACCACCGACGGCTATGCCGCCGATGACGCAGGCAAGGTCAAGGCCTGGACCACCTTCAACCTGACCGTGGACTATGCGGTAACCGATGATGTCTCGTTGAGCCTGACCGCCAACAACCTCACCGGTGAACGGCCGCCGCGTGACCGCACCTACACCACGTATCCGTATTACAACATCTTCAACTACAACGGCTATGGCCGCTCGTACATGCTGGAGATGAACTGGCGCTTTGGCCGCAGCCAGTAAACACGATGCAGCAGCAATGAACAGGAGCGGCCACGGCCGCTCCTGTGCTATCTACCCTTCTGCAAGCGCTCGCGCAGCGGCGCGAGCTCGCTGGCATAGCGTTGCCATTCGTCGATATTGCGTGCGTGCACCGGCTCGCGCACCTGCACGCTGCTCAGGGTGGCAGTCGCGGCCGCATTGCGGGTCAGGTCACTGCCGCCACTTTCCGGCGCCAGTCCGCAGCGCTGCAGCACCTGTACCAGCGCTGCATCAGGGTCGCGCACCATCGCTTCGTAGTCGATCTCCAGCACACGCCCCGGCAGATGCTGCTGCCAGGCCTGCATCAGCTGCGTATGCGCTGCATGGTGCGCAGCCAGGGCGTCAAGCTCATAGCTGTAAGCATAGGAGTCGCCGAACATGGCGCGGTAGTTGGAGAAACACACCGCCATGGGATCGCGCCTGACGTAGACGATCACCGCCTGCGGCAACGCGCGCGCGATCGGGCCAGCCAGCAGGTAATTCGGTGGCAGCTTGTCGATGAAACGGTGCTGCCCATCCAGGCGCCAGCGCGTCTGCCGCAGATAACCGTTGCCGACGGCCGCGTAATCCAGCGTTGGCAGCGCCTGCAGCAAGGCCGGGTCAAGCAGCGCGCGCCCGGCCTGGTCGGCGGCCAGGCGTAATTGCTGGGCAAAATCGCCAAGCTCGCCGGCAGACGCTACCTGCGAATGATTGCCGAGCATGCGCTCAAGCACCGTGGTGCCCGAACGCGGCATGCCGATGATGAAGATGGGCTGTGCACCCTCTTCCTCATCCGCAGATTCGATTGGCGCGAACGTGCCCGCTGCCGCCAGCCGCGCCATCGCCTCGTGTTGCGCATGATCGGCCAGGCGATCGTGGCGCAGGCGCCGCCACATCGCGGTATTGCCTTGCCGCAGCGCATCCCATGCCGCAGGAAAATCACCGAGGTCTTCCAGCTCCTTGTACAGCGCGAACCACAGCGCGGCGGTGTCCTCGCTGTCCGTTGCCGTTGTTTGCAGCTGCCTGCGCAGGCCATCGACATGGTTGTCGTCTGCACGCCAGCGGCGCAGGCGTGCACGTGTCAGCGCGGCGCGGCCGTGGCCGGGGTTCAACAGCAGGCAGCGCGTGAGTGCCTGCTCGGCCGCGTCCAGCTCACCGTTGAACTGCAGCTGCACGCCAAGGAAGTAGTGGAAATCGGGACTGTCGAATCCCACCGCCGCCGCACGCTGCATCAATTGCAGGGCATCGGCATGCAGCCCGAGTGATTGCAGCACGTGGGCCAGGGCCGCCAGCGTCGGGCTGTCGTTGCAGCGGGCCACGCAGGCGTTGCGCATCAACCGCGCCACGCCCTCGCTGTCGCCAACACGCAGCAAGGCCTGGGCGACGCGCAGCAGCAGCGCCGGGTCGCGATAATCCAGGCTGGCGGCCTGCTGCAGTTGCTGCACGGCCTCGCGCAGCCGCCCCTGTGCCAGGACGGTGCCGGCCAGCATCACCCGCGCATAGGCGTGCGCGGGTTGCTGATCCACCACGGCGCGCAGCTGCCGCTGCGCCTCCGGTATGTCACGCCGGGCCAGAGCGGCCTGTGCGGACTGCCAGGAGGCGCCGGCATCCATGCCTCAGTTGGACAGGTGCTCGATCGCAGCCACGCTGCCGAGGCGGTCACCCAGCGTGCGCAGCAGCGCCAGCCGGTTGCCACGCAGCGCCGGATCCTCGGCATTGACCATCACCGCGTCGAAGAACGCATCCACCTGCGGGCGCAGGCGGGCCAGGCGGCCGAGCACGGCCACATAGTCCTTGTGTGCCAGTGCCACACCGGTGTCGTCGATGGCGGCGGTCACCGCTTCGGCCAGCTCGCTCTCGGCCGGTTCACGCAGCAGCGACGGATCGATGCTGCCCGGGATCGCGCCCTCGGCCTTGCGCAGGATGTTGCGGATGCGCTTGTTGGCGGCGGCCAACGCTTCGGTTTCCGGCAGCTGGGCAAAGGTGCCGATGGCATCGATGCGACGGTCGAAGTCGTACAGCGAGGCCGGCTTGAGCTCGGCGACGGCATTGAAGTGGGTGGCCGGCACGCCCTTGTCGGCGTAGTAGCCCTTCAAGCGGTCGATGATGAAGTCGTAGAGCTCACCGGCATCAGCCTGCACCTTGCGCTCGGCCAGGCCGGCATTGGCCGAAGCCAGCAACGCCGGCAAATCCAGATCAAAGCCCGACTCGATGATGCTGCGGGCCAGACCCAGCGCATTACGACGCAGCGCGAACGGGTCCTTGTTGCCGGTCGGCTTCAGGCCAGCGGCAAAGCCGCCGGCCAGCGTGTCCAGGCGTTCGGCAATGGCCAGCACCTTGCCCAGCGGCGACAGTGCGATGTCATCGGCGGCAAAGCGCGGCTGGTAGCTCTCGTCGATGGCCAGCGCCACCGACGGCGATTCGCCACCGGCAACCGCGTAGTGACGACCAGCGATGCCTTGCAGTTCCGGGAATTCATTGACCATGCGCGACTGCAGGTCGTTCTTGGCCAGCTCGGCGGCGCGCTTGGCCTGCACCGGGTCGGCGCCCACCTGGGGCGCGATGATCTGCGCCAGCGCGCTGACCCGCTGCACCTTGTCGGCGACGCTACCCAGCTTGGCCTGGTAGGTGACGGTCTTCAGACCCTCGCCCATTGCCACCAGACCCTGCTTGAGGTCTTCGTCGAAGAAGAACTTGGCATCGGAGAAGCGCGGGCGGATCACCCGCTCGTAGCCCTTGGAGACTTCGGCCACGTCCCTGGATTCGATGTTGGCGATGCCGATGAACTTCTCGGTCAGCTTGCCGCCGGCATCGAGCACCGGGAAGAACTTCTGGTTGATCTCCATGGTCTCGATCAGCGCTTCCTGCGGCACGGCCAGGAACTCGCGCTCGAAACTGCACAGCACCGCCGCCGGCCATTCGACCAGGTTGACCACCTGTTCCAGGTTGTCGTCGGTGATGCGGGCCACGCCACCCGCCTGTGCGGCGGCGGCATTGACCTCTGCGACGATGCGCTCGCGGCGCGCGTCGGCATCGACCAGCACGTTGGCGGCCTTCAGCGATTCAACGTAGTCGGCCGGGTTGCTCAGCCACACCTGCTTGTCGGCCATGAAACGGTGGCCACGGCTGAAGCGGTCAGACGTCAGGCCCAGCAGCTCGGCCGGCACGATGTCATTGCCGTGCAGCAGCACCAGCCAATGCACCGGGCGGGCGAAGGCGTATTCGTGGTTGCCCCAGCGCATCGGCTTGGGGATGGGCATGGCGGCGATGGCTTCGCGCAGGATCTCCGGCAGCAGGCTGGCGGTCTGCGCGCCCGGGGTCACCGAACGCAGCACGAAACGCTCGCCCTTGGCGTCGGTGGTGCGCTCCAGCGCGGTCCAGTCGATGCCGGCCTTGGCGGCAAAACCCTGCAGTGCCTTGGTCGGCTCGCCGTTGGCGTCCAGCGCGATGTTCAGGTACGGGCCGAACACTTCCGAGTGCTGCTCGGGCTGCTCGGTTTCCACGCCCGGCAACAGCACGGCCAGGCGGCGCGGGGTCGACAGCGGCTTGGCATCGCCACGCTCGAAGGCCACGCCACGCTTGGCCAGGCCATCGATCACGCCATCGAAGAAGGCCTGCGCCAGGCCCGGCAGGGCCTTGACCGGCAGTTCTTCCACGCCCAGTTCGATCAGCAGCGGCTGCATGCTCATGCCTGCACCTCCTTCGCTGCGACTGCTTCGAGGCGCTTGGCCTCGTACAGCTTGGCCACCGCCTGGGCCAGCGCGCGCACGCGCAGGATGTAACGCTGGCGCTCGGTCACCGAGATGGCGCGGCGCGCGTCGAGCAGATTGAACGAATGCGACGCCTTGCAGACCTGTTCATAGGCCGGGAGCGGCAGGCCGGCTTCCACCAGCTTCTGCGCTTCCTTCTCGCAGGCGTCGAAGCGATGGAACATTTCTTCCACGTCGGCGTACTCGAAGTTGTAGGTGCTCTGCTCCACCTCGTTCTGGTGGTAGACATCGCCATAGGTGACCGGGGTGCCGTCCGGGCCGTAGGTCCAGATCAGGTCATAGACGTTGTCGCAGTTCTGCAGGTACATGCAGAGCCGCTCCAGGCCGTAGGTGATCTCGCCCAGTACCGGCTTGCACTCCAGGCCACCGGCCTGCTGGAAGTAGGTGAACTGGGTGACTTCCATGCCGTTGAGCCAGATTTCCCAGCCCAGGCCCCAGGCGCCCAGGGTCGGCGATTCCCAGTTGTCCTCGACAAAGCGCAGGTCGTGCACCAGCGGGTCGATGCCCAGCGCCTTGAGCGAGTCCAGGTAGAGCTGCTGGATGTTGTCCGGGCTCGGCTTCATCGCCACCTGGTACTGGTAATAGCGCTGCAGGCGGTTGGGGTTCTCGCCGTAGCGACCGTCGGTGGGGCGGCGCGAGGGCTGCACGTAGGCGGCATTCCAGCTTTCCGGGCCGATCGAGCGCAGGAAGGTGGCCGGGTGGAAGGTGCCGGCACCGACCTCCAGGTCCAGCGGCTGGATCAAGACACAGCCCTGTTTCGCCCAGAAATCATTGAGGGTCTGGATCAGTCCCTGGAAGGTAATCGAAACGGGGGGAGTCGCGGACATGCTGCCTGAGCCGTACGTAAGGGGTGCGTTAGTATAGCGACCGACCGCGCGATGGCCGCGCCAGCAAGGGGTTCGGGGTGGAAAACGCGGCTGTGGAAGGCACTCAGGCACCGTCACCGCAGGTGGCTATCGCCCCGGGGAGACTGCAGTTTTCCAATGTTGCCAGCGCGCTGCTGGCCGATGGGCTGGTGGCCCTGCACGACCAGGAGCGGATCCGGTTTTCCGCGCAGGGCGCGCGCAATGCCAGCGAGGTCCACCCGCTGGTGCTGCTGGCCAACCTCAAACTGGCCGCCGCGCAGGGCAGCGGCGAGCTGAGCCTGGAGCGGCTGACCGAATGGCTGGCCCAGCGCACCCACTGCCGCTACCTGCGCATCGATCCGACCCGGGTCGACGTGGCCGGCGCCACCGCCGTGGTCTCCCACGCCTATGCCCGCCGCCACCGCATCCTGCCGCTGGCGGTGGACAGCGAGCGCGTGCTGGTGGCCACCAGTGAGCCGATGGCGCGCGACTGGGTGCCCGACCTGCAGCACCTGAGCCGGCGCCGCATCGACACGGTACTGGTCAATCCGCTGGACCTGCACCGTTATTCGATGGAGTTCTTCGGCGTCACCCGCTCTGTGCGCAGCGCCCGCAGCGACAGCCGCGACGGCAGCAACAGCAGCGGCCTGCCCAGCTTCGAGCAGTTGGTGGAGCTGGGCCGCGCTGGCGACGTCAATGCCGACGACCACCATGTGGTCAGCATCGTCGACTGGCTGCTGCAGTACGCCTACGAGCAGCGCGCCAGTGACATCCACCTGGAGCCCCGCCGCGACATGGGCCGGGTGCGTTTCCGCATCGACGGCGTACTGCACAAGGTGTTCGAGCTGCCGCCGTCGGTGATGACCGCGGTGGTCAGCCGCATCAAGGTGCTGGGGCGCATGGACCTGGCCGAACGCCGGCGCCCGCAGGACGGCCGCATCAAGACCCGTTCGCCGGGTGGGCGCGAGGTGGAGATGCGCCTGTCGACCATGCCGACCGCGTTCGGCGAGAAGTGCGTGATGCGCATCTTCGACCCGGATTCGACGTTCAAGAGCATCGAGCAGCTGGGCTTCAGCCCGGAAGAAGCCGCCGGCTGGAACGAACTGGTGGCGCGCCCGCACGGCATCGTGCTGGTCACCGGCCCGACCGGTTCGGGCAAGACCACCACCCTGTATTCCACACTCAAGCGGCTGGCCACGCCGGACGTGAACGTGTGCACGGTGGAAGACCCGATCGAAATGATCGCGCCCGAATTCAACCAGATGCAGGTGCAGACCAACATCGACCTGGATTTCGCCTCCGGCGTGCGCACCCTGCTGCGACAGGACCCGGACATCATCATGATCGGCGAAATCCGCGACCTGGAAACCGCGCAGATGGCGGTCCAGGCCTCGCTGACCGGCCACCTGGTGCTGTCCACCCTGCATACCAACGACGCGCCCTCGGCGATCACCCGCCTGCTTGACCTGGGCGTGCCGCATTACCTGATCGCCTCCACCGTCAACGGCGTGCTGGCGCAGCGCCTGGTGCGCACCCTGTGCCCGCACTGCAAGGCGCCAGACACGCTGACGGACGCCGATTGGGCACCGCTGCGTCATGCCCATGAAGCATTACCAGATGTGGTCACGGCATATGCGCCGGTCGGTTGCCTGGAGTGCCGGCGCACCGGTTACATGGGCCGGATCGGCCTGTATGAGCTGCTGCCACTGGGCTCGCGGCTGCGCGCCCTGATCACCCGCGACATGGATCTGGCCGGTTTCAGCAAGGCCGCGACGGCCGATGGCCTGCGCACCCTGCGCCGCACCGGGCTTGAAAAGGTGGCCGCAGGGCTGACTACAATCGAGGAAGTCCTGTCAGTACTGCCGCCACCGGAATGAAGTCCCAGCCGTTCTTGATCGTTGAAACCGGGCAACCGTTCCCGACCCTGCGCCGTTACGGCCGTTTCCCGCACTGGATCCGCGTGGCCGCCGGGCTGGAAGAAGCCGATACCGTGGTGGTCAACGTAGAGCGCGGCGAACAGCTGCCGGAACGCAGGGACTTCGCCGCCACGATCGTCACCGGCTCGGCCGCCTTCGTCACCGACCGCGCCGACTGGAGCGAGCGCAGCGCCGACTGGTTGCGTGACGCCGCCCACGCCGGCATGCCGCTGCTGGGCATCTGCTACGGCCACCAGCTGCTGGCCCATGCGCTGGGCGGTGAGGTTGCCTACAACCCGGCCGGGCGCGAGTCCGGCACCATCCGCCTGGAGCTGGAGGCCCCGGCCGCCGCCGACCCGCTGTTCGCCGGCTTGCCGGCCAGCTTCCCGGCCCACGCCACCCACCTGCAGACCGTGCTGCGCGCGCCCGAAGGGGCCACCGTGCTGGCCCGCTCGGTGCAGGACAACTGCCACGCCTTCCGCTGGGGCGAGCAGGCCTGGGGCCTGCAGTTCCACCCCGAGTTCGCCACCCACCACATGCGTGGCTATGTGCGCGCCCGCGCCGACTGCATCGCCCGCCACGGCGGCTGTGCCCGCAGCGTGGCCCGCGAGGTCAGCGCCGCACCGCTGGCCCGCCAGCTGCTGCGCCGTTTTGTCCGCCACGTGCGCCGCGAGGCGCATTGAACCTGCGGTTGTTTTGTAAGCGCGGCACCAGCCGCGAAGCCGGCAATGCCGCAATTACGGCCATCTCCGCAATCTGAAGATTCATGGGTTTCGCGGCTGACGCCGCTCCCACAAAGGCCGAAGGGCCAGCCCATGTAGTGCCGAGCCATGCTCGGCAGAAGCCTTCCCAGCAATCCACCCCGTAGTGCCGAGCCATGCTCGGCAGAAGCCTTCCCGGCAACCCAACCCGTAGTGCCGAGCCATGCTCGGCAAAGGCCTTCCCGACAACCCAACCCGTAGTGCCGAGCCATGCTCGGCAGAAGCCTTCCCAGCATCCCAACCGGTAGTGCCGAGCCATGCTCGGCAGAAGCCTTCCCGACAACCCAACCGGTAGTGCCGAGCCATGCTCGGCAGAAGCCTTCCCAGCATCCCAATCGGTAGTGCCGAGCCATGCTCGGCAAGAGGCCTTCCCGGTAGAGCCCTGCCGAGCATGGCTCGGCACTACCAACCGCCCCTTCGCTTCGCGAAAGGGAGGGGGCAAACCCCACCGTTACTTTGTCCTCATAAACCCGAGCCGGGTTTCAGGCGATAATCCGCCCAGCGCCGGCCTGTTGCCCGCGCACTCCCCCGTTTCGGAATTGCAATGAGCGAGATTCGCAAGGTACCGGCCTCCGCCGGTGCGGAATGGCTGCTGACCGGTTTTGGCCTGCTCAAGCGCGCGCCGCTGGCGCTGGGTTCGCTGGGCATCCTGTGGGGCGTCGGCACCTCGCTGGTGCTGTCGCTGTCGATGCTGGTGCCCGCCCTGGGCTCGGTGGTGCAACTGCTGCTGTTGTTGGCCGGCCCGTTGTTCATGGGCGGCATGCTGTGGGCGATCCGCGAGGTCGACCAGGGCCGAACCGCAAAACCTTCGCATTTGCTGCAGGGCGTGCAGGATGGCCGCGCACCGCACCTGCTGGTGGCCCTGCTGCCACAACTGTTCGCCGCCCTGCTGCTGGGCACGCTGCTGCTGGTCCTGGTCGGTACCGATGGCCTGCAACAGCTGTCGGTGGTGATGGTCAAGCTCAATGAGCTCAGCCAGTCCGGTGCGCAACCGGACCCGGCGCAGATCGAGGCCCTGGTGGCGACGCTGCCGGCCGGGCGCATCCTGCTGTGGCTGCTGTTGCTGATCGCCAGCTTCGTCGCGCTGACGCTTGCGCTGTTCGTGATGCCGCCGCAAGTGATGTTCGAACGCTCCGGTGGCATGCACGCACTGCGCGAAAGCCTGCGCGCCAGCATCCACAACCTGCCGGCGATGCTGGTGTTCTTCGTATTGGCCTTCATCGCCATCTTCGCGATCTATTTCGCGGTGATCATCGTGGCGCTGTTCATCGGCCTGATCGCCGGCCAGGTAGCGGCCATGGCGGTTGCCCAGCTGCTGTTGATGGCGATCCTGATGCCGGTCTTTGCCGGTGCCGTGTACGCGGCGTGGAAGCAGATGCTGGCGCCGGCCGATGCGGCAGGCCCGACCCCGCCGCCGGTCAGCAAGGGCCACGTGTTCGAAGCCTGATCCAGGCTGTCACGCCGCTTGCAGCAAGGCCGCGCAGAGATGCGCGGCCTTCTTGTTTCACACCGTGTCGCGGCTGCGCTTGATCAGGTACATGGCCTGGTCGGCCGCATGCAGCAGGGCATCGACCTCGGCGCCGTCCGCGGGATAGGCGGCCACGCCGATGCTGGCGGCGATAGCCAGGGTGAGGTCTTCGCCATCACGCAGGTAGTGCATCGGCGCCTGCAGCGACTGCGTCACCCGCGCCATCAGCCGATGGGCGTCGTTGATGTCATCAAGTTCTTCCAGCACCAGCGCGAACTCATCGCCGCCCAGCCTGGCCACGGTGTCGTTCTCACGCAGCGCGCCGCGCAAGCGTGCGGCCAGCTCGATCAGCACCGCATCGCCGGCACCATGGCCCCAGGTGTCGTTGACCTCCTTGAAGCGGTCCACGTCCACATAGACCAGCGCGAACATGCCGCCGTGGCGCTGCGCACGGTGATGCGCACTTTCCAGCCGGTCCATGAACAAGGCGCGGTTGGGCAGGCCGGTGAGCATGTCATGCATGGCCAGATGGCGCATTTCCTGCTCCATCTGCTTGCGCTGCTCGACTTCGATCTCCAGCTGGCGGTTGCGCGCGGACAGCTCGCTCAGCGCATCACGCAGCGCCACCCGGTGCCGGTACAGCTCCAGGAATACCTGCACCTTGGACAACAGGATGGTGGCTTCCAGCGGCTTGGCCATGTAGTCGACGGCGCCGAAACCATAGCCCTTGAGCCGGTGCACGTCGTCGGCGTAGGTGGCGGTGACGAAGATGATCGGGGTCTGCCGGGTGGTCTCCTCCTGCGACAGGATCTCGGCCACTTCAAAGCCGTTGATGTCCGGCATGTAGACATCCAGCAGCACCAGCGCGAACTCATCGTCCAGGGTGGCCTTCAGTGCATCGTTGCCCGATGCGGCCTCGACCACTTCCACGTCGAGCTTGGCCAGCACCCGGCGGATCACCAACAGGTTGGCGGGGTTGTCATCCACCGCGAGGATCTTGGGGCGCTGCAATACCGCCGGCTTGGTCACGAGCATAATGCTTCCAGCAAAAAGGGAATTTCGGGGAGCGGCAGGCAGTAATCGGCGCCAGCCAGCTCCAGTGCGGCGGCCGGCATCATAGCCACTTGCGCCGTTTCCGGGTCCTGAACGATCAGTGTGCCACCGGAGCGTCGTATCCGCGCGCACCCTTCGGCACCGTCGGAATTCGCCCCGGTCATCAACACAGCCACCAGCTGCTCGCGCCAGACCTCGGCCGCAGATTCAAACAGAACATCGATCGAAGGGCGTGAAAATGCCACCCGCGGGTCGATGCTGAGGGCAAAACGGCCGTTGCGCTCCATCAGCAGATGGTAGCCCGAGGGGGCCACATAAACCCGTCCCGGTTCAGGCAACTGGCGTTCTTCGGCCTCCTGCACCGGCAGGCCACTGCGGCTGGCCAGCAGCTCGCAGAACACCCGCATGTCTTCCGAACCGCTGTGGCAGACCACCACCATCGGCACCGGCAGCGGCCCTGACAGCCCGCCCAGCAACTGGTGCAGGGCCGCCAGCCCGCCGGCCGAGCACCCCACCACAACCGCCTGTGGAGGCTGCCCGGATGCGGTTTTCACAGTAGGCCACCGGCGTTGCGGTACAGCCGCAGTTCGGCGTCCAGCGGCACGAAATCGCGCGCGCTCGGAGCGAAACGGATCGATTCGCGGTTGCCCAGGCACAGGAAGCCACCGCGGCTGAGGCTGTTGCGGAACAGGCCGAGCACCCGGTCCTGCAGCGTGTCGGAGAAGTAGATCAGCACGTTACGACACAGGATCAGCTGCGCCTCGGTGAACACGCCATCGCAGACCAGGTTGTGATTGGCGAAAGTGACCCGCTCCTTCAGCCGTTCATCCAGCTTCATGAAGTCGTAGCGGGCATGGTAGTAATCGGACAGCGTGTGGCGGCCACCGGCCGCCAGGTAATTCTCCGAATACAGGCGCGCGTCGCGGATCGGGAAGATGCCTTCCTGCGCCTTGGCCAGCGCTTCATCGCTGAAGTCGGTGGCATAGATCTGGCAGCGATCGTACAGGCCGGCCTCCTTCAGCAGGATGGCCAACGAGTAGACCTCCTGCCCATGCGCGCAACCGGCCTGCCAGATATTGATCTGCGGGTAGGAGGCCAGTACCGGAAAAACCTCGTCGCGCAGCTTGCGGAACACCGCCGGGTTGCGAAACATCTCCGACACCGGCACCGACAGCTTGGCGATCACCTGCGGCACCATCTCGTCCTCGCGCAGCACGCGCGCGGTCAACTCGCTGACGCTGGGCAGGCTCAGCCCATGCGCCAGCGCCAGCACCCGCCGCTTCAGCGAAGACGGCGCGTAACCGGTGAAGTCATAGCCATGCCGGCGCGACATCGCGGTGATGAAGGCATCGACCTCGATGTCGTCGATGTCATCGCGTTGCGCCTGTGGTGTGACCGGGCCTACTTTTGCAGCCATACGCGCATCATCGACAGCAGCTTGTCCAGGTCCACCGGTTTGGTGAGGTAGTCATTGGCACCGGCGTCCAGGCACTTGTCACGGTCGCCGTGCATCGCCTTGGCGGTGACGGCGATGATCGGCAGGTTGCTCCACTGCGGCAGCTTGCGGATCTCGCGGGTGGTTTCGTAGCCGTCCATGCCCGGCATCATGATGTCCATCAACACCAGCTCGATGGACGGGTTCTCCTGCAGCTGTTGCAGCGCCTTGTAACCGTCCTGCGCCATCGACACGTTGACGCCGCGCGCGCGCAGCGACTTGGACAGGGCAAACAGGTTGCGCATGTCGTCATCGACCAGCAGCACCTGGCGGCCGCCCAGATTATTGTCGTCGGACGGCGTGGCGTTGGCACCGCGCGAACCGATGCTGTGCAGGAACAGGCTCACCTCATCAAGCAGGCGCTCGGGCGAACGCTGGCCCTTGATCACGATGCTGTCGGTGTACTGGCGCAGCTTGAGGCTGTCCTCGCGGCTCAGGTCCTGGCCGGAATAGATCACCACCGGCGGCACCGCCACCAGCGTGGCGGCCTTCTCCAGGAATTCGATGCCGGAAATGCCGCCCAGGTTGAGGTCCAGCACGATGCAGTCGTAGCTGTGGGTGGCGATGCGCTCCAAGGCCTCCTCACCAGAGGCAACCTGGTCGATCTCGACGTTGTCGGCCTGCAGCAGGCGGGTCAACGCCAGCCGCGAATCCGGATCGTCGTCGACCAGCAACAACTTGCGCACGATCTTGCCGGCCACATCCAGCAGGTGGTCGAACGCGGCCACCAGTGCCTTGCGATCCACCGGCTTGGTCAGGTAGCCGACCGCACCCAGGGCTACGCCCTTGGCGGCCTCATCCACGGCGGAGATGAAGTGCACCGGGATGGCGGCGGTGACCGGGTCATGCTTGAGGTGCTGCAGCACCGACCAGCCGTCCATGCCCGGCAACATCACGTCCAGCAGGATGCCGGTGGGGCGATAACGGCGTGCCAGTTCCAGGCCGCTTTCGCCATCGGCGGCGGCGAGCGCGCGGTGGCCCTTGCGCCGGATCAGGTCGACCAGGATGCGGGCGAAGGCCGGGTCGTCCTCCACCGTCAGGATCACCGTCTCGCCAGCGGCGATGGCGTGGCGGTCATCGGGAATCCAGTCGATCAGCTGCGCGGTGGCGACACGGGCCGGGCCCGGCGTGGGCGCCGGACGCTGCTCGATGGTTGCCTGCGTCGCCGCCACTGCGCTGCTGAGGCCCGCCGACAACAGCGGCAGCACCAGGCTGAAGCTGCTGCCCTTGTCCTGTTCACTGTCCACCACCAGCTGGCCGCCCAGCAGCTGCGCCAGGCGCCGTGCAATGGCCAGGCCCAGGCCGCTGCCACCATAGTGGCGGCTGGTGCTGGAATCGACCTGCTCGAAGGCCTCGAAGATCGAATCCAGGCGTTCTTCGGGAATGCCGATGCCGGTATCGCGCACGCTCAGCGCCACGTGCTGCTCGTCGGCAGCGGCGCCAATGCGGGTCAGCACGGCGTTGTCAGCCATCGCCATATGCAGGGTCACCGAGCCTTCGCGGGTGAATTTGAAGGCATTGCCAAGCAGGTTGTTCAGTACCTGCTGCAGTTTGGAGCGATCGGTGACCAGCGCCTCGGGCATCGACGGGTCCACCTCGATGGCGAACTCCAGGCGGTTCTCCATCGCCATATGGCGGAAATGGCGTGTCACCTCGCGGGTGATGGCGTCGACCTTCACTTCTTCGCGGTACACGTCCATCTTGCCGGCCTCGATCTTGGACAGATCGAGGATGTCGTTGATCAGGCGCAGCAGGTTGGAACCGGAGTCATGGATGACCGCGGCGGCCTCCACTTCCTCCGCGTCCAGGTGGCCGCTCTCGTTCTCGGCCAGTTCCTTGGACAGGATCAGCAGGCTGTTGAGCGGGGTGCGCAGCTCGTGCGACATATTGGCCAGGAAGTCGGTCTTGTACTGGCTGGCGCGCGCCAGCTCCTGCGCCTTGAACTCGGTCTCGCGCTGCAATACCTGCAGCACGTCCTTCTGTTCGTTGAGCACTTCGGTCTTCTGCCGCAGCTCTTCGTTGGAGGCCTGCAGTTCCTCGGCCTGCACGCGCAGTTCTTCTTCCGACGCAGACAGGCGCTGGGCCTGCTCTTCCAGCTCGACGGTCTTGCCCTGCAGTTCTTCGTTGGTGGCGCGCAGCTCTTCTTCCTGCGCCTGCAAGGCCAGCTGCGAGACCTGCAGTTCCTCGGCCTGGGCACGGGTACGATCCAGCAGCAGCTGGGTCTCGTCGGCGCGGCAGATATTGTCCAGGCCCAGTGCCACGGTCGGCAGCACGGCGTCGATGAAGGCTTCCTGGGTAGTACTGAAATGGCCGAAGGTGCCGAACTCGAACACGCCCAGCAGGCGGTCCTTCAACAGCAGCGGCACCGCCACCAGGTGGCGCGGCTGCGCCTCGCCCAGCGCCGAGTGCACGCCGAAGAACTCGTCCGGCACCTGCTGCACGCTGATGCGCTTGCGCTCCAGCGCCGCCTGCCCGATCAGTCCGTCACCCAGCCCGTATTGCAGGCCCAGGTGCTTGCGCCGCTGGAAGCCATAGCTGCCTTGCAGGCGCAGCAGCTTCTCTTCCTCGTTCCAGGCGAAGAACACGCCGATCGGCGCCTCGATACGCGGCGCGATCTGCGAGACCAATGCCTGCGCGTAGTCGTCCGGGGTCTGTGCAACCTGCAGTTCGCCGCCGACTTCACCGACACTGAGCTTGACCCAGTTGGCATCACGCGACTCCAGCGAGTTGCGCCGGAAGACCTCCAGCGCACGGGCGATCTCACCGATCTCGTCACCGCGCTGCAGGCCGGCGATTTCCACGTCCAGCTCGCCATTGGACAGGCGCGTCATCTTGTCGGTGAGGCGGTTGATCGGGTTCACCACCAGCCGCGAGATCATCCACAGCGCAAGAATGATGATGATGAAACCCAGCACCAGCAGCACCAGCGAAATCGTGTGCGCGCGGGCGATCCAACTGCTCATCTGCCCCCTGTCACTGAGCAGTTGGGTCATCTCCGCTTCGTAGATCCCGTCCAGTACATCGGCCAGCGCATTGCCCTGCCCTCCATCACTGAGCGCGTCCAGCTGCTGCACCTGGGTGAGCTGCGCGGCACCGGCCGCCGGACGCAGCACAGCCATCATTTCGTTATCCCAGTTGCGGGCCTGTGCCTGCGCAGCGCGCAGGCGTTCGGCCACTGCCTGGGTACCGGCAGCGGTCACCGCAGCGGTCAATGCAGCATCGCGGCGCTCGCGCTGCTTGGCCACCACCTCCATATGCCGCTCGCCATCGCCCAACAGGTAATTGCGGACGGCGATCTGCTGCAGGCGCACAGCCTGGATCGCATCCTCGACCTGACGGATCACTTCGATCTGCACGCCCTCGTGGCGGCGCGCGTCGTCGTCGCGTCCGGAGGTACGGTAACTGACCACGCTGGTGGCCAGGAAACAGAGGAAAACCAAGCCAAATGCCGCCAGCATCTTGCTCAGCAGGGGCACATTGTTGATCCAGCTACTCTTCTTTTGCGTCATGCAGGTGTCCCCCGGGGTGCTACCACGCCTGCCAGTCCGCGCGGCCTCTTTTCAGTGAAAATAGCGCAGATTGCTGACTATCGCCTGCTACGGTTGAATCAGGGCGCCGCCGTCTTGCCCTGGTCGCGCGGCTGCAGCCAGCGGGCCGCATGGATGCCCAGCTCGTAAAGGAAACACATGGGGATCGCCAG
The DNA here is from genome assembly GCF_032066555.1 of Stenotrophomonas sp. Lineage (GTDB taxonomy): Bacteria > Pseudomonadota > Gammaproteobacteria > Xanthomonadales > Xanthomonadaceae > Stenotrophomonas. Next base: position 103,758 of record NZ_DAMBKV010000007.1, read on the forward strand.
CATCAGCTGGGAGACCACATCCGGCGGGGTCAGCACCGCGGCCAGCACAAAGATACCGACGATCGCGTAACCGCGGCCTTCACGCAGCTGCTGCGGACTCACCCAGCCCAGCAGGACCAGGATCACCATCGCCACCGGCAGCTCGAAGCTGGCACCGAAGGCAAAGAAGATGGCCAGCACGAAATCCAGGTAGGCATTGGCATCGGGCGTGATGGCGATCACATCCGGGCGGAAGGTGGTCAGGAAATGGAAGACCGCCGGCAGCACCAGGAAATAGGCGAACGCGCAACCGATGTAGAACAGGGCAACCGCCGAGCCCAGCAACGGCACTGCCAGGCGCTTCTCACGGGCGTACAGCCCCGGCGCCACGAATGCCCAGGCCTGGTACAGCAGCCATGGCACCGCCACGAACAGGGCGGCGAAGAAGGTCAGCTTCAACGGCGCGAAGAACGCACCAGCCGGATTGGTGGCAATCATCGATTGCCCGGCCGGCAGCTGCGAGATCAGCGGCGTGGCCAGATGGGTGTACAGGGTGCGCGAGAACGGCATCAATGCCAGCAGCACCACACCAAGACCCAGCAGCGCGCGGACTACCCGTGAGCGCAGCTCGATCAGGTGCTCGATCAGGCTGCTTTCGTTGAAATCCGCCGCGCTCATGGGCTGCGCTCCTGGCTGGCCGGTGCCGGCACATCACCCAGCGCGATGCTGCGGTTGAACTCGGCATCGGTGACAGCCTGGCTGTCAGCCGCCGCCGTCGGCTGCGAGGGCTCGGATTCAGCCGGTACAGGCGACGCAGCTTCCGGCGTTGCGGTGGGCGCGACCGGCCGCGGCTCGATGGGGCGCGGTTCGATCACCCGCTCAGCGGCCGATTCCGGCAACTCCACCTCGCGCTTGAACGCATCGGCCTGCTCACGCACCTGCCCGGCCTGGTCGCGCAGCCCGGCCTCGGCCTGCTGCATCGACTGGCGTACATCCTGCAGGTTGCGCTTGAGTTCTTCGGCGTGCAGTTCGCGTTCCAGCTCCTGCTTGACCGAATCCCACTGGTTGCGGGCACGACGTACCCACAGCCCGGCAAAACGCGCTGCCTTGGGCAGACGTTCCGGGCCGAGGACCACCAGGGCGACCACTGCGATCAGCAGCAGTTCGCTGAAGCCGATATCAAACACGTCGAACGCTCAGGATCAGCGCGCGTCGCGGTCGTGCTCGGCCTGCTTCTCGCCGCTCTTGGCGGCATCGCGCGATTCGTCGCCCAGCTGTGCAGCCGGCTTGTCCTCGTCACGCATGCCTTTCTTGAACTCTTTGACCGCACTGCCCAGATCCTTGGCGCCGCTCGTCAACCGCTTGGTGCCAAACACCAGCAGCACGATGACCAGCACGACCAACCAGTGCCAGATGCTGAAACTGCCCATGATCTGCTCGCGTTATCTGTGTGGAGGTTGTTGAGCATAGCGCACAAGGTATTCGCTGATCGCTATGCCAAAGGTCAGTTGCCGCCGTCCAGGCTCTCGGTGCGGATTTCACCTTCGGAAACCGGCTGGAAACCCTGCTGCGGCGCCGGTTCGGTCGTGGCGTGCTGCAACGGCGCGGTGGTCGCGGTATCGGTACCGGTGGTGGTCGTGGCTGCCGGTGCCTGCACGCTGACCGCATTGCTGCGCGGCGCGCTTGCCGCCACCGGCGCACCGCTGCCCTGGGTACCGCGCTTTTCACGCGCGGCGTAGGTGGACTCTTCCAGGCGGTCGCGGAAGGACACCACGTCGGACGACGGCGCAGTATTCAGGCGACCTTCCAGGATCATCCGCGGGGTGGTGTTCTGGCCGTAGGCATCGAGGTTGGCGGCGTCGTCGATCTGCAGGGCCGCGCCATCCAGCGCCACGCCAGCAAACAGACCGCGGGCGCGCGACCACGACCATATCTCGGCCTTGAGCTGGCCATCGGTGGCCGCAGCGGCACTGCGACCGACCGGGCCTGCGGCGACACCGGCGTCGGCGCCGAGGGTGAACTTGCCGTTGACGATATTGTCCAGGCTGCGGTCGTTGCGGAACACCAGGATCACGTCCGAAGACTGCACGCCGGCCTGGAAGCCGATGCTGCCGCCGGTAAGCTTGATGAATACGGGGTTGGACCAGCTGCCATCGGCCGTTTTCACCGACATCAGGCCATGACCACGACGCCCACCCAGCACCAGGCCGGCCTTGATCGTGTCGGGGATGACGATGATGGCGCGGCCTTCATCGAGCAGCTTGTCCGGGATCGCCTGCTCGGGGATGTCCTGGATTTCATTGAGCACCCGCACCGCATTGCGGGCGCGCTGATCTTCCTGCGGACCGGCCACGGCAGTGGCGGACAACAGGCTCGCGGACAGCAGCAGAACGAGGCACGGCAGGCGGCGCATGGGTAACTCCGTAGGTCGATGCATAGAAAGATAGCGCAAGTGCCTGAAATTAGTAGCGCGGCTCTGAATAGCTGGTGAGCGAGAGTGAGGCATGAGTACCTGTAGTGCCGAGCCATGCTCGGCAGGGGGCGTTACCAGTAAAGCCTCTGCCGAGCATGGCTCGGCACTACATTGGGCATCATCGGTAAAGCCCCTGCCGAGCATGGCTCGGCACTACAGCAAACCTGCTGCGCTCCCTTCCCCGCCCATACCTGCGAAAATGGCCGGATGTCCGACGCACCCATCACCGCGCTGCTCGCGGTCAATCTAGGCACGCCCGAGACACCGACCGCTCCTGCGGTGCGGCGCTATCTGGCCGAATTCCTCAGCGACCCCCGCGTGGTGTCCATCCCCGCCCTGCTATGGAAACCGCTGCTGCACGGGCTGATCCTGCCCCTGCGCAGCGGCCGTTCGGCGCAGAAGTACGCCCAGGTCTGGTTGCCCGAAGGCTCGCCGCTGGCGGTCTATACCCGCCGCCTGGCCGAGGCGATGCAAGGCCAGCTGCCGCAGTGGCGGGTGCGCGAGGCCATGCGCTACGGCGAGCCGGCCCTGCTGCCCGCGCTGGATGCATTGGCCGCCGAAGGCGTGCAGCGCATCGTGGTGCTGCCGCTGTATCCGCAATACTCCACCACCACCACCGCCTCCATCGAGGACCGTGTCCAGCATTGGCAGGCACGCAATCCGAAGGTGACGGTGCAGACCATCCGCGACTACGCCGACGACCCGGCCTGGGTCGCGGCGGTCGCCGCCTCCATTGCCGATTACTGGGCCGAACACGGCCGCGGCGGCAAGCTGATGTTCTCCTTCCATGGCATCCCGCAACGCTTGGCCGACGCTGGCGATCCCTACCCGCAGCGCTGCGAGGCCAGCGCCAAGGCCATTGCCACGGCGCTCGGCCTGACCCGCGATGACTGGGAGCTGGCCTATCAATCGCGTTTTGGCCGCGAGCGCTGGCTACAGCCCTACGCCGAGCCGCGGCTATGGGAACTGGCCGAAGGCGGCATCAAGACCCTGGACGTGGTCTGCCCGGGTTTTGCCACCGATTGCCTGGAAACCCTGGAAGAAGTGCAGATGGGCTTCACCGAAACCCTGGCCGAACGTGGCGCGCGCATGCGCTACATTCCCTGCCTCAATGACAGCAGCGCCCATGCCGCTGCGTTGGCCGCGCTGGCCGCGGCGCAGCCGGCATGAACGCAACGCCTTTTGAACTGCAGCTCGATGGCATCCGCGTCGCCGGCCTGCGCGCTGGCAACCCGGATGGCCTGAAAGTGCTGGCCCTGCACGGCTGGCTCGACAATGCAGCCAGCTTCCTGCCGCTTGCCGCGCAACTGCCCACGCTCGACCTGGTGATGGTCGACCTGCCCGGCCATGGCTACAGCGACCATCTGCCGCTGACCACGCCCTACACCACCCCGCACGCCATCGTGCAGACCCTGGCCATTGCCGATGCACTGGGCTGGGAGCGCTTTGTATTGCTGGGCCATTCGATGGGTGCGGCGATTGCCAGCCTGGTCGCTGCGGTGGCCGGTGAACGGGTGCAGGCACTGGTATCGATCGAGGCCCTGGGCGGCCTCACCGCCCCGGCCGGGGAAACCGTGCAGCGCCTGCGCACCTATGTGGAAGCGATGCTGAAGCTGGACGCCAAGCAGCTGCGGGTATTCCCCGACCTGAGCGCGCCGGTCCGCGCGCGGATGATGGTCAACCAGCTCAGCGAGGCCTCCGCACGCCTGCTGATTGAACGCGGGGTCAAAACCGTCGACGGTGGCTGGAGCTGGCGCAGCGATCCGCGGCTGATGCTGCCCACCGCCGTGCGCATGACCGAGGAACAGGTCTGCGATGTGGTCAGCGCCATCCTCTGCCCGGTGCAGGTGATCTACGCCACCCCGGCCCAGCCCTACTTCCCGGAACCGGAACGCAGCCGGCGCGCGGCGTTGCTGCCTGATGGCCGCCTGCACACCCTGCCCGGCCACCACCATGTGCACATGGACGACCCCGGGGCCGTCGCAGCGATCATCCGAGACTTCATCGCTGCATTGCCCGACGCCAGCTGAATAAGACACCCGGTGTGTACGCCACCGGGTTCAGTAGTGCGTACGGCAGCCGATAACCCCGGCATTGCCGTAATCGAGAAGAAGTCCCGCAGCCTCGCAACGGGTGCTGCGCGTCCCACCATCGCATGCTCCCCCGCCCCGCCCTCCGGCCCGGTGTCATCACCGGCCTGATCCTGCTCGCCTGCTGGCTGGGTTGGACCACGACCAGCGTAGCCGCGCTCGGCCACCGCCCCGGCGGTGACGAAGCAGCGGTGACTGCGCTGGTGGATGGACTGCGCGCACAGGGGCAACTGCCTGCAACGGCCGCGCCGTTGGCAATCCGGCTGAACACGCCCGGTTGCGATTGCGTACAAGACGAGCAGGCCTGGCAACAGCTCAGCATCGCGCTGCAGGCACACGGCACGCGCACCCTCACCCTGACCACCACCGCCGCCTACGACCTGCTGGTGCTGGCGACCGATGGCCACCCGCTCTATGCCGGTCCGCTGCGTCCGTCGGCACTGGCCTGTGGCCGCAGCGATGCAGCCCTGGCCAGCTGGCTGCCGGCCTTGCTCACCGAACGCAGCCCACCGCTCTTCCTTCCCTCCCGCTGTTCCTGTTGACCAGGAGTTCCCGATGTCCGCTCGCCCCCACGCCACGACGCCACCTCCCGACGCCTATTACACGCAGCTGGCCTGCGCGGCGGACCGACTGTTCCTGTACTTCGGCCTGATCCTCGGCCTGGCGTCGCTGGCGCTGGCGCTGTGGTCGGGGCAGTGGCTGCCGTTCTTCGCGATCAGCCTGCCTTCGCTGGCGCTGATGGCAGTGCAGATCAAACTGGCATCGGGCAGCCTGCTCAGCCGGGTCACCGTGGCCTTGGTGCTGATGGCGCTGGTCGCCGCCACCATCCAGCAGGCCAATGGCCTGGTGGAGATGCATTTCGGTGTCTTCGTGGTGATCGCGCTGCTGCTGTACTACCGCGACTGGATCCCGGTGGTGGTTGCTGCCGCCGCGATCAGCGTGCATCACCTGGCCTTCTATTGGCTGCAGACGCGTGGCCTGCCGGTACGCGCCTTCGCTGCGGGCAGTGGCTTCGGCATCGTGTTGCTGCACGCATTGTACGTGGTGGTGGAAACCGCCTTCATCAGCGCGATGGCGGTGCAGCTGCGCCGCCAGGTACTGACCCTGGGCGCAGCGCCCGCGCGCCTGCGCGCGATGGTGGATGCCATCGCCAGTGGCGAAGACAGTGACGCCATCGGTGACGACCATCGGGTTGCACCCGGCAGCCTCGCCGACGGCGTGCTACGGATGCGCCACCAGCTTGCCCAACGGCACCAGCAGGAAACCGCCCTGCACCACGAGAACACCCAGATCCGCGCCTCGCTGGACGCCTCCCGTACCGGCATGATGATTGCCGACAACGAGCACATCATCCGCTACGTGAACCGTTCCGTGGTGGCGCTGCTGCGCAACCAGCAGGAAACGCTGCGCAAGGCCTTCCCCGACTTCAACGTCGACACCTTGATCGGCAGCAGCATCCATCGCTTCCACGCCAATCCGGCGCGCATCCGCGGCATGCTCGACCAACTGCAGAAGCCCCACAACGGCCAGATCAGGATCGGTCCGGTACATTTCAGCCAGGTGGTGACGCCGGTGTTCAACGCTGACGGCAGCCGCAGCGGCTTCGCGGTGGAGTGGCATGACCGCACCCAGGAACTGCTGCTGGAGAACAGCGTGGCCGACATCGTCGCCGCCGCCTCGGCCGGTGCGCTCGACCAGCGCCTGCAGACCGTAGCCGAAACCGGCTTCATCCAGACCCTCACCACCGGCATCAACCAGCTGCTGGAGGTGGTCGCCACCACCACAGGTGAACTGCGCGCGATGCTGTCCGCGTTGGCCGCTGGCGACCTGGACCATCGTGTGCGCGGTGACTACGCCGGCGATTTCGAGGCGATGAAGATCGACGCCAACCTGACCGCCGAACGCCTGACCGGGATCGTAGGCCAGATCAAACAGTGCTCGCTGGCGATCAACAGCGCCGCCCACGAACTGGCCGCAGGCAATGACGACCTGTCGCGCCGCACCGAGCAGCAGGCCGCCAACCTGGAAGAAACCGCCGCCTCGATGGAGGAACTGACTTCGACCGTGCGCGAGAACGCGGCGTCGGCCCGTCACGCCAACCAGTTGGCAGTGGGTGCGGCCGATGTCGCCGCACGTGGCGGCGATGTGGTTGGCCAGGTGGTCGCGACGATGCAGGCGATCGAGCTGTCATCCAAGCGGATTGCCGAAATCATCGGCGTGATCGACGGCATCGCCTTCCAGACCAACATCCTGGCACTGAATGCCGCAGTGGAGGCCGCGCGTGCCGGCGAGCAGGGCCGCGGCTTCGCGGTGGTGGCGTCGGAAGTCCGCAGCCTGGCGCAGCGCTCGGCCACGGCCGCGCGCGAGATCAAGGAGCTGATCGTCGATTCGATGGGCAAGGTGGATGATGGAGCCGCGTTGGTGGCGCAGGCCGGCAGCACCATGAATGAGATCGTCGGTTCGGTACAGCAGGTCAGCGACATCGTCGCGCGGATTGCGGCAGCCTCGCAGGAACAGTCGGCCGGCATCGAGCAGGTCAATCACACCGTCGTGCAGATGGATGAGACCACCCAGCAGAATGCCGCCCTGGTGGAAGAAGCCAGCGCGGCCGCGCGTTCGATGGAAGCGCAGGCAGATGCCTTGGCGGAGGCGGTTTCGGTGTTCCGCTATTCGGCGGAGGTTGAAGCTGAGGTCGGGGTGACGCGGCGGGCGGGATGAGGTTGTTGCAGCTGGAAGGACTGCCTTTGTTTCTGCATTTTCTTTTGCTACGGCTGTTGCAGAGATAGAGATAGAGATAGAGATAGAGATAGCAGTAGCAGTAGCAGTAGCAGTAAAAGCATGAGCAGGAGCGGGAGCAAAGGCACCCCTCCCTAGCCCTCCCCTTGCCTACGGCAAAGGGAGGGGACGGAGCATGCACTTGGCAGCTGCTTCGCCGCCGGCAGCGCCCGCCGTTCTCCCTCCCTTTGCCGCAGGCAATGGGAGGGTTGGGGAGGGGTGCTT
>NZ_DAMBKV010000007.1:111399-111525 GCF_032066555.1 Stenotrophomonas sp.
TTGGCTTTTGGCTTTTGGCTTTTGGCTTTTGGCTTTTGGCTTTTGGCTTTTGGCTTTTGGCTAGTTCTTTAGCCCTTCTCCCGCTTGCGGGGTGAGAGGGGCAGCTTGCGAACCATTGGTTCGCTG
>NZ_DAMBKV010000007.1:111625-122144 GCF_032066555.1 Stenotrophomonas sp.
CCCGTCGAACGCCCTTGCGCCAGCGCAAGGGCCGGGGCGTGGAGCGAGGGTTGGGATGAGGGGACGCTTTTGATCTTGCCGGGTAAAGCCCCTGCCGAGCATGGCTCGGCACTACAGTGGCCTTTGCTCCTTCTCCCGCTTGCGGGGTGAGAGGGGCAGCTTGCGAACCATTGGTTCGCTGCCCGTCGAACGCCCTTGCGCCAGCGCAAGGGCCGGGGCGTGGAGCGAGGGTTGGGGTGAGGGGACGCCTCTGATCTTGCCGGTAAGGCCCTTGCCGAGCATGGCTCGGCACTACAGTGGCCTGCTTTGGCCTCAGCCTTGCGTCCGCAGCAGCTGATGCAAGGTGCTCTTCAACCTGCGGCCTTCCTCGCGCAGGTAATCACGTTCATCCCGCCACGCAGGAAAACGCGCTTCCACTTCCGCCCAGAACGCCGGCGAGTGGTTGGCCTGCAGCAGATGACACAGCTCGTGCACCAATACGTATTCAAACGCCGATGGCCGCGCCAATACCAAGGCCAGATCCAGCGCCATCGAGCCATCCGGCGCCAGTGATCCCCATTGCGAGGACATCACCTTGGGCCGCAGCCGTGACGGCGCCCGCGCCAGGCCCGGCAGATAACGCGGCAGCCACTGGCCGACATCGGCACGCACCTGCACTTCGTAGAATTCGCGCAGCGCGCGCCGCAAGGCGGGCTCCCCTGCACGCGCCGGCAACTGGATCGTCACTCCATCGGCATCCGCCTCGATGCGGGTAAACCGCCCTTCCTGCCACTGCACCGGCAACAGCTCACCGCGCAACGGCAGCACACCGGACTCACGCAGGCGCAAGGCCGGTGCCAGCAAGCCATCGCCTCCCAGCCGCGCCAACTGCTGCTGCAGCCATTGCCGGTTGGCCTGCAGGAAACGCTCGCCGGAAACCAGGCTCGCCCGCAGCGGCAAGGTCAGCCGTGCACCGCGTTCGTCCACGCTGAGTTTGAGCCGGCGTGCACGCGGATCACGCACGCGCAGCACTTCGATCTCAGCATCGTCCAGACGCAGGCGCACCGTGTCGCGCTGGATCACCGGCGCGGCGGGGGTCATCAGACGGCGAAGCAGACTAACCATGGTCCCAGCATAGTCCCTACCCGGTTACGAAACCGGGTAGGTCAGCAACGGGTTCAGCTATCAGCCTTGCTCAGCTTGAATGCCTGCTCCAACAACAGGAACAGTCGGCGGATTTCACCACTCTGCAGGGCGAAGCGGGCATCCAGTTCGGCGCGGCGGCCTTCCTCGTCGATGTGCTCGAGCTGGTCCAGCGCACCATCAAGGAACTTCAGCTTGCGCACGATCAGGTCGTCGCCGAGCACGAAGGACAAGTTGTCCTCGAACACCAGCGCCAGCTTGGTGACCTGCTTGCCGGCGTCCAGGTGCTTGTCGATCTCGTCGCAGCGCAGTTCCTGATGCTGGCACTTGACCACCGCGCCACCTTCGGCCGGGTCCTTCATCTCGCATTCTTCGCCCAGGCTCAGGCCTTCGGGCAGCGGTTCGCCGGCGATCCACGCGGTCAGGATGGCGCGCGGTGCGACTTCGGCGTTCAGCGGCATTGCCGGGAAGCTGCCGAGCATGCCGCGGATGTCACTCATCACGTTCTCGCCGGTCTTGCGGCTGGAACTGTCGACGGCGACGTAACCGTGCTGCAGATCGAGGAAGGCATCGGTGCGCGAGCTCTTGACGAAGGCGCGCGGCAGCAGCTCGTGCAGCAGGTCGTCCTTCAGGCGCTTACGCTCACGGCCGCCGGGCTTGCGCCCTTCCTTCTCTTCGATCTCTTCCAGCTTGCGCTGCAGCAGATCGTTGACCACCACGCTGGGCAGGATCTTGTCTTCACCGCCGACGGTCAGCCACAGCGCATCGCCGATGCGGTGCGAGAACTGGGTCTTTTCTTCACGACCAAACGGCGAGATGAAACCGCGCGAGGTCATTTCCAGCGCGCCGACCGGCTTGAGCACTACCTGCGGCAGCAGCGTGTCGACTTCGGAGAAATCAATGGAGGTAGGGAAACGGAACAGCGTGAGGTTCTTGAAAAACATGGATGTCCTATTTCGTATTCATGGTTCAGGGGCTTGCTTCTCGTCGCTGGAGAAGCTGCTCCGAAGAGCGCGCCCCCGTGGAGCCGGGGGCGGAAGAGGGTGATGCGCGGTGCCTGGTTTCAAACCACCGTAGCACTGCCTGCCCTCATCCCAGGCCTTCTCCCGGCGGAAGAAGGGCTGCTTGATCCTGCTGCTTGTCGCTGCCGTCCAGCCATGCCTGCGCATCGGACTGCGGTGCGTCTTCACGGCGACCCAGCGCCATGAAGTCGAACAGCTTGGGGTCGGCCAGTTGCGAGGGGCGGATATCACCCAGCGCGCGCGAGATCTGTTCGATGCGGCCAGGCGTGTCCTTCTCCCACTGTTTCATCATCAGGCCGATCTGCTTGCGCTGCAGGTTTTCCTGACTGCCGCACAGATTGCACGGAATGATCGGGAACTGGCGGGTGTTGGCGTACTCGATGATGTCCGCTTCGCGCACATAGGCCAGCGGGCGGATCACCACATGCTTGCCGTCGTCGCTGCGCAGCTTCGGCGGCATGCCGGAAATCTTGGAATGGTGGAACAGGTTCATGAAGAAGGTAGCCACCATGTCATCGCGGTGGTGGCCCAGCGCGATCTTGGTGAAACCATTGGCTTCGGCAAAGGTGTACAGCGAGCCACGGCGCATGCGCGAGCACAGCGAGCACATGGTCTTGCCTTCCGGAATCACCCGGCTGACCACCGAATACGTGTCCTGTTCGATGATGTGGTACGGCACGCCCACCGACGCCAGGTATTCCGGCAGCACATGCTCGGGGAAACCCGGCTGCTTCTGGTCCAGGTTCACCGCCACCAGCTCGAACGGCACCGGCGCCTTCTTCTGCAGCTGCAGCAGGATGTCCAGCAAGGTATAGCTGTCCTTGCCGCCGGACAGGCAGACCATCACCTTGTCGCCGGCCTCGATCATGCCGAAGTCGGCAATGGCCTGGCCTACCTGGTGACGCAGGCGTTTGCCGAGTTTCTGGTGTTCACGTTCGGCCACGTGCGGATCACGGGCCCGCGGGGCGGGATCGGGCAGGGAAATGACAGCGCTCATCCCGGGCATTCTACCGGCTGGGACGCGCCTCCACAGCGTCGGCTGCAGCAGCGTTGCACAAAAGCGTAATACCGGCGTCACCACGCGATGACAGCATTTCTGACTCCCTGTTCAGTTGTTGACTCCATCGTGCTCCCTACCCGTCTTGCTTCTGCTGTCTGTCACGCGCTCCTGCTTTCCGCTCTGGCTCCGGCCGCCGCACTGGCCCAGGATGCCGCCACACCCACACCCGCCGTGGCCAAGGACCTGGATACCGTCATCGTCACCGGCCGCAGCGGCACCGGTGTGCGGACCAAGGTGGAAACCAGCTATTCGGTAACCAATATCGAGGAAGAACAACTGCGCATGCAGGCGCCGACCAGCGTCACCGAGGCGCTGAAGTCGGTGCCCGGCTTCTGGGTGGAGGCCTCCGGCGGCGAAGCCAGCGGCAATATCCGCGCACGCGGCATCCCGGTCGACGGCTTCGGTTCGGTGACCCTGCTGGAAGATGGCATTCCGGTGGTGCACGACCCCGCGCTGGGCTATCTCAACGGCGACCAGGCCTTCCGCCTGGATGAAACCATCGAGCGTATCGAAGTGGTGCGTGGTGGTCCGGCATCGGTGATGTACTCCAACGCGCCGGCCGGTGCGATCAACTTCATCCCGCGCCAGGTCGGCGACGAAGCCAGCGGCGTGTTCAAGTACACCGTCGGCGACAGCGGCCTGAACCGCATGGACTTCGCCTATCGCAGCCCGTTGGCCAATGGCTGGAAGCTGCTGCTCGGCGGCTTCTACCGGGTCGAGGACGGCGTCCGCGATCCCGGCTTCAACGGCAACGAAGGCGGCCAGTTCCGCCTGAACCTGGCCAAGGAGTTCGAAGGCGGGCGCTTCAGCATCGATGCCAAGCACATGGACGACCGCGTCGCCCTGTACCTGGGCATCCCCATGTACACCAACGGCAAAGGCGACATCCGCGCAGTACCCGGCTTTGACGGCAATCACGGCACCCTGGCCGGTCCGGAGACGCGCCATCTGTCGATGAAGACCGCCGATGGCCGTGGCTGGGACTTCGACAACAGCGAAGGCACCCACGTCAAACGTGACCAGCTCACGCTGAAACTGGAAACCGAACTGGGTGCCGGCTGGGAGCTGGCGCAGTCGGCGCGCTTCAGCACGACCGACACCATCCGCAACGGCGTGTTCCCGAACTCGCTGACCCCGGCTGCCACCTTCCTCGATGGGCAGAAGAGCCTGCTGGCCGGCGTACCCGGCGCCGCCTCGCTGGGCCTGCGTTACGTCAACGGCAGCGGTGAGTTCAACACCGCCAACCAGAACGGCAACGGCCTGCTGGTCATTGGTGGCCTGCGCGGCCTGGACATCCCGGTGCGTGAGTTCGTCAGCGACACCCGTTTGATGCGCAGCTTCGACCTCGGCGGCCAGCAGCACAACCTGACCCTGGGCTATTACATGGCCTCGACCAAGGAAGACTACAGCCGCTATTCGTCCTCGGTGCTGATGGACGCCAGCAACAATGCCAGCCTGCTCGGGCTGGTAGCGCTGGACGCCAATGGCCAGGTGCTGAAGACCTTCACCGACAACGGTGTGTGGCGCTACGGCTACGAATGGAACAACGCCTCCGGCGAGCAGAAGACGCATGCCTTCTACGTCAGCGACGAGTGGCAGGTGAATGATCAGTTGCGCATCGACAGCGGCCTGCGCTGGGAAAAGGCCAGCAGCAGTGGCTGGAACGAGGTTCGCCGCAGCGTCAACGGCGGCACCCTGGCCACCTCGCAGATGCTGACCGGCTCGGGCATGTACGTGAACCACGACCTGAGCTCGGACGACCTGGGCTGGTCGATCGGTGCCAACTGGCAGTTCAACGACAGCATGGGCGTGTTCGGCCGCTGGACCTCGGCCTTCCGCCTGCCCAGCCTGGGCAACTACATCACCCGCAACGACAACTGCGACGCAAGCTCGGCCGAAACCGTCGCTGCCTGCGCCGCCGCCAACGGCAAGGTTGCCGATACCCAGACGATGGATCTGGCCGAGATCGGCTTCAAGTTCGCCAACCCGCTGTTCAGCGCTTACGCGACTGCCTTCTACACCAAGTACGACAACGTCGGCTTCAGCAACTACAACTTCAACCCGAACACCGGTGTGTCCAGCCGCGAGGCCGGCTATGCCAGCACCCGCACCTTCGGCGTGGAGCTGGAAACCGCGTGGTACCCCACCGACTGGCTCGACCTGCGCCTGACCGCCACCTGGCAGGATGCGCAGTACCGCGACCTGCGTTACAGCGAACTGGTCAACGGTGCGCCGGTGCTGCGTGACTTCGTCGGCAACCAGCTGATCCGTGTGCCGGAGCTGGGCGGGCGCCTCGTCGCCGGCATCAACCTGCTCGATCAGCGCCTGCGCCTGCAGGCGGCCGCCGAGCACCAGGGCGAACGCTATGTGGATACCGCCAACTCGGTGCGACTGCCGTCCTACGAAGTACTCAACCTCAGCGCGCGTTACGAGCTGACCGATCGCTTCTCGGTCTACGGCTACGTCGACAACGTCACCAACTCGCTGGGCCTGACCGAAGGCAATCCGCGCGCCGGTGAGCTGTCCAGCAGCGATGCCGGCGCCAGCGCCTTCATCGCCCGACCGCTGCTGGGCCGCAACTACCGCATGGCCGTGATGTACCGCTTCTGATGCGTAGCTTGCTCCCCGTATTGCTGGCGGCGTTTGCCGCCAGCACCACCGCACAAGCCGCCGACGTGCTGCACTTGCAAGGCACGCTGGAAGGCAAGGACCACCAGCGCTACCTGGCGCTGCCGTTCGAGGTGCCGGCCGGCACCGGTCGCGTCGCCGTCACCCTGCACCATGACGGCGCGCAGGACCGCACCGTCATCGACCTCGGCCTGCTCGATGCCAACGGCTTCCGTGGCTGGAGCGGCGGTTCGCGTTCGTCGATCAACGTGTCCCGCTACGACGCCAGCGGCGGTTACCTGCCAGGCGCAATTCCCGCCGGCAAATGGCAGGTGCTGCTCGGCATCCCCAATATCCGCGCCAGGGTGCAGACGCCGTACAAGGTGGAGGTGACCTTGTGGAGCGAGGCAGAGGTGGACGCCGGCAGCGACCGCAACGACCCGGTGTTGCGTGACAGCGCCGGCTGGTACCGCGGCGACCTGCACATGCACAGCACCCACAGCGACGGCAGCTGCAGCAGCCAGCAGGGCCGCAAGGTGCCCTGCCCCTTGTTCCTCAGCCTGCAGGCGGCGGTACGCCAGGGCCTGGATTTCGTCGCCCTCACCGAGCACAACACCGTCTCGCACCTGGAGGAAGTAGCCCGCCACCAACCGTGGTTCGACCAGTTGCTGCTGATCCCCGGCATGGAGGTCACCACCTTCCAGGGCCATGCCAATGTTTTCGGCGTCAACGGCCCGCTGCCCTTCCGGCTGGGCGAGCAGGTGCCGGACTGGAGCAGCCTGCTGGGCCAGCTCAAGCGCAGCGACGCGGTGTTCTCGATCAACCACCCCGCACTGCCCTCGGGCGAGGACTGCATGGGCTGCGGCTGGACCCCGGCCACACCGGTGGACATGGCGGCTGTGCAGGCGGTGGAAGTGGTCAACGGCAGCCAGGCCGATGGCCCGCGCGCCGGCGTCGGCTTCTGGGAGAAACAACTGCAGCAAGGTCGGCGCATGACCGCCATCGGTGGCAGTGACAGCCACAACCCGGGCGCGGCCAATGGCCCCTCCCCGATCGGCCTGCCGGCCACGCTGGTGCATGCGCCGGCGCTGTCGCGCAACGCCATCCTTGCCGCGCTCAAGCAGGGCCGGGTGGTGGTGGATGTGCGCAATGTCGCCGGCAGTCGCCTGGACCTGTGGCTGCAGAGTGATGCGGGGCAGCGCGCGGAGATGGGCCAGCAGTTGGCATTGCCGGCCGGGCAATGGGCCACCCTGCATGCCGAGCTGGACTATCCGCGGCCGGTGCGAATCGAGCTGATCGTCGATGGCCAGCGCCATCCCAGCAGCGTGGAGACCGGCGCCAATGGTGTGCAGCAGGCCAGCCTGCGCTGGCGCTCGGACGGCAAGCGGCATTGGCTGCGGGTGGACGCGCGCGACGCCGATGGCAGCCTGTTGCTACTGGGCAACCCGGTATACGTGAACTGGCCGCGCTGACCGGCTAAGCTGGCGGCATGTCCGAGCTGCCGCCAATCCACGAGCTGAACCAGCGCATCGCCGAGCTGCGGGCCGAGCACCGCAGCCTGGACGAACGTATCGCCAAGCTGGCCGCCAATCCCGACGACGACCTGGACGCCAAGCGCCTGAAGAAGCGCAAGCTGCAGCTCAAGGACTGCATCACCAAGCTGGAAAGCATGCTGATCCCGGACGAGCCAGCCTGAGCGCGGCTCAACACAGAACCAGCAAAGAAAACGGTAGTGCCGAGCCATGCTCGGCACGGGCCTTCCACTACAACCCATCAACCCCGCCGGGATTGTGGCAGCGGGGCAAGCCGCGACGCGGGCAGCATTGAGATCACCGGCATGCCTGCCCCCTGATTGAGCAGCGGCTTCGCGGTTTACGCCGCTCCTGCAAGCCTTGCAGCAAGCCAGTCCAACGGATCAATTACAGACCGTGGCCAACGCGGCAATCAAACGCACCAAGCTGACCTGGCCGCGCTCCCCGGTCTTGTCATAAATGGTTTTGAGCCGGCTCAACGCCGTGCCTTGGGTAATCCCACATTCCTGCGCCGCGACGCCAATATCAGCATGCCGATGCAGGGCCAGGGCCAAACGCGATTCGGCTTCTGTAAGCCCAAACAACTTTCGCAAGATGGGCTCCAACGATTCCGCAGCCTGCCCCACCTCGCGCACGAACACCAATAATGCGCCCTGCGCGTGCGGCGACCATTGCACAAGCCGGTGCGCGGTCAGCACCAGCTGCGGACGCTGCGCGCCGTCATGCACGATCAGTTTTTCCACATCGCCACCGGACAAGCGGCTGTCGCCGCGCAATGCCCGCTGCAACAAACCCTGTACACCCGCCCGCGCGCGGCCGGCCACGTTCAACCGGCCCTCCTCGCGACGCAACAGGCCACCTCCCAGCAAACGTTCGGCAGCGGCATTGCAGCGACAGATACGCAGGTCCCTGCCCAGCATCAACATCGCCACCGGCGAATGCTCCAGCGCCTGCTCCAACGTGGTTACCTGCTGCTGCAGGCCGCTGATCCGCCGCAGCATCGCGTAGGCATTGATCCAGTGCGGCGTAAGCGCCTGCATCAGCCCCAGTTCCGCCTCGCCATAGGCACGATGGATATCGCCGTGGCACAACGACAACGTCACCGAACTGCTGCCGTCGTACAGGCCCACCGACGCCACCTGCTGGACGATATCCAGCTGCCGGTAGTAGGCGTCATAGAAACCATTGTTCAGTGCTTCGCTGCGGGCCACGAATGCATCCGTGTTCAACACCCGGCCGATGGCCAACTGCGGTGTCACCCGCTTCATCCACGGATCCTCGCGCAGGTCCAGGTCAGCCAGCAGTCCAGCCATGCGTGCATGATCCACGCCATGGACATGGCTTACCTGTCCCTTGCCGGCGGCAACATCATGGATGAGCACACCGGTGATGTGGCTATCGGTGAACTCGGCCAGGCGTCGGTTGAAGGTCTGCAACGCCGAGATATCCAGCACCGCGGCATACAGGGGTTCGAGCAGTTCGCCCAAACGCCGCTCCCGCTGCTGCGTTGCAGCGGCTGATCGGCGGGACGGTGTTCCGATCGAGGCTGTGCCGGCACGAACCATGCTCATCCACGCACCCCCCTTGGACCCAGCCGGCAACCGGCGGGAGGGGCGATGCCCCGACGCGCTATGAATCGATGCTCCCGCTTCAAGGCCATCCCCCGGTTGTCAAGCCCTGACAGGGAGTGTTTTGGGTTTTTCCGCTGCGGTCAACTGTCGTGGACTGGGCGCTGCGTGGCTTGCACCGTCAGCCCCCCCGAACCACAGGCCTGGGAAAGCGGCAGGGGAACCTTGGGCAGACGCACGCATACCTTCGCAGTCTTGCTCGGCCCTGCACTCGCCATGCCCCGCCGGGTGATGGGTGCGCCGAAGTCCATGGACCGGCATCACAGCGCGGCTTGCGTCCCAATCAAGAGATCACCATGAACAAGCCATGCCGCCTGTCTGCAATCTTCCTGATGACCGCAACTGCACTGCCTGCAAGCGCTCAGTCCGGGTGGCTGGGAAAATGGAAGGAGACAAGTGGTGAGAGCCGCAACGCCATTGAGTTCAGCGAATTCGATGGTCAGGTGTTGATGACTGGAAGCATAGCGATCAGCGTAGGCAACAGCATCTACAACTACCCCAGAACATTGGCCACAGCACTTGTCTTCTCCAAGGACGGAGAGACGCTCCAGTTCAAGAACAAGCAGGGAGCCACCTATCTGCTCTGCGAGAAACAGTCGCCGTCCCGCCTTCGCTGCACCTCCACCGACACCTCGGGTCAAGCCGTTTATGAGCGTTCGTAACCCACGCCACTACCGCTACAGGCCTGTGCTGAGGCACGCAGTCTCCGAACCCAAGGCGGGACCCACTTGCTGATGCAGTCGGCTACCGGACGCACTCGGGTTGATGCGCGCACCCATTCCAGCACCAACAACGGAGAGAGAGCATGAGCACAAGCAAGCGGCCGTTCAACGGCGTGGGCCGGGCAGGACTTGCAGCACTGCTTCTGGCAACGGCCGGATGCGCGAATTTCACCCCGCTCGCCAGCAAGCGAACCCTCGACGATGGGTCCACCTGGCTCACCTATGATTCCTCTCGTCGCGGAACAATCATCATCCCTGCCACCTCTGCAGGAAAGTACCGCTTCTGTGCAGAGCCCTCACCCGATGTAGCCCTGGTTCTGGCCAGCAAGCTGAAAGCAAGCGGCAAGGCGACGAAAGGCGCGGAAGCCGGGACTGAGATGGACATGTCAGCCAGCGCGATGGAACTGGCGGGAAGGAATCATTCGGTTCTTCTTGCACGCGACGCGATGTTCCGCCTGTGCGAGGCCTCTCTCAACAACGCCTTCAGTTCAACCGAGTACCTGGAGCTCTTCAACCAGATACTGCAGATGACCACGTCGATAGCAACCGCGGATGCGGAAAACGCCAAGGCAAGGGTGGCATTGGCGACCAGCCTGAAGGAACAACTGCAAAGAATGCCAGCGCTTTCGGAGCAGACCCCTGCCGAGACGAAAATGATTCAGGACACCCTTGAATCACTGAAATCAATCCGCTGAGCGCGGCGGGCACGTGCACGACCCGCAACCCCTCACCGGCGCGTAGTGCCGAGCCACGCTCGGCAGGGGCGTTACCCGCAAAGCATCCGTACACCGGGCCGCAAACCACAGACCAGAACCTACCCCTCCCC
>NZ_DAMBKV010000007.1:122244-135490 GCF_032066555.1 Stenotrophomonas sp.
AACTCTCCCCTTGCCTGCGGCAAAGGGAGGGAGCAGCAGCGGTAGTGCCGAGCCACGCTCGGCAGGGGCTTTACCAGCAAAGCATCCGTACACCAGGCCGCAAGCCGCAGAGCAGAAGCCACCCCTCCCCAACTCTCCCCTTGCCTGCGGCAAAGGGAGGGAGCAGCAGCGGTAGTGCCGAGCCATGCTCGGCAAGCGGCCTTGCAAACAATTTCAGGGCTGCAGGAGCGGCTAAGCCGCGAAACCGGCAGCGTTGCAATCACCGGCATGCCTGCAACCTGATTGAGTTGTGGCATCGCGGCTTACGCCGCTCCTGCAAGACAGCGGACTCCGGCCATGCCCCAGCGGAGCATGGCTCCGCTCTACGGGGTTGCCGCTCAAGCTGCTGGCGGCACTTCCGGCTTCACCGCTTCCGGGCTCACACGCTCGATGGTGTGGCGCAGTTCGCGGCCGAGGATGAACTTGGCGTCCTTGGCCCAGGCATCCAGGCGTTCGTCGAACAGCAGCTTGCTGTTCTGGTCCGGCCAGACCAGGCGCAGTTCACGCATCTTCTGGATGAAGCCGCGGAACAGGGTCTTGTCGAAGAACTCCGGCGCGGCCGGTGCGTACAGCAGGCTCAGGCGCTGTGCGGCCTGTTGGCACAGGCTTTCCAGTTCACCAGCGCCGAGCGTGCCCGGGCCGTTCTTCACCAACACCGAGATGGCGATGTAATAGCGCTCGAACGCCTGTTGCAGCGAATGGCCAATCGCACGCAGACGGAACACCTCATCGGTCTGGCCGGTGCTGCGCGCAAGCATTCCGCCATCGTCTTCGCCCACGTGTTGCAGCAGGCCTTCGCGCACGAAGACGTCGATGGTCTGGTCGATGCGCGCGGCGAATTCGTCCTCGGTCCAGGGCAGGAACAACTCCGCCTGCAGGAACGGATACAGGCCGCGACCCAGCCGCAGCAGGCCACCACGGCTCATGCGGCGATTGTTCTGGAAGCAGCAGGCCACCCACGACGATGCGGTGAACAGGTGCAGCACGTTGTTGCGGAAATAACTCAACAACACCGCGGTGTCGCCACTGACGCTGAGCACATCGCCCAGCGGGTGCTTGATGCGGGTGAGGACGTTGATTTCCTCGGCGTGGGCAATGATGCGCTCGGGCGAATGCGGGGTGACCGTGACCCGGTCGGAATACGGCATTTCCACCAGCAGCTTCTTGCACAGTTCGATCTGCGCGATCAGGTCGGCCTCGCCCATCGCGTGCTTGGGCGTGGACAGCAATGCCAGCGCCAGCAGGTTGATCGGGTTGACGTCGGCGGCGGCGTTGATGCGTTCCTGGATCTGCTCGGCAAGCGTGTCGACCGTGCCGGACAACCAGCTCGGCTTCTCGTCCTCGGGCACCGGCTGCCCATCCCATTCGGGCGCCATTTTCGCCAGCACATCGTTGAGCGCGATCGGCTCGCCGAAGTTCACCACCACCTGGCCGTAGTTCTGCTTGAGCACCTTGGGAATGCCCCACAGCAGCGCCCAGATCGATTCCTTTTCCTTGGGCCGGCCAGTGAGCTCGTCCAGGTAGCTGTTGCCCTCCATCAGCTTTTCATAGCCGACGTAAATGGGCTGGAACAACACCGGCTTGCGCGGCTGGCGCAGGAAGGCGCGCAGCGTCATCGAGATCATGCCGCCCTTGGGCTGCAGCAGGCGACCGGTACGCGAGCGTCCGCCCTCGACGAAGTACTCGATCGAATAACCACCGGCCACCAGCTGTGCGACGTACTCGCTGAGCACCGCCGAGTACAGCGCGTTGCCCTTGATCGAGCGGCGGATGAAGAACGCACCGCCCTTGCGCAGCAGGGTACCGACCACCGGCAGATTGAGGTTGATGCCGGCCACGATATGCGGCGGCACGATGCCACGGTCGTACAGCAGGTAGCTCAGCAGCAGGTAGTCCATGTGGCTGCGGTGGCTGGGCACGTAGATGATTTCGTGGCCCGGTGCCGCTTCCTTGAACTTGTCCAGGTGATGCACCAGCACGCCGGCATAGATGCGGTTCCAGACGTGGCTGAGCATGAAGCTGGCCGAGCGCACCACCGGGGTGGAGTAGTCGGCGGCGATCTCCCAGGCATAGCCCTGCGCCTTCTTCCAGGCCTCGGTAGTCTTGGAGTTGTCGCGCTTGGCCTGCACGGCGATGGCTTCGCGTACCGAATCCGATTCCAGCACCTTGTCCACCAGCAGGCGACGAGTCGACAGGTCCGGGCCGATGATCGATTCGCGGATGCGGCGGAAATGGGTGCGCAGCACGCGCTGCAGCTTGCGCACGGTGCGCTCCGGCTCCAGGCCCTCGTCGACGGTGCCACGCAGCGAGACCGGCGGGGCGAAACGGACGATGGTGTCGCGGCCATTGAGCAGGATCGCCAGCAGGCGGCGGAAGCGGCCCACCAGCGCCCAGTTTTCCGAGAACAGCACCGCAAACCAGCCGCTCTGCTTGTCCGGGGCGCGGCCGACGAAGATCGACACCGGCACCAGGTGCACGTCCAGGCCCGGGTTGGCGCGGTGCGCCTGCAGCAGCTTGGCCAGCGAATCGGAATGGGTCTTGGCACCGCGCTGCTCGGGGATCAGCGCGCTGTTGCTGGAACGCCGCGACAGCGCCACATAGGCGCGCTTGCGCCCGGTCGGGTCACCGGCCAGCGGCACCAGCGGCGACGGCAGGCCGGCATCACGGCAGGCCTTGTCCAGGATCAGTGCGTTGGACAGACCGTAGTCCTCCAGCACGTACACCACCGGGCGGCCATCGTTGTGCTGGCCAGCCTGCTCCGGCTCGATCTTCAGGCCCAGCCAGGGCTCGATCAGCTTGCCCAGCAGGCGCGCCCACCACGGGCGACGCGCGGCACGGGCCGCCGGTGCTGGTCGCACAGAGGCGCCCGGCACAATGGCAGCAGGAGTGGCGGGCGGCGCGTTGGCGTCGTCCGGCGGCAGCAGTTCACCCTGGTCGGGCTGGGATTTCTGTTTCGACATCGGCGCCATTATGGCTTAGCCGCCGCTGCGGCGTTGTCCGGTGTTTCCGGATCTGGGACGTCGGCCGCCTGCAAGGCATCGGCCTTGGCCTGCTCAGCGGTGCGTGCGGCCGCCAGCACGGCGTCCACGTCACCCAGGGTGCGCGCCAGGTACCAGCGCTTGTCGCGCCTTACCAGGGCCACCTCAAGGTCCAGTTCCTTGCCCGCCAGCGGGTACTGCACACGCACGGTGGCGCGGTCGCCGTCCTGCGACACCAGGCCGGTACGCATCTGTTCCACGCTTTCATCCAGCTTCAGCCCGTAGGCGGCCAGCACCTGCTTGCTGGCCGCGGCGAACGGCCCCAGTTTCTGCAGGCTGCCAGTCATCCCGGCCTGCTGGAAGGCCTGATCGCCAGCCAGACCGGTCGCGCGCGCAGCGGCAGTGAGGGTGGCGATCGAGGTCTGGGCCAGCTTCGGATCGGACAATGGCGCAGCCTGTGCCCAGTCGCTGAGCGCGGTGACAAGCTGCACGTAATGCGCACGTTCGGCCGCGTTGTAGTCACCTTGGTGGCTGATGTACTGCACGCCGAACAGACCCAGCGAATGCGCGGCCTGCCGCACGGCGGCGGTCTGCCCTTCCAGCTGTGCCTTGAAGGCGCGCTGCAGGCTGCGTTCGGCGTCCTTCTCCGACAGCGTGGCGAGCAGCGCGGGCAGCTTTTCGTCCAGCGGCAGCTCGGTCAGCGGCCAACGGCTATGGCCCTGGGCCCAGGCGGCTTCGAGCTCGGCATATTGGGCAGGGGGCACGGCAGCGCGGGCGTAACCGACCAGGTCGTTGTTGCGCAGGTGCTGGGCCAATTGCCGCACCGCCGCCGCCGGCTCGGTGGCGGCGCCCGGCAAGGGCTCGGTGTTGCGCTTGCAGGCGGCCAAAAGGGCTACAAGGCAGACCGAAGCCAGAACGATGCGGTGGCAGCTGCGTAGTGAACGGCGTTGCATGGCGGCGTCGATCCTCCCCGTAGGCCGAGCATCTTGATGCCTGCCCGGTGACAGCAGCAAGCACGGCCGTCACGGTGGAGCGGCGATTTGGGAGTCGGGATTGGAGATTGGATAAAGGCGGACGGCAGGATTTCCACTCCCCCAAAGCGACGAGCACTGTTGCCCACTGCGAATCCCCAGCCCCGATGCCCAGATCCGGGCATAAAAAAAGAGGCCGCCCCGTTGCCGGTGACAGACCCCTCAAGCCGGCGCGAAGCCGGTAGACATGTTTGACGCATCGCCGGCAGCGCCGGACGGAACGTAGCCTACGCGTCCGATTCAGTTAAAGCAACACTTTATAAACATCAGCATAAGTTGTTGATTTTACTCGATTGATTCGGCGATTTCACGCTGAATAGCCAGCGCCGTGGCACGCGGATCGGCGGCCAGGCGGATCGGCCGGCCGACCACGATGGCATCGGCGCCGTCGGCAAAGGCCTGGGCCACGCCGACCGTGCGCTGCTGGTCGTCACCCACCGGGCCACCGGGGCGGATGCCGGGGCAGACGATGGAGAAACCCTGACCGGTTGCCGCGCGGATGGGCGCGGCTTCCTGGCCCGAGGCGATCACGCCGTCGATGCCGGCGCGCTGCGCGGCCAGCGCGCGCTCCACCACCACGTCGACGGGTTCGCGGTCGATGCCCATCTGGGCCAGGTCCGGGCGCCCCATCGAGGTCAGCACGGTGACCGCCAGCAGGCGCATCTCCGAGCTGTTGGCGGCCGCAGCCGCTTCCATCATGCCGGGGTGCCAGCCATGGATGGTGCAATAGCTCACAGGCCACTGCGACAGGCGCCGGATGACGCCGGCAATGGTGGCCGGAATGTCGAAGAACTTCAGGTCGACGAACACGCGCTTGTCGCGCTTGGCCAGCGCGTCCAGCACGTCGAAGTATTCACCCGAGGCCAGCAGTTCCATGCCGATCTTGTAGAACGACACGGCGTCGCCGAGCTTGTCCACCCATTTCAGGGCCTCGGCCTTGCCGGGCACGTCCAGGGCAAAGATCAGGCGCTCGTCATTGCGCAGCGGCAACGGTGCACGGTTCATCGGGCCAGCTCCAGGGCTTCGCGCTTGGCGCCATTGCGCAGATCGGCCGGCAGCGACCAGGCATTGTTGATCGCGGCCCCTTCCCAGCCACCGTAGGTGGGGTTGGGCAGGATCCACCAGCGCGAGCCGATCCAGCCCTGGTACTTGTCCAGCAGCAGGTCGCGCGCGGCCAGGCTGTTGTCCTCGACCTGCAGGAAATCGGTGAACTGGTCGCCCACCTGCATCAGCACGCGGTACTGCTGCGCCACCAGCTGACGGCGGCAGCCCTTCTCGCTGCCGTGCTCCTTGCAGCCCGGCACCGGCGTGCCCAGGCCCAGATAAACGCTGTCATCGGCGACCGGGAAGCCGACCTTGCGCAGGTTGGCGATGGTGGCGTCCTTCATCGCCGCGGTGCGGTTGCTGATGTAGATCATGGTCACGCCCTTGGCCGCAGCGGCCTGTGCGAACTGCACCGCGCCCGGCACCGGCTGCGCCTTCTGCTCGTCCACCCAGGCTTCCCAGGTGGCGTCGTTGTAGCTGGTGCCCTCACTCACCAGGCGCGCCTGGTAGGGCGAGTTGTCGAGCACGGTTTCGTCCACGTCCACCACCACAGCCGGCTTCAGGGTCGCCGACTGATGGTTGCCGCCCTCTTCCGGCAGCAGCGCGGTCCAGCGGCCATCGGTCAGGGCCGCATCCAGCTGCGCGCCGGCCAGCTTCCAGGTCTGCAGCGCGCTGGCCCGGTATTCCTGCGAACGCTGCACCCACAGCACGGCATTGAGGTTGTCGTTGGGCGCATTGGCCGGGGCCACGACCGCATCGGCGGGGGCCGGCGAAACGTGGT
Source organism: Stenotrophomonas sp. (assembly GCF_032066555.1). Taxonomy (GTDB): domain Bacteria; phylum Pseudomonadota; class Gammaproteobacteria; order Xanthomonadales; family Xanthomonadaceae; genus Stenotrophomonas. The sequence continues at coordinate 128,118 of NZ_DAMBKV010000007.1, forward strand.
GCTGCGGCGCGGTGGTGCTGCAGGCGGCCAGCGACAGCAGGGCGCCGGCCAGCAGGGGAAGGGCGGGGAATCGGGACATGGAAACTACCGGGATCTTCGAAAACCGGCCAAGTTTACCGGCTCCCCGCTTTGCCCGCCTTGCCGGGTCAAAACCGGGGCTAAAACCGGGGTCAGAGTGGGGTTTCGTTCCGAAACCCCACTCTGACCCCGGTTTTAGCTCCGGTTTCAGCTCTCAGCTATGCTTGCGCCCCCCTAGCAAGACCGGAGCCCGGACCGTGACCGACGCCAGCCAGACCCCCGATTTGCCCGTTCTCGATGCCGATCAGGCACGCGTGCTGGGCTGCCTGATCGAGAAGGAGGCCACCACCCCGGACACCTACCCGCTCACGGTCAACGCCGCCCAGGTAGCCGCCAACCAGAAGACCGCACGCGAGCCGGTGATGAACCTGGAAGCCGGCAAGGTGCAGTACGCGCTGCGCCAACTGGAAGCCATGGGCCTGGCCCGCCAGCATTTCTCCTCGCGCGCGGAGCGCTACGAGCACCTCACCGGCCTCAAGCTGGACCTGCCGCGCCAGCAGGTGGCCCTGCTCGGCCTGTTGCTGCTGCGCGGCCCGCAGACCGCCGGTGAGTTGGCCATCCGCAGCGAGCGCATGGCCAAGTTCGCCGACCCTGCCGACCTGCGTCATCAGCTGGAGCGCATGCAGCAACGCGGCCTGGTCGTGCAGCTGCCGCGTGCATCGGGCCAGCGCGAAGACCGTTACATGCACCTGCTGTGTGGTGCGGTGGATGTGGATGCCTTGGCGGCGCAGTACCGGGCACCGGCCGGCGCTGGTGCCGTTAGTGGCAACAGCGCACTGGAAGCGCGGGTGGAACAACTGGAAGCCACCGTCGCCGCGCTGCAGGAGCAGCTGGCCGCACTGCAGCAGCAACTGGGCGGCTGAGCCGACGCTGGCCGTAGCCCGGGTAAGCGCAGCGCACCCGGGGTCGTTGCCAGAAAGCCGTAGATCGCTGAGATCCCAGTCCCCGGGTGCGCTGCGCTTACCCGGGCTACGGGCTCAGGCGGGCGTGTTGACGAACAGCAGCAGTTGTTCATCCTTGCCGGGCAGCACCACGGTGCCGTCATCGCGGAAGTCGGCCTTTTCCAGCAGCGCCACCGAACGGGCGTTGCCTATCGAAACAATCGCACGCAGTTCACCCAGGCCGAGCGTGCCGCGCGCATAAGCCAGCACGCCTTGCACCGCCTCCAGCGCATAGCCCTGGCCGGTGTACGCGCCCAGCAAGGCGTAGCCGACGTCCGCGCAGGGCAGGCCATCGCGCCGCACCAATCCGGCATTGCCCAACCAGGCACCATCGCTGCGGCGTTCGATCGCATACATGCCGAAGCCGTTCGCGGCATAACTGCCAAAGGTGTGATTGCGCACGTAGTCGCGCGCCTGCTCCAGTGTGCGCACGCCGCGGTCGCCGATGAACTCGTGGAAACCGGGCTCGTTGAGCAGTTGCAACATGCCGGCGGCATCGCCGTCGTCGTCACGCAGCAGGCGCAGTTGCAGGCGTTCGGTTTGGATCAAAGACATAAGGTGCTCGGCGTTGGCCCCCTCCCTTCTGCGTAGCAGAGGGGAGGGTTGGGGAGGGGTGCTTTTGGTTTTTGCCGGTAGAGCCCCTGCCGAGCATGGCTCGGCACTACCAACGCCCCTTTTTGCTCAGGAAGGGCTGACGGGCTGTTCGCGCTGAGCCCAATCAAAGCGCAAGACCGAGGCAAAAGCTACCCCCTCCCGACCTCTCCCTTGGCTGCGCCAAAGGGGAGGAGCCAAGCCGTGCCCCCTCCCTTCTGCGTAGCAGAGGGGAGGGTTGGGGAGGGGTGCTTCTGGTTTTTGCTGGTAGAGCCTCTGCCGAGCATGGCTCGGCACTACCAGCGCCCCTTTTGCTCGGAAAGGGCTTAGGGGCTGTTTGCGCTGAGCCCAATCAAAGCGCAAGACCGGGGCCAAAGCTACCACCTCCCGGCCTCCCCCTTGGCTGCGCCAAAAGGGAGGAGACAAGCATCAATCAAACAGCGCCTGGATCGCCGCCAATCCTGCCTTGGCACGCTCCTGCTTGTGCGCGGCATCGGCTACCGGGTCGGCACCATCGCGCTGGATCTCGCCGGCCGGAATCTCATCAAAGAACCGGCTCGGCTTGAGCCGGATATGCTCGCCAAACTTGCGGGTCAAGCGACTGAAGCTCATCCACAACTGGATCTTGGCGCGGGTGATGCCCACGTACAGCAAACGCCGCTCTTCCTGCAGGTTGCCTTCATCCAGGCTGACCTGGTGCGGCAGCACGCCGTCCTCGCAGCCAACGATGAACACATACGGAAACTCCAGGCCCTTGGACGCGTGCAGCGTCATCATCCGCACCTGGTTGCCGCCGTCATCCTTGTCGTTGCGCGAGATCAGCGCCAACTGCGCGGCCATGTCGGCGGCGCTGGCGCCGCGTGGACCGCTCTCGAACCACGAGGCCAGTTCTTCCAGGTTGTTGGCGCGACGCTCATAGCCGGCGGTGTCCTTGGCTGCGTGACGCAGCTCGGCCAACATGCCCGAATCCTTGGCCACGCGCCGCACCAGGTCGCCCGAACTCATCTGCCGCATGTCCAGCCGCAGCGCGCGCAGGATGTCGGTGAACTTGCTCAGGCTGTTGGCCGCACGCGGGGTGAGCTGGGCCAACGCGCCCATGCTCTCGGCCGCCTGCGCCATCGGGATGTCTTTCTCGGAAGCCAGCTCCGCCAACTTGGCCAGCGTGCTGGCGCCGACATCACGCTTGGGCGACTGCACCGCGCGCATGAAAGCCGTGTCGTCGTCCGGGTTCACGATCAGCCGCAACCAGGCCAGCGTGTCCTTCACTTCCTGCCGTTCCAGGAACACCGTGCCACCGTTGAGGTGATACGGCACGCCGACCAGCTGCATCGCTTTCTCCAGCGGACGCGACTGGAAGTTGCCGCGGAACAGGATGCAGAAATCACTCCACGGAATCTTGCGGCTGGTCGCCAGGAAATGGATTTCCGCCGCCACCTTTTCCGCTTCGTGCTCGCTGTTGCGACACTCCCATACGCGGATGCGCTCACCGTCGGCCTGGTCGGACCACAAGGTCTTCAGATGCTCGTGCGGGTTATGCGCGATCAGCGCATTGGCCGCGCGCAGCACGCGGTTGGAGCAGCGGTAATTCTGTTCCAGCTTGATGATCTGCAGCTTGGGGTAATCCACGCCCATCTGCTGCAGATTCTCGGGATTGGCACCACGCCAGGCATAGATCGACTGGTCGTCATCACCCACGCAGGTGAAGTTGCCGGCGGGCCCGGCCAGCTGCTTGAGCAGGCGGTACTGGGCGTCGTTGGTGTCCTGGCATTCGTCGACCAGCAGGTAGCCGATGCGCTCGCGCCAGGCCAGGGCGATATCCGGGTGCTCTTCCAGCACCTGTACCGGCAGGCGGATCAGGTCATCAAAATCCACCGCATTGAACGAGGTCAGGCGGGTCTGGTACAGCTCGTAGACCATCGCCGCGTCCTTCTCGCGGTTGCTGCGCGCCGCCGCCATTGCCTGCTCAGGCGACAGCCCGGCGTTCTTGGCCCGCGAGATCAGGTTCTTCATGTCCTCGATGTCGTCGGGTTTGGCACTGCTGCCGCCCAGCAGATCCTTGATCTGCGCGCCGGCATCGTCGGCATCGAAGATGGAGAAGTTGCGCTTCAGCCCCACCTGTTCATGTTCGATCTGCAGGAACTTCAGGCCCAGGGCATGGAAGGTGCAGATGGTGACTTCGGCCGCGTCCTCGGCGCGCAGGCGTTTGGCCACACGCTCGCGCATTTCCTTGGCCGACTTGTTGGTGAAGGTGATCGCGGCGATGCGGCGGGCGCTGTAGCGGCCAATGCCGATCAGATGGGCAATTTTCTCGACGATCACACGCGTCTTTCCGCTGCCGGCACCAGCCAGCACCAGCAGAGGACCTTCGGCGTGCACAGCCGCCGCGCGTTGGGGGGGATTGAGGGAATCCAGCATCTAGAAACGAGTGAATGGAAGTGAGAAACGAGACCGGACGGGGGGCGCGATGCCGACACCGGGGTATTCTGTCACCCCTCGGGATCCGATGTTGCTTTCACTGGTTCCTGGTCCCTATCCCCTGGTTCCTGATTCAATGGCCAAGCTCTATTTCTACTATTCGGCGATGAACGCCGGCAAGACCACCACCCTGCTGCAGTCCGCGCACAACTACCGCGAGCGCGGTATGCGGGTCGCCCTGCTGACCCCGCACCTGGACCACCGCGCCGGCACCGGCGTGGTCGCCTCGCGGATCGGTCTGCAGGCCGAAGCCACCACTTTCGAGCGTGATACTGACCTGGAGGCGCTCATAAAGCAGGACATTGCCGCCCACGGCAAGCTCGGTTGCGTGCTGGTGGACGAGGCGCAGTTCCTGAGCAAGTCGCAAGTGTGGCAGCTGTCCGAGGTGGTCGACCAGCTGCGCATCCCGGTGCTGTGCTACGGCCTGCGCACCGACTTCCGTGGCGAGCTGTTCGAGGGCAGCCAATACCTGCTGGCCTGGGCCGACGAGATGCAGGAGATCAAGACCATCTGCCACAGCGGCAAGAAGGCGACGATGACCGTGCGCGTGGACGAAAACGGCTTCGCCGTGCACGACGGCCCGCAGGTGGAGATCGGCGGCAACGACCGCTATGTGTCGGTAAGCCGCGCCGAGTTCAAGAAGATCACCCGCGGCGAGGGTCGGATTGATCCGATGCAGGCGCCGCTGCCGTTGTAAGGCAATTTACATTAGCCCCTGTGCCCCCTAGGCTGCGACCATCTCCAAGGAAGAATGATGCCCACCATGTTCCGCTATTTATTGATCATCCTGCTGTTGCCACTGTGTCTGCCCGCTGTCGCCGCCGAAACACCGCCACAGGAAGACGGGCCCTTGCTCAACGCCGGATTCCTGGATGGTCATCCGGACATGATGTACCGGCAGTGGGGGGTAAACGCACTGCATCGCGGTGAAGTGGACAGCGCGATGGAAAACTTCCGGCTTTCCGCGCGCTATGCGGATAAGCCGGCGCAGGGCTACCTGGCCGAAATGTACTGGTTCGGCGTGGAACGTCCTGCAGATCGGGTCATGGCGTTTGCATGGATGGATGTCGCTGCCGAACGCGGATACCCCTTGTTCGTCGAGCTGAGGGACCAGTATTGGGCAGCGCTTCCGCTGGAACAACAGGATGCAGCACGTGCCCAAGCCCGACAGCTCGCCGCCGAGTATGGTGATGCAGTGGCCAAACCGCGCATCGCGGCGGTGCTGACACGCGGCCTGCGCGCAATGACAGGCAGCCGTACCGGCTCTATGTCGAACAATGTCGATATCGTCTACAACGACGGCGGGATGGAGCGCACCATCAAGGCTGACCGGATGTATGACAAGAAATACTGGGATCCCGATCTCTACCAGAAGTGGCAGGACGCAACCTGGATGAAGATCCGCCGTGGCACGGTGGAAGTGGGCAAGCCCGCGATGAGCATTCCCGCAGCCACCGACAAACCTTGATTTCGACCCGGGGCGGGATCAAAACCGCCCCGGTGTCAACGCAGCCTCGCTTGCAATCAATACAACGTCCGCTCCGGCGCACCGGCTGCCGGCGGCGTGTACTGGTACAGCCAGGTTTCGGTCAACGTCTTGCCACCGCTGCGCAGGTATAGCCGCACGTCAATCTGATCGGTGCTGCCGTCTGGCGGCACCAGGTCGAACATCGCGCGGTAGCCCTTGATCTCGCGCAGCGGCCGCGCCGATACCACTTCCACGCGGCCACGGCTGGTTTCCACCACCGCTTCCACTTCGGCCTTGTCGATCAGGCTGGCGAGTTCGCCGCCTTCGAAATCCACCGCGAAGCGCCATGAGAAATACTCACGCTTCTTGCCGATGATGCCGCCCAGGCCGGTACGGCTGGCCACGCAGTGGGCAAGCGGCGGGCGTGCCGGTGGCTCGGCGCCCCAGTACAGGCGATAGCCCACCAGCAACTCCTGGCCCGGCTGCGGCTTGGCCCTGGGGTTCCAGAAGGCGACGATGTTGTCGAAGGTTTCATCAACGGTGGGGATCTCCACCAGCTGCACCGAGCCTTCGCCCCATTGCCCCTTCGGTTCGATCCACAGGCAGGGGCGCTTCTCGTAGAACACGCCGTCGTCCTGGTAATGGTCGAAGTTGCGGTCACGCTGCAGCAGGCCGAAGCCGCGTGGGTTGTTGTCCACGAACATGTTGAAGCGCAGGTTGGCCGGGTTGCACAGCGGCCGCCAGATCCACTCACCGGCGCCGTTCCACATCGACAAGCCGTCGGTGTCGTGGATCTCCGGGCGCCAGTCCCAATCCATGCGGCGGTCGTTCTCGCCGACCTGGTACATGCTGGTGCACGGCGCGATGCCGAGCCGCTCGATTTCCTTGCGCGGGTACAAGGCACTGTCTATATCCATCAGCAGCACGTCACCATTGGTGATGGCGAAGCGATAGGCGCCGGCCACACTGGGTGAATCCAGCAGGCCATAAACGACGATGGTGTCCGAATCCGCGGCAGGCTGTTCCAGGTAGTAGGCGATGAAGTCCGGGAACTCCTCCGGGCGGCCCATGCCGGTATCGATCGCCAGGCCACGCGCCGACTGCCCGTACTGGCCCTCCTTGCCCACCGCGCGGAAATAGCTGGCGCCAAGGAAGGCGGCGAAGTCGCGGTCGGTATCGCTGCGGGTATTGAGGCGGAAGCCGGCAAAGCCCAGGTCAGCCGGCAACTCGCCATCGTGGATGCCGCTCTTGCCGTAGTTGAAAGCCGCACCGTCATAGGCCAGTTCCTGCGCCTTGCCATCGACCACGTCGAACATGCGCACTGGCGAATGGAAGTACAGGCCGAGGTGGAAGAACTTGGCCTGGAACTTGCCGGGCTGGTCCGCCCACAGCGCATGGTCCTGCCGATAACTGATGGACTGGTACTGGTCCCAGTCCAGCTTCTCCAGCGCGCCCGGCAGGGTGCGTTTGTGGCTCTTGTAGGGTGCCTGTGCCAGCGCACGGGCCTGGCCCTTGAGCGTGGCGAAATCGAAAGGCTGCGGCTGGCCCAGACGGCGCAGGCCCAGCTGTGCCGGCTTCCCGGCCGCGCAGGCGCTGAAAGCGGGGAGACCGAAGGCCGCCAGGGCGGCAGCGGCGTTGCGCAGGAAGTCGCGTCGTTGCATGAAAGGCAGGCCGATAGGGGACCGCAGCATGGTAGGCGCAATTACGTGAATCGACAGCCCAGGACGCTCAGCGGATGAACATCCGCTTCAGCCAACCTGACCTTTAGTGCCGAGCCATGCTCGGCAGGGGCCTTCCCGGTCAACCACCAGCAGCAGTGC
>NZ_DAMBKV010000007.1:135590-208501 GCF_032066555.1 Stenotrophomonas sp.
TGCCTGCGGCAAAGGGAGGGAGCAGATGCAGGTAGTGCCGAGCCATGCTCGGCAGGGGCCTTCCCGGTCAACCACCAGCAGCAGTGCAGGCCCCAGAAACCAACGCTGCATCACCGCGCGAACAGCACCCCTCCCCAACCCTCCCCTTGCCTGCGGCAAAGGGAGGGAGCAGATGCAGGTAGTGCCGAGCCATGCTCGGCAGAGACTTTACCGGGAAGGCTCCTGCCGAGCATGGCTCGGCACTACAGTTGCTCCGCCTCAGCGTTGGCAATTCCCGCACCACACCGTTGCCCGCTGACCAATGCTGGCATAGCGCAGTGCGCGCCCGCATTGTTTGCAGTTCTCGCCTTCCCGCCCGTACACAAGCAGCTCCTGCTCGAAGTAACCCGGCGCACCATCGGGACTGATGAAATCGCGCAAGGTGGTCCCGCCACGGGTGATCGCATGACCCAGGATTTCCTTCACCGCATCGGCAAGCCGCTGGTAGCGCGCCCGCGATATCTTGCCGGCTTCACGCAGGGGATTGATGCCGGCCATGAACAGGCTTTCCGCCGCGTAGATATTGCCGACGCCGACGACAATGCCCTGGTCCATCAGGAAGGTCTTGATCGGCGCCTTGCGGCCACGGCTGCGCTGGAACAGGTAGTCGCCATCGAAGTCCGCATCCAGCGGTTCGGGGCCAAGATCGCGCAGCAACTCATGCGTCTCGCCAGCGGGCTGCCACAACAGGCAACCGAACCGGCGCGGATCATTGAAGCGCAGCAGGCGGCCGTCTTCCAGACTGATATCCACGTGATCGTGCGCGCGCACCGGTGTATCGCCGGGCAACACACGCAGGCTGCCGGACATGCCCAGGTGCAACACCGCACTGCCCGCTTCGGTATCCAGCAACAGGTACTTGGCGCGGCGACGGATCGCTTCGATGCGCTGACCCGGCAGCTGCTGTTCGATCTCAGCGGGAATCGGCCAGCGCAGATCCGGTCGGCGCAGGATCACGCCGTGGATGCGGCGATCCACCAGATGGGGTTCCAGGCCGCGCCGGGTAGTTTCTACTTCGGGTAGTTCTGGCATGCGAATCTCAAGAAGATTGTGTTTTATGGGTTTTGTGGGAACGGCGTGAGCCGTGAAGCGGGTGGTAGCGAACAGCGGACCTGTATCGATTGCAATGCGCTATCGGCTTCGGTTGGATTGGTGGCTTCGCGGCTTACGCCGCTCCCACATCCACAGCCACATTTCATGGGCTGCAGGTCAGCGCGGTGGCGCCATCAGTTCGCGGGCGCTGAGGTAACCGTCGCCGTTGGCATCCTGGCGGGCGAAACGGGCCAGGATCACCTGCCGCTGTTCCTCGCGGCTGATCGGCTTGCCACGCCCGCCCGGCTGCTCATCAGCCTGCAGCACGCCATCGCCATTGCGGTCCATCTTGTCGAAGGCGTACAGCATCCACTGCAGGTATTCATCCGGGCTGACCCGGCCATCGCCATCGCTGTCCATGCGCTGCAGGTAGGCGTTGGTGTCCTCTACCTGGGCGGTGGCTGGCAACGAAGCGGCAAGCAGGAAAAGGAGGGCAATCGTCTTCATGCGGCGTTGAGCGAATAGCCTTTCAGGCGTGCTGCATAGGCTTGCAATGCAGCGCTGCCGCTGGCCTCGGCCTCCTGGCACCACTGTTGCAGCTGGCGCAGGCGTTCGGCGGCGTCATGGCTGCGTGCTTCCAGCAAGGCTGACAGGCGCGCACGATGTTCGACCAACAACTGGATGCGCGGGCGCTGCTGCACCCAGCTCTGCAACTGCGCACGACAGTCGGGTTTGAGCCAGCGACCGTCATTGACCAAGCCCTTGCGCATGCGCCGCGGCAATAGCTTGCGCAGCTTGGCACCTGCTGCTGCAGCCTCTTCCTTCAAGGCTGGCGCGAACACATTGCGCTGGTAATCGGTCATGGCCTGGAAGCGGTGCGACAACAGCGCCTTCAAGGTATCGGCATCGGGCACCGCGATATTCGGACGGATATCCATGCTCGGCGCTACCCGCAGCACCTTGGCCAGGCGCAGCAACTGCAGCAGGCGGATCACCTGCCAGCCGATGTCGAACTCCCAGCGCCGCATCGAGAACCGCGCCGAGCTCGGGAAGGCGTGATGGTTGTTATGCAATTCTTCGCCGCCGATCCAGAACGCCCACGGCGTGAGATTGGTCGAGGTGTCGGCCGATTCAAAATTGCGATACCCCCACCAATGGCCGAGGCCGTTGACCACGCCTGCCGCCCAGAACGGAATCCATGCCATCTGGATCGCCCACAAGGCGATGCCGGGCAGGCCGAACAACACGGTGTTGATCGCGAACAGCAGGATCGGGCCTAGATTGGCATGCGGGGTATAGAGCCTGCGCTCGATCCAGTCCTCCGGCGCACCGCGCCCGTACTGCTCGATGTCGCCACGCAGCGCGCGCGCCTCGCGGTACAGCTCCACGCCACGCCAGAACACCATGTTGATGCCCTTGGTGACCGGGCTGTGCGGGTCCTCCTCGGTCTCCACCTTGGCGTGGTGCTTGCGATGGATGGCCACCCATTCGCGGGTGATCATCGAGGTGGTCAGCCACACCCAGAAGCGGAAGAAGTGCGATACCAGCGGGTGGAAATCCACGCCGCGATGGGCCTGGCTGCGGTGCAGGTACAAGGTGACCGCGAAGATGGTGAGCTGGGTGAACACCAGCAGCACGGCCAGCATGCCCCACCAACCCAGACCGGCAATGCCACCGGTAAGGAAATCGAGCAGTGCGTCGGACATGGCGGGCTCCAGGCCATCGGTGGCAGATGAAACAACTGCTACACATGATGGGGGCTGTCGGCGCAAACTGCATCCACCGGCGGCAGGTCCGTTGGTCGAATCCTCAGCTGCCGCCTTCACTGAATGTCCATTGCCCCTGTCGCCGACGCGGCCCCCCTGATCGAACTGGACCATGCCTGCGTCATCCGCGGCCAGGTCCGCGTGCTGCATGAGCTGAACCTGCGTATCGAGCAGGGCCAGCACACCGCCATCCTTGGGCCAAACGGCTGCGGCAAATCCTCATTCATCAAGCTGATCACGCGCGAGCTATATCCCTTGGCGCGCGCCGACGGCCATGTGCCGGTCAAGGTGATGGGCCAGACCCGCTGGCAGGTGGATCGTCTGCGCGCGCAACTGGGCATCGTCACCGGCGACCTGTCCAGCAACCTCTCCAGCATGCCCGGGCTGACCGTGGAGGAAGCGGTGATCGCCGGCTTCTTCGCCAGCTTTGTGGTGCCTGCGCACCGCGATGTCACCGACGCCATGCGTCAGCGCGCGCGACATGCACTGGAACTGGCCCGCGCCCTGCCCTTGCTGGGCCGCAGCTATGCCGAGCTGTCGGCCGGCGAAACCCGCCGGGTGCTGATCGCCAGGGCGCTGGTCAACCAGCCCAAGGCCTTGCTGCTGGACGAGCCCTCCACCGGCCTGGACCTGATCTCGCGCCAGCACCTGATCGACAGCATGCGCCACCTCGCCCAGCAGGGCATCACCCTGGTGCTGGTCACCCACCACATCGAAGAAGTGATTCCCGAGATCAATCGCGTCGTGCTGATGAAGGGTGGGCGCATTTTTGCTGACGGCAGTCGTACCGAGCTGCTGTGCTCGGCGCCGCTGTCGGAGGTGTTCGGCGGGCCGATCGAGGTGCGCGAGGACGAGGGGCGGATGTCGGCCTGGGTGGGCGCTGCGTAGTTTTTGAGGCAAAAGCACCCCTCCCCACCCCTCCCCTGCGTGTTGCGCAAGGGAGGCAGCTTGGCCCCTCCCCTTTGGCGCAGCCAAGGGGGAGGCTGGGAGGGGGTGGCTTTGGCTGTTGCTTGTGCTGGTTACTGAAGCTCATGCGAAAAGCACCCCTCCCCAACCCGCCCGGCCCGAAGGCATAGCCTTCGGTCGTTCATCAGGCCGCGCGCCAATGGCGCGCAAGCAGGCCTTCTTCACCCCCTGCGCTTCGCGCAAGGGAGGGAGCTTGGCCCCTCCCCTTTGGCGCAGCCAAGGGGGAGGCTGGGAGGGGGTAGCTTTGGCCGTTGCTTGTGCTGGTTATCGAAGCTCATGCGAAGAGCATCCCTCCCCAACCCGCCCGGCCCGAAGGCATGGCCTTCGGTCGTTCATCAGGCCGCGCGCCAATGGCGCGCAAGCAGGCCTTCTTCACCCCCTGCGCGTTGCGCAAGGGAGGGGCACGACGAAGCCGTTGGTGAGATGATGCCGCTCCGCTCCTGTAATCCCGTTGTCGTCGCGATGTCATTTCCTGTTACTCCGCTGCGCCTTGGCGCCGCCCTTGCGCTGGTCGCCGCACTCAGCGCCTGCTCCAGCACTCCCACCCGTCCTTCCGCATCCGGCGAAGACGCCAGCACCAAGGTCACCGGCTATCTGGTTGGCAGCGCCATCCCCGACAGCCTTGCCCTGAGCCCGGCTCCACCGGCACCCGGCTCGGCATCGGCACAGTTGGACGAAGCCGTCGCCAGCCAGGCCCTGACCATGCGCGGCAGCGCTCGCTTCATCCAGGCCCATACCGACGCGGACCTGAGCTTCCCGGCCGGCGCTGACCAGTTCAGCTGCGCACTTGGCGTTGCAGTCACCGCCAGGACCACTCCAGTGTTGTACAGCCTGCTGGAACGCAGCCGCATCGACGCCAGTGCTGCTACCAAGGCCGCGAAGACCCACTACCAGCGTCCGCGCCCGTTCATGGTCAACAACGCACCCACCTGCACGCCGGACGACGAGGAAGCCCTGCGCAAGAGCGGCTCCTATCCGTCCGGGCACACCGCCATCGGCTGGGCCTGGGGCCTGATCCTGTCGGAAATCGACCCCGACCACGCTACCGCCTTGATCGAACGCGGCCGCAACTATGGCCACAGCCGCCTGGTCTGCAACGTGCATTGGTATAGCGACGTCCAGCAGGGCCAGTTCATGGGCGCGGCCACGGTGGCGCGACTGCATGACAACCCGGACTTTGTCGCCGACCTGGCCAAGGCGCGCCAGGAGCTGGCCCATGCACGCACGCTCAGGCAGCCACTGCCGCGCGATTGCGCCGCGGAAACCGCAGCGCTGACCTCGGACATCCCCGAAGCCCGCTGAGCAGTACTAGCTGTAGTGCCGAGCCATGCTCGGCATCGGGGTCCGGAGCATCCGATTCTGTGGGAGCGGCGTCAGCCGCGAAGCTGATGGTCAATCAGATCGCCGGAATACCCGCGATTGAAACAATGCCGGCTTCGCGGCTGACGCCGCTCCTACAAGGCCTTCGGCAGGCTTACCGGTAACGCCCCAGCCGAGCATGGCTCGGCTCTACCGTGGGCCCGATGGTTTCCGACGTCACTGCCTGCCACTGCACTGTGCGTCTACGGTTACAGTCCGGGGTCCTCTCATTACGGGACCTCTCATGCCTGTATTCCTTCGCAGTCCACGCCTGCAGGCGCTGTTGCTCGCCGCATTGCTGCCTTTCGCCGTACAAGCACAACCGCCGCGCCTGATCGGCTATGTGATGGACAGCCCCGAGCCGCTGCAGTTGTCTGCACAGAAGCTCGACGTGGTGAACTTCGCATTCGCCGTGGTTCGCCTGGACGGCACCGTCTACCTGCCAGAAAACGTCGATCCGGCACGCCTGCACGCCGTGGTCGCCAAGCGTGCGGACAATCCGTCACTGCAGATCGTGTTGTCGATCGGCGGCTGGGGTGCCGGCAACTTCTCCGAAGCCGCCGCCACCGCACCGGCACGCGCGCGCTTCATCGACAGCAGTGTTGCGCTGATGCACCAGTTCAAGCTCGACGGCCTGGATATCGACTGGGAATACCCCACGCTCGGCGATGCCGACATCAGCCACAGCCCGGATGATCGCCAGAACTTCACCGTGCTGCTGGAAGAACTGCGTGCGCGCCTGGATCGTGAAGGCAAGGGCAAGCGCCATTACCTGCTGACCATCGCCGCCGCCGAAGGCCGCGCCGCCGAAGGCCTGGAACTGCCGCGCATCGCCAACTCATTGGATTGGATCAATCTGATGACCTACGACTTCTACGGCAGCCTGACCAAGACCACCGGACATCACTCCGGGCTTGCGCGCTCACCGCTGGCTACGCCGCAGGGCCGCACCACCGTGGATGCGGTGAAGTACTTCCTCGATGCGGGGGTGCCTGCCTCCAAGATCAATGTCGGCGTACCCTTCTATGGCCGCACCTTTGGTGATGTCGGCACGGACAACAACGGTCGCTTCCAGAAGTTCACCAAGGAAGGTGGCTTCATTACCTGGCGTGACATCGTCCATACCCGCCTCAACGCAGCCGATTGGGAACGCCATTGGGACGAGGAAGCGCAGGTGCCGTGGCTGTGGAATGCCAAGGAGCGACGCATGGTCAGCTACGACGATCCGCAGTCGCTGCGGATCAAGGCCAACTACGTGAAGCAACAAGGCCTTGGCGGCATCATGTACTGGGAGCAGCGCGGTGATGACAACGAGCAATTGCTGGATGTGTTGCATGAGGCATTGCGCTGACCCGGTAGTGCCGAGCCATGCTCGGCAGGCGCTTCACCGGTAACTCCAACCGTAGTGCCGAGCCATGCTCGGCAAGGGTCCTTCCCCGCAAAAGCTGCCCTCACCCCAACCCCTCTCCCGCATGCGGGAGAAGGGCTAGATTGGCCGCGCACTGCACCGCCAAGTAGTGCCGAGCCATGCTCGGCAGAGACTTCAACGACCCTCATTTGTGGGAGCGGCGTCAGCCGCGAAGCCTGCATTGCTTGAACCGCAAGCCCGACCGCAATCTGATCGACTCTCGGCTTCGCGGCTGACGCCGCTCCCACAGGTGATCGGCTGGGCTATCTGCAAGGCCTCTTGCCGAGCATGGCTCGGCACTACAGGAATGCAGAAGGCGCGGATTGCTCCGCGCCTTCTGCGTTGCAGCACACAAGCCTGCGCTTAGAAGCGGGTCTTGAACTCCACGCCCCACAGACGCGGTTCGTTGATGAAGCCGGTGAGGTTGTTGAAGTCGATGCCGCCGGTCGCGCGGATCTGGTTGGTGATGTTGCGGCCGTACAGCGCCACGTCGTAGTCACCATCATTCCACTGGTAACCCACGCGCAGGCCGCCTTCCAGCAGCGACTTGCCGGTGAATTCCTTGGACTCGTACAGGAAGAAATTCACTTCGCTGCGGTAGGCCCAGTCGGTGAACACATACAACTGCGTGCCATCAGCCAGCGGCAGCGACCAGCGTGCGGTCATGTTGTGGGTCCACTCCGGTGCCTGCGGCAGCGAATTGCCGTTGATCAGCACCTTGCCGTTGACGACCGGATTGGTCACGGTGCAGGAGAAGCACGGCGCCACGCTCAGATCGGAGTCCTTGATCTCGGTGTGGTTGTAGCCGCTGCCCAGGGTGACCAGCAGGTTGTCGGTCAGGTAGGCCTGCAGATCCAGCTCGAAGCCCTGGCCCACGCTCTTGTCGGCATTCAGCAGGATGTTGGCATTGCCGCCTGCGCCGCCCACGGCGGTCAGCTGCTGATCCTTGACCCGGTAGTGGTAGACGCTGGCATTCAAGCGCGCACGGTTGTCCCAGAAATCGGCCTTCACGCCAGCCTCGAACGACAGCACGGTTTCCGGATCGGCCACGGTCTTGTTGTTGAAGGCACCCGCCGACTGGATCGAACTGCCGCGGAAGCCGGTGGCGACGCGGCCGTAGACATTGACGGTGTCGTTGACTGCGTAGGTGGCCGAGAAGTCCCAGTTGAACTTCTTGTCCTTGGTCGAGGCCGACAGGTAGGGATCAACAGCATCACCCTTGGCATAGGCGTCCTGCTGCGCGGCAAGCAGACCGGCGAGGTCGCACTTGGCAATACCCGGGGGCGTGGTCAGGGTCGGTGCAATGCACGGCGAGAAGCCGGTGTTCCAGTAATCCTTGACCTTCAGGTCCTTCTTGTCGACGGTGTAACGCACGCCGGCGCGCAGTTCCAGCTTGTCGGTCGCCTGGAAGTTCAGGCCGCCGAACACCGCCCACGCATCATTGGTCTGGTTGATGCGCTGGAAGCCATCCTGCTTGCTGCCGTTGGTGCTGTCGTAGCTGACGCTGTCGACGTCGTAGTCTTCCTTGAAATAGAACACGCCGGCCTGCCAGTTCAGCGGGCCTTCGTTCTGCGATTCAAGGCGCAGCTCCTGGGTCCACTGCGAGTGGCTGGGGATGCCATCGGCGGTTTCCGAAGCGAACGGTACCTCAGGCGTGAAGTAAGGACCCGACGTGCCGTCGATGTCGCCGACGCTGAAGGTATCGACGGTTTCATAGCCGGTGATCGAGGACAGCTTGTAGTTGCCCAGGTCCCAGCTCAGGCGCGCATTGGCACCGCTGCTGTCGAGCTCGGAGTGGTTCAGGCCGTCGATCGACACCTTGTTCTCGTCGAAGCCGGGCACGAAGTCGTTGCTGCCCTTCCTGAAGATGTTGCCGCGGAACAGGCGCGCGGTGCCGTTGAGGTGACGCTTGTGCGCACCCAGCAGCGCTTCGAAGTTGTCGCCCTCGTACAGGAACTGCGCACGTACGGCCGATTCGTCATAGCCTTCCAGGCCGTCATTCGGACCGGTGCCGGTGTTCTTCACCCAATCGTCGCGACGCTGGTACAAGGCCGACACACGTGCCGACCAGCGCGCGCTCAGAGCGCCACCGACGGCGGCTTCCACGTTCCACAGGTTGTCGCTGCCGTAGCCGACCTTGCCGTAGCCTTCGAACTCCTGCGACGGACGCACCGAGTCGAACTTGACCACGCCGGCCGGGGTATTGCGGCCGAACAGCGAACCCTGCGGGCCGCGCAGCACTTCCACCTGTTCCACGTCGAAGATCGGGAAACCCTTGAGGATCGGGTTTTCCTGCACGATGTCGTCATACACCAGCGAGACCGGCTGCGAGGTGTTGAGGCGGAAGTCGGTGTTGCCGTAACCGCGGATGTAGAAGCGCGGGAAGGCGCGGCCGAACGAGGATTCGATGTTCAGGCTGGGCACGCGGCCGGACAGGTAGCGCACGTCGGTACCACCGGAGGCCAGCGCGTCGAGCTTCTCGCCGCTGACGGTGCTGATCGACACCGGCACGTCCTGGATGTTTTCCACCTTGCGTGCGGCGGTGACCTTCACCGCATCCAGCGTGGCGGCTTCCTTCTGGGCCGGGGTCGCATCCTGCGCGGCAGCGGTAAGTGGCAGTACGGCGAGAACGGCGACAAACAGCGGATGCGCTGCCGGCAGGCGGCGGCGGACGGTACGGGTCGGGGACATGGCGGAGAAGGGCCTGTTGAGGAGGAATGGGGAACTGCGCCTAGCACGGAATTGTTGCAGTACAACATTCGTATCGCAATCGTTCAGGTATTCAGCAGCATGACGCCTGTCAGGGGTATCTGGCCCCTGCGCCGCATAGACTTGGGGCTTCCTTCCCGCCCAGGCACCTTGCCATGACCCAGTGGTATTTCCATATTCCCGGCCAGGCCGACCGCGTCGGCCCCTTGGACGACGAGGCCGCGCGCCGTTTTGCCCAGGGCAGCCGCCAGGCCTTGGCCTGGCGCGAGGGCATGCAGGGCTGGCAGGCGGTGACCGAAATCGCCGACTTCGGCGGCCAGGCCGGCCCGCCGCCGACGCCGCCGCCGGTGGGTGGCAGGGGCAACCGTGCCGACGATATCGACTTCCGCATCATCGGGCATGAGATGCAGTTCGTGGAAATCGAACTCGACCCGGGCGAAAGCGCGATCGCCGAGGCCGGCGCACTGATGTTCAAGGATTCCACGGTACAGATGGACACCGTGTTCGGTGACGGCCGCCACGAGGGCCAGGGCGGTGGCTTCATGGACAAGCTGATGTCGGCCGGCAAGCGCGTGATCACCGGTGAGAGCCTGTTCGCCACCGTGTTCACCCACACCGGCAACGGCAAGGCCAAGGTCGCCTTCGCCGCACCCTACCCCGGCACCGTGATCCCGATGAAACTGGACCAGCACGGTGGCAAGCTGATCTGCCAGAAGGACAGCTTCCTGGCCGGCGCGCGCGGCGTGCAGGTGGGTGTGCATTTCCAGCGCAAGGTGATGACCGGCCTGTTCGGCGGCGAAGGTTTCATCATGCAGAAGCTCGAGGGCGACGGCTGGGTGTTCGTGCACGCCGGCGGCTGCGTGGTGGAACGCGAGCTGGCCGCAGGCGAGCGCATCGACGTGGATACCGGCTGCGTGGTGGCTTACCACGCCGGTGTGGATATGGACGTGCGTCGCGTAGCCGGCCTGAAGAGCATGTTCTTCGGTGGCGAAGGCGTGTTCCTGGCGACCCTGACCGGGCCGGGCAAGGTCTGGCTGCAATCGCTGCCGTTCTCGCGCCTGGCCGGCCGCATGTATGCCGCCGCACCGCAGGGCGGTGGGCAGAGCCGCGGTGAGGGCTCGGTGCTGGGTGGGCTGGGCCGCTTGCTGGATGGCGACAACAAGTTCTGATTGCTTGCTGGAGCCAAGCCCAGCGTAACCGTGGGCTTGGCTTTGGGCTTTGGCTCGTCATTCCCGCGCAGGCGGGAATCGCTCCTGCCTTTGCTTTTGCTCAAGCGGTAGCCTCAAAAGCCGGAGCGATCCCCGCCTGCGCGGGGATGGCGATCTCATTCCCTCGACACACTGAACCCGAATCGCAGCCCTATTTAAACGACTTCGCCTGCTGCCACGTGCCCTCCCAGCACAAAGCGCTATGCTGGCGCCCTTTCCAACGCCCCCTGTTCATCATGAAAGCGCGCAACGTCCGTCTGCTGCTGTCCCTCTCCCTGTTTGGCCTGCTGGCAGCCTGCGGCGGCGAGAACACCAAGCCCACTCCGCCGGCAGCGGTGCAGCCGACCACGCCGGTAAGGCCGGTCAAGATCGGCGTGGCATTGGGCGGCGGCGCAGCCAAGGGTTTCGCCCATATCGGCGTGATCAAGATGCTGGAAGCCAATGGCTTCGAGCCGGTGGTGGTGTCCGGCACCAGCGCCGGCAGCGTGGTCGGTGCCTTGTATGCCAGCGGCATGAACGCCTTCCAGATGCAGCAGAAGGCCGTCGCGCTGGACGAAGCCAGCATCCGCGATATCCGCCTGTTCTCCGGCGGCCTGGTGCAGGGCCAGAAGCTGCAGGACTACGTCAACGCGCAGGTCGGCAACAAGCGCGCAGAACAACTTGAAAAGCCCTTCGCCGCAGTTGCCACGCAGCTGGAAACCGGTGAGCGCGCGGTGTTCGTGCGCGGCAATGTCGGCCAGGCGGTGCGCGCTTCCAGCTCCATCCCCGGCGTGTTCGAGCCGGTGATCATCGGTGGCAAGAGTTATGTGGACGGCGGTGTGGTCAGCCCGGTGCCGGTGGATGCGGCCAAGCAGCTGGGTGCCGAATTCGTTATCGCAGTGGATATCTCCAGCCGCGCCACCGGCCAGCGTCCGACCGGCCTGCTCGGTGCGGTGGGCCAGTCGATCACCATCATGGGCCAGCGCCTGGGTGAGCAGGAACTGGCACGCGCCGACGTGGTGATCCGCCCGGCGGTGCTGGACATCGGCGCAGCCGATTTCGAGCAGCGTGGCCGCGCGATTCTGGAAGGCGAGAAAGCGGCAATGGCGGCGATGCCGCAGATCCGCGCGGGTATTGCCCGCCTGCAACAGGCGCGTCTAGCCACCGCACGCAATGCCGAGGCACGTGCTGCGGCCGTACAGGCCGAAGCGCACCAGCGTTGCCAGGACAGCCGCAGCCGCATCGAGAAGCTGCGCGGCATCGAGAAGAACTGCAACGCGCCCGCGCGTTGAGGGTCAACGGCAGGGCAGCAGAGTCTTTTGTGGGAGCGGCGTAAGCCGCGAAGCTGATAGACCTTCAGATCAAGAGCTCAACAGCAGAAGCGCCCTCACCCCAACCCCTCTCCCGCGCGCGGGAGAGGGGCTTGAAAGCTGCAACACCGACCCTTCTTCACCGCCCCAGCTGCGACAGCGGCAGGGCGCGGAACTCCTTCACCGTGCGCAGCACGAAGCTGGAATTGACGTCGGCAACACCGGCCGCGTTGAGCAGCTTGTCGAGCAGGAATTCCGAGAAGTGGTCCAGGTCGCGTACGTAGACCTGCAGCAGATAGTCCATGTCGCCGGTCAGCGCATGGCAGGCCACCACCTCATCCCATAGCTGCACCGCCTGCACGAAGTGATCGATGGCCGCCTGGCCGTGCTTGGACAACTGCACGCGCACGAAGGCCTGCAGGCCCAGCCCGATCGCGCGCGGCTCCAGCCGTGCGCCGTAACCGGCGATCACGCCTTCCGCTTCCAGCCGCTGCACTCGCCGCAGGCAGGCCGACGGCGAGAGATTCACCCGCGCCGCGAGCTCGGCGTTGGTGGCGCGGCCATGCTGCTGGATTTCGACCAGAAGCCGCAGATCCGTGCGATCAAGATTCACCGACGCCATCTTTGTTGCTCCGCACCATTGAATGGACGCAACAATATTGCGTCATAACCGACTGGCAGCGCAATTACGCACACCTGTTGCGCGGCAGGCTTCCTACCATGCGGTTATCTATTCCCTTCAGGAGCTGCCGCCATGGAAGCCAACCCGCGCCGCGTCGAACACCAGCAGACCGACAAGGGTTACGTGCCGGTCTATACCACCGCCGTGGTGGAGCAGCCCTGGGACGGCTACAGCGCCGACGACCATGCGACCTGGAGCACCTTGTACCAGCGTCAGCGCGAACTGCTGGTCGGCCGTGCCTGCCAGGAATTCCTCGATGCCCAGGACGAGATGGGCATGAGCGAGCACATGATTCCGCGCTTCGACCAGCTCAATGAAGTGCTGGGCGCGGCCACCGGCTGGACCCTGGTCGGGGTCGAAGGCCTGCTGCCCGAACTCGATTTCTTCGATCACCTGGCCAACCGCCGCTTCCCGGTGACCTGGTGGATCCGCCGCCCGGACCAGATCGACTACATCGCCGAACCGGACCTGTTCCACGACCTGTTCGGGCATGTGCCGCTGCTGATGAACCCGGTGTTCGCCGACTACATGGCCGCCTATGGCCGCGGTGGCGTCAAAGCCCACGCGATCGGCCCGGATGCGTTGCAGAACCTGACCCGCCTGTACTGGTACACGGTGGAGTTCGGCCTGATCAACACCGCCGATGGCCTGCGCATCTATGGCGCCGGCATCGTGTCGTCCAAGGGTGAGTCGCTGTATTCGCTGGAGTCGGCCGCACCGAACCGGATTGGTTTTGACCTGGAGCGGATCATGCGCACCCGCTACCGCATTGATACCTTCCAGAAGAGCTATTTCGTCATCGACGGCTTCGAGCAGCTGATGGCCGCGACCGAACCGGACTTCACCCCGATCTACGCCCGCCTGGCCGACGCCGAACATCTGCCTGCCGGCGACGTGCAGGACGGTGACACGGTGTTCCAGCGCGGCAGCGGCGAAGGCTGGGCCGACGGCGGCGACGTCTGAGCCAGCCCACCTCGCTGCAACGGAAGAAGCCGCCCAAGGGCGGCTTCTGTGCTCTGTAGCCCGGGTAAGCGAAGCGCACCCGGGGACTTCCAAACGTCTCGGGACGGCGGCAGCTCACTGCGCCTTCGCCGCTGCCACCTTGGCCACCCGCCGCCCACCATACTTGCGGTCCAGATAGAGCCCAACGGCTACCGCCACCAGCAACGGTGCCGCCCACGGGAACAGCTCGATCAGCAATGCCGGCACCGTGGTGTGGCTGCGCAGCCACTGCCATAGCGGACGCATGCCAATGCCGAGGAACGCCACATGGGTAGCAATGCCGGCACCCAGGATCGACTGGTAGTGCTGGCGAAACGCCCAATCCGGACGCGACGGCCCGCGGCGGGCGAACTTCAGCATGCGCCAGCCCACCCACAGGCCAATCGACGAGAACCCCAGGAACAAGGGCTGGCGATGCTGGATGCCGGTGCCCACAACCACCAGCGCCAGGATCACCATCGGCCACACCGCCAGATGCCAACCCGGCCGTGACACCAGCTTCTTCCAATCGCGCTTGTCGGTGACCGCGCGCCAGGCCAGCCACGTCGCGTTGCCGGTGATCGCCATCAGGTAGGCCAGGAACAAGGCCGACAGCGGCTGCTGGCGGAAGAAAGCGAACTGGACGGTGATCGGCAGCGCGGTAACCACGATCACTGCCATCGCTACCAGATACACCTTGCCCAGCGCACGATGCCGCGGCGAACCCTTCTTCATGAACGCCGCCGACCAGAAGCCGGCCAGGGCGACCACGCCGGCCAGCACATGCAGCGCGACGATCAGGGAATATCCAGGCATGGGGAAGCTCTCTCCAGTGACGGCCGGCGGAGTGCGATGGCCTGTGCACAGCGTGCGTGAGCCGCTGCGGCCACAGCAGTCGCGGCAGTCATTGATCGACCCTGCCGGAAGTCACTTTCTGCTGCATACCCCTTGCCGCTGAGGCCTGCGCCCACCAGCATGCGTGCATGGAAATCACTCCCCGTTCGCGCTGGCACAGGCTGCTGCACCCGCTCAACCTCGCCGGCCTGTTGACCTGGCTGGCGGTAGCGGCCACCCTGCCCTATGGCTCCGGCGAGCAGATGGCCCTGCGCTGGGGCAGTGCCCTGCTGTTCCTGCTCGCCTTTCTGTTTGCCGCCAGCTACGAGCGCCCGTCGCCGCAGCGCAGCGTGGCGCTGCTGGTCGAGGCAGTGGCAGCGCTGGCGGTGATCCGCCTGGCCGCCAGCAGCGGCGTGGCGCCCGCCCTGCTGGTGATGCTGGCCGCGCAGGTGGCAATGAGTTGGCCACTGCGCATCACGCTGGTGGTGATGCTGCTGGTCAACCTGGGCATGTACCTGGTGCTGCGCGACGTGCACAGTCACCCGGCTGCGGTGGTGTTGATCTTCGCCGGCTTCCAGGCCTTCGCCCTGCTCACCACGCACTACGCGCGCAGCGCCGAGCAGGCGCGCGACCGGCTGGCGCTGGTCAACGCCGACCTGCTGGCCACCCGCGCCCTGCTCGCTGAAAGATCCCGCGACGTGGAACGGCTGCGCTTGTCGCGTGAGCTGCATGATGTCGCCGGGCACAAACTCACTGCCCTGCGCCTGCACCTGCGCGCGCTTGCCGGCCGCACGGATGCAGCGCCCGAGCTGGCCCTGTGCGAACAACTGTCCGCCGAGTTGCTGGGCGATATCCGCGCCGTGGTGCATTGCCTGCGCGACAGCGGCCAACTCGACATGGATACCGCCCTGCACGCGCTGGCCGCACCCTTGCCGCGCCCACGCCTGCAACTGCAGCTGGATGCCGACGTGCAGCTCAGCGATACCGCCAAGGCCGAAACCCTGCTGCGCTGTGTGCAGGAGGCGCTGACCAACAGTGCCCGCCACAGCGACGCCACGGTGCTGCAGGTTGCCCTGCAACGCCGCGACGGACGCTTGCTGCTGGCCATGGAAGACGATGGCCAGTTGCGCGGCGAACCACGCCCTGGCAATGGCCTGACCGGCATGCGCGAACGCGTCGACGAACAAGGCGGCAGCCTGCAGCTGCAACGTGCTGCTTCCGGTGCCCTGCAGATTCGTGTGGAATTGCCGGCATGAACGAATCCCCCCGCATTGCCCTGGTCGACGACCAGGCCCTGATCCGCGCCGGCCTGCGCGCCCTGCTGCAGCAACTTGGCATCACCATCGTGTTCGAAGCCGACAGCGGCGACGCCCTGCTCGAACAGATTGCACAGCAGCCGGTGCAGCTGATCCTGTCGGACATCCGCATGCCGGGCCTGGACGGCATCCAGGCCTTGAAAGCCCTGCGCGGGCGCGGCGATCAAACACCATGCGTGTTCCTGACCACCTTCGACGAGAGCGACCTGCTGCTGCGTGCCACCGAAGCCGGCGCACAGGGTTTCCTGCTGAAGGATGCGGCACCGGAGGACCTGCATGACGCCATCGTGCGTGCCATCGCCGGACAGACCTTGTTGCAGCCGGTCAGCACCGATGCGGTGCGGCAGCGTTATCGCTACCACGCCGATGACGCGCCGAAGGAGTTGTTCAGCCAGAAGGAAGTCGCGGTGCTGCGGCTGATGGCCGGTGGCTACAGCAACCGCGAGATCGCCGGCAGCCTGTTCCTGGCCGAAGGCACGGTGAAGAACTACGTGTCGACCATCCTCGACAAGCTCGACACCCGCGACCGCACCCGCGCGGTACTGAAAGCCATCACCCTGCGGGTGATCTAGCGCCACCGAACGAAGCCGTAGTGCCGAGCCATGCTCGGCAAGGGCTTTACTGTTAGCGTGTCCGCCGTTGTGGGAGCGGCGTAAGCCGCGAAGCCACCAGACCATCAGATCGCGAATATATCGGTTGTTCCAGCGTTGTTGGCTTCGCGGCTTACGCCGCTCCTACAACCGGTGCACAGGTAAAGCCCCTGCCGAGCATGGCTCGGCACTACGCACCTCGACCGTCACGTGCACGATCTCCTCGTGGATCGCCAAGGCGCGATGGAACACTTCCGGCGCCACCATGGTCTCGGTCACCACTTCCATCGCGCACGCGTAGCGGCCACCGCCAACCTGCCAGACATGCAGGTCACTGATCCGGGCAGGCACCTCCCCCTGCTCCACCGCCTCGCGGATTTCGGCCACGACCGGCGCGTCCATCTCCGCATCCAGCAGCACGCCGCCGGTCTGCCTGATCAGACCCCAGGCCCAGACCGACACCAGTACCGCGCCAACGATGCCCATCAGCGGGTCCAGCCAGGAGGCGCCGAAGTACAGGCCACCGAGCAGGGCGATGATCGCCAGCACCGAGGTCGCCGCATCGGCCAGCACATGCAGGTAGGCCGAGCGCTGGTTCAAATCATGGTGATGATGGTGGCCGCCATGCGCGTGGTGGTCATGCCCATGATCGTGACCATGATGATGGTGTTGATCGCGCAGCCACCACGCGCACAGCAGGTTCACCGCCAAGCCGACTACCGCGATCGCAATGGCCTGCTGGTAATGGATGGGACTGGGTTTGAACACGCGCAGGATGGACTCGAACGCCATGATCGCGGCAACCCCCAGCAACAGGATCGCGCTGGTGAACCCCGCCAGGATCTCGATCTTCCAGGTCCCGAAGGCAAAGCGTGGATCATCGCGGTAGCGCCGTGCGCAGGCATAGGCAAACGCCGCCAGACCGAGCGCCAGCGCATGCGAGCTCATATGCCAGCCATCGGCCAGCACCGCCATCGAGTTGAACCACCAGCCGCCGACGATCTCGATCACCATCATCACGATGGTCAGCACCATCGCGCGCCGGGTGTTCTTCTCCGCCATCGGATTGCCTTCGCTGAAGGCATGGCTGTGGCGGCGGGATTGAGCGAGCGCGTCGAGTTGCATGGCGATGAGCCGGGAGAAGGACGGCGTGATTCTATACCCCCAAGGGGTATATGATGCCAGCCATGGCTCATATCCAACGCGACAAGAAAAAGCTGCTGACCCGGGTGCGGCGCATCGCCGGTCAGGTAGCGGCCCTGGAACAGGCACTGGAAAGCGGCGACGACTGCGACGGCGTGCTGGTGCAGATCGCCGCCGCCAAAGGCGCCATGCACGGGCTGATGCTGGAAGTGATGGCCGGGCACCTCAGCGACCATGTCGTCGCGGAAAAGGACCCGGCCAAGCGCGCGCAGGAAGCCGAGGTATTGCTCGAGCTGATGAAGCGCCACGCGAAGTGACCGGTAGTGCCGAGCCATGCTCGGCAAGGGGCGTTACCCGCAACCCAACCAGCGGTTGTGGGAGCGGCGTCAGCCGCGAAGCTCACAAACCATCAGATTGCCAACACACCGGTGATTGCAACATTGCCAGCTTCGCGGCTGACGCCGCTCCTACAGCGGGTTTGCCGGTAAGGCCTCTGCCGAGCATGGCTCGGCACTACCTTGCGACCAGACGCTGTCGGTATGGCCCTGCTGCATGCGCAGTCGGGTGCGGTGCGCGATGTACAGCATCACCGGCACTGACAGCAGCGCAGTCAGGTCCACCGACCAACTGCCTGGGTGGTACCAGCTTCCGCCGATTCCCAAGGTGCCAGCAACACTGGACAATGGAATCGCCAACGTACACAGCGCACTCAACCACAGCAGCTCCACCGCAGCACGCGGCGCACCGCGCGCGAATGCCCAGGCGATGGCGGCGACGAATACCGCGTAGTAGATGCCCGTGTGCCAGACCTTCAGATCGGTGACCAGCGACGGCAGCCATTTGGTGGCGGCGATGCTGGCCGATATGCCGGCCACGCAGCCAAGTGATACGCCCACCGTCAGGCAGGCCAACACCCCGGCCGAACGCTTCTGCACTGGCGTTTCCGCGCCCTTGCGCTTGCGCCGCCGCGATTCCACCCACAGCAGGTTGCCGGTGTAGAAAAGCGCCGCGCCAGCCAGGCCCATCAGCAGGTACAACCAACGCACCGGGTTGCCACCAAAGCTGCCGAAATGCAACGCGAAGAACGCATTGACCACGCCGTTCCAGCCATCCATATGACCCGGCAGGTCATGCGCATCCACCTCACCGCTATACGGATCCAGATGGGTGCTGGCATACACCCGCGCACGCGTGCCATGGCGGATATCCAGTCCGGTCACCGTTGCTTCGACATGGCCGTCCTTGTTCTGGAAGCCGAAGCTCTGCACCTCGAAGCCCGGCAACTGCTGCTCCACCCGGCGCAGCAACTCAGCGGCCGGCAGCACTGCGGCCCCTCCGGGCGCTTCGGCGTGCTCCTCGTTCCACTCAATGCCTTGCGGATACACCACCGCCCCCTGCGCATCGTAGAACTGATCATGGAAGGCGAACACCACGCTGGTCAGCGCGATGACGATGTGGGACGGCAGGCTGAACAGACCCAAGGCGTTGTGTGCATCCAGCCACATGCGCTTGATGTTCTTGCCAATGCGCAGCGCGAACACATCCTTGCTCAAGGTGATCAGCAACACGATCAGGCCCGATACCAGGGCGACCGCATACGCCATCGCCACCGCGCCCATGATCGGCCGCGCGATGTTGTCCGGGAATGGCAGGCCAACCAACTGGTGCAGTGTATCCACCAGCTGCGCCACCGGTGCCTTGCGCGTCTGTGCAACCTGCAGGCTGCCATCGGCAGCGAAGCTGGCGCCGTACTCGGTGAACTGGCGGCGGCCCTGGCCGGGTGCGCGCTCCTGCCAATACACCCGCGCCGGTTGATCGGCATGCGGGCGTACCGACACGAAGTAACGCGATGCCGCCTTGGGGTGTTCGGCAAGCACCGCGGCCACCAACGCGTCGGCCTGTTGCAATGACGGTGCCGGCAACAACGTGGAAGGCGGCGTCGCCCAGCGCTCCAGCGGCTTCTCGAACATGGTGACCGAACCGGCATAGAAGGCGATGAACAGCATCAGCCCGCTGACGATGCCGATCCAGATATGCACGTCCTTGTAGACCTTGATGATGTCGCTGCGGATCTTCATGCAAGCACCTTCATGACATCACTCCACGCACCAGCCACAGCGCAGCGAAGCCCAGCACGTTGGCCGCGCCCAACCACAGCCAGGCACGCAGACTGTCGCGGAACAGATAGACGAAGGACAGCACCGTCGCCCAGATCGGTGCCATCAACCACATGTTGAACTGGTTCTTGCCACCGCCGGCATTGATGCCGTCAGGGCCTAGCCACGCGAACAGGCCCGACAGTGCCAGGGCCAGGCCAAAACCCAGCACCACGCCCGCACAGGTCTTGCCGAACCAATGGCAGCTTTCCAGCCGCGGTTTCGCCGCGTTCATACCGACCGTCCCGCGCGCACGCGTGCACGCCACGCACCAAGGAACGGGGCGAGCGACCACACCAGCATCAACAGCATCAACCAAGTGGTGATCGCTTCCAGTGGCGCCAGCAGCGGCCACAGCGCCACCAGTGACAGCAGCACCAGCAGCGTGCCCGGCCACCATGCATGGCGCGTCGGCCAGGGCCCGGCGGTGCGCAGCTGTTGCTGTGGCGAAGCGACATACAACAACAGTCCGCCAATGATGCCGGCCAAGATGCCGGCGAGTCCCAGCCACAGGTTCATGCGGCCTGCCTGCTGTGCGTGGTCGCGCGTCCTTGCCGGACGCGCATGCGATAGGGTTTTTTCATCGGGTCTGGCTCTTCGCTGGACATGCGCTGGCGGCACCTGCACGAACACGCAGGTGCCGCGCGTCGATCACCAGCTGAAACGTGCGGTGGCGGTGACGGTACGGCCGGTGCCGTAGTAACAGGACGACACGCCGCCGCAGGTGGAGACGAAGCGCTTGTCGGTGAGGTTGCTCAGGTTGAGCGCGAACTGCGTGCCGACCGCGCCATGCTGGCCGGCGTCGTAGCGGATCGCCGCATCCCACAAGGTGTAGGACGGGATCAGGTAGAGGTTGGCGCTGTCGCCGTAGCTGCTGCCGTTGTAACGCACGCCGGCGGCAACGCTCAGACCTTCCAGGCCACCGGCGACGAAGGTGTAGTCGGCCCACAAGGCGGCCGTCCAGTCCGGCACCATTGCCAACTGCTTGCCGGTATAGCCGTTGTTGCTGCGGGTGACCTCCGAATCCATCCAGCTGGCTGCGCCGATCAGGCTGAAGCCCTCCAGCGGGGTGATGCGCCCTTCCAGCTCGGCGCCACGCACGCGGCCTTCGCCGTCCTGCACCTGGCAATCCGCATTGCCGGCGGCACCGCAGGTATTGTGCGATTTGATCGGGTCGTTGGTGACGATGTTCTGCTGCCGCAGGTCGTAGGCCGACAAGGTCAGCAGACCATCGAACGAGGCCGGCTGGTACTTCAGGCCAGCCTCCCACTGCTTGCCGGTCACCGGGTCGAACGGCGTCTGCGTGTAACTCATGTTGGCATTGGTGCCAGCCGGCTGGAACGACTCGGCGTAGCTCAGGTAAGGCGTCAGACCGTTGTCGGCCACGTACAGCACGCCGGCATTGCCGGTGAACGCCCTGTCCTTGACCTTGGTCGGCACTACCGGGCGGTAGGTATTGGTGGCCACCGTATAGGCCTGGGTCCAGGTGTCGTCCTTGGTCCAGTCATGGCGGCCGCCGAAAGTCAGGCGCCACTTGTCGATGGCGATCTGGTCCTGCAGGTAAACGCCGGTCTGGCGGTTGATGCCGCCGCTGTAGTTGATGCTGGTGGTGACCGGCACGTAGTTGGTGTACACCGGATTGAAGATGTCGATATCGGCCGGGTTGACCATCGCACCACGCGCGCCGGTCCAGTCGGCTTTCTGCCAGTCCACGCCAAACAGCACGGTGTGCTCGACAACGCCGGTGCTGAATTTTCCGGTCAAGCGCGTATCGACAGTCTCGCCCTTGGAGTCGCCTTCGCCCCAGGTCGCGCGCCGCTTCTGGGTGCGGCCATCAGCGTTGAGCCCGCCATTGGTGACCACCGTGCGGAACACCGATTCAACATCGGTATGGCGCGCGCTCTGGCTCAGGGTCCAGTTGTTGTTGAAGCTGTGCTCGAACAGGTAACCCGCGGTCCAGATGGTGCGGTCGAAGGTATTCCAGTTGGGCTCACCGATGAAGGTGGTGTTCTTCATGTAGCCGTAGGCGGTGGGCCGCAGCGTGCCGGCCATCGGCAGGAACTGGTAGGTCGAGCCACCGTCGTCCTTCTGGTACAGGCCGAGCAGGGTCAGGCGCGTGCGTTCGGCGATCTGGAAGGTATAGCTGGGCGCCAGGAACCAGTGCTGCTGCTCGGTGCGGTCGATCTGGGTCTGGCCGTCGCGGTACAGGCCGACCAGGCGCAGCAGGTGGCGGTTGTCGTCGCTGCCGGTGCCAACGTCGAAGGCAGTGCTGTACTGGCCGTTGCCGTCGATGCCCAGGCGCAGCACCTGCTGCTGATCAGGCACCGGCGTCTTGCTGACCTGGTTGACCATGCCGCCCGGGGCCACCTGCCCGTACATCACTGCAGACGGGCCCTTGAGCACCTCCACCCGATCCAGGTTCCAGCTGTCGACCATGCTGCGGTTCCACTGGCTGCCCTGCGGCGCGCGCATGCCATCGATGGTGACATTGTTGGCCCAGCTGCCGGCGTCGAAGCCGCGGATGCGGAAGTCATCGACACGGTTGTCGATGCCGCTGCTTTCCAGCGACACGCCAGCCACGTAACGCATGGCCTCGTTGAGGTTCTGCACGCCGCGTGCGTCCAGTTCCTCGCGCGCGATCACCGAGACCGACTGTGCGGTTTCGGCGATTGCGGTATCGGTCTTGGTCGCGCCGGAAGTGTGGCCGGTGGTGCGGTAGGCATTGACCCGCACCGCATCCAGGGTCTGCGCGTCGGCAGCCGGTGCCGCGTCAGCTTCGGCGGCGACTACAGCAATCGGGAACAGGGCCGAGACGACGGCAAGGGACAACAAGGCCGGACGGAGACCGGCAGAAATACGGGGGAGGGACACGGATCAACCTGCACAGACAGAAGTATTGGCTGACTGCCCGGGCAGCGGCTGATGCGCTGATTATAGTAAATAATAACCATTCGCAACAACATTGCTGACACTGGCTGTTCTGCCACCTGCGTCGGTGCCGCCCGCCGAGGCCTGAATACCCGGCCCAAGGCGCGCTTTGCGCCAGCATGTAAAATGGCCAATTTTTAGTCAGGACCATGGCGAAAGCATCCGAACGGGCGCCCGTTCTGGGCCCGGCGTTCATTCGCCTGCTGGCCCGCTTCAATGACGAGGGTGCATCCCCTGCGGCACCTGCGGTGCCGGAGCGGCTGGCGCAGTGGTTCGACTGGAACCGTGCCATCACCTTGTCCAAGGCGCTGGACAACCCGCCGCCCGAGCCTGAACCCGGTGCCGCCTACGATCCGGCGCAGGATGCCGAATACACAGCTGCGCGAACCAAGCTGGTGGACGCCATCCAGGCCGAGATCGACCTGAGCCCGCCACGCAACCCGGCATCTGCCGACGCCGAGCTGCCGCCCGGCTTCGCCCCCTACCGCCAGCATTACCTGAACCAGCAACGGGCCATGCAGACCGTCAGCGGCCGCCTGCGCGGCCGCCTGCGTGACATGCTGGCGCGGCAATCCCCTGCCAAGGCACGCCTGGCCGAAGTCGACGCGGTGATGGAAGCCACCCTCAGCCCGCGCGAACACAGCCTGCTTTCCCATGTGCCGGTGCTGCTCGGCCTGCACTACCAACGGCTGCTCACTGCAGCCGCGCACGACCCCGCCGATGCCGCCGCATCGGATTCCACCGTGGCACCCACCGGCCCTTGGCTGGTCACGTTCCGGCAAGACCTGCGCATCGCGCTGCTGGCCGAACTGGATGTCCGTTTCCACCCCATCGATGGCCTGCTTGCAGCGCTACGCACCCGGTAATCCGTACCTCATGTCCAGAAACCTCGTCGCAGTCGTTGTCTTCCTTGTTGGCCTGTTGGCCGTGTGCTGGATCGGCATCGGCTATGCCGGCACCCATCCGCTGGCGGCGGTGGTCGCCGCGATCATCGCCGCCTGCTATCTGGCCGGCGCGCTTGAACTGTTCCGTTATCGCCAGGCCACCAGCACCTTGCAACAGGCCTTGCCATCCATCGGTGAAGCGGCAGACAACCTCGACGGCTGGCTCGGCCGCCTGCAGCCAGGCCTGCGTGGTCCGGTGCGCCTGCGCGTACAGGGCGAGCGCGTCGGCCTGCCCGCACCTGCGCTGACCCCGTATCTGGTCGGCCTGCTGGTGCTGCTGGGCATGCTCGGCACCCTGCTCGGCATGATGGCCACCCTGCGCGGCACCGGCCTGGCGCTGGAAAGTGCCACCGACCTCGATGCGATCCGCAGCTCGCTGGCCGCACCGGTCAAGGGGCTTGGTTTTGCCTTCGGCACCTCCATCGCCGGTGTCGCCAGCTCGGCCGCACTCGGCCTGCTGTCAGCCCTGCTGCGCCGCGAACGTGCGCAGGCCGTGCAGGAACTGGATTCCGGCATCGCCAGCCAGCTGCGCATGCATTCGCAGAGCTTCCAGCGCAGCGAGACCTTCCGCCTGCTGCAGGAACAGAACGCGCTGATGCCGACCCTGGTCGAGCGCCTGCAGGCCATGATGGGCAACCTGGAGCAGCAGCACCAGGCCAACAACGAACGCCTGCAGGCCAGCCAGCAGGAGTTCCACCAGCGCACCGAAGCGGCCTATACGCAGCTGGCGGCATCGCTGCAGCAATCGATGCAGGCCGGCATCAGCCAGCAGGCCAATGCGGTTGGCGCCGCACTGCAGCCCGTCGTTGATGCAACCATGGCGGGTCTGGCTGACAAGTCCAATGCCCTGCACGCCAGCATCGACAGCGCCGTGCACAAACAGCTCGAAGGCATCAATGCCGCCGTGCAGAGTGCGGCCGCAACTGCGGGCAGCAGCTGGAACAGCGCACTGGAGCAACAGCAGCGCAGCAACAGTGCGCTGACCGAACAGCTGCAGCAGGCACTTGCACAGTTCAGCAGCACCTTCGAGCAGCGCTCCAACAGCTTGATCGACGGCGTTGCCGTGCGCATGGAAGACAACGTCAGCCGCACTGCCGATGCCTGGCGTGATGCACTGGCACAGCAGCACAACGCGCATGACGAACTGGCGCAGCGCAATGAGCAGGCCTTGCTCGCGGCTTCTTCTGCGTTTGAACAGCACGCGCAGTCGCTGCTGTCTTCGCTGCAGCAATCGCACGAACAACTGCAGAACGCTTTCGTCGAACGCGACGAACAGCGTCTCGGCCAATGGTCACAGTCGCTGTCGGCAATGGTCGGCACGTTGGACAGCAGCTGGCAGCGCAATAGCGAAGCCGTCGCGCAGCGCCAGCAGCAGATCTGCGACAGCCTGGCGCAGACCACGCAGGCCATGAGCGAACAGCAGCAGGCACAGGCACGCGACACCATCGCCGAGATCTCGCGCCTGGTGCAGACCGCCTCCGAGGCGCCGCGCGCCGCCGCCGAAGTGGTGGCCGAGCTGCGCCAGAAGCTGTCCGACAGCATGGTCCGCGACACTGCCATGCTGGAAGAACGCGGCCACCTGTTGTCGACCCTGGAAACCCTGCTCGGCGCGGTGACCCACGCATCGACCGAGCAACGCAGCGCAGTCGACGCACTGGTCAGCACCTCGGCCGATCTGCTTGAACGCGTCGGCAGCCGATTCAGCACCCAGCTTGAAAGCGAGGCCAGCAAGCTCGACCACGCCGCCGCCAACGTCACCGCCAGCGCGGTGGAGATGGCCAGCCTGGGCGATGCCTTCGGCAGCGCCGTGCAGCTGTTCGGCCAGTCCACCGCGGCCTTGAACGAGCGCCTGCAACTGATCGAAAGCGCGCTGGACAAGTCATTGGCCCGCAGCGACGAGCAGCTGGCCTATTACGTCGCGCAGGCACGCGAAGTGGTGGACCTGAGCATGCTCTCGCAGAAGCAGATCATCGGTGAGCTGCAGCAGCTGGCCGAAGCCCGCGACAACGCCGGAGCCTGAGCGCGATGAGCGACGAAATCGAATTCGACGCCGAATCCAGCGCCACCACCTGGGCCGCGTTCGGCGACCTGATGTCGGTGCTGCTCGGCGCCTTCGTGCTTATCCTGGCCAGCGTGATCGGCATCCAGCTGCTATTGCACAACCGCCTGGATGAAGAGGTCAAACAGCGCCAGGAACAGACCGCCAAACTGAAGACGCTGGAGCAGGCGCTGGCCGCGCCATTGGCGGCTGGCCGCGTCACCGTCATCAATGGTCGCATCGGCATCAGCGGCAGCGTGTTGTTCGCGCTCAACTCCGACCAGCTGCAGCCGGAAGGCCGTGAGCTGCTGCAGAGCATCGCCGCGCCGTTGCGCGACTATCTGGGCGCACGCGAGGAAATCCTGATGGTCAGCGGCTTCACCGACAACCAGCCGGTGCGTGTGGTCAATGGCCGCTTCGCCGACAACCTGGAGCTATCGGCCGCGCGTGCGCTCACCGTCACCCGCACCCTGATCGCCGACGGCGTGCCATCGCAATCGGTATTTGCCGCTGCATTCGGCGCCGAGCAGCCAGTCAGCAGCAACGATGACGAAGCTGGCCGCGCCAAGAACCGCCGCGTCGAGATCGCGCCTATCCCGCGTCCCAAACAGGACGGCAAGGCCGATGCCGCGCAATGATGTCCGCTGACTCGGCAGCACTGACACAGCTGCAGGCATGGCGCGAGAGCGGCGCTGATCGCTGCGATCCGACACGTTTCGAATTGATCGCGGCGCTGGCGCAGCGTGCACAGCGCTATGCGGGCAGCGCGCGCGCGCAGCTGGATGCGCGCCTGTCACAGCTGACCGACGCGTATGCATTGCTTGTTGCCGCGGAAGTTGCGAAGCCTGCAGCAAAGTCTGGCACCGAAAGTCCTCTGCAATCACTGCTGCTGCAGCTGGAGGCAGATCCGCTGCAATACCAGTTGCCGTTGAGCACCTCCGACGCGCCTGCTGGCGAAAACGACAGCGGCGAAGGCACCGAAGCAGTGTTGATGCCGGCACTGGATGAGTTCCAGCAGCTATGGAGCCGCATCCGCATCGACAGCCTGCTGCGTCAGTGTCTGGACTCGTTGCCAGAAGATGCCGGACCACTGAATTCCAGCGTTCTGACCTATCGCGCGATGGCGCTGATGCAGGAGCTGTCGCCGGAGTATTTGCAGCACTTTATCGCCTACGTGGATGTGCTGACGTGGATGGAAGCGTTGGGCGCCAGCAGTCCGCAAGGCAACACTGGCCGCGCGGCCAGCGCCCGCAAGCCTCCGCGCGCGAGCACAGGCAAACGCAAAAAGGCCTAGCGCTTCAACACGCGCCGTTCATGCCAGCGGCAGCTGCAGACTGAACACCGTGGCTTGCGTTGTGGAGATCACCTGCACCTGCCCACCATGCGCCTGGGCGATGGCGCGGGTGATCGCCAGACCCAGGCCTGCGCCCTCACCATGGCCGCGCCCGCGCGAACGATCCGCGCGGTAGAAGCGATCGAACAAGCGCGGCAATACATCGGCAGGAATCGGCGTACCAGGATTGCTGACCTCGATGCTGCAACTTCCGTCACCGCTGCGGATGCGGATCTGTACCACGCCGCCCGGCGGGCAATGCTGGATGGCATTGGAAAGCAGGTTGGCAACGGCACGATGGATCATCAAACGATTGCTCTGCAGATCGGCATCGCCGTCGCGCTGCAGCTGCACCTGTTTGTCTTCGGCCAGCAGGCCATAGAATTCCAGCAGCGCATCCACCAGGCTGCCCAGCGCTACCCGTTCCCGGGTTGGCAACGCATCCACCGTTTCCGCCTGCGCCAGATACAACATGTCCGTCACAATCCGCGATAGCCGCTGCATCTCCTCGGCGCAGGAGCCAAGTGCATCGCGATAGGCGGCGTTGTCGCGTGGCTGCGCCAGCACCACATGCACCTGGGTGAGCAGGTTGGTGATCGGCGTGCGCAACTCATGGCTGAGGTCGGCAGAAAACTCGGACAACCGAACGAAATCGTTCTGCAGCCGCGCCAGCATGCTGTTCAAGGTCTGCGCGAGGTGATCTAGTTCGGCTGGTGCCGCGCCCACCGACAGGCGCCGGTCCAGATGCTCGGTGGTGATCTGCCTGGCTTCATCGGCCAGGCTTTGCAGCGGCCGCAACGTGCGCCGCACCACGTAGCCACCGAGCAGGCTGCTGGCGACCGCCGCCAAGATGATGCAGGCCGCAAGCAGCTGGTGGAAACCACGCAGGAATGGCGCATGGCGCGCACCGTCGATCGCCAACAACAAGGTCAATGGACGACCTTGCTGCATCTGGCGCAGATGCAGGACGATGAAGCGGGTGCCATCTGGCAGGCGCCACAGCTGCTGTCGCTGCTGCGCCGTCGGCGGATGCTGCTGCGCATAGGCCAGCAGGCTTGGTGGCGCGGTGGAGAACAGCGCGTTGCCGTCGGCATCACCGATCCAGAAGGCGATATCCGGATGATGGCCCAACGCTTCACCGAGCCGTTGACCTAGCTCCTGCGGCGGTACGGTCGCCGCCATATCGCTGATCAGTGCCGCCTTGTTCTCCAGCTCGGCCCGGTCCAGGGCATTGAAGTTGTGCCGCACCGCCTGGTCGATGGCGATGCCGAGCACCGCCATCACCAACACACTGATCGTGGCCAGCAGTGCGGTCAGTCGCCAGACGGTGGAGCGTCGCCGCGTCATGCATCGCCACCGGCGGCTGGCGCTTCCAGCACATAACCCATGCCGCGCACGGTGACGATGAGCTTGTCAGCGAAATCGTCGTCGATCTTGGCCCGCAGCCGGCGTACCGCGACATCGATGACATTGGTGTCGCTGTCGAAGTTCATGTCCCACACCTGCGATGCGATCAGCGAGCGCGGCAACACTTCACCACGGCGCCGCGCCAGCAGTTCCAGCAAGGCGTACTCCTTCTGGCTGAGCTGGATGCGGCGCTCGCCGCGCTGCACGCGGCGACGCAGGGTGTCCACCACCAGATCGGCGATGACGATGCGCTCTGCCTGCGGCTGCACCTGGCCGCGACGCAGCAGGGTGCGCACGCGTGCCAGCAGTTCGACGAAGGCGAAGGGCTTGACCAGGTAGTCATCTGCACCGAGTTCCAGGCCCTGCACGCGATCAGGAATGCTGCTGCGCGCGGTCAGGAACAGCACCGGCAACGGATTGCCGGCATCACGCAGCCGCGCCAGCACGCTCCAGCCATCCATGCCCGGCAACATCACGTCCAGGATCAGCAGTTGATAGTCGCCGCTGCTGGCCAGATGCAATCCGTCCACGCCGTCGGCGACCAGATCCACCACATAGCCGGCCTCCTCCAGTCCCTGGCGCAGATAGCTACCGGTCTTGGGCTCGTCTTCGACGATCAACAACTTCATTGCAGGTCCTAGAAGCAGCGCTGGCTCAGGCGGTGGGGTCAAGCGTACCCAGTACGGCGACACATGCCAGCACCAGCAGCGCCAGCAATGCTTCCAGCGCTAGGCTGCGGCGTAGTGCCCGCAACGGATGCACTGCTCGGGTCTGCAAGGCGGCAGCCAGGGCTGGCACCAGTCGCCAGCGGTGCAAGGCTGCCAACAGCAGCATGCCGGCAACCAGCAACAGCTTGAACGATAACCAGCGCCCATGGGTGGTGCCGGTCAGACTGGCCAAGCTACCGCCCAGGTCGATGTAGCTGATGCTGCCGGTAATGGCCAGCGCCGCGACGATGATCGTACCGGGCAGCGCGAAACCACGCAGGCCGGCCAGCAGCGCCGCTGCGCGTTCGCCTGACGGTTGTTGCTGGCTGCGCCTTAGCAGGCCCAGCAAGGCCATAATGGCGCCCAGCCACGCGCCGGCGGCAAGCAGGTGGATGATGCCTGCCGACAAGCGCGGCCAGCCCTGCAGATAGTCGCCGGCACCGGCATGACCGTTCCAGGCAAGACTGGCCAGCGCGA
The DNA here is from genome assembly GCF_032066555.1 of Stenotrophomonas sp. Taxonomy (GTDB): domain Bacteria; phylum Pseudomonadota; class Gammaproteobacteria; order Xanthomonadales; family Xanthomonadaceae; genus Stenotrophomonas. The sequence continues at coordinate 164,903 of NZ_DAMBKV010000007.1, forward strand.
TGGCGGCCAATGCGGTCTGTGGCAGCAGCTGACGCGCGTGCTGCCGCCGTGGCAGCAACAGGAGCAGCAGCAAGGCCAGCACCGCGCCGCGTACCAGCGCGGCGCGTCCGGCGGTGGTGGCACCGATGAACCAGGCCAGATCATCTACCCCCAGTGCATCCGGTGCGATGTCGAGCAAGGTGGATACGCGCAAAGTCGCGTCCAGCAACACCACGACAAGACCAACGATGGCCAGCAGCAGGCCCCAGCTGCACCAGCCCAGCAGCGGTGCCAAGCGCTGACTACGCGCGAACAGCGGCACGCCGAACAGCAGCATCAGATCCACATACAGCAGCAAGCGCAGCGCATAAACAAAGGACTCGGACATCTTCCAGCCTGCTTACTTGACGCTGAAATCGATCTCGCCACTCATCGGGTGGCTGTCCGATCCCACCGTGCGCCACTGCAGGCGGTAGTTGCCCGGTACCAAGGGTGCAGTGGGCACGGTGCGCAGGGTGCGGCCGTCGGCAAGTACCTGCGCGGGCGCCACTGCCACCTTCATCCACAAGCGACCATGGCCCATGAACAACTCGGCGCGCGTTCCGCGTGCCAGCAGAGCTTCGCTGAAGGTCACATCGATCTGCGTTGGCGCGGCAACCGCAGCGTTGGCAGCAGGGCTGGAGCCCAGCACACGCGGATGCGCCATCGCCGTGGCCGACAAGAGGAAGCCAGCCAGCAGCACGGTGGCAGTGGAGAGAGAAAAACGACGAAGTGATGACATGACCGGCACCTGCAGGAGAGGTGCTCAGGCTAGGCGCGCGCAGCTGTCATCGGCCTGACCTGGAGATTACGAAACTGTCAGGAACGCCGTGCAGAACCCACAGGCGGAGCAGGAGAGGCCACCAGCCTGGCATTTGCTGCAGGAACTGCAGGAGCGGCGTAAGCCGCGAAGCTGACGATGCTCAAACCTTTGGCAGCTGTGTCATCTGATGATCTTCTTGCTTCGCGGCTTACGCCGCTCCTACAAAAAATCCGACACCAGAGGTCTGGCGTCGGATCCTGGGTTGCTCAAATGCTCAAGGGAACAGCATTGGCGGATATCCCGCCTTTGTCGTCTACGAGAGCTTGATCGGGTAGAGATACATAACCCGACTCTGACCCCGGTTTTGCTTACTTCAGCGCGGGGGTATCCACCAACACCAGCTCGGAGTCTTCCAACGCGGTGATGCGGATGCTGGTCTCGCCGCTGATGGCAGCGCCATCGCGCGCTTCCAGCAGCACGCCACTGACGTCGACCTTGCCGGTGTTCGGCACCAGGTAGCCGTAACGGTTGGCATCGGTGAAGTGATACTCGGTGCTCTCGCCGGCCTTCAGCGTGGCGCCCAGCACGCGGGCGTTGGCGCGGATCGGTAATGCATCGTCGTCACCTTCCATGCCACTGGCCAGGGTGATGAAGCGGCCCGAACGCTCGCCCTTGGGGAAGGGCTTGCTGCCCCAGGACGGCTTGCCACCGCGCTGGTCCGGGAAGATCCAGATCTGGAAGATCCTGGTGACGCCGGCCTCCAGGTTGTATTCGGCGTGGCGGATGCCGGTGCCGGCACTCATCACCTGCACGTCACCTGCTTCGGTACGGCCCTGGTTGCCCTGGTCGTCCTTGTGGCTGATGGCACCTTCGCGGACGTAGGTGATGATTTCCATCTCGGCATGCGGATGCGGCGGGAAGCCGGTGCCAGGCTGGATGGTGTCGTCATTCCAGACCCGCATCGTGCCCCAGTTCATGCGCTTGTTGTCTTGGTACTCGGCAAACGAAAAGTGGTGCTTGGCATCGAGCCAGCCGTGATTGGCTCCACCAAGGCTGGCAAATGGGCGACGTTCAATCATGGCGTTCTCCTGAAAGCGGTGGGGTTTCGATGGGAGAAAGTCTAGGCCTGCACCTCAACATCGAGAATAGAAAGTATGGAAAAGCATTCTTTCCATTTATGACATGATCTCCCTACCCCGCCCCGCGAGCCGCCGCCATGAACCGTCTGCCTGACCTGGAAGCCTGGGCGATCTTCGCCAAGGTAGCCGAAGCCGGCTCCTTCGCCCGCGCCGCCGAAGAGCTGCAGTTGTCGCAGGCCACTGTTTCCAAGGCCATCACCCGGCTGGAGACGCGCATCGGCACCAGCCTGTTCCACCGCACCTCGCGACGCATGTCGCTGACCGCGGCCGGTGAAGCGGCGCTGGAGCGGGCAGCGCGCATCCTCGACGAGGGCGAGGCGGTGGAGGCCGAAGTAGCCGATCGTTCGGCGGCGCTGCGCGGCCTGATCCGGCTGGCGGCACCGATGTCGTTCGGGGTATCGCGGCTGGCACCGCTGCTGCCGGCCTTCATGCAGGCACATCCGGACGTGGAGCTGGACATCCAGCTCAGCGACCAGATGGTGGATCTGGTGGCCGAGCGCTTCGACATGGCGCTGCGCATTTCCACCTTGGCCGACTCCAGCCTGCGCGCACGCCAGCTATGCCAGGTACGCATCCTGCTGGTCGGGTCGCCAGCCTACTTCGAGGCCCACGGGCGTCCCAACCATCCGCGTGATCTGGTCCAGCACCGCGGTTTCCAATACAGCTATACCCGCAGCGGCAATACCTGGCGCTTCCGCCACCCGCGCCATGGCGAGTTCGCGCAGACCGTGCCGCGCCAGCTGCAGGCCAATAACGCCGAAGTATTCGATGCCGCCCTGCAGGCCGGCTTGGGGCTGGCCCTGCAGCCGGAGTTCCTGGTCTGGGAGCAACTGCGCGACGGCACGCTGCAGACCGCGATGGACGATTGGAAAGTGGAGCCGCTGGCGCTGAGTATCATCACCCCACCCGGCCTGCATCGGCCGGCACGGGTGCAGGCCCTGATCGACTACCTGGCGCAGCAGCTGGAACAGGAACCATGGGCAGCCCGCCTTCCTGTATCACACTGACCCTGCGCAGTCCGCACACAACATGCGGCACCTCTACAATCCGTGCGTGCATTCCCGCGCGCCAGACTTTCTTTCCTGTCCATGAAACATCTGTTCAACGTCCTGCTGCTGTCCCTGCTCCTTGCCAGTCCTGCCGTACAAGCCAGCGATACTCCCGAATCCGTTGCCCGCGCCTATATCGCGGCCATCAATGCCAACGGGATGGAGGCCGGCGCGGATTTCTTCCATCCGGATGAGCAGAAGCGCCTCAAGGACATGTTGCAGCCGGTATACGACGCGATACCCGAAGATGACCCCGCGCATGGCATGGGTAATGTGCTGCGCAAGATGCAGGCAGACGAGTTCGCGCGCCGGATGATGCGCTTGAGCGAAGCGCAGTTGGACGGTGCACGCGTCGTGGTGGATCGGTTGGATATCCTGGGGTCGGTCGCAGAGGGCGAAACCGTGCATCTGGTCGCGCGCACCAATTTCACCATCGGCGCCGTCAGCTTCTCCAAACTGCAGGTGATCAGCCTCAAACCTTATCAGGATGGCTGGAAGCTGCTGCTATCCGGCGATATCGAAGGCATGGTCCAAGGAATGCAGCTGCGTGGCATGGTGCCGCGCTGATCGCGCGGCCATCATCAATACAGGGCAGGCTCAACGAGCCGACGTGGTTGGATAGGCCAGCATCACCACCAGGTCTTCTTCGCCAGTCTGCTGCAAGGCATGGCTGCTGCCACTGCGGGTAAGCAGGGCGTGGCCGGGGCCGACTTCGTATTGCTTGCCATCAAGCACATACAGGCCGCGGCCGCTGACGATGTAGTAGATCTCGTCCTTGTGCTGCGGATGCAGGCCGATGCCGGCGCCCTTGTGCAGCACGCGCTTGCGCATCACGAAGGGCAGATCGCTTACGTCGGCAAAAAACGAATAGGCAGTGGTCGGTCCAGCGCCGCCGTGTGGGCCCGGTTGCTGGCGACCGATGTCCTGCTCGCGGATGACCTGTGAGCCGTGCGGATTGCCTGCATCCTGCACCGGTGCCGCAACCGCCGGTGCCGCGACACTTGGCGTGGAGACAGCAGTGCCCTGCCCTGCGCTGATCGCGCCGCAATCGATATCACGCTTCAGCGTCGCTTTCATCTGCGGTGCGATCTCGACCCAGCCACGCATCACCTGGCAGGCAACCGCAGTTGCACCGGCTACGCTGAAATGGGTGCCATCGGCCTTGTTCTGTTCGGGCACGAACATGAAGTAGGGCTTGGCGCCCTGCTCGCCCAGCGCGCGTATCCACGCCATCGAGCTTGCGTTGAGATCGATCAGCTGCACATTGTGCTGTTTCGCCACCTGCTTCATCGCCTGCGTGTAGCGGCCGTGTGTATCCAGCAGCGCACCGAAGTCGTAGAGCAGCCGCGCAACCGGGGTGATCAGGATCGGTGTTGCACCCTTGTCGCGCGCGGCAGCAATGTAGCGCGAGAGGAATTGCGGATAGTCGCTGTCCGGATCGGTGTAACGCGTTGGATCCTCGCGCTTGGCATCGTTGTGACCGAACTGGATCAGCAGTACATCGCCTGCTTGCAGTTCCTTTTCGATTGCCTCCAGCCGCCCTTCGTTGATGAAGCTGCGGGTGCTGCGACCGCCGACGGCATGGTTGCGTACCTGCCATTGGCTCACATCCAGCCAGCTTTGCAGCGCCTGGCCCCAGCCGGCCTGCGGCGCGCGTTCAGGGCCGTAGCTGGCTGCGGTGGAGTCTGCGGCTATGAAGATGCGGTGGGTTGGCGCTTGGCATTTGGCTTGGAAAGCAAATGCAAACGCGAAAATGCCGACTAGAAAGGATGCATGAAATTGCATGGGCTGCTTCTGCTCAATAGCCCCTCTCCCCTTGCGGGAGAGGGGTTGGGGAGAGGGGTAGCGATCGAAGAACGCTGCTTTCATCAGTTCCACCGCCAAGAAGCAAGCGTGCTGCGCACGCCTCCCCTCTTCCGCCCTGCGGGCACCTTCTCCCTCAAGGGGAGAAGGGCTGGATCCAGGTTTCATCGTGATCTGATGGCACACGATCAATCGCAAACAACAAAGGCGCCCGCAGGCGCCCTTGTCTGCCCGCAAGGGCGCTACCGCATGCGTGGGCTTACTTGCCCAGCACGCTCTTCACGTAGGCGACGATGGCGTCGTCCTTGGCATTGTCGAAGAACGCCTTCTGGAAGCGCTCGCCGCCAACGGCCTGCTTCACCAGTTCCTGGTCGATGGACTTCAGGCCCTCGACGAAGTCCTTGGAGGCGCCCTGCTTCACCTGCGCCAGGATGCCGGCATTGGCCATCTGCGATTCCTTGCGCTCGGCCGGGTAACCCTGGCCGCGCTCACCGGCAAATGCCTTCTCGAAGATGTAGCGGATGTTGATTTCCGCACCCCAGCCAAAGCCCTTGGCGAACGGCAGGGCCAGCGCGTTGCCGCTGTTGACCTGGGCGAACAGGAAGGCGTCGGTTGGCTCGATGCAGTAGCCGCAGAACACGCCCGGCCATGCATTGAGCGACATCATCGCGCCCTGCCCGGTGCCGCAGCCGGCCACCACGAAATCGACGGCCTTGGCGTTGAGCAGCAGCGCTGCGCAGATGCCCAGGTGGATGTAGGTCAGGCGGTGATCGTTGTCACCGTCCATGCCGACGTTGAAAACGTCGTGGCCCTGCTGGGCGGCGACGGTGTTGAGCTGTTCCAGCACCACCGGGTTCTTGGCGGCCTGGCTGAACTCCTGCATCAATGCGATTTTCATTGCGTGACTCTCGATTAGGGGGAAACGTTGTTGGTGATGAGGTGGAAGCAAAAGCAAAAGCTCCCCTCATCCGCCCCTTCGGGGCACCTTCTCCCGCATGCGGGAGAAGGGAAATCTGTGCTGCGCGCGACTGCAGCTTGGCTGCCTGCGCTCGCTATCGCTGTGACTGTCGCTGTCGCGCCCGCCTTTGCTTCTGCTTCGGCTGTTGCTTCTGCTTTGGCTTCGGCTTTGGCTTCGGCTTTGGCTTCGGCTTTGGCTTCGGCTTCGGCTTTGGCTTCGGCTTTGGCTGTTGCTTCTGCTCCTGCCTTGGCTCTTGCTTTCCCCTCTCCCGCCTGCGGGAGAGGGGTAGGGGTGAGGGCGCTTCTGGCTCTTCAGCTTTACGCTTCTTAACAGCCTTTCAACTGCGCCTCACCACCTTCAATCCTCAGCGCGCCAACCAACCACCATCAACCGGAATGATCGCGCCGTTGACATAATCCGACGCGCTCGAGGCCAGGAACACCGCGGTGCCGCCCAGGTCTTCCGGCTTGCCCCAGCGGCCGGCCGGGATGCGGTCCAGGATCGCCTTGTTGCGGTCTTCGTCAGCACGCAGCTGGGCGGTGTTGTCGGTGGCCATATAGCCCGGGGCGATGGCGTTGATGGTCACACCCTTGCCTGCCCACTCATTGGCCAGCAGGCGGGTGATGCCGGCGATGCCGCTCTTGGAAGCGGTATACGACGGCACCCGCACGCCGCCCTGGAAGGACAGCATCGAGGCGATGTTGATGATCTTGCCGCTGCCCTGGGCAATGAAATGCTTGCCGGCGGCCTGGCTCATGAAGAACGCGGACTTGATGTTGACGTTCATCACGTCATCCCAATCCTTCTCGCTGAAATCCACGGCATCAGCACGACGGATCAGGCCGGCGTTGTTGACCAGGATGTCCAGGCGACCCAGACCGGCAATGGTTTCGGCAACCACGCGCTCGACCGGCTCGATGCTGATCAGGTTGGCTTCGATGTTGAGAAAGCGGCGGCCCAGCGCGCGCACCTTCTCGGCGGTCTCGTCGGCCGGGACGATGCCGGCGCCGGCAATGTCGGCACCGGCGGCGGCCAGCGCCAGCGCGATGCCCTGGCCCAGACCGGTATTGGCACCGGTTACCAGGGCGACCTTGCCTTCGAGACTGAATGGATTCGTCATGCTGTTCCTCTCCCAGAGCGGTAGTTCGATGGTGCTGTCAGCGGTTGGCGCCGCAGCGGTGCGATGGCGCCGGGTCGGGCCCGGTCAACACATCTGTCCAGTGGCCCGCCAGGTTTGCAGTGCGGGCCTGCCGGGCGATGATAGCCAATTATGGAAACCGGTGTCATTTTGCACTGCAAGATATCCGGTTTTCTTTTCAAAACAAAAACTTGGGTTTCTTCAGTCCTGCGGCGGCTGGCAGGAATCGCGCACGATCAGATGCGGGCGCACGCTGGCCAGGGGCAGGGCGTTCTTGCCCTCCGGCTGGATCAGCATGGCGGCCGCTGTTCTCCCGGTGTCACGGGTATTGCGGCGCACCGAAGTCAGCGATGGCCACAGCCGCGATGCCAGCGGGCTGTCGTCGTAACCGACCACCGACAACTCGCGCGGGATGTTGATGCCGGCGCGCATGGCCACCTTGTAGACGCCGGCCGCCATTTCATCGTTACCGGTGAAGATGGCGGTGGGGCGCTGCTTGCCCAGCAGCAGCTTCTCGGCCGCGGCCACACCGGATTCGAAGGTGTAACCGGCCTCGATGATGCGCGCCGGCGGCAGTTCGATGCCACGCCGCTCCAGGGCTTCAAGGAAGCCGGCGGTGCGCTCATGGGCCGAGCGGTAGGCGGTGGGGCCGGTGATCAGGGCGATGTCGCGGTGGCCCAGCGACAGCAGGTAATCGGCCGCTTCGGCGGCGCCGTCACGGTCGTGGGTGATCACCATCTGCGAGGTTTCATCCAGCGGCAGCGAGGCGATGCGGGTGAAGCGGCAGCCGATCTCGTCCAGCATGTCGGCCAGCGCCTGGTCTTCCGATGCACGCGGCACCAGGATCACGCCGTGCAGCTTCTGCTGCTGCACGAAGCGCTTCACGCCCTCGATGTAGCCGGGGCTGCGGGTGTCGCAGGGGTGCACCACCAGCTCGAAGCTGGAGCCGCGCAGCGCATCCAATGCACCGTTCTGCATATCCACCACGTATTGCGCGGTGGGGTTGTCGTAGACCATGCCGATCAGGAACGAGCGCCGGAACGCCAGCCCGCGGGCCAGCGGGTCGGGCGTGTAGCCGACCTCGCGCATCAATGCTTCCACCTTGTCGCGGGTGTCTTTGCGCACCAGCGGCGAGTTGTTGATGATCCGCGAGACCGTCTTCTTGGAAACACCCGACAGCCGCGCGATGTCGTTGATGGTGGCGGGCCGCCCCAGTGACTGGGACGTGGCGGCGGCGTCGGCTTTCTTGCGCAAGGCGATGTCCTTGAAACCGTTCAATACATTCATTCTATCGGGCCGCGCTCAATCCAGTGCGCGGTAGCGGAACTGGCGGAAGTGGACCTTGCCATTGCCGGCGGCGTAGATGGCCGGCTTCAGCGCAAGGAATTTCCCCGCCACATTGTGATGGTAGCCGGAGACTTCCATCTGAACAGGGTATTTCTGCCAGGTCCGGCCGTCCTTGGAGCTGTGGATGGTGAGGATGTGGCGGTTGTTGCTCACCCGCAGCCACAGCTTGCCGCCGGTGGCACTGGGCTGGGGCCGGGTGGGGCGCTCCTCGCCATAGCGGTGCAGGATGAACTGCTCGCCATTGCTGCCCACGCCAGCGTACAGGCGGTCGCTGTAGAACAGCAGGGCGCCAGCGAAGGCACCGGGCTCGATGTCCATCTCCACTTCAAACTGATAGGCGACGTCGCCAGCAATCGCGGTCAGCGGTGAGCTGTCACGCGGGGTCGTGCCCTTGCCCTGCAGGCTCATGCCGTCCTTGTCGAAGGACAGGCGCTGGTACTCCTCGCGGGTCGGGTTGAAGAACGACCACTGCGGGCCGAGCTTGCCGCCCTTGAAGTCATCGGACAGCGCCATGCCATGCGGCACCGCTTCACCGGACGGCTTGGCCAGCGGCGCGCCCAGATCGCCGCCCTTGGCCACGAACCAACCGTCGTCGGTCCACTCGATCGGCTCCAGCAGCATCTGCCGGCCCAGCGTCCAGTAACCGTTCTCGTAGCCGTGGTACATCATCCAGCCGCGGCCATCGGTGCCTTCGATCAGGGTGGCATGGCCACGCGACCACCACGGCTCGGCGCGATCGACGGTGCGGGTGATGGGGTTGTTGGGTGCGTTTTCCCACGGCCCGTGGATCGAGCGCGAGCGTGCGGTGATGACCATGTGCCCCGTCGGCGGACCGGCGGTGCCGCCGACCGCGGTGGTCATGTAGTACCAGCCATTGCGCTGGCTGATCTTGGGACCTTCCTGGGCATAGGACTCCACGTCCCAGCTTTCCGGGTAACGCCAGCCGTCATAGACATGCCTGGGCTTGCCCACCACGCTCAGGCCGTCATCGCTGATCTGCACGTAATCGCCACCGGACAGGAACAGGTAGCGCTTGCCGTCCTCGCCCACGGCGTGGCCGGGGTCGATGTAGCCGGACAGGCCGATGTCGATCGGCTCGCTCCACGGGCCCTTGATATCGTCGGCCCAGACCACGAAGTTGCTGCGCGAGTCGCCGGTGCGCGCCGGGAAGTAGATGAAGTAGCGGCCGTCGTGCCTGATGATGTCCGGCGCCCAGATCGCGCCGACGTTGGTGGTGATGGCATGGCCCAGCGGCTGCCAGTTGACCAGGTCGCGCGAGTGCCAGATCGGCAGGCCGGGATAGGCATCGAACGAGGACAGGGTGAGGTAGTAATCATCACCGTCCTTGAGTACCGATGGATCCGGGTGATCGCCGGCCAGCACCGGGTTGAGGAAGCTGCCATTGCCCAGGTCGGCCATGCGCTGGTGCTCGATGCCACGCTTGGGACTGATCGGTGCATCGGCAGCCCAGGCTGGCGCGGCGGCCAGCAGGCATGCGGTGGCCAGCGCGGCCAGGCTACGGGTCACGTTCATCGACATCTCCAGGTTGAAGGCGCGGCGGATACGCCAGCGTCAAACCACGGCTGCGGACAGGCGCGAACCTGTCCGCAGCGTGCATGCATCAGCTACGCAGCAGGGCCGGCAGCCACAGCGACAGTTCGGGGAAGAAGGTCACGATCAACAGCACCAGCAGGCCGGCCATCCAGAACGGCCAGATGGTCTTCATGCTTTCGCCGACGCTGATCTTGCCGATGGCGGTACCGATGAACAGCACCGAGCCCACCGGCGGCGTGACCAGGCCGAGGCCACCGGTCAGCACCAGCACCAGGCCGAAGTGGATCGGGTCGATGCCATAGGCCTTGGCCACCGGCAGGAAGATCGGCGTGCAGATCAGGATCATCGGCGCCAGGTCCATGAAGGTGCCCAGCAACAGCAGCATCACCACGATCATCAACAGCACCATGTACTTGCTGTGGGCGAACGACTGCAGGAACTCCACCGCCGCCGCAGGCACCTGCAGGTAGGCCAGCAGCCAACCGAACACCGCAGCGGTGGCGATCACGAACAGGATCACGCCGGTGCTGCGCGCCGCATGGATGACGGTCTCGAAGAACTCCTTGATGCGCAGCTGGCGGTACAGCACGGTGGTCACCAGCAAGGCGTAGACCACGGCGATGGCAGCCGATTCCACCGCGGTGAAGATGCCGGCGCGGATACCGAAGAAGATCAGGCCGACCAGGCCGAGGCCGGGCAGGGCGGCAACCAGTCGCAGCAGCACCGCGCGCCAGCCCGGGAAGGCTTCCACGCCGTAACCACGACGACGCGCGACCACATAGCCGGTGACCATCAGCACCACCGTCATCAACAAGGCCGGCACGATGCCTGCGGCGAACAGGTCGGCAATGGACAGGCCACCGCCGGCCGCAGCCGAGAACAGGATCAGGTTATGCGAGGGCGGCACCAGCAGCGCCACCAGTGCGGCGGTGATGCTGACGTTGACCGCGAAGTCACGGTCATAACCACGTTTGACCATCTGCGGAATCATCGTGCCGCCCACCGCCGATACGTCGGCAATTGCCGAACCCGACACACCGCCGAAGAACAGCGAGGACAGGATCGAGACCTGCCCCAGGCCACCACGCAGGCGCCCGACCAGCGATGAGGCCAGCGAAATCAGGCGCTCGGAAATGCCGCCGCGCATCATGATTTCACCGGCAAAGATGAAAAGCGGAATGGCGATCAGCGAAGCCGAGCCGGTGCCGGCGGAGATCTGCTGCACCAATACGATGCTGGGAATATCCAGATACAGCAGTGTGGCCAACGCGGCAGCGGCAAGCGCATAGGCCACTGGCACGCCGATCAACAACAGCACGCCGAATACGGCGAAAAGAATTGCGATACCCATGACTCAGCGGTCCCCTTCGGCAGCGTTGGCAGCGGTGCCGGCGCCAATGCGCAGCGACAACAGCAGGCGATTGAGTGCGAACACCGCCATCAGCGCACCACCGATGCTCAGCGGCAGGTAGTTCACGCTCTGCGGCAGGTTGGCACCGGCGGTCTTGATGTGCAGGCCATCCAGCCACAACACCCAACCCCACCACGCCAGGAAACCACCGATGGTGCCGACGATCAGCGGCACCAGCGCATCGATGACCCGCTTTACCAGCGGGTGCATCTGCTCGGCCAACAGGAAGAAACCGAAATGGCGGTTGGTATACACACCGGCTGCCGCGCCCATGCTCATCGTCGTGCTCAGCAGCAACAGCGTGACCGGCTCGGTCCAGCTCGGCGAATCATTGATCACATAGCGGGCGAAGACCTGCCAGCCCTGCACCACCACCAGCCCGAGCAGGGCGGCGACAGCGATATAGATGACCACGTCGGCAACTTTTTCCAGCACGCGCTGGAGTCCTGCCGGCGCCGCTTGTACGTTGGAATCAGACATCGGTACGGCCCCCTCAGGCGAAGTCGCGGATGCGACGGTGCAACGCGGCGATATCGGCCTGCTGCAGGTAGTCACGCAGCAGCGGTTCGGCAGCGGCGCGGAACGCCGGCATGTCGACCGCGTTCGACTTCACACCGGCAGCCAGTACCGCCTCGCGGGCCTTGTCTTCGGATGCGTCCCAGGCGGTGCGCATCACCTGCACCGATTGCCGCGCCAGATCGATCAGCAGGCGACGATCGGACGGGGTCAGCGCGTCCAGGCTGCGGCGCGACATCAGCAGGATGTCCGGCGCGTACGAGTGCTGGCTTTCCGACCAGTAATGCGCAGCCTCGAAATGACGGCTGGAATGGAAGCTGCGCATGTTGTTCTCGGCGCCGTCGATCATGTGCGTCTCCATGCCGGAGAACGTGTCGCCCAGCGACATCGGCGTGGGGTTGGCACCGAATAGACGCATCAGCTGCAGGAAGATGTCCGAGCTGGCCACGCGCAGCTTCAAGCCATGCAGGTCCTTGGGGGTGATGATCGGGTGCTTGGTGTTGTAGAAGCTGCGCGCACCGGAGTCGTAGACCGCCAGGCCGACCAGTTCGCGGCTCTCAAAGCCCTGCAGCACCGCATCGGCGATACCGCCATCGAGCGCGCGGCGCATATGTTCGACGGAGTCGAAGACATACGGCAGGCACAGCGCGCGGGTCAGCGGGAACGCGTTGTTGAGCGCGCCGGAATAGACGCGGGTGATGTCGATGGCGCCGAAGCGGGCCATGTCGATCGCCTCGGACTCGCGGCCGAGCTGGCCGGAGTGGAACTGGTTCAAACCCAGGCGGCCACCGGTTTCGCGCAGCAGCTGTTCGCCGATCCACTTCACTGCGGTGACCGTCGGATAGTCGGCCACGTGCACATCGGTGGCGGTCAGCAGCTGACTGCCGCCGGCCGCACCCTTGCCACCGCCAGAGCAGGCGGCGAGCACCGGCATGGCCAATGCCCCCATGCCGGTCTTGAGAAAGCCTCTTCGAGTAACCATAGCGCCCTCCAACGCGTTGCTACCGTGGCGGCCGGGATTACCCGGCCGGCACGGCCTTGCAGGAAATGTCGCCGTATCCGGCGAAGCGAATCAATGCTTGTTGGCCCACGGCTATGTCGTGGATGCCGGTGGCATTGCCGGTAGCGATCAGCTCGCCCTTCTTCAGCGGCCGACCACGCTTGGCCGAACGCGACAGCGCGAAGGCGTAGGCCGCGCGCAGGCCGCCGGGCAGGGTGGTGGCGCCACCGGTGCCGACCACCACGCCATCTATCTCGGTCTGCGCACGCAGCTCCGGTTCGTCGCAGCGGGTCCAGTTCGGCACTTCGCCGCCCAGTACCAGGCCGTTGTTGTTGCCGAAATCGCAAACCACCACGCGCGGGCCGAGCACATTGATGGTCTTCAGCGGGCTGCTGGCCACTTCCACGCCGATATGGAGCCTGGCCGGCAGCGCTTCGGCTTCTTCCGGGGTCCAGTCGAGCTTGTCGGCCGGGGCATCGGCGAGCAGTTCCAGCACGTATTCGGCCTCCACCGCGGCAAAGCCACCTGCGGCTGCAAATACGGGGATCTCCACGATGCTACCGGTAGCATTCCAGAGATTGCGTTTGAAGATCGGCCCGAGCAGGCGGTCGTCGCCGGAGCTGTCGCGGCGCTCGGCGGCGATGTAGCCGACCTTCCAGCCGACCACGCTGTCATCCCAGCGGCCGATCGCCAGGTCCTGCACCTGGTAGGCAGTGACCAGATCGTCCGGGATGGTCCCGGGGAAATCCGGAAGCGAACGGCCATCGCGGCGTGCTTCCACAAAGGTGCGGGCAATCTCGTCCAGCGCGGCTGGCGCCTGCGGCTGGCTGCCTTGGTCGTTGCTCAAGTGCGTCTCCTGGTGACTTTGCTGCACTGCCCATCGACAGTGCTGTGACTGGCTGTATAAGGTAAACCGGTGTCATCTGACAATGTGCACCGCACCAGAAGCTGTACCACGCCCTCGGCCCAGACCTGACCGCACCGCCCATGATTCGACTGAAACCTTTGCTGCAGCTGGCTTTCGCCACTTTTTTTGGGCTGCTTCCCGCTACCGTGTTGGCCAACACCGATGGTGAACCCGCAGCGGGGTCGGCCGACCGTATCGCGCTATGGCCGCAGGGTATGGCACCGGGGGACAAACCGCTGGCGCAAGCGCAGCGCATCGTCGAGCGCAGCAGCGATCCGGCGTTGCCAGACCGCTATATCGACCATGTCAGCGCGCCCTATCTGGTGGCGTATCGCCCGACCAAGCCCAATGGCAGCGCCTTGCTGGTGGTCCCCGGCGGCGGCTACCAACGCGTTGTGCTGGACAAGGAGGGCACGGCACTGGTGCCCGCCCTGGTGGAGCAGGGCGGCGTGACCCTGTTCGTGTTGCGCTACCGGCTGCCGGGCGAAGGCCGTGCCGACCGCGAAGCGGCGCTGGCCGATGCGCAGCGTGCACTGCGGCTGATCCGTCACCGCGCCACGGACTGGGGCCTGGACCCGCAGCGTATCGGCACGATGGGTTTCTCGGCCGGCGGCCACCTGGCCGCGCGGTTGGGAAACGGCTTTGACCGCAATGTCTATCCACACAGCGACGCAATCGACGCGGAAAGCGCACGCCCCGACTTCCAGCTGCTGATCTACCCGGTCATCACGATGCGCGGCGACGACGTGCATGCAGGCTCACGCGACCGCCTGCTCGGCAGCGCGCCCATCGACGAACTGCTGCAGCAATACTCGATGCAGCTGCAGGTCCGCACGGATACACCACCAAGCTTCCTGCTGCACGCTGCCGATGACGACGTCGTACCGGTAGGCAACAGCCTGCTGTTCTACGACAGCCTGCGCAGCGCAAAGATCAGCAGCGAAATGCATCTGTTCCCGCACGGCGGCCACGGTTTCGGCACACGCGGCACAGCGGGCCTCACAACAGCGGCATGGCCACAACTGGCCCTGAGCTGGATGGCATCGCAACAGCCCCGCCGCTAAAGCCCCTCTCCCTCCGGGAGAGGGGTTGCGGAGAGGGCGAAGCGCGCCCAATCCCGCTACCCAGGAAAGCACCATGCCCCAACACCCAAACAATCCCGCCCGCCGCAGCTTCCTCCAGCAAACCACCCTGCTGGCCACGGCAACCAGCCTTGCAACCCTCAGCAACTCCAGCTGGGCCAACACCCTAGCAAGCCCCATCGCCCGCACCCGCAGCGGCCGCCTGGCCGGCCAGACCGAGAACGGTACGCACGTATTCCGCGGCATCCCCTACGGCGCCGACACCGCGCCACGCCGCTTCCAGTCCGCCCTGCAGGAACACCCCTGGCGCGGCATACGTGATGCGCTCGACTACGGAGCAGCTGCCCCGCAAACCGGCAGCGAAGGCCCGGGCAGCGAAGACTGCCTCTACCTCAACGTGTGGACGCCAGCACTGCGTGACGGCGGCAAGCGGCCAATCCTGTTCTATATCCACGGCGGCGCCTACAACAACGGCTCCGGCAGCGACCCGCTGTACGATGGCGGCAACCTGAGCCGACGCGGCGACGTGGTGGTGGTGACGGTCAACCACCGCCTCAATCTGTTCGGCTATCTGTACTTGGCCCAGCTCGGCGACGAGACCTTCGCCGACTCCGGCAATGTCGGCCAGCTCGACCTGATCCAGGCGCTGCAATGGGTGCGCCAGCACGCCGCCGAATTTGGCGGTGATGCCGACAACGTCACCGTGTTCGGCCAGTCAGGCGGTGGCGCCAAGATCGCCACGCTGATGGCGATGCCGGCAGCCAAGGGCCTGTTCCACCGCGCCTGGACGATGAGCGGCCAGCAGGCCACCGCCGCCGGCCCGCGCGCGGCCACACAACGCGCGCAGCTGGTGCTCGATCACCTCAAGGACGATCCCGAGGCATTGCGGCGCATGCCGATGCAGCAACTGCTGGAGGCAGTGAAAGTGCGCGATCCCTCGCGCGTGGAGAACAGCAGCCTCTACGTCGGCCCGGTGCTGGACGCACGCAACCTGCCGGTGCATCCGTTCTGGCCGCAGGCGCCGCAGCAATCGGCGACGATCCCGATGGTGATCGGCAACACCCACGACGAAACCCGTGCCTTCCTCGGCAACGACCCGAAGAATTTCGAGCTGAGCTGGGAGGAATTGCCGGCCAAGCTCGAAGCCCAGCAATACGTGGACCTGCTGCCGTCGGTGGTGATCGCCGAGTACCGGCGCCTGTATCCGCAGTACACACCGTCGGACGTGTTCTTCGCCGCCACCACCGCCGGCCGCTCCTGGCGCGGTGCGGTGGAAGAACTGGAAGCGCGCGCGCGCCAGGGCGCACCGACCTGGGCATATCAGCTGGACGGTTACAACCGCGATGGCGACGCCGCCAGGCTGCGCGCCTTCCATACGCTGGACATCCCGCTGGTGTTCCACAACAACCGCCAGCCCGGCTCCCGCACCGGCAGCGGTGCGGCGATGCAGCAGCTCGCCGATACGATGAGTGATGCCTTGCTGGCCTTCGCACGGCACGGCGATCCGAACCACGCCGGCCTGCCGCACTGGCAGCAATACGGTCTGGAACGCCGACAAACCATGCTGTTCGACACACAAAGCCGGCAAATGGACGACCCGCGCGGTGGCGAACGCCGGCTTTATCAGCAGGCGCCCTTCATCCAGCGCGGCACCTTCTGAGCTGGTCGGTAGATAGTTTCAACGGAATCTTTACCTGCCTTGCCTAGACTGCGGTGATGACATTGCAATCGCCGCATCCCGAATTCGCTGGTCGCCAGCGCCTGCTGGACGGTATCGACGCCGCCTTGCAGGCCAGCGATACCCACAGCACGGTCGCCCAGGTGCAGGCTGTGCTGGAACGCGCCATCCGCGATCCGCAGATCGTGCTGCCGGCCTGCGTGCACGCACCGGTGCATGACCACTACGCGCGCCGCGAGATCTACCGCAGCCCGGAACATGGCTACAGCATCATCGCCATGACCTGGGGGCCGGGACAGGGCACGCCACTGCATGACCACGATGGCCTGTGGTGCGTGGAGGGCGTATGGCAGGGCACGCTGGAGATCACCCCATACCGGATGCTGGGGCGCGATGGTGAGCGTTACCAGTTCGCGCCACGCGAGTGCCTGCACGGCTGCAAGGGCAGCGCTGGCAACCTGATTCCGCCGGATGAATTCCATACGCTGCGCAATAGCGACACCGAGCGGATTGCGATCTCGGTGCATGTCTACCAGCAGGTGATGGAACGCAGCCACGTGTTCCAGCCTATCGATGACGCACCACGCTGGTATGCGCGTGAATGCAGGGAGTTGGGCCTGGACGCGTGAGCCGGCGGCTTTTGTAGGAGCGGCGTAAGCCGCGAAGCCGGCAATCCAACCAACGCCGGTAGTGCCGAGCCATGCTCGGCAAGAGGCATTACCGGTAAAGCCTCTGCCGAGCATGGCTCGGCACTACAGTCAGCAAAGCCCCTCTCCCTTCGGGAGAGGGGCTTGAACAATCACTGCAGCGGCAAGCGATTATTTAGCTTGGTCACCTCAGCCACATCCCCTTCCAGGCCAACCCGTACGCTCGCGCCCTCGCGCTTGAACCCGGCTGGCATCTGCAGCTCCACCGTCACCGTCCGCGGCGACAGATCCAACGGCGCTTCCAATGCAGGCACCGCAACCCGAGCGACCTCACGACCGCGCGCATCTTCAAGCACCGCATAACCAGCGCCAGTCCCGACATGCCCCAGGCTGTGCACGGTCAACTGCACGCGCTCACCCTCGATCTTCAGATCGCCACGGCCAATGCCCAGGTCCGCGCGTGTCTCCACCGGTGTGCCGGGCGTCACCAGCTCGAACTCGAATACCTGGTTCTGCTTTGGCACAAACCGCAGCTGCGTGCTGGCGCTCTTCTCCAGCAGCACCTCGCGAACCTCCGCCTTGCCGTCGATCACATCATCACCATCGCGATCCACGCCACTGCGGATCCGCCAGGTACCGGCAGCGATATTCCAGCCGGTCATGGTCGCTTCCAGCGGCGTGTTGCCAAGGTTGTAGGCAATCACCTTGAAGCGCTCACGTGACGGCGCATGCACCAGCAAAGCGACCTGCTCGGCACCCTCAGGCTGGGCGAACTGCCAGCTGACGGTATGCCCCGGCCAGCTCTGGTTGCGCTTCAGGCCGATGCCGCCCAGGCGCAGACGCTGCAGGAATTCGCTCGGTGCTTCGACGCGGTCGCTCCACCAGTGGCCTTCGGTGTTCATGTACTCACGTTGCGCCTTGGCCTGGATGCCGTCGGCGTGCAGTGCTTCCAGGTACTTCTTGTCACCGGTCTGCTGCCAGGCGCTGATCGCGGCAAAGCCGCTGCCGCCCTTGTCGGCGTCGGCCAGCAACTGCTTGCCCCAGTCCTGCTGCCTGCCCAGTACATCGACATAGTTCTCGCCGAGGTTGGACAGCACGCCCGGCCCACCACGCACCACGCGGTAGTCCAGCGCCTGCAGGTACTTGGCATCGCCGGTCCAGCGCCACGCGGCCCAGAAGGTGTGCATCAGATCGCCGCTGCCCGAGCCCTGGTTCAACTCGCCGCCGCGGGTCTTGCCGGTGGCCCAGTTGATCTCGTTGGGCAGAGTGAAGCGGCCCTTGTCGTCTTTGTAGGCGTGGGCCAGATAGCCATCCGCCAAGCCGGTTACCAACTTGCGGCCGGTGGGATCGGCGTTGTACTCACCCATCAGGAAAGCCGGATGCAGCGCCGGGAACGAATACGGCTTCTGCCACTGCCAGTTCGGCTCGCGGTAAACCTTGTTGCCGCCAAACCAGTTGCTGGAGAACAGCAGATTGCCCTGCGGGTTGCGCAGGATGATGCGCTCGTCGAAGGCCTTCACCGTCTCCATCAGGCGCTCGACGGTGAGCGGATCGCCCCAGTTGAGGTAGAGCATCGCGCTGTTGGTATTGATGCCCTCCTCGTAGGCGTGCAGCTCGTCGGTCTCGATGGTGCTCAGGCCGTTGGAGAACATGCCGTTGCGGTAAATCGCATCGGAGAGTGCGGTCAGCGAGCGGTTCAAGCGCTCGGGCTCCACGCCCATCAATGCCAGTCCCGGCCACTGCTGGGTCAAGTCGCTGTCGTCGGAAATGCCGCCGCCGAAATCGCCATAGGCGACCTGCCGGTTCTCGATCCACCAGTCGACAAAGCGGCGCACGTACTTCAGGTCTTCAATCTGGCGGAATGCCCACAACGGCACGCCCTTCGGCGCCTGCGGCTGCTCGAACGGCGGCTTGCCCTGGCTGTTGTAGCTGATGTAATTCCAATACAGGCGGCCCAGCTCATGGTCCGGATCGACCCGCAGCAGATCACTCAGATCAGCATAGACGCGCGAGTACAGCCGCTGGCGCTTGGAGGTGGTGTGCTCCTCGACCAGGAAGCCCCAGTTGTCGCGCACCTGGTTGAAGCGATCGGCGACATGCTGCTTGATCGCCTCCTTGCGTTGCTTGAACACCAGCCGCACTTCGGCGCCGTCCAGTGATGCGGCATTGAAGCCGGGCGCAGCCGAGGCTACCGAGATCCACAGGCTGTCGGCGGTGAGGATACGGTCGCGCAGATCCAGCCACAGCGTGCGTGCTTCACCCGGCTTCACCGACACCGAAACGTCGATCATGTCGCGCGCCGGCCAGATAGGGTCCTTGATGCGGATGTTCAGCGGGATCAGACCGTCATGCGTCGCCGGCAGGTCCAATGCGGGGATATCGATCGCCACACCATCGAGGCCGTCGTACATGTTCTCCCAGCTATGCGCCCAGCTGCGGATCAGTGGCTGTGCGGCCGGTGCATCGCCGACGCCGGACGGAATGAGCACGTGCACGATCGGCATCGGCTTGGCCGGCAGGCTGTCGGCAGCGCGCTTGCGCGAGCCTGCGCCCTTGGGCAGCGCCATCACCGTGCTGCGCTCGTCCGGCGCGAAGCGGCCGTCGATGTAGTCGCGCAGGCTGGCGATATTGGTGTAATCCGGCAATACGCTGCTATCGATCTGGTAGCGCTGCTTGACCGTGCCTTCCGGCTCGGCCGCGTCGCTGACCTGGTAGCCCCAGATCTCCTGGATCGGCGTTTCCTGCGCGGTGTTGTGGAAATGCAGCGTGCCTCCGACCTGGTCGGCGAAGCTGTCCACGCTGCGCACCACGCCCTGCGGACGCTTGAACAGGGTACCGGCCGTGCCCTTCAGCTCACCGTAGGCGGCACCGCGGATCTCGATGCGATTGATGTGCTCGCCTTCGGGAACCGTCAGGTCCAGCTGCTGGCCACCTTCCACATAGGTGTTCCAGTCCGGCAACTGGAAGTAATCATTGCGGCCGGGCAGGCGCGAGCGGTTGTAGACGCCGGGCCAGGTGGTTTCGGCGATGCCATCGGTGCCTTTCCACATCCACTGCAGCTTGTCCTTTACATCGGCGAACTCGACCTTGCGGATGCTTGTCGTCGGCGCGCTCAGTGCCGGCGGTGCGGCACCCTCCCAGCCATAGCGGTGCCACCAGGCGCGCTGCGAGGCGCTGCCGCTCTCGGCGCTGCGCGGCTCGGCATTGCGCGCAAGCGCGGCCACACCGGCGCCATCGAGCATGCGGTCGTAAACGCGGATCTCGTCGAAGTCGCTGCCACGCAGGAAGTTGTAGCGGCTCTGCACCTGGTAGGGCGCCATCACCCGGCCGGCGAGGCCGAGCTGGTCCAGCGCTGCGTCGTAATCACCGGTGGTGGCCGCCTGCGCGACTTCACGGCCATCAATGAACAGCTTGACGCCCTTGTCCTCGTCCCAGGCAAAGGCGATGTGCTGCCATTGCTCGGGCGAAGGATTCCTGTCGAGCTTGAACGAGACGCGCGTGCGGGCCAGGTTGGCATCGGTGACGAAGGCATCGAAGCCGTGCCCGTTCCAGTCGATGCGCAGCCAGGCCATGTCCCAGCTGCTGTGGTCGGCGTAGCCGACCCGGAAGATCACGAACGGGGCTTCGCCCACCGCATAACGCGAGCGCCAGAAGAACGACAAGGTGCCGCGCTCGGCCTGGATGTTACCGGGCGCGTTCCACGACAGCACGCCGTCGTCCTGCCATTGGATCGCACGGCCATGCGCGCCATCGTCGGCAAGGCTGACCTTGTCCTGGAAGTTTGGCGTGGCATCGCCACCTGCGCTGTCGGCGACGAAGCCCTTGTCTGCCGAGACGCGGAACAACAGCTCAGGCGACTGCGCGACTGCGCTCAGCGGTGCCAACAACAAGCTCAGCACGCAGGCGAGGTGGGTGGGACGCAACACGGTTTTCTGGTTCATTGTCTAACTCGTTCCAAATCGGTTGACTGCCTTGCTCAAGCCCCTCTCCCTCCGGGGTGAGAAGGGGCGCTCGCGAACCAAAGGTTCGCGCCGCTACGAACGCCCTTGCGCTGGCGCGAGGGCCGGGGCGCGGAGCGGGGGGTGGGGAGAGGGTCGGAGTTGCTCGGTATCGATAATTGCCAGCAGCTTCGCCCTTACCCTCATCCGGCCCTTCGGGCCATCCCCGCCTTCGCGGGGACAGGCTCTTCTCCCGGAGGGAGAAGGGCCTGGCTTCACGTTCGCTCCGGCATCTTCCGCCCATGCCGCTGCGCCCACTTCGGCCACTCCCGTACCAGCAACTGCTCCGGCCATACCCCATACCAGGCATAACCTACCCGGCGTTCGTTCGGAATATCCGCGAAACGCGCCACACGCTCGCCCTCGCGATTGACGAACATCGGCCGTCCCTGTTGCAGATCGTAGAAGCGTGCCCACAACCGTGCGCCTGCCAAAGGTTCTACAAGCACGTCCTTGCCGCTGGGCTGCTCCGGTGCTTCGACTTTGCGCGTCGCCAGGTCCGGCAAGGCATTGGCCTGCAGCCACTGCAGGCCGGCTTCAATGGCCTCGATGGTCCGCGGGCTCGGCTCGGGCTGGCGCATCAACAGGCGCAGCACGCCTACCGACTCGGATACGGCAAGCGATGGCAGTTCGTAGGAACGCGCCTTGGCCGGTTGCAGGCTGACCTCGTCGTATTGCGCGGCCCAGATGGAAAGCCGGCCATCCATGCGTACCTGCGTGGCCAATACGTTCTGCAGACCGCGCTGCAGGGCGGCATTGGCCTTGCCTGCGTATTCCGGCGGCAGACCCGCAACCGCGGGCGCACCTTCGGCGATGTCCTGCAGCAGGTCCAGCACGCGGGTCATCGCGTCGTCGTTGAAGGTGATCTGATGCCGGTACAGCGAACGCTCGGGGTAGTACTGCGGCCAGCCGCCATTGGCGTACTGCGCGGCCAGCAGATAGTCCACGCCACGCTGCGCGGCGCTCAGGTAAACGGTGTTGCCGGTATCTTTCCATACCTGCAGCAGATGGCGGATCTCACGCGTGGTCGCCTTGTTGTCGATATTGGCGTCATCCAGCCGATCCGGGGCCTGCAACGCCTTGCGCTCGTCGGCGCTGAACACGTGCTGGTAATCCACCGCCTTGCCTTGGTACTGCTTGGACCAACCGCCGGAGGCGGTCTGCAGTAGCAACATGTTCTCGGCTTCGGGCTCGGTGCGCGGTGCGGCTGCCTGCACCGCTGCAGAGCTCCAGCCCGCGCTGATCAACAGCGCGGTCGATAACCACAAACGCCTCATCGCATCCTCCTGCATGCACCGGGACGCCAGCGTGCTGGCATCCCGGTATTACTGCATTGGCCGTGCGTATGTTTCATCTCAGAACTTGTAGCGCGCGCCGAGGTAATACTGGCGACCGGTAACGGTGTAGCGGTCGGACATCTGCAGCGCCGAGTCCACGTAGCGCTGGTCCGGCGTATCGAGCAGGTTGATCGCCTCGAAGGTCAGCGACAGCTTCTTGTTGACCTTGTATGACATGTTGAAGTCGACGTTGCGCACGCTGTTCTTGCCGGTCACATCCGGCGTTGCGAACTGGTTGCCGTCCAGGTCCCAGACGCTTTCCTGGCTGAGGATCTCGCCGATGTAGCCGTCGCGGTAACTGGTGGAAACACGGGCGCTGAACTTGCCGTCGTCATAGTACAAAGTGGCGTTGTACGAATTCGGCGACAGGTTGACCAGGTCGTTGTCGGTGAAGGTGGTGGTGATGCTGGTATTGCTGTTGCCGGCCGAGCTGAACATGTATTTGATGCTCGACTCCACATGCGTGTAGTTGAGCTGGATGCCGAACTTGCTCCAGATGCCGGGCAGGAAGGTAAACGGCTGCTGGTAGCTCAACTCGTAGCCCTTCAGCGGGCCGCCCGGGGTGTTGTAGTAGCTCTGCACGTTGAACAGGGTGTCGGCGGTGAAGCCAGCCGGCAGCAGATCCAGCGAGTAGCCCATGGCACCCCAGGTGGTCAGCAGGCGGGTGCGCTGCACATAGCTGTCGATGTCCTTGTAGAACAAAGCAGCAGACAGCAGGCCGCCATCACCGAAGTACCACTCCGCACTCAGGTCGTAGTTGGTCGAGCGGAACGGATCGAGCTTGGGATTGCCAAGGTTGATTGCGAACACGCGGCCGTCATCGAAGTAACCGGTGGGGCCGCCACTGACGCTGGGTGACAGGTAGGCAAGCGTCGGTCGTGCCATGGTCTTGGCTGCGCCGAAACGCAACACCACGTTCTCGGCCACGTCCCAGGCCAGGTTCAGCGATGGCAACACGTCCTGGTAGCTGTGGTTGACCACCGAGCGCACCAGCGAGCGTTCACCGGCCGCAGCCGTCGCGCTGGCCACACCGAAGAACGATTCACAGTTGGCCGAGTTGTTGCCCGATGTGGCTGCGTTGCACGGTGCCCAGCCCGAGGCGCTGATCTGGGTATTGATCACGCGCACGCCGAGGTTGCCGCGGAAGGCGCGGTCCCACAGTTCGGTGTTGAAGTCCAACTGCAGGTAGCCGCCGAGGCTGCGCTCGTTGACCTCGAAGTTGTTGTTGGAAGCGCCGAAGTGGCCGATGCCGGCCAGACGGTAATCGCCGCCCTGCACGCCGGTATCGCAATTGCAGTTGATGTTGAGCAGCTCGGCGATCTTGCCGAAGTCCGGGATCAGCCAACCGTTCGGCACATTGCCGGACAGGTTCTTGCCGAAGCCGGTCAGCGTTGTACTCAGGTCACCGACGGTGACGCCTGCCGGCAAGGCCTGGGCCAGGCGGCCATAGCTGATGTGGCGGTACTCCTCCGACTCCATGTCGTAGTCCTTGTAGGCAAGGCCGGTACGCAGGGTGAAGGTCGGATTGATATTGAACTGCAGGTCGACCTTGGCGGTGTCGAAGGCGTTGTTGACGTAACTCGGGTTCAAGCGCACTTCGCTGATGTTGCTGCCGCGCGCGGTGCCGTTGCTGTTGACCGGCACTGCACCGTAGCCGAGCCACGACCATGCCGCCGCGTCGTTCAGGGCGAACGGCAGGGTCATGTTCGGCATGTCGCCGCCGTTGCGCATGTCCATCACGAAGCCATCGACATTGCTGTTGTCGAAGCTCACCAACGAGAACACCGGGCGCTCGTAGTCCGAGCTGGAGTGGCCGAGCACGGCCTCCAGCTTCACTGCGTCGTTGAAGTGGTGTTCCAGGTTCAGGCTGTACTGCTGGAAGGTGGTCGATTCCTCGATCAGGCTGGATTCGGTGCGGAAATCGACGTTGTCGAATACGCCGTAGACCAGGCGATTCTGCGCATCCACTTCAGCCTCGCGCACCACGATCTGGGTCTTGCCACCGAGGTTGGCGGCACGGTGCAGGTTGGCGCCGATGGAATCTTCGCGCTGGTCCTTGTCCAGCTTCGAGTACATCGCATCGAAGCTGAGCAAGGTGTCATCGGAAACGCGGAACTGGAACGCGCCGGTTACACCCAGCCGCTCGATCTCATGCGCGGTGCGGATATAGCGCGGGTAGCGCGGAATCCACGCATTGGTCGCGGTCTCGTAAGCGGCGATGTTCTCCGGCGTGTTGGCCGGGCGCGGCAAACCGTTGCCACAATGGGTCTTGCTGATGCCGTAGCTGCCCCAGCCGTTGTTGCGGTCCTGGTTGGCCTGGCTGCCGCTGCCGGCCGGGGTTTCATTCGACGCCGGGTTGCGTGGCGTCTGCGGGTTGTAGCCCACCGGCGAACAGAAGCCGTAGGTGCCGTTGTTGGCAGCGGTGGACTGGTTCGAGTTGCGATGGTTGCCATGCTCCCAACGCACCGGGTTATAGCCTTCCTCGTAGACGTTGCGCTTGCTGTACGAGCCCGACAGCAAGGCGCCGAAGCGGCCATCGGCCCAGGTATTGCTGATCAGGCCGGAGAAGCGCGGATCGAATTTTTCCGCCAGCTCGCCGTAACCGGCCTGCGCCGAGGCCGAGGCCTGGAAGCCAGCGAAGTCGAACGGACGCGAACCACGCAGGTCGACGGTCGAACCCAGCGAGCCCTCATCCATCTGCGCCGACTGGGTCTTGTTGACCTTGACCTGGCTGAAGAGTTCGGAGGCGAAGGTATTGAAATCGAAACCGCGGCTGCGGTTGACGCCGCTGCTGCCGTTGCCGGCGGTGGCCAATGCTTCCAGGCCGTTGAGGCGTACGCGGGTGAAGTCCGCGCCCAGGCCACGGATCGAGATGCGCTGGCCTTCGCCGCCTTCGCGATCAATCGATACGCCGGCGATGCGTTGCAGCGACTCGGCAAGATTCTGGTCGGGGAATTTGCCGATGTCCTCGGCGAAGATCGCGTCCACCTGTTCGGTGGTGTAACGCTTTTCGTCCAGCGATTTCTGCAGGCTCTGGCGGTAGCCAGTGACGTTCACTGCATCCAGCTGGGTGGCCTCGGCGGCCGCAGGTGCGGACTGGGCGAAGGCGAGGGGAGCAGTCAAAACCGAAGCAATGGCGGTTGCCAACAAGGTAACCGGTGTCTTTCCAAAACGGCGCTTACGATCCATGCGGTGGGCTCCTTCCCCGGACGGGGAATCAAGCGGACTGGAAGGGGTGTGGGGATATCCCTGGCGAGTGATTCAGACGTGCTGTCGGGCCGTTGCGGCCGCACGTGGACAGCCGTCAGGCCATGGCATGACCATGGCCTGCGGAGAATGAAAAAGCAGGGGCGGATCTGCGGAGAGAATGCGATCCGCCCCCTGCCAAAGTGCGTCTATCAGAACTTGTAACGCAGGCCCAGGGTGAACTGGCGACCGGTCTCGCTGTATTCCAGCGGCAGCGATACCGACGGATTGGACACCCACGATTCCTGAGCTTCGTTGGTCAGGTTGGCGCCTTCCAGGCTGATTTCCAGCTGGTCACTGATGCGGTAGTGGATGGACGCATCAATGAAGGTGGTGCCGCTCTGCCCGTGCACACCCAGGCCCTTGCTGTCGAAGCCCGCTTCGGTGCCCGGCACCTGGATCAGGTAGTCATCGCGGTTGGTCGCCGACACGCGGCCCGACCAGCTGCTGCCTTCGTAGAACAAGGTCGCGTTCCACGAATTGCGCGACAGACCGGTCAGGTCGTCCTTCTGCGCCATCACGCCACCGGAGGTCACGTACTGGATCTTCGATTCGACGTAGGTGTAGT
The DNA here is from genome assembly GCF_032066555.1 of Stenotrophomonas sp. Lineage (GTDB taxonomy): Bacteria > Pseudomonadota > Gammaproteobacteria > Xanthomonadales > Xanthomonadaceae > Stenotrophomonas. Next base: position 191,062 of record NZ_DAMBKV010000007.1, read on the forward strand.
TCAACTGCGTGCCGAAGTTGGCCCACTTGCCCGGCAGGAAGGAGAAGGGCTGGGTGTAGTTGAACTCCACGCCGGTCAGATCACCGCCCGGGGTATTGACCGGGGCGCTGAACACGAACTCGTCGTTGACGCTGGCATTGAGGTTGTCGAGCAGGCTCGCCGGCAGGCCGCTGGTCGCATACACGCGGCTTTCGCGGGTCGGCTGGATGAAGCTCTCGATGTCCTTGTAGAACAGGCCAACACCCAGCATCGCGCCTTCTTCGAAGTACCACTCAAAGCCGAGATCGGCGGTCTTGGCACGCACCGGGTCCAGCATCGGGTTGCCACCGCTGACGGTGCGCGCACTGCCGCTGACACTGACGGTGACACCCGGGGTCAGGCTGCCCAGGCCCGGACGCGACATCACCTTGGCAGCGCCGAAGCGGATCAGGAAGTCCGGGGTGATCTCCGCCACCAGGTTCAGCGACGGCAGGAAGTCGTTGTACTCACGGCTGACCGTGGTGCGCACCGGCGTACCACTGGCCGAGGCAATGCCGGTCGAGGTCTGCTTGGTCTTGACGTAGCGCGCACCGATGTTGCCGGTTACCGGCACCGAACCGATGTCGAAGCCGAACTTGCCCATCAACCAACCGCCGCGGTCCTGCTCCTGCACGCTGCGGATGCTGGCCGCATAGTCGACGAGCGCATAGATGCCTTCGCCACTGAGGATGTCGAACTCATTGGCGATGCCGTTGAAGTTCGGCACCACCCACTTGCCCGGCGAACCGGACATGCCCTGCAGGCTGGCCAGTTCGGTCATGTTGACCGGTACGATCTTGCTGCCGTCGAAGGTCGGCACCGCGGTTTCCAGGCCGACACGACGGCGTTCCATCGAGTCGAAGCTGAAGTTCTTGGCCTGCACGCCGCCTTCCAGGGTGAAGGACGGGCCAATCGCCCACGAGAACTCCAACTGGCCGTTGTCGAAATCGTTGGTGACGTAGTTCTGGCGCAGGCGGATGGTGGACAGCGTCCAGCCGCTGGGGTCGGTCGGATTGATGCCGTAGTTGAAGACCGGCTTGTTCGGGTTGCCGCGGTAGTCGTAGCTGTAGCCGTCAACGTTGAGCTTGTCCATCATGATGGTGGCCTGGACCGGGTTGTCGTGCTTGGAGCGCGAGGTACCCACCTTGCCGGTGATGGTGAAGTTGTCGGTCAGGCGATGCTCGCCATCCAGGCTGAGCTGGTAGAACTCGGTGCTCCACTCGTCATGGCGGTTCTCGGCGCGGATGTCCACGTTGTCCATTTCCGCGTAGACCAGCGCGCCATTGCGTACTTCGCCGTTGTTGACGACGATTTCCTTCTTGCCATCATTGGTGGACTTGCTCAGGCCATTGGCCTCTATGTACTTCTCATCGCGCTTGGCGTCGATCTTGGAGTACAGCGCGTCCAGGCTGAAAGTGGTGAGGTCGCTGGGCTTGAACTGCAGCGCGCCGGTCACGCCCAGGCGCTTCTGGTCATGCTCCATCAGCGTGTAGCGCGGGAAGCGTGGCGAATACACGTCCGTCTTCAGCGCGTCCTTGAACGGCGAGGCCGCATTGAAACCACCATTGGTGCCGCCGCCGGCCCAACGTACGGTGCCAGTACCTTCCTCCACCGTCTCACGCTCGGAATAGGCCACCGACAACAGGGCGCCGAACTTGCCATCCGCCCAGCTGTTGGCAATCAGCCCGGCGAAGCGCGGCATTGCCGACTGCGAGGCATCGTTGTACGAGGCCTGCACATTGCTGACGATGGTCAGGCCGTCATAGTCGAACGGGCGCGCGGTACGCAGGTCTACAGTGGCACCCAGCGAGCCTTCCTCGACATCGGCCGAGGCGGTCTTGCGCGCGATCAGCTGGGTGAACAGGTCGGCGGCGAACACGTTGAAATCGAAACCACGGCCACGGTTGGTGCCGCCCTGACCATCGCTGCTGCCAACGGTGCTCAGTGCTTCCATGCCATTGATGCGCACGCGGGTGAAGTCCGGGCCCAGGCCACGCACCGAGATGTTGCGGCCTTCGCCGCCGTCACGGGTGATCACCACGCCGGGAATCCGCTGCAGCGATTCGGCCAGGTTGCTGTCCGGGAACTTGCCGATGTCCTCGGCGACGATGGCATCGACCACGCCGGCTTCGCCGCGCTTGATGTCCAGCGCCTTCTCCACGCTGGCGCGGTAACCGGTGACGGTGACTGCATCCAGTTCGGTGGCGGCGGTGCCGGCAGCCGGCGCAGCGGCGTCCTGGGCCATGGCAACGCCTGCCTGCAGGGCCAAACTGATCCCCAACGCGAGCAAGGTAACCGGTGTCTTTTTCTGCGAGTTACGTGGATTCATGTGCTTCCCCTCTCCAAGGTTTGCATGCGATGCAGTGGCTCCGGCTTGTGCTTTCCGCTGGATGACACCGCTGGTCAAAACGGAAAGTAGCAGCTGCGTGAAGAGGGAGCATCTTGCACTGCAACAGGGAGCAAACAGGGCGGAAACCATTGTCTGAAGGACATTGGAGGACGGTAACACGGGCAACCGAGGGGACAGTGGCGACCGAATGACACCGATAGTCAATCATCCGTGCCATGATGCGCGCCGATCGACGAGGAGACAGGAATGGCGATGATTTCCCCCCGTGTTGTCTGTTTTGGTGAGCTGCTCCTGCGCCTGGGCGCGCCTGGCAACCAGCTGTTGTTGCAGTCACCCACGCTGGACGTGCATGCCGGCGGTGCCGAAGCCAATGTCGGCGTGTCGCTGGCACACTTTGGCCACGACGTGGCGATGATCAGCGTGGTCGCCGACAACCCGCTGGGCGCGGCGGTAGCTGGCGAACTGCGCCGTCACGGCGTGGACACCTCGCGCGTGCGCCGCAGCGATGGCCGCATGGGCCTGTACTTCCTGACCACCGGTGCCGGCCACCGACCCAGCGAAGTGGTCTATGACCGCGCCGACTCCGCCTTCGCCAGTGCCCGCGCCGACAGCTACGACTGGCCGGCGCTGCTGCAGGGCGCGCAGTGGCTGCACCTGTCCGGGGTCAGTCCTGCCTTGGGCATGGAAGCCGCACAGGCCACCCTGGCCGCCGCCCGCGCCGCCAATGAGCGCGGCATCAAGGTGTCCTTCGACGGCAACTTCCGGCCCAAGCTGTGGGAGCGCTGGGGCGGCGACGCCAAGGCCATCCTGCGTGATCTGTTTGACTGCGCACACATCGTGTTTGCCGACTACCGCGACATCGGCGTGGTGCTGGGCGGCGAGTTCAACCAAGCCGAGCCGCAGGCGCGCGTCGATGCCGCTGCGGCGATGGCATTCGCGGCATTCCCGCGCCTGCAGTACATGGCCTGCACGCAGCGCACCGCGCACAGCGTCGGCCACCATTCGCTGGGCGCGATGCTGCTCGGCCGTGATGGCACCCGTGCATTGGCGCCAGCCGAAGAGCTGACCGATATCGTCGATCGCATTGGTGGAGGTGACGCCTTCGCGGCCGGGGTGCTGCACGGCCTGATCGAAGGCATGGATGCGGAAACCACGATCCGCTTCGGCTTGGCCGCAGGCTGCCTGAAGCATTCCATTCCCGGTGATTTCAACCCCGTCGGCGTGGCCGACGTCATGGCCCTGATGGGCGAAGGAAAGTTCGATGTCCGGCGCTGATCCGCGCGTACGCGCTGTGCTCAAACTGGCACCGGTGATTCCGGTGTTCACTCCCGACAACGTCGACGATGCGGTACAGGTCGCGCAGGCCTTGTTCAACGGCGGCTTGCCGGTGATCGAGGTGACCTTGCGCACCGCAAACGCGATGGATGCGATCAAGGCCATGGTCGAGGCCGTACCGGATGCCGTGGTCGGCGCAGGTACCGTGCTGACCCCGGCACAGATGGAGAAAGTGAAGTCCGTCGGCGGCCGCTTCGCGGTCTCGCCAGGCGCCACCGACACCTTGTACGCCGCAGCACGCGATACCGACCTGCCGTTCCTGCCTGGCGTTGCCACCTCCTCGGAACTGATGCGCGGGCTGGAGCAGGGCCTGGATACGTTCAAGTTCTTCCCGGCCGTACAGGCTGGCGGCGTGGGCATGCTGTCGGCCTGGAATGGCCCGTTCGGTGACGTGCGCTTCTGCCCGACCGGCGGCATCAGTGCGCAGACCGCATCGCAGTTCCTGCACCTGCCGAATGTGCTGTGCGTGGGTGGCTCGTGGTTGACCACGCGTGAGTTGCTGCAGACGCGCGATTGGGCTGGGATTGAAGCCCTGGCACGCGCTGCGGCTGTTTTGCCGGGTTGATGCCGGGATTGGGGGATTGGATCAAGATCAAGATCAAGAGCTGACCCCTCCCCAACCCTCCCCTTGCCTTCGGCAAAGGGAGGGGGCTGAAGCTGCAGTTGCGCTGGATGCCGCAGGCCGCCGGAACTTCCCCCTCCCTTTCGCGCAGCGAAGGGGAGGGCCGGGGAGGGGTGCTGTTGCTGTTGCTGTTGCTGTTGCTGTTGCTGTTGCTCAGCTTTAGAGCTTCAAGCGCCGATACAAGGTACTGCGGTTAACCCCCAACCTTTTCGCTGCCAGGCTCACATTGCCATCGCAGGCCACCAAGGTCTGCCGCATCACATCCAAAGCCAGTTCCTGCAGGCTGCCATCCACCACCGGCACAGCAGCAGTGCGTCGCGCAGCTTGATGCAGATACTCCGGCAGCAATTCCGTATCAATCACCGTCCCCGGCTCGGTCAACGCCACCAGGGTGCGCAGGCAGGCCGCTAGCTGGCGCAGATTGCCCGGCCAGTCGTACGCGACCAGCGAATGTTCTGCCTCCACGCTCAACACCCGCCCCTGGGCCAAGGGCTGCCACATCGCCTGCAGCAGCTGCGCGCGATCCTGCGCCTCACGCAGCGGCGACAAGCGCAGCACATGATCGGCGATGCGGTAGTACAAATCCGAACGGAACCGGCCTTCATCCATCGCCTGCTGCAGGTCGCAGTGGGTGGCGCAGATCAGCATGAAATCCAGCTTGACCGGCTTGCCGCCGCCCAACGGTGACAGCTCGCGGTCCTGTAGTACGCGCAGCAGGCGCGGCTGCAGCGCCAGCGGCATGTCGCCAATTTCATCGAGGAACAAGACGCCCCCCTGCGCCTGCCGCAGCAGGCCCTGGCTGCCTTGTCGACGCGCGCCGGTGAAGGCACCTTCCTCGTAACCAAACAACTCCGATTCGATCAGGCCTTCGGGCAGGGCCGCGCAGTTCACCGCGACGAAGGGCTTGCCGCTACGGCTGCCTTGCGCGTGCAGCGCGCGCGCCGCCACTTCCTTGCCGGTGCCGGTTTCGCCCTGCAGCAATACCGGCAGGCCTGCTTCCAACACGCGACCGGCGCGCAGCAGTTGTTCGCGCTGGCCTGCATCGAATACCACGGCGGGCGCGGCGACCGTGGATGGCGTCGGCCGTGCCAGCGGTGACGCGGCGCTGGCCGTCCGCGTGCGAGCTGCCGATGCTGGTACATCCAACTGGCCATGCAGCACGCGACCGCTGCGATCCTGCAACATGCCTTCATCGCGCATCCGCGACAACGGCATCTCGAACAAGGCCTCATACGATGCGCGGCCGATATCGCCACGTTCCAGGCCGAACAGGTGCAGGCCAACGCCATTGGCGGCCACCAGTCGGCCATTGCGGAAGCCGAGCACCGCTTCGCCTGCGGTACCCAGCAAGGTGCGGTCGTGGTGCAGGCGCAATAGTTCGCAATCGCCAAGACCATTCTCGAAGAAGCGGTGCTCGATGCGATTGGCGGCCAACCGCGCCAGGCCCATCGCATGCATCTGCTGCATGCTGGCCGGGCCACTGATGTCGAGCACGCCGGCCAATTGCCCATGCGGATCGTGGATGGGCATGGCCGAGCAGCTGAGGATGCCGTGCGGGGCGAAGTAGTGTTCGCCACCGCGGACTTCCACCGCGCGGCCTTCGACGATCGCGGTGCCGATGGCATTGGTGCCGACGGCTGACTCACTCCAGCACACGCCCGGCATCAAGGCCACGCGCCCGGCCTTGTCGAGGAAGCCGGCGCTGCCCTCGGCATTGAGGATCCAGCCGCTCTCGTCGGTCAGCAGCACGATGCTGCCAGTGCTGGCGGTGTGTGCGGCCAGCCCGTCGAGCTCAGCGCGCGCCAGCCGCCACAAGCGTTCATGGCGCTCACGCAGTTCACGCAGGTTGTGGCCGGGCAGGGGCTCCAGCGCAGGTTCGGCATCCACCAGCAGGCCGCTGCGCTGGCAGCGCCGCCACGACTGCAGGATGGTGTCGGGCACGGTGCCCACGGGCGTGGTGCCGCGCTCGAAGAACGAGCGGCGGGCGTTGCCCACGCGATGCTGCAGTGCCAGTGCCATGAGCGCTCCTGTGTCGCATTTTGCGACAGCTGTTCAAACCACTGTTCCGATTAACACCACACCGGAGCGGGCGCTGCAATCACCGGCGATTTCGCAGTGCAGCAAATCTGCCGCCGAGCCTCCGTAGTCAATGGCGTTTCTTCGTGCCGCAACGCAACAGGCAGAACTTGGCATCGCTCTTGCGCTGTTGTAGCCACCGCCACACACGCGGCCCACACACCGCTGAACCGGAGATTCCACAGATGAACGCAGTCCTGTCCGCCAAACCGCATGCCACCGACCCGCAGTCCCTGTTCAAAGCCCGCTACGGCAACTACATCGGCGGCGAATGGGTGGCCCCGCGCAGTGGCCAGTATTTCGACAACATCACGCCGGTCACCGGCAAGGTGTTCACCCAGGTGGCACGTTCCAACGCCGAGGACGTGGAACTGGCGCTGGATGCCGCCCACGCCGCCAAGGACGCCTGGGGCAAGCGCTCCACCACCGAGCGCGCCAACATCCTCAACCGCATTGCTGACCGCATCGAGGAAAACCTTGAGCTGATCGCCCATGCCGAGACCTGGGACAACGGCAAGCCGATCCGCGAGACCCTCAATGCCGACGTGCCGTTGATGGCCGATCACTTCCGCTACTTCGCCGGTGCGCTGCGCGCGCAGGAAGGCAGCCTGTCGCAGATCGACAACGATACCGTCGCCTATCACTTCCACGAGCCGCTGGGCGTGGTCGGGCAGATCATCCCGTGGAATTTCCCACTGCTGATGGCAGCGTGGAAACTGGCACCGGCACTGGCCGCCGGCAACTGCGTGGTGCTGAAGCCGGCCGAGCAGACCCCGGCCTCGATCCTGGTGTTGATGGAAGTGATCGGCGACCTGCTGCCGCCGGGCGTGCTCAACATCGTCAACGGCTTCGGCCTGGAAGCCGGCAAGCCGCTGGCCAGCAGCCCGCGTATCGCCAAGATCGCCTTCACCGGCGAGACCAGCACCGGCCGGCTGATCATGCAGTACGCCAGCCAGAACCTGATCCCGGTAACGCTGGAGCTGGGCGGCAAGTCGCCGAACATCTTCTTCGCCGACGTGATGGCCGAGGACGATGATTTCCTCGACAAGGCGGTGGAAGGCTTCGTGATGTTCGCCTTCAACCAGGGCGAGGTCTGCACCTGTCCGTCGCGGGTGCTGATCCAGGAGTCGATCTACGAGAAGTTCATCGAGCGCGCCTTGGCGCGGGTGGCGGCGATCAAGCAGGGCAATCCGCTGGACCCGAACACCATGGTGGGCGCACAGGCTTCGCAGGAGCAGCTGCAGAAGATCCTGTCCTACATCGAGATCGGCAAGGCCGAGGGCGCCGAAGTGCTGATCGGTGGCGAGCAGAACCAGCTCGGCGGCGACCTCGCCGATGGCTTCTATGTGAAGCCGACGGTGTTCAAGGGCCACAACAAGATGCGCGTGTTCCAGGAGGAGATCTTCGGGCCGGTGGTGTCGGTGACCACCTTCAAGACCGAAGAGGAAGCGCTGGAGATCGCCAATGACACCCTTTACGGCCTCGGTGCCGGCCTGTGGAGCCGCGATGCTTCACGCCTGTACCGCATGGGCCGTGCGATACAGGCAGGGCGGGTGTGGACCAACTGCTATCACGCCTATCCGGCACATGCCGCGTTCGGTGGCTACAAGCAGTCGGGCATCGGCCGCGAGAACCACAAGATGATGCTCGACCACTATCAGCAGACCAAGAACCTGCTGGTCAGCTACTCGCCGAAGAAATTGGGCTTTTTCTGAACCAGGCCCGGATGCGCCCCTTGCTGAATAGACGGGCGTGATCTGGATCAAGGCGCCAGGCCACGCTTGGCGCCAAGCTGGACTTATCCCCCCACAAAGGAGATCGATTGATGGACAAGACGATGAAGGCGGCAGTAGTCCGCGAATTCGGCAAGCCGCTGGTGATCGAAGAGGTCACCGTGCCGCGCCCGGCCGCTGGCGATATCCTAGTCAAGATCGAAGCCTGTGGCGTCTGCCACACCGACCTGCACGCCGCCGAAGGCGACTGGCCGGTGAAGCCCAATCCCCCGTTCATTCCCGGTCATGAAGGCGTCGGCCATGTCGTTGCGGTCGGTGCGGGCGTCACCCACATCAAGGAAGGCGACCGCGTCGGCATCCCGTGGCTGTATTCGGCCTGTGGCTACTGCGAGCACTGTCTGGGTGGCTGGGAAACCCTGTGCGAAGCGCAGCAGAACAGCGGCTACTCGGTGAACGGTGGTTTCGCCGAGTACGCGCTGGCCAATGCCAACTACGTCGGCCTGCTGCCCAAGGAAGTCGGCTTCGTCGAGATCGCGCCGATCCTGTGTGCCGGTGTCACCGTCTACAAGGGTTTGAAGGTCACTGACACCAAGCCCGGCGACTGGGTGGCGATTTCCGGTATCGGCGGCCTTGGCCACATGGCGGTGCAGTACGCCAAGGCGATGGGCTTGAACGTGGCCGCGGTGGATATCGACGACAGCAAGCTGGCCCTGGCCAAGCGCCTGGGTGCCAGCGTCACCGTCAATGCCCGCAACACGGATCCGGCCGCCTTCCTGAAGAAGGAAATCGGCGGCGCACACGGCGCGCTGGTGACGGCGGTATCGCCCAAGGCCTTCGAACAGGCGCTGGGCATGGTGCGGCGTGGCGGCACGGTGTCGCTCAACGGCCTGCCGCCGGGTGACTTCCCGCTGGATATCTTCGGCATGGTGCTCAACGGCATCACCGTGCGTGGCTCGATCGTCGGCACCCGCCTGGACCTGCAGGAATCGCTGCAGTTCGCTGCCGAAGGCAAGGTTGCAGCGACGGTGAGCACCGACAAGCTGGAGAACATCAACGACGTGTTCAAGCGCATGCATGCAGGTGCGATTGAAGGACGCGTGGTGTTGGACTTCAACGCCTGACCGCAGCCGGCCAGCACATCCGCACCTCCCCCGGGGTGTGTTGGTCGGGTTGCTTTGAGGGCTTTGGCTTTGGCTTTGGCTTTGGCTTTGGCTTTGGCTGTAGCTTTTCTCCTCTCCCCTTGCGGGAGAGGATGCCGAAGGCAGGAGAGGGTGCGGCGAAGCCGCAAGAGCTCATGCACTTTCAGATTGCATACCCATCGGTAGCCAAGCGTTGCCAGCTTCGCGGCTGACGCCGCTCCCACAAAAACCTCCCCACCTTCTTCCTAGCGTGCGTGCACCGCTGCTACCGGTATGCGGTCCAGCGCCAGCCATGCGTCTTCGACCAGGTCCCGCACCTGCTCCCAGCGCAGCCGTGAGCCGCCGCGTGCCTGCTCCCAATGTTCGGCAAGCTCGCCGTCGGTATCGCTGTTGCCACGCGGCCAGTCCGCCGCATGTGTGGCCAGTGCAAATGCATAGGCCGGTTGCAGGTCAAGCCAACCGCGCGCACCGCGTCGCCGCCGCGCATAGTCGTCCAGGCTGTACTGCACGAAATCCTGCGCCACCTCGTCGGCCGCATGTTGGCTGCGCCTGAGCCGGCCTCGCCGCATCAGCTTGGGATCAGCACCAAACAACGTAGGCGCTAGCGGATGCTCCACTCGATCGGGGCGGTACATGGCACAACCCTCCCTGTTGGGCGGTCACAGATACGCCCGTGGCCGTTAGCGAGGGGTGAGCGAGATGTTCAGGTGGTTGTTGGGCTAGGTGCGACGAAAAAAGCAAAGGCACCCCTCCCCAGCCCTCCCCTTCGCTACGCGAAAGGGAGGGGGCCAAGTGCGCGCTCTGCCACTCACCGCGCCCATTGCCACTGCAGGCCAACGGTAAAACTGCGATCCGGGCCCGGCTCGTAGTAGCGCTGGTTGCCGTCGTTGACGATCACCGAGCCGATGTAGCGCTGGTCGAGCAGGTTGTCCACGCGCGCGAAGGCGCGCAGCGGCCCACGAGCCGTCGTCCATTGCCGCGCCATCTCCAGATTCAGCAGGCCATAACCGGCTGCGCTGGCGCTGCCAAGATCGTTCGCGCCTATGTCGCTGGCAGCCACCACTTCAGTCGCCCACTGCCACGGACCCGGCTGCCATTGCCAGCGTGCGAACAGCTGCTGACGCGGCACGCCTGGCAGACGCGTGCCGGCAGTCACCACATTGCTGGGCTGGGTGCAGGGCGGGGGCAGGCCGGTGCAGGTCAGGTAGGCATCGCGCACGCTGGCCTGCAGCCAGGTGTAAGCCAGCTGCAGCTGCTGGTCGGGGGCAATCGGCTGCTGCCAGCTCAGCTCGACACCTTGCCGCCGGGTCGCGCCGATGTTGCGGTAGCTGCTGCGGCCACCGCTATTGGTCGCCACGGCCAACTCGTCATCGCTGTCGGCACGGAACAGCGCCAGTTCCAGCCGCGCGCCGCTCTGCGCGCGCCATTTGCTGCCGATCTCGTAGTTGCGTGTGCTGCCGGCCGCCAGGTCCAGCGCCAGACCTGCGCCGCCATCGGCGCGGTAGCCCAGCTCGTTGAAGGTAGGCGTTTCAAAGCCACGCCCAGCCGAGGCATACAGACGCAGATCGTCGCTGGCGCGGAACACCAGGCCCGCCACCGGCGTGGTCGCCGAGTAGTCGCGACGGCCGCTGTCATCGGGATTGGTGGCGGTGATGTAGCGGTCGCGCGAACGGAACTGCACCTCGCTGTGGCGCGCCCCCAACAATGCAGACCAGCGTGGACTGAACTGCCACCAGGCCTGCGCGAACTGGTCGATGTTCTGCACCCGGTCATTCTGGTCGCGACGCAGCCGGCCCTTGATGCCCAGGGTGCCACCGATGAAGTTCTCGTAGCCGGTACGGTGCTGCTGCTGACGGTCGGCATTTGCCCCAATCACCAGCTCCAGCGGCTGGCCCGCCAGTTGCCCATGCCAGGCCCAGCGCGCGTCCACGCCGCCGTAATCGCTGTCCAGATCAATGACCCCGCCGGAATGCAGCGGGCTGTTCTGCGGCCCCGGCGGAATCGCCAGGAACTGCTCCACCGCACGCTGCCCCGCATAGCCCATCAGCCGCCAGGTCTGTTGATCACGCTCGACGCTGTAGACAGCCCCCAACTGTGTCTGCCGCACCGACTTGCGGGTGTTGTACTGCGTGGCCACGGCGGTGGCCTGGCGTGGGTTCTCGCGCACCTGCTCGCGACTCAGCCCCAGCGGGTCCTGCGCGTGCGGTGCATCGAAGCCGTTGAACAGCAGATCCAGCCGCTGGCCGGCGGCCAGATCAAAACCCAGCCGCGCATTTACCGATTCACGCCGCGCCGCACTGTGCTCACGCCAGCCATCGGTACGGAAATGGTTGGCCGCCACGTTGTAGTGCATAACTCCGGCCAGGCCCTTGAGCTGCACGCCGGTGCTGGAGGTGTTGTTGCTGCCAAGGCTGCTGCGCAACCGCCACGGATCGCCGTCCTGCCCGTCCGCGCTCCACAGCTGCAGCACGCCGCCGGAGGAATTGCCGTACAGCGCCGAGAACGGCCCGCGCAGCACCTCCACCCGGTCGGCGCCGAACACGTTGAAGTGGGAGAGCTGGCCCTGGCCATCGGGCATGGTCGCCGGCACCCCGTCGAGCAGCAGCCGCACCCCGCGCACACCGAAGGTGGAGCGCGCGCCAAAGCCGCGCAGCGACAGCTGGGTGTCCTGTGCGTAATTCTGACGGTCACGTGCCAGTAAGCCGGGCACCGCTCCCAGCACTTCGGATACCTGCGCGCCACGGCCATTGCCGTCGGCGTCCAGCGCCAGCGTGGTGCTGGACGCGGGCAGGTCGAAATCATCCACCGCGTGGACCTTGGCCGCCTGGACCTGCACCCGATCCAGGGTTGCGGTGGGCAACTCGTCGGCCAGCGCCGGCAATGCCAGCATCAGCCCCGAAAACGCAAAAAAACGATTACAAGTACGCATCCGGCCATCATCTCCGATCCACGCAGGCAGCGTCATTGCCCCGCGCGCTGAAGTTCCAGCTGAAACCCTACGGCCAGCGGGCTCCAGCCCTGTTAGGATGACGCGGTTCTGAGCGCGTCGTTGCAGCATCCCGCGCCGAGCACCCCCACTCCCCGCCACTGATACGAGTATCGCCGTGTCCTTCTTTGCAAACGTGGAACAGGTACCTGGTGACCCGATTCTGGGTCTGACCGAGGCTTACAACGCTGACAGCCGCACCACCAAGGTCAATCTTGGCGTGGGCATCTACTACGACGAGAACGGCCGCATTCCGCTGCTGCGCGCCGTCAAGCAGATCGAGCAGACGCTGGCCGCCGAGGCCAAACCGCGCGGCTACCTGCCCATCGACGGCCTGCCGGCCTACACCCAGGCCACCCAGAAGCTGGTGTTCGGCGAGGGTTCGGACCTGCTGGCTGCTGGCCGCGTCGCGACCTCGCAGACCGTTGGTGGCAGCGGTGCGCTGCGCGTCGGCGCCGATCTGCTGAAGCGCCTGCTGCCGCACGCCACCATCGCCATCAGCAACCCGAGCTGGGAAAACCACCGCGCAGTGTTCGGTGCCGCCGGTTTCGACGTGGTCGACTACACCTATTACGACAACGCCGCCCATGGCCTGGACTTCGCCGGCATGCTGGCCGACCTGCAGAAGCTGCAGCCGGGCACCGTGGTGCTGCTGCACGCCTGCTGCCACAACCCGACCGGCGCCGACCTGAGCACCGAGCAGTGGAAGCAGGTTGCCGCGCTGATGAAGGACCGCCAGCTGTTCCCCTTCATCGACATGGCCTACCAGGGCTTCGACAAGGGCATCGCGCAGGACGGCCAGGCCGTGCGCATCGTGGCCGAGGCCGGCATCGACAGCTTCATCGTCGCCAACTCCTACTCCAAGTCGTTCTCGCTGTACGGCGAGCGCGTCGGTGCGTTGTCGGTGGTGGGCCCGGACGCGACCTCGACCAAGGCCGTGCAATCGCAGGTCAAGCGCATCATCCGCACCATCTACTCCAGCCCGTCCACCCACGGCGCCGCGCTTGTCGCCGGCGTGCTGAACAGTGGCGAGCTGCGTGGCGTGTGGGAAGCCGAGCTGACCGAAATGCGTGAGCGCATCCACGCCCTGCGTGCCGGCATGGTGCAGAAGCTGGCCGCCCTGGGCGCGCCGGAGTTCGGCTTCATCCAGCAGCAGGCCGGCATGTTCTCCTACTCGGGCCTGAGCAAGGCACAGGTAGACAAGCTGCGTGACGACTACGGCATCTACGCTGTCGGCACCGGCCGCATCTGCGTGGCCGCACTGAGCCAGAACAACCTGGATTACGTGGCCAAGGCGGTTTACGACGTCAGCCGCGGCTGATGCAGCGTTGCTGCTGATGTACTGAAAAGCCTGGGGAAACCCGGGCTTTTTTGTGGTTTGCAGGTTGTGGATAAGGCTGTGGAGAAAGGGCTTTGGAGCTTTAAAGCACCCCTCCCCAACCCGTCCGGCCCGAAGGCGCAGCCTTCGGTCGTTCATCAGGCCGCGCGCCAACGGCGCGCTAGCGGGCCTTCTTCACCCCCTTGCCTGCGGCAAAGGGAGGGGGCAATAGCTGCGGCCCTCACCATTTCGCGAACTGCAGCTTTTATCCCCTCCCTTGCGCGAAGCGCAGGGGAGGGTTGGGGAGGGGTGCCCTTGCTCCGGCTCTTGCCGTTGCCGTTGCCACTACCCCCAGTCTTATCCACAACCTCCTGTGGATATCCCGATCAGCCCGCCAGCAACCCAGTAACCACCGCCGCAGCCGCCACCATCATCCCCAGGCCAATCGCCACCCCGGCCCCATAGCGCGGGCCACCGCTGGCAAAGGCCAGCACCGATTTGGCCAGCGATGCCGAGGCCAGCAAGGCCACCACGCCCCAGCGCGCCTGCGCCAGTTCCAGCCCGCCAGACGCGGTCAGCCCGGCGATGCTCGCTGCCGCTGCATGCAGCTCACCCAAGGCCGCAATCGTCGCCCCGGCCAATGCCCCGGCCTGGCCGAACAGCTGCCGCAAGCCTTCGGACAGCAACAGGACCACCGCAATCACCGCCGCGATCGCCAGCGCATGCTTCAGCTGGAAGGCCTTGCTCGCTGGTCCCTGCGGCACCGCTTCATCAGCCACATGGCGCAGCCCCAGCGCCGAGCACAACAGCAGCACCAGTGCCGCCGCCGCCAGCGGCCAAGCGGCGGCCTTCAGCAACGTCGCCGAACTGGTGCCGATAACGGCAACAAACAGCAGCAAAGATGCAAGATTGGCCAACAAAGCAGCGGATACCGACGGCATCACCAACGCCGCGGCATCGCGGCTGCTGCGGCCGAACCCGGCCACTGCCGCGGTCGAGGATGCGAAGCCGGAGAAGAACCCGGCTACCGGCAGACCCCAGCGCGCGCCCACCGCCCGCAGCGCGACATGGCCGAGCATGCCTACCGCCATCACCAGCACCACGATCTGCCACAGTTTGGATGGCACCAGCACGCCCCAGGGATCAACTGCGGTATCGGGCAGCATCGGCAGTACCACCAGCGCACAGGCGGCCAGCAGCAGGGCGTCACGCATCTCCTGGTCGCTGATCAGATCGCGGCTGAGTCGAGCCAGTGGCGCCTTGGCCCACAGCAGGATCGCCACCACCACGCCCAGCGCGGCCGCGAGCGCCGGCTGCTGCATGCCCAAGCCGCCCAGCAGCACCGTTATCAACAGGGCGATCTCGCCGGTCAGCCCCGGGTCTTCACGTGAGGTGACGCGGTAGCTGGTCCAGGCAAGCGCGGCTACCGCCAGCAGGGCGACCACGAAGACCGCCTGACCCAGCAGCAGCCCGGCCGCGCCCAGCAAGGCCGCCAGCGCATGCGTGCGCAGCCCGGCCTGCAGGCTTTTCCGCCCGCCGTGCTGGCGTTCGCGCACCGCGCCGATCAGCAGGCCGATGCCCAGGGCAGTCAGCAAACCGTG
Organism: Stenotrophomonas sp.; assembly: GCF_032066555.1. Classification (GTDB taxonomy): domain Bacteria; phylum Pseudomonadota; class Gammaproteobacteria; order Xanthomonadales; family Xanthomonadaceae; genus Stenotrophomonas. The sequence goes on from NZ_DAMBKV010000007.1 coordinate 206,240, forward strand.
TGTGGCCTGGTTCCAATCCATCGCGTTCTCCAGCAGGGCCCCGCATGGTACTGAGCCTGTGGATAAAGCCAATGCCCCCGGACTTATCCACATTTCATACCCAAAAGACGTTATCCCCAAACACTTGTGGATAACCTCGCCGATGCCCGTTGCAGCTTGGTTCTCCGCTGCGCGGATGCCTGCATGAAGCGCCGACCCCGCGCCGCTGTCCACTTTTGTCCACAGACGTTCCGAAACGCTCTCGTGCTGTCCTGCAGCACCCGATCTACCGCGCCGGGCTCTGCTCCAGCGGCTTCATGGCCTCGGCCAAGGGCTTGTAGACCAGGCCCAGGTAGTACATCTGGCCGCGGGGGTCGGGAATGATGGTGTTGGTCATGCTGATCACCGTGTCATCGATGATCCATTTGGTGTGCAGAACCACCGGCTGATCTTTCGGCCGCCGGCTGGTCTCGTTTACTTCGCCTGGCTCACCGTGCCGCTGGGCCAGCACCCGCTTCACCCGGTTGTATCGGAACTCGGCACCCTCTCCCTTGCGGATCTGCGCATTGGTCACGGTGGCCCCGCGGTCCAGGTAGATGGTGTTCAGCGTCTGCCCTTCGCCCGCCATGTTGAAGACCACCAGGAAAGTGATGCCGTCGATCGTGTAATCCTCGACATAGGGGCTGTCACACGCCCGCCGCGCGCCGCCGTCCGCCTCCGCCTGGCGTTGCGCGTCGCTGCAGGGGAGCAGCTTCAGCTGATCGCCAAATACCTCGCGGATCTGGCTCTGGGTCGCTCCCCATTGCAGCCCTTCAAACAGGGAGGGGGTAGCCATCACCACGCCGGTACACAGGCCCAGCGTGAGGCCAACAATCAGCCTGGCCGCGGTTCGGCTCCCGTATTGGAGGATTCCCTTCATTTACACCTTCTTCCCTGAGACGTTGCTTGATCGACCATTTTGCCGAAACATCCCTTCAACAGCGACAAGCCGGGCAGCGCGCAACGGGATGACCCGTCCTGTCCAGAACAGGACAGGCCTCGGCCATCGACTCGTAAAAAAGCGGACAACCCGCGACAATAGCGCCCCTTTCGTCTGAAGGTAGCTCCTGTCCATGTCCCGTACGTCGCTGACCCGCTTCCTGATCGAAGAACAGCATGCCAAGCGCATCAATGCCGACCTGCGTCAGCTGGTGGCCGTGGTCGCCCGCGCCTGCACCAGCATCTCGATCGCCGTCAGCAAGGGCGCCCTGGGCGGCGTGCTGGGCGATGCCGGCACCGGCAACGTGCAGGGTGAGGCGCAGAAGAAGCTGGACGTGATCTCCAACGAGATCCTGCTCGAGGCCAATGCCTGGGGTGGCCACCTGGCCGCCTGCGCTTCCGAGGAAATGGACCACAGCCAGCCGGTGCCGTCGGAATACCCGCTGGGCGACTTCCTGCTGCTGTTCGATCCGCTGGATGGCAGCTCCAACATCGATGTGAACGTCTCGGTCGGCACCATCTTCTCGGTACTGCGCTCGCCCAAGGGTGTGGATAAGCCGGGCGACGAGCACTTCCTGCAGCCGGGCACCCAGCAGGTGGCGGCCGGTTACTGCATCTACGGGCCCAGCACCATGCTGGTCCTGACTGTGGGCCATGGCACCCACGCCTTCACCCTGGACCGCGAGACCGGCGAATTCGTGCTGACCCAGCGCGGCATGCAGGTGCCGGCGGACACCAGAGAGTTCGCCATCAACATGTCCAACCAGCGCCACTGGGAAGCGCCGATGCAGGGCTATGTGGCCGATCTGCTGGCCGGCAAGGACGGCGTGCGCGGCAAGGACTTCAACATGCGCTGGATCGCCTCGATGGTGGCCGACGTGCACCGCATCCTGACCCGCGGCGGCATCTTCATCTACCCGTGGGACAAGAAGGATCCGTCCAAGGCCGGCAAGCTGCGCCTGATGTACGAAGCCAACCCGATGTCGCTGCTGGTGGAGCAGGCCGGCGGTGCCGCCACCAACGGCCGCGAGCGCATCCTCGACATCGCCCCGACCCAGCTGCACCAGCGCGTGCCGGTGTTCCTGGGCTCGAAGAACGAAGTCGCCGAAGCCACCCGCTACCACCGCGAGCACGACCTGCAGGGCTGAGCCGCGAATCCGCTTCTGCCCCCTCCCTTTGGCCGAAGGCCAAGGGGAGGGCTGGGGAGGGGTTGGCTTTTAAGGCCTTTCCGACTTTGCCGGGGAAGCCCGCTGCCGAGCATGGCTCGGCACTACCCCTTTGCCCCCTCCCTTTGCCGCAGGCAAG
>NZ_DAMBKV010000008.1:0-49195 GCF_032066555.1 Stenotrophomonas sp.
CGCGGCCGGTTTCCTGGTAGTAGCCTTCCATCGACTTGGGCAGGTCGGTATGCGCCACGAAGCGCACGTCGGGCTTGTCGATGCCCATGCCGAAGGCAATCGTCGCGCACATGACGATACCGTCCTCACGCAGGAAACGACGCTGGTTGGCGGCACGCACCTCAGCCGGCATGCCGGCGTGGTAGGGCAGTGCCTGCATGCCTTCGTCGCACAGGAACTGTGCGGTCTCCTCGACCTTGCGTCGTGACATGCAATAGACGATGCCGGCTTCGTCGCGGTGGTTGCGCAGGAACCCCAGTAATTGACGCTTGGCGTTGTCCTTCTGCACCACGGTGTAGCGGATGTTGGGGCGGTCGAAGGAACTGACGAAATGCTGCGCCGTGGCCAGGTCCAGGCGTTCGGCGATCTCACGTTGGGTAGGCGGATCGGCGGTAGCGGTCAGGGCAATACGCGGCACCTGCGGCCAGCGCTCGTGCAGTACCGTCAGCTGCCGGTACTCGGGGCGGAAATCATGGCCCCATTGCGACACGCAATGGGCTTCATCGATGGCGAACAGCGCGATATGGGCGCGGCTTAGCAGGGACAGGAAGCGCCCGGTGAGCAGGCGCTCGGGGGCGACGTAGAGCAGTTTCAGCTCGCCGGCCAGGAGCTTGCGTTCGACCCGCGCGGCGGTTTCGGCATCCAGCGTGGAGTTCAGGTACTCGGCGCGGACCCCGACCTGGTGCAAGGCTTCCACCTGGTCCTGCATCAGTGCGATAAGCGGTGAGATGACGATGCCGCAGCCATCACGCAGCAGGGCCGGGATCTGGTAGCACAGCGATTTGCCGCCACCGGTGGGCATCAACACCAGGGCATCGCTGCCGTTGGCAACGTGCTCGACGATGGCCTGCTGATCGCCGCGGAAACTGTCGTAACCGAAAACGCTGGAAAGCAGTTGTTGCGCGGGACTCTGGGGCATTGCGCTAGTTTACCCGCTGGCGGCCGCCCCGAATGACCGATATGGCGTCAGCCGCGCAGCCGCGCCCGTTTCAGGATTGCGGTAAAGCCCCGTAGTGCCGAGCCATGCTCGGCAGAAGCACCCCCGTAGTGCCGAGCCATGCTCGGCAGAAGCAGTCCCCGTAGTGCCGAGCCATGCTCGGCAGAAGCAGCCCCGTAGTGCCGAGCCATGCTCGGCAGAGGCCTTGCCGGTAAAGCCCTTGCCGGTAAAGCCCATGCCGAGCATGGCTCGGCACTACAGACAGGCGTTGCAATCCACCTGCGGCAAAGCCCCCTTGAGTCAAGGGGGCCTGTCGAACCCGTTATTGCAGCAACGAGCGCAGCATCCACGCATACTTTTCGTGGATCTGCAGGCGCTGGGTCAACAGGTCTTCGCTGGGCGCGTCGTCGGCGTCATCGGCCTGGTCCAGGACCTTGCGTGCGGTGCGGCAGACCGCTTCGTTGCCGACCACCAGTTGGCGCACCATCTCGCGCCAATCGGCGCTGTCATTCAGGCCCGGCTCCTCTGGGATCGAGGTCAGCGCGGCGAACTCACGGTAGGAGCCTGGTGCGTTGAAGCCCAACGCGCGGATGCGCTCGGCGATCTCGTCCAGGGCATTCCACTGCTCGGTGTACTGGTCCATGAACATGTTGTGCAGCGAATTGAACATCGACCCGGTGACGTTCCAATGGAAATTGTGGGTCTTCAGGTACAAGGTGTAGGAATCGGCCAGGAAATGCGACAGGCCGTCGGCGACCTTCTTGCGATCCGCCCCCTTTATCCCGATATCAACAGCGGGTGCCGAGGGCGCGGCGGCTGCCAGTTTCTTCTTCCCGGCATCCGTCGTCGGGACGGATGCGGCGGCGGCCAGCTTCTTCTTTCCGGCTTCTGGTTTGCTGCTGTTCTTGGCCTTGGCCATGACGCTTTTCTCCTTGGCGGGTTGAATGGCTTCACAATAGCGCTCTGGGCACCATACCTGTATTTCAAGTTTTCACATTGAACGATTGATGAGCGCTATCGAAAAAGACCTATCCGCGCGCCTGCGCGCCGCCCGACCCGCGATTGACGGGGGGATGAGCCGTGACCGCGGGCGCCTGTTGGGGCTGCTGTCACGCTGGCAGGGCAAGCCTGCGGACGCGGCGGCCGAACAGGCGTTCCAGCAGTCGCTGCAGCGCTCGCAGGCGCAGCGACAGCAGCGCGCCGCGCGCCCGATCGCCATCACCATGGACGAGGCGTTGCCAATAGCGCGTGAGGCCGAGCAGATCAGTGCCCTGATCCGCAGCCATCAGGTGGTGGTGATCGCAGGTGAAACCGGCTCCGGCAAGACCACCCAGCTGCCGAAGCTGTGCCTGGCGGCGGGCCGGGGCGAGGCGGGCATGATCGGCTGCACCCAGCCGCGCCGCATCGCCGCCCGCGCGGTGGCCGCCCGCGTGGCCGAAGAGTTGCAGACCGAATTGGGGACGGTGGTCGGCTACCAGGTACGTTTCACCGACAAGGTCGGTGAGGACAGCCGCATCAAGTTCATGACCGACGGCATCCTGCTGGCCGAGATCGCTTCGGACCGCTGGTTGTCGCGCTACGACACCCTGATCATCGACGAGGCCCACGAACGCAGCCTCAATATCGACTTCCTGCTCGGCTACCTGAAGCAGCTGCTGCGCAAGCGCCCGGACCTGAAGTTGATCGTGACCTCGGCCACCATCGATACCGAGCGTTTCTCGCGTCATTTCGACAATGCGCCGGTGGTCAATGTCGAAGGCCGCACCTACCCGGTGGAAGTGCGCTACCGGCCGCTGGACGAGGTCGGGCAGAGTGCCGACAGCGCTACCGCTCCAGCACGTGGCAAACGGGCCGAAGCGGACAGCGAATCGGCGATGGATCCGGTCTCGGCCATTGTCGCCGCCGTCGATGAAATCACCCGCAGCGATGCACGCGGCGACGTATTGATCTTCCTGCCGGGTGAGCGCGAGATCCGCGATACCCACCAGGCGCTGGAGCGACGCAAATACCGCGAAACCGAAGTGCTGCCGCTGTATGCACGCTTGTCGGCCAAGGACCAGGACCGGGTATTCAATCCTGGCCCGAAGCGGCGCGTGGTGTTGACCACCAATGTCGCCGAAACCTCGCTGACCGTGCCGCGCATCCGTTACGTGGTCGATCCGGGTTATGCACGCGTCAAGCGTTACAGCCCGCGGCAGAAGCTTGATCGCCTGCATATCGAGCCGGTATCGCAGGCCAGCGCCAACCAGCGCAAGGGCCGCTGCGGTCGTATCTCCGAGGGCGTGTGCTACCGGCTGTATTCGGAAGCCGACTTCCTCAGCCGGCCGGAGTTCACCGACCCGGAAATCCGCCGTTCCTCATTGTCCGGCGTGATCCTGCGCATGTTGCAGCTGGGCCTGGGCAAGATCGACGAATTCCCGTTCCTTGAAGCGCCAGACGAGCGCGCGGTTGCCGACGGTTGGCAGCAGCTGGCCGAGCTCGGTGCGATCGATGACGAACGCAAGCTCACCGCCATCGGTCGGCAGATGGCGCGCTTGCCGGTGGACGTCAAACTGGCGCGCATGCTGGTGGCCGCACAGAAGGGCGGTTGCCTGCGCGAGATGCTGGTGATTGCTTCCTTCCTCGGTATCCAGGATCCGCGCGAACGGCCGCCGGAGGCACGTGAGGCGGCGGATAACGCCCATGCCCTGTTCGCTGATTCGCGCTCCGAATTCCTTGGCATCCTGCGGTTGTGGAATGCCTACCGCGATGCCCACGAAGAGCTCACCCAGTCCAAGCTGCGTGATTGGTGCGGGCGCCACTTCCTCGGCTTCCTGCGCATGCGCGAATGGCGCGAGCTGCATCGCCAGCTGCGCCTGCTGTGCGAGGAGCTGGGCTGGGCTATGGGCGAGGACGAGAGCTTCGGCAAGGCGCTGTTGTCAGCGCCGCCGGCCTTGCCCGCCGGGGGGGATGTCGAAGCCAAACGCAAGGCCACGCGGGGTGAGCAGCACAAGGCTGCACGTCTGGCCCGCGAGGGGAAACCGGGTTTAAAACCGGGGTCAGAGTCGGGTTTCCCACTTGTCACTTCCGGGGCGGAAAAAGTTCGGGGGAAACCCGACTCTGACCCCGGTTTTAAACCCGGTTCCAATTCCGTCCCGGACAAGGTGCGTATCGCCGCCTACCAGACGCTGCACCGCGCGGTGCTGGCTGGCCTGCCGACCCAGATTGGCCACCGCACCGACAAGGGGGACTTCCAGGCGCCGCGCCAGCGTCGCTTCCACCTGTTCCCGGGCTCGGCGCTGGCCAAGCGCCCGCCGCCGTGGGTGCTCAGTGCCACGCTGTTGGATACGGCGCGCGTATGGGGCATGACCAACGCCGCCATCGAGCCGGACTGGGTGATCGCCGAGTTGCCGCATCTGCTGGCGCGCAAGCACTTCGATCCGCATTGGTCGCGGGCCCAGGGCCAGGTGCTGGCGTCGGAACAGATCAGCCTGTTCGGGCTGGTGCTGGCACCGAAAAAGCCCGTGCATTACGGCAGGATCAATCCCGGCGAAGCGCATGACATCTTCGTGCGGCAGGCACTGGTGACGGGCGAGATCAACACCCGCGCCGGCTTTGTCGCCGACAACATGAAGCTGCTGGAGCAGGCGCGCGAAGAGGAGGCCAAGCTGCGCCGTGCCGGCATCGTTGCCGATGAGGACTGGCAGGCGCGCTGGTACCTGGACCGGGTGCCTTCGCATATCCACTCGGCCAATCTGCTCGATGGCTGGTGGAAGGCACTGTCAACGGAGCAACGCCGCAGCCTGCACTGGTCATTGACCGACCTGCTGCCGGGTGAGGGGAGTGAGCAGGATCGCTACCCGAAGTATTTCCCGCTGGGCGATGCGCGCCTGGCGATGCACTACCGCTTCGAGCCGGGCAGCGAGGACGATGGCGTCACCCTTGATGTGCCCCTGCATCTGCTCAATGCATTGGACCCGGCGCGACTGTCGTGGCTGGCGCCAGGCTTTGTCGCCGACAAGGCCTCGGCCTTGATCCGCAGCCTGCCCAAGGCGATGCGCCGCAACTACGTGCCGGCACCGGATTTCGGGCGCGCATTTGCCGAAGCCTGGCCGCAACCCTCGGCCGATGACATCCGTGGCGAGCTGGCGCGGTTCCTGTCCAAGACTACCGGCGCCACGGTGGCAGCGACGGATTTCGACCTTGATTCGCTGGACCCGCACCTGCGCATGAACCTGCGCTTGTTTGAAGTGACAACTGCCACTGCGGCACGCGGCAAAGCGGCCCAGGGTGCTGGCAAGGACGGCATGAAGCTGCTGGCGATGTCGCGTGATCTGGACGCGCTGCGTGCGCGTTTTGGCGAACGTGCCGGCAGCGCATTTGCCGCACGCGCTGGTGCCGCGCTGGCGGCCGAAGGTCTGCGCGAGTTTCCGGCCACAGCCATTCCCGAACAGGTTCCGGGTGAAGCCGGGGTGCCGGCCTATCCGGCGCTGGTGGACACGGGCGATGCGGCTGCGTTGCGCATCTTCGCCGACAGGAACGAAGCCGCACTGGTGCATCCGCAGGGCGTACGCCGTCTGTTGGAGATCGCCCTGGCCGACAAGCTCAAGCAGGCGCGCAAACAGTTGCCGGTGTCGCCCAAGACCGGCTTGTTGTACGCGGCCATCGAGTCGCAGGAGCGCCTGCGCGGTGATCTGGTGGATGCGGCGCTGAACGCCGTACTGGCGGAGGGACTGGAACTGATCCGCACACCCGAGGCGTTCCAGCAACGCTGCGCCGATGCTGGCAAGCGCCTGTTCGGCGAGGCGATGGAACGGCTCAAGCTGGCCGAAAGCATCCTCGGCCTGGTCGGTGAACTGAAGCCGCAGCTGGAGTCCCCGTTGATGGGCTGGGCGCGCGGCAACCTGGACGACATGCAGGCGCAGCTGGCGGGTCTGGTACATGCCGGTTTCCTGCGCGAGACCCCCGCCGATGCGCTGGCTCAGTTCCCGCGCTATCTGAAGGCGATGATCCTGCGCGCCGAACGGGCGAAGCGTGATCCACCGCGCGACCAGGCGCGCATGCTGGAGCTCAAGCCTTTCGTCGATGCGTTGCAGGAAGCGCGCGTGCAGGGACTGGCCCAGCGTCCGCAGTGGGCGGCCCTGCGCTGGGATATCGAGGAGTTGCGGGTGTCGCTGTTCGCGCAGGAACTGGGCTTCCGTTCCGGCATCTCGGCCAAGAAACTCGCGCAGCGGGTGGCAGCGCTGCGCAGTTGAGGGGGCTGCGTTCAGCGGGTGATGGCGGCTCCCGGGCGGTGCTGCTGGGCGCAGGCACGGCGGGCGGTGTTCATCTGCGTATGTGCACTGGCATGTTCGCGGCTGATGGCCTGGCGGAAGGTTGCCATCCGTTGCCGTAGCGCCTGGCTGCGTTGCGCATCCGTTGCCTGTGCCAGTTGCTCGTTGAGCATGCTCATCTGCTGTTGCAGCGTGCCGACACGGTCATTGGACGAGCCATAGATGGACGCGGTGGCGGTGCTGATGCAGCTGCGTTCGGCTTCCAGCGCCTCGGAGGGTGTCGCGCTGGCGGGCAGCGCCCCGGCCGGCGGGCTTGCCGCGGTGCCGCCGGATGCCGCGCCGCCTGCTGCCGCCTGCTCGCGCAGCTTCATCGGCTCGGCGCGCGCATCGCAGGGATGCTCGGAATACATGGTCTCCCCGGATTTTCCCTTGCACTTGTACACCTGCGCGGCGGCGCTGGCCGGAAGCAACAGCAAGGACAGGGTCAGGACGAGTAAGCGCATGGGGCAGCGGGCTCGGAGTATCGAAGGGGAAGACAGCGTCCCCGGCCATCCCGGCCGGGGCGGAGCGGTCGCGTTTACTTGGTGCGGCGGACCTTGGCACGGGTATTGAGCCCGTCGATCTGCAGGTACCACACGTTCATCAGGCCAGGGGTGATGCGTACCTTGGGGGCTTGCTTGCGCACACCGCTGGCGCCGGTGTCGTCGGTCTGTTCCCAGATCTGGCCATTGTCCAGGGTGTACTGGCGGCCTTTGCTGAAGCCGCGGAATTCACCTTCCAGCACCGCCTCGATCGGGTCCTTGGAACCGAAGTCATAGAAGCCGCGATTCTTGACGATCACTTCCTGGCGGCCTTCTTCGCGCGCCTGCTCCACGGCAACGCTGGCGGCCTGCGCCACCTTGCCCTGCAACCAGTTGTTGAGCGTGACCAGTTCTTCGGCGCTGAGCTTGTTCAAGCCGGCGGCATTGAATTCGGCAGCGGACATCTGTTGCTGCAGGTCCCCCTCTACCACGCGCTGCGCGTGTGCTTCGGTGAACGGGAAGGACGATAAAGCGGTGACGGCAAGCAGGACAGCAAGGCGGGGCAGCTTCATGAACATTGTTCCCAGAGAGGGTGGGCGCTAGTGTAGGGGCAACCGCCTGCAATTGAATGCTGTGAACAGTTCCCCCACCCCCGGTCTGGCCGCGCTGCTGCAGCGCGCCTCCACCCGCGCCCTGTCCGAGCCGCTGCGCGAGGCCTTGCTGGCCAGCTGGCAGCAGCCGGACACGGATGTGTCACCGCGCCTGTCCTGGCCGGTACTCGCCGATACCCTGGATTCACTGGCGCTGCTATCGGCCGATGAAAGCGTGATTGTCGCGGCGCTGTTGTTCGACCTGCCGGGCTTGCGCGCGCGCGCGGCCGAATTGCCGCTGGGCGCGGGTGCGGCAGCTGTCAGCGGGCTGCTGGATGGCCAGGAGGCCGCCGACCAGGTGTGGGCGCTGCACGCCGGCCGCGATGCCGGCCGCAACAGCGAAGGCCTGCGCCGGTTGTTGCTGTCGATCATCCACGACCTGCGGGTGGTGCCGATCCTGCTGTCCCGGCAGCTGGCCTGCATGCGCGCCGCCGACAAGTTGCCGGCCGAAGAGCGCCGTGCGCTGGCCCAGTTGACCCGCGACATCCACGCGCCGTTGGCCAACCGGCTTGGTATCTGGCAGCTGAAATGGGAACTGGAAGACCTTGCGTTCCGCTTCCTGGACCCGGAAACCTACCGTCACATCGCCCGTGAAGTCGACGAAACCCGTATCGCGCGTGAGCGCTACGTGGAAACGGTGAAGAACAAGCTGTCGGCGGCCCTGGCCGAGCAGGGCATCCGCGGCGAAGTCAGCGGCCGACCCAAGCACATCTACAGCATCTGGCGGAAGATGCAGAAGAAGCAGCTGGCCTTCGAGCAGCTGTACGACCTGCGTGCGGTGCGGGTGATGGTGGATGATGTGGGCGCCTGCTACGCCACATTGGGTGTCGTGCATGCGTTGTGGACACCCATCCCCAGTGAATTCGACGACTACATCGCCCGGCCCAAGGCCAACGACTACCGATCACTGCATACCGCGGTGATCGGCCCGGAAGGACGCACGATCGAGGTGCAGATACGCACCCACGAGATGCATGCGCAGGCCGAGCTGGGCGTGGCCGCGCACTGGAAGTACAAGGAAGGCGGCAAGGGCGCGGAGAAGGCCTTCGACCGCAAGATCACCTGGATGCGGCAACTGCTGGAGCAGGCGCAGGATCCGGGCAGTCCGGATGACCTGGCCGGCGCGCTGGATGCCGAGCTGGTCGAAGACCGCGTCTATGCGCTCAGCCCCAAGGGCGAGGTGATGGACCTGCCGGCCGGAGCCACGCCGCTGGATTTCGCGTACCACGTGCACACCATGGTCGGTCACCGCTGCCGTGGGGCCAAGATCAATGGCCGCATCGTGCCGCTGACCTACCGCCTGCGCAGCGGTGACCGCGTCGAGATCCTCACCGGCAAGGAGGCCGATCCACGCCGCGACTGGCTGCTGCAATCCAATGGCTTCCTCGCCAGCGGCCGTTCGCGCGAGAAGGTCCGCAACTGGTTCCACAAACTCGACCGTGCCCGCAACGTGCAGGCCGGCCGCGAACTGCTGGACCGCGAGTTGAAGCGGCTGGGCCTGCAGCATTCGGACCTGATGGTGGCGGCGCGCAAATTCCACGCCGACAGCGTGGACGATCTCTACATCCAGGTAGCGCTTGGCGACACCGGCCCCAACCAGGTCAGTCGCGCGCTGCTGGAAGCGGAGAAGGCCGCATCGCAACCCGCGGCGCCCGTGCTGCCACGGCCAACCGCACGCCGTGGCAGCATCGGCAAATCCGATTTCACCGTGCAGGGCGTGGGTAACCTGCTGGTGCAGCTGGCGCGCTGCTGCCAGCCGGTGGCGGGGGAGCCGATCACCGGTTACCTGACCCGTACCCGTGGCGTCACCGTGCATCGCATGGATTGCGCCTCGCTGGCACGCCTGTCCGCCGCGCATCCGGAGCGGGTGCTGCCGGTGGAATGGGGGCGGACCGGTTCCGGTTACGAGGTGGACGTGATGGTGCGTGCGGTGGACCGGCGCTGGCTGTTGAAGGACATCACCAACCTGATCGCGCAGGAAGATGCCTATGTGCTGGAGATCAACAGCGACAACCTGCGCGAGAGCGGGCGGGTGCAGCTGCGCCTGCGTCTGAAGGTCAACGACTACGGCCAACTCTCCACCCTGCTGGGCAAGCTGGATGCCTTGCCCGGCGTGGATGATGCGCGAAGGCTGGGATAGGTAAGCTTGGCGCATGGAGAACTGGCGTCAGCGCGGCCAACAGGGATTGGAGACATTCGGCGACAAGCTGCGGCTGTACGGGCGCTGGTGGGTGGCGCGTGGCTGGAACAGTCCGCGTGCCTGGCGGTCGATTGCCATTGGCGTGGCGGGCTTGGCACTGGTGCTGGCGCTGTTCCGACAGCCGCTGGCCGATTGGCTGTGGCCGGAAACCAAGATCCAGAAGCTGCTTGATGAGGGTCGTTCGGCGCTGCGCGAAGGGCGCTTGAGTGCTGCCGACGGACACGGTGCGCGCGAATTGTTCGAGGCGGCCGCCGCGCTGGACCCGGACCGCAGCGACATCCGCAATGCGCTGGCGCAGACCGCACAGGCCGCGCTGGCACAGGCGCGCCGGCAGTTGCAGGCCGGTGACCGCGAGGCCGCGGCGCAGAGCCTGGCGCTGGCGCGGGAGCTGCAGGCCCCGTCAGCGGATATCGATCCGCTTGCGGCCCAGCTGCAACAGGCGGTGCGTGGGCATGACGGGATCGAACAGCTGTTGCAGCAGGCCGAGGCAGCACAGGCACAGGGCCGCCTGGACGATGCAGCGGACGCGGCGCTACCGCTGTATCAGCGCGTGCTGGCACTGCAGCCCGACAAGATGCAGGCATTGGAAGGGCGCGACGAAGTACTGTCCGATCTGTTGACCCAGGCTACACGGGCGGCGGATCGCGGCGACCTCGCCGCTGCCGCGGACTTATTGCAACGCGTGGAGCGTTATGACGCCGGCCACGCCAATCTGCCAGCGGTGAAGGCGGTGATGAATGCCGCATTGGAGCAGCGACGGCAGCAGGGTGAACGCGATCTGGCGCGCGGTCGCCTGCAGCGCGCCGCCAGCGCGTTCCAACAGGTATTGGCAGCGGGCGAGGACCCGGCCGCACGCCAGGGCCTGCAGCGCATCGCCCATGCTCAGGTGCAGGAAGCCGTGCGTCTGGCAGCGGATTTCCAGTTTGAGGCGGCCGATCGTGCCCTTCAGCATGCGCGCGAACTGGCACCTGACAGCGCCGAGCTGGCAGCGGCCGAGCAGGCCGTGCAACGCGCACGGCAGGCCCGGCAATCGATGGAAGTACCGGTCAGCGCCGCCGAACGCGAACGCCGCTTGAAGGCGTTGCTCAAGCAGCTGGAGGAGGCCGAGGCCCGCCAGCAGTGGCTGCTGCCACCGGGCAGCAGCGCCTACGACCGCTTCAAGGCGGCGCAGGCGCTGGCGCCGCAGGACCCACGGGTCAGGCGTGCGGCGGCAAGAATCCTGCCTGCCGCGCGCACCTGCCTGGACGACAACCTGCGCGGCAACCGCCTGCGCGCGGCGCGTACCTGCCTGGATGCATGGCAGGCGCTGGCGCCGACCGATCCGGCATTGGCAGCGGCGCGCCGGCGCCTGGCACAGCGTTGGATCGCGGTGGGCAGTGAGCGTCTGGGCGGCGGTGATACCGCGTTCGCCGAACAGGCGCTGGCGCAGGCGCAGCAGATCGATCCGGCCACGCCGGAGATTGCCGGTTTCAGCGAGCGCGTGCGCAACGCCTTGCGCTGAACACGGTGCGGCCGCGCGCTGGCGGCAAGGTCTCTGCAGGTCTGCGCAGGCCTGATAGCGTCGAGTCCATTCCGCGCTGGGGCGCTCCCGGCAAGATGTGCAGCGCAGCTGCGCGCTGGCGAACGGCGTGTACTGCGCCGTGTTCGCTGTCTCGCTACACGATCCTCAGCGGGTGATCTGCCGCAACACCTGTGCGAGTTTTTTCACCGCGACCTCAAGTTCGGCTGGCGAGTGTGCGGCGAACCCCATCAGAAAGCCGGCTGTCGCGGTCGCACTGGACGCGTGCAGGGCGCTCAGCCCGAGCAGATCGATCCCGGCACGGCGCGCAGCATCGATGGCGCGCTGCTCCGGGATGTCGCGGATGAAAACGCAGGGCATCTGCATGCCGCCATCGGGTACACGCGGCTGGACGAAGTCCTTCAGGTGCCGGCGCACCAGCGTCGCCAGCACGTCGCGCCGTTCGCAATACAGCGCGCGCATGGCGCGCACATGCGCGCCGAAATGCCCGCCCTGCATGAAACGCGCCAAGGTCAGCTGCGGGATCGGTGCGCTATGCCCATCCAGCAGGGTGCGGGCGATGGTCATCGGTGCGACCAGCTCGGTCGGCAGGATCATGAAGCCGATGCGCAGGCCGGGGAACAGCGACTTGGTGAAGGTGCCGATGTAGATCGTGCGCTGGTGTGGATCCAACCCCTGCACGCAGGCCATCGGCCTGCCGGCGTAATGGAACTCGCTGTCGTAGTCGTCTTCGATGATCCATGCCTGCTGCTGGCGAGCCCATTCGATGATCTCCAGGCGCCGCGCCAATGCCAGCGTCGCTCCGCTGGGGAACTGGTGCGAAGGGGTCAGGAACGCGGCCCTGGCCGGCTGCGTGGCCTGGTGCAGCCGTGCCACCTGCATGCCGTCGCCATCCACGGGCACGGGAATGCTGTCCAGGCCGGCCGCATCAAAGGCCTTGCGCGCGCCATGGTAGGCCGGGTCTTCAATGAAGATGCGCTCGCCGGGGTCCAGCAGCACGCTCGCGCACAGGCTCAATGCCTGCTGCGAGCTGGTCACCACCAGCACCCGCTCCGGGCTGGCGTGGGCACCGCGCTCCAGGTTGACGTAGTCGGCGATCGCTTCCCGCAACGCTGCCATGCCCTGCGGCGGACTGTGCAGCAGGGCGGCGCTGCCCCATTCCTTGAGTACCTGGCGTTGCAGCCGCTCCCAGGTCGACAAGGGGAAATTGCGGGTCTCCGGTACGCCCGGGACGAATGGCCGCGGCGCGATGAAATCGCGCACCCCGCCGTTGCGGTACATGGCCGCGCCGCGTCGACTCAGTCGCAGCGTTTGTGTTCCAGGCGCAGTGCGGCGGGTGGTGCCGCGTCCGCCCAGGCGACGTGCGCCGTCGGCGACGAAACTGCCACTGCCAACCCGGCGTTCGATGAAGCCTTCGGCATGCAACTGGCCGTACGCCGCCTCCACGGTGTCGCGGGAGACGCCCAACGAGCCCGCCAGGGTGCGCGAGGCCGGCAGCGGCCTGCTGGCATCCAGCGCGCCATCAAGGATCAGCTGGCGCACCGCGCGCTGGATGCGCACGTGCAGGGGCAGGCTGCGCTGCGCCGGGTCGACGACCCAGGCTTTCACTGACTCAAGCTGCGCGTGCTTGAACAATTGGTCTGGCCTCTGTCGGTAAAGTGGCTGGGTATATCAGTCCATTCTACGTCTATAAAAACGGACCCGGCAGGCCCGTCGCCGGCCACCACCAGGAGTCCGAACTTCGCCATGCCGTCCGCTGCCTGCTCCCGGGCCATCCGCCCGGCTGACCTGATCCATCCCATCGTCGCGGGTCTGGTCTCGGTGATCGTCAATTACGGTGGCACCTTCATCCTGGTCTTCCAGGCGGCCAAGGTGGCCGGGCTCAGCCCCGAGCTCACCGCGTCCTGGGTGTGGTCGCTGTCCATCGGGGTCGGCGCAAGTGGCCTGCTGTTGAGCTGGTTGAGCCGCGAGCCGATTATCACCGCATGGTCCACGCCCGCAGCCGCCTTTCTGGTGACGGCGCTGGCGACCACGCCCTACAACCAGGCCATCGGCGCCTACCTGATCAGCGCCGCTGCGTTCGTGGTGCTGGGCCTGTCGGGGTGGTTCGATCGCCTGATCCGGTTGATTCCGGTCGGGGTGGCCGCGGGCCTGCTGGCCGGCATCCTGCTGCAGTTCGGTACACGGGCGTTTGCCGGGCTCGCGGTCGATCCGCTGCTGGCCACTCTGCTCATCCTCGGCTATCTGCTGCTGAAGCGTTTCAGCGCCCGCTACGCCATCGTCGGCATCCTGCTGCTGGGGCTGGCCCTGCTCTGGGGGCAGGGCCGGCTGGATCTTTCGGGCGTGTCACTGCAGTTGGCCAGGCCGGTCTTCACCGTGCCCGCGTTTTCGTTCAATGCCCTGCTCAGCGTGGCGCTGCCCTTGTTCCTGATCACCCTGACCGGCCAATACATGCCGGGCATGCTGGTGCTGCGTAACGACGGCTTCCGCACCAGCGCCAATCCCATCGTGGCGGTCACCGGCCTTGGTTCCCTGTTGATGGCCCCGTTCGGTTCGCATGCCTTCAACATCGCCGCGATCACCGCAGCCATCGCCACCGGCCGCGAAGCACATGAAGATCCCGCGCGGCGGTGGGTGGCGGGGGTTGCGGCGGGGCTGTGCTACATCCTGGTCGGGGTGTTCGGAGTGACCTTGGCCGCAGTGTTCATGGCGCTTCCGGCGACCTTCATTGCCACCCTGGCCGGACTGGCATTGCTGGGCACGATTGCCGCCAGCCTGGCCACCGCGCTGGCCGAACCGGCCAGCCGCGAAGCGGCGCTGATCACCTTCCTGGCAGCCGCGGCCAACATCACGCTGCTAGGCATCGGTGGCGCGTTCTGGGGATTGTTCATCGGCTTGATCGCGCACGCGCTGCTGCATGGGCGCTGGTCACGCGCCCATCTGTCATCCCGGACCGGCACCGGCGAACAGGAGCAGGCCAATGTCTGAACCCTCATCCAGTTCCCGACTCCCTTCAGCGACTTTGACCCCGACCCAGCACGCACGTCATGGACGCTATCCGCAGGCGACGACGGTCGAGGATTTCCGTCGCAATCTGGCCGCGGTGCGCGCACGTATGGATGCAGCGTGCGTGCGCGTGGGCAGGAACCCCGCGCAGGTCAGGCTGTTGCCGGTCAGCAAGACCAAGCCCGAGGCCAGCCTGCGCCTGGCCCATGCCGCAGGATGTCGCCTGTTCGGCGAAAACAAGGTGCAGGAGGCAGCGGGAAAATGGCAGGCAATGCAGGATCTGGAGGATATGCGCTGGTCGGTAATCGGCCATCTGCAGACCAACAAGGCCAAGCTCGTGGCCCGTTTCGCCAGTGAGTTCCAGGCGCTGGACAGTCTGCGGTTGGCCGAAGCACTGGAGCGCCGGCTGCAGCTGGAGGGGCGATCGCTGGATGTGTACGTACAGGTGAATACTTCGGGCGAAGCCAGCAAGTACGGCTTGGAACCGGACGCGGTGGCAGCCTGCCTCAAGGCGCTGGCTGCCTATCCCTGCTTGCGCGTGCGTGGCCTGATGACCCTGGCCCTGTTCTCGGCCGAGGCCGAGCATGTGCGTCGCTGCTTCGTACGCCTGCGTGAACTGCGCGATCGCCTGCGCCAGGATGCACCGGCGGGCATCACGCTGGACGAACTGTCGATGGGCATGTCCGGCGACTTCGAGATCGCGATCGAAGAAGGTGCCACGGTAGTCCGTGTCGGTCAGGCGATATTCGGCGCGCGGCCCTTGCCGGACAGCCACTACTGGCCCACCGGCGATGACAGCGGGGCATTGGCCCGATGAAGACCGCCCTTGCCATTCGCCATCTGCATTTTGAAGACCTGGGCAGCTTGCAGCCGCTGCTGCTGGAGCGTGGTTACACACTGCGCTATCTGGAGGCCGGCACGGACGACCTGCGCGATGCCGCGCTGGCTGACCTGCTGGTGGTGCTGGGCGGGCCGATCGGCGCTTTCGACGAGCAGCTGCATCCCTTCCTGCTTGACGAGCTCACGCTGATCGAACGGCAACTGCAGCAGCAACGGCCACTGCTGGGCATCTGCCTGGGCGCACAGCTGATCGCCCGTGCGTTGGGTGCGCGCGTAGCGGACATGGGTTTCAAGGAAATAGGTTTCGCGCCACTGACCTTGAGCGTGCAAGGCCGGGCATCCGTGCTGGCCGGCCTGCAAGGAGTGCCGGTGCTGCATTGGCATGGTGATCGCTTCGAGCTGCCGGACGGAGCGATCCCCCTGGCGGGAACCGCGCTGTGTGCGAACCAGGCATTCAGCGTCGGGCGGCACGTGCTTGCACTGCAATGCCACCTGGAAGCGCAACCGCAGCAGATCGAGCGCTGGTTGATCGGACATGCCTGTGAGCTCAGCCAGGCCGGCATCGATCCGCGGCGCTTGCGCTGCCAGGCCGCTGCCGTGGCGTCGTCGTTGCCAGCGGCGGCGCAGGCGGTGTTCGCAGCCTGGCTGGACGCGCTGCCGCCAAGCCCGGGCAAGGCCAGTGATTGCAGTCAACCACCCACGTCCAGGAGCACACATCATGTATGACACGCCCATAGATCTTGCCGACTTCGATCCCGAACTGGCCAGGGCGCTGCAGGCGGAGGCGCGCCGTCAGCACGATCATGTCGAACTGATTGCGTCGGAAAACTATGCCAGCCCCTTGGTGATGGCGGTCCAGGATTCGGTATTCACCAACAAGTACGCCGAGGGTTACCCCGGCAAGCGCTATTACAGTGGCTGCGAGTACGTGGATGTGGCCGAACGTCTGGCCATCGAGCGGGTCAAGCAGCTGTTCGACTGCGACTATGCCAATGTGCAGCCGCATGCCGGTGCGCAGGCCAATGCGGCGGTGTTCCTGGCCCTGGCCAAGCCGGGGGACACGGTGATGGGCATGAACCTGGCACAGGGCGGGCATCTGACCCATGGCAATCCCTCCAACTTTTCCGGCCGCCACTATCGGATCGTGCCTTATGGTCTCGACCCGCAGACCGGCTTGCTCGACTACGAGCAGATGGAGCGCATCGCGATGGAAAGCCGCCCGAAGCTGTTGATCGGGGGCTTCTCGGCGTATTCGCGGCACAAGGACTGGGCGCGCATGCGTGCCATCGCCGACAAGGTCGGCGCTGTGTTCTGGGTGGACATGGCGCATGTCGCCGGCCTGGTGGCCGCTGGCGAATACCCGGATCCGCTGCCGCACGCGCATGTTGTGACCAGTACCACGCACAAGACCCTGCGCGGGCCGCGTGGCGGCATCATCCTCAGCAGGGGACAGCCTGGGGATTTCAACAAGCGATTGGACTCGGCGGTGTTTCCGGGCATCCAGGGCGGGCCCTTGATGCATGTGATCGCGGCCAAGGCGATTGCGTTCAAGGAGGCGTTGCAGCCCGGGTTCAAGACCTACCAGCGGCAGGTGATCCGCAATGCGCGGGCGATGGCGGCGGTGCTGCAGCAGCGTGGTTACCGCATCGTTTCCGGTGGCACGGACAACCACCTGATGCTGCTTGACCTGTCCAGCAAACCGTTCACCGGCAAAGAGGCGGACGCCGCGCTGGCCCGTGCGTGGATCACCACCAACAAGAACTCGGTGCCGAACGACCCACGCTCGCCGTTCGTGACCTCGGGTGTGCGGATCGGCACACCGGCAGTCACTACGCGCGGTTTCGGCATCGCCGAGTGCGAGCAACTGGCCGACCTGGTTGCCGATGTGTTGGATGGATTGGAGGCGGGCAGGCTTGATCGCGTGGTTGGCGAGGTGCGAGCGCAGGTGTCAGCGCTGTGTCGGCGCCATCCGGTGTATCGCTGAGAGTTGTTGCGCGGGTTGGCACCGCGCAGTCGCCTGCGACCGCGCGGCCAAGGTTCATCTGCTGCGCTTGACCAGGGAGATGAGGGTTTCCCGTAGTCCGTTGTGTGCCTGCTTCTCGCTGAGGTCGCTGGCCACTGTTGCATGCGACTGCGCTTCTGAGGCAACCCCTCATTGCGCACCTCCGGGATTTCACGCCCCTGGGTCACCATGCAGTTGATGCAACTGCGTGGTGACCCAGGCGACTTCCTTCAAGCCGGGTTTTCTGGAGGCATTGGCTGCCTTGGTGTTCCGGGTGCAGGGGCCTGGATTGGCTGGCCCCTTCAGTAAAACCCTGGTCAGCCTCACCTCACCGCAGCCACCATCGATTCGGCCAAGTTGGCTCTTGTATCGGGTCTGCACCTGGCTGCAGTGGTGGGGGGACCCTGATGCATGAAACGGGCGATGAAGGCGGTGGGGTGCAGGTTCAGGGCGAGTCGAAGAACACCCGTTGCACCGCCTGACGTGCGGCATCCATCGAAAAGTGCCTGGCGATGTTCGCCAGGCCGTTGTCGGACAGGCGTTGCCAGAGCGCTTCGTCGTCATAGAGCCGCAGCACGGCTGCGGCGAATGCCTGGCTGCCGTCGGCGACCAGCACATCCTGGCCATCGTGCAGGTGCATGCCCTCCACGCCACAGGTGGTGGCGACCACCGGTTGCCCATGGGCCATGCTCAGGTTGACCTTGCCCTTGACCCCGGCACCGAAGCGCAGCGGTGCGACTGCAACGCGCACGCCGGTCATGAACGGCACGACATCCGGTACATAGCCATGCACCTGTACGCCGGGGCTGCCGGCGGCCAGTGCATGGATGCTGTCGGGCACATCGGCGCCAATGCAGTGGAAGCGGATATCCGGGCGTTGTGCGTGGATCAATGGAAACACTTCGCCGATGAACCAGGTCATCGCGTCCAGATTCGGCGGATGGCGGAAGCCGCCGACGAAGACAAGGTCATGCCGCTGTGCCCAGCGTTGGCCCGCGCCGGCAACTTCATGCAGGTTGGAGATGAGTTCCACCCGCACCTGGGGCGCGTCGGTGGCCAGTTGTTCTTTTTCCGCCGCGCTGACCAACAAGGTCACATCGGTGGCTGCCATGACCGTCAACTCGCTGGCGCGGGTGCGTTCGGCACTGCGCAGCAGGCGTTGGTCGCGGGCCAGTTCGGCGCCGCGCCGCTCGCGCAGGTAGTGCAGGTCGACGGTATCGAACACGGTACGTGCCTGCGGAGCGAACTGTTTCAGCAATGGCAGGCAGGCGTTGGCAACGTGGTAGCGCACCAGCATGACCACCGCAAAACGTTTGCCGTTGTCGCGCAGCCAACTGCCCACGCGATCGAGGAAGGGGGCGTGCCAGACTTCCACGCCCATGGCCTGCAGGGTGCGACTGGCTGGACCGGCAGGTTCACCGCGGGTAGGCAGGAACACCACGTGCGCACCTTCTGCCAGCAGCATGCGGATCAGGTTGAACTGACGCAGCGAGGCCGAGTCGCGGTCGGGCTGCGGCAGGCACTCATCGATGATCAGGATCTGCCGCTGGTGGCGATGCAGCAATGCAGGTGACGGCACGCTGCCGGGTGCCGGCTGGGTGGCCAGGGCGTCCCGCCAGACCTCGGCGAATACGGCTTGATTGCGGACCTGATAGGCCTTGACGCCAGTGCGGGTGTCGGTGCCATTGCTGGTGCCTTCGTCATGCACGACGCGGCTGGCGGGCTGTACCAGCACGCGGCGTCCGGCCGCGCGCACCTTGAAGGCAAGGTCGGTGTCCTCGTAGTAGGCCGGTGCATAGCGGCTGTCCAGGCCACCCAGCTCTTCGAACAACAGCCTGGGTATGGCCAACACTGCACCGGAGCAATAGTCGGCATCGCGCAGCGCGCTGTAGCGGGGATCTTCGGCCGATTCGAAGCGACCGTAGCTCCAGCAGCTGCCATCGGCAAACACCACACCACCGGATTCCTGCAGGCGACCATCCGGATACAACAGCTGGGCGCCGACCAGGCCGGCCTCGGGGACATGGCTGAAGGTGTCCAGCAGCGCATCCAGCCATCCGGGCTGCGGGATGGTGTCGTTGTTGAGCAGCACCACGTAGTCGCCGCGGCTGAGCCGCAGACCATCGTTGCAGGCCGCGATGAAGCCGCCATTCTGCGCCCGCAGGTGGTAGCGCAACCCCTCGATCTGCTGCATCCAGGCCGACGTGCTGTCGCTGCTGCCGTCGTCGATCACCAGGATCTCGCAGCTGGCGACAGGCGGATGCGCGGCCAGGGCGCGCAGGCAGGCCAGCGTATGCGCGCACTGGTTGTAGACCGGGATGACGATGCTGGCGGCCGGGCGCTCGCTGCGCGGCACGCGGAACGGTGCAAAAGGAGCATTGTCAGGGACGTACAGCGGCTCGCGCTGGGTGGGCGGCTGGCGCCGGGTATGCACGCCCACCCGGTGCAGGGTCGCCCGCCAACCCCGGGTGCGCAGGCTGGCCAGGCCCCGGCGTATCAGGCCGACGATGCGGTTGACGGCGTAGCGCGCATCGGCCAGCGAAATCGACATTCCTTTGGAACTCCAGCTTAAGCGGGGAACTGACAGCCAACGCCCCCGGCGATGCGGCTGCGTTAGACTCATTACAAACCACATTCTCGCATCCCTGTGCCACGACGCCACGATTCCGACGAGTTCGACGACGATACCGACGGCAACAGCCCTGTGTGGCGGAGCCGCCTGATTACCTGGGGACTGGCCGCTGCCGCGTTGGGGCTGGGCTTCATGATTCCCTATACGCTGTACCTGAACAGTCAGGTCAGCCAGCGTTTTGGTGAGCTGCGTTGGCAGATCCCGACCCGCGTCTATGCGCGCCCGCTGGTGCTCAGCCCGGGGACGGCGATGAACGCCAATACCCTGAAGACCGAGTTGGCGGCGTCCGGTTACCGGGACGATGGCGCCGGCAACAGCCCCGGCACCTACAAGGTGCAGGGCGGCAGTTTCAGTATTTCCAGTCGCGGCTATGTCGACGTCGATGGCAACGTCGCCGCGCGCAAGGTGGACGTGGTCGTGTCGGGTGGACAGGTGGCCTCCCTGCGTGATGCCGGCAGCCGCAAGGCGCTGAAGGCTGCGCGGTTGGATCCGGCGCGTATCGCCACCTTGTACGGGCAGAAGCAGGAAGAGCGCCGGCTGGTGCGCGTGCGCGAAGTGCCGGAACTGCTGGTCACCGGCCTGCAGGCGGTGGAAGACAAGGATTTCGCTCGCCATCACGGTATCGACCTGAGCGGTATCGCGCGTGCGGTCTGGGTGACCATCCGCAGTGGTGGTGAGACCCGGCAGGGCGCCAGCACCCTGACCCAGCAGCTGGCCCGCAGCGGCCTGCTTGGCATCGGCAAGGAGCAGACGCTCACCCGCAAGTTCAACGAGGTGTTGTACGCGCTGATCATGGAGGCGCGCTACGACAAGGAAACCATCCTTGAGGCCTATCTGAACCAGGTCTACCTGGGCCAGCGTGGCAAGCAGGCCATCCACGGCGTCTCCTCCGGTGCCGAGTTCTGGTTCGGCCGCGACCTCAACGCGTTGAGCAGCGAGCAGATCGCGCTGCTGATCGGTCTGGTCAAGGGACCGTCGTTCTACGACCCCCGCCGCAATCCCGAGAACGCGCTGGATCGCCGCAACTTCGTGCTGGGCAAGCTGCACGAGAACAAGCTGATCGATGACGCCGAGTACCAGCGTGCCCTCAAGGCACCGCTGGGTGTGTCCAAGACCGCGGGTATTGCGGCGGCAAACCGCTTCCCGGCCTATGTCGACCTGGTCCGCCGGCAGTTGGGCAACGACTATCCGGAAAGCGTGCTGCAGGGCGCCGGCCTGAACGTTTTCACCGGCATGTCGCCCTCGGCCCAGGCCTATGCCGAGGGTGCGGTGGCACACACCATCAAGGCGCTGGAAAACAAGCGCCGCCCCGAGCTGCAGACCGGCCTGGTGGTCACCGACGTCCACAACGGTGACGTGCTGGCCGTGGTCGGCAGCCGCGATGTCTCCGAGCCCGGCTTCAACCGCGCCATCGAGGCGCAACGGCCGGTGGGTTCGCTGCTTAAGCCCTTCGTCTATCTGCTGGCGCTGGCCCAGCCGGACCGCTTCTCGCTGGCCAGCTGGGTGGATGACTCGCCGGTCACGGTCAAACTCAGCCGCGGCCGCAACTGGACGCCCGGCAACGCCGACAACCGCAGCCACGGCACCGTGCGGTTGATCGATGCGCTGGCCCGCTCCTACAACCAGGCCACCGTGCGCGTCGGCATGCAGGTCGGGCCGGAACGGCTGACCCAACTGATCAATGTGCTGGCAGGCCTCAAGGCGGAGTCCAATCCGTCGGTGATCCTTGGCTCCACCGACCAGAGCCCGTATGGCATGGCCCAGCTGTACCAGTTCCTTGCCTCCGGCGGCGAAATCCAACCGTTGCATGCGGTGCGTGGTGTGGTCGATGCGCAGGGCAAGCTGCTCAAGCGTTACGACAAGAGCCCGGCACCGGCACAGGAGGGCGACTCGATCGCAGCCAACCTGATCAGTGTCGGTCTGCAGCAGGTGGTCTCCAGTGGTACTGCCTCGGGCTTGAACGCCGCAGGCCTGTCGCGGCTGCAGGCAGCCGGCAAGACCGGTACTTCCAACGACGGTCGTGACAGCTGGTACGCCGGCTATACCGGCGATCATCTGGCGGTGATCTGGATGGGCAACGACCAGAACGAGCAGACCGGCCTGTTTGGTGCTTCCGGCGCGATGCGGGTGTGGTCGGGAATCTTCCGCAACCTGCCCAGCAAAGCCCTGCATGTGAACAACAAGGGCCTGGACTGGCAGTACGTGGAAGCGGCGGGCAGCAATGCCACCGACGAATCCTGCCCGGGCGCGCGTCGCTTCCCGTTTGTGGTTGGCTATGCCCCGCAGTACGTGCCGTGTGCACTGCCGGCCGAAGTGCCGTTGGAAGAAGGCGGCGAAGGCACGCAGGAGCAGTCCGGCGGCGGTTGGCGTGGCTGGCTGGGCCTGGATCGCAAGGAACCTGAACCGGCTGCGGCCCCCGCTGCGCAGACGCCTGCGCGATAATCCAGTCCATGAACACGAAGTCCTTGATCCGCTATGCGCTGGTTGCTGCTGCAGCCTCCTTGTCACTCGCCGGCTGTATCAGTGCGCCTCCGGCCAAGCCGGCGGTTGTTGACACCACCACGCCGGCACAGCGCCTGGCAGCGGTGGATGCCATTGCCGGCGTCGACGACACCGAGTTGTCGGTGCAGCCGCTGCGCGATGCACAGGTGGACGATCTGCGCCAGGCCGCCATCGCCAAGCGCAAGGCCGGGGATCTGGCTGGCGCAGCCGAAGCCTTGAACGAGGCGCTGCTGCAGGTGGCGGACGACCCGGGCATCTTGCAGGAGCGGGCCGACGTTGCCCTGTTGCAGGCCGACTGGCAGCGCGCCGAGACCCTGGCCAAGAAAGCGCTGGATCTGGGTTCGCGCACCGGTCCGCTGTGCCGCCGCCATTGGGCGACCATCGAACAATCGCGCCTGGCCCGTGCCGAAAAGGAAAACGCCGTCTCCGCGCACGCGCAGATCGAAGGCTGCACGGTGCCGGGAATCAAGCGTTTTTGATTTGTGCCGGGAATCGGGAGTTGGGAATAGGGAATCGATAAGTCTGAGCGCTGGGCGAAGGTGGACGCCGCCATTGCCGTGGCGCGATCAAGGTTCCGAGTGCGGTTCATCCCCATTCCCCGTTCGCGATCCACCATTCCCAACGCTCAAGCCATGTCCTCCCTAGTCACCGCCAGCTGCGAAGCACTCAGTGAAGGCGGCGCGCTCGCGCGCCAGCTTGATGCCTTCGTGCCGCGGCCCTCGCAGTTGCGCCTGACCGGGGCAATCGCCGAGACCTTGCAGCAACGCGATGTGCTGCTGGCCGAGGCCGGCACCGGCACCGGCAAGACCTATGCCTATCTGGTGCCGGCCTTGCTGTCCGGTTTGAAGACCATCGTCTCCACCGGTACCCGCGCGCTGCAGGACCAGCTTTACCACCGCGATCTGCCGCGCGTGCGCGCCGCATTGGGCGTCGGTCATCGATCCGCGCTGCTGAAGGGGCGGGCGAACTATCTGTGCCGCTACCGGCTGGACCAGGCACGCGGCGAGCCGCGCTTCAGCTCGACCGAGCAGGTAGCGCAGTTCCAGCGCATCCTCACCTGGTCCGGCCGTACCCAATACGGCGACATGGCCGAGTTGGATGGATTGCCTGACGATTCGCCGCTGCTGCCGATGGTCACCTCGACCGTGGACAACTGCCTGGGCAGCGATTGCCCGTTCTGGAGCGATTGTTTCGTCGTGCAGGCGCGGCAGCGGGCGCAGGAAGCAGACCTGGTGGTGGTCAACCACCATCTGCTGCTCGCCGATCTGGCACTGAAACAGGAGGGCTTTGGCGAAATCCTGCCCGGTGCGCAGGCTTTCGTCATCGATGAGGCGCACCAGCTGCCCGAGCTCGCCGCCAACTTCTTTGGTGAAGGGTTCGGCATGCGTCCGTGGCAGGAGCTGGCACGCGATTGCCTGGCCGAATGCCGCAGCGTCGCGGGTGCGCAGGCTACCCTGCAACAACCGGTGGCGACGCTGGAGTTGGCGCTGCGCGAACTGCGCGAGGCAATGGAGAAACTGCCGCAACGCGGCACCCGCTGGCGCGCCCTGGCAGTGCCGGCGGTAGCCGAAGGCTTTGATGCGGTTGCTGCGGCGATGGCGCAGCTGCGCGATGCATTGAGCTTTGTGCGCGAGGCCTCACCCGGACTGGATGCCTGCCATGCCCGCGCGCTGGAAGGCGTGTCACGGCTGTCGCGATGGTTGGATGACGGCGACGGTGGCGCGGTCGATGCGTGGGATATCGATGAGGTCGCGGTCGCGCCGGGAGAGGGGGCGACGCCGGCGTTGCCAGCGGGAAGTGACTCGCTGTTTCCCGTCGATGATGGCAACGATGTGCTGTGGTACGAGCTGACCCCGCGTGGCTTCCGCTGCCAACGCACGCCGATGGATGTGTCCGGTCCGCTGCGCGAGCACCGTCTGCGCTCGATGGCGGCCTGGGTGTTCACCTCGGCCACGCTGACCGTGGATGGCGGCTTCGACCATCTGGCCAAACGCCTGGGGCTGGATGACCCGGACACGCTGGTGCAGCCCAGTCCCTTCGATTGGCAGCAGCAGGCCCTGTGCTATCTGCCCCAGCAGCTGCCCGATCCGGCGGCGCGTGGTTATGGCGCGGCCTTGATCGCCACCTTGCGGCCGGTGCTGGAAGCCTCGCAGGGCAGGGCATTCCTGTTGTTTGCCTCGCACCGGGCGCTGCGTGAGGCCGCCGATGCGCTGCGCGATGGGCCATGGCCGCTGTTCGTGCAGGGCGAGGCGCCGCGCGCCAGCCTGCTGCAGCGTTTCCGCGAGTCCGGCAATGGCGTGCTGCTGGGCGCGGCCAGCTTCCGTGAAGGCGTGGACGTGGTGGGGGACGCGCTGAGCGTGGTGGTCATCGACAAGCTGCCGTTTGCCGCACCGGATGATCCGGTGTTCGAAGCGCGGCTGGATGCGATCCGACGCCAGGGCGGCAATCCGTTCCGCGACGAGCAGCTGCCGCAGGCGGTGATCGCGCTCAAGCAGGGCGTGGGCAGGCTGATCCGCAGCGAGACCGACCGCGGCGTGCTGGTGCTGTGCGACCCGCGGCTGCTTTCGCGCGGCTACGGCCGCATCTTCCTGGATTCACTGCCGCCCTTCCGCCGTACCCGCGCATTGGCCGATGTGCAGGCCTTCTTTGCGCGACAATGGGCGCCGGAGGCGGATTCCGCCAGCGCGACGGCCTCGGCCGACGCTGGTTCCGAAGCGCCACCGTTCTCCCTTTCCTGATGTGATGCCATGAAGCTGCTTGCCTTTGAAACCGCCACCGAAGCCTGTTCCGTCGCCCTGTATGTGGATGGGCAGGTATTGGAGCGGTTTGAAGTAGCGCCGCGCCGGCATGCCGAACTGAGCCTGCCGTGGGCAGAGCAGTTGTTGGCCGAGGCCGGTGTCGCCCGCAGCCAGCTCGACGCCATCGCGCTGAGCCGTGGACCGGGTGCATTCACCGGTGTGCGCTTGGCTATTGCGATCGCCCAGGGCATTGCCTTGGCACTGGACCGGCCCTTGCTGCCGGTATCGACCCTGCAGACCCTGGCCTTGCGTGCACCGGCCGACGCGCCGCGCGTATTGGCCTGCATCGATGCGCGCATGGGCGAGCTATACGCAGCGCGCTACCTGCGTGATGCCGATGGCGAGCTGCAGTTGCAGGAGCGTGAGCTGCTGGTCGCGCCGGAGCATGTACAGCTGCCGGCCGATGACAGCATCTGGGCCGGTGTTGGTACTGGTTTCGCGGCGGGTGAGGGTGTGTTGAGCGCGCGCCTGCAGCCACGCCTCAGCAGCGTGGATGCGCAGGCCCTGCCCAGCGCTGCCGATGTGCTGAAGATCGCTGTACCGGCAATGCTGCGTGGCGAAGCGATCGCCCCGGAGCTGGTGCAGCCGGCTTACCTGCGCGACAACGTCGCGCTGACGCTGATCGAACAGCAGGCGCTGCGCGATTCCAAGCGTTGAAGCGGTCGCGGGGTGTGATGGTTGTGGGAGCGGTGTAAACCGCGAAGCTCATGGACCATCAGATGGCGATCAGCTTGGTAGTTCGGGCGTTGCCAGCTTCGCGGCTTACGCCGCTCCCACAAAACCAACATACAGGACTGGTTGCTCAACGATCGTCGTGCAACTGCCCGCCGGGCAGGAACATCCAGGTGCGGGTGACCTGCAGGATGTCGATATCGTCGCTGGTTTGCGGCAACGCCGGGAACGGCTGCGCCTGCTCGATCACACGCAGGGCGGTGGCGTCGAGCAAGGGCACGCCGCTGCTGCGCAGCACGCGGCTGCTCTCCACGCTGCCATCGCGGCGCACGCCGACGGTGATGACCACCTGGCCGGCAAGCCGGCGCTGGCGTGCTTCGTCGGGGTAGTTCAGGTTGCCGACGCGTTCGGCGCGGTCGACCCAGGCGCGCAGATAGTTGGCATAGGCGTATTCGCGGGTGCTGGCCGAGACGAACTTGCGGTTGGGACGCTTGGCGTACTGCTCCGAGCGCAGATGCACCTCGGCGGCCAGGCGTGCCATTGCCGCGTCGCGCTGTTCGCGCGCGTTCATCGGCGCGTTGGCATCGGGACGATCCGGCAGCGGCTGGGTCTGGGCGGTCGCAACCGGGTCCTTGCCCTGGGTGCTGGTGATGATGCGTGCCTGCGGTGGCGGTGGTGCGGCTGCACTCTGCGCCTGCAGCGGTACCGGTGCCAGGCCGTCCTGCAACTGCGGCACGATGCCGGCCTGGGCGTCGCGCGGACGCTGCGCCTTGTCGTGGTCACCGCCGCCCTGCTGGTTGGCCTGGGCCAGGAAGTCGGCCTGTTTGGGCGTGAGCGGGGTGCTGGTCTGGCTGAAGATCACGTCCAGCGTCGGCACCAGCGGGGCGTTGTCGCTCACCGCGAAGCCCACCCCGAGGATCAACAGGCCATGCACCAGCGTGGACAGCACCAGGGTGGCGGTCAGGCGTTGCTGTTCGGTTGCCCGCGGTGCGGCGGGCAGGACATCAGGCTGGGAATACATCAGGCCGCGTCAGCTTCAAGGGCATCAAACAGCTGTCCGGCGATGTTCAGGCCGTACTGTGCATCGAGTTCGCGCACGCAGGTGGGACTGGTGACGTTGACCTCGGTCAGGTAGTCGCCGATCACGTCCAGGCCGACGAAACGCATGCCGCGGCGCTTCATCTCCGGGCCGACCTGGGCGGCAATCCAGCGGTCACGTTCGCTCAGCGGACGGCCTTCGCCGCGGCCGCCGGCGGCCAGGTTGCCGCGGAATTCGTCGCCCTGCGGAATGCGCGCCAGGCAATAGTCCACCGGTACACCGTCGATCAGCAGGATGCGCTTGTCGCCGGCGCTGATGTCGGGGATGAAACGCTGTGCCAGCGCCAGGTGGCGGCCGCCGTCGGTCAGCGTCTCGAGGATGACGTTGAGGTTGGGGTCGCCGGTGCCACTACGGAAGATCGAACGACCGCCCATGCCATCCAGCGGCTTCAGCACGGCCTGGCCATGTTCGAGCACGAAGGCCTTCAGTTCGCGGGCATTGCGGCTGACCAGGGTCGGCGGGCAGCACTGCGGGAACAGCAGCGCGGCCAGCTTCTCGTTGAAGTCGCGCAGGCCCTGCGGGTCGTTGACCACGCTGGCGCCGGCCTGTTGGGCGATGCCGAGGATATGGGTGTCATACAGGTACTCGCCGTCGAACGGCGGGTCCTTGCGCATCAGCACGATCTGGCCGGGGCCGAATACCAGGGGGGCGAATTCGCCCAAGCTGAACCAGCCTGCCTTGTCGTCGCGCACCTGCAGCGGGGCCGCCTCGGCCTGGGCCTGGCCACCGTGCAGCGACAGCCCGCCGGGGCGCACATAGTGCAGGCGGTGGCCACGACGCTGGGCTTCCAGCAGCATGGCGAAGGTGGTGTCCTTGGCGATCTTGATGTCGGCGATGGGGTCCATCACCACGATGACGTCTAAAGGCATGACTTGAATCCAGCAGATCTGGACGAGGATGTTAGCGGTTCGGGGCAGGGCCGCACAGCGCGGAAAGCGGAACGCTGAGGCTGAATGGCGTTGCGCTTTTATTGCGAACCCGGTCACATTATCTTGGCGATCGGCCAAGTCCTGCGGGCATCGCTTGACACTTCGCGGCTGGGCTGGGATATAGATGCGCTTTCGCGGCAATATCGCGTTTGATATCGGTCGCGCGTTCGGGGAACAAAAATGGTTGAAAACATGGCTGCGGGTGGGGAACTCGCAGGGCTGAAGGTGATGGTGATCGATGATTCGAAGACCATCCGACGTACGGCTGAAACACTGCTCAAGCGTGAAGGTTGTGAGGTCGTGACCGCCACTGACGGTTTCGAGGCATTGGCCAAGATTGCCGACCAGCAACCGCAGATCATCTTCGTCGACATCATGATGCCGCGTCTGGATGGGTATCAGACCTGCGCCTTGATCAAGGGCAACCAGCTCTTCAAGTCGACACCGGTGATCATGTTGTCATCCAAGGATGGCCTGTTCGACAAAGCCCGTGGCCGCATCGTCGGCTCCGAGCAATACCTCACCAAGCCATTTACCCGCGACGAACTACTAGGTGCCATCCGCACATACGTCAACGCCTGACCAGGGGGGAAAGGCAAAAATGGCTCGAATTCTTTTGATCGAGGACTCACCGACCGACAGGGCGGTGTTTACGCAATGGTTGCTCAAGGCTGGGCATGAGGTGTTGTCGGCTGACAATGCCGAGGACGGCCTGCAGATTGCCCGTGAGCAAGGGCCGCAGCTGGTGCTGATGGACGTGGTGTTGCCGGGCATGAGCGGTTTCCAGGCGACCCGCGCGCTGTCGCGTGACGAGGCCACCCGTGCCATTCCGGTGCTGATCGTCAGCACCAAGGGCATGGAAACCGACAAGGCCTGGGGCATGCGCCAAGGCGCCAGCGATTACATCGTCAAGCCGCCGCGCGAGGATGATCTGATCGCGCGGATCAACAAACTGGTGGGTTGATGCGTTCTCCATTCGACATCCTTGAAGCCTACGAACGCCGCAGTCTGGCGCACGCGGTACAGCTGCCCGAGCGCAGCTTTTCGCAGGATGTCTGGCGTGGCGTGGGCTACCGCGTTGGCAGCCGGCATCTGGTCTCGGATTTCCGCGAAGTGGTGGAAATCGTGCCAATGCCGCCAGTGACTCCGGTTCCCGGCGCGCAGTCCTGGTTGCTGGGCGTGGGCAACCTGCGTGGCAACCTGTTCCCGGTGGTGGACCTGAAGAACTTCCTGGAAGGTGAGCGCACCGCGCCACAGGAAGGCCAGCGCGTGTTGATCATGCGCCAGAGCGGCGGCGACGTGGCACTGGTGATCGACGAGTTGTATGGCCAGCGCAGCTTCGAGGCGTCGATGCAGGTGCCTGCCGGCGATATCGCGCAGGGCCGTTACACGCATTTCGTCGAGCGAGCCTTCCATGATGAGGGCCGTGATTGGGGCGTTTTCTCGCTGTCACTGCTTTCCCGCACCCCTGAATTCCGGCAAGCGGCCGCCTGATCGGCACGCTTGCCTCTTCGTATTGAGACCGAGGTCGAACGATGAGTACTGCTCCTGAAGCCGCCAAGGCCGGCAAGCTTGGCAACGTAAGCACCAACTTCTGGTTGGGCTTGTTGGTACTCTCGATGGTCGTGTTCGGTGCCAACACCGGCGTGGCCACCTGGCAGGGCAGTCGCCTGGCCGGTGCCAGTACCGGCGCCGCCGATCTGCAGGTGCTGTCGCAGCAGCTGGCCAACCAGGGCCGTGAAGCCGTGGCCGGTAGCCGTGAGAGCTACGCCGCGTTCAAGGACACGCGCAGCAAGGTGGAAAGTACGGTCAGTGAGTTGCAGGGCCGTTACGGCAACGAGAGCGGCGTGTCCGGTCCGTTGGGTGCGCTGGTCGATACCTGGAAGCCGCTGTCCAAGAACGCCGAGCAGATCGTCGCCTCCGAGCCGGCCGTGCTGGCGCTGGCCGGTAACGCCGACAGCTTCGTCGGTGCGGTGCCGCAGCTGCAGGCGCAGTTGAACGAAGTGGTGCGTGCGATGACCGCCGGTGGTGCCCAGTCCTCGCAGGTCTACAACGGCCTGCAGCAGGTGGTGGTGGTTGGCACCATGGCCCGTCGCGTGACCGAAATCCGCGCAGGTGGTCCTGGCGCAAGCGGCGCCGGCGACGCGCTGGCACGCGACATGGTGGTGTTCACCCAGGTGCTGGAAGGCCTGCGCAACGGCAATGAGGAAATGGGCATCGCCGCCGTGCGCAACGCCAACGCCCAGGTTGCGCTGGAACAGTCCGCCAACCAGTGGGCAAAGATGAAGAAGGACGCCGACGCCATCCTGGCCAGCTCGCGCAACCTGTTCGCCGCACAGTCCTCGGCCGCCGCACTGGCGACCGGTTCGGACAAGATGCTGGAGCGCAGCCGCAAGCTGTTCGATGCGTTCTCGGCCTTCGGTTCGGCCCGCGATACCCGTATCTTCCCGAACTTCTGGTGGAGCGTGATCTTCGGCGGCCTGTCGGTGCTGTCGATCATCGGCTTCGTCTGGAGCACGGTGCGTACCCGTTCGCGTGAGCAGGACGTGCGTTACCAGACCCAGGTGGAATTCAACAGCCGCAACCAGCAGGCGATTATGCGTCTGCTGGACGAAATCAGCTCGCTCGGTGAAGGTGACCTGACGGTGAAGGCCTCGGTGACCGAGGACATGACCGGCGCCATCGCCGACGCTATCAACTACGCCGTGGACGAACTGCGCCACCTGGTGACCACCATCAACGACATCTCCTCGAAGGTGGCGGTGTCGGCACAGGAAACCCAGGCAACGGCAATGCAGCTGGCCGAAGCCGCCGGCCACCAGGCCGACGAGATCACCAGTGCCTCGGACCGTATCGGCGAAATCGCCACCTCCATTGAGCAGGTGTCGCGCAACTCCACCGAGTCGGCCGAAGTGGCACAGCGCTCGGTGGTCATCGCGACCGAAGGTGCCGGCGTGGTGCGCCAGACCATCCAGGGCATGGACCAGATCCGCGACCAGATCCAGGAAACCTCCAAGCGCATCAAGCGCCTGGGTGAGTCCTCGCAGGAAATCGGCTCGATCGTGGAACTGATCAACGACATTTCCGAGCAGACCAACATCCTGGCATTGAACGCGGCTGTGCAGGCAGCCTCGGCCGGTGAGGCCGGTCGCGGTTTCGCTGTGGTGGCCGACGAAGTGCAGCGCCTGGCAGAACGTACCTCCGGCGCAACACGCCGAATCGAAGGTCTGGTGCAGGCGATTCAGGCCGATACCAACGAAGCCGTCACCTCGATGGAACAGACCACCGCCGAAGTGGTGTCCGGTGCGCGACTGGCCGAGGACGCCGGTACCGCGCTGACCGAAATCGAGCGCGTGTCCAACGCACTCAATAACTTGATCAAGAGCATCTCCATCGCCGCCAACCAGCAGGCCTCGGCAGCTACCGACATCACCCAGACGATGGGCGTGATCCGGCAGATTACCGGCCAGACCTCGCAGGGTGCGGGGCAGACGGCCGACTCGCTGGGTCAGTTGAACCAGTTGGCGGCAGAGCTGCGCCGCTCGGTGGCCGACTTCAAGTTGCCGGCCTGAGCGGACTGATCGGGCGGGGATGCAAAGGAATCAGCAGATGAAGTTTCGTCACGACGCAACGCAGGGCCGCCCGGACGGCATGCAATTGATGCTGCACGGGGGAGTGCGATGAGTACCTTGCGCGATGCGATGAGCCACGCCGCACTGGGCTGGGTGAAACCCGAGCTGGACGAGACCCTGCGCCAGGTGCGCAATGAGGTCGAAGCGTTCGTGGAAGATCCCAGTGATACCAGCCGCATGCGCTTCTGCGCCGGCTACCTGCACCAGGTGCAGGGCACGCTGCGGATGGTCGAGCTGTATGCGCCGGCCATGGTCGCCGAGGAACTGGAACTGCTGGCCAATGCAGTTCGTGATGGGGCTGTTCCCGAGCGTGACGAGGCCTGCGCCACGCTGATGCGTGGCACCGTGCTGCTGCCCGATTACCTGGAACGCCTGCAGAACGGCCATCGCGACATTCCGATCGTGCTGCTGCCGCTGCTCAATGACATCCGTGCCGCGCGCGGTGCCGAGGGCATCAACGAGAGCGTGTTGTTCGCCTTCAACCCAGACGCCAGCGACGCCAGCGCCGATGAACTGGAACATGCACGCGGCAGCCTGAGTGGACGCAACCGCGAGCTGCTCGACACCGTGGGCAGCGCGGTCAAGGAAGAACTGATGCGCATCAAGGATGCGCTCGATCTGCATATGCGCATGGACGGCAACCCGGCCGACCTGCAGGTGCAGGTCAACGAACTGGGCGCGGTCTCAGACACCCTGGGCGTGATGGGCCTGGGCGTGGCCCGTGGCATCGTCGCCCAGCAGCGCGATGCGCTGCGTGAGGTGGTCGATGGTGCGCGCCAGATCGACGACAACCTGTTGCTGGATATCGCCGGCGCATTGCTCTACGTGGATGCATCGCTGGACGACCAGGTGGCCCATCTCGGCGCCAATGTCGCCGGTGACGACGATGCCGGTTCGGTGGAAACCCGCCGTACGGTGGAAGTGCTGGCACATGAAGCCATTGCCAACTTCACCGCGGCACGCGAATCGTTCGTCGCGTTCATCGAGACCAACTGGGATCACGCGCGCCTGGCCGAAGTGCCGCGCCTGCTCGGCGAAGTGTCGGGCGCGTTGCGCATGCTGGAGATGCCGGTACCGGCGGACTATCTGCTGGCCGTGCGCCAGTACATCGACGTCGAGCTGATCGCACGCCAGCGCATTCCCAGCGGTCGTCAGCTCGATACCCTGGCCGATGCCATGGCCAGCCTGGAATACTTCCTGGAAGCCCTGCGCGACCGTCGTCCGGGCCGCGAGGAAATCCTCGATATCACCCGTACCAGCCTGGAAACACTGCGTTACTGGCCGATTCCCCCGGTGCAGGTTGTGGCCGCCACGGCGGCAGTCGAACCGGTTGCCGCCGAAGTCATTGCTGCACCTGTTGCCGAGCTGGCAGCAACGCCGAGCACCGTTGTGGACGAGGCAGTCGCCGCCGGCCAGGACGATGTGCCGCATGCGTCTGCTGACGCAGTCGCCGACGCGGCGCCTGCTTCCGAACCGGCTCCTGTCGTTGCAGCGCCGGTGATCCCACCGCCGTTGCCGTCGTTGGATGCGGAGGTGAAGCCGCAGGCTGCCGCGGTCGATTACCCCTTGGTGTTTGGTGCGGCCATCAATGCCGTGGCAATTTCCAGCATTCCGGCACAGGCAGCAGAGGTGGCGGATTCTTCCGTGTCGGCACCGGCCGACACCAGCGCTGCGGTCTCCGCATTTGATCCGGTAGCCGCCGAGAGCTCCGGAGCTGAAGAGAGCAGCTTCACGCTGGCCCCGATGGTGCTTGAGGGGCACGACGAAGCCGCGGCGCCAGCAGATTTTGAAGCTCCCGTGTCGCTTGCTGCCTCGTTTGATCCGGTAGCCGCCGAGGACGCGACGATTGAGGGCGCGAACGACAGCTATCGTTTCGACGCCTCGTTGCTGACGCTGGATGACACCGATGCACAGGCGCCGCACGCGGCTGAACTGAGCAAGGATGATCTGGCCGATGCGGAGCTGGTCAACGCCGCCTTTGCCGATGCCGAAGTCGATGCCGATCCGTTCTTCAATCCGGAGCTGGAGACCAGCAATACCTCGATCGAGGATGCAACGCTTGCGCCGGCACAGATAAGCAGCGATTGGGACCTGGCCGCCGCGCCGGTGGAACCGGCCTCCACAGTGGTTGAGCCGGTTTCCACGCTGGATACCGAAACCGCTGCATTCATGGCGCAGCTGGATGCCGCCGCCGAGGCCTTCGACCCGTTTGCGTTGCCCGAGTCGCTGCAGCCCGAGCTGGTCACGGCCGATGTGGGCGAAGTCGCGGCCAGTGCCGCGACGCCTGCAAGGACCGTGGCACCGACGCAGCAGCTCGAGGGCGGCTTCATCGATGGCGGTGACGTGATCGATCAGGACATCCGCGATGTCTTCATCGAGGAGTTCGACGAGGAGCTCGAAAATCTGGGCAACCTGCTGCCTGCCTGGCGCGCGGCGCCTGCCAACATGGAAAGGCTGCGCCCGGTGCGCCGCGTATTCCACACCTTGAAGGGCAGTGGTCGTCTTGTCGGCGCGCGCACCCTGGGTGAGTTCAGCTGGAAGATCGAGAGCATGCTCAATCGCGTGCTCGACGGCAGCCGTCCGGCCAGCCCCGCGGTTCTTGCCGCGGTAGCGCAGGCGTATGACGTATTGCCGGAATTGAATGCCGCATTGCGTGGCACCGGCAGCATCCAGTCCGATCTGCTGGGCATGCAGGAGGTGGCCGACCGCGTCGCTGCGGGTGAAGAAGCGTTCTACGTCACCGGCGCCAGCGCCGTTGCAGCTGATGTGGCGGTTGGCGAGGTAGCGGCGGAGTCCGATGCGGAAGCAGCCTTTGCGCCCGCCGGCGACGCTGAAGTTGCCGAACAGGCTGACGGCACTCCGGCTTCCGTGGACGAGGTGTTGCGCGAAATCCTCGAGGCCGAGATTGGCGCCCACCTGGATACGGTGCATGCCTGGTTGGCGGCTTCGGCCGTGCAGCCGCAGGCCGTCTCCGAGGACCTGTTGCGTGCGGTGCACACCATGAGTGGTGCATTCGCGATGACCGATGTGCCGGTGATCACCCAGATCACCAGCCCGGCGGAAACCTTCGTCAAGCGTTCGCTGGCGGCGTCGGTCACCCCGACGGCTGCTGGCGTGGATGCGTTGGCGCAGATGGCCGCTGCGGTACACACCACCATCACGGCCTTGCGTGCGTCTTCGCCGCGTATTCCTGCATTCCCGGGCGTGGCCGAGCGTCTGCAGGCCCTGGTCGATGCCTTGCCGGACGCCAAGTGGCCGCCGATGCAGGCAGACGAAGAACTGCTCGCCAATGACAGCGTAGCTGCGCAGCCGGCAGCGCCGGCGGGCAATGACATGAACGCCGAGCTGGTGGGGGGCGAAGACCTTTCCGCGTACTTTGACGCAGGCTTGCTGGAGGAGACCCCGGGTAGCCAGGTCTCGCCGGAAAGCATCGAACAGCCGGCCACGGCAGCCGAGCCTGAAATGCTGTTGCCGATGGGGGCCGCCGCCGAAACCAGCGGGTCGGAGCAGATTGAGCTTGCGGATACCGTTGCCGCCGACGTGTCGTCGACGGTGCTGGAAGTCGCCAGCGATATCGAGCCGGCCACGCCAGTTGCTGCTGATGCGCCGGTCGAACTGGCCGACAGCATCGAGCTGACCGAGGTCGTCGCGCCGGAAGCTGCGCTGGATCCGGTTGAAACGGTTGATCAGTACGATGCAGTGCGGGCCTCGACCTGGGGCGTTGCCGCGGAAGCGGTGGAAGGTGATCAGGAGCCGGTCGCGGAAGCCTCCGATCCGACGCTCGAAACCGAGCCCGAAGTAGGCGAGGTCGAAGCCGCACAGACGACTACCGCGGCAGGCGATGCCGCGGTTGAGGCCGATGCGCTCACTTCGACCGAAGACAACCAGGAAGACGAGGCGACGGCTGTCGAGGTTCCCACCGATCAGCACGATCACGACAGTGTGATCGCGCGTGCGCTGGCAATCGCTACCGGTACGGCTACGGTGGTTGCCGGTGTGGCCCAGCTGGGTTCGAGCGAAACCGAAGTCGCAGCGGAAGTCCCGGTCGAAGCCGAGGAAGAAGCAGAAGTAGAAGCATCGAACGCGACAGCGCAGATCGAAGAAGACCAGCCGATTGCGGAGTCCACCGAGCAGAGCTCTGCCGCGGTCGAGGACGGCGTCGTGCAGGCATCGGCTGACTCCGTGCAATCGGGCGAGGAGGCCGCAGTTGCCGATGCGCCGGAGGCAATGACAGCTGCGTCGCTGGAAGCTCTCGACGCCGCGGATGCAACGCTGGCTGGCGAGGACATCGCGGCCGTCGAGGAACACGGCACAAGCGAAGCCGTTGCTCCGGACGAAGAACCCATCGTGGTTGCAGATGCCGGGCAGGACGACGACGTCGTTCAGCCGGAACACGTCCAGCCTGAAGCGGCCGGGGCGTTTGGAACGACCGCCGTGGACGACAGTGCAGGCCAGGTCGACGCCGGGACCAGCATCGAACCGAAGGCGGAACTGGCTCCGCTCACCGCCGCCTTGCCGGAAGAGGTCGCGGCACCGGTCGCCGCCGCTGCTGCGCATGAGCTTGATGCCGGGCCGCTGAATTTTGCCGACCTGGATCGCGAACTGGTCGATATCTTCGTCGAGGAAGGCAAGGACCTGCTCGATCATTGCGATGGTCTGATCAACGACCTGCGCGCGGCGCCGGAAGATCGTGAAGCCTTGGCCGGCTTGCAGCGTGACCTGCATACCCTCAAGGGTGGTGCACGCATGGCGGGCATCAATGCCATCGGTGACCTTGGCCACGGTATCGAATCGCTGCTGGAAGCGGTTGCGGCCAACCGTACCGAGATCACCCGCAGCGACGTGCAGCTGCTGGAGCGCGGCTTCGATCGTCTGCACCAGTTGTTGCTGCGTACCGGCGAGCATCGCGCGGTACAGATGCCGACCGACCTGATCACGGCCTTCGAAGCCCGTACCGACGGCCGCGCCGAGGCCGCACAGGCGCCGGTGGAAGCCGCTGTCGGCACGTTCGAGCCGGCATCGCAGAAGTTTGCCGCTGACGATGTGCAGCCGCAGCCGGTGGCGCAGAATGCGCCGCTGTCGGCACCGCTGCGCGAAGAGCAGGCAGGCAACGAAGACGAAGGTGCGCCGCGCGGCCAGGAACAGGTGCGTGTTCGCGCTGACCTGCTCGACAGCCTGGTCAACCATGCCGGTGAAGTGGCGATCTACCGCTCGCGCCTGGAGCAGCAGTTGGGTGCCTTCCGTGGCGCCATGGCCGAGCTGGACCGCACCAACGCACGTCTGCGCGACCAGTTGCGCCGCCTGGACCTGGAAACCGAAGCGCAGATCGTGGCGCGTTACCGCCGCGAGCATGAGCAGGCCGACCAAACCTTCGATCCGCTGGAACTGGACCGCTTCTCCACCCTGCAGCAGCTAAGCCGTGCGCTGAACGAATCGGCAGCCGACTTGGGCGGTCTGCAGGGGGTGCTGGACGATCTGTCGCGCAACTACGACACCTTGCTGCAGCAGCAGTCGCGTGTCAGCTCGGAACTGCAGGATGGCCTGATGCGCGCGCGCATGGTGCCGTTCGACGGTCTGGTGCCGCGTCTGCGCCGTGTGGTGCGTCAGGCCGCGCAGGAAACCGACAAGCAGGTGCACCTGAAGCTGGAAGGCACCCACGGCGAACTCGATCGCAATGTGCTGGACCGCATGGTCGCGCCGCTGGAGCACATGCTGCGCAACTCGGTTGCACATGGCCTGGAGCAGCCGGCCGCACGTGCTGCCGCAGGCAAGCCGGAAGAAGGCGAAATCGCCCTGCGTCTGCGCCGCGAAGGTTCGGAAATCGTGCTGGAAGTGGGCGATGACGGTGCCGGCCTGGACCGCGAGGCGATCCGTCGCCGCGCCGAGCAGCGCGGTTTGTTGGGTGCCAACGAGCAGATCGACGATACCCAGCTGGACCAGATGATCTTCGCCTCGGGCTTCAGTACCAGCGAACAGGTCAGTCAGCTGGCCGGCCGTGGTGTGGGCATGGACGTGGTGCGCAACGAAGTCCGTCAGCTCGGCGGCTCGGTGGACATCCACTCGGTGCGTGGCCAGGGCGCGACCTTCACCCTGCGCCTGCCGCAGACGCTGGCGGTCACCCAGGCGGTGTTCGTCCGCATCGGCGAAACCACCTATGCGGTGCCGGTGGCCTCGGTCAGCGGTATCGGTCGTATCTCCCGCGAGCGTTTCGAGTCCGGGCAGGGCGGTTACCACTACAACGGCGAAGACTTCAGCCTGTACAACCTCGGCACCCTGGTGGGCCAGGTTGCAGCCAAGGCCGAAGGCCAGGCCGAGATCCCGCTGCTGCTGGTGCGCTCCGGCGACCTGCGTGCGGCGGTGGCTATCGACCAGGTACTGGGCAACCGCGAAGTCGTGGTCAAGCCGGTGGGCCTGCAGATCGCCTCGGTGCCGGGTATCTACGGCGCCACGATCACCGGCGAAGGCAACGTGGTGGTGATCCTGGACGTGGCACCGCTGGTGCGTCGTCACCTCACCCAACCGCAGCAGACGGTGGAAGTGATCGAGGCCAGCAGCCAGCGCCATGTGCCGCTGGTGATGGTGGTCGACGATTCGCTGACCATGCGCAAGGTCACCGGTCGCGTGCTGGAGCGTCACAACCTGGATGTAGTGGTCGCCCGCGACGGCGTGGAAGCGCTGGAGCAGTTGGAAGAGC
The DNA here is from genome assembly GCF_032066555.1 of Stenotrophomonas sp. Classification (GTDB taxonomy): domain Bacteria; phylum Pseudomonadota; class Gammaproteobacteria; order Xanthomonadales; family Xanthomonadaceae; genus Stenotrophomonas. Next base: position 37,925 of record NZ_DAMBKV010000008.1, read on the forward strand.
GCATCCCGGACCTGATGCTGCTGGATATCGAGATGCCACGTATGGACGGCTACGAGCTGGCCACCGCGATGCGTGCCGATCCACGCTACAAGAACATTCCGATCGTGATGATCACCTCGCGCAGCGGCGACAAGCATCGCCAACGCGCCTTCGAGATCGGCGTGCAGCGCTATCTCGGCAAGCCGTACCAGGAGTTGGATTTGATGCGCAATGTCTACGACCTGCTGGGGATCGCCCGTGCACGCGACTGACGACACTGCCAAGCCGGTTGCCTTGCTGGCCCGCGCCGGCGCCGCCCGGGATCGCCTGCGCGAAGCGCTGGTCGCTGCCGGCGGCCGCATCGTGCTGGAAGAGGATCCCAACCAGCTTGAGCCGTCCGCACTTGCCGCGGCCGCGCCGCAGGTGGTGCTGGTGGCCTTGGAGCCGGCGGTGGAGGACGCGCTGGAGCGACTGGAATCGGTGCTGGAAACACCGGAACTGTCGCTGCTGTTCGAGGAAGCCGAGCTGGCCGCACGTCGCGAGGGCTGGGAGGCGCAGCGTTGGATCCGCCATCTGGCGGCCAAGCTGCAGGGCCATGGCAACGTGCTGCCGCCCGGTCTGGAGCATGAGGAGGCGGAGCCGGCGATTGCCCTCGAACCCGGCATGCCGCCGCGTCCTGCTGACGGGCATGTGGATGCACCATTGCAGTTCCATCTGGACGAGGCACAGGTGCAGGCCTACGACCTGCCCGCTGATGAGATCTACGAGGCCCCGGCCCGTGCGCTTGCGCCGCGCCCGGAGGTGCTGTCCTTCGAGGAATTGATTGCGGGCGCTGCGCAGCCGGTCGCAGCCGTGCCGCCGCCGCTGCCGGCGGAGCCGGTTGTGGTGCCAGTGGCGACGGAATCCGAAGCCGAGCCCGCCAAGGTGCCGCTGGGCGATTTCAGCAGCTGGTCGCTGCTGGAGGATGATGGCTATGAAGCGGCGCCTGCTGCGGCAAGTGCGGTCCAGGTGCCGCCGCCGGCCCTGGCCAGCCTGCTCAACAGCGAGTTGTCACTGGTTGAGATCGACGAAGGCGCTGCCGAAGGCAATGGGGCAGTGTTGTTGATCGCCGGCATCGGTGGTCCGGATGCGGTGCGCCGTGTGCTGGCCGGCCTGCCCGAAGACTTCGCGCGACCGGTGCTGGTGCAGCTGCGTCTGGACGGCGGCCGCTACGCCAACCTGGTCAAGCAGATGGCGCGGGCGACGCCGCTGCCGGTGACCTTGGCCGATCCGGGGCAGAATCTGGTTCCGGGCGATGTCTATATTCTTCCCGACGTGATCGGTGTGGAGTCGAGTACCGAGGGCCTGCGCTTCTGCGCGGAAGCCAACGACTTGCTTGAAGCCCTGCAACCCGACCGCAGTGCCGTGCTGATGCTCAGTGGTGCCGACGTGGCGTTGGTTGCCCCGGTGCTGGAATTCGCCGGCAAGGGCGGCTGGGTGGCGGGGCAGATCGGTGAGGGCTGCTATGACCCGGCCGCCGCCAGCCAGCTGGCTGTCGCGGGCATGCGCGCCGGTGATCCGGAATATCTCGCCGCCGAATTGGCAGTGCATTGCGCGGCGTGACCGCTGCGCGACCCAGGAACTGACGATGAGCTACGCAAACAACGATGAAGTCCGTGGGGTACTGATACAGGCCGGTACCGAACGCGTATTGCTGCCCAACGCAACGGTGGCGGAAATGATGTCGCGCGTGGCGGTCGAGCCGATCGCCAATGCCCCGGCATGGCTGGTCGGGCAGATCGCATGGCACGGCTGGAGCGTGCCGTTGCTGTCCTATGCCGGGCTCAGTGGCCATGGCAACGAAATGGTCGGCGGCAACAACAAGGTGGTGGTGCTCAAGGCCCTGGGTGGCAACCCGGACCTGCCGTATTTCGCCCTGTTGACCCAGTCCTTCCCGCAGCTGATCGCGGTACCGCGCGATGGCCTGCTGGCCGATGCATCGGAAGAAAGCCTGCCGGTGGGCGTGCATATGCGCGTCCTGCTCGGTGAACAAAGCGCACTGCTGCCAGACCTGGACGCAGTTGAAAGCGCCGTGATCCTGGCCCTGGCAGAAGCCGTAGCCTGACCGAAAGGTAGTGCCGAGCCATGCTCGGCAGCGGCCTTCCCAGCGATCTTCGGCATTTGTAGGAGCGGCGTAAGCCGCGAAGCTCGCACTCCAACAGATTGCAGACCGGTTGGTGATTCCAGTGGCGTCGGCCTCGCGGCTTACGCCGCTCACATACCGGGTGGGTACAGCTGTAACGCCCCAGCCGAGCATGGCTCGGCTCTATAGGCGGGCCAGGCATTACCTGTAGTGCCGAGCCATGCTCGGCAGAAGCTTTCCCGGCAATCCTCAACATTGCGTGAGCGGCGTAAGCCGCGAAGCTCGCACTCCAACAGATTGCAGGCCGGTTGGTGATCTTATCGGTGTTGGCTTCGCGACTTACGCCGCTCCCACAAACACCGACAGCGGGTTTGTCGGCAATGCTCACGCCGAGCACGGCTCGGCGCTACAGGTCGCCCAGCCGCGCCTGCAGGGCCGCGATTGCCGCCAGGCCGGCGGTCTCCGTGCGCAGGATGCGCGGACCCAGCTGCAGGCCCTGGAAGCCTGCCTCGCTCAGTTGCTGACGGTCACGCGGTGACCAGCCACCTTCCGGCCCGATTGCGATCACCACGCCGTTGGCGGGTGCTGCCGGCAGCGAGGCCAGGCGATGCTCGCCCAGCGGGTCCAGGGTCAGTCGCAGGGTCTGCCCGGGCAATGCTGCCACCGCCGCGGCCAGCGCCTGCGGGCTGGCAATGGACGGAATCCGCGCGCGCCCCGATTGGCCACAGGCCGAACCCACCACGTTGCGCCAATGCGCGATGCGCTTTTCGGCGCGTGCTGCGTCCAGTTTTACTTCGGTGCGCTCGGCATTGACCGGGATGATACGGCTGACCCCCAGTTCGGTGGCCTTCTGCAGGATCAAGTCCATCTTCTCGCCACGCGCAATGCCCTGCAGCAAGGTGATGGCCAGTGGCGATTCGTTGTCGACGGCCTGGGCACTGTCGATGTGCACCTGTACCTCGCGCTTGCTGATCGCGCTGAGGGTGGCGGCATAGTCATGGCCATCGCCGTTGAACAGGATGCAGCTTTCGCCCTCGCGCAGGCGCATCACCCGGACCAGATGGTTGGCCACATCCTCCGGCAGGGACAGGGTCTGGCCGACGGCAAGCGGCAGTTCAATCGGGCTACGGGTAAGGCGCATGGGTGTTCTCGCAAAGGCGGTGCCGCGTGGGGAGCGGCTGGGTCTGCTAGCATTTCAACGTCATGAAAACGTATCTGCCAATGCGCATTCTATCGGTCTACCGTCGTTTTGCCCGGAGTGGCGCATGAGTCGCCGTCTGCCACAGATCCACAACGTGTTCGAAGAACACATCGGTCCCTTCCGCCAGCAGCAGCTGGACCTGGAGTTTTCCAACGGCGAGCGACGGCATTTCCAGCGCCTGGTGAGTGGCGGACACGGTGCGGTCGTGGTGGTGCCCATGTTCGATGACGAGACCGTATTGCTGGTGCGTGAATACGCAGCTGGCCTGCATCGTTACGAACTGGGTCTGGTCAAGGGCCGCATCGACGAGGGCGAGACGCCAATCGAGGCCGCCGACCGTGAGCTGAAGGAGGAGGCCGGTTATGGCGCGCGCAGGCTGGATGCGCTGCGCAGCCTGACTCTCGCACCTACTTATATGAGTCACCAATCCACGCTGGTAGTGGCGCGCGACCTGTATCCGCAGCGCTTGCCTGGTGACGAGCCGGAAGAGTTGGAAGTGGTGCCGTGGAAGCTGGCCGAGCTGGACCAGCTGATGCTGCGCGAGGATTTTTCCGAGGGGCGCTCGCTGGCAGCCCTGTTCATTGCCCGTGAGTGGCTGCGAGGTGGCGCATGAACGCAGTAGTTGATGACGTCCTGCGCGAAGGCGTGTTGGACATCGCCCAGCGCGCAGGCGCGGCGATCATGCAGGTCTATGCCAACGGTTTCGACGTCGAACAGAAGGCCGATGACAGCCCGGTCACCACGGCCGATCTGGCCGCGCACCGGCTGATTGTTGCCGGTCTGGCGCAGCTGACCCCGGACATTCCGGTACTGTCCGAGGAATCGGCCCAGTTGCCCTGGGAGACGCGTCGGCAGTGGCAGCGCTATTGGCTGGTGGACCCGCTGGACGGCACGCGTGAATTCATCAAGCGCAATGGCGAATTCAGCGTCAACATTGCATTGATCGAAGATGGCGTGTCGGTGTTTGGTGTCGTACAGGCACCGGTGACCGAGGTCATCTGGCATGCACAGCGCGGTGGCCAGGCCTGGCGCCGCAGCGGTCAGCAGCAGGACGCGATTACTACCCGGGTGCCACCGGCATCGCCGTTGCGGGTCGCTGCCAGCCGCTCACACGCCAGTGCGCGCACCGCTGGCTTGTTGGCACGGATGGGTGAAATCGAGCTGGTCGCGCAGGGCTCGTCGCTGAAGTTCTGCCGCATCGCTGAAGGGACGCTGGATGTGTACCCGCGCCTTGGGCCAACCAGTGAATGGGATACCGCCGCCGGTCAGTGCGTGCTGGAGGCGGCGGGTGGTGTCGTGTTGGCGGCCGATGACGGCGTGCCGTTTGCCTACAACCAACGCCCGCGTCTGCTCAATGGCGACTTCGTTGCCCTGGGTGATGCCTCGTTGCCGTGGCAGGCGTGGGTGGCCGGGCTTTGACGCCCAGCCACTGGCTGCCTGCAGTGAACTTCAAACGCCGGCGACTGCCGGCGTATTCGTAACAAAGGTGATGTGCGAATGTCCGAATTGACCAATATCCAGACCCTGTTGCAGATCATGGCGCGCCTGCGCGATCCCCAGGGCGGATGCCCCTGGGACCTGGAGCAGGACTTCGCCAGCATCGCGCCGTACACCGTCGAGGAGGCTTATGAGGTTGCCGATGCCATCGACCGCAATGACCTGCCGGATCTGAAGGACGAGCTCGGCGATCTGCTGCTGCAGGTAGTGTTCCATGCACAGATGGCCAGCGAGCAGGGCGCCTTCGATTTCGGCGATGTGGTGGCCTCGATCAGCAACAAGATGATCCGCCGCCACCCGCATATCTTCGGCAATGCCGAGGTCAGCGACGCCGACGAAGTGCTGGCCAACTGGGACCAGATCAAGCGCAGCGAGCGCGCCGCCAAGGGCGAGCAGGATGATTCGGCATTGGCCGGCATTTCGCGTGGACTGCCGGAGTGGCTGCGTGCCACCAAGCTGCAGTCGCGTGCTGCGCGCACCGGCTTCGATTGGCCCGATGCGGTGCCGGTACTGGACAAGCTGCGTGAGGAAATCGACGAACTGCAGGCCGAGTTCGAGCTTGCTGCCGCCGGCGCCGACAACCAGGTCCGGCTGCAGGAGGAACTGGGTGACGTGTTGTTTGTCTGCGCCAATCTTGCCCGCCACGCCAAGGTCGATAGCGGCACCGCCCTGCGCCATGCCAACCACAAGTTCGAACGCCGTTTCCGTGCCATGGAGGCGCTGGCGGCCGCTCGCGGAACCGCGATGCCACAGCTGGACCTGCAACAGCAGGAGGCCTTGTGGCAGCAGGTGAAGCAGCAGGAGAAGGATTCCGCGCGATGAAGACCTTCGCGCTGTTCCTGCTCACCGCGTTGGCGGAGATCGTCGGCTGCTATCTGCCGTGGGTCTGGCTGCGGCAGCAGGGCAGCCCGTGGTTGCTGCTGCCAGCTGCCGCCAGCCTGGCCCTGTTCGCCTGGCTGCTGACCCTGCATCCGGCGGCCAGCGGGCGGGTCTATGCCGCTTACGGCGGCGTCTATGTCTGCGTGGCGCTGCTGTGGTTGTGGCTGGTGGACTCGGTCAAGCCCACCCGCTGGGACCTGCTCGGCGGTGGCCTCTGCCTGCTCGGCATGGCGGTGATCATGTTCGCCCCACGCAGCAACTGAAGCGCCTATGCTGGCGGCATCCAGTCCCGGGTGCCGGCCATGTCAGGATTCAGCAGCTTCCGTGCGTTCTACCCGTTCTACCTGAGCGAACACAGCAACCGCACCAGTCGCCGCCTGCATTTCATCGGCAGCTGCGGCGTGCTGCTGTGCGTGGCGATGCTGCTGTGGACCGGTCAGCTGCGCTGGCTCGGTTTCGCCCTGTTGTGTGGCTATGGATTCGCCTGGGTAGGGCACTTTTTCTTCGAGAAGAACCGACCGGCAACCTTTCGCCATCCGCTCTATTCATTTGCCGGTGACTGGGTGATGTTCGTCGATATCCTGCGCGGGCGGGTGCGCCTGTGAGCCCGCTCAGGCAGTTGCCCGGGCTGTGGCTATACTCGGCCCATCAATCAGCACAAGGAGTGGTCGGATGAGCGGCGGAGCAGCGGTGTTGGCGTTGGTGGTCACGGTGGCCGGCATCATCGTGCTGTTCAAGACGGTGCGGATGGTGCCGCAGGGCTATGAATGGACGGTGGAACGGTTCGGCAAGTACACGCACACGATGAGCCCGGGCCTGCATTTCCTGTTTCCGGTGGTCTATGGCGTCGGCCGCAAGGTGAACATGATGGAGCAGGTGCTGGACGTGCCCAGCCAGGATGTCATCACCAAGGACAATGCGGTGGTGCGGGTGGATGGCGTGGTGTTCTTCCAGGTGCTGGATGCGGCCAAGGCGGCCTATGAAGTGGCCAACCTGGAAGTGGCGATGATTGCCCTGGTGCAGACCAATATCCGTACCGTGATCGGCTCGATGGACCTGGACGAATCGCTGAGCCAGCGCGAGACCATCAACGCCAAGCTGCTCAACGTGGTCGACCACGCCACCAATCCGTGGGGCGTCAAGGTCACCCGCATCGAGATCAAGGACATCCAGCCACCGGCCAACCTGGTGCAGTCGATGCAGCAGCAGAAGATGGCCGAGCAGAACAAGCGTGCTGCGGTGCTTGAAGCCGAGGGTATCCGCCAATCGGAGATCCTGCGCGCCGAAGGCCAGAAGCAGTCGGCGGTGCTGGAAGCGGAAGGCCGCAAGGAGGCCGCGTTCCGCGACGCCGAGGCACGCGAGCGTCTTGCCGAAGCCGAGGCCAAGGCGACCGCGATGGTGTCCGATGCGATCGCCAACGGCAGTGTGCAGGCGATCAATTACTTCATCGCGCAGAAGTACGTGGAAGCCTTCGGTGAACTGGCCAATTCCCCCAACCAGAAGCTGGTGCTGATGCCGATGGAGGCTACCGGGGTGATCAGTTCCATTGCCGGCATTTCGGAACTGGCCAAGGAGGCATTCGCCAAGCAAGCCGACGCCAAACAGCCTGCACGCGGCAACCCGCCGCCGTTGGGGCGCTGAGCCATGCGCTGGGAGGTGGTGCTATGGGCGGCACTGGCGGTGGCCTTGTTTGCCGCCGAGGCATTGGCGCCGGGTGCCTTCATGTTGTGGATGGGGATAGCGGCGGCCGCAGTCTTCCTCACCGTCTGGGCGTTCGATGGCATGAGCCTGCTGCTGCAGGTCATCCTGTTCGTGGTGCTGAGTTTTGTCTCCATCCAGGTCTACCGCACCTGGTTCCGGCAGCGTGCGCGGCCCAGCGACCAGCCGCTGCTCAACCGCCGCGCCGAGCAGTTGATCGGGCGGGTAGTGACGCTGGAGCAGGCCATCAGTGCCGGTGTCGGCCGGGCCAAGGTCGACGATGCGTTCTGGGTGGTGGCCGGTCCGGACCTGCCCCAGGGCAGCACGGTGCGCGTGGTCGCGGTCGACGGCATGACCCTCAAGGTGCAGGCGGTCTGAATACTGCCGCGGCACTGCCGTTGTGGCGGTGCCGCAGGTTTTACACGTAACCATCTGGGATAATGGCGGTCCCCTTAGTGTGGAACGGCCATGACCCTGAAAACCCTGCTCAACGAAACCCACCGCTCACTCGGCGCCAAGATGGTCGACTTCGGCGGTTGGGACATGCCGATTCACTACGGCTCGCAGATCGACGAGCACAACCTGGTCCGCACGGCCGCCGGCATGTTCGACGTCAGCCACATGACGGTGGTCGACCTGAAGGGTGCGCGCACCCGCGAGTTCCTGCGCCAGCTGCTGGCCAACTCCATCGACAAGGTAAAGGTCAGCGGCAAGGCCCTGTACTCGTGCATGCTCAATGCGCAGGGTGGTGTCATCGACGACCTGATCGTCTACTTCCTGGCCGAGGACATGTTCCGGATGGTGGTCAACGCCTCCACCCGCGAGAAGGACCTGGCCTGGATCCGCCAGCATGCCGAAGCCTTCGGCGTCGAGGTGGTCGAGCGCGAAGACCTGGCCATCGTTGCCGTGCAGGGGCCGCAGGCGCGTGCCCTGGTCGCCGGCCTGGTAGCGGAGTCGGATCGTGCCGCGCTGGACAAGCTCGGCCGCTTCGCCGCATTGACTGTCAACTCCATCGACGGCGTTGAACTGTTCGTCGCACGCACCGGTTACACCGGCGAAGACGGTTACGAAGTGCTGCTGCCGCAGAGCGCGGTCGTCGCGTTCTGGAACGCGCTGCTGGCCGCTGGTGTGAAGCCGGCTGGCCTGGGCGCACGTGACACGCTGCGCCTGGAAGCCGGCATGAATCTTTACGGCCAGGACATGGACGAAGCCATCACTCCGTACGAGGCGGCGCTGGCTTGGACCGTGGCACTGGATGACCTGGCCGATGGCACGCCGCGTGCCTTCACCGGTCGCGCCGTGCTGGAAGCGCAGAAGGCCGCCGGCAACGCGCGGCAGATGATCGGACTGGTGATGGACGAGAAGGGCGTGCTGCGTCACGGCCAGAAGGTGCTCACCGCCAATGGCGAAGGCGAGATCCTGTCCGGCACCTTCTCGCCGACGCTGGGCAAGGCCATCGCCTTCGCGCGCGTGCCGGCGGGTGCGCCGGGTGACGTGCGCGTGGACATCCGTGGCAAGGAAGTGCCGGTGCGTATCGTGAAGTTCCCGTTCGTGCGTGACGGCCAGGCACAGGCCGGCATCAATCTTTGACCTGTAGGACCGGGCCGGAAGCGACCTCGCTTCCGGTTCGTTAAACTAGCGCTTCATCCCGACCACCGTTTTTCCGGAGTAGTTCCATGAGCGAGATCCCTGGCGACCTCAAGTTCCTCAAGTCCCACGAATGGGCCCGTGTCGAAGGCAGCAACCGCGTTACCGTCGGTATTTCCGATCATGCCCAGGGTTTGCTGGGTGACCTGGTCTACGTCGAACTGCCGGCTGTCGGTGACAGCGTGCAGGCTGGCGTTGGCGCTGCGGTGGTCGAGTCGGTGAAGGCCGCTTCCGACGTCTACAGCCCGGTGTCCGGCACCGTTGTCGAAATCAACGAAGCGGTGACCGACAAGCCGGAAACCATCAACGAAGATGCCTACGGCGAGGGTTGGCTGTACGTCGTCGAGCTGTCCGATCCGGATCAGTTGAACGACCTGCTCGGCCCGGACGACTATGCCGAGATGTTGGAGAACGAGGACCACTGAGTCCTGCCGCTCTCCGAAAAACGGCCGCTGTCAGCGGCCGTTTTTTTTTGCGGCGATGTCAGCATCAGGTGATGATCGGTGGTGATGAGGGCCGACGCGCGCTTGCCGCGATGCGTGCTTGAAGGTGCGAACCGACACCGGTGCGCGTCCTTGCCGATCGCGAAACGGTTCAAAAAGTTTGCGCAAAATCATCCACTGCGGATGCCAAACCTCGCCTTGGGCAAACTTTTTTTTGGTCGTCGGAAGCGATGGGTAGCAGGCATCGGTCGCATGCTTTGCGACGCTGTTGGAGTAGCGGCGAGATGGCGGCGCGTCTTCGTTGCTCAAACGAATAGTGCGCTTTTACCGATGTTTTTTTACTTTGTGTTTTTTCTGGAGGCCGCGGCAACGGTGTTGTGGCCATGCAATCGCGGGGCGCGCCGGGGCGGGCACGGCTGCGGAAGGCTGAAGGCTTCCGAAAAATATTTTGGAAAGATGGTTGACAGTAAAAAAAACCGTGATTAGGTTTCGCCCAGCAGACCTTTCCTGCGGAAGCGAGTGAGCCGGATCAACATTCAGACGCGAAGCACAACTTGGACGTCCGCCAGGATTCTCTTGATGGTGGAGCAGGAGTCGCTTCCTTCCGCGAAACACCCCCCTGATTTCTATCTGGCACCCGCAGCGGGAACCGTAGCGGGTGTTTCTGTATCCGTCACGATGCGCTAGACGCGTCGTCGGTCCTCCGCCGAACACCGCGGATTTGCTTCAACTGGGCATTTCAATTCCATAGATCACTGACGAGGAACAAACCATGGCTACGAAGAAAGCAGCTAAAAAGCCGGCCGCCAAGAAGGCGGTGAAGAAAGTCGCCAAGAAGGCTGCCGTGAAGAAGGTTGCCAAGAAGGCAACCGCCAAGAAGGCAGTGAAGAAGGTCGCCAAGAAGGCTGTTGCCAAGAAGACCGTGAAGAAGGCAGCCGCCAAGAAGACCGTCAAGAAGGCAGCCGCCAAGAAGACCGTGAAGAAGGCAGCTGCCAAGAAGACCGTCAAGAAGGCCGCAAAGAAGGTTGCCAAGAAGGCAACTGCCAAGAAGGCCGTGAAGAAGGTTGCCAAGAAGGCAACTGCCAAGAAGGCCGTGAAGAAGGTTGCCAAGAAGGCAGCTGCCAAGAAGACCGTCAAGAAGGTTGCCAAGAAGGCAGCTGCCAAGAAGGTCGTAAAGAAGACCGCCAAGAAGGTCGCCGCCAAGAAGCCGGCCGCCAAGAAGGTAGCTGCGAAGAAGAAGCCGGCCGCTCGCAAGAAGAAGGCCGCTCCGGTTGCGCTGCCGGCTACCCCGGCGCCGCTGATCTGATCCAGCTCCACTAGCAACACCTGAAACTCCTTCCCCGACTGCCCAGCGGGGAGGGAGTTTTTTTATGCGCGGACCGAACTGGCGCGTACCGGGCAGGCCGACCGCTTCGGTAGTGCCGGGCCATGCTCGGCAGCAGCCCAGCATTGAGCGCTGTCCCAGCCGCGCAGCCATATCCACAGTGCAGGAGTGAGGTCTGGTTTGTGGGAGTGGCGCAAGCCGCGCAGCTGACGATGTATCTGTCCGGGCAATGCCTGTGCGTCGATGGGATATCTGACTTCAGCAGTGCCGGTTTGCCGCGATCCTGCTGTCCGTGTCATCCCGAGGTTGTCGACTTCGCGGCTTACGCCGCCCCTGCACGAGGGGCGCTGTGGCTTTCGGTTTGCTGGTAAAGCCCCTGCCGAGCATGGCTCGGCACTACCGGAGCGGCGAGCTTGGTCGAGACCTCGATCGATGCCGAGGAACCGAGCCCTCCCCTTGCCTGCGGCAAAGGGAGGGTTGG
>NZ_DAMBKV010000008.1:49295-74945 GCF_032066555.1 Stenotrophomonas sp.
GAGGGGTGTATTTGATTTGCTGGTAGTGCCTCTGCCGAGCATGGCTCGGCACTACCGGAGCTGCGAGCTTGGTCGAGACCTCGACCGATGCCGAGGAACCAGGCCCTCCCTTTGCCGCAGGCAACGGGAGGGTTGGGAGGGGTGTATTTGATTTGCTGGTAGTGCCTCTGCCGAGCATGGCTCGGCACTACAGGCGGGACCGGCTTTTTCCAGGAGCGGCGTCAGCCGCGAAGCTGACGATGCATCCAATCTGCCGGGCCCTGGGTACTCCCAAAGGTGGCGCTACCGGCCAAAGAAAAAGGCGGCCATCGGCCGCCTTTCGGGTAGTGCTGGAAACCGCCATGCAGCTCAGTGCGGCGACGCCACCGCACGATCGGACGAGGCGCCCTTCTTGCCGCCGCGTGCTGGAGCCGTATCTTCGGCCATCAGGTTGTCGCTGCCGAAGTCGGTGTCCACGTCCAGCCAACGCTGCGTCGGCAGGCCGATGGCGCGATCGAGGATGGTCGGCATCATGCCGCTGGGCAGGCTGCTCTCGCCGTTCCACATGATGGCGATGCCCAGGTCGCGTTCCGGCAGCAGCGCGACCAGGCCGCGATAGCCCTGCACCGCACCGGCGTGGAAGACCACCTGGTGGCCGGAGTAATCGAACACGCGCCAACCCAGCGCATAACCGGCCGAGTCCAGTCGCTGGTGGCGCCAGCCCGAACGCATTTCGCCGGGAGTATTGACCAGCGGCGCATGCAGCGTCGCCAGCAACGGTGCCGGCAATACATCCGGACGATGACCGGTATGGGCCAGCAGCCACTGCGCCATGTCGCTGGCACTGGCGTTGACGCCAGCGGCCGGCGCGACACGGTAGTAGGTTGGCTTGGGCGTCAGTGATACCCAGCCGTTGCGGCTGCGCACGTGCGGACGTGCCCAGCGCGAACTGGCCTGGATGCCGGCCAGGCCGAGGCTGGCATCGTTCATGCCGAGCGGCTTGAGGATGCGCTTTTCAACGGCCTGCTCATAGAAGCTGCCCGAGGCCGCGAACACCACGTCGCCGACCAGGCTGAAGGCGACGTTCTGGTAGGAATAGCATTCGCCTGGCGCGCACTTGAGCGGTGCGGTAGCCAGCTTCTGGGTCAGCGTGTAGTAGTCGGCGTTGGCCTCGACATCGCGGTCATAGGCATTGCTGGTCAGGCCGACGCGTTGGCTGAGGACATCGGCCACGGTCAGTTTGTCGGTTGCCTCAGGCGTGGACAGGCGGAAGCCCGGCACGTAATCGGTGACCTTGCTGTCCCAGCGCAGGGTGCCGTCGTTGACCAGCAGCCCGGCCATGGTGCCGGCGAAGGCCTTGGACAACGACGCCAGGCGGAACACGGTATGCGCGTCCACTTCCTGCGGGTTGCTGATATCGGTGACGCCGTAACCGCGCGCCGACAGCACGCGCCCGTTCTGGACGATGGCCATGGCCATGCCGGGAACCCGGTTGCCGTAGGTGAGTTGTTCGGCCAGTGATTCGATGGCGGCGACATTGAAGTCGGCCGGCAACGGTTGTACCTGGTCCGGTCGCAGTGCGACGCGGTAAGGCATCGGTTGCGTCGGCGACTGGGTGGGCGCGTTCTCCAGATTCACCGGCAGCGCCACGGCTGCTGGCGTGCTGCCGGGCAGGGTGGTGTGGGTGGGAGTCTGCGCGGTAGACGACAATGCGAAGGGCATCAACACCCCCAGCAATCCCGATGCCACCGGACGAATGTGCCGGCGCGTGCTCTTGTCTTTCATCGTGATCGGTGCCTGTAAGCTACTGCTGTCGGCGATTCTAGCGCCGCTTTTCATCAATGCACAAACGGGGAGAGAATGAATGGGCATCGCGTTGATATTGCTGATCTTTCTTGTGGTGGTTGTCGCAGTTGTGGCGATGGGCGTGGGCATCTACAACGGGCTGGTGCGGGCGCGTAACGCCTACAAGAACGCATTTGCGCAGATCGATGTCCAGCTGCAGCGGCGTTTTGACCTGATTCCCAACCTGGTGGAGACCGCCAAGGCCTATATGAGCCACGAGCGGCAGACGCTGGAAGCAGTGATCGCGGCGCGCAGCGCTGCGCAGTCAGGTTTGGCCGCAGCCAAGGCCAATCCCGGCGATGCGGCGGCCATGGCGCAGCTGGCGGCGTCGCAGGGGCAGTTGAACGGTGTCCTTGGCCGGCTGATGGCAGTGGCTGAGGCCTACCCGGAACTGAAGGCCAACCAGAACATGATGCAGCTCAGCGAAGAGCTCTCCAGTACCGAGAACAAGGTGGCATTCGCGCGCCAGGCCTATAACGACGCGGTGATGGGCTACAACAATCGCCGTGAAACCTTCCCGGCCAATATCTTCGCCGACATGTTCAATTTCTCCACCGCGGCGCTGTTGGACATCCCGCTGGAGAAGCGCGAACAGGTGCGCGAAGCGCCCAAGGTGCAGTTCTGAACCCGACGCGGGCGTAACAGGGGCGCGGGATGAATTTCTTTGAACACCAGGCCCAGGCGCGGCGCAATTCCGGGCGGTTGGTGCTGCTGTTTGCGCTGGCGGTGCTGGCCATCGTGCTGATGGTGGATATGCTGGTGTGGTTGAGCACCGGCAGCGTTCGCGGTGTGCTGTGGGGCAGTGTGCTGACGCTGGCGGTGATCGGCCTGGCCTCGTTGTACCGGATCCGCTCGCTGAGTGACGGCGGTGAGGCGGTGGCCGTGCAGATGGGCGGTACCGAGGTGCCGGCAGATGCCCAAGATCCGGCGTTGCGGCGTCTGCGCAACGTGGTGGAGGAGATCGCCATCGCCTCCGGCGTACCGATGCCGCGGCTGTATGTGCTGGAGCAGGAGGCAGGCATCAACGCCTTTGCCGCCGGTTACTCGCCCGCCGATGCGACCATCGCGGTGACCCGCGGCACCTTGCAGCGGCTCAATCGTGACGAGCTGCAAGGTGTCATCGCGCACGAATTCAGCCACATCCTCAATGGTGACATGCGCTTGAACATCCGCCTGATGGGTGTGCTGTTCGGCATCCTGATGCTCAGCGTGATCGGCAAGCGTGTATTGCTGCATATGGGGGGCGGCACACGGGCGCGTTTTGGCCGCAGTACCGGGCCGGTGTTTGTGTTGCTGCTGATTGGACTGGCCGGCATAGCCATCGGCAGCATCGGCGTGTTCTTCGGGCGCCTGATCAAGGCGGCGGTATCGCGCCAGCGCGAAATCCTCGCCGACGCCTCGGCGGTACAGTTCACCCGCCAGACGCAGGGCCTGGCAGGTGCCTTGAAGAAGATCGGCGGGTTGGATGATGGCTCGCATCTGGCTGATCGCGCCGGTGCGGAGGAGGTCAGCCACATGCTGTTTGGCGAAGGCTTGCGGCTGTCCAGTTGGTTTGCCACCCATCCGCCGCTGATCGAGCGCATCCAGCGGCTGGAGCCTTCCTTCCGTGCCGAGCAGTTGCAGAAGCTGCGTGGTGGCTGGTTCAGTGCGCCGCCTGATGGGCTGGCCGAAGATCGGGTGCTGGGACTGGCCGGGCGCGACGCGCCCAGCGTGGACGCACTGCTGCCGTCACTGCCAGGCACAGCGCAGCACCTGCGAGTCGATCCAGCGTTGGTCGCGGCACAAGTCGCGACCCCGGCCGACGACGACTACCAGCAGGCGATACGGTTGGCCGGCAGTCTGCCGATGCCGCTGCGCGCCTTGGCCGCCGATCGTGACGCGGCGCAGCCCCTGCTGTTGGCGATGCTGCTGGACAACGAGGCCTCGGTGGCCGCGCGACAGCGCGAGGCGGTATGCGCGCAACTGGGGGAACCGATGGCCGACCGCGTGTCGGCCATTGCGGCGGGTCCCTTGCGTGACCTGCACGCGGCGCTGCGGCTGCCATTGGCAGCGCTGGCGTTCCCGACGCTGCGCAGCTTGCCGCGCCCGCAATTGGCGGCCTTCATGCGTTGCATTGATGCGCTGACCCATGCAGACGGCCGGATCTCGTTGTTCGAGTACTGCCTGTCGCGTTTGTTGCTGGTACAGGTGCAGGCAGCCCTGGATCCGTCGCGACACCTGCATTTTGGTCGCCGCAAGGCCATTGGCGTGCAGCGCGAGTTCGCGATCTTGTTGTCGGTGGTGGCGCGCGCCGGCAACCCCGGCGACGAGGCCGCCGCACGGCGCGCCTACCTGGCCGGCCTGCAGCGCATCCTGCCGCAGGATCATCTGCCATATGCGCCGCCGGCAAACGGCGTATTGGCGCTGGATGCGGTTTGGGCACCGTTGGACTCGATGGATCCGCTGGCCAAGCAGCTGCTGGTGGAGGCAGTGACTGCAACGGTAAGCCACAACCAGCGGGTCAACGTCGCCGAGGCCGAACTGCTGCGGACCATCTGCGCCACCTTGCATTGCCCACTGCCGGCAATGCTGCAGGTGGTCTGACAAGCGCGTAGCCCGGGTAAGCGCAGCGCACCCGGGGCTGTTGGCAGACAGTTGGAGCGGTTGCTGATCCCTGCTCCCGGGTGCGCTGTGCTTACCCGGGCTACATCAGTGCGGCTGCCGAACCTTGCTGCCAATCAGGTTGGCTTTTGTTCTTGTCTTTGCCTGCAGAGGCAAGGCCTGAAATCCAAACCCCGCAACTTTTCCGACCGCGGCACCAAGTGTCATTCCAGCAACAGCCCCGCCGCGCGCTCGGCGATCATGATGGTCGGCGCATTGGTGTTGCCGCTGACCAGGCTTGGCATCACCGAGGCATCGATTACCCGTAAGCCATCGATGCCGCGCACGCGCAGCTGTGGGTCGACCACGGCGGCGTCATCGCTGCCCATGCGGCAGGTGCCGACCGGGTGGTAGATGGTCTCGGCCTTGGCGCGGATGAAGGCTTCCAGCCCGGCATCGTCCAACTGCTCGTCGGCAGGGAACAGCGGTGACTTCCGCCATGGGGCAAAGGCCGGCTGCTGCAGGATGTCGCGGCTCAGCCGTGCCGCCTCGACCATCATCTTCAGATCGAAGCCTTCGGTATCGCTCAGGTAGTTGGCGTGGATGCGCGCCGGCGCGGCCGGGTCGGCGCTGGCCAGGGTGATGTGGCCGCGGCTGCGGGGGTGCAGGTAGCAGGCGTGCAGGGTGTAGCCATCGCCGGGCAGGCGGTTGCGGCCGTGGTTGTCCAGCATTGCCGGCACGAAGTGGAACTGGATGTCGGCGCGCTCGTCCGCAGCCAAGCGCGAGCGCACGAAGCCACCGGCTTCGGCGACATTGCTGCTGCCGGCGCCGCGATGGCCGCGCAGGAAGTAATTCAGGCCGATCATCACTTCGCTGGCGCGGTCGTAGCTGACGCCGGGCACGCTGCGGTACAGGGTGCAGATATCCAAATGGTCCTGCAGGTTGGCGCCGACGCCGGGCTGGTCCAGCTGCACACCGATGCCGTGCGCGCGCAGCGTGGCGGCCGGGCCGATGCCGGACAGCATCAGCAGTTGCGGTGAATTGATCGCACCGGCGCTGAGCAGCACCTCGGCGGCGGCATGCAGTTGCTGGCGCTGCCCGCCCACGCGCAGCTGCACGCCGGTAACGCGCCCTGCGTCGATCTGCAGCCGTTCCACCAGCGCGCCGGTGAGTACCTGCAGGTTGCTGCGCGCGCGCACTGGCGCCAGGTAGGCGACCGCTGAGGAGCACCGCGCGCCGTTCTTCTGGGTGACCTGGTACAGGCCGACGCCTTCGTGGCGGGGACCGTTGAAGTCCGTGTTGTGGATATGGCCGGCTTGCTGGCCGGCGGCGATGAAGGCTTCGCTCAGCGGATTGACGTGGCGCAGGTCGGCGACCTGCAGCGGGCCGTCGGCACCGTGCAGGGCATCGGCGCCACGTGCGTTGCCCTCGCTGTGGCGGAACCAGGGCAGCACGTTGTCCCAGTGCCAGCCGCTGGCACCGGCCTGCGCCCAGCGGTCGTAGTCACCGGCCACGCCGCGCACGTAGCACATGGCGTTGATCGAACTGGAGCCGCCCACTACCTTGCCGCGCGGCCACCACAGGCGGCGGTTGCCCAGTGCCGGTTCCGGCTCGGTGTCGTAGCTCCAGTTGAGGCGGCGGTTGTTGACCAGCCGGGCGATGCCGGCCGGCATGTGGATGAAGGGGTGCCAGTCGCGCGGCCCGGCTTCGATCAGCAGCACCCGCCGCTGCGGGTCGGCGCTGAGCCGGTTGGCCAGCACGCAGCCGGCCGAACCTGCGCCGACAATGATGTAGTCGAATTCCTTCACAGCGTTCCCCCTCCCAGGTCACTCAGGATAGAACGGCACGTTGTGTCCGAGTAAGCCTTGCCGCACTGGCGATGTTGCAGTGCATTAGATACCGTACGCGCTTTGTCGCCCCCCGGAGTTCCAAATGCCGCTGTCTTCCTGCTGCCCGTTGCTCCGGGGTGCTGCATGACTGCTGCCAGCAACTCCGGACCAGTGTCGCGGCTGCTGCAGGCCCTGCGCGGCTCGCCGCCGCTGTGGTGGTCGTTCCTGTACTTCTTCTGCCTGCTCAGCGGCTACTACGTACTGCGCCCGGTGCGCGAGGCGATGGCGGCCTCGGCGGACATGGAGGCGCTGTTCCCGCCGGCACTGATTGCCTGGTTCGCTGGCCATGGCATGCCGCTGAAGGATTTCACCCTGCAGTTCCTGTTCTCCTGCGTGTTCGTGATCATGCTGGTACTGCAGCCGCTGTACGGCTGGCTGGTCAGCCGCCATCCGCGGCGGGTATTCCTGCCGCTGGTCTATGGTTTCTTCATCGTCACCCTGTTCGTGTTCTACGGGATGTTCAATGCGGGCGTGCCGGGGCGGGGTGCGGCGTTCTTCTTCTGGACGACCGTATTCAACCTGTTCGCGGTGGCGGTGTTCTGGAGCTTCATGGCCGACGTGTTCTCCAACGCGCAGGCGCGTGCCTTCTACGGCTACATCGGCGCGGCTGGCACAGTGGGTGCCTTCCTCGGGCCGATCATCACCAGCTCGCTGGTGCAGCGGGTGGGCATCGCCAACCTGATGCTGGTCTCGGCCGGCTTCCTGTCGATCTGCCTGTTCTGCATCTGGCGGCTGCGGCCGTGGGCGGTGCAGCGCGAGCGCGAGCAGCAACTGGTCGACGGCGAGCAGCCGATGGGCGGCAGCGTGTTCGATGGCTTGAAGCTCATTGCGCGCGAGCCGCTGCTGCGCTGGCTGGCCTTGATGGTGCTGTTCGGCGTGGGCGTGGGCACCATGCTGTACAACGAGCAGGCGGCCATCGTGCGGCGGCTGATCACCGACCCCGCGGCGAGCACGGCGTTCTATTCGCGCATCGACCTGGCGGTGAACGCACTGACCCTGATCATCCAGTTGGGCCTGACGCGCTGGTTGCTGTCGCGCTATGGCGTGGCACCGGCGCTGCTGATACCGGGCATTGCGATCATCATCGGCTTCTCGATAGCGGCGGCCTCGCCCTTGCCGGTGATGGTGGCGGTGATCCAGGTGCTGACGCGTGCCAGCGAGTTCTCGCTGGGCAAGCCGGCGCGCGAGACGATCTACACGCGGGTGGACAGGCAGTGGCGTTACAAGGCCGGTGCGGCGATCGACACGGTGGTGTACCGCGGTGGCGACCTGACCTTCGCCTGGGTGCACAAGGGCTTGTCGCTGCTGGGGTCACAGGCGGTGTTCGTCGGCGGCGCGGCGGTTGCGGTGCTGATGACGCTGTCGGCGCTGGGCGTCTTGCGGGAAGAGAAGAAACTGCCGCAGGATCGCTGAGTGATTACCCCACGGCGGGTTGCCGCTGTGCTGCGAGGATGAGATGGCAATGAGCGTATTGGGCGCAAGTGCGATGGCGGTGACACTGTTGGTGGCAGTGTTGCATGTGTACTTCCTAGTGCTGGAGATGTTCCTGTGGACCAAGCCACAGGGTCTGAAGACCTTTCGCAATACGCCGGAGAAAGCGCAGGCCACGCGCGTGCTGGCGGCGAACCAAGGGCTGTACAACGGTTTTCTTGCGGCAGGCATCATCGCCGGGGTGGTACTGGCGCAGCCGGTGCTGGTGACGTTCGCGCTGGTCTGCGTGGTGGTGGCCGGTGCCTATGGCGCGTACAGCGTCAGCCCGCGGATCTTCTACGTCCAGGCCGTACCGGCAATCGTGGCGCTGCTGCTGCGCGCACTGTAGTGCCGAGCCATGCTCGGCAGAGGCCTTACCGATAGATCACCGGTAGTGCCGAGCCATGCTCGGCAGAGGCATTACCGATAGATCACCTGTAGTGCCGAGCCATGCTCGGCAGAGGCATTACCGATAGATCACCTGTAATGCCGAGCCATGCTCGGCAGAGGCGTTACCGATAGATCACCTGTAGTGCCGAGCCATGCTCGGCAGAGGCGTTGCCGATAGATCACCTGTAGTGCCGAGCCATGCTCGGCAAGAGCGTTCCCGACAGATCATCTGTAGAGCCCCTGCCGAGCATGGCTCGGCACTACAGTGGCATTGCCGGTAATCAGCGGCTGATGTACAGCGAGAATCCCAGCCACAACGGTACTGCGTACAGCACCGCACCGAGCACGAACAAGGCGGTCAGCAGGTGCACGCGCCAGTCATTGATACGCAGGAAAACGAATTGCTCGATGGTGCGGCCCAGCCAGAACACGGCCATGAAAGCCAACACCACATGCCCCAGCCGGGTATCGAGCAGTTCGCGGGTGAAGGCCAGTGACAGCGCGCCCATGCCAAGAAACACATAGACAAGGCGCAGGTTGAGGATCTGCATGATCGCGCGGTTGGCAGCGCTGAGCTTTGCCAGCTCGTGTTTCCAGCCGAACAAACGCCAGAACGCGAGGTGGAACAGGGAAAAACCCAGGCAGTGCAGTCCGCCAAGACGCAGCATCCATTCCGCGGTCTGCATGCGTCAACCTCCGCTGCGGCTGGGACGTGGTGATACCCACATCGCGATGATGGCCTGGAATACCTCGGTACCGGCCGCATCGGTGACACTGACCTGCACCGGCAGGTCGTAGCCGTGCTCGGCACTGATGATGGGCTGCTGCGGGGTTGCCACCGCCTTCAACACGCCCAGCGCCTTGGCCTGGTATTTCACTTCCATGCCCTTGGGGATCCAGCGCATGTCGGCAGGCAGGCTGGCATCGACCATGACCCCGCCGACCAGTTCGGCCAGGTTGCACATGGCGATCGCATGCACGGTACCGATGTGGTTGCTGATGCGGCGGCGCTGGCGGATCACGCCTTCGCAGCGGCCCGGTTCCAGCGCGGTGATCCGCGGCGAGATGCTGGCGAAATAGGGCGCCTTGAAGCACACCGCGCGGGAGAACAGCCAGTTGCCGGCGGGCCAGCGGGAGAAGCGACGGTAAAGCGACAACAGAGGCGCGGTCATGGTGTAGGGCGTCCTGATATGAAAACGGCGGGCACCAGGCCCGCCGTTGTTGTTGCTGGGTAGTGGCTTACGCGGCCTGCTGCGGCTGCGGGCGCTGCTTGCCCGGCAGGTCGTAGTAGCCGGCCGAACGCAGTTCATGCGGCTCGAAGTCGTCCACGGTGATCGTGTCCATGGTGATCTCGCGCAGCTCTTCCAGCAGCTTGCGCTCGTCCTGGGTGATCACGCCCTCGGCCACGGCCTCGTCGAGCTGGGTGGCGAAGGTCAGCGCCTCGATACCCTTGGTCTTCAGCGCCTTCAGGA
Organism: Stenotrophomonas sp.; assembly: GCF_032066555.1. Taxonomy (GTDB): domain Bacteria; phylum Pseudomonadota; class Gammaproteobacteria; order Xanthomonadales; family Xanthomonadaceae; genus Stenotrophomonas. Next base: position 58,921 of record NZ_DAMBKV010000008.1, read on the forward strand.
ACTTGCGCTCGACCGGCTCGGCCATGATCGCCTTGGACAGGTAGCTGTTGATGCGGCCACCCGGGTTGTTGGCGCAGGGGGTCAGGAACACGCCCTGGGCCAGGCGGTCACGCGCTTCGCCCGGTGCCATCAGCGTTGCCGCAACACGGCGGCTCAGGCGATCGCCCGGGGCCTCGGCGCGACGGCCGAACGGGAAGATCAGTGCCCACATCAGCCAGCCGATCGGACGGATCGGGAAGTTGCGCAGCGCCGCCGACAGCGATTCCTCGATCTTGTGCACGCTGTCGTGGAAGGCCCAGGCCAGCAGCGGCTGGTCAGCCTGCGGTGCGCCCTCGTCGTGGTAACGCTTGAGCATGGCGCTGGTCATGTAGATGTGGCTGAGCACATCACCCAGACGGCCGGACAGCGATTCCTTGAACTTGAGCTTGCCGCCGAGGGTCATCATCGAGATGTCGGCCATCAGCGCCAGGTTGGCCGAATAACGGTCCAGCTTGCGGAAGTAGCGGCGGGTGTAGGCGTCGCCCGGGGCGGCACCGAAGCGCGCACCGGTCAGGCCGAACCACAGCGAGCGCACGGCGTTGGAGATGCCGAAGCGGACATGGCCGAACAGTGCCTGGTCGAATTCACGCAGGCCGGCCTTGCGGTCTTCGTCCTGCGCGGCCTTCATTTCCTTCAGCACCCACGGGTGGCAGAGGATGGCGCCCTGACCGAAGATCAGCAGCGAGCGGGTCATGATGTTGGCACCTTCCACCGTGATGGCGATCGGTGCGGCCTGCCAACTGCGGCCGGCGAAGTTGCGCGGCCCGAGGATGATGCCCTTGCCGCCGATCACGTCCATCACGTCGGAAATGACTTCGCGGCTCATGTTGGTGCAGTGGTACTTGGCGATCGCCGACGGCACCGACGGCACGTCGCCACGGTCAACCGCAGCCGCGGTGGCCTGCGACAGCGCGCTGATCTTGTAAGCCTTGCCGCCAATGCGGGCGAGTGCTTCTTCCACACCCTCGAAGCGGCCGACCGACAGGCCGAACTGCTTGCGGATGCGTGCATAGGCACCGGTCACCACCGCACCGGCCTTGGCACCGCCCGAGGCGGTGGAGGGCAGGGTGATGGAACGGCCAACGGCCAGGCACTCGTTGAGCATGTTCCAGCCCAGGCCACGCTTCTCGGCACCGCCGATCAGCTGGGTCAGCGGGATGAACACATCCTTGCCGCGGATCGGACCGTTCTGGAAGGTGGAGTTCAGCGGGAAGTGGCGGCGGCCGATTTCCACGCCGTCGGTGTCACGCGGCAGCAGCGCCAGGGTGATGCCGATGTCCTTGGTGTCGCCGAGCAGGCCGTCCGGGTCGTACATGCGGAAGGCCATGCCGATCAGGGTCGCGACCGGCGCCAGGGTGATGTAGCGCTTGTCGAAGGTCAGCTTCAGGCCCAGCACTTCCTCGCCCTTCCACATGCCCTTGCAGACGATGCCGAAGTCGGGGATGGAGGTGGCGTCCGAGCCGGCGAACGGACCGGTCAGGCCGAAGCAGGGCACTTCCTGGCCGATGGCCAGGCGCGGCAGGTAGTAGTCCTTCTGCTCCTGGGTGCCGTAATGGTTGAGCAGCTCACCCGGGCCCAGCGAGTTGGGCACGCCGACGGTGGAACTGACCACGCTCGATACCGAGGCCAGCTTCTGGATCACCTTGTGGTGGGCCAGCGCGCTGAAGCCCAGGCCGCCGTATTCCTTCGGGATGATCATGCCGAAGAACTTGTTCTTCTTGATGTAGTCCCACAGTTCCGGCGGCAGGTCGGCGTGGACGTGGGTGATCTCGAAATCGTTGACCATCTTGCACAGTTCTTCCACCGGGCCATCCAGGAAGGCCTGTTCCTCGGCGGTGAGCTGCGGCTTGGGGTAGTTGAGCAGGATGTTCCAGTCCGGGTCGCCGGTGAACAGCTCGCCTTCAAAGCCGACCGAGCCGGTTTCCAGGGCGATGCGCTCGGTCTTGGACAGCGGCGGCAGCACCTTGCGGAACACGCCCATGAACGGCGCGGTGATCAGCGGCTTGCGCAGGAACGGCAGCAGCACCGGCACGCTGACCAGCGCAACGATGGCGGCGGCGACGATGATCGCGGTCTGGTTGACCCCGGCAAACCAGCAGATGGCCAGGGCCACGACACTGATGACCGTCCATACGACGAGTCGCATGCGGTGGTAGGCAACAAAGGCACCTGCAAGCAGCAGGGCCAGGAAAGGTACGACGATGCTCATGGACGTGCTCCGGTAACGTGCTCGGTTCGGGCGGACGCTGCGGAAGGCAGTGCGTCCAGATAGTTCAACACAGCGGCGGTAAACGCATTGTTGTCATCGCCGGCCACCATGTGGGTGGCGTGGGGCAGATGGACATGCTGCGCGTGCGGCACCAGCGCCATGAATTCTTCAACGGTCTGTGGCGAGACCAGGTCACTGCGGCCACCGCTGACCAGCAGCAGCGGGCATTGCACTTGTCTCGCAGCTTCGGCAATCACGCCCTGGTGCTGCTCGCTGTCGCGCGCCAGCTCATCGACCAGGCGCGGATCCCAATGCCAGTTCCAGCGGCCATCCTTGCCTGGGCGCAGCAGCGCACGCAGCGAATCTTCGCTCTTGCGTGGGCGGTGCGGCATATAGGCGGAGATGGTGTCGGCAGCGACCTGCAAGGAGGCAAAACCGTCCGGGTGCGCGCTCATGAAGGCCAGGATGCGCTCCACACCGCGGGTCTCCCAGCGCGGGGTGATGTCCACCAGCACCATTGCCGCGAACAGGCCCGGCCAGCGCGCTTCGGCCATCAGCCCGAACAGGCCGCCCATCGAGGCAGCAACCAGCACCGGCGGACGCGGCAGCTCGCCGGCGACCACGATCAGGTCATCGGTGAACTGATCGCCGTGATAGGGCAGATCGCTGGCATTCCAGTCCGAATCGCCATGGCCGCGTGCGTCATAGCTGAGCGTGGCGTGGCCGGCAGCGTTGAGGGTTTCCGCGGTAGCCGTCCAAGCGCCGCGGGTCTGGCCGAAGCCGTGCGCGAACAGAATGCCGGGCTGCTTGCCGCTGTGTCGGGATGCACCCAGGCCAGCGCCATGTGCGCCTTCGAGGCGTATGTCTTCAGCGGATACGGATGAGGGAGTGGGCATAACCATACCTGATGGTATGGAAAGGTCCGAAGTGCTGTCAATACCCGGGAGTATGGAAACGCGCCAGGGCGATGTCGGGGTACCGGAGCCGATCCATCAATTGCCGGATTGTCCGTGCTTTTGTCATCCACATACTGCAACCAGTCCCCGCCGTATGGTTAAATCTGCCCATGAACGATTCTTCAGTTTCCAGCACCGAGTCCCGCAGCACGCGGCAAAACCGTCTGAGCGCGGATGACTGGGCGCAAGCGGCCTTGGACCTGATCGCCGAGCAGGGTGTGGGTGCGGTGGCGGTCGAACCGCTGGCGCGCAGGCTGGGTGTGACCAAGGGGAGCTTCTATTGGCATTTCCCCTCGCGCGACGCGCTGTTGCAAGCGGCCTTGGAGCGCTGGGAAGTCGTGGAGCAGCAGCAGGTGTTCGGCAGCCTGGAGGAGGTACCGGACCCGCGCACCCGTCTGCGTGCGCTGTTCCAACTGGTCGCACATGAAGTCACGCCGCATGTGATCTACAGCGAGTTGCTCAAGGCGCTGGACAATCCAATGGTGCGGCCGGTGATCGACCGTGTCTCGCAGCGGCGCATGGAGTACCTGATCGCCTCGTTCCGCCAGGCCGGGCTCAGTTCCACCGACGCGCGCCACCGTGCGCGGCTGGCCTATGCGGCGTATGTCGGTTTCCTGCAGTTGTCGTTGCAACTGCAGCAGCCCAAGCAGGCGCGTGAGGATTTCGAGGCCTATGTCGAGCACGTGATCGAGACCTTGATCCCCAACGGTTGAATCGACTGACCGCGCATGAGCAAGAGGGGCCGCAGCAATGCGGCCTTTCTTTTGCTTTGAGCTTGCTCCTGCAGGCGATGATGGCCGCAAATGGCGCACCCGTTGCGCAGCCCGGATCGGCGCGGTGCCGATATCCCCGGTGAGCGCCTGCTCGCGAGATCGGCGTCGAGCGAGTGGATGTCCGAGATAGGTCCAGGGCATTGCCGGACCATCGCAACCTGCAAAAGAAAACGGCCCGGGAATCCCGGGCCGTTCTGTTTCAACCGATCAGACTACGATCAGAAGCGCTGACGGTACTCCATGTAGTAGTAGCGCCCCGGGGTGTCGTACTGGTAGTCGAAGCTGTTGGCGAACGCCTGCGTCGCCACCGGCGGTTCCTTCGCGAACACGTTGTTCACGCCCACCGACACGGTTGCATTCCACGGCACGTTGTAGCGTGCCTGCAGGTCGTGATAGGTGGTCGCGGCCAGCTTGTTCTGCGGGTCCTTGCCGGTAGCGGTGACCCGGTTCGGGTCGCTGCACAGCGATGCGACCGTCGGGTACTTGCAGTTTTCGACCAGGCTGGAGAAGTAGCGGGTGGTCCAGGTCAGGCCGAAATCACCGTAGGTCCAGTTCGCGGTCAGGTTGGAGCGGATGCGCCAGACCGGGGTGTCCTTGACGTAGGTGCCTACGGTCGAAGCATCCCAATCAGCGTCAGGCGTGGCCTTGGTGCGGTAGGACGACATGTAGGTGCTGTCCCACACGAACGAGAAGGCGCCGATGCTGGTATCCGGCAGCGAGTAACGCATGGTCAGGTCGTAACCTTCCACTTCGGTCTCGCCCAGGTTGGCCAGGCCCATCTTCAGGTAGGTGATCTGGCCCAGTGCGTTGCGGGTCAGGCCGTCATTGACGATGTCGCACCAGCTCTGGTTGCCTTCCACATAGCACTGGTCAAGCATGTAGGTGACCTGCGGACGGCTGATCACGTTCTTGATGTTGATCTGCCACCAGTCCAGCGACACGTCGAAGCCCTTCAGGAAGCTCGGGCTGAACACGAAGCCCAAGGTCTTGGAGGTCGAGGTTTCCGGGGTCAGCTCCTGGTTGGAAACCCAGTCGAACGGCCACGGGGTCTGGTCACCATACTTTTCACGCTGCTTGTAGGCGGCGGAAATGCCGGCTGCGGCGCAGCGCTGGGCCACGGCGGCGTTGCCGATGAACGGGCTGTCGCTGGAGCAGGGGTCGCCGTAGCCTTCGTACGATGCGGAACCGCCACCGAACATGTTGGAGATCGACGGTGCACGGAAGCCTTCGGCCCAGTTACCACGAACCAGCAGGTCGGCGTACGGCTTCCACTTGAAGCCGAACTTGCTGTTGATGGTGTTGCCGAAGTTGCTGTAGTCGGAATAACGCGACGCCACGCTGAACTCCAGCACTTCGGCGCCCGGCAGATCCTTCAGCAGCGGGATGGCCAGTTCCAGGTACAGGTCGTCCAGGCTGTAATCACCGCTGGTCGGCTGACGGGCGTTGCCCGAGCTCATGCCGGCCGAGACGAAGGCGTCCGGCAGGTCGTAGCCGGATTCCTTGCGGTGCTCGTAACCCGCTGCGAAGCCCATCATGCCGCCCGGCAGTTCGACGATGTCGCCGGCCAGGTTGGCGGTGAAGCTCTTGCTCTTGTTCTGGAACTTGTCCTTGGCGGTGAACAGGATGTAGTCCAGCATTTCCTTCGGCATGTTGCCGGCACTGGACAGCGGATTGAACGGCACGCAGCCATCAATCACGGCACCCGGTGCGCCGCACTTGACCACGCCATCGGTGTCCATGAAGGACGCGCCGGTGGCACGGTACAGATTGCCCATGTTGACGTCACCGACCTGGGTGTCGATCTGGTCGTTCGAGTTGTAGCTCAGACCGGCATCCCAGTTGAAGTAACGATCGGCAAACTGGAACGAACCTTCCAGGCCGCCATACCAATGCAGGGTCTTGACGTCCTGCTCATAGAAGCGTTCCTGTTCGACCAGGCGACGGTTCCAGTTCAGTTCGCGCGCGTCGGCCGCGCCCTTGGTCGGGTTGTAGTAGCTGTCTGCAGACAAGCCCTGGTCGCCGCCCATGTAGCTGCCGGCGCTCAGCGGGAAGCCGGCCAGCTGCTGGGCCGAGTTACGCTGGTTGTACAGCGCGTCGGTGCGCAGTGCGATCGAGTCGGTCAGGTCGTAGCGGCCCTGGATGTAGATCGACTTGCGCTCCTGCGGGGTGCGCAGGTAGTTGTCGGCGGCGTAGTTGTACTTGTCGTCATTGCCGTAGGCGTGATAGTTGCCCGGCAGAACGCGACCATCAGCATCCTTGTTGACAACCCAGCGGTTGATGCCGGCACGGGCGGCGGTGGCCTTGTCCTTGCTGCCGGCGATCGAATCCCAGTAGTCGACGTCGTCGGTGGGGGTGCCATCGACGGTCAGGTCCCAGATGCCGCCGTCAGCGGTCTGGCCGCTGTACTGGCTCGAACCCAGGCCATACACCGGATCGCGCGAGATCTTGCGTGCGCCGGCCATGACGGCCTTTTCCTTGACGTAGCTGGCGCCGAACACCAGGTTGCCGCGGTCGCTGCTGGTACCCAGGGTCAGGTCATAGCCTTCGCGCTCGCCGTCGCCCTGGCTGAACTGGCCGCGATACACATGGGCTTCACCGCCGTTGAAATCTTCACGGGTGATGATGTTGACCACGCCGGCGATGGCGTCCGAACCGTAGATCGAGGAGGCGCCGTCCTTCAGGACTTCGATGCGCTCGACCATGGCCGACGGGATGGTGTTCAGGTCGACGCTGCCGTCCAGGGCCGAGACCCAACGGCGGCCATTGACCAGCACCAGGGTGCGCGAGGAGCCGAGGTTGCGCAGGTCGACGCCGGAGGAGCCGTCGCCGCCGTTGTTGAACTGGGTGTTGATGGCAGCGCCGTTGGTGGCGATCTGCTGCAGCACGTCAGCGACGCTGGTACGACCGGTCTGCTGGATCGCTTCGCGGGTCAGGGTCAGAACCGGCTGCGAGGTTTCCGCATCAACCGAGCGGATGCGCGAGCCAGTGACCTGGATGCGATCCAGGTTGGTTGCGCCCTTGTCTGCATCCTGGGCGTATACGACACCGGTGGTGCCGGCGCTTGCGACAAGCGCAAGGACAACTGCATCACGCAGTTTGTTGGACTTGCAAATCATTGGTTCTCTCTCTCTGCCAAGTGGACTTGGTATAGCTGCGAAGGCCGCTGGCGGATCCGAAAGGCGGATCCAAAACCATGGGCTTGAGACCGATAGTACTTGCGACTGCAAATAAATTAAAGATTGGTTAATGAAGTTGTGGAAATGACTCCAATTCAGCAAAGGCGAGCCCGTTGTTTCCGGCGCATGCTGCAACGCAAAACGCCCCGGCAGGCGGGGCGTTCTCTGGATCTGACGTAAGAGTAAGGAGTTACAGGTCCTGCTCGTAACGGACGTACGGGATTGCTCCGTCGTCATTGCTTTCGTTACGGGGAGAGAAGGGGTTTTTGCCGCGTGTGATCACGTTTTCCGCGCCGACCGTGAGCTGGCCACTCCACGGGGTGCGCCAGGTGATGCCCAGGCCGAGGCCTTCCCACTTGCCGCTCTGGCCGGGCGCATCGACAACGCGGCCGATGACGTTGGCGCTGAAGGCGCCATAGCCGCCGCCGACGGTCAGGCTCTTGCTGTCCCACTGGTTCACCACCGCAGGAGCGGCGTCGGTCAGCGGCACCAGGCGTGCCTTGGCATAGGTGCCGCCGATGGAGACGAATCCTTCGCGGCCGATGTTCTTCTGTCCGAATACGGTCAGATCATTCTGTTCGATGCGTGCCGCGCCGCTCTTGTTGCCGCCGGACAACCAGGCCGGCAAGGTATCGCGGCCGCTGCCGGCGCTTACGCCGACGCGTCCACCGGGCCGATTGAACGCGGTGGTGGCCGAGATGTGGCGGCCATTGTTGTCGTCGTCATCGCCGAGGCTGGCCAGCATGCAGTGGCTGGCCAGGCCGCCGATGCTGCTGCCGCGGCTGCTGTTGCAGAGCAGGCCGAGCGAATCGCCCGAGGACAGGCCAAACGCGGCATCCAGCGAGCTTTGACCAAAATTCCAGCGTGCGCCGGCGTTCTGGGTGCCCGTGGGTTCCAGGTAAAGCAGGGCCTCGACCTTGCCGCTGCCACGGTTCCACACCGGCAGTACGGTGCTGTCCATGGCGCGCGGCTTGCTTTGCGCATGCACGCCCGTGACCGCGCCAAGGGCGATCAGCAGGGCAAGCGGTAGGCGCAGTAAGGCGTTCATGGACTCAGTCAGACCCCGTTGGCGCCAGGAAGTTCCCGGCGCGTGAGCTCTCGATCCTATGCGGTTTATGGTTTCTTAACAAGTCTTCGCCCTCCCCAGAACGCAACTCGTTGGACCTTTATTGCAGCCGCTCAGGTGCTGGCTGATTGGCCGGTGTAGAACTGAACAATACGCCAAATTCTGCCAATGGGAAGTGATATTCCTGACCGCAGAACTCGCAGCGGACTTCGACCTGGCCGGTGGGCTCGGCGGCGGCGCGGGCTTCCTCCTCGCCGAGCGACTGCAGCATGGCGCTGACCCGCTCGCGCGAGCAGGAGCAGCCAAAGCGCAGGGTCTTGTCGCCGACCAGCTGCGGGTTCTCCTCATGGAACAGGCGGTGCAGCAGTTCGCTGGCCGGCAGTGCCAGCAGTTCGTCCTGGCCGAGGGTGTCGAACAGGGCGCCTGCGCGGATCCAGCCGTCCTCATCGCCTTCGTCGCCGGGCAGTTTCTGCAGCAGCAGACCGGCGGCATGTTCGCCATTGCTGGCCAGCAGCAGACGCGTCGGCAACTGCTCGGAATGGCGGAAATAGTCCTCGAAGGCTTCGTCCAGGCTGTCGCCGGTCAGGGCGACCAGGCTCTGGTAGCGCTGCGGCTCGCGTGGATCCAGGCCGGGATTCTCGATGGTGATGGCCAGCAGTGCGTCCTCGCCCAAGGCAGCGAGGGTGGACGGGGCGTCTTCGCCATCGTTCAGCTGGACGATGCCGCGCAGGGTGCCGGCCGAGGTGCACTCGGTGAACAAGGCACGCAGGGCGGTGCTGCTGCGCAGCTGAATGGACAAACGCCCATCGACCTTGGTGTGGCCGGTAAACAGTGCCGATGCCACGCTGGCTTCGCCCAGCAGTCGCGACGCGGCGGCCGGATAGTCGCCGTGGGACAGGATTTCACGCCAGCTCTGGCCCAGCCGGACATGGACGCCGCGCACACCGGCAGCGGGCAGGAGAAAGCGGACAAGCAGATCGGATGTGTCGGTCATGGGGCTGCATCTACGCGAGGTGGGGCCGGTGCCGGATAATGCGCCGGACAAATGGTTTTGCAAGGTGGACATCAATGGGGGCGGAGCAGGCCGAGCTCAAGGTGGAGCAGGGGGCGGGGAGCGGGCGTCGTCGGCGCTGGCTGCGGTGGTTGCTATGGGCACCGGTGCTGTTTGCCGTGTTCAGTGTCTTGCAGGTGCTGGTACTGCGCTTCGTCGACCCGCCGTTCTCCACGGTGATGGTGTTCCGGCAGTTGGAAGCGCTGGCGCAGGGCGACTGGAAGTTCCGTATCCGTTACCAGTGGTGCGATCTCGACGAGATGGCGCGCAGCGTGCCGATCTCGCTGGTGGCGGCGGAGGACCAGCGCTTTCCCGAGCACAATGGTTTCGACTTGAAGGCCATCGAGAAGGCGCGCAAGCACAACGAGCGCGGTGGACGTCTGCGTGGCGCCAGCACGATCAGCCAGCAGACCGCAAAGAATGTGTTCCTGTGGCAGGGCCGCAGCTGGCTGCGCAAGGGGCTGGAGGTCTGGTACACGGTGCTGATCGAGGCCTTGTGGCCGAAGCAGCGGATCATCGAGATGTACGCCAATGTGGCCGAGTTTGGTGATGGCATTTATGGCGTGCAGGCGGCATCGCGCAGCTACTGGGGCAAGGATGCGGCCCGCCTCAGCCCGGCCGAGAGTGCGCGCTTGGCCGCGGTGCTGCCTTCACCGCGGCGCTACAGCGCGGCCAAGCCGGGGCCTTATGTGCAGCGGCGTGCGGCGTGGATACAGCGGCAGGCGCGCCAGTTGGGTGGTGCGGACTACGTTGATGATGGCAATTGAATGCGCGGCTCTGGGTAGACTTGCGCAATGAGCCAGCCCGAACGCCTGACCCTGCTGATCACAGCCTTCAACGAGCAGGATGCATTGCCGATGCTGCATCCGCGCTTGTGCGCGCAGCTGCAGGCGCTGGAAGGGGGTGTGGATGGCCGCATCCTCTACGTTGATGACGGCAGCAGCGATGCGACATGGGCGGTGATGCAACAGTTGGCGGCACAGGAGCCGCGGGTGTCGGCGCTGCGGCTGTCACGCAATTTCGGCAAGGAAATCGCGCTGACGGCGGGGCTGGACTTCGTTGAAGAAGGGGCGGTGATCCTGCTGGATGCCGATGGTCAGGATCCGCCGGAACTGATTCCGCGTTTCGTCGCGTTGTGGCAGCAAGGCTATGACGATGTCTACGGGACACGCGTGGAGCGCGGGGGCGATGGCTGGTTGAAGCGTTTCACCGCTGCGGGTTTCTACCGGGTGATGGGACGCTTGTCGAAGACGCCGATCCCAGCCGATACCGGCGATTTCCGGCTGTTGTCGCCACGTGCGTTGGCTGGGCTGCGACAGCTGCGCGAACGCCACCGCTTCATGAAGGGCCTGTTTGGCTGGGTTGGCTATAAACGCGTCGCGCTGCCTTATCGACGCGAGCCGCGGCTGGCGGGAAGCAGCAAGTTTGGCTTCTGGAAATTGTGGAACTTCGCGTTGGAGGGCATTACCAGCTTCTCCACCGCGCCCTTGCGGGTGGCAACCTACCTGGGCTTGTTCACTGCCGCCTGCGCGTTCGGCTTCGCGCTGTTTGTTGTTGGCAAGGCGGCGTTGTACGGCGACCGGGTTGCTGGCTGGCCGACAATGATGGCGGCAATCCTGTTCCTGGGCGGGGTGCAGCTGATCGCGCTGGGCTTGATCGGTGAATACCTCGGGCGTCTCTACATGGAGGCCAAACAGCGCCCCTTGTACCTGGTTGACACCTGGCAGCCGGGGAACGTGGCAGTATCTGCGTCATTCGCCAGCGCAGGAGAACGCCATGCAGACCGTTCGACAGTTGCTCGGGGCCAAGTCCCCTGAAATCCACGCGGTGCCACCCGATGTGGCGGTGGTGCAGGCGATCCGCCTGATGGCGGAGAAGGGCATCGGCGCGGTGCTGGTGATGGAAGGACGCAAGCTGGTCGGCATCCTTTCCGAACGTGACTACGCGCGCAAGATCGTGTTGATGGACCGTTCCTCAGCCACCACGCCGGTGCGCGAGATCATGACCGGCGAGCTGGTCACGGTGGCCCCCACGGTGTCGGTGGAGCAGTGCCTTGCGTTGGTGACCGACCGCCGCATCCGCCACCTGCCGGTGCTGGATGGCGACGAGGTGGTGGGCGTGATCTCGATCGGTGATCTGGTCAAATCGGTGATCGAACAGCAGCGCCAGGAACTGGGCCAGCTGCAGCAGTACATCACTGGCACCTGAGTCGGGTGGCGCTACCTGGCGTAGTGCCCGCCACACTGCACGTCCTTGCCCGGACCGGTTTCGATGGTGGCCAATAGTGCGGCCGGCGGTGCGATGCTGGCCAGGGTCAGGGCGATGGCGCCACGGATGCCCAGTGCCTTGAAGTCGGGGCGGAACGAGGGATCCTTGAAACTGCCGCCCACCCGCAGCGGTGAACGCAGCGCCAGGATGCTGACATCCTTGGGGCGTGGACGCAGCAGCAGGTCCAGTTGCTCCTGCTTGAGGCTGATCGTGCCTTCGCCGATGACCAGCGTATCGGTGGTATCGAAGGCCAGCGCGCGTGAGCGCATGAGGCCATCGTGCACGCCGAAGTCAGCAAAGGCGCAACGCAGTGGAATCTGCTTGTCGCCGGTGAACAGGAACTTCAATGACTCGGCCACGTCGAGCCCGGCCAGTTCCATCAGCAGGTTGCCGATATGGCCACGGCCCATGCCCACTGCGACATCGCCGTTGCTGCTGCCCAACATTGCGGCGATGGAGTTGCCATTGCCGCTGAGGCGGATGTTGCCGCTGATGCCGCCGGAAGCCTGCTCGGCCAGCTTGGCATCGGGGAACAGCTGGCCCAGCTGCACCCCGCGCAGGCTGGCGTTGAATGTTGTGTTGATCTGCGCACGGCGTGCGTCCATGCGCACGGTGCTGCGGATGTCACCGCCGGCGACGCCGAAGTTGAGCGGCTCCAGCCGCAGCAGGCCGTTGTCCAGCAACAGGTGCGCATCCATGTCGTCCAGCGGCAGTTTGGGTGCATTGATGCGCTGTGCCTTCCAGCGTACGTCCGCATCCATCGCCCGCAGCTTGCCCAGGTTGTAGGGGGTGTCCGGCAGGACGGTGGACTTGGCGGCGAGTTGCGCGGCTTGTGCTTTCTGCGCGGCATTGGCGGACTCGTCGCCGCCGGTCTTCGGTGGGGCGCCGATGAAACCGGCCAGATCGTCGAAATCCAGGCGTTTGGACAGCAGGTTCGCGGTCAGTCGCGGGCGTTCGCCGGCCACGTCGATCTCGACATCACCAGCCAGGTCGCTGTCGCCGACGCGACCGCTGAATTTCTCGTAACGCCAGCGCTCATGATCACGCTTGAGCCGACCGTCCAGCTGATACGGCGGCGACGAGGGAATGGCAATGCCGATCAGCGGATACAGGTCGTCCAGATCCTGCCCGCTCAGCTGGAACTGCAGGTCGAATACCTGAAGTTGGAAAGGATTGGTCAGGCTGCCACGCGCGATCGCGTGGGTGGCGCCGGCGCGCGCATCCAGATGGATGCGGAACGGGTGATCGCTATTGCTCAGCTCCAGTGGCGATTCGGTGCCGCCGGAGAGGGTGAAGGCGGCACCGCGCCAGCGTCCTTTGCCCTGCACCCGTACCGGTGGCGCAGCGTCGGCCTGCCGGGCCTCGCCGCTGCGCACCGCCAGGTCGATGTTGCTGCGTCCCAGTGTGTCAATGAACCGCAGCCGGCCTTCGTTGATACGCAGGCTGTGCAGTTGCACGAGCTGTCCGCCGCCGCCATCGAGGAAGTTCCAGTTGCCGGGTTCACCCTTGCGCGGAGCCGTCTCCAGCAGCACGTCGGGGTGGCTGAGGCGGATCTCCGGCAGCTGCACGCTGCCGCGCAGCAGTGGCCACAGGCGTATGTCGATCTCCACGCGGTCGGCGCTGGCCATCTGCGCCTGTCGGGCCCAACGGGCATTGGCAAAGGTGATGCGATCGCCGCGAATGGTGGTGGTGCGGCCCAGGTCTACATCCAGGTTGCCGATCTGCAGTACACGGCCGGTGCGTGCCTGCACCGCGCGCTCAACCGGCCCCTTGAACCAGTTCCAGTCCCACAATAGGAGTAGCACGATGGCTGCCACGAGCATGGCGGCGGCTGCCAAAAGCCAGCGCTGGCCGCGTTTGCCGGGGCGTTTGATTCGCCAGCGCGCCGCGGACGGCGTAGCCGGGGGCGGGGAAGTATTCACGGCCCCATCGTGGACGGGGCCGTGTTCACATCACGCGAAGCGCGCATTCGCATGATGTGCAGGCCGTGTCGTTAGACCCTTGATGGATGCCGCTGGCCTTACAGGATCTGCGCGGTCACAGAGACGAAATGGCAGACGCTGCCGGCAATCACGAACAGGTGCCAGATCGCGTGCGAGTAGGGCAGCTGTTCACGGTGATAGAACACGGTGCCGAGGGTGTAGAAGACGCCGCCGGCGAACAGCCAGCTCAATGTCCAGCCATCGATCGAGGCCCACATCGGCTTGATCGCGACGATCACCAGCCAGCCCATCGCGATATAGATCGCGGTGGAGAGTTTCTTGAAGCGGCCGGTGTAGAACAGCTTGAATACGACGCCGAACAGGGCGAGCGCCCAGATCGCGCCAAACAACCCCCAGCCCCAGGGGCCACGCAGGCCGATCAGGGTGAATGGCGTATAGGTGCCAGCGATCAGGATGTAGATCGCGCAATGATCGAAGATCTTCAGTCGACCCTTGGCAACCGGGTGCTGGATGGCGTGGTACAGGGTGGAGGCGGTGTACAGCAGCAGCAGGGCGACGCCGAAGACAATGGCGCTGGCCAGTTGCCAGCCATCGCCGTAGATCGCGGCAAGGGTGATGAGGACGGCGCCGCCAGCCAGTGCGCTGACCGCGCCCAGACCATGGGTGAGGGCGCTTGCGACTTCTTCGCGGATCGATGCAACGGTTGCAGTCATGGGAATGAGGGCGCGGGCTGGGGGGAGGCCCGGTGCCCGCTATCATCACCCCGAACGGCGGCGTATGCACGCCGCCATCAGAACCTAGGCCACCGAAACCGTGTGCGCTGCTTCACGGGTTGCAGAGAAACGTACGTCCGGCGCACGTTCCTGGGCCAACTGCAGGTTGACCCGGGTGGGGGCCAGGTAGACCAGGTGGCCGGCGGCATCGATGCTCAGATTGCTGGCGTTCTTCTCGCGGAACTCTTCCAGCTTCTTCGCATTGCTGCAGCTGATCCAGCGTGCGGTATTGACCGATACCGGCTCGAACACCGCTTCCACGCCGTACTCGTCCTTCAGCCGGTAGGCGGCCACGTCGAACTGCAGCACGCCGACCGCGCCCAGGATCAGGTCGTTGCTCATCAACGGGCGGAAGAACTGGGTGGCGCCTTCCTCGGACAGCTGGGCCAGGCCCTTCTGCAGTTGCTTGAGCTTGAGCGGGTCACGCAGGCGGGCGCGGCGGAACAGTTCCGGGGCGAAGTTGGGGATGCCGGTGAAGGTCACCGCCTCGCCTTCGGTGAAAGTGTCACCGATGGAGATGGTGCCGTGGTTGTGGATGCCGATCACGTCGCCCGGCCAGGCTTCGGCGGCGATCTCGCGGTCGCTGGCCATGAAGGTCAACGCGTTGGCCAGCTTCATTTCCTTGCCGGTGCGCACGTGGAAGGTCTTCATGCCGGCGGTGAACTTGCCCGAGCACACCCGCATGAAGGCGACACGGTCGCGGTGCTGCGGATCCATGTTGGCCTGGATCTTGAACACGAAGCCGGTCAGCTTGTCTTCCTGCGGGGCGATGTCGCGGCCGGTGGTGGCACGCGGCTGCGGCGCCGGCGCGTGCTTGACGAAGAAGTCCAGCAGCGGCTGCACGCCGAAGTTGTTGACGCCCGAGCCGAAGAACACCGGGGTCTGCTTGCCGGCCAGGTAGGCCTGCACGTCGAACGGATGGCTGGCGCCCTGCACCAGTTCCAGCTCGTCACGCAGGTCGGCCAGCATCTTCTCGCCGATCTTCTCGGCCAGGCCGGGGGAGTCCAGCGACGGGAAGATGGTCGAGTCCTGGCGGGTGAAGTTGCGGCCCTGTTCGTACAGGTGCACTTCGCCGGTCAGCAGGTGCACCACGCCCTTCAGGCGCTGGCCCATGCCGATTGGCCAGGTCACCGGCGCGCACTGGATGCCGAGCACGGTTTCCACTTCATCCAGCAGCTCGATCGGGTCCTTGCCCTCGCGGTCGAGCTTGTTGATGAAGGTCATGATCGGGGTGTCGCGCAGGCGGCAGACTTCCATCAGTTTGATGGTGCGCTCTTCCACGCCCTTGGCCACGTCGATCACCATCAGCGCCGAGTCCACCGCGGTAAGCACGCGATAGGTGTCCTCGCCGAAGTCGGCGTGGCCGGGGGTGTCGAGCAGGTTGACGATCTTGTCTTCGTACGGGAACTGCATCACCGACGAGGTGACCGAGATGCCACGTTCCTTTTCCAGCGCCATCCAGTCCGAGGTGGCGTGGCGTGCGGCCTTGCGGCCCTTGACCGAGCCGGCCATCTGGATCGCGCCCCCGAACAGCAACAGCTTTTCGGTCAGCGTGGTCTTGCCGGCGTCAGGGTGGGAGATGATGGCGAAGGTGCGGCGGCGCGCGGCTTCGGTGGCGACTTCGGACATGGCAGGGGCGCCCGCCCGGGCGCATCAGAAACGAATGAACCGGCGATTATACCTGCCGCCAGCCCAGCAAGGATGACCAGAATCCCCGGTACTGCCAACCCAAGCTCGGCAGGAATCCACCCGTAGTGCCGAGCCATGCTCG
>NZ_DAMBKV010000008.1:75045-111134 GCF_032066555.1 Stenotrophomonas sp.
GCAGAGGCCTTCCCAGGCATCCCACCCGTAGTGCCGAGCCATGCTCGGCAAGGGGCCTTCCCAGGCATCCCACCCGTAGTGCCGAGCCATGCTCGGCAGAGGCCTTCCCAGACATCCCACCCGTAGTGCCGAGCCATGCTCGGCAGAGGCCTTCCCAGGCATCCCACCCGTAGTGCCGAGCCATGCTCGGCAAGGGGGCCTCACCGGTAAAGCCCCTGCCGAGCATGGCTCGGCACTACAGGCGAAGCAGGCTGTTCAGGGCGCCTGTCGGGGAAACCTCAGCTCCCCGCGCGCGCTGCCCATGCGGAACGGAATCGAGCGCAGCGCCAGCCCGGTATTGGCCTGCACCACGAAATGCAGGTGCGGACCGCTGCTGTGCCCGGTGTTGCCGGACAGGGCGATCGCTTGCCCCGCGGCCACGTTCTGTCCGCGGCCGACGCTGGCGCTGCCGGCCTGCAGGTGGGCGTACAAGGCCATGCTGCCGTCGCTGTGCAGGATGCGCAGCAGGCTGCCTTGCTCATGGCTGTCGACCACCTGCATCACCCGGCCGGCACGTGCGGCCAGCACCGGGCTGCCCTCGGGCAAGGGGAAATCCACCGCATACAGGTTTTGCGCATCGGTGTGGCTGTAGTGCCCGGCGAAGGCCTGGCTGACCCGAACGCTCGTGCTCCGCAGCGGTAGCACGTAGAGGTGATCCTCCGGCTGGGTTGCCGGGTCGCCAGGAAACGCGTCCAGGGCCAGCCGCAGTGGATTGCCATCATCTGCCAGCCATAACAGGCTGCGCTTCTCGCCTGCGGCCAGTACGGTGGCGGCCGGTACCCGGCTATCGCCCTGCAGGCGGACCTGTATCGGGCCGGCGGTCAGGTTGCTGACCACGGCGCTGCGTCCGCCTGCGCGTGCCTCCAGCTGCAGGCTGGCGAAGGCGTCCGAGCGGGATGCCGCAAGCACGTGCGTCGACGCAGCAGGCAGCCCCCAGGCGTCGCGCCAGCGGCTGCCTGGGCTGGCTTCGGTGTCGCTGGCACATAGCAGTGCCAACGACAGCAGTATCGGAGTGGTGCGGGGCACAGTGAGACGTCCTTGGTGCATTCCCTGATTGTGCCTGTTTGGTTGCCTCGGAAACTTATTCATCTCTTTATGCGAATAAAGCGATTGACATGCCCGCGGGGCACTGGCAATGTAGCGTCACCATCGAGACCGGCAGAGGGACAGGCCCTTTGAAGCCGGGGCAACCAGCGGACGCGCAAGCGGCTGCGTTTGGTGCCAAATCCTGCGGTGACCTCCGTGTCCGCCGAAAGATGGTTCGTTCCGTACCGCGTGTACGGCGAACACGAGCTCCGCGAAAGCTCGATGGCCGCTCCTTACCGGATACCGCCATGAGTTTCGCCACCGCTACCGCAGCTCCGCTTTTCCCCGTCGCGTCACTCGACCGTATCGATGACGGCATCTCCGCCGTGCGCGGCGAGATCGAGCTGCAGTTGCGCATGCGTCATGCAGGGCAGCGTGCGCTCCGCCTGCGCTATCAACTGGTTGGTGCAAGCGGTGCGCCGGTGGTGCTGGTAGCTGGCGGTATTTCCGCGCACCGCCACCTCGCTGCGAACAGCGCCTACGCCGAGAAGGGCTGGGCCGAAGGCCTGGTTGGCGTTGGTCGCGCGTTGGACCCGGCACAACGTCGCCTGCTTGGCTTCGACTTCGTCGGTGCCGACGGCGAACTGGACGCGCCCATCGATACCACCGACCAGGCTGATGCGATTGCCGCTTTGCTGGACGCACTGCATATCGAGCAGTTGCATGGCTTCGTCGGTTACTCCTATGGCGCGCTGGTCGGCCTGCAACTGGCGATCCGCCATCCGGCCCGCCTGCACAAGCTGATCGCGGTCAGTGGTGCCCATCGCCCGCACCCGTACGCATCGGCCTGGCGTGCACTGCAACGTCGCGCCGTCGCGCTGGGGCAGCTGCAGTGTGCTGAGAGCCATGGTCTGGCGCTGGCGCGTCAGTTCGCCATGCTCAGCTACCGCACCCCGGAAGAGTTTGGTGAGCGCTTCGATGCGCCGCCGGAAGTCGTCAATGGTCGTGTGCGTGTTGCCGCCGAAGATTACCTTGACGCCGCCGGCGCGCAGTACGTCGCCCGCACCCGCGTCAATGCCTACCTGCGTCTGTCCGAATCCATCGATCTGCACCGGGTTGATCCGGCCGCCGTCAGCGTGCCGACCCTGGTGGTCGCGGTTGAAGGTGACCGTCTGGTGCCGCTGTCGGACCTGGTCGCCCTGGTCGAAGGCCTGGGCCAGCGCGGCAGCCTGCGCGTGCTGCGCTCGCCCTACGGTCACGATGCCTTCCTCAAAGAAACCGATCGCATTGACGCGATCCTCGCCACTGCCCTACGCCTGCCCGGAGAAACCGCATGAGCCTGTCCCACACTTCCGATATCTCCTGTAGCCGTGCCACCGCGGCAGTGCGCGCGGGCATTGACCGCGATACCGCCTACGGTGCGGTGACGCCGCCGATCGTGCTGTCATCCAACTTCAGCTTCGACGGCTTCGGCAACAAGCGCCAGTACGACTACACCCGCAGCGGCAATCCCACCCGTGATCTGCTTGGCGAAGCACTGGCCGAGCTGGAAGGGGGCGCAGGCGGGGTGATCACCGCGACCGGCATGGGCGCGATCAATCTGGTGTTGAATGCCTTGCTGGAGCCCGGCGACAGCCTGGTAGTGCCGCATGATGCCTACGGCGGCAGCTGGCGCCTGTTCAACGCGCTGGCCAGCAAGGGCCACTTCGAGTTGATCACCGCCGACCTGACCGACCCGCGCTCGCTGGCCGATGCGCTGGCGAAGTCGCCCAAGCTGGTGCTGATCGAAACCCCGTCCAACCCGCTGCTGCGCATCACCGATCTGCGCTTCGTCATCGATGCTGCGCACAAGGCCGGCGCGAAGGTCGTCGTCGACAACACCTTCCTGTCGCCGGCATTGCAGACGCCGATCGCTTTCGGTGCCGACGTGGTGCTGCATTCCACCACCAAGTACGTCAACGGCCACAGCGACGTGGTCGGCGGTGCGGTGATCGCGCGCGATGCCGAGGTGCACCAGCGACTGGTGTGGTGGGCGAACGCGCTGGGCCTGACCGGTTCGCCGTTCGATGCCTTCCTGACCCTGCGCGGCCTGCGCACGCTGGATGCGCGTCTGCGCGTGCACCAGGAAAATACCCGGGCCGTGGTGGAGCTGCTGGCTGCCAGCGATGCAGTATCCAATGTGTATTACCCGGGGCTGGCTTCGCATCCGGGCCATGCGGTGGCGGCACGGCAGCAGAAGGACTTCGGCGCGATGCTGTCGTTTGAGCTGGCCGCCTGCGAAGGCGAGGATCCGTACGCGGCGGTGCGCGCCTTCCTCGATGGCCTGCATTACTTCACCCTGGCCGAGTCGCTGGGCGGTGTGGAAAGTCTGGTCGCACACCCGGCCACCATGACCCACGCTGCGATGAGCGCCGATGCGCGAGCCGCGGCCGGCATCAGCGAGTGCCTGCTGCGCCTGTCGGTGGGCATCGAGTCCAGCGAGGATCTGGTCGCCGACCTGCAGGCTGGCCTCGCGCGTGCTGCCAAGGTCATCGCCGACGCGCAGCAGGGCGCTGGCAACTGTAAAAAAACGGTGGATGCATGAGCGCGGTACTGCGTCCGCTGGAACAGCCGCAGGCGCGGCTGGTATTGCTGGGAACGGGGACGGTGGGTTCGGCCTTTGTCGCGCGCTATCAGGCGCTGCAGCAACGCCAGCTGAGCCTGCCATCGCTGCATGTGGTGGCCAATTCGCGCATCGCCCTGGTCTGTGACGATGCGCCAGACGCGGCATTGTCGCGCGCGCGCGACGCGCAGCGGCAAGGGGATGAACCTGTGCACCGCGAGGAAGTGGGGCGCCTGCGGGTTGGAGACATCGTGGTCGATGCCACCGCCAGCGAGGCCGTCGCTGCCGATCATGCGCCATGGTTGGCGCAGGGCATCCATGTAGTGACCGCGAACAAACTGGGCAATGGCACGGCCTTGGCACGTGCGCAGCAGATTGGTGCGGCAGCCGCGGCGGGCACTGCGCGCTACGGTGATGCAGCGACCGTGGGTGCAGGCTTGCCGCTGTTGCGCAGCATCCGCGCCTTGGTTGCAGGTGGTGACCATGTGCATGCCATCGAAGGCGTGCTGTCGGGCTCATTGGCCTGGCTGTTCGATCGTTACGACGGTAGCCAGCCGTTCTCTGACTGCGTGCGTGAAGCCGCAGTCGCCGGTTACACCGAGCCGGACCCGCGCATCGACCTGTCCGGCGAAGACGTGCGGCGCAAGTTGCTGATACTTGCACGTGCGGCGGGTGTGCCGCTGGAGGCGGATCAGATCAAGGTCGACTCGCTGGTGCCGGCGGAATTGGCTGCATTGCCTGCAGCGGACGTGGAAGATGCGCTGTCGTTGTTGGATGCGCCTTTGGCCGAACGGCTGCAGCAGGCGCGTGCGCAGGGCTTGAAGCTGTGCTTCGTCGGGCGTCTGGATGCGCAGGGTGCCAGCGTCGGGCTGCGTGCGTTGCCGCCAGGGCATGCCCTGGCCGGTGGCAGTGGCACCGACAATCGCGTGGCGATCCACAGTGACCGCTACAACACCCAGCCGCTGTTGATCCAGGGACCGGGGGCGGGCGCCGAAGTGACCGCCGCGGCCTTGCTTGACGACGTGTTGAGCATCGTCAATCGCTGAGCATGGCTGCAGCACCATGGCGGTGCTGCAGCGCGGACGCATCGCAGGCTGAGGCCGGCACCTTCGGCTTGCGCGCGTGCAGATGGCGGATGGACGAGGACGCCAGGTATTCGTCGCCAGCAGCAGGACTTTCAGGGATTATGATGCCCGGACGCCGGCATCATGGAGCCGCGTTGCCGTTCCGGGCCGGCCGAGCGCTGCCGGTTCCTTCCTCTGAAAGGTGTGTTGTGTCCAAGGGTGTTCTGGTTTCGCTGGCCGCGTCCCTGTTGTTCGGTCTGATGTATTACGCCAGTCCGCAACTGGCACCGCTGCAGGGCGGGGATATTTTTGGCTGGCGGGTGCTGTTCGCGGTGCCGCTGGTAGCGCTGATGTTGCATGTGACCGGCGAGAGGACGCTGATCGCTGACACCCTGCGACGTGTGCGGGTGGAGCGCCGGCTGTGGTGGGCGTTGCCGCTGTGTGCAGGCATGGTCGGCGTGCAGCTGTGGCTGTTCCTGTGGGCACCGTTGCATGGGCGCGCGCTGCAGGTATCGATGGGCTACTTCCTGCTGCCGCTGGTGATGGTGCTGCTGGGGCGGGTGGTCTACGGTGAACGCCTGTCGGGCCTGCAGAAACTGGCCGTGGCCAGCGCCGCGCTCGGTGTCGGCTGGGCACTGCTGCGCAATCAGGGGTTGTCGTGGGAAATGCTGTTGGTGGCGCTGGGCTACCCGGCGTACTTCCTGCTGCGCCGACACCTGCGTATTGGTCACCTGGGGGGATTCTGGGTGGAACTGGTGCTGTTGCTGCCGGTGGCGTGGTGGGCGGCGATCGGCGATGGGCAACAGTTGCTGGTGGCATTGGCGCAGAAGCCGGCCTTGTACGTATTGATCCCGTTGCTGGGAGCGATCAGCGCGGTGGCACTGATGTGTTACATGCTGGCCTCGAAAATGCTTTCGTTCAGCCTGTTTGGACTGCTTACCTATGTGGAGCCGGTATTACTGATGCTGGCGGCATTGCTGCTCGGTGAGAGCGTCGGCCACGGGCAGTGGCCGACCTATGTGGCGATCTGGCTGGCGGTGGCGCTGCTGGCCCTGGAAGGCGTGTTGAAGCTGGGCAGGCGCGGCGCCTGAGTATTCAGCCGCGCTTGGCCCGGTCGGCGAGCTGTTGCAGTACGGCTTCACGGCTCATGCGTGCGCCGTTGCTGTCGACGGCGGTGAACTCAACGCCGTTCTCCCAGAGCTGGGGGGCAAACAACACCGCCATGTCTTCGGAGGCGGTTTGTGACTGCAGGTTCAGCAGCCGCTGATTGAAGCCGGCCGCGCGCAGCCATGCGTTGTAGCTGGAGGTGTGTTCGGTGGCGAACTGCACCTGGTAATGGCATTCCTCGCGCTCCGGCGAGGGCCGGGCATCGCATTGCGGGTTCCATTGATGCAGGCCGATCACCGCATCGGCTTCCAGCTGCCGTTGGCCGGCGGCGGCCCACAAGGCCACGCACATGCTGGCGCAATGCGAGCGAACCCGTACGGTGAGATTGTTGCGGTTGATCAGGCGCGCCGCTTCCAGGCCGGGGTTGGCGTAACCACCGCCGCTGGTGATGTCGATGCGGCGCACGCTCGGGTGGGCAGCCAGCAGCGCCTGCATGTCGTTGGCGAAATTCCGGCCTACGCTGCCCTCGATACGCAGCACGCTGCCGCCTTCCTGCACCGACATGTGCGCATCATCCACCGTGGCCATGGTCGTGGTTTTTTCGCCTTCTATCACCAGTGCCTCGGCACCAGCGGCAGGCGATGTGGTGGCGGTTGCCTGCGCGTCGTCAACGGCGGTATCGACGCCTGCGGGCGCCGACTTGCGGTTGCCGATGTAATAGGCCAGTGCCAGCAGGGCCACTGCGGCGAGCAGCAGTTTGAGCACGGTTGCCATGCCATTGCCGGGGGCCGAGGTCCGTGCGGCCGAGCGCGGGCGGCGCACCGGCTGTTCGCCTGAGTTCTGTTCGCCGTGCATCCGCTCCCCCTGAAGCAGCGTTGTGATGGGCGATTCTGGTGGAAGCGTCGGCGGCATTGCAAGACAGGCAATACGTTGACGGGGCGCGCGTGCTGTGGGCAGGTCGGCGCCTGCTTGTGGCTAGTGCGGACGACGACGTCGCCGCCACAACGTGTTGGCGAGCAGGATCAGCAGCAGGAGGATGCTCACGGGCAGGACGAACAGCAGGTTGAGCAGTGCCATCCACCACGCCAGATCGATCTGCCAGCTCTTCCATGCCTTGCCATTGGCGGCCCTGACCGCCACCGCCATGTCCATGCCGGCGACGCTGGCGGGCACGACGTCCAGTTGACCGACCAATCGGTAGCGCCCCGGTGCGATGGGGGGCAGGGGCTGGCTGCAGCTGACGGTGTCCGCCGACCAGCTGTCGATGCGGTGGAAGAGGTCGCTGCCGGCGGCGACCTGCTGCCCGTTGTTTGCCAGTAGTCGCCAGTGCAGGGTGATCACGCCGATGTCCGGCGTTCCCTGCTTCCACAGCGTGGTGCGCTGCGCGAATTGCGCGTCGCTCAAGCTGCCGCGATGGAGATCCAGATTCAGCGCCCAGTGCTCCTGCGGGCGGATGTCCAAGGGCAGATTGAAACGGCCATCGGCGGCGACGGCGCCTTGCCCGGGCACCGCCGTCCAGTAACTGCTCCACAGCCAGCTGGCAGCCAGCCACAGCATCAGGAACAGCAGCAGGCGCCAGCCCCGGCGGGGCCAGCGTCTGCCTTTGTGCGGCTCAGCACTCGATGACGTTGACGGCAAGGCCGCCCCGGCTGGTTTCCTTGTACTTGTCCTGCATGTCGCGGCCGGTGTCGCGCATGGTCTTGATCACCTTGTCCAGCGAGACCTTGTGCTTGCCGTCGCCACGCATGGCCATGCGGCTGGCGTTGATCGCCTTGACCGCGCCCATCGCGTTGCGCTCGATGCAGGGAATCTGCACCAGCCCACCGATCGGGTCGCAGGTCAGCCCGAGGTTGTGCTCCATGCCGATTTCGGCAGCGTTCTCGATCTGCCCGGGGTTGCCGCCCAGGGCGGCCATCAAACCGCCGGCAGCCATCGAGCAGGCCACGCCCACTTCGCCCTGGCAGCCGACTTCGGCGCCACTGATCGAGGCGTTTTCCTTGTACAGGATGCCGATGGCGGCAGCGGTCAGCAGGAAGTTGAACACGCCCTGCTCGTTGCTGCCCGGGCAGAAGCGGTCGTAGTAGTGCAGCACCGAGGGAATGATGCCGGCCGCGCCATTGGTGGGCGCGGTGACCACACGGCCACCGGCGGCGTTTTCCTCGTTGACCGCCAGTGCGTACAGGTTGACCCAGTCCAGCGTGGTCAGCGGGTCGCGCATGGCGGCTTCAGGCCGCGAGGACAACTCGCGGTACAGGGTGGGCGCGCGGCGGCTGACGTGCAGGCCGCCGGGCAGGGTGCCTTCGGAGCGGATGCCACGGGTGACGCAGGATTGCATGGCGTCCCATATCTCGCGCAGGCCGGTGCGGATCTCTTCCTCGCTGCGCCAGCACTTCTCGTTCTCGAACATCATCTGGGCGATGCTCAGGCCGCTGCGCGCGGCCTGCGCCAGCAGTTCGTCGCCGCTCTTGAACGGATAGGGAATGGGTGTCTGGTCGGGCACGATGCGGTCGTCGGCGGCATCGTCCTCGTTGACCACGAAACCACCACCGACCGAGTAGTAATCGCGGGTGGCGATGATCTGGTCATCGGCATCGTAGGCGGTGAAGCGCATGCCGTTGGTGTGATACGGCAGCTTCTGGCGTTTGTTCAGGGCCAGATCGCGCTTTTCATCGAAGGCGATCTCGCGCTGGGCCATCAGCTTGATGCGCTTGCTGCTGCGGATGCGCTCCAGCGTGGCCGGGATGATGTCCGGGTCGATCTCGTTGGGCCGGTGACCTTCCAGACCCAGCAGCACTGCCTTGTCGGTGCCGTGGCCACGCCCGGTGAGGGCCAGTGAGCCGAAGACTTCGGCGCGGATGCGCACGGTGTTGTCCAGTTGGCCCGGATCCAGCAGCCAGCGGTGGACGAAGCGTTCGGCCGCGCGCATCGGGCCCACGGTGTGTGACGAACTCGGGCCGATGCCGATCTTGAACAGGTCGAACGTACTGACGGACATGCTGATTCTGTTTACTGCATTGAGATGGCGGCTATTCTACGGGTTCCTTGCTGCAGGCCATGGCTGCAGCGCAGCATTGCCGGAGCCGATGGACGATGGGATTGACTCTGTACCAGCGTGACGATTGCCACCTCTGCGACCTGGCGTTGGCAGTGTTGGCGCAGGCGCGGGCACCGGATTTCGACAGTGTGTTCATCGATGAGGACGATGCACTGGAGGCCTGCTATGGCGCGCGCGTGCCGGTGCTGCGGGATGCCGCGGGCAGGGAACTGGACTGGCCGTTCGATGTACCGGGCCTGCAACACTGGCTGTTGGCCTGACCGGGGCTAGAGCTCCAGGCCGTTGTTGCGGCCATGGTTGCTATCCCGGTCGTAGGCGATTTCGCGTTGCCGCTGCAGCTCGACCAGCGACGCGCCCAGCTGATTGGCCTGTTGGACCAGGGCATCACAGTTGCGCTGGGGTGGCAGCGCTGCCAGTTGCCGGCGTATTTCGGCCGCTGCATCCAGCGCAAACCGGTAGTGGCCTTGCTCGTGTTCGCGCAGGAGCGTGCTGTAGTTGCGCCAGCGTTCGCGCAGTTTGGCGTCGGCCGTATGCTCGCCGGTCCATTCGGGCAGGGTGATGCTGCCGTTGACCTGGGTGTCTACACGTTGCAGCACGCAGCCGTTGCTGCGTGAATTGGTCTGGTAGTTCCAGCGCACGTTCCAGCGCGTGTAACCATGGAAGCGGCTGCCGTCATCGGCCTGTGGGCCGTTGTCCTGCATGGCCTGCAGCAGCTGCGCCGGGGTATCACCGCTGATCGGGTAGTAGCTGATGTCCAACTGCTCGGAAGCGGACGCGTGGCTGGCTACGAACAGTAGTGCGGCGATGATGGAACGTGGCGTGCGCAGGGCTGGCATCCGGTTGGGCAGGGCCCGCAGCGTGGCCGATAGCCACACTGCGGGTCAACAGGGCGGAGGCCCCCTGACTTACTTTGCGTTGAGCTTGACGATGGTGCTGATCGCGGTTTCGTCGGGGATGGTCTTGGTGTCGGCCCAGTCGCCGCCGCCCACGCCGAAGTCCAGGCGCTTGACCGTTGCCTTGCCGGTCAATACCGGCTGTGCACCTTCCGCCCAGGTGAAGGTCAGCGTCACCGGCTTGCTGATGCCGCGCAGTTCGAGCGTACCGTCGGCGGCGAACTGGTTGTTGCCCAGCGCGCGGAAGCCATTGGCGGTGTAACGGGCCTGGGCGAATCTGGCGACGTTGAAGAAGTCCGCGCCCTGCAGGGTGGAATCACGGTCGGTATTGCCGCTCCTGGCACCGGCCAGCGGAATGGTCACGTCCAGCTTGCCTGCTGCCGGATTGGCCGGATCGAAGCTGACCTGGGTCTGGAAGCCGGGGAAGCTGCCGGTGAACACTTCACCATCATATTTGCTGGCAAACACCAGGATGGAGCCGGCACCCGGTGCCTGCTGGTAATCGGCGGCCATGGCCGGGGCAACCGCCAGCATGCCGGCCAGGGCAGCGGCGACTGCGGCGGGAGAAGTGAGCTTGATGTTCATGCGGAATCCTTTTGCGGAAGGTTGAGCCAGCCTTGCGGCAGCATGCGTGCCAGCGTGGCATCGCGTAGATGAATGTGGTGATAGAACGCAGCCCCTGCATGTGCCAGCACCAACAGGATCAGCGCCCAGAAGCCCCACTCGTGGATGGCATGGGAGAACTGGCTGGCCTGCTCGCTGGGGGCCACCAGCTTCGGCATTTCGACCAGCCCGAACAGCTTGAATGGACGCAGGCCGCTGGCCGAGTCGTACAGCCAGCCGGACAGCGGAATGGCGAACATCAGCACGTACAGCAGCCAATGCGTGGCCGAGGCAATGCGTTCCTGCCAGCTCGGCGTACCCGGCACCGGCTCGGGGGCGCCTGCATACAGGCGCCACAGCAGGCGCACCACCACCAGCACCAGCACGGTGATGCCGATGGACTTGTGCATCGTGTAGATCCAGAAGTACTTGGGCGTCTTCGGGAACTCGCCCATGGTCAGGCCGACGATGCCCAGGGCCAGGATCAGCAGGGCGATCAGCCAGTGCAGGCTTTTGCTGAGGCTGCCCCAGCGTTGTGCGGTGTTTTTCAGGCTCATGGGTGGTTTTCCGTTTCTGCTGCTGATTTCAGGGCCGCGTCGGCGGCGTCTTCGAGGCTGTTGTCTGGCGTGGGGACAGGGTCGGCTGCCGCCGGCGGCGCTTCAGCGCCAGCATCGCGCACCGCTTCGGCCTCGATGCGCAGCTCGACCTTGTCGCCGATCAGCGAAGGCCACGCGTCGATGCCAAAGTCGGCGCGGCTGAGCGTCGTACTTGCCGAGAATCCAGCAGTACGCCGGAACGGTGGCAGCGGGTGCCGTTTGAGGGCGTTGAGGGTGACGTCAAGCGCCACCTCGCGGCTCACTCCGCGCAGGGTCAGCTGGCCGACGACACGGGCATGGTTGGCATCGATCGGCTCGATCCGGCTGGACACAAAGCGTGCCTGCGGGAAGCGCGCGCCATCGAGCAGGTTGCGCGCCAGGGTTGCCTGGTTCCATTTGTCATCGCCCAGGTCCAGGCGGGTGACCGGAACCATCACCTCCAGTCGTGCGGTGGCCCAGTCCTGCGGGTCGAAGTCGAGCACGCCTTCGCTGCCGGACACCGTTCCCAGCGCATGCGAGAAGCCGGCGTGCTCGATGGAGAACAACACCCGGGTATGCACCGGATCGAACCGGTAGCGTTCATTGGCGGCACTTGCGGCAAAGGACAGCAGTGCGCAGGTCAGCAATAGCAGGCGTGGCAACAAGGTCCGGCTCCGGGTCGGGATAGGGGATTCTAGGCGGATGCAGGTGAGGGTTTGTGCGCATATTGCGCAACGGTTTGTTACGTAGCCGGTTCGGGTTACTTTGCCCGGGGCCGGGGGCGGCGCTAAAGTCGCGGCGGTTGGGTGGTGATACATGCCGGTCCGCGATGGGGAGTGTCGGGCGTTGATGAAATGGATTCTTCGAGGTGCGCGGCTGGGCGTATTGGCGTTGCTGTTGTTGTGGCCGTGCCTGGCGGCCGCCCTGGATCTGGCTGAAACCCCCCGCATGCGGCGTCTGGGGGTGGCCGAGGGTCTGCCGTCACGCACCGTGCTTGCGCTGGCCCAGGACCGCCATGGTTATGTGTGGGCGGCCACCGACGATGGTCTGGCGCGCTATGACGGTACCCATTTGCGGGTCTGGCGGCATGATCCGCAGGTGTCCGGTTCGCTGCCGGGCAACACCCTGGAAACGATGCTTATCGATTCCCGCGACCGGGTCTGGGTGGGTGCCAATGGCGCGGGGCTGGCAATGCTGGACGCCAACCGGCAGCGTTTTACCCGTTTCGCCGAACTGGAGGCGATCTGTAAACACCAGGTATGGGCACTGGCCACCCAGGGCACCGACCTTTGGGTAGGCACCAGCGGCAGCGGCATCTGCCTGTTGCATGCCGATGGCCGGATCAGCCGCTACCAGCACCGGCCCGACGACCCGCGCAGCCTGCCCGATGACACGATTTACGCCTTGTTGCCGGGCAAGGACGGCAGTATCTGGATCGGAACCACGTCCGGGCTGGTGCGCTGGCGGCCGGGGGCCGGCTTCGCCAGCGTGCGCTCGCCGCTGCTGCAGGGCAAGGATGTGATCCGGCTGAGCGGTGACCGCGATGGCGGCATCTGGGTGGGCACCGATGAAGGCCTGTACCGGGTCATGGATGATGGCGCGGTATCACCGGCGCCCTGGCCGCAGGCCGCACAGACGCGTGCGGCGGTGGTGCTGCACGATCGCGATGGGCGCTACTGGATGGGCAGCTCCAATGGACTGTATCGCGGGGACGCGCAACGCCTGCAGTTGTTGGAAGGCGACGGTGGCAGCGGCTTCCTGACCGGCAGCAGTGGTGTACTGGATCTGCTGCAGGATCATGAGGGCGGCATCTGGACGGCATTGCTGACCCAGGGCATGGCCTACCTGCGCCCGGACTGGTCACGTTTTTCCAGCCACTATCAGCTCGACGGCAAGTCGCTGGAGAGCCTGTACCTGATCAACTCGGCGGCTGATGGCAATGGATTCCTGGTGGTGGGCGGGCACGGCCTGTACCAGTTGGATGCGGCCGGCAAGTTGTCGCAGTTGGCCGGCGAGGCGCAGTTGGGGCCGGGCAGTATCTGGTCGGTGCAGCGTGGCAGTGACGGTGTGATCTGGCTGGGGCGTGCAGGTGGCATCACGCTATACCGGCCATCGGACGGGCAGGTCCGCCGTATCGACCTGGGGGTGGGCGACGATCCGACCCAGCGCGCTGACCTGATGCGACTGGCCGCCGACGGCAGCATGTGGTTGTCCATCATCAACTATGGCCTGCAGCACCGTGCGGCCGATGGCCGGTTGCTGGCGGCCTATCCGCAGGGCACCGCCTCCGGCTTGCCGGAGAAGCTGGTTGAACAACTGCGACTGGGCACTGATGGCAGCCTGTGGCTGGTCGGTGGCGCCGGCGTGCAGCGCTTTGATGGCAAGCGCTTCGTCAGTGTTGCCGGGGTGTCGGAAGGCATGGTCTACGACCTGGTGTTCCTTGCTGATGGCAGCGCGTGGCTGGCGCGCGATGGTGCGCTGGAGCGCTATCGCCATGACGCCAGTGGCTTCTCCCTGCAGCAACGGCTGGGCACCGATGACGGGGTGCCGGCGGCAGCGATCGGCGGCCTGGTGGCGGGCTGCAGTGGTCAGTTGTGGGCGACGACCACGCGCGGGTTGTTATGGTGGCAGCCGGGCGCAGCGCGGGTGCGGGTGTTGGAAGAAGGCGATGGCCTGACTGACACCGAGTTCACCGCCAGGCCGCCCGCGCACGCAGGCTGCGGCCGGGCATTGGCGGTATCCGCCACGGGGCTGCTCAGTTTCAACCCCGACGCCAAGGTTGCCGCGCCGGTAGGCTCGCAGTTGGTGATCGAGTCGATAGGTGTGCGTCGCGACGATGCCGCGCGCGAGCAGCGGCTGAAAGGCCCCTTGATCCATCTCGGCCCACGCGACCGCGATCTGCGGGTGACCGGACGCCTGCTGTCCTATGTGGATCCGGCGCGGCACCGTTTCCGGGTCCAGATCGAAGGCTATGACCAGAACTGGGTGGATCTGGGCAGTGACGGCGAACGGCTGGTATCGCGGCTGCCCGCCGGCACCTACCGCATGCAGGTGCAGGGTGCGGCGGCCGATGGTCCGTGGACTCCCGCGCAGACACTGCAGATCGACGTCGCACCGCCTTGGTGGCGCAGCAGCTGGGCGCTGGCGGCCTGGGCACTGCTGCTCGGATTGTTGGCGGCGGCGGCGGTGTTCGGCTACCGGCGCCGCGAGCGGCGGCGCAATGAATGGCAGTTGGCGCTGCACAAGCAGGAACTGGCCGAACAGGCCTCGGAGGCGAAAACCCGCTTCCTGGCAACCTTGGGCCATGAGGTGCGCACGCCGCTGACTGGCGTGCTGGGCATGACTGAGCTGTTGCTGGGCACCGAGCTGGATGCGCGCCAACAGCGTTTCGCCAACGCCATCCAACAGGCCGGCACGCACCTGCTCGGGCTGGTCAATGATGCCCTGGACCTGGCGCGCATCGAGGCAGGCAAGCTGGAGCTTGATAATCGTCCCTTCGAGCTCGGCCGCCTGCTGCAGGAAGTAAGCGCGCTGATGGCACCGATGGCCGAGCGCCGTGGACTGGTGTTTGAACCCGCGGCAGCGTTTCCAACGCCGGTCATGGTAGTGGGCGATGCGATGCGCCTGCGGCAGATCCTGATGAACCTGCTGGGCAATGCGATCAAGTTCACCGAACGCGGCAAGGTGTCGGTGGCGGCAGAGCTGCTGCCCGGGCAGAGCGGCATCTGCCTGAGCGTGCGGGATACCGGGCCGGGCATCAGTGCCGAACAGCAAAGCCGCCTGTTCCAGCGTTTCGAACAGGCCGATGGCAACCGCACCGCATCGCGTTACGGCGGCAGTGGATTGGGGCTGGCGATCTGCCAGGAACTGGCCATGGCGATGGGGGGGCGCATGCGGGTCGAAAGCCGCCTGGGGGAAGGCGCGCGCTTCGTCCTCGAAGTGCCTTTGCGCTGGGAGTATTCGGCGGCTGGCAGCGCCGCTGCGGCGGTGGCCGAGTCCGGCACTGCGCTGCAGCCGCTGCAGGTCTTGCTGGTTGAAGATGATCCGACCGTGGCGCAGGTAATCACCGGCCTGCTGACCGCACGCGGCCATCAGGTGATACACGCGGCACATGGTTTGGCGGCGCTGGCCGAGGTGGGCGGGCAGACATTCGATGTCGGCCTGCTGGACCTGGATCTGCCAGCCCTGGATGGCATAGCGTTGGCTGGCCAGTTGCGCGGCTCCGGGCATCGTTTCCCGTTGATCGCGGTGACCGCACGTGCCGACGCGCAGGCCGAACAGTTGGCGCGTGCGGCCGGGATGGTGGGCTTCCTGCGCAAGCCGGTGACCGGGCAGATGCTGGTCGATGCGATTGCCGAAGCCCTGGCAGCGACGGGACAGGCACAATAGGTGCCATCACAAACGCGCTGGGCGGCGCGGCAGGAGGCAGGGTTTGATGAAATGGTTTGCAGGGATGTTGCTGGGCGGGTTGCTGCTGATCACGGCATCCGCGGCTGCCGAAGTGCCTGCAACGCCGCAGCCGCGGCAGCTGACCGTGGCCGATGGCCTGCCATCGAGCAACATCAACGCCTTCGCCGAGGACCTTACCGGTTACCTGTGGCTGGCCAGCCGTGACGGCCTGGCCCGTTACGACGGCCGCAACTACCGCATCTGGCGTGCCGAGAACGGCTTGCGCGACAACGTGGTGTGGAGCCTGCACACGGACAAGTCCAATCGTCTGTGGATTGGCACGCAGAACGCCGGACTGGTGATGTTGTCGCCGGACCGCCTCAAGTTCACCTTTTTCGACCAGCAGACCTATCCGCAGATTGGCAGCAATACGATCTGGGCCATCGCCTCCACGGCCGATGGCAATGTCTGGTTCGGTACCGCCACCGGTGGCCTGCACCGACTGGATCCGGAAGGCAACATCCGACGCTTCATGCCGATCGCAGGGGACGAACACAGCCTGCCGGCGGCGTCGGTGACCTACATGACGGTCACGCCCGATGGCAGTCTTTGGGTCGGCACCAAGGGCGGCCTGGCGCGTTGGAACGGCGCAGGCTTCGACCGGGTCAGCAGTGCGTTGTTGCCATCGCCGCGCATCAACGGCTTGAAGGTGGACAAGCAGGGCCGGCTGTGGGTGGCCACCAACGAGGGCGTTGTGCTGCGTCATGCCGACGGTCGTTTTGAAGCAGCCAGTTGGGCAGGTGCTGCACCAGGCGACGTATTCAACATGCTGCAGTATTCCGCCGACGGCAGCTATTGGCTGGATACCCGCTCGGGGCTGGGCCGCATCCGTAGCAGCGTGGTGCGCAATGTGCCGCTGTACAGCTCGCAGGAACGCGGAATCGTAAAGCCCAACTGGTCCAGTGCCTACGAGGATCGCGAAGGCGGCCTGTGGTTCGCCAGCACCAATGCTGGCCTATGGCATCTGCCGCCGAGCTGGCGACAGTTCTCGGTGCTGTCGCGGCATCTGGATGATCCCGCCTCGCTGCGCAATCCCTATGCGCTGGCGCTGGCGCCATCCGCCTCCGGTGGCATCTGGGTGGTCGGTACGCGCGGTGCCCTGGATCGACTGGATCCGGGCACCGGCGATGTCCAGCATCACCTGCAGGCGGTTGATGGCACCAACTGGCCGCAATCGGTGGTGGAGGACGCGCGTGGCAAGGTCTGGATTGGCAGCCTCGATGCGCTGGTGCGCTATGACCCGCGCGACGGTGCCGTGCAGCGCTGGCACAGCGGTGACGGCAAGGATGCGGCGATGGTCGGCGATGCCGATATCGTGCGCAGCTGTGATGGCGGACGGATCTGGATCTACTCCGAAGACGGGGGCATGCAGCAGCGGGATGCCGATGGGCGTGTGCTGCTGCAGCTGCAGCCGGGGCAGGCCGGCGTGCCGGAAGTGCTGGTGGAAGACATGCAGTGTGGCCCGGGCGATCACCTGTGGTTGGCGGCCGGCACCGGCCTGCACGCCTGGCAGTCACAGAGCGGGCGCTTCACGCCGGTGCCGGGCGGACCAGCGGGACGGGTGTCCACCTTCAATGTCACCGATACCGGCGTGGTCTGGATCGCTGGCCTGGGGCGCATGGACCGCTATCTGTGGGATGGGCAGCGGATGACGCTGCTGGATCGGGTGGGCGCCGAGCAGGGCTTCCCGATGCTGGCGGCGACCGGCCTGCTGGTCGATGCCGAAGGCGTGGCGTGGGCGATCAGTGCGCGCGGCCTGATCCGCATTGATCCGGCCAATCGTTCGGTGCGCCTGTATGGCGTGCATGATGGCCTGCCAGGGCAGGAGTTCCGTCGCCGTTCGCTGGTACAGGCGCGCAGCGGCCAGCTTGCCGGTGGCACGCCCGATGGCGTGGTGTTGTTCGATCCCGATCAGGTCAAGCCGTCGACCCGTCGGCCGCCGTTGATCATCGAACGGGTCAGCGTGCGCCGTGGTGACAAGGAGCGCGACATCACGCTCGAGTCGCCGCTGCAGATCCTCGATGGCGACCGTGATCTGCGCATTGCGGCGCGATTGCTCTCCTTCGCCGACTCGGCCACCAATACCTATCGCTTCCGTCTCGCCGGCTACGACCCGGACTGGGTGGATGTCGGGGCCAGTGGCGATCGGGTGTTTTCACGGCTGCCGCCGGGACGCTATCAGCTCGAAATCCAAGCGGCAACGTCGGACAACGTCTGGTCACCGGTGCAGACGTTGGCGTTCCGGGTGCAGCCGCCCTGGGTGCGCAGTCCGGCCGGTGTGATGACGTTCCTCGTGCTTGGCGTGGCACTGACCTTGGGGGGCGCCTGGCTGTACCAGCGGCGTCTGCGCAGGCGCAATGAATGGCAGTTGGCACGCCACAAGCAGGAGCTGGCCGAACAGGCCTCGCTGGCCAAGACGCGCTTCCTGGCAACGCTTGGGCATGAGGTGCGGACGCCGATGACCGGTGTGTTGGGCATGAGCGAGCTGTTGTTGGCCACGCCACTGGATGAGCGCCAGCGCGGCTATACGCAGTCGATCCGCCGCGCCGGCGAACACCTGTTGCGGCTGGTCAACGATGCATTGGACCTGGCCCGCATCGAGGCCGGTCGGTTGGAACTGCAGAATCAACCGCTGGAGCTGCGGCAGCTGCTTGAAGACGTGCGTGGGCTGATGGAGCCGCTGGCACAACGACGCGGGCTGGCCTTTGATTTCGACAATGACGCATCGCCGCGGACGCGATTGACCGGCGATGTGATGCGACTCAGGCAGATCCTGCTCAATCTGCTCGGCAATGCGATCAAGTTCACCAGCCGTGGTTCGGTGAGCCTGCGCGTTCGCCTGCAGGAAGGGGGCAAGGGTGTGCGTTTCGAGGTCAGCGACACCGGCCCGGGGATCAGTGCCGAGCAACAGCAGCGCCTGTTCCGCCGTTTCGAGCAGGCGGACGGCGCGCGTACCGCCGCACGCTACGGCGGCAGCGGCCTGGGCCTGGCTATCTGCAATGAGTTGAGCATGGCAATGGGCGGCAGCATCGATGTGGAGAGCAGCCTGGGCGAAGGCACGCGTTTCATAGTCGACCTGCCGCTGGCCTGGGAAGTGCCGCCGACCTCGATGGATGATGACGCTGGCAACAACACCTGGATGAACCTGCCGCCGCAGCGCGTGCTGCTGGTGGAGGATGACCCGACCATTGCCGCGGTTATCCGTGGTTTGCTGGAAGTGCACGGACATGGTGCGGTGCATGCGGCACATGGTCTGGCGGCGCTGGCCGAGTTGTCCAGCCAGGAGTTCGATGTGGCGTTGCTGGATCTGGACCTGCCCGGCATCGACGGTTTTGGGCTGGCCCGGCAGTTGAAGACGATGGGTTACGAAATGCCATTGATCGCCGTGACCGCGCGTTCCGATGGCGAGGCCGAACCACTGGCGCGCGAAGCAGGCTTCGCCGACTTCCTGCGCAAGCCGGTGACCGCGCAGATGCTGCTGGAGGCCATTGCCGGGGTACTTGACGCGCAGCGTCGGCAACAGGCGCAGGCCGCACAGGATTGAGGCGGGCGACTATTCGGCGACCTCTTCAACCGCGCGCGGATGCGGGCGGTTGTCGGGCAACTGCCAGAACACCAGGGTCGAACTGAGGGTGATGGCACCCACGCACAGGAAGGTGGCATGCAGCGCCGCGGTTGCGCCGTGGCCGCTCAAATGTTCGCCAAAGGCCGCCAGCAGGCTGCCCGCGGTCGCGGCGCCAAAGCCGGTGGCCAGCATCATCACCATCGACAACAGGCTGTTGCCGCTGCTGGCCTGATGCGTGTCCAGGTCGCGCAGGGTAACGGTGTTCATTACGGTGAACTGCATTGAATTCACCGCGCCGAAGATCGCCAGCTGGGTAAGCCGCAACCACAAGGGCTGCCCGGCGGTGATCAGGGCGAAACTGGCCATCGCCAGGCCCACGCAGACGGTGTTGATCATCAGGATGCGGCGGTAGCCAAAACGTTCCACCAGCGTCACCGCAGCGCGCTTGGCGGCCATGCCGGACAACGCCACCGGAATCATCATCATGCCGGCGGTCATCGGGCTCAGGCCCATGCCCACCTGCAGCAGCAACGGAATCAACAAGGGCATCGCCCCGCTGCCGATGCGCGAGAACAGGTTGCCGAGGATGCCGATGCGGAAGCTGATCACCTTGAACAGGCTGAGCGGAAACAGCGCATTGGTCGCGCTGGCGGCATGCAGCCAATAGCCCGCCAGTGCGGCGATGCCAACCACCGCCAGCAACAGCACCACGGCGTGCGCCGAGTTGACCGCCGAGACGCCGTCCAATGCCAGCGACAGGGCGATCATGCCGAACGCAAGCATCAGGTATCCGGCCAGATCGAAGCGCTGTTTCCGCTGACCATAATGGTCGGGCATGATTTTCAGCGCGGCGACGAAGCCGATCACGCCGATTGGCAGGTTGATCAGGAAGATCCAATGCCAGGACGCGACCTCCACCAGCCAGCCGCCGAGGGTCGGGCCCAGCAGGGGGCCGATCAGCGCGGGGATGGCGATGAAGCTCATCGCCGAGAGGAATTGTTCGCGTGGCACCGAGCGCATCACCGCCAGGCGGCCTACCGGCAGCAGCATCGCGCCGCCTATGCCCTGCAGCACGCGCGCCGCCACCAGCCACTGCAGCGTCGGTGACAGTGCACAGGCCAGTGAGCCCAGGGTGAACAGCACGATTGCGCCGAGGAAGGTGCGGCGCGTGCCGAAGCGATCGGCGATCCAGCCGGATGCCGGAATGAAGGTAGCCACCGCCAACGCGTAACTGAACACCACCGACTGCATCTGCAACGGGCTTTCGCCCAGGCTGCGTGCCATCGCCGGCAAGGCCGTGTTGACGATGGTCGAGTCCAGCATCTGCATGAAAATGGCCAGCGACACCAGCCATAGCAGGGGTTTCTGGGCAGAGCTGGCGGGCAGGGGGAGCGGGGGAGCGGGGGACATCAGGACGGCTCGCGCACAGGCAGGCCTTCATTGTCCTCCGATGCGTGTGCAGATGCCGCGTAGATCAATCGCCGCCGCCAATGGTGTACAGGGTTGATCCGGAATCGTCAGGGTTCCGGCTCAGCATGATGGTGGAGTTGAGTTCGCCGATGGTGATGCTCCAGCTGTCCTCGTCAATGCGCTCCATCTTGCAGTTGGTTGGGATGCCAGGGTTGTTGCGCGCCCGCGGTGCGCAGTTGCGCTCGCTGATCGGGCCTATTTTCTCTACTGCCTTCTGCAGCGGAACCGCAAGTACCAGTGTGCGGTTGCCGTACATTTCGGCCAGCGTTTCGCGGGTCTCTATGACCGGCAAGCCGTACAGTGTCACCAATCCGGGCTTGATCCTGGCGCTGGCATCGTACGAGGTGTCCTGCATGGCATCGGTGCCGACGGATTCGGTGCTGCAGCGGTCGAGCGAAAGGCGGGTGATGTACGGCCGCCAGCGAGGTGCGATTTCTTCCGCTCGCGCAATGCGGATCTGTTTGCAGCTGGTCGGGAAGTCCATCGGCCCGGTGCTGAAGATGGTCAGCTGTGCGACTTCAGGAAACGCGGCCAGCGTCGGGAAGTCATCCTCGCCCAACTGCAGTGGCGGCGGTGCAGCACTTGCTGCGAGTGGCGCAGCGATTGCCAATGCCAACAGCAGAGACTTGCAAGGTTTGGACATGGGACGTGGGCCTGATGAGGGGCGCCCAGCGTCCGGGCCCGGAAGATTGAAGTCAAGCTTCCGGGCCTTCGGACCTCAGCGGCGGCTGAGGCGATGCACCGCATCCACCAGCACGGCGACGTGCTCGGGGTTCATGTCCGGCGACATGCCGTGGCCAAGGTTGAATACATGGCCTTCGCGCGAGCCGCCATTGCCGGCGGCATAGCTTTCCAGCACCTTGCCGACTTCGCGGCTGATCGCATCGGGCGAGCCGTACAGCGTGGTCGGGTCCAGGTTGCCCTGCAGCGCGACCTTGCCGCCGGCTGCGCGTGCAGCGTCTTCCAGCGAGATGGTCCAGTCCACGCCGACGCCTTCGGCGCCGCTGGCGGCCAGCTCGGCCACGTACTGGCCGGTGCCCTTGCCGAACAGGATCAGCGGGGTGCGCTCGGCGCTGTCGCCGCGCTTGAGCTCGCTGGCGATGCGGTTGAGGTAACGCAGTGAGAATTCGCGGTACATCGCCGGGCCGAGCACGCCGCCCCAGGTGTCGAACACCTGCAGGGCCTGCGCACCGGCCGCGCGCTGTGCCGACAGGTAGGCGATGACCGCATCGGTCACCACCTCCAGCAGCTGGTGCAGGGCCTTGGGCTCGTTCAGCGCCATTGCCTTGATGCGGGCGAAATCCTTGCTGCCGCCGCCTTCGATCATGTAGCAGGCCAAGGTCCATGGGCTGCCGGAGAAACCGATCAGCGGCACCTTGCCGTCCAGCTCGCGGCGGATCAGGCGTACTGCGTCCATCACGTAGCGCAGCTCGGTCTCCATGTCCGGCACCGCCAGCTTGGCGACCGCGGCGGCATCACGCACCGGGTGCTTGAACTTGGGGCCTTCGCCGTCGACGAAATACAGGCCCAGGCCCATCGCATCGGGCACGGTGAGGATGTCCGAGAACAGGATGGCGGCATCCAGGTCAAAGCGCTCCAGCGGCTGCAGGGTCACTTCGCAGGCAACTTCCGGATTCTTGGCCATGCCCAGGAAGCTGCCGGCGCGGGCACGGGTGGCGCGGTACTCCGGCAGGTAGCGGCCGGCCTGGCGCATCAGCCAGACGGGGGTGTAGTCCACGGGCTCGCGGCGTAGGGCGCGCAGGAAGCGGTCATTGCGAAGTGGGCTGGTCACATGGAACTCCTGGGTAAGAACCGCAGGCGCGCTGCGGCGCACCTGCGAGGAATGCGGAAATCAGGGCGCGGGCTGGCCGGCGGTGAACATCACCTGGAAGCCTTTCTTGATCTGGCCGTCGCGGGCCTTCTCGAAGGCATGCACGGCCTCGTCGTGCTGCAGGAACAGCTCGCGGCGCAGCTGGATGCGGCCACCGGTCTGGCCGCTCTCACGCAGCAACTCCCAGCCGCCGAGCAGATCCGGCACCAGGGACAGTTGAACGTAGCGGGGGGCTTCATTGCCGCTGGGCGGCTGTTGCAGTAGGACGCGCATGGCGGCGATTGTAGCCGTTGTGCGGGTTTTGGGCTGGTTTTGGGGGCCGCGTCCTCCTTCTCCCGGCGGGAGAAGGTGCCCGAAGGGCGGATGAGGGTGCGGGCGAAGCCCCATGCTCTTTTGACGCCATCAGGCTTCGCCCGGACCCTCACCCCAACCCCCGCTACGCGCCCCCGACCCTTGCGCCAGCGCAAGGGCGTTCAATGGGCAGCGAACCAGTGGTTCGCAAGCTGCCCCTTTCACCCCGCAGGGAGAGGGGCTTCAGAGCGCGGTGGTCGACTTGCCGCTCAGCCCTGCCGCAGCACCGCCAACACCGCCGCTTCATCCACATCCGGCACCACCTCGGCCTTGCCGATACCGCGCCAGAGCACCAGCCGCAGGCGGCCGGCGATGTTCTTCTTGTCCAGCCTCATATGTCCCAGCAAGGCCTCGGCATCCAGGCCGGCGGGGATGCGGGTTGGCAGGCCGTAGGCCTGCAGCAGTTCACGCAGGACCTCGGTATCGGCCGCATCGGCCATGCCCAGCGCGGCCGACAACTGCGCTGCCAGCACCATGCCGACCGCCACCGCCTCGCCATGGTTGAGGTTGTCGTTGCCCGGCGCGCCATAGCCCTGTGCGGTTTCGATGGCATGGCCGAAGGTGTGGCCGAGGTTGAGCAGGGCACGCTCGCCTTTTTCCAGCGGATCGCGGGCGACGATCTCGGCCTTGTGCTCACAGCTGCGGGCGATGGCCTGGGCCAGCGTGCTGTCGTCACCGGCCAGCAGCGCCTCGCGTTCGGCCTGCAGCCACTGGAAGAACAGCGGGTCGCGGATGGCGCCGTACTTGATGACTTCGGCCAGTCCGGCGCGCAGCTCGCGCAGCGGCAGGCTGCGCAGGGCGGCGGTATCGGCCACCACCGCGCGCGGCGGATGGAAGGCGCCGACCAGGTTCTTGCCCTGCGGGATGTCCACCGCGGTCTTGCCGCCCACCGAGGAATCGACCATCGACAGCAGGGTGGTCGGCAGCTGCACGCAGTCGACCCCGCGCATCCAGCAGGCAGCGGCAAAGCCGGCCAGGTCGCCGACCACGCCGCCACCCAGGGCCAGCACGCAGGCGTCGCGGGTGGCGCCCAGGGTCGCCAGTGCATTGATTGCGCCGCTGAAGTTTTCCAGCGTCTTGGAGGCTTCCCCGGCGGGGATGATGTACTGGCCGATCTTCAGGTCGGGGCGGGCTGCCAGCAGCGCGGTCTGCACCTGGGCCAGGTATAGCGGTGCGACGGTGTCGTCGCTGACCAGCAGTACATGGCGGCCACGGATGGCGCCGGCCAGTGTCTGCGCCTGGGACAGCAGGTCCGGACCGATATGGATCTGGTAGGGGTGGTCGCCGCCGACGGCGACGGTGCGGGTGGGGGCGGTCATGCGGGTGGGTTCCAGGATCTGCCATTGCGCGACAAGCCGGGTTACGGTGTGCGCGGTGGCATCGGCGGGGGTATAGAGGTCGGTATCGATGATCAGGTCGGCTACTTCGCGGTAAAGCGGATCGCGGATGCCAGCCATGGTGTGCAGCACCTGTTCGCGGTCCTCGCGCTGCAGCAGGGGGCGGGTCTTGTCGCGGTGCAGCCGCGCCAGTTGCGAGGCCACGCTGACCCGCAGGTAGACCACGAAGCCGTGCTGGCGGATGTGCCGGCGATTGTCTGGATCCAGCACGCAACCGCCGCCGGTGGAAATCAATTGGCCGCTGCCGGCCAACAGGCGGGTCAGTACCCGCTTTTCATGGGCACGGAAGCCGGCTTCGCCGACGTTCTCGAATATGGCCGGGATGCTGGAGCCCACGTCGTCGACGATGGCCTGGTCGGCATCCACGAATACCAACCCAAAGCGCTCGGCGAGGCGGCGGCCGATGCTGGTTTTGCCGGCGCCCATGGGGCCGACCAGGATGAGATTGGGGGCGGGATTCATTACCGGAAGATGCTAGCACCTCGTGTCAGTGCCTTAACACGGTAGCAGCCAAGCTCGGAAGTTCCACGAATGGTTCGTGGTGCAACCAAGGAGTTGGACATGTCAGTGGCGAAAATCATTGAAGTCAGCGCGGCCTCCAAAACCAGCGTCGAGGATGCGGTACGTAGCGGCATCAAGAAGGTGGCCGAGACGGTCAAGGGCATCCAGGGCGCGTGGGTCAACGAGACCAAGGTTGTCACCGACGGCGATGGCAACATCATCGAATGGCGGGTCAACCTGCGGATCACCTTCCTGGTGCAGTGATCGCGCCGCGCGTTGTTGCGCGAGCGCCGGCAACGGTTCGGCGGCGCTATCGCCGTCGAGCTGTTCCTGCGCGGTGATCCGGCCTTGCCAGCCGCAATGCGTCAATCCGCGGTGTCGGCCAGTGGTTGCCGCTGGGCGTCCAGCGCGATGACCCGGTCGGCGATGCCCGGCAGGGTACGCAGTGCCTGCCGGCTGATGCGTTCGTAGAACTGCACGAAACGCTCCAGCTGCGCACGGGTCATGCTGCTGCGGCCGGGTGAGGCCTGCTGCAGGGCTTGTTCCTGCTGCCAGCGCCAGTGCGGCACCACCGCGAAGCTGGGTGGTTGCAGCATCCACAGCCGGTCAAAGCGCCGCCACAAGGCCGGGTAGTGTTCGGCCAGCGCCTGGTTGCACCAGCGTCGCCAGGTGCCGTCGGCATCGGCGTCGCGCTCCAATGCGTTCAATGGCATCTGCAGGGCAGCATCGGTTTCAGCCGGGGTGCCCAGGAACCAGCCTTCGAATACCAGCAGGTCGAGGGGTTGTTCGATTCTTTTCCACTGCGCTTCCGGCACGCGTTCGTCGGCGAGCTTGTCGAAACGCGGCAACAGGAAGCCTTGGCCTGCCTTGGCCGCATCCAACGTGGCCAGCGCCAGTGCCAGGTCATGTGTTCCCGGTGGCCCGCGTGTGGCAAGCAAGGGGTGCACGCGATCGGCCAGCCGTTGCCGTTGCGCACGGGTCAGGTAGGTGTCGTCGATGGACACGGCGGCGGCGCACAGGCCGCGCGTGCGTGCCAGATCCACGATCTGTGCGGCCAGCGTTGACTTGCCGCTGCCCTGTACGCCGCTGATCGCCAGTACCGGCGTAGCGTCGGCACTGGCCAATGCATCATCCAGCGCCTGTGCAACCAGTGCCGGCGCGAAGCGGCGTTGGGAAAAACTGTGCGGAACGGGGGACATGCCGCCACAATAGCCCAAACACGTGCCCTACGAAGCAGGACCATGACCAATCTTTACGCAGAAGCGCTTTCGACTTTCGCCGCATTGTTTGAAGAGGCCAAGGCTGGCAGAGAGATCGATGCCACCGCGATGACCGTCGCGACCGTGGACATCGATGGCCGGCCATCGGCACGCACCGTGCTGCTCAAGGCTTTCGACGAGCGTGGCTTCGTGTTCTACACGCATCTGGATAGCCGCAAGGGCCGCGAGCTGCATGACAACCACGCGGCGGCACTGCTGTTCCTGTGGCGCAGCCTCCGCGAGGCCGGCATCCAGGTACGCATTGAAGGTGATGCGCAGCTGGTAACCGCGGCCGAATCCGATGCTTACTTCGCCAGCCGCCCGCGCATGAGCCAGATTGGTGCCTGGGCGTCGGTGCAATCGCAGCCGCTGGCTTCGCGCGAGGAGTTCGAGCAGCGTCTGGCCGGTTTCGAACAGCGCTTTGAAGGCCGTGAGGTACCACGCCCGGAGGGTTGGGGTGGGGTGCGTATCGTGCCGCGGCGCATCGAGTTCTGGTACGGCGCCGATTTCCGCCTGCACGAACGCTGGTGCTACGAAGCCGACGCCGCAGGCGAGTGGGGCAAGCGGATGCTGTATCCATGAATACAGCCGGCCCCGTGATCCGTCGCGCGCTGGCCAGTGACTGGCCGGCATGGGCGCAGCTGCGACGCGCGCTGTGGCCGGACTGCGGCACCGAGCTGGCCGAGCTGCAACAGTTGCTGCAAGAAGGTGGCA
Organism: Stenotrophomonas sp.; assembly: GCF_032066555.1. Lineage (GTDB taxonomy): Bacteria > Pseudomonadota > Gammaproteobacteria > Xanthomonadales > Xanthomonadaceae > Stenotrophomonas. The sequence continues at coordinate 101,547 of NZ_DAMBKV010000008.1, forward strand.
CCGTGCTGCTTGCCTTCGACCAAGGCCGGCCGGTGGGTCTGGCCGAGGCCAATCTGCGCCATGACCATGTCAATGGCACGGCCAGCTCACCGGTGGGATTTCTGGAAGGCTGGTACGTGGTCGAGGCGTTGCGTGGCAAGGGCATCGGGCGTGCGCTGGTAGCCGAAGTTGCCCGCTGGGCAGTTGCGCAGGGATGCAGTGAGCTGGCATCGGACACGGCCCTGGACAATGCGCTGGCGCAAGCCGCACATCTGGGCAGCGGCTTCGCCGAGACCGAGCGGGTGATCTATTACCGCATGCCGTTGGACGGCCCGGCGGCATGAAGCTGCAGCCGGTCTACCGCATTACCGTATTCGTGCCGCCGGCGGATCTGGCGCGGTTGAAGCAGGGCATTCTTGCCGTTGATGATCTTGCCGCAGGCGGTTACGCCGAGGGTATGTGGGAGAGCGCTGCCGATGAGCAGTACCGGGTACTGCCCGGCACCCGCAGCGTGCAGGGGCAGGGCGGTGAACGGGTGCATCAGCCCACGGTGCGGCTGGAGTTCTGCATAGCACGTGATGCACAGCGCCTGCAGCGCTTGCTGTACGCCATCGCCGCGCATCATCCATGGAATACCCCGGCGGTTTTCGTCGATACAACGGAGTTTGCCGTCGCATGATCGGCCCGCGTCGCATTGTCTGCCTTACCGAAGAACCTACCGAGACGCTGTATGCCCTGGGCGAGCAGGACCGTATCGTCGGCATCAGCGGTTTCACCGTGCGGCCGCCGCAGGCGCGCCGCGACAAGCCCAAGGTCAGCGCCTTCACCAGCGCCAAGGTCGGCGAGATCCTCAAGCTCAAGCCGGACCTGGCGATTGGCTTTTCCGACATCCAGGCCGATATCGCCGCCGAGCTGATCCGTAACGGTGTGGAGGTGTGGATTGCCAACCACCGCAGCGTGGCCGGCATCCTCGATTACATCCGCCGCCTGGGCGGGCTGGTGGGTGTGGCGGCCCGTGCCAACGCCTATGCCGACGAATTGCAGCGCGGATTGGATGCAATAGCCGCGCAGGCGGCAAGGCTGCCGCAGCGCCCGCGGGTCTATGTCGAGGAATGGGATGAGCCCATCATCACCGGCATCCAGTGGGGTGCGGAGCTGGTGGAGATTGCCGGCGGCATCGATGTATTCCCGGAGTTGTCGCGCGAGCCTCTGGCCAAGGCGCGCATCCTTGCCGATGGCGACCCGGTAATTGCGCGCAACCCGGACATCATCATCGGTTCCTGGTGCGGCAAGAAGTTCCGCCCGGAGCGGGTGGCCGCACGTCCGGGCTGGGAGGCGATCAATGCGGTGCGGGATGGCGAACTGCATGAGATCAAGTCGCCACTGATCCTGCAGCCTGGCCCGGCGGCGCTGACCGATGGCGTGCAGGCCATCGCGCAGATCATCAATCAATGGTCGAAGCGGGCAGGGGCCTTGTAGGAGCGGCGTAAGCCGCGACGCTGGCGATGCGGGAAGGGCCGCAAAAGCTTACCCCTCCCCAACCCTCCCCTTTGCTGCGCAAAAGGGAGGGAGCAGACGTGCATCGCCGTTCGGATGTGGGAGCGGCGTAAGCCGCGAAGCTGGCAATGCGGGAAAGGCCGCAAAAGCTTACCCCTCCCCAACTCTCCGCTTTGCTGCGCAAAAGGGAGGGAGCAGAAGTGCATCGCCGTTCGGATGTGGGAGCGGCGTAAGCCGCGAAGCTGGTGATGCGGGAAGGACCGCAAAAGCTCACCCCTCCCCGAACCCTCCCCTTTGCTGCGCAAAAGGGAGGGAGCAGAAACGCATCGCCGTTCGGATGTGGGAGCGGCGTAAGCCGCGAAGCTGGTGATGCGGGCAAGGCCGCAACAGCTTACCCCTCCCCAACCCTCCCCTTTGCTGCGCAAAAGGGAGGGAGCAGAAACGCATCGCCGTTCGGATGTGGGAGCGGCGTAAGCCGCGAAGCTGGTGATGCGGGCAAGGCCGCAACAGCTTACCCCTCCCCAACCCTCCCCTTTGCTGCGCAAAAGGGAGGGAGTACAAGCTCACCCCCTCGGTGCCAAGCCGGTATAGCGCGCACGTGGCCGTATCAAGGTGCCCAACGCCTGTTGTTCCAACGCATGCGCCAGCCAGCCGGTAAGCCGGGCAGTGGCGAACATCACCAGCGCATGTGCGCCCGGCAATTCGTAGACATAGCAGATGGCACCCAGCATGCCGTCGATGTTCGGCCGCTGCCCGCTGACTTCCTCGGTGGCCGCCAGCACCGCTTCCACATGGCGCATGCGTGGCGAATCGCCACAGCGTTCGCGTAGCTGCCGCAATACCTCCGCACCGCGCGGATCACCCTCGGGATACAGCAGATGATTGAAGCCCGGCAGCTCATCACCGCGGCGCCAGCGCTCGGCAATGAAGGTCGCTGGCGCGCCACTGGCTTCGGCATCCACCAGCAGGGCATGCGCGCGCGCGGTGGCGCCGCCATGGCGTGGCCCGGACAGCGCCGCCAGGCCCGCGCTCACCGTGGCATGCAGGTGCGCGCCGGTGGAGGCAACCACGCGCGCGGCAAACGCGGACACATTCAGTTCGTGATCGGCACACAGCACCAGCGCCGCACGCACCAGTTCGGCGAATGCCGCATCGCCCGGCACCCAGGCATCGGCAAGCAGCCGGTGCACGGGCCGTGTGTCCGCCGCGGTGCCGACCAGCAGGGCGGCGTTCTGCCGCAGCAACAAGGCGGCGACTTCGCGCCGGACCGGCGCAGCAGCATTGAGTGACTGGCGTTGCTCCAGGGCCAGCAGCGGGATGCAGGCCATGGTGCGTTCCACCGGCGGCAGGCTGGCGTCCAGTGCCAGGCCGGCAATGCGCTCGGGCCAGGCGGGCAGGGCGGTGCTGGTGAAGGGATTCTGCTCTTCGCACTCCCACAGCAGGCGGGCGATGTCCTCCAGCGTGGCGCCGGCCTGCGCCGCGGCTACGGCCGAACGGCCACGGTAATAAGGCGCATCCGGGCGGATCAGCGAGATGCGGGTTTCCAGCACCGGCAGGCCGCGATCCAGGCTCTGCGCCGCGCCGCGCTCGGCACCACGGCCGGCCCGTTTGCGCTGCGCCAGCCGTTCCACCTCCGCCCGCAGGTACACCCGGCTGCGGGCGGAGGGCCCGGGCCGCGAGCTCAGCTGACCGCGGCTGACATAGGCATACAACGTGGCGGCGCTGATGCCGAGCAGGGCGCAGGCTTCGTTGGCGGGGATCAGTTCGGGGTCGAGGGCGTCGGACATGGCGTATTCAATAGGTTGATTTATTGAATCAAGATTGATCAATGCATCTGATGGTGCCAGATTAACCGTCACAGCGGAATGGCATGCTCGCCACCGCCCAGCCACAAGCCAGGAGCCAACCCATGAGTCTTTCTTCCGCCGGCGCTGCCTTCCGCGCCGCACTGGCCGCCGAATCCCCGCTGCAGGTGGTGGGTGCGATAAATGCCAACCACGCCCTGCTGGCCAAGCGCGCCGGTTACCGCGCCATCTACCTGTCCGGCGGCGGTGTTGCTGCCGGCTCGCTGGGCCTGCCGGACCTGGGCATCAACACGATGGAAGATGTGTTGATCGACGTGCGCCGCATCAGCGATGTCTGCGACCTGCCGCTGATGGTGGATATCGATACCGGCTTCGGCCCCAGCGCGTTCAACATCGCGCGCACGGTGAAATCGCTGATCAAGGCTGGCGCCGCTGCCTGCCATATCGAGGACCAGGTTGGCGCCAAGCGCTGCGGTCACCGCCCGGGCAAGGAAATCGTCTCGCAGGGTGAAATGGTTGACCGCGTGAAGGCCGCCGCCGATGCCAAGACCGATCCGGACTTCTTCCTGATCGCCCGCACCGATGCCATCCAGATGGAAGGCGTGGACGCGGCCATCGAGCGCGCGCTTGCCTGCGTGGAAGCCGGTGCCGACGGCATCTTTGCCGAGGCGGCCTACGACCTGGAAACCTATAAGCGCTTCGCCGACGCGGTGAAGGTGCCGCTGCTGGCCAACATCACCGAATTCGGCGCGACTCCGCTGTTCAGCCGCGATGAACTGGCCGCGGCCGGCGTGGCGATGCAGCTGTTCCCGCTGTCCGCGTTCCGTGCCGCCAACAAGGCCGCCGAGAACGTGTACCAGGCCATCCGCCGTGACGGCCACCAGCGTAATGTGGTGGACACCATGCAGACCCGCGAGGAGCTGTATGACCGCATTGGTTACCACGCTTTCGAGGCGCAGCTGGATAAGGTATTCGCTGGCAAGGGTGCATGATGGGGCCTTTCCCGGCCACCTGAACCGCCATGGCAAGCACTTCGTCCCGAACCGCACGTGTCGATCGCCGAGAAACGGCGCGGCAGTTCCTGCAGAAGGAACTGGAGCAGTTGCCGCCGGAGGAGCGGTTGGTGGTGGAGCGCTTCATTTCGCGGCGCAAGGTCGCGCGCAACGTGGGGCAGGAATTCCACGCTGCGCGCAGCTTCGGTGAGCGGGTGGCCGACCGGGTGGCACAGGTAGGAGGAAGCTGGAGTTTCATCCTGTGCTTCTTCTTCCTGCTGCTGGTCTGGATGGTGGCCAACAGTTTCATGCTGGCCAAGGCCTTCGATCCCTATCCCTACATCCTGCTGAACCTGGTGCTGTCCTGCCTGGCGGCGGTGCAGGCGCCGATCATCATGATGAGCCAGAACCGGCAGGCGGCCGTGGACCGGATGCATGCCGAGAACGATTACCAGGTCAACATCAAGTCCGAACTTGAAGTACTGCAGATCCACGAAAAGCTCGACCTGCTGCGTTCGCAGGATTGGGCTTTGCTGGTTGAACAACAGAACCGCCAGATCGAGATGCTGCAACGGCTGCTGGAGCAGACCACGCGCGGCACCGATCGTAATCCTGATTGAAATCGTGAACCCGTTTTCCCGGAGGTAAACACCATGTCAGAGCAAACTGCCGCACCCGCGTTCAAGCCGAAGAAGTCCGTCGCCCTGTCCGGTACCGCTGCCGGCAATACCGCCCTGTGTACCGTTGGCCGCAGCGGCAACGACCTGCATTACCGTGGCTACGACATCCTGGACCTGGCCAACACCAGCGAGTTCGAGGAAATCGCCCACCTGCTGGTGCACGGCAAGCTGCCGAACAAGGCCGAGCTGCGCGCCTACAAGGCCAAGCTGAAAGCGCTGCGTGGCATCCCGGCAGCGGTGAAGGCTGCGTTGGAAGAGCTGCCGCCGTCGGCGCACCCGATGGATGTGATGCGCACCGGTGTTTCCGTGCTGGGCTGCGTGTCGCCGGAGAAGGACGACCACAATCACCCGGGCGCGCGTGACATCGCCGACAAGCTGATGGCCTCGCTGGGCTCGATGCTGCTGTACTGGTACCACTGGAGCCACAACGGCAAGGTCATCGACGTGGAGACCGACGATGATTCGATCGGCGGCCACTTCCTGCACCTGCTGCACGGCGAGCAGCCGCGGGAGTCCTGGGTCAAGGCCATGCACACCAGCCTGATCCTGTACGCGGAACACGAATTCAACGCCTCGACCTTCGCCTGCCGCGTCATCGCCGGCACCGGCAGCGACATGTACAGCGCCATCACCGGTGGTATCGGTGCGCTGCGCGGTCCCAAGCACGGTGGCGCCAATGAAGTCGCCTTCGAAGTGCAGAAGCGTTATGAAACGCCGGACGAAGCCGAGGCCGACATCAAGGCCCGCGTCGAGCGCAAGGAAGTGGTAATTGGTTTCGGTCACCCGGTCTATACCGTGTCCGATCCGCGCAACAAGGTGATCAAGGAGGTCTCGCGCGAGCTGTCGGCCGAGCAGGAAAACATGAAGATGTACGACATCGCTGAGCGCCTGGAGTCGGTGATGTGGGACATCAAGAAGATGTTCCCGAACCTGGATTGGTTCAGCGCTGTCAGCTACCACATGATGGGCGTGCCGACCGCGATGTTCACGCCCCTGTTCGTCATTGCGCGCACTGCGGGTTGGAGTGCGCACATCATCGAGCAGCGCATCGACGGCAAGATCATCCGCCCGAGCGCGAATTACACCGGTCCGGAAGACCAGACCTTCGTGCCGCTGGACAAGCGCGGCTGAGTCCGAAGCGTAGATGATGCGTGATGCCTAAAAGCCCCTCTCCCGCTTGCGGGAGAGGGGTTGGGGTGAGGGGAAGCTTCTAGCACGTACAGCCCGCTTCAAGCCCGTAGAAAAAAAACGAAGCAAAGCTGGAGCTCAAGCGAGAGCAAGAGCTCCCCCCATCCGCCCTTTGGGCACCTTCCCCCGCAGGCGGGAGAAGGGAACCACCAGATTCCAGGTGTTGCTGTGGGATTGCTGCAATCGCAGGCATCCGCGTACAACCCAAGGCACACCAGCAAGCCCAGACCCTCACAGGCCAGCCATGAATACCGATTACCGCAAACACCTTGCCGGCAGCACGCTGGATTACTTTGACGCCCGCGCCGCAGTCGATGCCATCCAGCCCGGCGCCTATGCCACGCTGCCCTATACCGCGCGCGTGCTGGCCGAAAACCTGGTGCGCCGCTGCAACCCGGCCACGCTCACCGATTCGCTCAAGCAGCTGATCGAGCGCAAGCGTGACCTCGATTTCCCGTGGTTCCCGGCACGCGTGGTCTGCCACGACATCCTCGGCCAGACCGCGCTGGTCGACCTGGCCGGCCTGCGTGATGCCATCGCCGACAAGGGCGGTGACCCGGCCAAGGTGAATCCGGTGGTACCGGTGCAGCTGATCGTCGATCACTCGCTGGCGGTGGAATGTGGCGGCTACGATCCGGACGCGTTCGCCAAGAACCGCGCCATCGAAGACCGCCGTAACGAAGACCGCTTCCACTTCATCGACTGGACCAAGCTGGCCTTCGAGAACGTCGATGTGATCCCGCCGGGCAACGGCATCATGCACCAGATCAATCTGGAGAAGATGTCGCCGGTGATCTACCAGCAGGGCGGGGTGGCCTTCCCGGATACCTGCGTCGGCACCGACAGCCACGCCCCGCACGTGGATGCCTTGGGCGTCATCGCCATTGGTGTTGGCGGCCTGGAAGCCGAGAACGTGATGCTGGGCCGCGCCTCATGGATGCGCCTGCCCGACATCATCGGCGTCAAGCTGACCGGCAAGCCGCAGCCGAACATCACCGCCACCGACGTGGTGCTGGCACTGACCGAGTTCCTGCGCAAGGAGCGTGTGGTCGGGGCCTGGCTGGAGTTCTTCGGTGAAGGCGCGGCTGCGCTGACCATCGGTGACCGCGCCACCATCTCCAATATGTGCCCGGAATACGGTGCGACCGCGGCGATGTTCTACATCGACCAGCAGACCATCGACTATCTGCGCCTGACCGGCCGCGACGAGGCCCAGGTGGCGCTGGTCGAGAACTACGCCAGGACCACCGGGCTGTGGGCCGACGCGCTGGAAACCGCGCAGTACGAGCGCGTGCTTGAGTTCGACCTGTCCAGCGTCGTGCGCAACATGGCCGGCCCCAGCAACCCGCACAAGCGCCTGCCGGTGTCGGATCTGGCCGAGCGCGGCATCGCCGACGAAGCCAAGCTGCAAAGCGGCCGGGGCGAGGAAGCCGAAGGCCTGATGCCCGACGGCGCGGTGATCATCGCCGCCATCACCAGCTGCACCAATACCTCCAACCCGCGCAACGTGATTGCCGCGGCACTGCTGGCGCGCAACGCCAATGCGCGTGGCCTGACCCGCAAGCCGTGGGTGAAGTCGTCGCTGGCGCCGGGCTCCAAGGCCGTGCAGCTGTACCTGGAAGAAGCCGGCTTGCTGCCGGATCTGGAGAAGCTGGGCTTCGGCATCGTCGCCTTCGCCTGCACCACCTGCAACGGCATGAGCGGCGCGCTGGACCCGAAGATCCAGCAGGAAATCATCGACCGCGACCTGTATTCGACGGCCGTGCTGTCGGGTAACCGCAACTTCGACGGCCGCATCCACCCGTATGCCAAGCAGGCCTTCCTGGCCTCGCCGCCGCTGGTGATCGCCTATGCCATCGCCGGTACCGTGCGCTTCGACATCGAGAAGGACGTGCTGGGCGTGGATGCCGATGGCAACGAGGTGCGCCTGAAGGACATCTGGCCGAGCGACGCCGAGATCGATGCGGTGGTGAAGGCGGCAGTGAAACCGGAGCAGTTCCGCAAGGTCTACAACCCGATGTTCAACGTGCGCGTGGAGCATGGCGAGAAGGTCAGCCCGCTGTACGACTGGCGCCCGCAGAGCACCTACATCCGCCGCCCGCCGTACTGGGAGGGTGCATTGGCCGGTGAGCGCACGCTGCGTGGCATGCGCCCGCTGGCGGTGCTGCCGGACAACATCACCACCGACCACCTGTCCCCGTCCAATGCCATCCTGCTGTCCAGCGCGGCCGGCGAATACCTGGCCAAGATGGGCCTGCCGGAGGAAGACTTCAATTCCTACGCCACCCACCGCGGCGACCACCTCACCGCACAGCGCGCCACCTTCGCCAATCCCAAACTGTTCAACGAGATGGTGCGCAACGAAGACGGCAGCGTGAAGCAGGGCTCGCTGGCGCGGGTGGAACCGGAAGGCAAGGTCATGCGCATGTGGGAAGCAATCGAGACCTACATGGAGCGCAAGCAGCCGCTGATCATCATCGCCGGTGCCGATTACGGCCAGGGCAGCTCGCGTGACTGGGCGGCCAAGGGCGTGCGCCTGGCGGGCGTGGAAGCGATTGCCGCCGAGGGCTTCGAGCGCATCCATCGTACCAACCTGATCGGCATGGGCGTGCTGCCGCTGGAGTTCAAGCCGGGCACCAACCGCAACACCCTGGGCATCGATGGCACCGAGAGCTACGACGTGATCGGCCTGCGCACCCCGGGCACGGACCTGACCCTGGTCATTACCCGTCGCAACGGCGAGGTGCTGAAGGTGCCGATGACCTGCCGCCTGGATTCGGACGAGGAAGTGGCGATCTACGAGGCCGGCGGCGTGCTGCAGCGGTTTGCGCAGGACTTCCTGGAGGGCTCGGTTGCCTGAGGGCTAAAGCTACCCTCTCCCCCGGCCCCTCTCCCGTAAAGGGAGAGGAGAGTGGTGATCCAACTGTTTCGCGAGATTGATGAGACTGCATGAGGCCTGAGTCCCCTCTCCCTTTACGGGTGAGGGGTTGGGGAGAGGGGGCAAAGGAGGCCCGCAATCATGCAGCAGCTCAAATTTGCAAAGTCGCTACGTAAAAACATGACCGAAGCTGAGCATCGGTTATGGCGCCACCTTCGGGCACATCGTCTGCTGGGTGAGAAGTTCCGCCGACAGCAGCCGCTGGGGCCGTATGTAGTGGACTTCGTGCACTTTGGCGTGCGACTGATAGTTGAAGCTGATGGTGGGCAACACAACCAGAGCAGGCAGGATGCGAGGCGCGATGCCTGGCTGGAGAGTCAAGGCTTCACGGTTCTGCGGTTCTGGAACAACGAGATTCTTGGGAATGGCGATGCGGTGCTGGAAGTGATTCTTGCAACTGTGAGCGCCCTCTCCCCCAACCCCTCTCCCGTAAAGGGAGAGGGGGGCAAAAGCAAATGACGCGAGTTCCAGCATTGCCGGCGCTCGCGCGGACCAAAGCCCCGCTCTCC
>NZ_DAMBKV010000008.1:111234-117919 GCF_032066555.1 Stenotrophomonas sp.
TTGCGGGAGAGGGGAGCGAAAGCAAATGACACGAGTTCCAGCATTGCCGGCGCTCACGCGGACCAAAGCCTCTCTCTCCTTGCGGGAGAGGGGAGCGAAAGCAAATGACACGAGTTCCAGCATTGCCGGCGCTCGCGCAGACCAAAGCCCCTCTCCCCTCGCGGGAGAGGGGTTGGGGAGAGGGGGAAAGCTCTCCCCCCACACAACAACAACCCAAGGGAACCCACCCCATGTCCCACATCCCCCAGATCAAAATTCCGGCCACCTATATGCGCGGCGGCACCTCCAAAGGCGTGTTCTTCCGCCTGGAAGACCTGCCGGCCCGCGCGCAGCAGCCCGGCGTGGCCCGTGATCGCCTGCTGCAGCGGGTGATCGGTTCGCCCGATCCCTATGCCAAGCACACCGACGGCATGGGCGGCGCTACCTCCAGTACCAGCAAGTGCGTGATCATCGCGCCCAGCAGCAAGCCCGATCACGACGTGGACTACCTGTACGGCCAGGTGTCGATCGACACCGACTTCGTCGACTGGTCCGGCAACTGCGGCAACCTGTCCACCGGCGCGGGCGCGTTCGCGCTGCATGCTGGCTACGTCGATCCGGCACGCGTGCCCGAGAACGGCATCTGCGCGGTGCGCATCTGGCAGGCCAACATCAACAAGACCATCATCGCCCACGTGCCCATCACCAACGGTCAGGTGCAGGAAGCCGGTGACTTCGAACTGGACGGTGTTACTTTCCCGGCCGCGGAGATCGTGCTGGAGTTCATCGACCCGGCCGACGAGGGTGAAGGCGAGGGCGGTGGCGCGATGTTCCCCACAGGCAACCTGGTCGATGAACTCGATGTGCCCGGCGTGGGCAAGCTGCAGGCGACGATGATCACCGCTGGCATCCCCACGGTGTTCGTCAATGCGCAGGACATCGGCTACACCGGTGCCGAGCTGCAACCCGCCATCAACGATGACAAGGCGGCGCTGGCAAAGCTCGAGGCAATCCGTGTTGCCGGCGCGCTGCGCATGGGCCTGATCAAGACCCCTGAAGAGGCGCTCAAGCGCCAGCACACGCCCAAGGTCGCCTTCGTCGCGCCGCCGCAGGACTACCTGTCCAGCGGCAACAAGCAGATCCATGCCGCCGACATCGACCTCAATGCGCGTGCCATGTCGATGGGCAAGCTGCACCACGCGATGATGGGCACGGCCTCTGTCGCCATCGCCACGGCAGCGGCAGTGCCGGGCACCCTGGTCAACCTCGCCGCCGGTGGTGGTCAGCGCGATGCGGTGCGCTTCGGCCATCCGTCCGGCACGTTGCGTGTCGGCGCCGCGGTCGAATGGGTGGATGGCCAATGGACCGTCACCAAGGCGGTGATGAGTCGCAGTGCGCGCATCCTGATGGAAGGTTGGGTACGCGTGCCCGGTGATGCGTTCTGAGGCCTTGCGCTGTCCAAGCCAGGATGAGCGCCTGAAGAAGCGTCAGGGCCGCTGAAATCAGCGGCCCTTTTGCTGTTGATGGCCCGCGTGGAGCGGGCGTTGTGCGGGAACAGGAATTCCAGACAAATCGCCTGCAGAAAGCGCACCGCTACACAGGCCTTTACATGCGGGCTGGTTATACTCGGGCGATCTGCGGGAGGACGCCATGGGTAACAGGATGTTGACGCGTATTCGCTGGGCTGCAGTCGCCTTGATGGCGCTGGCCCTGGTTGCAGGATGCAAGCGTAACGAAAGCGGGCAGTTGCCCGGGGCCAGCGGGGAGGCGATCAAGACCACCCAGGAGGAGGTCAAGGGCTTCGCCATGCTGCGCGCCTACCCGGACCAGAAGAGCGGCGATGGCCTGGCGCTGGCGGTGGAGTTCTCGCGGCCGCTGGTCGGCACCCAGGATTTCGACAAGCTGCTGCGCTTCGAGGAGAAGGTAGGCAACGAGGACAGCAGCTGGTCGCTGTCCGACGACGGCAAGACCCTGCGCTATCCCTATGTGGAGGCGGCCAAGGAATACACCCTGATCATCTCCGCCGACCTGCTGGCTGCCGACGGCAACCGCCTGGGCAGCGAGGTCAAGCAGAAGGTGTTCACCGGCGAGCTGGACCCGGCGGTGGGGTTTGCCTCGCAGGGCAGTGTGCTGCCGGCCAAGGACAGCCGCGGCCTGCCGGTGGTGTCGGTGAACGTGCCGGAGGTGGACGTAGAGTTCCTGCGCGTGCGCGAGAAGGACCTGCCTACCTTCTTCAGCCAGTACCAGCGCGGCGGCCGCCGCGGCAGCTGGGAGCTGGACAGCGAATACGGCGACAACACCCCGCTGAACCAGCTGGCCGAGCCGGTCTACGTCAACCGCTTCGTGCTGGGCGGCAAGCAGAACGAGCGCGTGCTGACCTACCTGCCGATCCAGGACGTCAAGGAACTGCAGCAGCCGGGCCTGTACTTCGCGGTGATGAAGCGCACCGGCAGCTTCGACAACGAGTTTGATACCGCCTTCTTCACCGTCAGTGACATCGGCCTGCACACCCGTGCCTACAAGGACAAGCTGTTCGTGCATACCGCTTCGCTGGCCGATGGCGCGCCGGCCAGGAAGGTCGAGCTGAAGGTCATCGACGGCAAGGGCGAGGCCATCCTCAAGGGCCAGACCGATGCCAATGGCAATGCCCTGCTGAACTACACGCTGGATGCGGCGCATGTGCTGGTGGCCAGCAGTGGCAGCGACACCACCATGCTGCCGTTCAACCAGCCGGCGCTGGACCTGAGCGAGTTCGCCGTGGCCGGCCGCCAGAATGCGAACTTCGATGTCTTCGCCTGGTCCGGACGTGACCTCTACCGCCCGGGTGAAACGGTGCGCATCTCCGCGCTGCTGCGCGACAACGACGGCAAGACCCTGGCCGGGCCGGCCACCGGCGGCCAACCGGTGTTCCTGCGGCTCAAGCAGCCCGATGGAAAGACCTTCCGCGAGACCCGCCTGCAGCCGGGCGAGCAGGGCTATTTCGCGTTCGAGCAGACCATCCCGGTGGAGGCGCCTACCGGCCGCTGGACGGTGGAGTTCCGTACCGACCCGGGCAGCAAGGAAGCGGTGCAGGGCATGACCCTGCGCATCGAGGAATTCCTGCCTGAGCGCATGAAGCTGGACCTGGACAGCGCGCAGAAAACGCTCAAGCCGGGCGAGGCCCTGCAGCTGCAGGCCGACGCGGCCTATCTGTATGGCGCGCCGGCCGACGGCAACCGCTTCACCGCACGCTTGGCGGTGGCGGTGGAGCAGCATCCGGTGGAGGCCATGCCGGGCTGGTTCTTCGGCGACCCGACCGTGCAGTTGCCGCGCGAAGCCAATGACGTGATCGATACCACCCTGCCCAAGGACGGCAAGCTGCGCCAGGACGTCGCCTTGCCAGCCGAGGCAGGCAAGGCCACCACCGTGGCCGCGCTGTTGTCCGGCAGTGTCTATGAAACCGGTGGCCGCACCGTTACCCGCACCCTGAAGCGGGTGATGTGGCCGGCGCCGGTACTGGTGGCCGTGCGTCCCCTGTTCAACGACGCCGATGGTGCCGATGCCAATGCCAACGCGCGCTTCGAGCTGATGCGGGTGGACGCCGAGGGCAAGCCGCAGCCGGCCAAGGGGCTGAAGGTCACCCTGGTGCGCGAACTGCGCGACTACCACTGGACCTATACCGACAACCGCTGGGATTACGACTTCACCCGCCGTTTCGAGAACAAGGAAACCCGCACCATCGATGCCGGGACCACCGCGGCCCGTTTCGATTTCCCGGTGGAGTGGGGCGAGTACCGCGTGGACGTGTTCGACCCGGCCACCGGCCTGACCATGCGCTATCCGTTCCGCGCCGGCTGGAGCTGGAACGACGACAACCGTGGCCTGGATGCGCGCCCGGACAAGGTCAAGCTGTCGCTGGACAAGGCGGGCTACCGTGCCGGCGATACCGTCAAGGTCACGCTGACCCCGCCACATGCCGGCCGTGGCCTGCTGATGGTGGAAAGCGACCACATGCTGTACGTGCAGGACATCGACGCCAAGCCGGGCAGCACCTTTGAAATCCCGGTCACCAAGGACTGGGAACGCCACGATGTCTACATCACCGCACTGGTGTTCCGCGGCGGCACCGCGCCCAGCAAGATCACCCCGGCGCGTGCCGTGGGCGTGGCGCATGTGCCGATGGACCGCCGCGACCGCCGCGTTGCGGTCGGTTTGATCGCGCCCAAGCAGATGCGTCCGGAGCAGCCGATGACGGTGACCGTCAGCGCGCCGGAACTGGCCGGCAAGCCGGCGCACGTCACGGTGTCGGCGGTGGACGTGGGCATCCTCAACATCACCCGCTTTCCGGTGCCGGATGCACCGGCGCATTTCTTCGCACAGCGCCGTCTGGGCGTGGATGCCTATGACATCTACGGCCGGGTGATCGAAAGCTTCGAGGGCAACAGCGGCAAGCTGAAGTTCGGTGGCGACATGGCCTTGGCGGCCTTGCCGCAGGCCAAGCGGCCGACCGCGCGGGTGCAGACCGTGGACCTGTTCTCCGGACCGGTGGCGCTGGATGCCAAGGGCAATGCGCGGGTGCGTCTGCAGGTACCGGATTTCAACGGCACCCTGCGCGTCTCGGCGCTGGTCTACTCGGCCGACCGATACGGCAACCGTGACGTGGAAACGCTGGTGCGCGCGCCGATCCTGGCCGAAGCCAGCATGCCGCGGGTGATGGCGCCGGGGGACCGCAGCACGGTGACCCTGGACGTGCAGAACTTCACCGGCAAGCCCGGCGAATTTGCCGTGCGGGTGGACGGTGAAGGTCCGCTGGGCATTGCCGAGGCAAGCCGCAAGGTGCAGCTTGGCGTGGATGCCAAGAGCACCCTGAGCTTCCCGCTGAGTGCGCAGGAAGGCTATAGCGTGGCCAAGGTGCGGGTGCGGGTGGATGGCAATGGCTTCAAGGTGGACCGGCGCTATGACCTGCCAGTGCGTGCGGCCTGGCCGTCAGTGCTGCGCTCGCAGACCCGCACCCTGGACCCGCTGGCACCGGTCAACCTGGACAGCAGTTTCGCCAACGGCCTGATGGACGGTTCGGTCAATGCCCGCATGCTGGTCAGCGCGCTGCCGCCCATTCCATTCGCGTCGGCGCTGCAGGGGGCGTTGAACTACCCCTATGGCTGTGCCGAGCAGACCACCAGCAAGGGCTATGCGGCGCTGATGCTGGATGAGGCCACCTCGGCCATGCTGGGTGCCGATGGCCTGGATGCCAAGACCCGCCGCGAGCGCATGGAGGGCGCGTTCGGGCGGCTGGCCTCGATGCAGGTGGCCAACGGCAACTTCTCGATGTGGGGCGATGACGATTACATCAACCCGGCATTGACGCCGTATGTCGCCGAGTTCCTGCTCGACGCCAAGGATGCCGGTTTCGCGGTGCCGGAGAACGTGCTGCAGAAGGCCTTGAACCGCATCAGCGAAGACCTGCTCAGTGGCGGCAACCAGTTCTACGGCAGTGATCGCCGCGACGGTTTGAAGTTCGCCAACCAGGCCTATTCCGGCTACGTGCTGGCACGGGTCAACCGCGCCCCGCTGGGCACGCTGCGCACGCTGTGGGACAACGAACGCAGCAAGGCGGTCACCGGCCTGTCGCTGGTGCACCTGGGGGCGGCGTTGGCGATCCAGGGCGACAGCAAACGCGGCCAAGCGGCGATTGCCGCGGGCTTTGCCAAGTCCAGCGCTGACCGTCCGGAGTACTTTGGCGACTATGGCACCCGCCTGCGCGATGAGGCCTTGATGATCGCGCTGCTGCACGAGCGCGGCCTGTCCAAGCCAGAGTACGACGCGCGTGTGATCGATCTGGGCCGCACCCTGGATGTGCGTCGCGGCAACGGCCTGATGTGGCTGAGCACGCAGGAACAGGTGGCGCTGGCGCGTCTGGGCAAGGCTCTGATGGCCAACCAGAAGAAGCTGGTGTCCGGTGAGCTTGCGGTCGGCGACAAGGTCGAGGCCATCGATGCCCGCAAGGCCTTCGGTCGCGTGTTCGACATGGCGCAGCTGGCCCAGGGCGTGCGGTTCTCGCCGCAGGGCGAGGCGCCGATGTTCGCCAGCCTCGACGTTGCCGGCATCCCGCGCCAGCCGCCGGCGCCGGACAACAGCGTGATCGGCATCGAACGCGCGTGGTTCGGTACCGATGGCAAGCCGTGGACGCCGCGGTCGTTGAAGGAAGGCGAGGCCTTGATCGTACGGCTCAGCGTCACCTCCAATTCGAACATGCCCGATGCCTTGATCACCGACCTGCTGCCAGCCGGTCTGGAGATCGAGAACTTCAACCTGGGCGATGCCAAGCAATGGGCGGACGTGGTGGTGGGCGAGGTGCAGATCAGCGACCGTTCGCGCGCCGCCGACGTCAAGCACGAGGAGTTCCGCGATGACCGCTACGTGGCGGCGCTGAAGCTGTCGCGTGGCAGCACCGCGCACGTGTTCTACCTGGTGCGCGCGGTCACCCCGGGCACCTACATGGTGCCGCCACCGCTGGCCGAGGACATGTACCGTCCCGACCTGCGTGGCGTAGGCCGTGCCAACCCCAGCACGATCACGGTGGTGCAGCCGTAATCGGCTCCTGCTCCCTCCCTTTGCCAACGGCAAGGGGAGGGCGGGGGAGGGGTAAGCTCTTCCCCGACCAAGCCATTCCGCCGCAGCGCCACAGTCAACAATCGCGGTGCCCTGCTCCCTCCCTTTGCCGAAGGCA
>NZ_DAMBKV010000008.1:118019-129848 GCF_032066555.1 Stenotrophomonas sp.
AGGGGAGGGTTGGGGAGGGGTAAGCTCTCCCACGGCCAAGCCAATCCGCCCCAGCGCCACAGTCAACAATCGCGGTGCCCTGCTCCCTCCCTTTGCCGAAGGCAAGGGGAGGGTTGGGGAGGGGTAAGCTCTCCCACGGCCAAGCCAATCCGCCCCAGCCCCCCAGCTCACGTTTGAAGAATCGTCCCCAGTGAAAGCGCGCTTCCCCAGGCTGAAACCTCTTGGCTCCCGCCTGCGCGCCGTGTTCACGCTCCGCAACCTGCGCTGGGCGCTTGCCGCAGTGCTGACCTTGCTGGTGGTGCTGGATCTGGCATTCCCCTTGCCACTGCCGAAATCACGCGACACCAGCACCCTGGTGGTGGCTGCTGACGGCACGCCGTTGCGTGCCTTCGCCGACGCCGAAGGGGTGTGGCGCTATCCGGCCGATGCAAAGACCATTTCGCCGCTCTACCTGCAGGCGCTGCTGACCTACGAGGACCGCTGGTTCTGGCGCCACCCCGGCATCAACCCGTGGGCGCTGCTCCGGGCCGGCAAGCAGATGCTGCTGGAACGGCGCATCGTGTCCGGTGGTTCCACCCTGACCATGCAGGTCGCGCGCATCCTCGATCCGCATACGCGCACGCCCTGGGGCAAGCTCAAGCAGTTGCTGCGGGCACTGCAACTGGAAGTGCACCTGAGCAAGGCGCAGATCCTCGATCTTTACCTGGAACGCGCGCCCTACGGCGGCACCATCGAAGGCGTGGAAGCGGCCAGTTGGGCGTACCTGGGCAAGTCGGCCACCCACCTGTCACAGGCCGAGGCGGCCTTGCTGGCGGTATTGCCGCAGTCCCCCAGCCGACTGCGCCCGGATCGGCACCCCGAGGCCGCGCAGCGCGCCCGCGACAAGGTGCTGGCGCGCATGGCCGAGCTTGGCGTGTGGTCGGCCGAGGAGGTCGCCGATGCGCGGGTTGAGTTGGTGGTCGCGCGTTCGCTGCAACAGCCCCTGCATGCCGCCTTGCTGGCGCAGCGCCTGCGCAGTGCCCAGCCACGCATGGCCCAGATCGAAACGACCATCGACAGCGGCCTGCAACGCACGCTGGAAGAGCGCGTGGCCGCGTATTTCTCGCAGTTGCCCGAGCGCACCTCGGCGGCCTTGCTGGTGATGGACAACCGCACCCTGGAGGCGCGCGCCTATGTTGGCTCGGTCAGCTTCGGCGACAAGGCGCGGCTGGGGCATGTGGACATGGTGCAGGCCTGGCGTTCGCCCGGTTCCACGCTCAAGCCCTTCCTATATGGCATGGCCCTGGACGATGGCTTGATCCATTCGGAAAGCCTGATCGTCGACGCGCCGCAGAGCTTCGGTGGTTATCGGCCGGGGAACTTTGATGCGGCGTTCAACGGGCCGGTAGGCGCGGCCACGGCATTGCGTTTGTCCTTGAACGTGCCGTCGGTGGATCTGCTGGACCGGGTAGGGCCGGCGCGCTTTGCCGCGCGGCTGGGCAATGCCGGCATCAATCTGCGCTTTCCACGGGGCACCCAGCCCAGCCTGGCCTTGATCCTGGGCGGTACCGGCGCGCGCCTGGAGGACCTGGTCGGCGCGTTTTCGGCCGTGAACCGCGACGGCATCGCCGGCCGCGTGCGGTATACGCCCGAGGACCCGCGCATCGAACGCCGCTTGGTCTCGCCGGGCGCAGCATGGATCGTGCGCGACATACTCGAATCCAATCCGCGTCCCGGTTACGGCGTAGGCACCTTCGATACCGGCAACCGCCCGCGCGTTGCCTGGAAGACCGGCACCAGCTACGGCTACCGCGATGCCTGGGCGATAGGCAGCACCCGCACCTATACCGTCGGGGTCTGGGTTGGACGCCCGGACGGCACGCCCTTGCCCGGCCAATACGGTGCGGTGACCGCCTTGCCCTTGATGTTCGAGGTGATCGACAGCCTGCCGCGACAGGCCGGTGACAATGCGGTGCGCGCGCGGCCGGACAGTGTCAGCGAGGTCGAGATCTGCTGGCCGCTGGGCATTGCCGCCGCGCAGACCCCGCCGGCCATGTGCCAGCGCCGTTTCCCCGCCTGGGTGCTGGAGGGGGTCGTGCCGCCCAGCTTCCCCGAACGTGAGGCGCGGCTGTGGCAATCCGGGCGCCTGCGTTTCCAGGTAGATGCAATAACCGGCCAGCGCGTGTCGCCCGGCTGTGAGGGGCATGCGCGGGTTGAAGATCGCGAGATCGCTAGGTGGCCGGCATTGGCTTCACCGTGGCTGAGCGTCGCCCAGCGGCAGGCACAGGCGCTGCCGCCCTTGGCGGCGGACTGTGCAGACGATGGCCGGCAGTCGGACGGTGTGCTGCATATCGAAGGTCTCAATGATCTGGCTACGCTGGCCCGCCCGCCGGGCGCGCAGCACGGCCCGCGCCTGCAGTTGCGGGCGCTGGGCAGCGAGGCGACGATCGAATGGCTGCTGGATGGCCGCTGGATCGCCCAGACCCAGGGCACGCGCGGCTTCACCCGTGATTTCAACGACGCCGGCGAACACACGCTGACCGCGCTGGCCGCCGACGGTGCCTGGACCCGCGTGCGCTTCCGCGTGGTGAACTAGAAACCCGTAGTGCCGAGCCATGCTCGGCAGAGGCCTTCCCAGCAATGCCCGTAGTGCCGAGCCATGCTCGGCAAGGGGCTTCTCCCAGCAATGCCCGTAGTGCCGAGCCATGCTCGGCAAGGGGCTTCTCCCAGCAATGCCGGTAGTGCCGAGCCATGCTCGGCAGAGGCTTCCCCAGCAATGCCGGTAGTGCCGAGCCATGCTCGGCAGATGCCTTCCCAGCAATGCCCGTAGTGCCGAGCCATGCTCGGCAAGGGGCTTTCCCGACAATGCCTGCACGACCAGCGCAAGCCATGAAGCCGACGCCTACAAACCCGCTGCGCATCTGCAATCGGATTGATTGACAGTCTCGCGGCTCGCGGCGCTCCCAAAAGGTTGGGATTGCCGGTAACGCCCCTGCCGAGCATGGCTCGGCACTACACGTTGGGCGGGCTTACTCGCCTATCCAGCCTTCCAGCATGTCGGCGAAATCGTCGGCGTGATCTTCTTCCTGCGCCAGGATCTGTTCGAGGATGCGCTTGGTGGTGGTGTCCTTGTCACCAACGAAGTTGATCATCTCGCGGTAGCTGTCGATGGCGATGCGTTCGGCGATCAGGTTCTCGCGCACCATGTCGCGCAGGTTGCCGCCTTCCTTGTACTCGGCATGGGCGCGCGCGGTAAGGGTGTCCGGATTCAGATCCGGCTCGCCCCCCAGTTGCACGATGCGCTCGGACAACAGCGCCGCATGCGCCTGTTCCTGCTGCGCATGCTCCAGGAATTCGGCCTTCACCGCATCGGCCAGCATGCCCTTGGCCATGTAGTAATGGCGGTAGTAGCGCAGCACGCATACCCACTCGGTGGCCAGCGCATCGTTGAGCAGCTTGATCACCGCCGTGCGGTTGGCGGTGTAGGTGGGCGTCACCGCACCGTCCTCGATGCTCTTGCGTGCGTTGGCACGCAAGGTCTTGCGATCGGTGATACCTGCCAACTGCGTGGTTTTTGCGGATTTGGCGGCGGGCTGCTTGCTCATGGCTGGCCTTTCCTTCTGTTGCGCCCCTATGCGGGCAGATGGGCGAGCACGTGCTCGGCCCCGGATACCTCGAATTGCCCCGGCTGTTCGATATAGGCGGCACGCACCACGCCGTCTTCCACATACAGTGCGAAGCGTCGTGAACGCAGGCCCATGCCCGAACTGCTGGCGTCCATCTCCAGGCCCAGCGCGCGGGTGAAATCACCATTGCCGTCGGACAGCATCTGCAGCCCGTCCGGCACCGACTGGCTCTTGGCCCAGGCCTGCATCACGAACGGATCGTTCACCGCCATGCAGAACACCTCGATACCGCGCTTGCGGAAGTCCTCGAAGTGCTCCACGTAGCCGGGCAGATGCCGGGCCGAACAGGTCGGGGTGAAGGCGCCCGGCACCGCGAACAGCACGACCTTGCGGCCGTCGAACAGTGCATGGGTGTCGATCGTTTCCAGGCCTTCGCGTAGACGCTTGAGGGTTACTTCCGGAATGCGATCGCCGACGTTGATGGACATTGGGTGGGGCTCCTAGGCTGAATTTGAGTTTAAAGAGGCGGTGGAAGCGCCGCGTCAACAGCTTGAAAAGACGGTCTTCACACAATACGTCCTGGGCATGGGAAAGGCAGTGCCATTCCGGCGTGCCAGTCCCTTCCTATCTTGCAGGAGGACATCATGAGCATCGTACGTTACCGCCAGTGGCCGACCCAGTCCGAGATTCATCAGTTGTTGTCGCCGCTGCTCGAAACCGTCACCAACAGCACCGCGTCGGCATGGCTGCCTGCCGTCGATATCCGCGAGGAAGCCAACCGTTTCGTGGTGATGGCCGATCTGCCCGGTGTTGATCCCGCCAGCATCGACGTGCAGATGGAAAAGGGAGTACTCACCATCAGTGGCCAGCGCAGCTCGCCTGAACTGGCCGAAGGCCAGCGCCTGACCCGCAGCGAGCGTGGCCAGGGCAGTTTCAACCGTCGCTTCGTGCTGCCGGACAGCGCCGATGCCGAGGGCATTGTCGCCACTAGCCACAACGGCGTGCTGGAGGTGCGTATACCCAAGCGCAGCGAGGCGGCTCCCCGCCGCATCCAGGTGGTGCAGGGCCAGCCCAGCGCCTGAGCGGCGTGAGCGAACTTCCACCTGCGCAGTGGCCGTGGCCCGGTAGAATGGGGCCACGGCGCCTGCCGATTGCACGATGGCCCGTTGCCGCAAGGTGTCGGGCCAGTTTTTTTCAGAGGTGTATGGATGGAATTCAAGGATTACTACGCCACGCTCGGGGTTGAGCCCAGCGCCGGTGATGCCGAAATCAAGACCGCTTACCGTCGGCTGGCGCGCAAGTACCATCCGGACGTAAGCAAGGAAGCCGGCGCCGAGGAGAAATTCAAGGCGGTCAACGAGGCCTATGAGGCGCTGCGCGATCCGCAGAAGCGCCAGGCGTATGACCAGTTGCGCGCGCAGGGCTACCGCCCCGGCGAGGAGTTCCACGCGCCGCCGAACTTTGGCGGCGGCCAGGGCTTCGATTTCGAAGAGGTGTTCGGCGGCGGTGGTGCCGGCGGCGGCTTCAGCGATTTCTTCGAAAGCCTGTTTGCGCGCCAGCGTGGCGGCGCCGGTGCCGGTGGTCGGCGACCGGGCCCGGGCTTTGGCGGCGCCGGCCCGCAGCCGATGCGTGACACCCGCGCCAAGCTGTCCGTGCCACTGGAGGCTGCCTACAACGGCGACAGCCTGCGCATCACCGTGGATGGGCGCCAGCTTGACGTGCGCGTCCCCAAGGGCATCCGCCCCGGCCAGGTGATCCGCCTGGGTGGGCAGGGCAGCGGCGGCGGCAACCTGATGCTGGAGGTGGAATACGCCTCGCACCCGCAGTTCGAGGTGGATGGCCGCAATATCCTCTACACCTTGCAGGTCACCCCCTGGCAGGCGGCGCTGGGCACCAGCATCAGTGTGCCTACCCTGGGCGGTGCGGTGGAGTTGAAGGTGCCGGCCGACTCGGACAGCGGCCGCAAGCTGCGCCTGCGTGGCCGTGGCCTGCCGGGCAAGCCTGACGGCGACCAGATTGTGGAGTTGGAGGTGGTGGCGCCGGTAGCGGGCAACGAGGCCCAGCGCAAGGCGTACAAGGACCTGGCCAAGGCGTTTGGCGAGGACTGATTGCGGCTTTTTTTACGCTGCTGATGTCGGAGAGAAGCGGGCTTTGCCCGCTTTTCTTTTGTCTTCGGCTGGGATTTTTGGCCAGGAGCTTGCCCTCACCCCAACCCCTCTCCCGCGCGCGGGAGAAGGGCTAGTGCACTACGAGCGCAAGCAATCCGAGCCCCTCTCCCGCCTGCGGGAGAGGGGTTGGGGTGAGGGCAAGCTTCTTAGCAAGCAAACCCAAAGCAAACCCCAACCACCAAAAACAGGAAAGGCGGGCAAAGCCCGCCTTCCCAAACGCTTTCCCCAAGAAAGCAGCTTCACCCAACCGGCGGTGCCTCGGCACTGAACACCTGCGCGATCACCGCCGACAAGTCCTCCTCGGTGAACGGCTTGGTGATGTAAGCCTTGGCCCCCTGGCGCATGCCCCACAAGCGATCAGTGTCCTGATCCTTGGTGGTCACCAGGATCACCGGGATGTGCTGGGTGGTGGCCTCGCGCTTGAGCGTGCGGGTGGCCTGGAAACCGTTGAGGTTGGGCATCACCACGTCCATCAACACCAGGTCCGGCAGCACCTGCTTGGCAACCTCTACCCCGGAGGCACCATCAGTTGCGGTGAAGATTTCATGCCCCAGTTTTTCAACGATGCGTTGAATGCCCATCAACTGCGATGGTGAGTCATCGACAATCAGGATACGCGCCATGTTTTTCCCCAAGTAGTGCCGGCAGTGTAGTGCCGGCCTGCTCCCGGCGTGAAGCCGCGCGTTCCACGCCGGGGTTGTGCTGTGACTTGCGTCAATCAATTCTTACGACGGTGCGGCCGAAGGATTTGCCGTCCAGCATGGTCGAAAATACCCCCGGCAGTTCGTCCAGCGCCACTTCGCGGGTACAGATGCGGTCCAGGTGACGCGGCTTCCAGTCGCTGCCCAGTCGCTGCCAGACCTGCTCGCGGATGTCGCGGGCGGTGCCGGCCGAGGCCACGCCCAACAGCGATACGCCACGGATGATGAAGGGCATCACCGTCATGTCCAGCGCGCCGGACGCGGCCAGGCCGGCCGAAGCGACATTGCCATAGGGCGTGGTCTGCGCCAGCAGGCTGGTCAGCATGCTGCCGCCGACGTTGTCCAGGCCGCCGCCAAAGCGGGCCGATTCCATCGGCCGGGTGGTGGCCAGGGCATCGCGGCCCAGTACCTGGCTGGCGCCGATGGCGGTCAGGTAGTCCGCGGCCTCGGCCTTGCCGCTGATGGCATGCACCTCGAAACCGGCGCGGCTGAAGATGTCCACTGCCAGCGAGCCGACCCCGCCGGTGGCACCGGTGACGGCCAGTGGGCCGTGGGCTGGCGTCTGCCGGTTGTCGGTCATGCGCAGCAGCGCCAGCGCGGCGGTGAAGCCGGCCGTGCCCAGCACCATGGCCTCGCGCAGGCTCAATGCCGCCGGCAACGGGATCACCCACTTGGACTCCAGCCGCACATACTGGCTGTAGCCACCGTCGCGGGTCTCGCTCAGGCCGCAGCCGGTGGTCAGTACCTGGTCGCCCTCGCGGAAGGCCGGGTCGGTCGAGGCCACTACCTCGCCGGCCACGTCGATGCCGCCCACCAGCGGGAAGCGGCGCAGAATCTTGCCCTTGCCGGTGCCGGCCAGCGCGTCCTTGTAGTTCACCGAGGACCAGCGGGCGCGGATGACCACCTCACCGGGGCTGAGCTGGTCCAGGCCCAGCGACTCCAGGCCGCTGCGGTAGCCGGCGTCGTCGTTGTGGATGCGGAAGGCGGTGAACGGGGCGGTGTGGGACATCGGTAGGCCTGCGTCGGAACGGGGGAGTGCAACCATAACGGTTGTGAAAAGGCCGGTCTGCCCCTATTCCTAGTCTTGGCGGGCCCGTTCCGGGGTCGAATGGATATTGCGGGACCGGGCTTCGGCCAGGGGGGGCCGGGGATCATCCACCTTGGGGGAAGGTCAGCGGGCAAACCCTGTCGGTTCAGCTAGCCCCGAACCTGTTCAGAGTCTGCCTTGTTAGAATCGGGATTCGATAGATGGTCAGGTCCTCGGCGGGAGCCCCCGCAGCCTGGCCCTTACAGATGGAGCATGCATGGCCTGGAATACACCCGGCGGCAACAGCGGTGGTGGTGCGGACAACAACCGCGCGCCGCGTACGCCACGTGGCGGCAATGGCGGAGGTTGGGGTGGTGGACTGCCTGGACCGCTGCGCGACCTGTTTGATGGCGGTATCTGGCGCTGGGTGCTGGTCGCGTTGGCTCTGCTGTTGTTGTTCTCCAGCTTCCAGCTGATCGGTGAACAGCAGCGCGGTGTGGTCCTGCGTTTCGGCGAGTACTCGCGCATCCTGCAGCCGGGCCCCAACTTCAAGCTGCCGTGGCCGCTGGAGTCGGTGGTCAAGGTCAATGCGACCCAGATCAAGACCTTCAGCAGCAACGTGCCGGTGCTGACCCGTGACGAGAACATCGTCAACGTATCGGTCAACGTGCAGTACCGCGTGGATGACCCGCGCGAGTACCTGTTCGGTACGGTCGATGCCGACCAGATGCTGGAACAGTCCGCGCAGAGCGCCGTGCGTGAACAGGTTGGCCGCGCCGACCTGAATACCGTGCTGAACAACCGTGGTCCACTGGCCGTGGTTGCCGAGCAGCGCCTGCAGGCCTCGCTGAAGACCTACAAGACCGGTCTCAGCGTGACCGGCCTGACCCTGCCTGACGCGCGTCCGCCGGAAGAAGTGAAGCCGGCCTTCGATGAGGTCAACGGTGCCCAGCAGGTCAAGGAACGCCTGATCAACGAAGCCCAGGCTTACGCCGCCAAGGTGGTGCCGGAAGCGCGCGGCCAAGCCTCGCGTGCCCGTACCACCGCCGAAGGCTACAAGCAGGCCATCGTCGCCCGTGCCGAAGGTGACGCCCGCCGCTTCACCCTGTTGCAGGGCGAGTACAAGAACGCGCCGGAAGTCACCCGCAAGCGCCTGTGGCTGGAAACCGTGCAGGAAGTGCTGGCCGAGAACCGCAAGGTCATCGGTGGCGACGGCCGCCAGCTGATCTACGTGCCGATGCCGGCCGACGCAGGCAAGACCTCGGCTGCCCCGCAGCTGACCCCGGAGATGGTGGCACCGGCCTTGCCGGCGGCGACCGACAGCATTCGCAACGCGGACCGTTCGGTCTCGCGCTCGGCATCGCGTGAGGAGGCCGGCCGATGAAAAACTCAGTCGTTATCGGCGTACTCGTCGCGGTGCTGCTGGGCCTGTTGGGTTCGGTCTATGTAGTGCGTGAAGACCAGACCGCCATGGTGCTCAACCTGGGCAAGGTGGTGCGTGCCGACATCAAGCCGGGCCTGCACTTCAAGGTGCCGCTGGTGGAAACCGTGCGCGTGTTCGACCGTCGCTTCCAGGTGCTGGACACCGCCCCGGCGCGTTACTTCACCGCCGAGCAGAAGGACGTCAGCGTCGACTTCTTCGCCATTGGCAGGATCTCCGACGTTCGCGCCTACTACCGCGCCACCGGCGGCGACAGCAAGATCGTCAACGCCCGCCTTGCGCCGATCATCACCGACTCGCTGCGTAACCAGATCAACTCGCGCACCTTGCAGGCCTTGGTGTCCGGTGACCGTGGCGAGCTGATTGCCGGCCAGCTGAAGTCGATCAACGAGGCGATTGCTGCCTTGGGCATGGAGATCATCGACCTGCGCATCAAGCAGATCGACCTGCCGACCGACAGCCAGGTGATCGCCGACGTCTACGAGCGCATGCGCGCGCAGCGCAAGCAGGAGGCCGCCAAGCTGCGCGCCGAGGGCGAGGAGCAGTCGCTGACCATCCGTGCCCAGGCCGACCGCGAAAGCACCGTGATCGTGGCCGAAGCCGAGCGTGATGCGCAGCAGCTGCGCGGTGAGGGCGACGCCCAGGCCGCCTCGATCTACGGCAAGGCCGGCTCGGCCGACCCGTCGTTCTACGCCTTCTACCGCAGCCTGGAGGCCTACCGTGCCTCGATGACCGACGGCAACGGCGTGATCGTGCTCGACAAGAACGACCCGTTCCTGCAGTACATGAAGAGCGATCGCTGATCGCTTGACCTTTAGCCCCTCTCCCGCCGGGAGAGGGGTTGGGGTGAGGGTAAGGGGCGGGATGCCCCTGATGTCCCTCATTCGGTGGGCTTCGCCCGCACCCTCATCCGCCCTACGGGCACCTTCTCCCGGGGGGGAGAAGGCAATGGCTATAGCGCATGCAAGATCTCTTTTCCGCCCTCTGCCTCGTTGCCATCATCGAAGGCCTGTTCCTGTTCGTCGCGCCGCTGGCGTGGAAGCGGATGGCCGCACAGATGCTGGAGCAACCTGCTGCATCCCTGCGCGCAATGGGCGCAGCGGCGCTGTTCGTTGGCCTGGCCGTCCTCTGGTGGGTCCGCCACTGAACCAAACCCTGACGGCCATACCATCCTGAACTCGTGGGGGTGGTAGCTGCCATGCAAAACCCGGATAATCCAGAAAAGCCGGTCGGGCGAGCTCCTTCAAGAGCATCCCCGTTCGGCTTTTTCCGTGTATGACCCTGGTGTTTGCCGGAGGCTCCCCGATGGGGTTTCCACCAAGGCAGACCATGGGCGGTACACGGCCCCGTCCGCGGCCCCGATGGCCGCAGCAAACTCAGGAGTTACCCGTCATGGGTCAATCAGTTGTCGTTCTCGGCGCCCAGTGGGGCGATGAAGGCAAGGGCAAGATCGTCGATCTGCTGACCGAGGAAATCGGCGCAGTGGTTCGTTTCCAGGGTGGTCACAACGCCGGCCATACCCTGGTCATCAACGGCAAGAAGACCGTCCTGCACCTGATTCCGTCCGGCATCCTGCGCGACGACGCGCTGTGCCTGATCGGCAATGGCGTGGTGATTTCCCCGGCCGCCCTGCGCAAGGAAATCGAAGAGCTGGAAACGGCTGGCGTGGAAGTGCGTTCACGCCTGAAGATCTCGCCGGCTGCGCCGCTGATCATGCCGTACCACATCGCCCTGGATCAGGCGCGTGAGAAGGCGGCTGGCGGCAAGGCCATCGGCACCACCGGTCGCGGCATCGGCCCGGCCTATGAAGACAAGGTGGCACGTCGCGGCATCCGCATCGCCGACCTGCATTACCCGGAACAGTTGGCTGAAAAGCTGCGCACCGCGCTGGATTACCACAACTTCGTGCTGACCAAGTACCTGGGCGTGGAGCCGGTGGATTTCGACACCGTGTACCAGGAAGCACTGGCCTTCGGCGAATACGTCGAGCCGATGAAGTCCGACGTCGCCGGCATCTGCCATGACCTGCGCAAGCAGGGCAAGCGCGTGCTGTTCGAAGGCGCCCAGGGCGCGCTGCTGGACATCGACCACGGCACCTACCCATACGTCACCAGCTCCAACACCACCGTTGGCGGCGCACTGGCCGGTACCGGCGTGGGCGCTGACTCGATCGATTACGTGCTGGGCATTGCCAAGGCCTATGCCACCCGCGTTGGCGGCGGCCCGTTCCCGACCGAACTGGACGACGAAATCGGCCAGGGCATCCGTGACCGTGGCGCCGAGTACGGCGCATCGACCGGCCGTCCGCGTCGCTGTGGCTGGATGGACATCGTCGCGCTCAAGCGCGCCGTGGCCATCAACGGCATCTCCGGCCTGTGCATCACCAAGCTCGACGTGCTCGACGGCATGGAAAAGCTGAAGGTCTGCATTGCCTATGAATACCGTGGCAAGCGCTCGGAATACGCACCGCTGGATGCGCAGGGCTGGGAAGAGTGCACCCCGGTGTACCTGGAGTTCCCGGGCTGGAGCGAGAACACCCACGGCATCACCGAGTGGGACCAGCTGCCGCCGGCCGCACGCGCCTATCTGCGTTCGCTGGAAGAACTGGCTGGCTGCCCGATCTCGATCGTCTCGACCGGTCCGGACCGCGACCACACCATGATCCTGCAGGATCCGTGGGGCTGATAGCGGCACCGTGATGCAACAGGCAACGCCCCGCGAAAGCGGGGCGTGGTCGTTCTGGGCTAGGAGACCCGCTTCAGCGTAGTGCCGACCCATGGTCGGCAGCGAGGGTTACCGGGAATGCCCCTGCCGAGCATGGCTCGGCACTACCCTTCGGCTTCGGGATGGTTGGCAGCTCGCCGGCTTCACTGTAGTGCCGACCCAT
>NZ_DAMBKV010000008.1:129948-180112 GCF_032066555.1 Stenotrophomonas sp.
GGTCGGCAGCGAGCGGTAGCGGGAAGGCCCCAGCCGAGCATGGCTCGGCACTACCTTCCGGCTTCGCGATGGTTGGCAGCACGCCGGCTTCACTGTAGTGCCGACCCATGGTCGGCAGCGAGCGGTAGCGGGAAGGCCCCAGCCGAGCATGGCTCGGCACTACCCTACGGCTTCGGGATGGTCGGCAGCAGCTCGGCTTCACTGTAGTGCCGACCCATGGTCGGCAGCGAGGGGCACCGGGAAGGCCCCTGCCGAGCATGGCTCGGCACTACAAGGGCCTTGGCAGCGCCGTCAGGGCTGATCGAGCGGGATGCCGTTGAGCTGCCGTTCGACGATCTCCAGGATGGTCGCAATGCTGACGCCGAACGAGCCCGCGTTGCCGGCATCAAAGGCCTCGCGCCATTGGCCATAGCCCTGCAGGTACGCCGGATCCGGGTCGCGTCGGCCGATCAGCTGCAGTTGACTGCGGGCCAGGGTCTGCTCGGTCACCGGTGCATGCGCCAGCTGGGTCATGAGGCCCTCGGCCAGGCGGGGGTTCCGGATCTGCAGCGCGTTCAGGGTGACATGGTAGATATTGCCGCCGCCCAAGGGATGCTGGTCAATGCGGTTGATCAGCAGGGTGGGGCGCTCGCCGTCATGACGGCCCTGGCAGGCCCACAGCTGGCCAACTGCATATTGATTGGGGGGAATGACTTGGCTCATCGGGGCAGGATCCGGGTGCAGGTGTGCCCGATGATGCAGGCAATGCAAACCCGGGACTTTTCTTCATTTGGCGGAAGCGTTCTTGGCCAGGTACTTATGGCCAGCGCTGTAGCCCCCACGGCTGGCTAGAATGGCTGGGCACGCCCCCGCTGCCCGCCTGACTGATCCGATGCGTATTGATCCCGCCGAAATCGAAGCCCTGTTCGACGCCATTCCCAGCGTGCTGTTCTTCGCCAAGGACAGCGACGGGCGCTATACCCACGTCAACATGACCATGATGCAGCGGCTGGGCATGAAGTCGCGCAACGATGCGATCGGCAAGCGGGCCGACGAGCTGTACCCGGTGGGCATGAGCGAGGCCTATACCGAGCAGGACGCGCGGGTGCTGGCTGGCGAGGTCATAGAGAACGTGATGGAACTGCAGCTGTTCCCCAACCAGCAGCCGGGCTGGTGCCTGACCTGCAAGCGCCCCATTGTCGAGAACGGCAAGGTGGTCGGTTTGATCGGCATCTCGCGTGACCTCGGCCAGCGCGGTGGGCTGGAGTCGCAGTACGAGCCGCTGCGCTTGGCGCTGGATTACCTCAACACGCATTACGCCGAGAACGTGCGCATGCAGACGCTGCTGGATATCACCGGCTTCTCGCTGTCCAAACTGGAGCGCTCGTTCCGCAAGGTGTTCCAGATGACGCCGCAGCAGGTGTTGACCCGCCTGCGCATCCAGATCGCGTTGCACCTGCTGCATGGCGAGGACAGTGTGGCCAGCATCGGCCAGGCCTGCGGTTTCAGCGATCAAAGCGCGTTCACCCGCAAATTCAAGGCCGAGGTCGGCATGGCTCCACGTCAGTATCGGGCGATGATCGCCGAGCGGGCATTACAGGAAACAGCGCGCGCAGGGATATGACTTCCGGGAGTGTTGGGCGGCGGCGGTCGGGCAGATGATGGGATCTGCTGGGCATCCAGCCCATGTCCGTCAGGAGCTTCGATGCGCCGTTCCCTTGTTGTCGCGATCAGTCTTGCTCTTTGCTGTGCAGCCACGCCGGCCGTGTTTGCTGCCGAACCTGTTGCGGCAGGAGTGAGCCAGAGTGAAATCACCACGCAGCTGCCACGCACCGCACGGCCTGAGCACTACCGGGTGCAGATCACCCCGCATCCGGCGCAGATGCGTTTCGATGGCAAGGTGAGCATCGACCTGGAAGTGCTGCAGCCAACCTCAAGCATCGTGCTGCAGGCGGCGGGCATGCGCTTTGGCAAGAGCCATCTGCAGCCCGCTGGCGCCGGCAAGACGCTGCCGACCACGGTCAGTGTCGATGAGGCCAACCAGACCGCGAGCTTCACCGTTGCCGCCCCCTTGGTGCCCGGGCGCTACACACTGGCCATCGATTACAGCGGCACCATCAACACCCAGGCCAATGGTCTGTTCGCCCTGGACTACCCGGTGGCCGATGGCAGCAAGAAGCGTGCACTGTTCACCCAGTTCGAGAATTCCGATGCGCGGCGCTTCATTCCCTCCTGGGATGAGCCCGGCTTCAAGGCAACGTTCGACCTGAGCGTCAACGTGCCGGAAGCGGAAATGGCGGTCAGCAACATGCCGGTGGCCAGCAGCAGGACGCTGGGCAAGGGGCTCAAGCAGGTGGTGTTCCAGACCACGCCGAAGATGTCGACCTACCTGCTGTTTTTCTCCAGCGGTGAATTCGAGCGCGCAACGGTCAACGAAGGTGGCACAGAGATCGGCGTCATTGCCCAGACCGGCAAGGTCGAGCAGGCGCGCTTCGCGCTGGAAGGCAGCGCCGAGGTGCTGCGTGAGTACAACGATTACTTTGGAGTGAAGTACCCGCTGCCCAAGCTCGACAACATCGCAGCGCCGGGCGGCAGCCAGTTCTTCAGCGCGATGGAGAACTGGGGCGCGATCTTCACCTTCGAGTATGCGCTGCTGCTGGACCCGGCGGTCTCCAGTGTGTCGGACAAGAAGGCGGTGTTCTCGATTGCCGCCCACGAGATCGCGCACCAGTGGTTCGGCAATCTGGTGACGATGGCGTGGTGGGACGACCTGTGGCTCAACGAAGGCTTCGCCTCGTGGATGGAAGGCCGCACCACCCGCAAGCTGCATCCGGAGTGGGATATCAACAATGTCGATGCCGCGCACACCAGCCGTGCCGCGATGGGCCGTGATGCCTATGTCACCACCCATCCCATCGTGCAGCATGTGGCCACGGTGGAGCAGGCCAGCCAGGCCTTCGATGGCATCACCTATGGCAAGGGCGCGGCGGTGATCTCGATGTTCGAGGATTACGTGGGCGCCGACGCCTGGCGTGATGGTGTGCGTCGTTACATCGCAGCGCATGCCTATGGCAATGCGGTAACCGATGACCTTTGGGCCGAGATCGACAAGGCGGCACCGGGCAAGCGTTTCATCGAGGTGGCACATGATTTCACCCTGCAGCCGGGTGTGCCGCTGATCCGCGCCAGCAGCAGCTGCGTTGCCGGCAATACCCAGGTGAAACTGAGCCAGGGCGAGTACACCATCGACCGCAAGGACAAGCAGCCGCTGCATTGGCGCGTGCCGGTAAGCCTGCGTGTGGGCAGCGGCGAGGTGGTGCACACCCTGGTCGATGGTGACACTGCCGTGCAGCTGCCGGGCTGCAGTGGTCCGCTGCTGGTCAATGCCGGGCAGAAGGGCTACTACCGCACCTTGTATGCGCCGGCACAGTTCAAGGCACTGAGCGCAGGCTTCGACAAACTGCCGGTGGTGGACCAGCTGGGGGTGATGATGGATACCAGTGCGTTGGCCGCGGCCGGCCTGCAGCCCGATGCGGATCTGCTGGATTTGATCGCGAAGATCAGCGCCGATGCGCCCATCGATCTCTGGGATATGGCCTCGGGCACACTGAGCGGCATCGACGGTATGTTCGACGATGATACAGCGCGCCAGGCCGCTTTCCGCAGTTACGCACGTTCGCGTTTGTCGCCAGTGCTGCAGTCACTGGGTTGGGACGGGAAGGATAGTGACTCGGCGCAGACCAAGGAGCTGCGCAGTGGATTGATCGATACCTTGGCGGATCTGGATGACGCGGAGGTGATAGCAGAAGCGCAGCGCCGTTTTGATTCCTTCCTGGCCAAGCCGGATTCGCTGTCGCCGGACCTGCGCAGCAGTGTGCTGGGTGTGGTGGCGCACAATGCCGACGCGGCAACCTGGGACAAGCTGCACACGCTGGCCAAGCAGGAAACCTCGGCAATGGTGCGTGACCAGTACTACGCGCTGCTGGCGGTGGCCAAGGACAAGGCGCTGGCGCAGCGCGCACTGGACATGGCGTTGACCGATGAGCCGGGTGCGACCAACAGCGCGGGCATGATTGGCGGTGTATCGCGCGAGCATGCCGATCTGGCGTTCGACTTTGCCGTTGCCCATCGCGAGAAGGTGGACACCCTGGTCGACAGCACTTCGCGTGCGCGTTACTACCCGGGCCTGGGCCGCAGCGCCGACAACCTGCAGATGGTGGACAAGATCAAGGCATTCGCCGAGGCGCATATCGCGCCGACCTCGCGGCGTGATGCGGAGACGGTGATTGCCGGTATCCAGACCAAGCTGCGGCTGCGCGCGGAGCGCAAGCCGCAGGTGGATGCGTGGTTGAAGCAGAAGGGGTATTGAAAGCTGCAGCTGTTTGCTTGAAGCCCCTCTCCCGTTTACGGGAGAGGGGTTGGGGTGAGGGGAAGCTTCTAGCTAAGCAAAGTCAAAATCCCCCTCATCCGCCCTTCGGGCACCTTCTCCCGTAAACGGGAGAAGGGAGAGCGGAAGCCAAAACCAAAGCCAAAACCAAAGCCAAAACCAAAACCAAAGCAGAGGCCAAAGCAGAGGCCAAAGCAGAAGCCAAAGCAGAAGCCAAAGCAGAAGCCTTCCACACTTGCTGTTGGCACCGCTCCAGGAAAACCCGGCGCTCCAGCTCCCCAATCGACACAGAAAAAGCAGCCGGCTTTCGCCGGCTGTTTTCATTTACGCATCAGGCAATCAAACCCCGATCACGCCTCGACATCTTCCTTGTACGCATCCACCGGGATGCAGGCGCACATGATGTTCTTGTCGCCGTAGACATTGTCCACGCGTGCCACCGGCGGCCAGTACTTCTGCAGCTTCAGCGACGGCAGCGGGAAGGCAGCAAGCTCGCGCGGATACGCATGGGTCCACTCGCTGGCCGACACTGCACCGGCAGTGTGCGGGGCGTGCTTGAGCGGGTTGTCCTCGCGGTCCAGCTTGCCATCTTCGATGGCCTGGATTTCCTCGCGGATCTGGATCATCGCGTCGATGAAACGGTCCAGCTCATGCTGCGATTCGCTCTCGGTCGGCTCCACCATCAGCGTGCCGGCAACCGGGAAGCTCAGGGTCGGGGCGTGGAAGCCGAAGTCGATCAGGCGCTTGGCCACGTCCTCGGCACCGATGCCGGAGGTCTTCTCCAGCGGACGCACGTCGAGGATGCACTCATGCGCCACCAGGCCGTTACGGCCGGTATACAGGGTGGCGTAGTGCGGGGCCAGGCGCTTGGCGATGTAGTTGGCGTTGAGCAGTGCAACCTGGGTTGCCTTGCGCAGGCCCGCGGTGCCCATCAGGGTGATGTACATCCAGCTGATCGGCAGGATCGAGGCGCTGCCGAAGCTGGCGGCGCTGACCATGCCGACCGGGCCGTTGTCGCCGAGCTTGCCCGGCAGGAACGGTGCCAGGTGTGACTTCACCGCACATGGGCCAACGCCCGGGCCGCCGCCGCCGTGCGGGATGCAGAAGGTCTTGTGCAGGTTCAGGTGCGACACGTCCGAGCCCCACTTGCCGGGCTTGGCCACGCCGACCAGGGCGTTCATGTTGGCACCGTCGGTGTACACCTGGCCGCCGTGCTTGTGGATGATCTCGCAGATCTCGACCACTTCTTCCTCGAACACGCCGTGCGTGGACGGGTAGGTCATCATGATCGCGGCCAGGCGGTCGCTGTACTTCTCGGCGTTGCGACGGATGTCTTCGACATCGACGTTGCCGTTGCTGTCGGTCTTGGTGACCACCACGGTCATGCCGCACATCTGTGCCGAGGCCGGGTTGGTGCCGTGCGCCGAGTCCGGGATCAGGCAGATGTCGCGATGGCCTTCGTTGCGCGAGCGGTGGTAGGCGCGGATCGCCAGCAGGCCGGCGTATTCGCCCTGCGCGCCGGAGTTTGGCTGCAGGCTCACTGCGTCATAGCCGGTGCACTCGACCAGCATCGCTTCCAGGCCGTCGATCAGTTCCTTGTAGCCCTGCGCCTGGTCGGCCGGTGCCAGCGGATGGATGTTGGCGAATTCCGGCCAGGTCACCGGGATCATCTCGGCGGTGGCGTTGAGCTTCATGGTGCAGCTGCCCAGCGGGATCATGGTGCGATCCATCGCCAGGTCCTTGTCGGCCAGCGAACGCAGGTAGCGCAGCATTTCGTGCTCGCTGTGGTGCGTGTTGAACACCGGGTGGGCGAGGAAGTCGCTGGTGCGCAGCAGGGCCTTCGGCAGTGCGTCGGCGGTGCTGGCATCCAGTGCGTCCACGTCGACGCTGGCGTCGAACAGCTGGCCCAGTGCGATGACGTCGGCGCGGGTGGCGGTTTCGTCCAGGCTGATGCCGACCGAACCGGCATCGATGATGCGCAGGTTGATGCCGGCAGCTTCGGACTTGGCCTTCAGCGCGGCTGAATCAACGCCGGTGATGTGCAGGGTGTCGAAGAAGTCGTTGCCGACCGCCACGCCCTTGCCACGCAGTGCGGCGGCGAGGATGGCAGCCAGGCGGTGGGTGCGGCGGGCGATGCGCTGCAGGCCTTCCGGGCCGTGATAGACGGCGTACATCGAGGCCATCACCGCCAGCAGCACCTGTGCGGTGCAGATGTTGGAAGTGGCCTTCTCGCGGCGGATATGCTGCTCGCGGGTCTGCAGGGTCAGGCGGTAAGCGGCTTTGCCTTCGGCATCGACCGAGACGCCGATCAGGCGACCCGGCATCGAG
Organism: Stenotrophomonas sp.; assembly: GCF_032066555.1. Lineage (GTDB taxonomy): Bacteria > Pseudomonadota > Gammaproteobacteria > Xanthomonadales > Xanthomonadaceae > Stenotrophomonas. The sequence continues at coordinate 136,643 of NZ_DAMBKV010000008.1, forward strand.
CGCTTGTAGGCATCACGGCAGGCCATGAAGGCGGCGTGCGGGCCGCCGAAACCGAACGGCACGCCGAAACGCTGGCTGTTGCCGATGGCGATGTCCGCGCCCCATTCGCCGGGAGCGGCGATCAGGGTCAGGGCCAGCAGGTCGGTGGCGACGGCCACCAGGCCCTGGCGGGCGTGCACGGCCTCGACCAGCGCCTTGTAGTCGCCAATGTTGCCCAGGCTGTCCGGGTACTGCAGCAGCACGCCGAAGGTATCAGCGCTCAGCGCCTCGGCCGGCTTGCCGATCAGCAGCTCGATGCCCATCGGCTCGGCGCGGGTGCGCAGCAGTTCCAGCGTCTGCGGGTGCACGCTGTCCTGCACGAAGAACACCTTGGACTTGGACTTGGCCGAACGCTTGGCCAGGGTCATCGCTTCGGCGGCGGCGGTGGCTTCGTCCAGCAGCGAGGCGTTGGCGATCTCCATGCCGGTCAGGTCGGCGACCATGGTCTGGAAGTTGATCAGTGCTTCCATGCGGCCTTGCGAGATCTCTGCCTGGTACGGCGTGTACGCCGTGTACCACGCCGGGTTCTCGAGGATGTTGCGCAGGATTACGTTCGGCGTATGGGTGCCGTAATAGCCCTGGCCGATGAAGCTGCGCAGGACCTTGTTCTTGTCGGCGATGGCGCGGATCTTGGCCAGCGCGTCGACTTCGGTCAGCGACTCGGGCAGCGCCAGCGGCGCCGGCGACTTGATCGAACCCGGCACGATGGCGTCGGTGAGCGATTCCAGCGAATCATGGCCAACGGTGCGCAGCATCTGCGCGATTTCAGCGTCGTTGGGGCCGATGTGGCGGTCGACGAACGCCGAATTGTATTCGAGTTCGCGCAGCGAAGGGGTGTTCTGGGTCATGGCTGACGTCCGGAGAAGGCATGCAGGGCAGGGGCGGTGAGCCAGGTCTGCCCGGTAGCCGTCCGGGTGCCGCGCACGCGCGCCACCACAGTCGGCAAGCCAAAGGCTTACCTCGCGCCCCTCTGTCCTTTTGCCTGAGAGTTTGGAAGCGACGCGACGAGGATCGTGCGCTTCGTGCACCTTCGGCGCCGGATTGAACCGGTCTCTCCAGAGTTTTGATGCAGGTGGTATCGGGCCTGAGCGATTACGGGCGTTTGCGCCTTCGGCAGCGGGGTGAGCCGCTTCTCCCACCGTGTTCGTACAGCGCGCCGATTATAGCCCGGTATGGCCCGGTAAAGGTCCGGGGCAGACCCGCGCGGCGGCTTGGATTACCATCTACCTCCCGGTTCCGGGATCGCGCCTTGCGGGCGTTGGCCTGGCGACTCCAAAGTCGCTGGTCAATCCGGCTAAATGTCCGGACAATAAGTCTTCCGGTCGCGCGGCACAGCCTTGGGCCTTGGCCCTGTTCATTCTGAATTCCCACCCCGCACCGGACATTGCCGGTGCCGTTGCTGGTTGTTGAAACTGATGGAAGCAAGCAAGCAGGTCTCGCTGCGTCGGATTGCCATACTGGTCGGCGGACTCTCGATGTTCGGTCCGTTCGCGATCGACGCGGTATTCCCCGCATTTCCGCATATCGGCGCCGATCTGGGCGCCGACAAACTGGCCATGCAGCAGGTGATCAGTGTCTATCTGCTGGCCTATGCGCTGATGAGTCTGCTGCACGGTGCGCTGTCCGATGCGCTGGGACGCAAGCGGGTGATCCTGGGCGGGCTGGCGGTGTTCATCGCCGCCTCGGTCGGCTGTGCACTGGCCACCGACATGACCACCTTGCTGTTCTTCCGCGCGCTGCAGGGGTTGTCGGCCGGCGTGGGTTACATCATCGGCCGCGCCGTCATCCGCGATCTCTATGATGGCGATGATGCGCAGCGCCTGATGAGCCAGGTTTCGATGATCTTCTCCATCGCCCCGGCCATCGCCCCGATCATCGGCGGTTGGCTGCTGGGCTGGAGCAACTGGCAGGGGATCTTCTGGTTCCTGGTGGTGTTCTCCACGGCCTTGTTGCTGATCACCATGACCTGGTTGCCGGAAACCCATCCGCCGCATGCGCGGCTGTCCCTGCATCCGGCACGCCTGCTGCGCGATTACATCAGCATCGCCCGCAATCCACGCTTCCTGCGGTTGGCGGCGGCGGGCTCGTTTGGCTTTGGCGGCTTGTTCCTGTACATCGCCTCGGCACCGGCCTTCATCCTGGATCTGTTGCAGCTGAACGAGCGCCAGTTCGCCTGGCTGTTCATCCCCACCATTGGCGGCATGGCCCTGGGTGCCTATGCCTCGGGGCGTGCGGCCGGGCGCATGGACGGCGCGCGCGCGGTGCGCATCGGCTACGGCTGTATTGCTGCGGCGACGTTGTACAACATCGGCTACAACGCGCTGGCACCGCAGATGAGCGTGCCATGGGCGGTGCTGTCACTGCCATTGAGTTCGTTCGGGGTGGCGCTGATCTTCCCGATCCTCAGCCTGGCGATCCTGGATATGTACCCGCGCCAGCGCGGTACAGCCTCCTCCATGCAGGCCTTCAGCACCTTGCTGACCAATTCCATCATCGCTGGACTGTTGTCGCCGCTGCTCAGCCGTAGCGGGCTGTGGTTGGCGATCGGCGCAGGCCTGTTTGCCGTAGCCAGCGCAGCGGCCTGGAAATGGGAACGCAACAGCCTGCGCGCGCAGCGTGCGGCGGCCGAACCCTGAGTCCACCACCGCGTCATCACCTCCATAAGCGACAATAGCGTCGCCGCCATCACCGGCGACCGTTCACGAGTACTCAACGATGTCGATCCAATCCAAGGGCCGCCGCGAGGCGAAGAAGAAGCTGGCCGAGCGCGAGCGCAACCAGGCCGAGGCCAACCCGCCGGCAAAGGCCAAGGTTGAACCACATGCCGAGCTGCGTGACCAGCACCGTGCGCTGTTGGCCGGCATCGTCCGCCGCGATGGTGAATGGGTGCTGGGCATGGACGGCAAGATTGCCGGGGAGACCACCAGTGCCGCACGCGTACTTGCGCTGATCATGCAGGCCGCCGAATGGCATGAGAACAACGACACCCCGGTACGGCTGATGTATTCGGATGCACTCAAGGACGCCGCGCACGCGGAAGCGGCCGAGCAGGGCATCGACTTCGATACCTACAAGCGCAATCTGGCCGGTGAGCTGGGTGTGACCGGCAAGGCGGCGGCAGGTACGCATTGAGGCTGCGCGCAAGCTTGAAGCCGACAAGGGCGCCGTTGGCGCCCTTGTCGTCTGCAAACGGCACAATCTGCGCTATCCAACGTGGGAGCGGCGCAGGCCGCGACACATGTACAGAGCCCACCGCAGTGGGGCTTGGCCGTTGCTGAAACTGCTGCCAAGGCTGATTCGAGGTCCTGCATCATTCCACCGGTGAAGCCCCTCCCGGGCACGGCTCGGTGCTTTGGATCATTCCATCGGTGAAGCCCCTGCCGAGCACGGCTGGGCACTACGGGGAATACGCGCGGGCAAGCGGCTTGCACTGCGGAATTCGGCAGGGGGCAACGCCTTGGCTGCAGCGTCGTCGGATATCAAGGCTTCCCTGATCTGCCGCACCAGTGGGTGATCGCGATTGGGTTCTGCCTTTCCCTGGCAAGCGCGCAGTTCTCCCTGGTGGCGGCGGCATCCGCAGGCGACGGGCTACCGGCAGGTGTGGAACTGCATGCCATCAGGACCAGCAGCATCGGCATTGCGCACGGCAGGCGGGTGAGAAGCGTCATCGATTTGCTTGTTCCTTGAACGTGGGAGCCGTCTGGAGATTCCGCGGCAGCCGCAGGCCTGTGCGGGCTCGGTATTGGAGTGTAAAAAGTCGCAGGCGCCGTTGTGGCTATAATCCTGCCACGACGTCCCCTGAGCATGGAGGCACACCCGATGTCTGTTGCAGCTATTCCCGATGTCTCGCTGGTTGATAACAGCGAGCAGCGTACCCCCTTGATTCTGGTGCTGGACTGCTCCGGCAGCATGAGCGGGGCGCCCATTGCGCAGTTGAATGCCGGGCTGAAGCTGCTGGAGCAGGAGCTCAAAGGCGATGTGATCGCCGCCAAGCGCGTGCGTGTGCTGCTGATCGAGTACGGCGACATGGACCACGCGGCGGTCACCGGCGACTGGTGCGATGCGATGGATTTCAGTGCGCCGGAGCTTTCAGCCAATGGCACCACGCCGACCGGTGCGGCGGTGGAGCTGGCGCTGCAGGAAATCGAAGACGAAAAAGCCCGCTTCCGCCAGGCTGGCGTGGCCTATACACGGCCATGGCTGTTCCTGATGTCCGATGGCAATCCCACTGACGCATGGGAGGCGGTGGCCGAACGTTGCCGCGATGCCGAACAGGCGAACAAGGTGGCGGTGTTTCCGATTGGGGTAGGCAACGCCGACATCGGCGTGCTCGGTCAGTTCAGCCGCAACGGCGAGCGCGGCGTGAAGCGACTGCAGGGGCTGCAGTTCAAGGAACTTTTCATGTGGCTCAGTGCCAGCATGCGGGTGGTGTCCAACTCGACCCCCGGTGGCCAGGTACAGCTGCCGTCGACGGACAGCTGGTCGCACGTGTCGGTTTGAACATGCGCTGGCGGGTGATGGCCGCATCGGCCACGGGGCGCTCCCATCTTGATCGTGGGCAGCCCTGCCAGGATGCCTATGCATCCTCCTGTGTCGGCGGCGTACTGGTTGCTGCTGTCTGCGACGGCGCGGGCTCGGCCTCGCATAGTGATGCGGGGGCTGGGCTGGTGTCTTCGGCGGTGGTAGCCGCGGTAGCCGCGCACCGCCAGTTGGGCAGTCATCCTGCCGGGCTGGAAGTCGATGCGGTCAGGACGATCATCGAGGCGGCACTCGTCGCGGCGCGTGAGCAGTTGGCCGCCATGGCGGCGGCACGTCAGTTGACGCTCGCCGACCACGCCTGCACCTTGGTAGGTGTGGTGGCGGACGCGCGCGGTGGCTGGTTCTTCCATGTGGGTGATGGCGTCGCGGCCTGTGAGTTCGCGCCGCCGCAGCCGGCGGCGGTGTCGTTGCCAGCCAATGGCGAGTATGCCAACGAGACCTGGTTCGTCACCGGTGGCAACTGGCGCGAGCAGTTGCGTCTGACACGATTTGCCGGCAGCGTGCAGGCCATTGTGCTGATGTCCGATGGCGTGCAGCCGTTTGCGATGACGCGCGATGGCAGCGGTTTGTTCCAACCCTTCATCGCACCGGTGCTGCGCTACCTGGGCGGCGTGGATGCCACGCATGGCAGCCAGGCCTTGCAGGCGACGCTGGCCGATCCACGTACCGATCACATCACCGGCGACGACAAGACGTTGCTGGTGGCGTTGCCGGCCTAGGCGCATGGCTGCGCAAGCCGGCGACCTCATCTACGACGAGCAGCGTACGCCGCTGACCCTGGGCCGGCTGCTGAAGAGCGGTGGAGCGGGCAGTGTGTTCCTGATCAAGGAACGCCCGCTGGAGGTTGCCAAGCTCTACCATTCCAACAAGGGCGGTCAGGTCTACGAACGCAAGGTGCGGGCGATGCTGGAGCTGCGCCCGGACCTGCCCGATGTCGAGGACAAGGGCGTGCGCCAGGTGCAGATTGCCTGGCCTACCGGCTTGCTGCGCGACAAGGCGGGCGGCTTCCTGGGCTTCACCATGCCGGTGCTGGATGTGGCGGCCACCAGCGACCTGGAACATGTGCTGCAGGAGCGGCAGGCGCGCGAAGAAGGGCTGCCTACCGCGTTGGGCCCGAAGATGACCCTGGCCGCCAATCTGGCGGTGATGCTGGCAGCGCTGCACGAACGCCAGCACTACGTGGTGGACCTGAAGCCGCTCAATGTGCGCTTCTATCGCAAGTCCCTGTTCATCGCGATGCTGGATTGTGATGGCTTCAGCATCCAGGGCAAGGGTGAACGCTTTCTTTCCGAACAGGTCACTACCGATTACCTGGCTGCCGAATTCCAACAGCGCGGCGTTGTCGCCGGCGAGGAAGAGGCACAGGACCGGTTTGCGCTGGCGGTGATGGTGTTCCAGCTGCTCAACTCGGGCCTGCACCCCTATAGCGGCCGGCCCAACGGGGCGACATTGCCCAGTGATCTGCCTGGGCGGATTGCGGCCCATCTCTATCCCTATGCACAGGGCAAGGGCGAGACGCGAATACTGCCTTCGCCGGTCAGTGGCCATGCGGCGTTCCCGGCCGAGCTGCGTGACATGTTCGATCGTGCGTTCGCCAGCCAGGCACGGCGGCGCCCGGCTGCGGCGGAATGGTCATCGTTGTTGCTGCGCTATGCACGTCGTAGCAACGGCTTGTTGGTGAAATGTGCGAAGGACGGCGCGCATCAACATTTCAGCGGCCTGCCGTGTGCAGGCTGTGCGCGTGCCGAGTTGCTGGCAAGCAGCGCGCGTGCCGCGCAGTCGCGGGCAAGGCAGACGACTGCCACCGGCACGAAAGCTGCGCGTGTACCACGCCGTACCCGCGCCGCCACACCCAATGTGGCGGCGGCCCTGACCGCGGCAACGCCGGCACCGGCGACGCAGCCGATTGGGCTGGGTATGCGGGTGTTTTTTGCGGTCGTTGGGCCGGTGCTGTTGGGCTGGGCAACCACCTGGGGAATGGCGGCCTATCGTGACTACCTGTCGGACAAGGATCCAGGCTGGTGGTTGACGCTGGGGCTGGGCTTCCAGAGTGGCCTGCTGTTGGCGGCGGTGCTGCTGTTCATCGTGTGCGTGCCCGTGCTGATTCTGAGCAAGCGTCCATGAAAGTTGCCATCGGCATATTCGTCGCGCTGCTGATGCTGCTGTTGGTGACGGTGTTTGCTGGCTGGGTGGGCGTTTACATCTATGGCGGCGTCGAGTGGATCGGGCATCTGTTCGCCACGGGCATATTGCCGGATGGTAGGGCTGCGTTCCGTGCTGGCGTGCTGGTGGGTAGCCTGGTTTCGGTAGGTTCGCTGCTGCGTGTGGCGATCAAGGACAAGTCCCATGCGTATGCCGGCGCGGCGTTGATTGTGGGGCTTGGGTTTGCCTTCATGCTGTTTGCCACCCGCTTGTCTCCCTACGTCATGGTTGCGGAGGACGCGACGCAGAGCGTGGATGTGGCAACCGCTTCACCTGCAGCCAGGCGCAGCGAGATGCCCGAATGGTATTCGCGCAGCAGCTACGAGCGCGACGCGGCTGGAAAGGTGCATGCATTGGCCAGGGCTGCTGCACGCCAGGATCAGTTGGGGGTAGATGCGGGACTGGAAGAGCTGCAGCGATGGGCGCGCAGCGGAGTGCGTATTGGCGGCGACCGCGAGGCGTTCAACGCCGCGCGGGACAGGTTCAATGCCACCTTCGACATACCGGAGGGCCGTGAAACAAAAGGAAAGCTCAGCCGGGAGCGGCATGCAGCGCTGAGGGCGATGTGGCAGGCGGTACCCGAGGTGGATATCGCCGGACGGCGGGTGCTCGTGCAGGAGATGACAGTGCTTGCGTTTGCGTTGCGGTTGAAGGCCGAGCGTGGCACCGCTCAGGATGCAACGGCGGACGACGACGGGGTGCTGGATGAAAAACTCATCGAGCTGATTCGGCTGCAGGAGGCCATCCTCGGCTATGCACCGAGGTCTGCCGAGTTCTGGTCCAGTTATGCGGCTACCATCGTGGATGCCGACGAAGAGGTGGCGTTGGGAGCGTTGCTGATTGCCGATCAACTGCGGCGTTCGGCCGCATCCGGTCGCTCTGCGATGCGCATGTCGATCAGCGATGAGATGCTGTTTCAATCGGATATGCGGATAGGCACCAGCCTGTTGCCACGGGCCTCGGTCGCGCGTCTGAGCGTTCTTGAAGCGCGTGCTGCGGCAATCAACGGTACGACCGCGCCGGTAGATGGCGATACCCCGACTGAAGCGGGAGAGGCGGCATCTGCAGAGCAGGCGCTGCCCGCACCGCAGTTCGTGCACACCGGCAAGGGCTTGTTGCCTTCGCCGCGACCAACGCCTCCCGGGGGGCTGCCTGCGCACGCTACGGAGGCGTTGGTGCGGGTTGACCTGCCGTCCGCCGGGTTTGAACAGCAGCAGCGGCCGGTCGTGCTGCCGCCATCGGGTCTAAGCAGTGGTGGCAGCGTGCTGGTGGCGGTTGATGTACTGGCCGATGGCAGCATCAGCTCGGTCCTGATCGAGCGCAGCAGCGGCGACCCGGCATTGGATGACGCGGTGCGGTGGTCGGCGCGGCGCTGGAAAGCGCTGACGCCTATCGCCGCGAAGGGCGAGCGGCGGCGGGTGCAGTTGCGCTTCGAATCGCCGGTGCCGGTCGAGGAGATCCCTGGCTGGCCGCCACCGCCCATGGTGCCGGGCAGGGAGCCGGTGGCGGCAGCGGACACGGTGCCGACACCACGCCCGGTTTCGCCGTTCGCCGTGCAGCACTTGCAGGAGCTGTTGGCACGCCAGGCGCGTTTCAATCCGGCACGCTATCCCGCCGCCGCCTGGAAGGAAAAGGCGGGTGGCAGGGTGGTGTTGGCAATCCGGCTGGCAGGTTCCGGTGAGGTTCGCGGTGTCAGCATCGCCCAGAGCAGCGGCAATGCACTGCTGGATAGTGCCGCCCGCGAAGCTGCCTTGGGCTGGCGTGTTTCCCCTGGGGAAGCGGCAGCCGATGTGGATGAAGTGACGCTGCATCTGCCGGTGGTATTCAGGGCGGAGTAGGGCCGTTGATCAAGATTCGCTCGGTTCCCCGCTACAGCGCACCGTGTGGCCAAGGCCCGGCGAAATCGAAGAAGTGTGGTGTTGTGCTGCAAGAACGGCCGGGAGCCGTGCCTGCGGACCGTTACAGTCCGTGGCGTTCGAAGAGCGCGCGGTAGATGTTCGGCTCTTGCCCGTTGGCTGAGAACATGGGGTGTCGAGGATCGCGCTGCCACACTTCCAGCATGTTTGCGATTCTCAGTAGCTCGGCTATGAACGCCTGCTGCCGTGATGCCTTGGTGCTCTTAGTCGTTGCAGCATGTTCGGCAAGGCTCGTGCATTCTTCGTAGAAATCACGGGAAATATTGTCCCGTCGTATGCCAAGCTTTGACAGTTCGTCCGCGAGAATCCTGGGGCCGGACCATTCGATGGGGTTGCGGGAAGTCGGGAGGCAGATGGTGATCGCCGCCACAATGAAAGCCATTACGAGGATGAGAAGCGGTATCAATTCTTGGCTCCAGTTGCGTGCATGTTCCAAGCCGTTTCAATGCATCAAGAGAGGACAGGGCGAGATGGCTGCTGTCCGCAGTCCTGCTCAATAGTCACGCGCTGCATCGAACCATTGCTGTGCAAGATCATCGTTCACGCCCAGGCGCAGGGCATGCTCGGAACGGCCGAGCTGCCAGATCGCCTCGCCGAGGTCGTCGCGTTCGGAGGTTTCGATGCCCTTGAGCGTATTGAAGTGCATGGTGAAACGGGTAAGGGCAGCTTCCCCTTCGGCGAGAGTTTGTGCAGCTTTCAATGCCGCCAAAGCTGCATCGAACGCTTCATTGGCCTGCTTCGCCAAGCGCTTTGGCCACGCCGAAAAGGGGCGGCCGAATTCGCTTTCCCACCAACTGGCTTCGCGAAGCTGCGAGACCGACGCATGTCCGGTCCACGGGCGCTGTTGGGCGCGTGCCTTCAGTTGCTGACGCAGGCGCTTGCCTGCAGCTTCTTCGACATTGAAGGCAATCAAACCATCCAGCGCGGGCCAGCAGCTCAGTGCTGGCAGGCCTTCCAATGACGGCATGTAGCGCAGCTGCAGGCTCTGTAGCTGCGGCTGTGCTGCAAGCGCTTCAAGATCGACGAAATTGCCATACAGGCTCAGCGACTTCAGATGCATGAAGCGCGACAGGCATTTCAGCGAGATCGGGCGTGCCATCGGCGTGTTGACCAGCATCAGGTCGTGGACGTCATGCAGTTCGCCCATGTCCGGCAGTTCGAAAACAGTGGCTTGCCTGCGTGAACCCGTATCCGGGGCAAGCGACAGGGAGCGGGGCAGTTGCCCCAGGGTCGAGAAGCGACTGATATCGCCGGAGACACTGAGGTGGAGATTTGCCGCGATTTCCTGCCCTGGCAGGAGCAGCTGCAGGCTGGCTTCAGCGTGGTCCAGTTGAATCGCCAAGGTGCGGATGTTGGATTGGGCAGCATCGACTACGGTGTCCGTATCGAGTACAGGCACCCAGGTCAGCTGCTCGATGGGGCGCTGGCGGGCCCATTCGAAGATGCTCTGATCCGCGCCTGTGTAATGGATCACCCGTGGCCAGGGTGACCCAGCGGGCGTGGCGAACGGATTGAAGACTGCCCAGTTGATCCGGAGATCAGGGGCAACCTGAAGATCGGATTTGCCTGCAGCTGCGGCAGGTGCAATCACCAGGCTGCCTACGCCAAGCGTACGCACCAAGGTGTGGCTGCCTGCGCCGGTGAGGTCCAGCGGATAGCTGCCTGGCCCGGTGAGTGTGGCATCAACGCGGTTGTCTGTTGCGGTGTCTCTGCTGCCCATGTTCATCCTTGGCGTGGCCGCCGCTCATCCATGTGGTTCTGGCGTTGCTGCGTGTGCTGGTGCCGGCGCAACAAGACCTGCGGGGAATTGTATTTCTGTTTCCCGATGTGCGTGGATAACCATGCCATGCCAATGTGTCAAGGCGCGCATGCTGGACCGTGGCGTCCTTTGCGTTCGCGCGCGGCTCTGGTCGTTGCTGCTGTTTTGTATGTCTGCAGGGCCGACAGACAAAGGGCGCCATCATGGCGCCCTTTGCTTGCATGACCCGCGGGTCTGCTTACGGTGCCGAAGGCTGTGCCGGTGCAGCGGCAGGTGCAGCCGCCGGTGCCGCTGCCTGCCAGCCACACATCTGGCCTTCGTTCTGCTGCTTCAGCCATTCCTGCAGCGGTGCGAAGTATTCCAGCATCGGGCCGGCGTCGAGCTTCTCGGTGCCGGTCAGTTCCTTCAACGTGGCCTGCCACGGCTGGCTGGAGCCCTTGCTCAGCATGGCCCAGAACTTCTGCCCGGCTTCCTTGTTGCCGTAGAAGCTGCACTCGTTGAGCGGGCCGGTGTAGCCGGACGCGTCGCACAGGCCCTTGTAGAACTGGTACTGCAGGATGCGCGCCAGGAAGTAACGCAGGTACGGGGTGTTGCCCGGCACGTGGTACTTGGCACCGGCGTCGAAGAACTCCTCGCCGCGTGCGCTGGCCGGGGCCACGCCCTGGTACTGCGCCTTCAGTTCCCACCACTTCTGGTTGTACTGGTCCGGCTTGATCGAGCCGTCGAACACGCCCCAGCGCCAGCGGTCGATCATCAGCCCGAACGGCAGGAACGACACGCCCGACATCGCCATGCGCATCTGCGCATTGATGGTGGCTTCGCGGCTTTCCTGCTGCGCGCCGACGAGGCCGATCGAGTTGAGGTACTTGGGCGTCATCGCCAGCACGATGGTGTCGCCGATGGCTTCGTGGAAGCCGTCGTTGGCACCGCCCTGGAACAACGGCGGCAGCGGGTTGTAGGCCAGGTCGTAATAGATGTGGCCCAGCTCGTGATAGATGGTGGTGAAGTTTTCTTCGTTCGGGGTGATGCACATCTTGGTGCGCACGTCCGGGCCAACATCCTTGCCGTCGCCGCCCATGTTCATGTCCCAGGCGCTGGCGTGGCAGACCACGTTGCGGTCCAGCGGCTTGATGAACTGGGTGTTCTGCCAGTAGCTCTCCGGCAGCTTGGGCATGCCCAGCGAGACGTAGAAGTCCTGCGCGCGCTCGGTCATCTGCCGGGCGGTGACCAGCTCGGCCTCACGCTGTGCCTTGAAGCGGCTCGCCGGGTCGGCACCACCGGCCTTGGCCAGTGCAGCGCTCAGGTTGGTCTGGTACTGCTTTTCCAGCGCGGCGGTGATGTCCAGGCTGCCCGCGTTCGGGTACGGCGCGGTCATGTCCCACAGGTTGCTCCAGTCCTGCTGCCACATGTTGCCGGTCAGGTGCGCGGCAATCATGCCGCCGCCGACTTCGGCCTTGTCCTTGCCGTATTCCTTGTCCAGCTTGGCGCGGGTATAGCAATGCACCTGCTCGTACAGCGGCTTGACCTGCTCCCACAGGCGGTCGGTTTCCGGGCCAACCTGGTCGGCCGGCATGTCGTAGCCGCTGCGCCACATCTGGCCGGCATCGGTATAGCCCAGTTCGCGGGCGCCTTCGTTGACCAGTTCGACGAAGCGCTGGTAGTTGGCGCGCGACGGCACGGCGGTGGACTGCCAGCCCTGCCAGGCGTCGAGTTGCTTGTCGTAGTCACGCGAGGTGGCCAGCACCTTCTCAAGGTCGCCCAGCTGGCGGCAGTTCTTGTTGTCGCCTTCGCCCACGCAGTAGGTGCCGGCGCCGTAATCGCCTTCCAGCTTGGTGGCGATGCCGGCCAGTTCGGCCAGCTTCTGCGGGTCGCGCGGGGCGGGCATCGAGGTCATCAGCTTGAGCAGGCTGATGGCGCGCTTGGTGTCGGCGCTCATCGGCTGGCCGTCGTACTTGTTGGCCTGCTCGATCCAGCCATTGAGCACGGTCAGCCAGCGTTCGTTGGCCTTGGCCGCCACGCGTGCGGAATCGTCATTGATATAGGTGGACGACAGCCACTGCGCCGAGGTCATCTCCGGGTACATGGCCTTGTACTCGGCATTGACGCGGGCGATGAACTGATCGGCGCTTTCGGCCGGTGCGGCCTGGGTGGTGGCCGGCTTGGCGGCGTCGGTGGCGGCGTCCTTTTTACAGGCAGCCAGCGAGAGCACGGCCACGCCAACGGCGGCGGCCAGGACCAAATGACGATTCTTCACAGCAAACCCCGGTTTGTAAGTACCGGCGAAGGCTAGTGGGGCGGCGGCCGGGCCGCAAGTGGGGAAAGGGAGGCACCCCGGTAGTGCCGAGCCATGCTCGGCAGGAGCGTTACCGGTTGAGCCTTCTGCCGAGCATGGCTCGGCACTACATACGGCCTTAAGTGCAGGGGGCGAACAGGTCGCGGGACCGGTCATACACCGACGTCTGCACCTGCATCAGCCCAAGCACCGAGGGGAACAGGTTGTCCTGGTCGGTGCGCTGCGCAGCGCGGTGACGCACGCAGCTCATGTCCAGGCCACGATCCGCCGTGAACCCGGGCGAGAACCACATCACCATCGGTACCCGGGTCTGTTCCTCCGGTGCGATCGCATACGGTACGCCATGCAGATACAGACCCTTCTCACCCAGCGATTCGCCGTGGTCGGACAGGTAGATCATTGCCGTGTCGTAGTCGTCCATGCCGCGCAGGGTGGCAATGGTGCGGGTCAGGAAATGATCGGTGTAACGGATCGCATTGTCGTAGCTGTTGACGATGTCCTCGCGGCTGCACTTGCCCAGGTCCGCCGTGTCACAGGTGGGTGCGAACTGGCGGAACTGCGCCGGATAGCGTTGGAAGTAGCTCGGGCCGTGATTGCCCAACTGGTGCAGGACGAGTACGCGATCGCCGGGCTTGGCACGGACCTGCGTGGCGAGGTTTTCCAGAAGAATCTCATCCATGCAGCGGCCGTCGGCGCACAGGCCCGGTGTGGTCGCATCGTCCAGGCGCTGGATGTCCAGACCCTCGCAGACGCCCTTGCAGCCGGACTGATTGTCGCGCCACAGCGTGGCGATGCCAGCGTGCTCCAGCACGTGCAGCAGGGATTGGTGGGCACGGATCTTCTTCTCGTCGTAATCGTGGCGGCCAAACGGCGAGAACATGCACGGCAGTGAAACTTCGGTGCTGGTGCCACAGGAGTGCATGTCCGGGAAGTTGATCACGCCGGTCTGCGCCAGCTCCGGGGTGGTCTGGCGGGCGTAGCCGTTCAAGCCCCAGTTCTGTGCGCGCACGGTTTCGCCGACCACCAGCACCAGCAGGCGTGGCTTGCTGCCCGCAGCGCGAGGAAGGGCCTTGGCGTCGGTGCCCAGCGGCAGCTTGGGCTGCTTCTGCATCGGGCTGGCACTGGCGAGGTTCTGCTTCAGCGCGATCAGATAATTGACCGGCGTGGCCAGGTAACGCACCTCGCGGTGGTTGCGCATCAATGCGGAGATGTTCTGGAATGACAGCATCGTTCCGGCACCGCCTGCCACGATGACGCCAAGCAGGAAGGCAATACGCCACAGCAATGTGCGCGACCAGCTGCGCTTGCGCAGCCGCACGCGCCACAGCAACAAGGTCGGCAGCAGGCCGTAGCCGAGCAGCGGCAGCAGCAATGCCGGCGTCATCAGCTCGCGTGATTCCTTGTGGTCGGTGGCCAGTACATTGCGCAGCATGTCCGCGTCCAGATAGACGTTGTAGCTGTTCATGTAATGGGTGGCGAAGGCGGTGGTGATGAACAACACCGTCAGCACCACTTTGGCATTCCAGCGCCAGACCAGCAGGCCGAAGAGGATTGCGTGCACGCTTACCAGCAACGCAAACAGCGACACCGCGAACAGGATGCTGCTCGGGTTGGTGGCGATCGCGCTGCGCCAGAACAGGGTGTTGCAGACCAGGGCGAAAAACACACTGGCCAACAGGATCAGGGCCTCGGTGCTGATCTCGGGGCGCCAGTTGCGCAGGCGCGACCAGGAGAGCTGCGGTCTGGCAGGGCGGGGGACAGCGACGCTCATGCGTTCTCTCCAAGGGTGCCAGGTACGGCGGGCGACAGGAATGTGGTTGATGCAGATGCCGGGAACAGCCACAGATAGAGGGCAGTGGCGACCAGCCAACTGATCGTCAGGGACCAAAGGTCATGCGAGGCAAAGTGGGCGCCACGCAATTGCTGGGCCAGGCCGAACACCATGCCGACCAGCAGGGCAACGCCCAGTGCCGGCCAACGCCATTGCGGGCGTACCTGCAACATGAAGAAGAACAGCGCCACCCAGGCATAACCCGAGCCGGCATGGCCGGCCGGGAAGCAGGCGGCGTGGCCCAGTGCCACCGGACGCTGTTCGAACAGGCCGATGAAGGGGCGCAGGCCGCCATAGCGTTCCAGGTCCCAGGGGCAGTCCATGTGGGTCCAGGACTTGAGCAGCGCGATGATGCTGGTGGATAGCGCCACCGAGGACAGCAGGTAGGCCAGCGGCCGTCGCAGCGGCCGCCAGCGCAGGTCGACGCAGCTGCGGATCAACGCCAGTATGACCAGCAGCGCGACGAACCAGGTCAGGTTGCGGCCGCCCTTGTGGATCAGGTGGCTGGTCCACCATGCGTTCTTGTACAGCCATTGGCCGCCCTGCCAGCGGAACAGCTGGTCAGCCAGCCATTGATCGCCATTGCCGGCCATCAGCAGCAAGCTGCCGAGGGCGGCGAACAGCAGCGGCAACAACACCGTACGTGCGACAAAGCTCAGGCGGCCGCGCTCGGTAACCGGTTGCAGGGTGGTGGTCGTGGGCGGTTGCAACATGGAGCAGGGGCACCATCAGGCTGGGTGCGGCCATGCTGTGCCGGCTTGTGTCGGAGACCGGTCGGAACGTTGTCGTTATTTTGTCAGTGCTTCAGTTTCGTCGCGGGCATGGTTACGACGCCTTGATCGTAAGAGCGGCCATGCCGAAGAGGCATGGCCACGCCCGTGCAGGCTTCGGTGCGCCGGTGTCAGCAAACCTGCCTCGATGGGCTGGCGTCAATCGCCGTCGCTTTCCAGTGCATCCTCGCTACCGGCGACAACACCATGGGTCCTGGCAACGCAGTCCGCACGCAGGGCGGTGCCGGGCAGCAGCTGCCAGTTGTTGCGATTGGCACTGCCGATGTCGATGATCTGGCTGCGATCGGCACAGGGCGACATGGCCTTGTCCAGCACGAACAGCCAGCGCCGCTGCGGATCTTCACTTACCCATCGCGCCGCGTCCTCCCATTGCTGGGCGAGCGGGCGTTTGAAGCCGAAATCGGTGGCCTGGGGGTCGGTCTGCAGCAGGTTCTGTTCGCGCCAGGCCACCATGCCAAGTTGTGCATCCGGGCCGATGCGCTCGCGCACCTTGCCCATCACCAGCGATGCCGAACTGTAAGGATCAAGTGCGGGCATCGCGCCCAGGCCGTACATGGCCCAGAGCAGCACCGTGCACAACACCACCGCCAGCCCCGCGCGGCGCAGGCGCAATGTCACTACCAGCAGCAGCGAGGCGGTACCGAAGCCAATCAGCCACCAGCCGACGTGCGGCAAGACCCACGGATCGATCGCACGCTTGACCGCGTTGCGCTGGGCCCAGCCATCGCCATGGACGGCGCCATAGCCGACCACCAGGGTGGCCACGGCCAGCAGCAGCACGTACAGCAATAGCAGCCAGCGCACGCCGGTGCGTCGCAACAGGCCTGGCAGCAATGGGGCGGCAGCTACCGCCAGGGCTGGCAGCATCGGCAGGATGTAGACCTCGCGCTTGCCCGGGCTGGCACTGAAGAAGAGCAGTACCAGCAGTGCCCAGCCCAGCAGCAGGAGGTAGCGTGGATCGGCACGGCGGCAACGGCGCCACCAGGCTGGCAGGAGCCACGGTGCCAGCAGGCTGCCCGGCAGCCACAACGTCGCCATCACCTGCAGGTAGTACCAGAACGGTTGGTGATGGTGCCAGGCGTTGGCGTAGCGGGTGCCGGTCTGCTTGAACAGCAGTTCTTTGGCATAGGACTGCAGGTGCGGCTCGGGGTTCTGCAACAAGGCAATGGCCAGCGGCCCGAGCCAGATCGCGGTGCCCGCCAGAAAGGCGGGCAGCAGCAGCCACCAGCCCCAGCTGCGACCCGGACCTGGGGCCTGCGGGTGACGCCAGCGCCAGGCCATCCACGGCAGCAGCATCAGCAAGGGCAGGAAACCCACGCCCTTGGTCACGGTGCCGGCGCCGGCTGCGAAGGCTGCCAAGGCCAGCGCCCACCAGTTCGGGCCGAGCAGCAGATGCCGCACCAGCCCCCATAGCGCCAGCGTGGTCATGCCGACCAGCACCATGTCGATCTGCGCACGTTTGGCCATCAGCCCGAACTGGATGCAGACGAACAACCCGATGACCGCATAGCGGGCGATCTGGCGGTTCCAAAGCCGCCGGCTCATGTCCCAGGTCAGCCACAGGGTGAGCAGGGCGGCGAGCAACGAGGGCACCAGGAAGGACAGGTTCCAGTCGCCGATGAGCTTGTAGGTGGCGGCCTGGATCCACATGAAGGTGGCCGGCTTTTCCGCGTAGAGCTCGCTGCCGCGGTGTGGCAGCAGCCATTGCCCGGTCTCGACCATGTGCCGTGCGGCCAGCACGAAGCGAGGCTCGTCCGGAGGTTGCGGCGAACGCATGCCGAGCCCGGCGAACAGGCTGGCGATGACCAGCGCGATCAGGATGGCGAACCACAGTCTGTTGGACGAAGAGCGGGGCGGATTCGGGCGCACGGGCGGCTCGGTGGCAGAGGCTGGCGGGATGATGCCGCAATTGGCGTTGGAAACACGTCGAAACCGGAATGGCGAGTGGTTGCAGCGCGTTCCGACGACAATTCGACGGCAGCGGCGCTAGGATACGTCGGTAATGCCTCGGCCCGGGGCAGCAAGGTCATGCCCGCATGCGGCTGCTGGTCATCGAAGACAATCGCAATCTGATCGCCAACCTGTTCGATTATTTCGAAGCGCGCGGGCATACCCTCGACGTCGCCCCGGACGGCATCACCGGCCTGCACCTGGCCGGTACCCAGAACTACGATGCCATCCTGCTGGACTGGATGCTGCCACGCATGGAAGGGCCGGAGGTGCTGCGCAAACTTCGCGAGGACTTCCGTTCCGAAGTGCCGGTGATCATGCTCACTGCCCGCGACGAGCTGCCGGACAAGATCACCGGCTTCCGCGCCGGCGCCGATGATTACCTGACCAAGCCGTTCGCGCTGCCGGAGCTGGAAGTGCGGTTGGAGGCGGTGCTGGCACGCACGCACGGGCGTAATCCGCGCAAGCTGCTGGAAGTGCACGATCTGCAGCTGGACCTGGCCACGTTCGAGGCGCAGCGTGGTGGACAGGTGCTGCACCTGTATCCGGCCTGCCGCAAATTGCTGGAAGTGCTGATGCGGGCCAGCCCGGCGGCGGTGACCCGGGACCAGCTGGAATATGCGCTATGGGGCGACGAACCACCGGATGGCGACATGCTCAGGTCGCATATCTATGAGCTGCGGCGTGCGGTCGATGGCCCGTTCGAGCAGAAGCTGCTGCAGACCCTGCCGCGTGTCGGCTACCGCTTGTCCGCGCCCGCAGCAGCCGTGCAGCCATGAAGCGGCGCACACTGCGCCGCAAGCTACTTGGCTGGCTGGCGGCGTATGTCGCGCTGGTGACGTTGGCGGTGTTCAGCGCGGCCAACTATGTGCACGAACATGCCGAGCACGCGGTGTGGCGTTCGTTGTTGAATACCGAGCTGGACAGCATCATCGGTCAGATGCGGGTCGATCCAACTTACCATTGGCAGGATTCGGATACCTTGCGTTTTTACGCTGCCCATGAGCCTGCGGGTATACCCGAGACTCTGGGGCGCCTGCACCCAGGCTTGCATGATGGTGCCTTGCTGGAAGGCAAGCAGGCGGCGGTGATGGTGCGCGATACCAGCGATTTTGGTCGGGTGGTATTGGCCCTGGATATCTCCGACTTCGGCGAACTTGAACATTTCGTCACGCGTTGGGCGCTGCTGGCCGGTGTGGGCTTGTTGCTGGTGACCTTGTTGATGTCCTGGGTGGGCATGAACCGCCTGGTGCGCCCTCTGTCAGTGCTCGCGCAGGACATCGCCAAGCTGAGTCCCGAGCGTCGCCGGCAACAGGTGCGGGTGGACAAGCGCGGCAGTACCGAGCTGGAGGTGATCGCCGGTGCCTTGAATGATTACCTGCAGCGCAATGAACATTTCGTCGAGCGCGAGCGCGCGTTCATCACTACCGCCAGCCATGAGCTGCGTACGCCGATCGCGGTGATCACCGGTGCCGCCGAGCTGGCGCTGGAGCAACCGGGGTTGCCGGAGAGGGTGCGCCAGCAGTTGCTGCGCGTGCGCAATACATCGACCGGCATGGAGCAGCTGATCCAGTTGTTGCTGGTGCTCGCGCGCGATCCGGCCAAACTGGCCGCGATGAGTGAATTGGTAGCCCTGGATGAACTGTTGCCGGAAATCATCGAAGACCATCGCTACCTGGCCAAGGGCAAGGAGCTGGAACTGGTGCTCCTGGAACGTGCTCCGTGCCAGCTGCTCGCGCCGCTGGCGGTGGTGCAGGCAGCGATTGGCAACCTGCTGCGCAATGCCATCGAGAATAGTGATCGCGGCGTGATTCGGCTGGGGATATCTGCCAATGCCGTGCTGACCATTGAGGATCCCGGGCACGGCATGAGCCCGGAAGAAGTCGCCCAGGTATACGCGCGGATGACCAAGGGCGAGCGCAATCCGGGCGGTGGTATTGGCCTGGACCTGATCGCCCGACTATGCGATCACCTAGGCTGGCAGCTGGAAATCCATTCGCAGCCGGAGCGGGGCACGCGGGTCACCTTGGATATGGGGAGTTCCAGGCCGCGGTAGGAGCGCATTATCTGTAGAGCGCAGCCATGCTGCGCTGGGGCTTTACCGGGGAAGGCTTCTGCCGAGCATGGCTCGGCACTACAGGCTCACGGTGGCAACAGCTCGCGCTCGATCAGCCAGCGCTTTGCATCGTCGGCGTCCTGCTCGAACCAGGCCTGGGTCGAACCCAAGCGGTAGGTGTAGCCCCAGCTGTCCATGTCGGCCATCAGCCGCGCGCTGCCTACGCCCGGCAGTTGCCCGGCCAGCACGATCTGCAGGTAGCAGGTGGCGTCTTCCTCGGGGACCGAGTCGGTGGCATCGGTATGCACCTGCGCGCGCCGCTCGGGTGGCAGCACGATCAGGTGGCAGGATTCGTGCAGCATCGAATGCACCGGCGTGTCATCGCGTACATAGACGTCGCAGGCGATGATGCCGGCCTCGGGCTCGCCCCAGTAACTGCCGGGAATCTTCCCGCCTGCGGCAACATGGTTCAGGCGCAGGCCGTGGCGTGCGAGCAGGTCCGCAGCGTCGGTCCAGAGGATATCGCCAACGCACAGCACGGGCTGGGTTGGTTCGTTGGCAGGGCTTTCGTTCACGGGCACTGGAGTCCCGGCGGCGGTAGCCGCCGGAATCTGATCACTTGTCGTCGGGCAGGGCCACGGAAATGTCGAGCACGTCGTTGGCGCCATCCTTGACCAGGTCGACCTTGACCGCATCGGCGTCGATGTTGACGTACTTCTTGATCACTTCCAGCAGCTCACGCTGCAGCAGCGGCAGGTAATCCGGACCGCCGCGGGTGCTGCGTTCCTGCGCGATGATGATCTGCAGGCGGTTCTTCGCGGTTTCGGCGGTGGTCTTCTTCTGTCTCAGGAAGTCGAGCAGTCCCATGCTTATCCTCCAAACAACTTGCTGAAGAAGCCCTTCTTCTCCACGGTGGTGAAGCGCATCGGGCGCTCTTCACCGAGGATGCGGCCGACGGCGTCCTCGTAGGCCTGGCCGGCCGGCGACTCGGCATCCAGGATGACCGGCTCGCCCTTGTTGGAGGCGTTGAGCACGTCGCCGGATTCGGGGATGACGCCGATGGCCTTCAGTCCCAGTACTTCTTCCACGTCGGTGATGCTCAGCATCTCGCCGCTTTCAACACGCGAGGGGCTGTAGCGGGTCAGCAGCAGGTAGGCCGGCACGGCCTTGCCGGCTTCGGCGTTGGCGGTCTTGGAGTCGAGCAGGCCGATGATGCGGTCCGAGTCACGCACCGAGGACACTTCCGGATTGACCACGACAACGGCGCGATCGGCGAAATACATCGCCAGGAACGCACCCTTCTCGATGCCGGCCGGGGAGTCGCAGATGATGAAGTCGAAGCCGTCAGCGGCCAGGTCCTTGAGGACCTTCTCCACGCCTTCCTTGTTCAATGCGTCCTTGTCGCGGGTCTGCGAGGCGGCCAGCACGTACAGGTTGTCGAAGCGCTTGTCCTTGATCAGCGCCTGCTTCAGCGTGGCTTCGCCGTGCACGACGTTGACGAAGTCATATACCACGCGACGCTCGCAGCCCATGATCAGGTCAAGGTTGCGCAGGCCGACGTCGAAGTCGATGACGGCGACCTTCTTGCCGCGGCGGGCGAGGCCACAGGCGATGCTGGCGCTTGAGGTGGTCTTGCCGACGCCGCCCTTGCCGGAGGTGACTACGATGATTTCAGCCAAAGGATCTCTCCTGAATGTCGTTGTGAGCTGCGTCAATCCAGCGCAGCAATCATGATCTGGTCCTGTTCCAGCCATACCTGCACGGCCTTGCCGCGCAGGTTGTCCGGAATATCGTCCAGTACCTTATACCGTCCTGCAATCGCGACCAGTTCAGCGTGGAAGTCGCGACAGAAAATGCGTGCGCTGGTGTTGCCCTGGGCACCGGCCAATGCGCGGCCACGCAGCGTACCGTAGATATGGATGCTGCCGTCGGCGATGACCTCGGCACCGGCACCCACCGTTGAGAGTACGGTCAGGTCGCAGTTCTCGGCGTAGAGCTGTTGTCCCGAGCGCACCGTGGTCAACTGCATCCGGCCCGGCTGCGGTGCGGCGTCGGCGCTGGGCGACGCGGCCGGGGGTGTCGCCGCGGCAGTGGTGCGCTTGCTCTGCTTGGGAGCGGCGGCGGCTGGCGCGGGTGCCGGTTCGGCTTCCAGCGGTTCGTATTGGGCGCGGAACTTGGCCAGTACCGGCAGGCCCAGCTGCTGGGACAGGGTTTCTGTCTCGCTGGTGCCGTAGGCCAGCGCCACCGGCAGTACGCCCGCTTCGCGCAGGCCGTTGACCAGCTGCTGCGCGGTGGCCAGGTCCGGGAGTTGGCTCAAGCCGCCGAAATCCAGGATCACCGCCGCGCGGCCGAATAATTTGGGTGCACGTGCCACGCGCTCGCGCATTTCCTGGGCCAGGCGCTCCACGTCGAGGGTGCGGATGCGCAGGTTGGCAATGCCCACCTGCCCGATTTTCAGTTCACCAGCCTGTTCGTAATCCAAATTCACTGCCATCTCAGGTTCCGGTCGGCCGCTGTTGCAGCAGCCGGCGTGTGTTGCCTACCCAGGGAAGGTCGGGCAGGTTGTCGCCATAGGTTTCTTTTACCCACTCGTAGCTGCACAGATCCTTGAGCAGCATGCTGGCCCGCACATCCACCGAGGGCATGGTGTTCTGGCCGACTTCGCGGAAACCGAAGCTGCCATGGAACAGCAATGCGGCGTCGGCGCCGTGGTCGAGGAATACCTCGCAGGCCATCTGCGGGTAGCGCAGCTCGGCGTAGCTCTGGGCATCGGCATAGAACGCACGGCCGACACCGCCGCCGCGGCGGCGGCTGGCCACCACGATGCGGTCGATATAGAAGAAGCTGGGGTAGCGCTGCTGGAACCAGGCGAAATTGCAGCTGTCATGGGCACTGTTGCTGCCGTAGCCGACCAGGAACCCCGCCATGTTGCCGTCGCGTTCGGCAACCCGGAAGTATTCGGCGGTTTCGTAGAAACGGCGGAGCTTGGCTGCATCCAGCGGGAGAATCGCAAGACCAGCATTGTTGTTCAGTGCCAGGACGGAATCGAGCTCGTGCTCGCGCACGTCGCGGATAACAATCGACATTGTGACTCCGTGGGGTATCGCGGTCGGCCCAGAGGGCTGTGGCGCGATTATCGCATGGGTGGCACGAGCCGGGCGAGCCACGCGCCACGGTTGCCATGCATGACTTCCGAGGGAGGGCGCCGGGGCGGCCGGGTCCTTACCATGCACGGATGTTGGGATACCTCAGCCATACCCGCGTCCTCCGCCTGGCCGGCCTGTTTACCTGGGCCCTGGTCAGCTTGCCCCTGGTCTACACCCAGTACGCACCGGAGGAGGGCGTGCTGCAACCGGCCGCCGGCGAGGCGGTCTGGCTGTTCGTGGCCTACCTGACGTTCGGTGGCTGCTACTTCTGGCTGACCCGCGGGCTCAATGCCGCCGGCCACACCAGCTGGTACGACCGCCTGGCGCTGCTGCTGCTGACAGTGTCGGCACTGGTGGTCAGCTACCTGTCCGCCACTGGCCTGGGCAGCATCCTGATGATGGTCGCGGCCGGGGTGATCCCGTGGCTGCTGAGCCGCTGGGTGGGTGTTGTCTGGCTGGTCCTGAGCCAGCTGGCGGTGTTGCCGGTCTACAACCTGATCCTGGGTTTGCCGCTGTTCGAGGCCTTGCTGCAGTCGCTGTTGTACGGCGGTTTCTCGATGTTCATCTTTGTCACGAGCCTGGTGGCAAGGCAGCAGACCCAGGCGCGGGAGGAGCAGCGGCGCTTGAATGCCGAACTGCGCGCTACCCGCTTGTTGCTGGCCGAGAGCGCCCGGGTCAATGAGCGCACGCGTATTTCCCGTGAATTGCACGACCTGCTAGGCCATCACCTGACCGCGTTGAGCCTGAACCTGGAAGTGGCCGGGCACATCACCGAGGGCCAGGCGCAGGAGCATGTGCGGCAGGCACATACCTTGGCCAAGCTGCTGTTGACCGACGTGCGCGAGGCGGTCAGCCAGCTGCGCGAGAGCGGCGCGATCGACCTTGCGGCGGCGCTGCGGCCCTTGACCGAGCGGGTGCCATCGCTGGATATCCACCTGCAGATCGAGGATCCGTTCAGTGTCGAGGATCCCGAGCGCGCCCATGTACTGCTGCGCTGCACGCAGGAGATCATCACCAATGCGGTACGCCATGCCGGTGCCCGCAATCTATGGATCAAGGTGGAGCGGGACGCGGCCCAGGTGGTCATCAGTGCGCATGATGACGGCATCGGTGGCGATTTCGAGGAAATAATGCCGGGCAATGGCTTGCGCGGCATGCGCGAGCGGCTGGCGCAGTATGGGGGCGTGCTGGATGTGTCGGCGCGAAGCGGTGAGGGTTTCCGTCTTCGCGCCAGCCTGCCGCTGGTTACCAATATGATGTTGGCCTCAGGGCCGCAAGGAGTGCATTGATGATCCGTGTCTGTCTGGTCGACGACCAAACCCTGGTGCGGCAGGGCATCCGTTCGTTGCTGGCGCTGGACGACGGCATCGAGGTGGTCGCCGAGGCCACCGACGGGCGCCAGGCGGTGGAGATGATTCCGCAGGTGCAGCCCGATGTGGTGCTGATGGACATGCGCATGCCGGTGATGTCGGGGCTGGAGGCGCTGCAGACGCTGAGCCGGGCCGGTACGTTGCCACCATCGATCATCCTGACCACCTTCGATGATGACCAGCTGGTGCTGGCCGGGCTCAAGGCCGGTGCCAAGGGCTATCTGCTGAAGGATGTGACCCTGGAGCAGCTGGTCGGCGCCATCCGTACCGTGGCCAATGGCGGCTCGCTGGTGCAGCCGGCGGTGACCCAGCGCCTGCTGTCGGGGCTGGAGCACATGCGCAATGAGTTCGTCAGCCTGGACCGGCCGGATCCGCTGACCGATCGCGAGACCGAGATCCTGCGGCTGATGGCCAGCGGTTTTTCCAACAAGGAGATCGCCAACTCATTGGGTGTGGCCGAGGGCACGATCAAGAACCACGTGTCCAATATTCTTTCCAAGTTGGGCGTCCGCGACCGTACCCGTGCCGTACTCAAGGCCTTTGAACTGCAGCTGGTGTGAGCCACAGGCCGCACGGTGGCTGTCCGGCCCGCATGAATGCGCTACCGGGGTTCGCCCGGGGCGGGCAGGCGGTGATCGGGGAAAAGTTGCCTGCAGTACTGGTGCTGGACACCTCGGACGGTGGAAAATAGCGCGGCTAAGGCGAAATACAGCCCCAGCTATCGGGTGAAGGCGCGTAGGGTTGGTGGTTGATACGCTACCCTGCGGCCTATCGATGAGATAGCGCATTCTGGTAATGGAAACCGGCATGCCAAATGTGGTGAACAACCTGCGAAAAGCCTGATAGGATGGGGGCTTCGCTTCAATCAACCCGGCCGTGGGATCGGCCCCGGAGACTCCTGAATGACCCGTATTATCGAGTTCCTGATCGCTTTGGGGATCGTAGCTGGCCTGTTTGTCCTCATTGGCGTGTGTCTGCCGGGCGAACGCCACATTACCGAAAGCATCGAAACCAATCGCAAGATGACGATCGTGTATGACACGGTCAACAGCCTGCGCCGCTTCAAGGATTGGAATCCGCTGGTGCTGCGCGACAAGGCCGTGGAGCTGAAGTTCAGCGGTCCGGACGCCGGCAAGGGCGCACGCATGGACTATTCCTCCAAGGACCTGGGCCAGGGCAGCTGGCAGATCACCGATAGCGAGAAGAACAAGCGCGTCGTGATTGCCATTGAAGACCCGACCCGCGGTACCGACAAGGTGACCTCGTTCACCCTGGAGCCGACTGGCAAGAACGACCGCAACGTCAAGATCACCCAGGATTACAGCGTCAAGTACGGCTTCGACCTGTTCGGTCGCTATGCCGGCCTGTACGTCAGCCGCCACATCGGTGACGACCTGAAGCTGGGCCTGTCGCGCATGGCCAACATGCTGGCCTCGGTGCCGAACGTTGACTACGCCGCTGCCGAAGCCCCGCTGACCGATCTGAAGGTTGTCCAGGTGCCGGCCGAGAACCTGCTGGTGGTCAACGCCGGCAACATCGACCGCAACAACGACGCCATCCAGAAGTCGATCGACGACAACATGGAGTGGATCAAGCGTGCGATGGATGCCAATGGCCTGGTTGCAGCCGGTCCGGTGCGCATCGTCACCACCGATTTCGGTGCTGAGAAGTACGCCTTCGACGTGGCTCTGCCGGTTCGCAAGGGCAGCGCTGCTGCACCGGCTGCCGACAAGGCCGCTGACAAGAAGGACGGCGAAGCTGCTGCCCCGGCCGTCGCTGCCGCTCCGGCTGCTGCCGGTGATGCTGCCGAGCTGAGCGTCAAGATCCCCGCGGGCAACCCGGTGACCTACCTGCACGCACCGGCCCACCGTTCGGCATTTGCTTCCTACACCGGCCACATGGCTGGCCTGGACCTGGCCCGTAACGGCCTGCGTGCCTGGGCTACCACCACCGGCAACGAAGTTGTTGATCGTCCGTATGAGTCGTGGAAGGGTGGAGTGGCCAAGGCCTTCACCGTCGATGGTTCCTACGACCTCTACTGGGCGGTCAAGTAATCATCGGGTTGTTGTCGATGATCTGATCGAGAAAACGCGCCGCTTCCAGCGGCGCGTTTTTTTTGTGCAAAGCGTTTGCAGGATTGATGGGAGAGCGAGATGTTGGGAGTGGAACGGCGTGCGCGTAAGCCCTCGTTTCTTGCGTTTTGTGGTGGCTTGTTGGCGGCGGCGGCGATTGGTTTGTCGGCCTACGCCTCACATGGCGTGAGCGAGCCGCTGGCACAGTCACATCTGAATACTGCGTCCTTGTATGCATTCGGCCACGGGGTGGTGCTGGTGGGCCTGGGTGCTTCTTCGGTGAACCAGTTGGGCCGGGGGGCCTTGTATGTATTGCTGCTGGGGACGTTGTTGTTCTCCGGCAGCCTAGTGGGCAATGTGCTGATGCATTGGCCCACCCGGTTGGCGCCAGCCGGTGGCATTACCTTGATGGGCGGCTGGCTGCTGCTCGCACTCAGTGCCTTGCGTCGCTGAGCCATGCCCCGCTACCGGCGCGGTTTCGATATCGATGAGGCGCAGGCGCACCTGCAGCGGGTGGACAAGCGTCTGGCCAGCTGGGTGCGCCGCGTTGGACCGTTGCCGGCGCCGCAAGGCTGGGCGCGTTCGTTCGACCCGGTAGATGCGTTGGCGCGGGCTATCCTGTTCCAGCAACTCAGTGGCAAGGCTGCCTCGACGATAGTTGGACGGGTGGAAGCGGCGATTGGCAGCAAACGACTGCACGCTGCAAGTCTTGAACTGATTGATGACCCGGGGTTGCGTGCATGTGGTGTATCCGGCAACAAGGCCTTGGCGCTGCGTGACCTGGCCCGGCGCGAGCGCGCGGGCGAACTGCCGAGCTTGCGGCAGATGTCGGTGATGGATCACCAGTCCATCGTCGACGCCTTGGTGGCAGTACGTGGCATCGGCCGCTGGACAGTGGAGATGATGCTGATGTTCCGGCTCGGCCGGCCTGACATTCTGCCGGTCGATGACCTCGGCATCCGCAAGGGCGCGCAGCGTGTGGACGGTGGCGAGACCATGCTGACGCCCAAGGCCTTGGCCGAGCGCGGCGAGCGCTGGGGCCCGTACCGCACCTGGGCCAGCCTGTACCTGTGGCGTATCGCCGACTTCAGCACCGATCCGAAGCAGAAGACCAATCGTTCGCAGGATTGAGCAGCACGGCAGTGCGTGTGGCTGCTCTTTGCAGGAGCGGCGTAAGCCGCGAAGCCAGTAGAGCGTCAGCACCGAGTTTCTGCCTGCCAGGCCGCATCCGCCTCAGCGTCGAGCCGGGTGCTTGTCTTGGTTGCGATTTTGCCCGGCAGCCCGGTTGCGTCAGCGTCGCGGCTTACGCCGCTCCTACAAGTCCGAAGCGCTGCGATAGCACCAGTGCCAGGGCTCGTAGACGATGCCGTGCGGGTTGTCGCGCGGGTAGCTCATGTGGAAACCGAAGCGCGCGGCGTGCTGCTGCAACCAGGCGAAGCCTGCGGTGTGCTCGAAGGATTCCTCGGCCGGCGGTTCGCCAGGCGCGCTGATATCCAGCGCGTTGCCACCGTGGTGTTCGCTGTAGCCAGGCGCGGCATTGACGGTGAGGATCTCGTCTACGCTCAGGCCGCGTGCCAGCTTGCGCTCGAAGATGCCGAGCTGATAGTCGTGACTGCGATAGCCGGAGATTGCGTCCAGCGCCAAGCCATCAACGGCAGCGGCGTGCTGCATACGCTGCCAGCCGCGCGCAGCAGCACCGGTCAGCCACAGTGGACGACGGTAACGATCGAAGCCCGCCAGGCGCAGATGCGCCGGTTCGGCGACCAGCGGTAAGCCGGTCTGCGCCGCATAGGCATCGGCATCCAGGTTCAGTTGCTGCAGGTGCAGATGCAGCTGATGTAGCGGCAGGCTGCCGCTCGGCGGTGGAATGCGGGAGGACTGCGTGCGCAGGGCTTGCAGTGCGGTCAACGCAAAGTCGATGCCGGGTTCGTCCGCCAACCTGGTCACCAGGGGCATCAGTCCACCGCGCAGCTGCGCAGCCAGATAGCGCCCATCGCGCTTGCGGCGCAGTAAATGTGTTGCCCTGGACAGCACCCGGGCGTCGTCGCTGCTGCGCGCGCGCAACAGGCCACCGGGCCATATCTCGATGTCCGGTGTGTTGATCAGGATGTGGGGAGCATTGCGCATGCGCGCAGCTTAGGCCCGTGCGCCGTCGGCGGCCAGTCGCTTGAGTTCATCCAGCAACGCGCGCGGCTGCTCGGGGCTTACCAGCACGCAGTTGCCATCGCGCAACGGGATCACCAGTACGCGGCTGTCGTCGGTGATCAGGCAGAAGCCCTTGCCGCCATCCTTCATGTGGAAGTGCCCGGCGCGAAAACCGGGAAACTGGAAGCCGTTGGATTTCATGCCCGGTTTGAAGTCCGGGTTCTCGGCGAAGTTGACGATGCGTGCGCGGTCCAGGCGCATCGAACTCAGCGGTACGCGCCGGGTGTACAGGGTGCTGGCAATGGTCAGTTGCTGGGCATCCAGGCGCAGCTCGCGGCGACGGTAGGCCAGCGTCAATGCGGCCCCAACCAAGGGCAGCACCAGCCAGCCGCCCCAGGAGTTGAACGACGTGGTGAACGGCAGCTTGCCGGCGAACAGGCGGATCAAGGGATCGATGCTCATCACCAGCAACATCGGCCCCCATAACCAGAACAGCAGCGAGCTGGTGGGCTTGGCCACCCTCAAGGCTGCATCGAACACTGCGGCACGGGGCGCGGTGGTGCTCATGGCTGCGCCTTCAGCCAGTGCGCGATGTCGTTGATCATCGTGGCATCGACATGCCCCGGTCGCGCGTATTCCTCCAGCGAGCTCTTGCCTTCACCGGCGATGCCCAGGTGATTGAGGGCGGGGTAGTGATGGAAGCGGTAGCGATCGCCGGCCAGTCCCTGCTTCCAGCGTTGCCAATCGGCATCCACCACCTGGAAGTCGCGCCCGCCCTGCAGCAGCAATGCCGGCAGTTGGCTGTCGCGCACATCGGCGATCGGGTCGACCTGCTCCAGCTGCTGCCAGAAACGGCCGGGGGTATCCATCAGGCGTACATCCGGGTTGCTGCGTACCGCCGCGATGGCCGCATCCAGTGCCTGCAGGTGGGCCTGTTCTTCGGTGCTGATGTTGCCATCCAGGCCGACCATGTAGCGGTTCTGTTCGGCCAGCAGGTCCAGCAGGGGCCGCGCGGGCGCCGCAAACAATACCAATCCTGCGAGCTTCCCCTTGCTGGCCTTGGCAATGCGTCCGGCCAGCAGGCCGCCCTGGCTGTGACCGAGCAGATAGATATGGCGTGGATCAATGCTGGCAGTGCTGGCCAAGGCGGTGACCGCGGCGACGGCATCGTCGGTGGTTTCATCGTCGATGCTGAAGCTGCCCTGGAAATCCTGCGGCCTTGCGTGGGTGCGCTTGTCATAGCGCAGCACGGCGATGCCCTGCGCGGCGAGTCCGCGGGCGATGTCCAGGAATGGGCGATTGGGGCCGCTGCTCTCGTCCCGGTCCTGCGGACCGGAGCCATGCACCAGCACCACGGCCGGGAACGGGCCTTTGCCCTTGGGCAGGGCAAGGGTGCCGGGCAGGCCTGCCTTGTCGGGTGCGTTGCCAGGTACGGTGAACGGCTGCTCGTTGAAGTTGGCATCGCTGGCGGGTGCGGCTGCCGGCGCGGCGGCTGCTGGCTGCAGCAGGAAGCCGGCAATCTTGTCGTTCTGGTCCAGGGCCACGCGCGCCTGCAGCTGCCCGTTGGCATAGTTCAAGGGAATGACGACGATGCGATGGCCATCGGCTTCGCTGGTACGGGCCTGGCCGCGCTGGCCTGCCGCGCCCATCTGCGCGGGCAGTGATTCCCATACCGCCTTGAGCTTGTCCGCGGGTACCGCGGCCTTCATCTGCGTGGAAAAACTGGCCTCCGCTTCGCTGTAGTGACCCGCGTCAAGCTGATCGAGCAGGCGCGTGGCCAGCGCTGCGGGTGTTTCCGCCGCCATGCCGGGCGCGGTGATGAGCAGTAGGGCGGTAGCGATCCCGGCGAGCCGCGCCTTCATCACTGTTCCTTCTTGAAGATGAGCATGGCCGGTGACAGCTGGCCGTAGTGCACCATGTTGACCAGTTCCCAGCCGAGGTTGCCTTGTTTGGTCAGCTCCGCCTGGATCTTCTCGGCGGTAGGGCCACCCTTGAGCATCGAGGCAGACAGTTCGATGGTGAGGTATTGCCAACGCTTGCTCATTGTTCTTCCTTGTCATCAGCTTTGGGTTTGGGAAGACGCCCGGCCTTGCGCAGGGCATCGCGGATCACATACTCGATCTGCGCGTTGAGGCTGCGCAGTTCGTCATCGGCCCAGCGCTGGGCAGCCGCCAGAACTTCAGCGTTGATGCGCAGCGGATAGGCCTTCTTCTCGCTCACCGGCGGGGTGCTCCGTTGTTGCCGCGACGCAGGTGCAGCACCAGCGAAATGCCCAATGCATTGACCGCGACCACCAGCGCGATGATCACGCCGTAGGCGATGTTGCGGTTGTCGCCGGCCAGATAGACGCCGGTGGCGGCCACGAACATGCACAGCGCGATCAAGGCCCAGCGCAGCCCCATGCCGCGTGCGTGCGCGGTGCCCGGGCGCCCGCTCCACACCGCGAAGCAAAGAGCGGGGATGCCGGTGGCAGCGATGATCAGGGGGGCATAGACATTCACTACGGTTACCTCGTTACGTTGTTCAGTACAGCGAGCCAGCGTTGACGATGGGCTGGGTGCCGCGGTCCGAGCACAGCACGGTCAACAGGTTGCTGACCATGTGCGCCTTGCGCTCCTCGTCGAGGGTGACGACGGCGTTCTTCTGCAGTTCCAGCAGTGCCATCTCGACCATGCCGACGGCACCGGCGACGATCTGCGTGCGTGCGGCAATCACCGCGCTGGCCTGCTGGCGCTGCAGCATGGCCTGGGCGATCTCCGGGGCGTAGGCGAGGTGGCTGATGCGCGCATCGAGCACCTGCACGCCGGCATCGGCCAGGCGCTCGGCCAGTTCGTCCTTCAGGTGCTGGGAGATCTCGGTGGCGTGGCTGCGCAGGGCCAGCTGGCCTTCGGTGTGCTGGTCATAGGGATAGCTGGTCGCCATCGCGCGCAGCGCCGACTCGGACTGGATGTGCACGAAGCTCTCGTAGTCGTCGACGTTGTAGACCGCTTCGGACGCGTCGACCACCTGCCAGACGATGACTGCGGCGATCTCGATCGGCGAGCCGTCCAGCTCGTTGACCTTGAGCTTGCCGCTTTCGAAGTTGCGCACGCGCTGGCTGACCTTGCGCTTGGTGTAGAAGGGGTTGTTCCAGCGCAGGCCGTTGTCCTTGACCGTGCCGACGTACTTGCCGAACAGGCTGATCACCGCCGCCTGGTTGGGCTGGACCATGTACAGGCCGGCGCTGAGGAAGATGCCCACGGTGATCAGCACGATGCCGGCAAGCACCAGCAATCCGCCGCCGCCGATACCGTTGTTGGTGACGAACACCGCGCCGATGATGGACGCTGCGCCAGCCAGCATCAGCACGATGGTGCCGAGCAGGGTGGAGATGCCGGGGAGGGAACCGAGGGACTTCTCTTTCATGGCACATCTTCCGTGGTGGTTGGGTTGAAAGATATCAAATTGATATCAACATGCAAGCGATTCTGGCGCAGCCCTTCCACCCGGCCGGGAACCCGTAGCCCGGGTAAGCGCCAGCGCACCCGGGGAGTAGGCTGGCCCGCGATCGCCACGGTCGTTCCGCGCATTCCCCCGGGTGCGCTGGCGCTTACCCGGGCTACGATGTCCCCTCGCTGGGCGGCGTTGCCTAGAATAGGCACCCTCTTTAGCGTCTCCCGGACCTGTCTGATGATCACCCTCGGTACCCCGCTGTCCCCCTCTGCCACCCGCGTGCTGCTGCTTGGTTCGGGCGAACTGGGCAAGGAGGTTGCGATTGAGCTGCAGCGCTTCGGGGTGGAAGTGATTGCTGCCGATCGTTATGCCAATGCCCCGGCCATGCAGGTGGCGCACCGCAGCCACGTGTTGGACATGCTCGACCCGGCTGCGCTGAAGGCGCTGATCGCGCAGGAGCAACCGCATCTGGTGGTGCCGGAGATCGAGGCCATCCACACCGAAACCCTGGTGCAGCTGGAAGCCGAGCAGGGCCTGCGGGTGATCCCAACCGCGCGCGCGGCGCGCCTGACCATGGACCGCGAAGGCATTCGTCGCCTGGCCGCCGAGACCCTGGGGCTGCCGACCTCGCCGTATCGCTTTGTCGATACCGAAGCCGAATACCACGAAGCCGTCGCCGCCATCGGCCTGCCCTGCGTGGTCAAGCCGGTGATGTCGTCCTCCGGCAAGGGCCAGAGCACGCTGCGCAGCGACGCCGACATCGGCCCGGCCTGGGAGTACGCACAGACCGGCGGCCGTGCCGGTGCCGGCCGCTGCATCGTCGAAGGCTTCATCGATTTTGATTACGAGATCACCCTGTTGACCGTGCGCCATGCCGGTGGCACCGCGTTCTGCGACCCGGTCGGCCACCTGCAGAAGGACGGTGACTACCGTGAAAGCTGGCAGCCGCAGGTGATGTCGGCCAAGGCGCTGGAAGGCGCGCAGCAGATTGCCCGCGCCATCACCGATGACCTCGGCGGCTGGGGACTGTTCGGTGTGGAGTTGTTCGTGAAGGGCGACGCGGTGTGGTTCAGCGAAGTTTCGCCGCGTCCGCATGACACCGGCCTGGTCACCCTGGTATCGCAGGAGCTGAGCGAGTTCGCCCTGCACGCACGCGCCATCCTTGGCCTGCCGATCCCGAACATTCGCCACAACGGCGCTTCGGCATCCTGTGCGATGCTGGCGCAGGGCCATGGCGTGCCGTTCTTCAGCAACGTCGCTGAAGCATTGATCCATCCGGACTCGGCGCTGCGCCTGTTCGGCAAGCCGATGGTGCAGGGCCAGCGTCGCGTTGGCGTGACCCTGGCACGTGCCGCCGATGTGGAGCAGGCGCGTGCGATTGCACGCGATGCGGCAGCGGCAATCGGGATTGAGTTGCGCTGAGCGCTCAGCCCCCTCCCTTTACCGAAGGCAAGGGGAGGGTTGGGGAGGGGTAAAGCTTTGCTGCCCTGATGCAGCTCCCGCACCAGCCGTCGCCCGCGCGCTTGTGGGAGCGGCGTAAGCCGCGAAGCTGGCAATGCTGCAGCAGCGGGATGCATCGTCATCTGTTGATGTACGCGCTTCGTGGCTTACGCCGCTCCTACAATGGCAGGCGAGCATCATCAGTCGCGAAGCTGACATTGCTGAGTGTCATGGTCCTTGCGATCTGGTGGTGCAGCTGCTTCGCGGCTTACGCCGCTCCCACAAAAACCAGAAGCCAAAAAAAACGCCGGCCAAGCCGGCGTTTTTTTACTTCACATCCACCCAGACAAGGTGGTGATCGCTGCCATCGGCGATCTTCGCCTCCGGGCTGTCATTGGCGGGCCAGAACACGCCGCTGCCGATATAGCTCAGGCCGGTGGAAGGCAGCACGTAGTCCAGGCGCATCGTGCCCGAGCGCGGGCCGAAATCGCCGGTTGCATGTTGCGGCGCGCCGCGGCGGACGATGCCTTTCTCTGCGTAGGCCAGGCTGGTCTGTTCGGCGCCGACGCTGGTCGGGGTCGGGTAGCGCAACACGCGCGGGTGCTCGAGCAATTCGAGGATGGCGTCGTGACGGCCATCACCGTCGGCCGGATCGTTGTTCAGATCGCCGACGATGACGAAGCGCGCGTCGGCGGCCAAGCCACCACAGCTGCCCTTGTCATCGCACAGCCACGGCTTGTCGCCGCCATCGAGGTATTCCTTCCACAGCCGCAGTTCGTCGTGGTTGCGGGCGGCGTTGCGCTTCTCCTTGCCATCAAACACCGGCGGGGTGGGGTGGGAAGCCAATACGTGGATGGTGCCCAGCGGGGTGCTCACCGGCACATCCCAGTGCGATTTGGAGGACAGTCGCAGCTGTGACCACACCGCATCCGGCCAGAACGACTTGCCGGTGCTGGGGTCGGTCGGGCGCAATGCGCCGGGCATCGTGCTCCACTTCAGCAGCTGGAAGCTACGTACCGCCGCCTCATCGATCGGATACCTGGACAACACCAGCATGCCGTACTGGCCGGGGTGCAGGCCGTAGCCCCAGGCGTCGTTGCCGCGTTCGCGGCCCTTGCCGCCGACGCTGCCGTTGTTGTCCAGGTCCAGGCCGCTGGGTACGCCGGTATTGACCGGGGCCAGGTAACGATACGGGTACTTCAGGGCTGCGCCGCCGCCCGCCTGGGCGACTTCGAGATAGCGTTGCTGGAACAGGTCGGCGGCGCGGTGTGCGTCGTCGAAATCGAATTCGTTGAGCAGGACCAGATCCGGTCGCGTCTGCTGCAGCACGGCAGCAATCTTGCGCGCGTGCGCACTGTCGCCCTGCAGTTCACGGATCAGGCCGCCTTCTTCATCGGAATACAGCGAGGTGTTGTAGGTCGCCAGCCGCAACTGGGCGGGCGCGCCGGTGTCGGCACTGCCGCTGGGTGAGGTGGAACAGGCTGCCAACAGCAGGGTCATCGGGGCGAGTAGGGTTGAGATGCGCATCTGCCGATTTTCTCACGTCGCCATGACGATAGGGCGAAATGACGGCATCGCAAAAACGCGAACGCCCCGCAAGCGGGGCGTCCACGGACAGCGCGGCAACGTTTCTTAGAACGTGCAGCCCATCGCGCCGAAGCTGGTCTTGGCCTGTTCCAGCGCGGTCTTGCACTGGTTGGCCAGCTCGGTCTTGTCGGTCACGCCAGCCCAGGCGCTACGCGACTGCTCGATGCCCTGCTTCATCATGTCGCGCTGGGCTTCAGGAACCTTGTCGCTGATGCATGCGTAGACCTTTTCCAGGTACTGGTCGCATTCCGGAACGCCGGTGCCGGCCTTGACGGTGTCGGTGGATGGTGCCGGGGTGACTTCGGCTGCCGGTGCTGCCGGAGCAGCGGCCGGGGTGGCTGCCGGTGCGTCGGTGGCCGGGGTTTCGGCCTTCTTGCAGCCAGCGAGGGCCAGGGTGCCAATGGCAGCCAGAATCAGTAGTTGGGTCTTCACGCATTACTCCTGTTGAATGGATACTTCCTTGCGCCATCACGGTGCGCGATGACATTCCTATTCTGCATAAATCCCGGTTAAATATGTATCAAGGCCGCTTGAAATTGAGCTGCGTCTCAATCAGGGCAGGGTACTGCCAAGGTCCTGTTCGCCCTGCACCCAACGCTTGCCGTCGAAATACTCCAGCGGATGGAAGCGGCGCTTGTAGTCCATCTTGCGGTGGCCGTCGATCCAATAGCCCAGGTACAAATGCGGCAAGCCGTTGCGCTGCGCCCAGGCGATCTGCTGGAGGATGCCGAAGGTGCCGAGGCTGCGTTTTTCCTGCTCGGGGTCAAAGAATGTATAGACCGCCGACAAACCCAGGTCGGTGACGTCGGTGACCGCGACGGCCAGCAGTTGCCCGCGCTTGCCGGCCACGCCCTGGGTGCGGATCTCCATGAAACGGCCATGTGACCAGCTGCCGATCAGGAACTGGTCGAACTCATGCGGGCCGTGTTCGTCCATGCCGCCCTTGGCATGGCGATGGGTCAGGTAGCGTTGATAGAGCGCGAACTGCTCGTCCGTCCGTTCGGCCGGCAGGATCCGGCACTGCAGGTCGGCGTTATGTGCCAGGCAGCGGCGCTGGCTGCGATCCGGGTTGAAACGGTCGACCGGAATGCGCACCGGTACGCAGGCACGACAGCTTTCGCAGTGGGGCCGGTAGACCAGATCGCCGGAGCGGCGGAAACCCCAGGTCAATGCCATCGGGTAGAGCGCGCCCAGGCGCTCGTCCTGCGGATCCAGCACAAGATCGCGGGCCTGCCGTTCCGGCCAGTAGCCACAGGGGTGCTCGCCGGTCTGGAACAGGCGCAGTTCGTCGTTGTTTTCACCGTGGGCTGCCATGTGCACAGCATAGCCGTGGCGCGTCGCAAAACCTGCGCCTGTCTGCGCGATGAATATCGCCGGCCCGCCGGTCAACCGCTGCGGTGGCCCGCGCGTTGACCGTAGCGAGGACGCAATGCCGCGTCCGCTGTCTCACCACGGAGTCACACCATGACCAAGACCCACCGCAACCCCTTCCTCCTGCTGGCGATGCTGCTGGCCACCTCGGCAACCGGCTGGGTGTTCGCGGCTGCGCCGACCGGCCCAAACCCGGCGCCACCGCGTCTGGATGCCAACAATGATGGCGTGGTCGATCGTCAGGAAGCGGCGGCGCGTCCGCATCTGGCGCAGCGTTTCGACGAGCTGGACAAGAACAAGGATGGCAAGCTGTCGCGCGAGGAAATGGCGCAGATGCGCCATGACGGCCGTCACGGCGGTGATCGCCATGGCGGCCATCGCGGCCACCGCGATGGCGGCTTCATGCGTGGCATGGATACCGATAACGATGGCCGCATCAGCGCTGCCGAGTACCAGGCCAACTTCATCCGCCTGGACGTCAACAAGGACGGCTATATCGACCAGGCCGATCGCCAGGCCCGTGCCGAACAGCGCCGTGCCGAGTGGTTTGCCAAGGCCGATACCAACAAGGATGGCAAGTTGAGCCCGGCCGAACTGGAGGCCGCGCGCAAGGACGGCCACCGCGAGCACCGTGGCCAGCGCGGCCCGATGCCGCCGCAGGCTCCCGCTGCGAAGTAAGTGCTACAAAGGCGCCGATCGACAACACACCCGCTGGCAGCAGCGGGTGTGTTTTTTCGTTTGCTCAAGTGCGCAACAGGGAGAAAGCCACTGCGGCAACGACCAGCAACGAGGAACTGATGACCGCGGCACGCCCGAACAGGCTGCGATACACCCAACTGGGACCGGCGCGGCCATGCTGCGCTGCGTCGCGTGCCAGCATCAAGGCCATGGTGCGGGGCAGGGTGACCAGGTACTGGTAGTTCAGCGCAATCATGCCAACTGCCAGCAGGAGCAGCCCGGCAGTGGTGCCCAGCCGAAGCACGATGCCACTCAGCGCGCTGATGCAGAACAACAGAGCAGTGAGGGTATGCAGGCGCATGAAGCGCAGTACCTGGCTACGTTCTGTTTGGGTATGTGCGAAATGCAGCAGATAGAGGCTGGAGAAGAGCGCAGCCAAGGTGCCGAACACCATGGCACCCAGCACTACCCACATGTCGAAGGGATTGGGGAATACGGTGTTCAGGGTTGCGCCCAGCCCTCCCGCCGCGGCACCGCCGAATACGGTATTGGTGCCCAGTCCGCCAAGGCCGACTTTGCCGGCGCTACTGCCTGCCACGCCAAGCGAAGTTGAGAGAATGACCGCACTGGCGGTGCCCGGTGCGGCCAGCATCAAGGTGGAACTGACCAATGCCGCGAATGCGGTACCTGGCGCGGTATTGCGGGCAAACTCACCGAAGCGTCTGAGCATTTCCTCGCGCACGCTGGCGCGCGCGCGCGACAGGCGCTTGCGCACAGCTGCGTCGCTCAGGCCCAGCAGCATGGCCACCTGCTGCGAACTCTGCCCTTCGCGGTAGTACAGCAGCAGGGTTTCGCGGCTGTCCTCGGGCAGGGCCGAGATGATTTCCTCGGCGACCAGTTCTTCCTCCACCCGCGCCATCGCGTCGACACCGTTGGGCGAGGGATCGGCGGCCATGCCGATGGCGATTTCCGCAGCCTCGCCGCTGAGCGGACGGTTGCGGTTGGCGCGCAGCCAGTCGCGGGCCAGGTTGCGGGTGATCTGCCGCAGCCAGGGCAGGAAGCTGGAGCTGTTGTTGAGCTGGGTGAGCTGCTGCCAGGCCTTGATGAAGGCTTCCTGGGCGATGTCCTCGCTGGCCTGCACATCGCGGGTGATGGCCAGGGCGATCGCGGTCACCGTGTTCTGGCAGGCCACCACGATGCGCCCATAGGACTGCGTGCAGCCCTGGCGGGCGGCAGGCAGCTCGTTCTGCAGCAGGATTTCCAGCGTTTCGGTGCTCATCGGACAGGCCTTTTCGACGGTACTGCCAAACAGGACGGGCACCGAAGCCCGATGTGACCGATTATTTTTCCGGTGCCGGTGCCGGTGCCGGTGCCGGTGCCGCCGGCGGGGTGTCGGGCTGGGACTGGATGCGTACGCGGAACTCGTCTTCGCTGGCTTGCGGCTGGGCAGGCCGTGCCTGTGCCGGGTTGGCGGCCGGCGTCGTGGCTGCCGGTGCCGGTGCCGTGCGATGGCGCATCATGATCACCAATGCCACGCCGGCAATCACCACCAGCAGCGCGATGCGGATGCGCCAGGCCCAGTTGCGGCCAGTGCCGGCCTCGGCCGGGGGCTCGCGGAAGGCGTACTCTGCGGTGGGATGGTCGCGGCGGGTGGTGTCGAGCAGGCGCTTGTCACGCAGGATCTCGCGCGCACGTGGCTGGTCATTGGCATGCACCACCCAGACCGAAGGCAGGTTCTCGTTGTTGACCTTGTCGGTATAGCTGAACTGGCCGCGGCGCTTGCTGTGGTACGAGCGGCCGTTGGTGACGCGCACCTCGATGCCGGCATCACGCAGGATCTGCGCCACGCCTTCGGCATTTTCGACGCGCTGGCTGCTGAAAATCTTGCGCATGGTTCAGCCCTTGCTCGCTTCGTTGTCGTCGGGGGTCACGCGGATCAGGCCTTCCTGCGCGGTGCTGGCGACCAGCACGCCATCGCGGGTATAGAACTGGCCACGCGCCAGGCCGCGCGAATCCTGCGCACTGGGGCTGTCCAGCGAGTACAGCAGCCAGTCGTCGGCGCGGAACGGGCGGTGGAACCAGATCGCATGGTCGAGCGAGGCCATCTGCACATGCGGCTGGTAGTAGCTGATGCCGTGCGGGAAGGTGGCCGTGCCGAGCAGATGGAAGTCGGAGGCATAGGCCAGCAACGCCTGGTGCAGCTCCGGTGCATCGCCGATCTTCTCGTTCAAGCGCAGCCACACCTGGTGATAGGGCGGGCGCTTGGGCGGGTTCAGTTCGTCGCGCGGATAGACGTGGCGGAATTCGAACGGACCGCCGCGCGAAAGCCAGCGCTGCACCTTCACCGGCAAGCGCTCCAGCACATCGGCCGGCAGTGGACGGCTCGGCTCGATGTCCTCGGGCTGCGGCACATCCGGCATCTTGTGCTGGTGTTCGGCGCCACGCTCGGCCTGCTGGAACGAGGCCGCGCAGAAGAAAATCACCTTGCCGTGCTGGATGGCGGTGACCCGGCGCACCGAGAAGCTGCCGCCATCACGGGTGCGGTCCACGTCATAGACGATGGGGTGGTCGATGTTGCCGGCGCGCAGGAAATAGGCATGCAGCGAATGCACGTGACGGCCGTTCTCGACCGTGGCCTGGGCGGCGGCCAGCGCCTGCCCCAGCACCTGCCCGCCGAACACGTATTTGGTGCCGATATCGCGGCTCTGGCCACGGAACAGGTTGTCCTCCAGCCGCTCCAACGACAGCAGGTCAATCAGTTCGGAGACCACGGGTTCAGGCGTGTTGGACAAGGCGGCGGCCTTCTTTTCGACAGGCCGCGATTATATAAGGCGAGGAGTGAGTTAAGAGGAGTAAGGAGTAAGAAGGGCCAGAAGTGAGTCAAGAGGAGTGAGGAGTAAGAAGGGCGAGAAGTGAGTCAAGAGGAGTAAGGAGTAAGTAAGGGCGAGAAGTGAGTCAAGAGGAGTAAGGAGTAAGTAAGGGCAACAGCCGCAGCCACAGCCACTCCACGGCCACTGCAGGCTCCAGGTTCTTGCTCTTGCCCCTGCTTTTACTCTCTGCCCACTCCTATTCGCTCGTTTCTAGCTCTTGCCCCTGCTTTTACTCGTTGCTCACTCCTATTCACTCGTTTCTAGCTCCTGTCCCTGCTTTTACTCGTTGCTCACTCCTCTCCCCTCGTTCCTAGCTCTTGCCCAGGCGAGCCGCCAGGGCCTGCAAGGCGCCCTGCGCATCCGGCGAGAACCAGGCTTCGACAAAGCGCTCCAGCTGGATGTGCTCGGCCTGCATGGCCTCGTGCAGGTCGGCGCGGGCGATGGCGCGGGTCTGCAGCATCGGCTGCGGCGGCAGCTTGAGTTGGGCCTGCAGCCAGCCGATGGCGCGTTCGACCACCTGCGCTGCGCCGTCGGCCAGTTCATCGACCAGGCCGATCTCCAGGGCGCGCTCGGCGCTGACCAACTGGCCGCCGGTCAGCAAGACGCCGGCACGGTGGTGACCGACCACGCGACGCATCAGGCGCTGGATGCCTTCCGGCGCGACCAGGCCCACCTGTACCTCGTTCAGGCCGATCACATAGGGTTTTGCCGGGTCGGCGCTGCGCGCCATCACCCGGTAATCGCAGCACAGTGCAAGCACGCAGCCGCCGGCCGGCGAGTGACCGGTCAGCGCGGCTACCACCGGGACGCGGCTTTCGGCCAATACACGCGCAGCGCCGAAGAAAGCCTGCCAGCTGTCCATCAGTTTGCGCTTGTCATCGCCATGCGAGAGCAGGTGCGGCACGTCCATGCCGCCGGTGAAGATGCGTTCGCTGCCGGAAAGCACGATGCCGTGCACGTCGTCGGTCATCGCAAGGGTGACGGCGGCAATCAGTGCGCGGCACAGTTCGGTATCCAGCGCGTTGACCGGCGGCCGCGCCAGGCGCAGTTCGCGGATGGGGCCATGGTTGATCACTTCGATGAGCGTGGTCATGCTGCGGTTTCTCGAACGGCAAGGAGTCGTGGCTTGATGATAACCAAACCATTCGTGTGCGTACTGTTGGCCCTGTGTGCATTCGAGGCGGCTGCAGCACCGGCCTGCGTGAGCGTGGAGCAGGGCTGGGTGCGGTTGACCCCGGGGGCGATGCGGATGGCGGCCGGCTTTGCGCGTATCCGCAACGGCTGTGCCAGCGAGGTGGCGGTGGTGGGCGCGGGCAGCAAGGCCTTTGGCGATGTATCGCTGCATGAAACCACGGTCGTGCAGGGCGTCAGCCGGATGCGCGAGATCGAGCGGTTGCCGATCGCCGCTGGGGCTGTTGCCGAGCTGAGGCCGGGCGGTCTGCACTTGATGCTGATGCAGCCGGAAGTGCCGCTGGCGGAGGGCGCGCAGCTGCCCTTACGGTTGAGCCTGGAAGACGGAACCAAGGTCGACGGAATGCTGCAGGTACGGCGCGACGCGCCTGCGCGTTGATCAGGCCTGGGCCTGCTTCAACCAGTCGCGCGGCGACATTCCGGTTCTGGAGGCGAACACGCGCGAGAGCGCCGAGGCATTGGCATAGCCCAGCTCATCGGCCAGCGTCTTGATCGGTCGGCCTTGCCGCAGCCGGCGCTGGGCCAGTGCGATGCGCCAATCGGTGAGGTAGTCCAGCGGCGTCTGCCCGACGATGTCGCGGAAGCTGTTGGCAAACGCGGTGCGCGACATGCCGGCTTGTTCGGCCAGGCTGGTGAGTGTCCAGCTTTCGCCGGGGCGATCGTGCATTGCCGCCAAGGCACGCGACAGGCGTGCATCCGACAGCCCGGTGATGAAGCCGGCGGGAATCCCTGCTTCCTGCGGATGATCGAGCAGCCAGCGCAGCAGCTGGATGACCACGACTTCGAACAGACGATCGGTGAGCAGGCGTTGGCCGCAGCGGACGTTGTCGGTTTCGTTGAACAGCAGCTCCAGCGTCATCGCCAGGCCGGGGATACGTGCCAGCGGCAGTGCGATCAATGAGGGCAGGCCACGTACCAGCGGATGGGCGATGCCGCCATCGAAGTCCAGGCGTGCACAGGTGAAATCGGCGCCCTCGCGTGGCGGGTTGTGGAAGCGATGGCTGAACGGTCGTGGATAGAACAGC
The DNA here is from genome assembly GCF_032066555.1 of Stenotrophomonas sp. Taxonomy (GTDB): domain Bacteria; phylum Pseudomonadota; class Gammaproteobacteria; order Xanthomonadales; family Xanthomonadaceae; genus Stenotrophomonas. The sequence continues at coordinate 178,346 of NZ_DAMBKV010000008.1, forward strand.
AGGGTCGGCTCCTCGAAGTGCATCGAGGTCGGGATATCGCGGCTGCCGGGATGGCTGACCTCGAGCCGGCCACGCCGCAGCACGTGCAGGTAGGCGTGGCCTTCACCTGCATCGAAGCTGGTCAGTCCGCATAGCGGACCGGAGTGGAACAGCTGCGCCTGGAAGCGGAAATTTTCCAGGACGCCGGCCAGGCGATCCACGGGCGGGAGGCTGCTCATCTGTATCAATTGGTTTGTTTACTGGACTGATCGTATCAAATCGTTCGGACCAGGGCGGGATACTTCTTTCACGGGCTGATGGCCCGGCAAGCATCCCAACCGATCAGGAGATCGCCATGTCACGCATCAATCTTGAAACCCGGACCGTCCCCGCCGCCAGCCAGCCGCTGCTGGCACAGATCCACCAGGCCTTCGGCGCGACGCCGAACATGTTCAAGGCAGTGTCCAATTCCCCGGCTGCACTGCAGAGCATGTGGGCTGCGTTCGGCGCACTGGGCAAGGGCAGCCTTGGCAGCAAGCTCGGCGAGCAGATCGCCGTTGCCATCGCCAACCGCAACCGTTGCGAGTACTGCCTGGCCGCGCACACCGTGTTGGGGCAGAAGGCCGGCGCCAGTGCGGCTGAGATGACGTCGGCACAGTCGGGCCAGTCCGAAGACGCGCGCACTGCGGCGGCATTGCGATTCGCGCTGAAAGTGGTGGAGAAGCGTGCGCAGCTGGACGATGCCGATGTGGCGGCGCTGCGGAGTGCGGGCTTCGGTGACGAGCAGATCGTCGAGATTCTTGCCCATGTGGCGTTGAACCTGTTCACCAACTACATCAACGTGGCGCTGGATGTGCCGGTGGATTTTCCGAAGGTGGCGTTGAAGTAAGGCAGTGAATGCGGGCAGGTTGAGGCCACGCTCGCAACTGCAGATCAAGCCCCTCTCCCTCCGGGAGAGGGGTTGGGGAGAGGGTGCGAGCGAAGCCTGGCATTGCTTGCAACGCCAGTGCTGAACCGGCCCTCATCCGCCCCTTCGGGGCACCTTCTCCCGGAGGGAGAAGGGTCAGGCGAGATCAGCTCGAAGCACCCCGCACAGCCTCCGGCAAGGGCGCGCTCTTGCCGGTCTGCGTATCCATCCAGACCACCACCACATTGCCGTCCGAATACAGCTTGCTGTCGTCGTTCTGGTCAACAATGCGGTGACCAATGGTCACGCTGCTGTTGCCCAGGCGCTCGACAAACAACTCGACCACGATGTCGTTCGGCCACACGATCGGGAGGCGATAGTTGATGTTGGTATTGGCCACCACCGGCGCGATGCGGTCGCTCATCGACACGCCTTCCACGCCCAGCATCCAGCGCACGCGCGCCTCTTCCAGATACGAAACGTACTTGGCGTTGTTGACGTGGCCCATCGAGTCCATGTCACGCCAGCGCACGCTGATCGGTACGCGGGCCAGTTGCTTGTGTTCGTTGCTCATTTTGCAGCCTTCTTCTTGGCGGGTGCGGCAGCCTTCTTGGCAGCAGCTTTCTTGACCGGCTTTTCCTTGCGCGGCGGGCGCGCATCAGGCTTGTTGGCCACGGCCGCCGGTTGTTCCGGGCGCGCGTTGGTCGAGGGCAGCATCTTGGCCAGGAACTGGCCGGTGTAGGAGGCCGGATGTGCGGCCACGTCCTCCGGCGTGCCGGTGACCAGCACGGTGCCACCGCGATGGCCGCCTTCCGGACCCAGGTCAACGATCCAGTCGGCGGTCTTGATCACGTCCAGGTTGTGCTCGATCACCACCACCG
>NZ_DAMBKV010000009.1:0-77566 GCF_032066555.1 Stenotrophomonas sp.
TAGCCCTCCCTTTGCCGCAGGCAAGGGGAGGGTTGGGAGGGGTGCTTTTGCCTTTCCTTCGCCATCGCTTGCTTCGCGGCTCACGCCGCTCCTACAAGGCTGCTGCGGCGCTGTAACTTTGCTCGGTACGGCCTCTGCCGAGCATGGCTCGGCACTACAGGTCTTGCTTAGTCTTCGTCTGGTGGTGGCAGCGGCGAAGGATCAGCGCCGGGTATGAACACGCCGGGCTGCACGTAGTGCGCCATCAATGCGTCCAGCATCTCGCGGCTGTCGCGCTCCAGGTCGAACTGGGTGGGCTCGAGCATGGCGCTGTACAGCACGCCGGTCAGGCCTGCATGGAGGATGCGCGCGCTGGTTGCGGTGTTCACACCATCGCGCAATTGGCCCAGTTCGCGCGCGCGTTCAAAGGCTCGGCGGAAAATCGCCATCTCTTCTTCGACGCTGTCGTGCTGCAGTTGCTGCATCGCCAGGCTTTCGGTGGACAGGTCGTTGCGCAGCATGATTTCCATCATCTCGCGCAATCGCGGATCGGTGGCCAACTCGCTCAAGGACACCAGCATCGCCGAGCGCAGGTCCAGGATTGGGGTGTTGCGCAGCGGCGAGTAGGTCTGGCGCAGGCGCTTGATGAACGGCACGCGCTCGCGGTTGATCATCGCTTCCAGCACTTCGGTCTTGTTCTTGAAGTGCCAGTACACCGCGCCACGGGAGACGCCCGCGCGCTCGCCTATCGCCGCCAGCGAGCTGCCGGCGACGCCGTGTTCATGGAAACAGGCCAGCGCGGCATCCAGGATGCTTTCGCGCGTGGCCGCTGCCTCTTCTTTGGTCTTTCTGGCCATTGCTCTGTGCAAATGCTGGATGAAACCGACCTGAATTGTACCCGTTTACAAACATCCGTGTATGTATGTATATTTCCGCGGCTTGCTCTGCAGGATGGCCGTGATGTGCGTAGTGGTGGCGGTTGCCACGGCTGTGCCCGTAACGTATGTGGTACGGAAGGATATGCCCGGGCGTATCTCATGTTCCGCCCGATCCTCGAGCGCCACTTTTCCTCATTGAGCTCCTCTCCCATGCCTGCTATCAGTCGCTACCGTCTCGTCGCGCTTTCCCTTGCACTATCCGTCGCGCTCGTTGCCTGCAAGGGCGGCGGAGAGCCGCCGCAGCAGGGTGGGCCGGGTCAGGTCACCGTGGTCACGCTGAAGCCGGAAACGGTCACTTTGACCCGTGAATTGGCCGGCCGTGCAAACGGCTACCAGGTTGCCGAAGTGCGCCCGCAGGTCAGTGGCATCGTCGCCAAGCGCCTGTTCACCGAAGGCAGCGTGGTCAAGGCCGGCGATCCGCTGTACCAGCTGGATGACGCCGCTTACCGCGCGCAGGCCAACAGCGCCCGCGCGCAGCTGGCCCGTGCCGAAGCCAGCGCCAATGCTGCCCGACTGGCCGCGCGCCGCAGCAGCGAGCTGGTCAAGTCGCGGGTGATCAGCGTGCAGGATGACGAGAACGCACAGGCCGCCTGGAAGCAGGCCGAGGCAGACGTGCTTGCCGCCCGCGCATCCCTGGATGCGGCCAACGTGACGCTGGGTTATGCCCGCATCACCGCGCCGATCAGCGGCCAGATCGGCAAGTCCTCGGTCACCCAGGGCGCGCTGGTCAGCGCCGGCCAGGCCGAGCCGCTGGCCACCATCAACCAGCTCGATCCGATCTATATCGACGTCACCCAGTCGTCGGCCGAACTGCTGCAGCTTCGCCGCGAACTGGCTGCCGGCCGTCTGGAAGGCGCTTCGGAACTGCCGGTCGACATCGTGCTGGAAGACGGCAGCACCTTCGCCCACAAGGGCAAGCTGGAGTTCTCCGAAGTCAGCGTTGACCCGGCCACCGGCAGTTACCTGATGCGCGTGCGCGTGGAGAACCCGGACCAGGTACTGATGCCGGGCATGTTCGTGCGTGCCGTGCTGGGCAGTGGCGTGCGCCCGAACGCACTGCTGGTGCCGATGCAGGGCATCGCGCGCGATCCCAAGGGCGATACCTCGGCGATGGTGGTGGATGCCGAGGGCAAGGTTGCCGTTCGTCCGGTCAAGGTCAGCCGCACCGTCGGTGACAAGTGGCTGGTCGAGGACGGTCTGAAGGCAGGCGACAAGGTCATTGTCGAAGGCCTGCAGAAGATTGGCCCGGGGATGCCGGTGCAGGCCACCGAAAAGGGTGCCGAAGCCGCCAAGCCCGCCGCCGCGCCCGCCGCGGCGCCGGCTGAAAAGAAGTAAGCGGAGAACTACATGGCACGCTTCTTTATCGACAGGCCCATCTTTGCGTGGGTCATCGCCATCATCATCATGCTTGCCGGCGCGCTGGCAATGCTCAAGCTGCCGATCTCGATGTATCCCGAGGTCGCGCCGCCTGCGGTGTCCATTTCCGCCAACTACCCGGGTGCTTCGGCCAAGGTGGTCGAGGACTCGGTGACGCAGATCATCGAGCAGAACATGAAGGGCCTGGACGGCCTGATGTACTTCTCCTCCAACAGTTCTTCCAACGGCCAGGCCAGCATCACCCTGACCTTCGAGAGCGGCACCAACTCCGACATCGCCCAGGTGCAGGTGCAGAACAAGCTGCAGCTGGCGATGCCCTTGTTGCCGCAGGAAGTGCAGCGTCAGGGCATCAACGTTGCCAAGTCCAGCTCGGGCTTCCTCAACGTGCTGGGCTTTGTTTCCGAAGACGGCAGCATGGATGAGAACGACATCTCCGATTACGTCGGTTCCAATGTCGTCGATCCGCTGAGCCGCGTGCCGGGCGTGGGTTCGATCCAGGTGTTCGGTGGCAAGTACGCCATGCGCATCTGGCTGGACCCGACCAAGCTGCAGACCTACAAGGTCTCGGTTGACGAGGTCACCGCTTCGGTCAGGGCGCAGAACGCGCAGGTTGCCGTGGGCCAGTTGGGTGGTGCGCCGGCGGTCAAGGGCCAGCAGCTCAACGCCACCATCAATGCGCAGGACCGCCTGCAGACGCCGGAGCAGTTCCGCAACATCGTGATCCGCACCGAGAGCGACGGCTCCACCCTGAAGCTGGGCGATGTCGCCCGCGTCGAGCTGGGCGCGGAAACCTACGACTTCGTCACCCGCTACAACGGCAAGCCGGCCTCCGGCCTGGCCATCACCCTGGCCACCGGTGCGAACGCGCTGGAAACCGCCGAAGGCGTCAGCAAGACCCTGGACGAGCTGAAGGCCAACTTCCCGGCCGGCATGACCGCGGTGATTCCCTACGACACCACGCCGTTCGTGAAGGTGTCGATCAAGGGCGTGGTCAAGACCCTGCTGGAAGCCATCGTGCTGGTGTTCGTGGTGATGTATCTGTTCCTGCAGAACTTCCGCGCCACACTGATCCCGACCATCGCCGTGCCGGTGGTGTTGCTGGGTACCTTCGGCATCCTCGCGGTGCTGGGCTTCTCCATCAACATGCTGACCATGTTCGCGATGGTGCTGGCGATCGGTCTATTGGTCGATGACGCCATCGTGGTGGTGGAGAACGTCGAGCGCATCATGTCCGAGGAAGGACTGTCGCCGCTGGAAGCCACCCGCAAGTCGATGAGCCAGATCACCGGCGCACTGGTCGGTATCGGCCTGGTGTTGTCGGCGGTGTTCGTGCCGATGGCCTTCATGAGTGGCTCCACCGGCGTCATCTACCGGCAGTTCTCGGCGACCATTGTTTCGGCGATGGCCTTGTCGGTGCTGGTTGCCATCGTGCTGACCCCGGCACTGTGCGCCACCATGCTCAAGCCGCTGAAGAAGGGCGAGCATCACGTTGCCCACACCGGTATCTCGGGCCGTTTCTTCAACTGGTTCAACAACGGCTTTGACCGCACCAGTGGCACCTACCAACGCGGCGTGCGCGGCATCCTGCATCGTCCGGGCCGTTTCATGGCGGTGTTCCTGGCACTGGCGGTGGTGATGGGCCTGCTGTTCGCGCGCCTGCCCAGCTCGTTCCTGCCCAACGAAGACCAGGGCATCCTGATGGCGCTGGTCAATGCACCGGTCGGCGCCACCCAGGAACGCACTCTGGAGTCGATCTACAAGCTGGAAGACCACTTCCTGAAGAACGAGAAGGACGCGGTTGAATCGGTGTTCTCGGTGCAGGGCTTCAGCTTCTCCGGCATGGGCCAGAACTCGGGCATGGCCTTCGTCAAGCTCAAGGACTGGAGCGAGCGCAGTGCCGACCAGGGCGTTGGGCCGATCACCGGCCGCGCGATGGCTGCCCTGGGCCAGATCAAGGACGCCTTCATCTTCGCCTTCCCGCCGCCGGCCATGCCGGAGCTGGGTATCGCCTCGGGTTACACCTTCTTCCTGAAGGACAACAGCGGCGCTGGCCACGATGCACTGGTCAATGCACGCAACCAGCTGTTGGGCATGGCGGGCGAAAGCAAGCTGCTGGCCAACGTGCGCCCGAACGGTCTGGATGATACCCCGCAGCTGCGTCTGGACATCGACGTGGCCAAGGCCGGTGCGCACGGTCTGTCGCTGGACACCATCAACAGCACGCTGGCTACCGCCTGGGGTTCAAGCTACGTCGATGACTTCATCGACCGTGGCCGCGTCAAGCGCGTCTACGTGCAGGCCGATGACGGCTTCCGCATGAACCCGGAAGATTTCAACCTGTGGACGGTGAAAAATTCCTCGGGCGAGATGGTGCCGTTCTCGGCGTTCGCCAGCCAGCGCTGGGATTACGGTTCGCCGCGCCTTGAGCGTTACAACGGTGTCTCCGCACTGGAAATCCAGGGCGAAGCCGCACCGGGCGTGGCCTCGGGTGACGCCATGCTGGAAGTGGAAAAGCTGGCCAAGCAACTGCCGCCGGGCTTCAGCATCGAGTGGACCGCCGTGTCCTACCAGGAACGCGAGGCCGGTTCGCAGACGCCGCTGCTGTACACGCTGTCCCTGCTGATCGTGTTCCTGTGCCTGGCTGCGCTGTATGAAAGCTGGAGCGTGCCGACCGCGGTGCTGATGGTTGCGCCGCTGGGTATTCTCGGCGCGGTACTGGCCAACACCATGCGCGGCATGGAGCGCGACGTCTACTTCCAGGTGGCGATGTTGACCACCGTGGGCTTGACCTCGAAGAACGCGATCCTGATCGTCGAGTTCGCCAAGGAGCACCTTGAGAAGGGGGCAGGAGTGATCGAAGCGACGATGCACGCGGTCCGCGACCGTCTGCGTCCGATCATCATGACCTCGCTGGCCTTCGGTCTGGGCGTGTTGCCGCTGGCGATCGCCTCCGGTGCGGGTTCGGGTGCACAGCGCGCCATCGGTACCGGCGTGTTGGGCGGCATGGTGGTGGGCACCTTGCTCGGCCTGTTCTTCATCCCGCTGTTCTTCGTGGTGGTGCAGCGCTTGTTCAACCGCAAGCAGCTGGCCAAGAACGGCGACCTGCCGCAGCAGTAACAGGGCAGGGTAGTTGGGAGCAAAAGGCGCCGAACGGCGCCTTTTGTTTTTTTGCCCCTCTCCCGCCTGCGGGGTGAAAGAGGGGCGTTTACAAACCATCGGTTTGTGCCCCTGTTGAACGAACTTGCGCCAGCGCAAGGGCCGGGGCGCGGAGCGGGAATTGGGGTGAGGGCAGCTCTGGGCCTGGAAAGCCCAAAAGCCAACCCCTCCCCAACCCTCCCCTTTGCTGCGCAAAAGAGAGCGGGCAGAAAGCGCTCGGCGTAAGTGAGGTGGTGTAGTGCCGAGCCATGCTCGGCAGGGGCTTTCCAAGCGAACGCAAACCGCGCAGCTGGCAATGCCTGAAAGGCCCAAAAGCCAACCCCTCCCCAACCCTCCCCTTTGCTGCGCAAAAGGGAGGGGGCAGAAAGCGCTCGGCGAAAGTGAGGTGGTGTAGTGCCGAGCCATGCTCGGCAGGGGCTTTCCAAGCGAACGCAAACCGCGCAGCTGGCAATGCCTGAAAGGCCCAAAAGCCAACCCCTCCCCAACCCTCCCCTTTGCTGCGCAAAAGGGAGGGGGCAGAAAGCGCTCGGCGAAAGTGAGGTGGTGTAGTGCCGAGCCATGCTCGGCAGGGGCTTTCCCGACAAACACAAACGGCGTAAGCAGCGCAGCCAGTGATTCATCAGGTGGCATGTATGCCGGTGATTTCAGCGATGCCAGCTTCGCGGCTCATGCCACTCCTACAAACCTGATGGGCTACCGGTGAAGCCCCTGCCGAGCATGGCTCGGCACTACAGAAGCAAGGCAAAAAAAACCGGGCCAAGCCCGGTTTTTCTTATGCTTCGTTGACCGCCAGCTCCAGTAACTGAGCCTTCTCAACCGCGCCCAGGCGTTGGGCAAATACCGCCAGACGGTTGCAGAGCTCGGCCTGGTGTTCCGGATATGCCGCTACCAGTTCACGCTGAACCTGTTGGTAGGCATCCCAGAACGGGGCCGAGCAGCGATGTCGTGCGTACTGCTGTCGCAATTGCTCCCCAGCACGCTGGAGGGATTGGCGACTGCTGTGTTGGATGGGCGTTGTATACATCGCTTCACCTCGATGGCAGTGCCCCTGTACCCCGAGCATAGCGCTGTTTTTCTTACGATCTTGCTACAGCGTCTAATTTCCTTGTGAGATTAATAGGGGTTTATTCAGATTCAGCCCCGTTATTCGCCGATATCTTCATTCCAGACGTCCGGATTCTCGGCGATGTAGCGGCCCATCATCTCGATGCAGCTGGCGTCATTCAGGTCGATGACGTTCACGCCGTTCTCGCGCAGCCAGTCGATGCCACCCGGGAAGCTGACCGATTCGCCCACCACCACGGTGCCGATATTGAACTGGCGGACCAATCCGCTGCAGTACCAGCACGGGGCCAGGGTGGTGACCATGATGGTGTTACGGTAACCGCGCTGGCGGCCAGCCTTGCGGAAGGCGTCGGTTTCGCCATGGATGGAGGGATCATCTTCCTGGATGCGGCGGTTGTGGCCGCAGCCGAGCAGGCGGCCATCGTTGTGGTACAGCGCCGCGCCAATCGGGATGCCGCCTTCGGCCAGGCCCTCGCGGGCCTCGGCGATGGCGGTTTCGAGCAGGGCGCGGTAGTCCGGGGTGGTGATCATGCAAGGTCCTTGTGGTGCCGTGGCGATCATCATAGCGGCCGGATTCAGCCTGCTGGCGGCGCAATCGGGCTGTCGGTGCGATAATCAGCGGCATGAGCGAATCCCCCTACAAGACCGGCACCACCCACTTCGGCTTCCGCGATGTACCGGCCAAGGACAAGCAGAAGCTTGTCGGCCAGGTGTTCACTTCCGTGGCCGACAACTACGACCTGATGAACGACCTGATGAGCCTGGGTATTCATCGGCTGTGGAAGCGCTACTTCGTCGCTACCGCGCAGGTGAAGCCGGGCGACCGCGTGCTGGATCTGGCCGGCGGTACCGGTGACATCGCGGTGCTGCTGAAGGAGCGCATCGGTGCCGAAGGCAGCGTGGTACTGGGCGACATCAACGCCGGCATGTTGTCGGTGGGACGCGACCGTCTGACCAACCGCGGCCAGGTCTCAGGCTTCGAGTGGGTGCAGCTCAATGCGGAGGCGCTGCCTTTCCCGGACCAGAGTTTTGATCTGGTGACCATTTCCTTCGGCCTGCGCAATGTGACCGACAAGGAAGCGGCGCTGCGCGAGATGTACCGCGTGCTGAAGGTAGGCGGGCAGGCGCGCGTGCTGGAGTTCTCGGAAGTGACCGTGGACTGGTTCAAGCCGGTCTACGATTTCCATTCGTTCAAGGTGCTGCCGAAGCTGGGCAAGCTGTTTGCGCGCGGTGATGCCGACAGCTACCAGTACCTGGCTGAGAGCATCCGCAAGCACCCGCCGCAGGAAGAGCTGAAGGCGATGATGAGCGAGGCCGGTTTTGGCCGCTGCCATTACAAGAACCTGAGTGCGGGGATTGTGTCGATTCACTCCGGTTACAAGCTTTGAGGCTTGGTTGCTGGGTGGGTTGAGGAAAGGGCGGCCATGGGCCGCCTTTTTCGTATGGGGAAGCGGTGCTGCTGGTTTTGTTTTTTGCGGGTAAGGCCCCTGCCGAGCACGGCTCGGCACTACGTCTGTGCTCCCTCCCTTTGGCCGCAGGCCAAGGGGAGGGTTGGGGAGGGGTTGGCTTTTCAGCTTCTGGCGCTGCTGGTAAGGCTCCAGCCGAGCGTGGCTCGGCACTACGTCTGTGCTCCCTCCCTTTGGCCGCAGGCCAAGGGGAGGGCTGGGGAGGGGTTGGCTTCTCAGCTTCTGGCTCTGCTGGTAAGGCTCCTGCCGAGCATGGCTCGGCACTACGTCTGTGCTCCCTCCCTTTGGCGCAGGCCAAGGGGAGGGCTGGGGAGGGGGTGGCTTTTCAGCTTCTGGCGCTGCTGGTAAGGCTCCTGCCGAGCGTGGCTCGGCACTACGTCTGTGCTCCCTCCCATTGGCCGCAGGCCAAGGGGAGGGTTGGGGAGGGGTTGGCTTTTCAGCTTCTGGCTCTGCTGGTAAGGCCCCTGCCGAGCATGGCTCGGCACTACCGTGGTTCGGGAGCTGATTCACGCATGCCGGCAGCTTGTGCAAAGCCTGCAGGACGTTGCTTGCCGCACTGCCGCATCGGCCGGGGACTTTCGGGTTTAAAATCAACGGTTGTTCCCTGAACCGGTTCCAGATCAATGCGTTCTTCGTTCCTGATGCTGCCCTTGGCCGTGGCGCTCGTCGCTGGCTGCGCCAAAGAGCCCGCAGCCCCCACCGTCGACCCCGTCGCCCAGAAGCCCGCCGCCGCCGTGAATACCGTCAGCCGCAGCCACGATGAAAGCTCCTATGCAGAGCCCGAAAAGGTCGTCATCAAGGACGTGGCGCTGGACCTGAAGGTCGATTTCGACGCCAAGCAGATCGGTGGCACCGCCACGTATACGCTGGAGTGGAAGGACAAGGCGGCCAAGCAGCTGCTGCTCGACACCCGCGAGCTGAGCGTGGAGAAGGTCGAGGCCCTCGCCGCGGACGGCGCTGCCACCCCGCTGCAGTTCGCGCTGGCACCGGCCGACAAGGTGTTCGGCAGCAAGCTGAGCATCGAAACCCCGGACCAGCCGACCTCGGTACGCATCACCTACCACACCGCGCCGACCGCTTCTGGCCTGCAGTGGCTGGAGCCGTCGATGACCGAGGGCAAGAAGCTGCCCTTCATGTTCAGCCAGTCGCAGGCGATCCACGCCCGTTCGTGGGTGCCGTTGCAGGACACCCCGAGCGTCCGCTTCACCTATAGCGCGCATGTCACCAGCCGCCCGGACGTGATGGTGCTGATGAGCGCCGACAACGATCCGAAGGCTGCACGTGATGGCGATTACGCCTTCAAGATGCCGCAGCCGATCCCGTCCTACCTGCTGGCCATTGCCGCCGGTGACCTGGTGTTCGAGCCGATCTCCGAGCGCTCCGGCGTGTGGGCCGAGCCGACCATGGTCAGCAAGGCCACCAAGGAATTCGAAGACACCGAGAAGATGATCGGTGCCGCCGAGAACCTGTACGGCGAATACCGCTGGGGCCGTTACGACATGCTGGTGCTGCCGCCGTCGTTCCCGTTCGGTGGCATGGAAAACCCGCGCCTGACCTTCGCCACCCCGACCGTCATCGTTGGCGACAAGTCGCTGGTGTCGCTGGTCGCGCACGAGCTCGCGCATAGCTGGTCCGGCAACCTGGTGACCAACGCCAGCTGGAAGGACATCTGGCTCAACGAAGGTTTCACCACCTACGTGCAGGGCCGCATCACCGAGGCGCTGTATGGCACGGAGATGGCCGAGATGGAGCGCGAGATCGACCAGACCGATCTGCTCAACGAAGTGAAGGACATGAGCCCGGCCGACCAGGCACTGGCGCTGCCGCCGCTCAACGAGCGTGATCCGGACGAAGCGCTGAGCAATGTCGCCTACGTCAAGGGTGCCTGGTTCCTGCAGTTCCTGGAGCAGCGCTTTGGCCGTGCGGTGTTTGACCCGTTCCTGCGTGGCTGGTTCAACGACCATGCCTTCCAGAGCGCCAACACCGACCAGTTCGTCGCGTACATGACCAAGAATCTGCTGCCGAAGAATCCGACGGCGGTCACCGAGGCCGAGCTGAAGGCATGGCTGGAAGAGCCGGGTATTCCGGCGTTCGCCACCAAGGCACGTTCGCGCAACTTTGCGGTGGTCGACACGGCACGCATCGCCTTCCTCGGCAGCAGCGCGCTGCCGAGCAACCAGGTGACCCGCGAGTGGAACACCCAGGAGTGGGTACGCTTCATTGACGGCCTGGGTGCAACCCAGCCGATCGAGAAGCTGGCCGCGCTGGACAAGGGTTACCACTTCACCGGCACCCCGAACGGCGAGATCGCGATGCGTTGGTATCCGCTGGCAATCCGCAGTGGCTATACCGATGCGCAGGCGGCCGCTGGCGAGTTCATCCAGAAGGTGGGCCGCCGCAAGCTGGTGCTGCCGATCTACGCTGAACTGCTGAAGACGCCGGAAGGTCTGGCCTTCGCCAAGGAAGTGTTCGCCAAGGCCAAGCCGGGCTACCACCCGATCACCACCGCGTCGGTGGAAGACATGATCGCCAAGGCGGAAGCTGCACCGAAGCAGGAAGCTGCGCCGAAGCAGTAATCGGCTTCAGTTGGCTTCAACCCAGACGGCGAGCTTCGGCTCGCCGTCTGTTTTTGTGCTGCCTCGAATTCTGCAGGTAGTTGTAGCCCGGGTAAGCGCTGCGCAGCCGGGGCCGTTTGCGCGGAGCCTTTTTGTAGAGCCGAGCCATGCTCGGCTGGGCGTTACCGGTAAGGCCTCTGCCGAGCATGGCTCGGCACTACCGGGCGGCGGCGTTATTGTGCAGGTTGTACGGCGCTCCCGAGCGCTTCGGCTTCCTGCGCCGTAGCCGCAATCAGACTCGACCGCAGCCTCAATTGCCGCTCTTTGCCGCCGCAAGCGGAAGCTCCTTCAATATCGCCTTGTCGATCTTTGCCACCACCCCAACACTGCGACCGGCAAGATTGACCACGCTGTACTGCACCGCCACGCCCAGCACCTGGGTAGCCTGCGACATATCCAGCCCGTAGGACTGGCGCAGCCATTGCAGCATCCCCGACGTCGCCAGCCGCAGCGCATCGTCGCTGGAACCCGCCTGCCCCAGGGTCATGATCTGCGTGGGGGATTCAACGCGCGGTGTGGCGATGGACTGTTTCTTGATCAGCTCCACTTTCAGCACCACGTCCAGCGATGTCTCCAATGCCCATTGGCTGGTTTCACCGTCGCCCTGCAGGGCATGGCCGTCGCCGACGTACAGCAATGCGCCGGGTTGCTGCACCTCAAGGTAGACCGTGTTGCCTTCGACCACGGCGTTGAAATCCATGTTGCCGCCAAAGTCGCCGGTGTCGCCGGTGGAGAGCGGCGGATAGCCGAAGCCGGGTGCCACCGCGAGACCGCCGAGCATCGGCTTGACCGGAATCTCGAAGTTCTTCAATGCGCCGCTGGCGCCCTGCGGCCGCGCCATGCCGCGCATGCGATCCAGTTCCCAACGCACCGGCTTGCCCAGCGACGCGGTCTCGATGGCGATGCGCGGTGTCTTCAGGCGGCCGACGATACCGTCGAGGCTGTCGGCGTAGTCGCGATTGAGCTTGAGCGAACGGAGGGTGATCGCCAGCGTGTCGCCGGGCTCGGCACCGGCGACGAAGAACGGCCCGACCTGCGGATTGCCGAACAAGGCACGGGTGATGCCGTGTTCGTCGACGCCACCGGAGTCCAGGGTTTTGGTCCGCACCGAATCGCCAGGCCAGATCACCAACGCCGGCGCGCGCTCGGCGCTGAAGGTATTGGAGTAGTCGCTTGGGGTGAAGTCATGCAGGCGCGGTACCTTGTCCGGCCGTGACGGCACTCGCCAGGCGCTGAAATCATGCGTTGCACGCGCGCTGCGGTTGTTGGTGTCCGGCTCGTCGCTGCGACCCTGCATGCGGCTGCCATCGATGCGGCCATCGTAGTGATAGACCTGGCCGTCGCTGCCGGTTGCGGTGAACTTCAGCTGCGCGCCGTTCAAGCTGCCGCTGATCGGGTCGCCCCCCAATGTTCCGCTGACCTGCGTGCCTTGCACATCCAGATTCAAGGTCTGCCTGGCGCTGTTGCCCCATAGATCGGTGGCCAGGATCCATTGATCGGCGGCGAGGGCATGGAGCGGGAGTACGGACAGCAATAGCGATGACCATCTCAGGGAGGTGCGCACGTTGCGTGTGTCTGCGAAGGGCCCGGCGGGCGTATTCGCGGAGTGTACGAACGGGCAGGTCGCCGTCGCAGTGTCAAAGGTAACTACATTTGTAGTCAATCCGGCTGTTCGTGCAGCCGGGTGATGATTCCTGCGGCAGGCTGCACGCTACCGGAGTGGGCGTGCGCTGCGCTCAGGGCGCGCGCACGGCCAGGAACATGTCCACGCAGTCGTGCATCAGCCGCTGCTGCGCGCTGGCGTCCAAGGGCGCGGCACCCATGGCGATCTGGGGCCAGAACGCGAACGCCTTGACCATGCCCTGCAGCTGATGGGCGGCGTCGGCCGGGGTGATGTCGTCGCGCAGGCGGCCATCGGCCTGCGCGGCGCGGATCCACGTGGTCAGGCCTTCTTCCTTCTCGGCCAGCTTGTCCATCATCACCCGTGCCCGTTCCGGTGCATGCACCAGCTCGGCCATGGCCACCCGCGACAGATCGATGAAGCTGATGTCGCTGAGCAGGCGCAGCTTCTGCGCGACGAAGCCCAGCAACTGTTCGCGCAGTGGTCTGGCTGGATCGTAGGCGAGCGCGTCCAGCGACTGGCTGGCTTCCCACAGTTGCCAGAGGATGGCGGTGAACAGCTCGTCCTTGCTGGCGAAGTGGTTGTAGACGGTGCGCTTGGATACCTCGGCGGTGGCGGCGATGCGGTCCATGCTGGTGCCGGCAAAGCCCAGTTCACGGAACTCGGCCACTGCCGCGCGCAGGATGGCTTCGCGTTTGCGGTCGGTCAGGCGGAGCGGGCGCTTGGCGTCGGTCATCCGCTTATTTTACACCGTTCAGTTTACTTTCCTTGAAATGGAAGTAGACTCGCCAGTGTACTTTTACCGGCAAGCCCAGCCATGAAGCGTCGCCTGCCTCGTTTCCTCCTTCCGATTACGGTGCTGATTGCCATGTCCATTGGCCTGCTGACCTGCGGCGCGCATCCCGCCGCTTCCTATGACCAGTCGCCGCAATACGGCGAGGGGCGTTTCCACAACGTGGCCAAGCAGGCCCCGCTTGGTTTCGTGCGTGGCGTGAAGGTGTGGTGGCGGTTCCTGTTCGACAAGCCGGCCGATGCGACGCCGCAGGTGGCGATTCCGGTACATGCCTTGACCCGGCAGGCCTTGCTGGACGCACCGGACGACAGCCTGTGGCGGCTGGGTCACTCGACCATGCTGATGAAGCTGGATGGTCACTTCTGGCTGACCGACCCGGTATTCTCCGAGCGCGTTTCGCCGTTCTCGTTCATGGGGCCCAAGCGCTTCCATGCGCCGCCGCTGTCGATTGATGAGTTGCCGGAAATCACCGGCGTCATCATTTCGCATGACCACTACGATCACCTCGACCACGACGCGGTGCTGGCGTTGGCGCCGAAAGTGCGGCACTTCGTCACTGCGCTGGGGGTGGGCGATCGCCTGCAGGCCTGGGGCGTGCCTGAGGAAAAGATCACCCAGCTGGACTGGTGGCAGGAAGCCCGGGTGGAGGGCCTGAAAATCGCGGCCACACCTGCGCAGCATTTCTCCGGTCGCGGTTTGTCCGATGGCAATCGCACCCTGTGGGCATCGTGGGTGATCGATACCGGCAGCACGCGGATCTTCTTCAGTGGCGACAGTGGTTACTTCGATGGCTTTGCGAAGATCGGCGAACGCTACGGCCCGTTTGATCTGGCGATGGTCGAGACCGGTGCCTACGACGCCCAGTGGCCCGGCGTGCACATGCAGCCGGAGCAGAGCCTGCAGGCGCATCTGGATGTACGCGGCAAGGTGATGATGCCGATCCATAACGGTACGTTTGACCTGGCTTTGCATCCCTGGACCGAGCCGTTCGAGCGGATCACCGCATTGGCGGCAGAGCAGGGCGTGCTGCTGACCGCGCCGCAGATGGGTGAGCGTCTGGATATCCGTGCGCCTGCGCCTTCGACGCATTGGTGGCGGATGGGCGGGGAGTGAGGGCTGCGGTTGTAGTTGTTGCTGTTGTTGTTGCCGCTGTTGCTGTTGCTTCTAGTGCCGTCATTCCCGCGCAGGCGGGAATCGCTCTTGTTGTTGCCCTTGCCTTTGCATTTGGTGTTACGCGAAGCCAAAGAGCCAGAGCGATTCCCGCCTGCGCGGGAATGACGGCATAAAGGCAGGGCAAAGCAAAAGCGCAGGCAAACGCGAATGCGGAAAAGGATCGTGCCTCCCAATCCCCAACATGCTCTAAAGTGAAGCCCATCGCGCTCACCACGCGCCCTGTTCACCGGAGCTGTTTGATGAAACCCCTGATCCTCGGCGCCCTCTGCGTCTTTGCCCTCGCCGCCTGCAGCAACCCGGAGGCCGAGCGCCAGCAACAGGAGGCCGCTGCCGCGCAGGAGCGCGCCAAGCGCGAAGCCGACGCCGAGGGCATCGGCAAGCTCTACGACACGGCGGTTACGGGCGCCGATTGGGAGCGGGCGCGGATCCATGGTGCTGCATTGCTTGACCAGTACCCGGACTCGGAAACCGCCAAGCGCATCGAGCCGGGCTTTGCCGAAGTGCGGGAGAAGGCCGCAGCCGCCAGCGAACTGCGCCGCATGCAGGCTTTGTGGAGCTACAACCAGGTGCCGGTCAAGGGCGGTACCCAGCGCTCGGCCGCGATCCTCAGCAAGGACCGGGTGGAAGTGGATAGCACCGGTCCCAAGCAGGTGAACCTGGTGTTCCGCGATCACCCGGAGTGGAAGCGCCACGCTTACTTGGTACTGCAGTCCAGCGACTTCGCCAAGGCCTGCTACCGCGCCTGCCAGGTCAAGGTCAGCGTTGATGGTGCGCCGGCCCGCAGCATGGCCGCGCATCGCCCGGATACCGACGAGGCCATTGCCATGTTCATCGATGACAACCGCGGCCTGTGGCGGCAGGCACGCAAGGCCAAGGTCATCGAGATCGAGTTCCCGGTGCAGGCTGGCGGCACCCGCAAGGCGGTGTTCGAGGTCGGTGGCTTGGACGGCAGCCAGATGCCGAACTGGGATTGAGGCCGGTGCTTGCAGACAGGGCGGGGCGTTGCGACGTCGCCGCCAGCCGTCATTGGGTGTTCGACATGGACGGCACCCTGACCGAGCCGGTGCATGATTTCGAATTGATCCGGCGCGAGCTGCAGATTCCTTCCGGTGCGGACATTCTTGAACACCTGGCCGGCCTGCCGCCGCAGCAGGCCGCTGACAGCCACGCCTGGCTGATGCAGCACGAGCGGGAGCTGGCCGAGGCATCGGTCGCAGCGCCGGGGGCGGTGGCCCTGGTTCGCGCGCTGCATGCCGCTGGTTGTCGGCTGGGCATCCTTACCCGCAATGCACGCGAGCTGGCGGAAGTGACCCTGGCGGCGATTGGTGTGGCGGATTGCTTTGCCAGCGAGGAAATCATCGGCCGCTGGGAAGTGGCGCCCAAGCCGTCACCGGCTGGCTTGCAGTTCTTTGCGGCGCGCTGGCACGTGTTGCCGGCGCAGATGCGGATGGTTGGGGATCATTACTACGATCTGGCCACCGCGAAGGCTGCCGGCGTGCCGGGCATCCTGATCAATGTGCCGGATGACCCGTGGCCGGGCATGGCGCAGTGGCAGTTGCGCGATTGTGCGCAGTTGCTGCAGCAGTGGCAGGCCGCAGAATCCCGGTAGAGCCGAGCCATGCTCGGCTGGGGCGTTACCGGTGAAGCCTCGAAGCTGGCGCACCAACAGATGGCCGGATTCGCCTGTAATCCAGCATTGCCAGCTTCGCGGCTTACGCCGCTCCTACAGATGTCACGCGGCCGATGGATTGCCAGGAAAGCCTCTGCCGAGCATGGCTCGGCACTACCGTTTGCCGTTTGCACGGTCGGCGGCCCATGCAAAAAAAACGGCGCCGAAGCGCCGTTTTTCTCAGAGGCTGTAGCCGAACTGCTGCTTGAACTGCTCGTTGAACTCGGCGAAGTCGAAGCGCTGGTTCTGCGTGCCGGGGTGTTCCACCTTCAGCGCGCCCATCAGGTTGCTCATGCGGCCGACGGTCAGCCAGTCCATGCCCTTCTCGATGCCGAAGATCAGGCCGGCGCGGAAGGCGTCGCCACAACCGGTCGGGTCGACCACGCGGCGCTCGTGCGCTGGCGGGATGTCGAAGCTCTTCTCCGGGGTGTGGATGATGGCGCCGCGCGGGCCCTGGGTGGTGATGTAGGCCTTGGTCCGGGCGACGATGTCGGTCTCGCTCCAGCCGGTGCGCTGCTGCAGCAGGTTGGACTCGTAGTCGTTGACCACCACATAGTCGGCCTGCTCGATGAATTCGCGCAGTTCCGGGCCGTTGAACAACGGCAGCGCCTGGCCCGGATCGAAGATGAAGGGGATGCCGCATTCCACGAATTCGGCGGCGTTCTGGATCATGCCCTCACGGCCGTCCGGCGCGACGATGCCGAAGGTGACGCCCGGCACATCGCGCACGTGGTTGTCGTGCGAGCGCATCATCGCGCCCGGGTGGAAGGCGGTGATCTGGTTGTTGTCGTGGTCGGTGGTGATGAAGCACTGCGGGGTGAACATGTCTTCCAGCACCCGCACCTGGCTCAGGTCGATGCCCATGCGCTCGAAGTGCTCGCGGTACGGGCCGAAGTCCTGGCCAACGGTGCCCATCGGGATCGGGCTGCCGCCCAGCAGCTTCAGGTTGTAGGCGATGTTGCCGGCGCAGCCGCCCAGTTCGCGGCGCATGCGCGGTACCAGGAACGACACGTTCAGGATGTGCACCTTGTCCGGCAGGATGTGGTTCTTGAACTGGTCCGGGAACACCATGATGGTGTCAAAGGCTAGGGAACCACAGATCAAAGCGGACATTGCGAACAGGCCTATACGTAAAAGGGAAAGGCCGTCGCGCACGCGCAGACGACCCGGCGCGATGGCGCGCCAAAGTGCGTAAGGTTACCGGCTGCGGCGGCCCACGGCCACAAGCAAGGATGTACCGCAGCTGCCCGGCGTGGTCGAAAGCCTCGATTTTCCGTGGATTTTCCTTGCTCGGGCGGGGGTGGGTTGATAGGCTAACTGCCCTCATTTTCTGCCCATTTTTTCGCCAACCGGCGTGGGCGCGACACCCCTCAGGATCACTTCCCAGATGTTCAAGAAGCTGCGTGGCATGTTCTCCAATGACCTGTCCATTGACCTGGGCACGGCCAACACCCTCATCTATGTGCGCGGCCAGGGCATTGTGCTGAACGAGCCATCCGTCGTCGCCGTGCGCCAGGACCGTGCCATCGGTGGCACCCGTTCGGTGGCTGCCGTCGGCGCCGAGGCCAAGCAGATGCTCGGCCGTACCCCGGGCCATATCACCACCATCCGCCCGATGAAGGACGGCGTCATCGCCGACTTCACCTATACCGAGGCGATGCTCAAGCACTTCATCAAGAAGGTGCACAAGTCGCGCGTGCTGCGCCCCAGCCCGCGCGTGCTGGTCTGCGTGCCGGCCGGCTCCACCCAGGTCGAGCGCCGCGCCATCAAGGAATCGGCCGAGGAGGCCGGTGCGCGTGATGTGTTCCTGATCGAGGAGCCGATGGCAGCTGCGATCGGTGCCGGCATGCCGGTCACCGAGGCGCGCGGCTCGATGGTCATCGATATCGGCGGCGGCACCACCGAAGTGGCAGTCATCTCGCTGAACGGCATTGTCTATTCGGCCTCGGTGCGCATTGGCGGCGACCGTTTCGACGAGTCCATCACCAATTACGTGCGTCGTAACCACGGCATGCTGATCGGTGAAGCCACCGCCGAACGCATCAAGGTGGAGCTGGGCTGCGCCTACCCGCAGGCGGAAGTGATCGAGATGGAAATCTCCGGCCGCAACCTCGCCGAGGGCGTGCCGAAGATGATCAAGATCAGCTCCAACGAAGTGTTGGAAGCCCTGCACGAGCCGCTGTCGGGCATCGTTTCGGCGGTCAAACTGGCACTGGAGCAGACCCCGCCGGAACTGTGCGCCGACGTCGCCGAGCGCGGCATCGTGCTGACCGGTGGTGGCGCCCTGCTGCGTGACCTGGACCGCCTGATCTCCGAGGAAACCGGCCTGCACGTGCAGGTGGCCGATGACCCGCTGACCTGCGTGGCCCGCGGTGGCGGTCGTGCGCTGGAGCTGGTCGACATGCACGGCAACGAGTTCTTTGCGCCGGAGTGATCCGCAGGGAATGGGGGCTGGGGAAGCGGGAATGGGGGGCAGGGCTTCCTGCATCTGGTTCCACTCTCCGGCATCCGCTTCCCCGAACCATCGGCGTGACGCCAGTCGCGCCGTTTCCATACCTGATTCTTCATTTCCCACTCCCAGCCTTCTGTCGTGCCCCCTTACGCCGGTCCTCCCGTAGCCTCCCGTCAGGGGGATGCCAGCAGCACGCTGCGTCTGCTGGCGTACCTGGCCTTGGCCATCACCTTGATCGTGCTGGATGACCAGGGCGGCTGGATGTCGCGTCTGCGTGCCCAGGCCAATGTGCTGGTGCAGCCGGTGTGGGCGCTGGCCGGTGTGCCGGGCCGGGTGGGGGCCTCGGTCAAGGACAATGCGGCCAGCCATAACCAACTGGTCAGCGAGAACCGCGAGTTGCGCAACCAGCTGTTGATCGCCAATGCACGCCTGACCCGGCTGCAGACCGCCGCGCTGGACAATGCCCAGCTGCGCGAGCTGCTCAACGTGGCCGAGCGCAATGGCCTGGACGTGCAGCTGGCCCCCATCCTCGATATCGACCTGGACCCGGTGAAGCAGCGTCTGGTGCTGGATTCGGGTAGCCGCGCCGGCGTGCACGTGGGCCAGGCGGTGATCGATGCCGGTGGCCTGATGGGCCAGGTGATCGCGGTGACGCCTGCACATTCGACCGTGCTGCTGCTGACCGATCCGGACCACGCGGTACCGGTGGCGGTGGCGCGCAACGGCGTGCGGCTGATCGTCTACGGTCGTGGCGACCGCCTGGAACTGCGCGACATCCCGCTCAGCGCGGGCGTGGAAGTAGGCGATGAGATCGTCACCTCCGGTCTGGGCGGGCGTTTCCCGGCCGGCTTCCCGGTCGGCAAGATCCTGAAGCTGCGTCCGGACGATACCCATGCGTTCCTGGTCGGCGAGCTGGAGCCGGCGGCCAAGCTGGACCGTGGTCGCAACGTGCTGCTGCTGCGTTCGGTGCCGGCGCTGCCGCAATTGCCGGACAGCAATGCAGGCGAATCGGCGCCGGAAGCCACGGCTGCGGGCGGCCCATCCATGGCTCCGGTCAACCGCATGGGCGCGGCAGCTGCCGTTGTTCCTGCCGCCGGCAACGCCACCAATCCTCCGGCTGCGGTGGCCACGCAGGCCCCGTCAAGCACGCCAGCGAGCGAGCCGGCTGCTGTAGGCCCAGCACCCGCCCCGGCGACAACGCCAGCCACCGAGCCCACACGCCCGGCAGCACCGGCGAGCGCTGACAACCCAAGCCCGCCGCAGGTGCGCCCATGAGTCGTCTGCGCAACAAGGGCTGGGTGATGCCGGTCAGTTTCGTGCTGGCCTTGCTGCTGGCGTTGATCCCGCTGCCCGAGCTGCTGCTGCCGGTGCGCCCGTACTGGTTGGCGCTGGTGCTGGCCTATTGGGTGATCGAAACCCCGGACAAGGTCGGGTTGGGCTTCGCCTTCTGCATCGGTCTGCTGGCCGATGTGATGTTTGGTGGCATTCTCGGCGAGCAGGCGCTGCGGCTGGTGGTGATGGCCTTCATCCTGCAGCGCTTCCGTGCGCGTATCCGATTCTTTCCGCTGTCGCAGCAGGCTCTGGCCATGGGCGGGCTGTTGTTCAACGATCGCGTGATCGATGCTGCCATCCACCTGCTGGTGGGTGAGCCGCTGCTGCCGTGGAGCTACTGGGTGGCGCCGCTGCTGGGCATGGCCTTGTGGCTGCCGCTGTATGTACTGCTGGATGCGGTGCGGCTGGGCAAGCGCGGGCGCTGACGTATGGCGTCGCGCCGCCAGAGCAAGAACCCGCATGCCGAGGCCGAGCAGTTCCGGCGGCGTGCGGCCATCGGTTTTCTCGGGGTGGTACTGGCCCTGGGTTTCCTGGCGGCCTGGTATTTCAAGCTGCAGGTGCTGGACCACGACATCTACGCCACCCGCTCCGAAGCCAACCGCATCAAGGCGCGGCCGGTGGTGCCCGGGCGTGGCTTGATCTACGACCGCAACGGCCGCCTGCTGGCCGAGAACGTGCCGGCCTTCCGCCTGGACGTGACTGCCGACAAGGTCGCGGACATGGACGCCACCCTGGCCGGGCTGCAGAAGATCTTCTCGCTCAGCGAAGAAGACATCGAGCGCTTCAAGCAATCGCGCAAGGCGCGCCGCGGCTTCATGCCGGTGACGCTGAAGCTGCGGGTCAGCGACGACGAGATGGCGCGTTTCGCCGTGGACCGCTGGCGCTATCCGGGCGTGGAACTGGAACCCTATCTGACCCGCCGCTATCCCTACGGCGATCTGTTCGGCCACATCATCGGCTACGTCGGCCGTGTCGACGACAAGGATCTGGAAGAGCTGGGCGAGGGCAATGCGGCACTGACGCACATCGGCAAGTCCGGGTTGGAGCGTTTCTACGAAACCCAGCTGCGCGGCAAGATCGGCTACGAGCAGGTCGAGACCAATGTGCAGGGCCGTGCGATCCGTACGGTGGGGCGGGTGCCGGCGCAGTCGGGCACCGATCTGCGGCTGTCGATCGATGCCGACCTGCAACGCGCCATGGTGGCGGCGTTCGGCGAGCAGGAAGGCTCGGCGGTGGCGATCGATCCGCGCACCGGCGAGATCCTGGCCATGGTCAGCCTGCCGTCGTTCGATCCCAATCTGTTCGTCAACGGCATTTCCCACGCCGACTTCAAGATGCTCAACGAGAATCCCTCGCGGCCGCAGTTCAACCGCCTGGTGTTGGGCGGCGTGGCGCCGGGTTCGACGGTGAAGCCCTTCCTCGGCCTGGCCGGCCTGGACAGCGGCCTGCGCCGCCCGGAAGACAAGATCCTGTCGCGCGGCATGTTCTACCTGCCGGGTGTCAGTCGTGGCTGGGGTGACGCCAACCGTGGCGGCCATGGCTGGACCGATCTGCGCAAATCGATCACCCAGTCGGTCAATACCTATTACTACCAGCTCGGTATCGACATGGGCATCGAGCGCTATGACGACTACATGGGCAACCGCTATGGCTTTGGCCAGCCCACCGGCATCGATCTGGCCGGCGAGATCGGCGGGATCCTGCCGTCGCCGGCGGCCAAGCTCAAGTCCAACAAGGAGCGCTGGTATCCGGGTGACACCGTCAATGCCAGCATCGGCCAGGGCCTGTGGAAGGTCACGCCGCTGCAATTGGTGCGTGGTGTTGGCGGCCTGGCCACCGGCCAGTTGCGCAGGCCGCATCTGGTCATGGAGCAGCGTGCCGGCTTCGACCACGACTGGGCGCCGACGCCGCAACCGGCGAGCCGGCCGATCAGCCCCAATCCGGCCAACGTGCAGGCGGTGCGCGAGGGCATGATGGGCACCATGCAGCCCGGCGGCAGTGGTTGGCGGTCCGCAGCCGGTGCGCAATACCGCATGGCAGGCAAGACCGGTACCGCCCAGGTCATCAGCCGCAAGGGTACGGCTGCCTTGAATCCGCGCAGCCTGCCGATGCATCTGCGCCATCGCGCGCTGTTCGTGGGTTTTGCGCCGGCCGAGGAGCCCGTGATCGCGATTGCCATCGCGGTGGAAGGCGGTGGCTACGGTGGTTCTGCCGCCGCCCCGATCGCGCGCAAGGTGTTTGATGCCTGGTTGCTCGGGGTCATGCCCGAAGGCCTGCAGCCGCTGGATGCCGAGCGCGGCACGGTGGCGGTGGGCGTGGCCACTTTTGATACCGAAGACGCGGGTTGGCGCGCGCGCGGTGAGTTGGTTGCGCCGCAGTTTGCCGATCTGCCGATCATGGTCGGCGCGCCTGCGCCGTTGCCGGCTGCGCCGCCGCAGCCGGTGCCTGAGGCGCAGCCCGGCGTTGCGCCGGCGACGACACGTCCGCCGACGCCGGCAGCAACGCCTGTGGAGGCACGTCGATGAGGGATTTCCTGCGCTGGGCATTGGAGATGGGCCAGCGGCTCAGCCGCGGCCTGGACTGGCCGCTGCTGTTTGCCCTGCTTGCCTTGATGGCCATTGGCCTGTCGGTGCTGGACAGCGCCGGTGGCAGCGGCCTGGTGATGGCGCAGGGCGCCCGCTTCGCGGTGGGGCTGGTGGCCATGTGGGCGATCGCGCGGGTATCGATCCTGCGCATCCGCGCGTGGACGCCGATGATCTATGCATTCTCGATGCTGCCGCTGCTGGCGGTATTCGTACTTGGCACCGGCAAGTACGGGCGACAGTGGTTGAACCTGGGGCTGTTCTACCTGCAGCCGGCCGAGTTGTTGAAGGTCAGCCTGCCGATGATGGTGGCCTGGTACCTCAACCGCATGCCCTTGCCGCCGCGCATTCCGGTGGTGCTGGTGGCGGCGGTGATCATCGGCGTGCCGACCGGGCTGGTGATGTTGCAGCCGGACTTCGGTACCGGCGTGCTGATCGCCGCCAGCGGTGCCTTCGTATTGTTGCTGGCCGGCCTGCCGTGGTGGTGGGTGGGCGTGGGCGTGGGCGGTGTTGCCGCAGCCGCGCCGGTGGCCTGGTTCTGGCTGCTGCGGCCGTACCAGAAGGACCGCATCATGATGTTCCTCGACCCCGAGAGCGATGCGCTGGGCGCGGGCTGGAACATCATCCAGTCCAAGATCGCCATTGGTTCCGGTGGGCTGACCGGCAAGGGCTGGGGGCTGGGCTCGCAGTCACACCTGAACTTCATCCCCGAGCAGACCACCGACTTCGCCTTCTCGGTGCTCAGTGAGGAGTACGGCTGGGTGGGCGTGGCCGTGGTGCTGGCGCTGTACCTGTTCGTGATCGGGCGCTGCCTGTGGATCGCGGTGGATTCGCGCGATACCTATTCGCGCCTGCTGGCGGGCGCCACCGGCCTGGCGTTCTTCGTCTACATCCTGGTCAACGGCGGCATGATCTCCGGGCTGTTGCCGGTGGTAGGTGTGCCGATGCCTTTGATCAGCTACGGCGGCACCTCGGCGGTGTCGCTGCTGGCCGGCTTTGGTCTGGTGATGGCGGTGCGTGCGCATCGCCCGGTGCACGGCGGCTGACGCAATGCTGTTGCGCGGATCGCGTATTGATCCGCGCCAATGTTGTGAGCTTTGATCCAGATCAAACACCTGGTTTCACTAAACCTTCACACTATGTCCCGTCACTGGCGCGCGCATCGCGCTGTGACTGCCAGCTCGCCGTATGGGGCTGCTGGCAGGTTGGCATCTGGCGGGATGACGGGGGGAGCCGTCGTCCCGGGTCCCCCGGGCGCTGACGCGAGTGTCGGTCATCTCTGCGGGATGGGGAGATGGCCGACGCTCCTTTTTTACCTTTGAGCGCCGCTTGTGAAGCTGTCGCCGGCGCTGTCACGCGCCCTTTCTGCATGGCTGGTAGCCGTCACTGACAGGACAAGCCTGCCAGCAAACTGTTGTCTATGCCGCCAACGTAGCAGGGGTATCCGGGTGCGGCGTCGCTCTCATCTTCGGAAAGATGGACATAGGCCAGTTGTTTTGGCGGTTTCGACATATGCCAGAACGTCCCGATACCGGTTTTCTTGTCCAGCATGCACACATCAAACGATGCCGTTACCCGCGCATCGCCTGCACTGTAACCGGCAAAAAATGCCGTCAGCAGATCAAGGTGGTGGCGATGGAACGCATGGATATCATCAAAGAAGAAGGCCGGGCGCAGCTGCTTGTTGAATGCATTGTATTCGGCTTGTTCAAGCAGCTTGTCTGCGGACGAAAACTGCGTGACCAAAGGTTTGATGATCTCGCAAAGGATGCGGTCGGTTTTGACTGATACGCAATGCAGCTGAAACCCTACGCGTCCAGGTGCGGTGAAGAAGATATTTCCGGTGGAGATATCAGGTGGGACACCGCTGTTTGTACGGATCTGTTTGGCAGTTTTGGCAAGCTGAGCAAGATTTATGGGGCCGCCATCGCTCACGTTTTTTAAGAATAATCTCAAAAAATTGATCTTCAGAAAAACATCGCCGGAAGCGGCGATAGCACCGTATTTCCAAGGGTAAACCTTGCGGTAATTGGTGAGCACACACTCCGGTGCGTCTGGGTTTGACTGCTGCGTCAATACTGCGCAATGATCTCCGGCGAGGATTAGATGATCCTGCGTATCGGCGGCGATGATCAGCGTCACTGCTATAAATCTCCATGGAAGTGCATCGTAGATAAAGGAACTATGACATGCCCGGTAACTTCATCGTCAAGGCCAGTGACCACCCATTTCTGCAGGGCGAGTTCAGGGTAATTGGACTGCCAAAGTTACCGGACACCCGGCTCAAGTTGTTCGACGAAGGTTTTGTGCTGAAGGACAAGACAAGCGGCGAGCCTCTGCCCAACGTTTCCTATCGCATCCTGCTCGAGGACGGCAGCTATCTGGAGGGCGTCACCGATTCCCTCGGGCGCACGCAGGTGGTGAAAACAGCAAGCTCCGAAATGCTGTCTTTGGAAGTGAAGGGGGTTTGAGCCGATGATCATTGTCCCTGTCGCGCAGCACATCTTTCGCCGCATTGCCGAATCCGCCACCTCGCCCATATCCAAGACGGCACGCAGGGAAGTTCTGGTCGAAAGGCCGGAGAACGTACTGCATATCGACGCCATTGCGCTTGCACCGGAAATCTTCGTGGATGATGGCGACGCAAACGAAAACGGTGTGGCGGTCGAAGGCTCAACCGAGCCGCAGGCGGTTCCACATAGACACCCGATGGTCAAGGTTGAGCCCGCGGACAACCGTATCGCGCACCGCGAGCTGAAGATTCGCATCTGGAGCGAAGGTCGCCCCGACAATCTCCATGCAGGCAAGACGGTGACATGGACGATGGTGCCGCTGTTCGTGCGCCCTGTGGCAGAAGGCGAGGAGGCAGCCGGCGCTGTTTTTCGCGGCGATTGGGCGCAGGCGGCAGTGGCGCATCGTGACCGCTTTGAGACCCCCGCCGAGTTCACCGCCACCGGGTTTGCTCGCGTCAGTCAGGAGCAGGCAACCACCACCGTGGACGCTACCGGCCACACGGCCATCCGCATCAACCTTCCCCCCATCGCGTTCAATGCCGCGCGCATCAGCGTGCAGTTGGAAGGCGAGGCTGCAGCAGTCGAGCTGATCGACCTGGAAGTGCCGGGCATCATCGTGATCGACCCGGGGCATGGGGGCGAGGGCAACGCAGCGGGCTCCTCGGCCAACAATGCGACATCACATACCAGTCGCGTTCTGGAAAAGGAACTGACGCTTGATTTTGGCCTGCGGACCAGAACGGCATTGCGCGCGTTGCGTGTCGGTGAGAATCAAAATCTACGGGTTTACATGACGCGAACCGAGGACAGAAACCTAAGCGGGGAAGCGCGCGCATCTGTGGGCCGGAACAAGGGGGGCGATATTCTACTAAGCATCCATTTCAATGGCGCAAATACGGTGGCAAGAGGCACCGAGACACTGGTGCGCCCTCGTGCCAGCAATGTAAATTTTGATCAGGACACTGCGTTGGCGCAAAGAGTGAATGACGCGGCTTACAACGCAATTCGCGCGCATGATGCCGGGGCAAGGAATCGTGGGATTAAATCTGAAAGGGCACTTGCGGTTCTAAGTGATGACACGTTGGAGAATACAGCCGTCTATCACCCCTTGCGTGCTGCACTCCTGGAGGTGGAGTTCATCGATAACGAGAGCGTCGATAGGTTGCTCAGCATCGATGATGGCTACGAGCAGGTCAGGCAGGATATCTGCGATGCCGTCGCCGGGGCATTGCTTGAAGATTTGAG
The DNA here is from genome assembly GCF_032066555.1 of Stenotrophomonas sp. Lineage (GTDB taxonomy): Bacteria > Pseudomonadota > Gammaproteobacteria > Xanthomonadales > Xanthomonadaceae > Stenotrophomonas. Next base: position 25,977 of record NZ_DAMBKV010000009.1, read on the forward strand.
GATGAATCAATGAACCAGTTACGCCTATTGCGGAACAATGCAATCCTTCACCGTATCCGCGTACTCCGTTGCCTGATCCTGTTGGGCACGGTTCTCGTGTCAGGTTGCACATCGGAAGCGGTTGCGGTGGCGGCTTCGTCAATGGAAGAAAAACCAGCAAGGTTGGCGTCGTCTGACCAGCGGGTAGCTCGCTATATGCTGACGCCCATTCCGGTGAGCGAGGCGCCATCGAGACCGCTCGGGAAGTTTCCTTTTATGCTGGTCGGGTCGGGGTCTGAGAGCGCGCGGATCGTTGATCAAAATCGCAAGACAATTAGGTCCGCTCCGGCGGGGGGGACAATTTTTAGTTTCAAAGTTAGTCCAAATCGGAAGTGGGTTCTTATCTATTTCGGTGAAGGGGAATATGCAGTTGCTTCCGCTGAATCATTTGAGGATATCGCCAGGCCACCGGAGCGGCCTGATGGGTTCGAGGATGCGACTGGATTCAGTTGGTTCATTCTTGATGATGATCACCTGATCGGGCAGGCCGACCTTCCGTCGCTGGATCCGGGGGTGGGGATGACCCTTTCCGAAAAGGATTCGCTTCCGCCCCGCGATACGCTGATCTATATCTATACCATTTCCAGCGGAACAACGACGCGCGCCGAGATTGACGGCACATTGCCGCGCCCTCTTAATATTTCTGAAAATTCTGAAGGTCGTCTCTTTGTGGTGAATTTTTATGATCTCGAGAAGTTTGGCGCGAAGATCATTCAGATTCCGGAGCCTTGATCCCCCGACCCCGAAGGCCGGGTTTGTATGCTTTCTCGCATGCCCGAACGTCATGCGCCGCTTACACTTTCTGGAAAGAGCGGCTGCTTTTCCGGGCTGCAGCAGGTCGGTTGGAGTATCTGCGATGCCATCGCCGGCGCATTGCTTGAAGATTTAAGGATGAATCAATGAGGCAGCTACGCCTATTGCGGACCAATGCACTCTTTCACAGCAGCCGGGTGCTGCTTTCCCTGATCCTGTTTGGCGCGATTCTCGTGACGGGTTGCACATCCGAAGCGGTGGCAGTGGCGGCCTCATCTGCTGAGCCCCCCATCACAACATCGCCATCGCGACCGCCGACTGAACAGCGGGCAGTTCGCTATCTGCTGACAACGGTGCCAGTGGACGAGGCATCACCACGACGGCTAGGAAGATTGCTAGACATGCTGGTCGGATCTGGATCTGGATCTGGATCTGGATCTGAGCGCGCGCGGATCATTAGACACAATCTGGGCGTGATAAGGTCTGCTCCCGGTTGGGACAAGATTTCTGGTTCTGAAGTCAGCCCGGATCAGAAATGGGTTTTGCTCGATATCGGCGAAGCGGGGTATGCGATTGCTTCCGCTGAATCACTGGCCAAATCATTTGAAGATATCCCCAGGCCGCCGAGGATCCCTGATGGTTTCGATGACGCAACCGCTATTGGTTGGATGGTTTTCGACGACGATCACTTGATCGGGCAGGCCGACCTTCCTTCATTGGATCCGGGGGTAGGGATGACCCTTTCGGAAAAGGATTCGCTTCCGCCTCGGGATACGCTGATCTATATCTACACCGTTTCCAGCGGAACAACGACGCGCGCCGAGATTGACGGAACATTGCCGCGTCCTTTCGATATTATCGAAGGTCCTGGGGGCCGTATCGTTATTGCAAATAATTTTAATCTCGAATTGCTTGGCGCGAAGATTATTCAGATTCCGGAGCCTTGATCCCCTGGCTCCGAAGAGCGCGTTTGTATGCTTTCGTGTGTGCCCGAGCGTCATGCGTCGCGGGTATTTTTGAAAGAGCGGGTGCGTGTCCGGGTTGCAGCAGGTCGGTCGGAACATCCGCGATGCCGTCGCCGACGTATTGCCTGAAGATTTAAGGATGAATCGATGAAGCAGCTACGCCTATCGCGGAACAGTGCGACCTTCTTTCACAGCAGCCGGGTGCTGCTTTGCCTGATCCTGTTTGGCGCGGTTCTCGTGTCGGGTTGCACATCCGAAGCGGTGGCGGTGGCGGTTTCGTCACCGGAAGAAAAGCCTGCAACGTTGTCATCGATAGCGTCGCCGGACCAGCGGGCAGTTCGCTATCGGCTGACAGGTGTGCCAGTGGACGAGGTAGCACCGCGACGGCTACGAGACTTGCCAGTCTGGCTGGACGAGTCTGGGCCTGAGCGCGCGCAGATCATTAGACACAATCTGGGCGTGATAAGGACTGCTTCCCAATCGGGAAGGATTTCTGATGCTAAAGTCAGCCCGGACCGGAAATGGGCGTTGCTCTCTATCGGTGAAGCGGGGTATGCGATTGCTTCCGCTGAATATTTAGCCAAATCATTCGAAGACATCGACACGCCGCCGAGAGACCCCGATGGTTTCGATGACGCAACCGCGATTTATTGGGTCATTCTCGACGACGATCACTTGATAGGGCAGGCCGACCTTCCTTCGCTGGATCCGGGGGGGATGACCCTTTCGGAAAAGGATTCGCTTCCGCCTCGGGATACGCTGGTTTATATCTACACCCTCTCCACTGGAAAGACGGCGCGCGCCGAGATTGACGGAACATTGCCGCGCCCTTTCCGCATTTCTGAAGATCCTGAAGGTCGTCTGCGTATTTTGAGTTTTGATGATCTCCAAGGGTTTGGCGCGAAGATCATTCAGATTACGGAGCCCTGACCCGCAGCGGTTGCGGGATTCCCAGCCCGAGGCGTCGGCAGTGGGTGCAGCTGCTATGTGAAGGACTGCAACGCCATCAGGCCGATTCGCCCGTGGTTGCCCCCATCAGAAGTGGAAGGCACCGGTACGGCACTCGCAAGATCGAACCACCCCGCTGGGCAGTCCGGGCGGGGCGGAGGGCTTGCGTTCCATTTGGGGGCCAATGCCGTGTTTGGGAGAGTTGGCCGCCTGTCTGGCGCATTCACGTTCAAAGGCCGCCGCGAGCAGTGGCCGAGCGCTTCAATCCTGTTGTGATTCATGGTCTTATTGATGGAAATTCATCTTCGACCTGCTAATCTCGCCCGATGATTAGACGCGCCCTGGTTTGTTGCCTCACCCTCGGCATGGTTGCCTGCGCAACCCAGCCGAAGTCTCCTGCCCCCCTGCCGGCCCCGGCGGAAACGCCGGTCAAGCCCAATGCCGGCCCGGCCGAGGCCGTCCCCGAGGCCCAGGCAAGCCTGCCGCCGGTGGATCTGACCCCGGTGCCGTTTGAAACCGCCCGCGCCAATTTCGTGCGCGATACGGCGGCCAAGTACCGCATCGACCCGGCCTATATCGAAGCTACCCTGGCCCAGGCGCAGATCCGCGAGCCGATCATCGCGGCGATGTCGCGTCCGGCCGAACGGGTCAAGCCGTGGAACGAATACCGGCCGATGTTCATCACCCAGGCCCGCATCGATGGCGGTCGCAACTTCCTGGCGCAGCACCGCGATGAGCTGATGCGGGTGCAGGAGCGCACCGGCGTGCCGGCCGAAGTGATCGTGTCCATCATCGGCGTGGAGACCAGTTACGGCCGCAATGCCGGCAACCACCGCGTGCTGGATGCGCTGTACACGCTGGCCTTCAAGTACCCGCGCAGCGGCGACCCGGCCAAGCTGGAGCGCGAAGTGCGCCGCGAGCTGTTCTTCCGCGACGAACTGGCCAAGCTGTTCGAACTCAGTGCGCTGGAGAAGCTGGACATCACCAGCATCAAGGGCAGCTATGCCGGCGCCATGGGCATGGGCCAGTTCATGCCGTCCAGCTACCTGGACTTCGCGGTGGACGGCAATGGCGACGGCCGCCGTGACCTGTTCAACAGCTATGACGATGTGTTCTCGTCCATCGCCAATTACTTCGTCAAGAAGGGCGGCTGGATCCGCGGTGGCACCGTTGCGGTACCGGCGACGCTGCAGGCCGGCTTCGAGGAGTTCAATCCCACCGACTGGACCCCGACCTACACCGTTACCGAGCTGGCGGCGCGTGGTTACCAGCCGGTCACGCCGGTGCGCGCGGTCAACGCCAAGGCTACCCCGGTGACCTTGGAAGGCAGCGACGGCAAGCAGTACTGGCTGGGCTTCCAGAACTACTACGCAATCACCCGCTACAACATCTCCAAAATGTACGCGATGGCCGTGTTCCAGCTGTCCCAGGCCATCGCCGGCAAGGAGCTCCCCCCGGCATGAACATCAAGTGGCTGGTCCCTGCGTTGATCGTGCTCGGGCTGGCCGCCTGCAGCAGCGCCCCCAAGAAGTCGGCATCCGGTACAGCGGGTGCCAGCTCGGCATCGCGGCCGGCGACGGTGGTGCACGGGCGTGGCAGTGCACGCGGTGAATGCCCTGAGGGCTCACCTTATGCCAAGGCGCAGGAAGACCTGTCCACCCGTGGCAACTACACCGCTGGCGGCCTGTACAAGCCCGGTGTAAGCGACTCCACGCCGAGCTACATACCCAATGTGGATTGCATTCCCGAGCCGGTAGTGACCAACGAGGCGCGCTCGGCGGTCGGCAATCGGTCGCCGTATACGGTGCTGGGCAAGCAGTACCAGATCATGGATCGCGTCGATAACTACGTGGAGCAGGGCACTGCCTCGTACTACGGGCAGAAATTCCACGGGCGCCTCACCTCCAACCGTGAGGTGTACGACATGTACGCCTTCACCGCCGCGCACAAGACCTTGCCGCTGCCGAGTTTTGCGCGGGTGACCAACCTGGACAACGGCGAGTCTGTGATCGTGCGCGTCAATGATCGTGGCCCGTTCCATGAAGGCCGGGTCATTGACCTCAGCTATGCCGCTGCCGTGCGGCTGGGCATCACCCAGCGCGGCACCGGCCGGGTGGAGGTGCATGGCCTGACCCCCGGCAGTGAGAACCTGCAGGCCTCCGGTGACAGCCGTCGTGTCCGTCGTGAGCGTGCTGCTGCGACGGTTGCCGCCGCAGTGCCGGCGACGCGGCCCGCAGCAGCGGCACCCAGCCGCATGGACCAGTTGGTCGAGAAGCTGCCGGCCGCCCCGGCCCGACCGGTTGCCGGCAGCGCCGACCATTTCGAAACCTGGATGAAGGACAACGGGGTGCGTGTCGCCACCGGTCGTCCAGCCACCACCAGCGCGGCCAGCACGGCGGCAGCCCCGGTACGCGTCCAGGCCTTGCCGGCATCGTCGGAGCTGCTGCAGTTCACGCCGCCGGCCGGCGGCGCGGTGGCCGCAGCGTCGGTGCCGAAGGCCGCGCCAGCGGCACAGCCTGACCCTGCTTCCCGCGCGCTGGGCGCGATCCTGCTGCAGGTGGCCAGTTTCTCCTCCCGTGACAATGCTGCAAGGGCCTTGGGCCAGCTGACCTCGGCCGGTATCGTCGGGGCCAGCCTCAGTGACATCGTCAGCGGCGGCCGTACCTTGTGGCGCCTGCGCGTGCCGGCCAGCGACAACAACAGCGCCACGGAACTTGCCGGGCGCATTGCCGGTCTTGGATTTGGCCTGCCACAAGTGGTCCGCGATTAACCCCAGCCATACCGGGGTGCCGCCGTCTGGCTGGCGTCGCCCTACAATGACCGCCCGAATTTTTCTTCCTCGTCCATCAGGAACCGTTTTCCGATGAAATTCCGTTTTGCCGCCGTTGCACTGGCCACCACGCTCGCCGTGGGTCTGGCCTCCGCCCAGACACCCACCCCGACGCCGACGCCTGCACCGGCCGCCGCTGCCGCTCCGGCACAGGTGGCAACGCCGCCGGCACCGGTTCCGACCACGGCCACGGCATGGGTGCTGATGGACTACGCCACCGGCCAGGTGCTGGCGGGCGAGAATATCCATACCCCGCTGCCGCCGGCCAGCATCACCAAGGTGATGACGTCCTACGTGCTGGCTGCGGAAATGAAGACCGGCAAGATCAAGCCGGACGACCAGGTGATGATGAGCGAGCGCGCCTGGCGTGAGGGCGGCGCAGGCACCGATGGCAGCTACAGCGGTTTCCCGGTCAACCAGACGGCGCGTCTGGAAGACATGGAAAAGGGCATGGCGATCCAGTCCGGCAACGACGCGGCGATCGCGTTGGCCGAACATGCTGCCGGCAGCCAGGAAGCCTTTGCGGCGCTGATGAACAGCTACGCCGCCAAGATCGGCATGAAGGACTCGCACTTCGTCAACGCACACGGCCTGAACGCCGAGGGCCACCAGTCCAGCGCCTACGACTTGGCACTGCTGGGTCGCGCCTTCGTGCGTGATTACCCGGAGACCTATGCCTACAACAAGATCAAGGAATTCACGGTAGGCAAGATCACCCAGCCGAACCGCAACCTGCTGTTGTGGCGTGACCAGAGCGTGGACGGCATCAAGACCGGCCACACTTCGGCTGCCGGTTATTGCCTGCTGAGCTCGGCGCAGCGCGGTGACCAGCGTCTGGTCGCGGTACTGATGGGCGGCGCGTCGGAGAAGCAGCGTGCCGATGACAGCCTGGCGTTGTTGAACTGGGGTTTCCGTTTCTTCGAAACCCACCGCATGTATGAGCCGGGCAAGGCGGTGACCACGCAGCATGTGTGGAAGGGTGCGGCCGATGAGGTGCAGCTGGGTGTGGCGCAGCCGATGCTGGTGAGCGTGCCGCGTGGCCGTTACAACGATCTGAAGCCGTCGATGGACGTGCCGAAGGAGTTGGTGGCGCCGATCACTGCAGGTCAGCAGATTGGCACGGTCAAGGTGTCGCTGGACGGCAAGGTGGTTGCCGAGGCGCCGCTGGTGGCGGTGCAGGCGGTGGAAGAGGGTGGTTTCTTCAAGCGTCTGTGGGATGCCTTCATGATGTGGTGGAAGTCCGAATAAGAGCTCTTACCGGCTGAAAGGCCGAGCGGCGTTGCGGTGTTCTGTCGACTGGAGTTCAGGTTGATGGGGCGCAGCGACGCCGCTTTTGTTTTGCCTGCGGAGCGCCGCTCAGTCGCCCCTTGGCCAAGTGCAGCTCAGCTCCAGATGCCGTTTTGGCCCCAAGTGCAGCTTTGCTCCCTCCCTTTGCCGCAGGCAAGGGGAGGGTTGGGGAGGGGTAGCTTTCGCAGTTGCAGTTGCAGCTGCAGTCGCGGTTGCTTTGGACTTTGACTTACCGGGCCTCTTCCGCAGCGACGGAGCCAGTGGGAAGAACCCGAAGGGCGACGTGCATGGATGCACGTCGTTTTTCGCCACGACAGGGATGTCGTGTCGAAAAATCCCGCTGGCGGAGTGGACCCGCGTCGCGCAGCGGCGTGGGCGCGGAGGCAGGGTGTGCTTTCTTTTGGTTATCTTTTCTTTGCACAAGCAAAGAAAAGTAACTCGCTCCCCGAAGGGGAGTGAAAGCTCTTGCTCTTGCTCTTGTTCCAACCGCAACCGCAACCGCAACCAAGATCAAGATCAAGATCAAGAGCTTTCGCCCGCCTGCGGCGCGCGAGCACACCTTTCTTTGCTTGTGCAAAGAAACGTGGCCCAAAGAAAGCACACCCTGCCTCCGCGCCCACGCCGCTGCGCGGCGCGGGTCCACTCCGCTGGCAGGATTTTTCGACGAGACATCCCTGTCTCGTCGAAAAACGACGCACATCCATGTGCGCCGCCCCGTCCGGGGTCTTGTCTGCCAGCTCCGTCGCTGCGGAAGGGGCCCGGTAAGTCAAAAGCTGAAGAGCGAAAGCCGAAGCAAATGCAAAAGCAAATGCAAAAGCAAAAGCAAAAGCCGGAGCGAAAGCCGGAGCGAAAGCGCCCTCACCCCAACCCCTCTCCCGCACGCGGGAGAGGGGCTGGCAATGCGTCGGCTGCTAGTACATTAGCCCCTCTCCCGCGTGCGGGAGAGGGGTTGGGGTGAGGGCGCTTTTTGCCTTGTCGCTTTTACAGCGCGAGTGGCTGCAATTGTTCACCGCTGCAATCAAAGCGTGCGACTGATGGTGAAGCTGCCGAATACCGGGGTCTGTTTCTGACCGTCAAATTCGCGGGTGCGGTGGTAGCGGGCCAGGGCGAATTTCCATTTGCCACGCATCACCGCAACGCCATATCCGATGTCGCCTACCAAGGCCCGCTTGTCCACGCTGTGACTGTTGCGGAAGGTGTTGCCATCCAATGTGATGTCGCGCAGTACCCAACGCGCGTCACTGGTGACGAACAGGTGGCTGGACCAGCCTTCGGCGCGGCCGCGGCGGGTGGGTGCCGTGTTTTCGCCGGCCGGGCGCATCGGTGAACTGCCGAAGTCATCTGGCAACTTCCAGCCAAAACGTACTTCACCGCCAACATTGGCATACGTGGCAAGGTTGCCGATAGCGCCGCCCCAATGGCTGATCGCGTCCCAGCCCCAACCTGCAGCGTTGCCTTCCGCAGGCCAGCGCTGCATGCGCTCATGCAGCAGTTTGAATACCGGCTCGTCGTGCAACTGGTTGTCCCAGCCCATGAATTCTTCATCGCCCAGGACGCTGTGCACCGCGTCCTGTACCTGCTTGCCCTGTGCCGAAGGGCCGATCATTCCCAAGGCCAGCTGGGTGGTTCGCAGGTGGTTGCCGTTGCGCGCGTTGTAACCGAAATTGACCATCAACACCGCCGCATACGGGCGGTCATCTTCGATCAAGTCGCTGCGGGTGCTGTCAGTAGGCGTGTACAAACCCTGGCCGAAGCTGAAGATCATGTTCTGCTGCTGGAACTCACCGGGGTGTAAACGTTCCAGGTGCCGATTCATCCAGCGCGCAAGGCGCGGCAGGCAGGGGTCGTCGGTGTAGTCCTGCAGGTTTGGCGACACCAAGGTGAACATCGCGCCATTGGTGTATCCCTGATCCTGCTGCGCGCCGCCCAGCAGATCATTGTCGACGCGGAAGTTGATTGCAGGCGGGTGATCATCCAGGGCACTTTGCGTGCATTGCTGCGCCGCCCAGGCCGGTGCGATTGCGAGGCTGCCTGTAAACAACAGCATTCGGGCAGCGTTTTTCATGGGGAGGCTCCACGCCAGCAGGATGACATGCAGCTTAGTGGTGCGTTGTTGACCGGCATATCGCTATCGAGCGGACAGATTGTTGTGAGTGTGATGGTGGCTTTTCATGCGCATGTGCGCGCAACAGGTGGCGTTCGTGGACGTTGCCGTGATTCCTGCGCGGTAGCAGCGGTGCAGGTGGCATGTCGGATCGCGACGGCTATTTTCGCTTCTTTCCGCGCCTGCCTTTGGCCGGACTGGCGGGATAGAGGTTTGCTCCGGTGGGACAGTCATCATCCGTCCCCGGGGTTGCGCGCAGGCCGTGATTCGAAAATTGCGGTTCGGTACTGCAGGAGGGTGTTCGATGCGTGTCCGCTGACGCCGCTGGCCATGAGCCGGTCCGGTTCCGGCAGGAGGTTGGCCTGGCGACGCTGATCCGGCTGAGCTCTGGGCATGAGGTGCGGGTCCGGGGGCGGGGATTGTGCCGGCCACCGATGGGACGGTGCGGCGGCCCCGGCGGAGGGGCCGGGCAGGGCAGGCTGTCCTGTGGATCGCCGCCCATCGCCAGTCGCCGGACCTTGTCTGGCGCTCCTGTTGCCCGAAACCGGGGGCGGAGCGGCCGTTTCAGCCCCATAAAGGGAGCCCCCTCACAAAAACGTCATGCATCCTGATGCCCGTCTGGGTTAGGATTCCGGCGGACCGGACCGTGCTCGTCTGCTAGGTAACATCAGGGACAGAGTCTTACCGCAAGGTCTCTAAGCCAAAGGAACGCACCTCGTAAGGTGCAGGTTAATGGGGAAGTATCAGATGCGTAACGTTTTTTCGCCGCTCACCGCAGCGGTCCTCACTCTGGGCATCGCTGCGGCAGTCAGCAGCCAGCCGGCCCATGCCGCGTTCAAGACCAAGGGCACCCAGGCGCAGCAGCAGCGCCAGCAGGCTGCCGCGCAGATTCCGACCTGCCAGCGCCCGATCGGTACGCTGTCGGTGATCGAGCCGGAAGACTCCACCAACTGGTGGACCGGCCAGCAGCTGCCGGCGCCGTCGCGCCTGATCAAGGCCTTCGTCAACCGCTCGCGTTGTTTCACCCTGGTGGACCGTGGCGCCGGTATGGCCGCAGGCCAGTTCGAACGTGAATTGGCGGCCAGCGGTGACCTGCGTGGTCGTTCCAACGTCGGCAAGGGCCAGATCAAGGCCGCCGACTACGTGATGATCCCGGATCTGGTCTCGCAGAACAGCAACGCCGGTGGCAATGCCATTGGCGGCCTGCTGGGTGGCCTGATCGGCGGTCGCGCTGGCGCGATCGTGGGTGGCTTGAACTTCACCAGCAAGACCGCTGACGTGGTGCTGACCGTGACCGACGTGCGTTCGTCGGAGCAGGTGGCCATTTCCGAAGGCTCGGCGCGCAAGAGCGACATGGGCTTTGGCGCCGGCGGCGGCCTGTTCGGTGGTAGCGGCCTGGGTGCGGCCGGCGTTGGTGGTTATGCCAACACTGAGATCGGCCAGGTGATCACCATGGCCTACCTGCAGGCCTATACCGACATCATCGCCCAGCTGGGTGGTCTGCCGGAGAACGCTTCTGCCGCCAATGCGCAGCAGGCAGTGACGGTCACCCGTGCCGGTCGCCTGCTGGCGAATGCGCGCGGTACCGGTGCGCCGGTACGCACCCTGGAAGCCGGGATGATGCTGTACCCGACCGGCACCAAGGAAGGCGTGATGTGGGAAGTCGAGGATGAACTGGGCAACCGTGGCTGGGTGTCGTCCACCCTGCTGCAGCTGTCCAAGTAAGCCTGGGTTTATCCCGCAGAAGGGCCGCGCAAGCGGCCCTTCTGGTTTCTGGGCGGGGCTGTGGTGCCGGGCCATGCTCGGCAGGGGCCTCCCCGACAACGCGCCTTGCAGGAGCGGCGTCAGCCGCGAAGCTGGCCATCTGCATCAATGGCAATGCCCGCAACCTGAACATCCTTGAGCTTCGCGGCTGACGCCGCTCCCACAGCGAGCGATGCCGGGAGGCCCCTTGCCGAGCATGGCTCGGCACTACAGGTGGCCGGCATGGAAGGCTGCAATCCGGCAGTGGCCTTGGGTTTGTAGGCGTTCGCCCCGATAATGGCGGCATGGAAATCAAGTCCGACAACCCTGAACACGGCTTCCAGTTCCCCGGTACGTTTGAGCTCAGCGCCATGGGCGCGGCCAATATCGGTCTGGAGACGGAGCTGCCCAAATTGCTGCAAAGCGCCGGTATCGAGGTGCTGGAAGAGCGCATCAGCTGGAAAGCGTCCTCCAACGGCAAGTACGTCTCGGTGCGCATCGCCTTCAAGGCCGACAGCCGTGAACAGTACGACGCCGCGCACACGGCGATGCGTGAGCATCCGGAAGTGAAGTGGACGCTGTAACCGCCTGTGCGGCAGAAACGCAGGGCAAGACGCTGCGGCCCGCATTGCTGCGTGATCTGGGCCGGCAAGGCTATGAGCCGGTCTGGCACGCCATGCAGCAGTTCACCGATGCCCGTACCGATGCCAGCACCGACGAGGTGTGGGTAGTCGAGCACGATCCGGTGTTCACCCTGGGCCAGGCCGGCAAGGACGAGCATGTGCTGGCGCCGGGCGACATCCCGGTGCTGCACGTGGACCGCGGTGGCCAGGTGACCTATCACGGCCCCGGCCAGATCGTGGTCTACCCGTTGCTGGACCTGCGCCGGCTCGGCATCGGTGTGCGTGATTACGTGTGCCGGATCGAGCAGGCCATCATCGATACGCTGGATGAATGGAACATCGGTGCCGAACGCATGGACGGCGCGCCCGGTGTCTACGTCGGCGGGGCCAAGATTGCCGCGCTCGGCATCCGCGTGCGCCGCGGCTGCAGTTTCCACGGGCTGGCGTTCAATGTGTCGCTGGACCTGGAGCCCTTCCACCGCATCAACCCCTGCGGCTACGCCGGGATGCAGGTGACCTCGGTGCTAGACTTGGGCGGTCCTTCGGGCATCGAAGCGGTCAAGTCGGTGCTGCTGTCCCATCTGGCCCAGCAGTTCGGCCTGGCCTTGCAGCCGACGCCCGAACTGCCCGATCTGACTACGCGGCTCTGAGACCGCTGATAACGCCATGACTGAATCCACCACGCGCTCCATTCCCCTGCAGGTCGTGCAGGGCGACATCCCGTCCGCGCCGTTGCAGGCCGGTGTCAAACAGCTTGGCGGCGACAAGATCAACCGCTCGCCGGTGCAGTTCGCCGACGCGCCGATGCTGCGCAAGCCTTCCTGGATCCGCGTGCGCATTCCCTCGGGCAATGCCGTGGCCAACCTCAAGGCCAAGCTGCGCGAGAACCGTCTGGTGACGGTGTGCGAGGAAGCCAGCTGCCCGAACATCCACGAATGCTTCGGCCATGGCACCGCCACCTTCATGATCCTGGGCGAGGTCTGCACCCGCCGCTGCTCGTTCTGCGACGTGGCCCACGGCCGGCCCAAGCCGCCGGACGCCAATGAGCCCGCCAGCCTGGGACAGACCGTGGCCGACATGGGCCTGAAATACGTGGTGGTGACCAGCGTCGACCGTGATGACCTGCGCGACGGCGGTGCCCAGCACTTCGTCGACTGCATCACTGCCATCCGCGAGAAGTCGCCGGGCACCCGCATCGAGGTGCTGACCCCGGACTTCCGTGGCAAGGGCCGCATGGAGCGCGCGCTGGAAATCCTCGCGCAGAACCCGCCGGACGTGTTCAACCACAACATCGAAACCGTGCCGGACCTGTACCGCAACGTACGCCCGGGCGCGGATTACCAGTGGTCGCTGACCCTGCTGAAGAACTTCAAGGCACAGCATCCGAACGTGCCGACCAAGTCCGGCATCATGCTCGGCCTGGGCGAAACCTTCGAGCAGGTGCAGGCCACCCTGCGTGACCTGCGCGCGCACGAGGTGGAAATGGTGACCATCGGCCAGTACCTGCAGCCGACTGCCCACCACCACCCGGTGCTGCGTTACTGGACGCCGGAGGAGTACAAGGCGTTCGAGGATTACGGCTACGAACTGGGCTTCACCCATGTTGCCTCCGGCCCGATGGTGCGTTCGTCCTACCATGCCGACCAGCAGGCGGCCGGTGCCGGCGTCGCTGTCTGAACCAGTCCCCCGCATCCCGCTGCGGCCCGTTGCCGCAGCCGGGATCGCGTCGATTCGAGTGGTGCCACGGCAGCGATTCACAAACTGCTACGGGGCGGCAGCTACTCTGGAGCCAAGCAAGGTGACAAGTGCCGAAACTTTCGGCACTGTCGGCGTGTCGAACTTGCCCGCAGTCTCCCCACAACATTCGGTGCCACGAGTATTTTGATGAACTACCGAGTTCCCGTTTTCCTGCTGGCCCTCGCGCTGACCGCTCCCGCCGCCTTGCTGGCGCGCGCCGATACGGCCTTGCCCTCGGCAGCGACCATCGACCAGGCCACCACCTCCAAGCTGGTCTACGGCTTGTTGTCGGACAGCCGTTACGCCTACCGCCCGCGCCAGCTGGATGCGGCGACCTCGCAGGACGTGTTCAAGCGTTACCTGGAGTCCTTGGACAGCGGCAAGCAGTTCTTCACCAAGGAGGACGTGGATCGCTTCGCGCCGTTGGCGGCTCGGACCGGTGACGCCATCCGTTCCGGCGAGCTGGATCCGGCCTACCAGGTGTTCGCGGTGTACCGCCAGCGGGTGGGCGAGCGCGTGGCCTATGCCCGTCGCCTGCTGCGGCAGGAGCCTGATTTCACTGTTGAAGAGCGCTTCAACTACGACCGCAAGGACGTGCCGTGGGCAACCAACGCCGAGTTGGACGAGCTGTGGCGCAAGTCGGTCAAGAACGACTGGCTGCGGCTGAAGCTGGCCGGCAAGCCGGCCGCTGACATCCGCAAGACCCTGGACAAGCGTTACGACACCCTGCTCAAGACCATCAATGAGCTCAAGGGCGATGACGTGTTCTCGTTCTACATGAACGCCTACACCAGCGCCGTCGACCCGCACACCGACTATTTCACCCCGCGCACGGCCGAGAACTTCAACCAGGCCATGTCGCTGTCGCTGGAGGGCATTGGTGCCCAGCTGCAGCGCCAGGACGACATGGTGGTGATCCGTGAGGTGGTGCCGGGTGGTCCGGTGGCGATGGACGGCACGCTCAAGGCCGGTGACCGCATCGTCGGTGTCGGCCAGGGCCGTTCCGGCCCGATCGAAGACGTGATCGGCTGGCGCATTGACGATGTGGTCGGCAAGATCCGCGGTGCCAAGGATACCCAGGTGCGCCTGGAATACATCCCGGCCGCCGAGGGTGTGGACGGCAAGCACCGCATGCTGACCCTGACCCGGCAGAAGATCCGTCTGTCCGAGCAGGCCGCCAAGGGCGAGACCATGACCATTCCGGGCACTGCCGGCCAGCAGGAGCGCCGCATCGGTGTGGTCAAGCTGCCGACCTTCTACCAGGACTTCGAAGGCCGTCGCCGCAATGCCGCCGACTATGCCTCCGCTACCCGCGACGTCGCCAAGCTGCTGGCCGGTTTCAAGGCCGACAAGCTGGACGGCGTGGTGCTGGACCTGCGCAACAACGGCGGTGGTTCGCTGGACGAAGCCATCGAGTTGACCGGTCTGTTCATCGAGCAGGGTCCGGTGGTGCAGGTGCGTGAATCCGGCGGCCGCGTCACCGTCAACAACGACCGCAACCCGGCCGTGGCCTGGGACGGCCCGCTGGCGGTGCTGATCAACCGTGGCTCGGCCTCGGCCTCGGAGATTTTTGCCGGTGCCATCCAGGACTACGGTCGTGGACTGGTGATCGGTGAAACCACCTTCGGCAAGGGCACCGTGCAGAACGTGGTGCCGCTGGACCGTTGGCCGGCCAGCGAGAAGGAACGCTTTGGTCAGGTCAAGCTGACCATCGCCCAGTTCTTCCGCGTCAGCGGCTCCAGCACCCAGCACAAGGGCGTGGTGCCGGACCTGGCCTTCCCGGCCAGCGTCGATGCCAGCGAGTTTGGTGAAAGCACCTACGACAACGCGCTGCCGTGGACCCGCATCGCTGCCGTGCCGCATACCCAGTACGGTAACTTCGCTCCGATCGTGCCGCGCCTGGAAACCCAGCACGACACCCGCATCCGCGCCGACCGCGAGTTCCAGTGGTGGGAAGAGGACGTGCAGCAGTTCCGCACCGAGGCCGCCAAGAAGTACGTCTCGCTCAACGAGGCAGAACGCCGCGCCGAACGCGACAAGCAGGAAGCGCAGCGCAAGCAGCGCCAGCAGATCCGCAAGGACCTTGGCCTGCCGCTGGATCCGTTGGCCGAGGACAGCAATGACGACGGCCTGACCGGCAACGAGCGTGACATCGTCAAGGATGCGGCGCGTGAGAAGGCCGCCGAAAAGCGCCCTGATCCGCTGTTGAAGGAGTCGGCCTCGATCCTGGCCGATGCCGTGAACCTGCTGGAGAAGGACCGCCCGCTGTCGGCGCAGGTGCTGCCGCAGTCCACCGGCCCGGGCCGCTGGGCCGACTGAACGCAGCAAAACGCTGCGCATAGCCTGGCTGAGCGCAGCGACAATGGCTTGCGCACGCATTCAACGCCGTCAACGTAGCGCTACGTTGGCGGCGTTATGCTGTGGATCTACGCTGACTGTGGAGGTGCCCATGCGCCGACATCTGCTGCATGCGCTGGCCGCTGTGAGCGTGCTGCTCACCGCCTGCGGAAACAAAGCCGTCAACAGCACCTTGCTGCGCGAATCCTTCGATTCGGGCGATACCTATACGCGCAGCGTCGATGCTGCACCGGCGCAGGCCTGCGAGGCCGCGCGACGCGCGCTGCTGGGCCAGGGCTATGCGATCACCCATGCCGACGCGAGCAATGTGGAAGGCAACAAGAACTTCCAGCCCAAGGACGAGGTGCATGAGCAACTGGTGCTGCGGGTGTCCTGCGCGGCGCAGGGCGTGGACAAGGCGCAGGTGTTCGTCAGCGCGGTGCAGGACCGGTACGCGTTGAAGAAATCGCCGACTTCGGCCAGCGTCGGCGTCGGCGCGCTGGGCTCGGTGTCGTTGCCGTTTGGCAGCAACGACGACTCGCTGGTGCGGGTTGCCAGCAGCACCGTGCAGGACGCGCAGTTCTACCGCAATTTCTTCGGCCGCCTGCAGTACTACGTGGAGCAGGCGGCACAGCCTGTTCCGACGGAACCGGCACGATGAGGTTCGGCTGGCGCGCGAAGCAGCGGGCTGGCCGATGGACCTTGTTGCTGTGCGCGCTGGCGATGCCGTTGTTGGCTGAGGCGGGCTGCCATATGGCGTTGCTGGAGCAGTTGGGTTGGCAGCTTGAGGCGAGCGGGAGGCCCACGCCTCAGATCAACGGCGGTGATCCATGCCGGCGCGCTTCGCTGGCCGACGCGCAGGCGCAGGGTGATCTGCGCTTGCAGGTGCCGAGCGGCTACAGCGCCGCACAACGTGAACAGCTGGCCGAGCAGGTATTGCAGCAGCAGGCGAGCATCTGCGCCTACGCCTTCCAGCTGGGGGATGCGGCGCGCACCGCCAGTTCGCGCTTGCAGGACAACCCGGGTTATCGCTTCACGGCGCTGCAACTGGGCTGGATCGGGTTTGGCGCACGCGGTGCGCGTGCACAGGGTTGGCAACGCTTTCGCAGTTTTGGTCGCGGCTACGCGCCGCAGGCCCGCAATTCCGTGGCGCTGGAGGCGTTCTATTCCGGCCGGGTACGTTCCGAGTGCGGGGTGGGGCGGCAGGTGGCGCAGCTGGCGACGCTGCGCGAGTTGTTCGGTGATGCCGCCTTCGATACTGCGTTCAGTTCCGGCGAACTGTCGATCGGCACCTTCCTGAGCCTGCATGACACCCAGAGCATCCTGCTGGGCAGCAGCGCAGGTGAATTGTTCGGTGACGGCAAGGCGGTGCGCACCTCCGCGTTGGGCCGGCAGGCGTTCATGGGTGCGCCGGGCTATATCGTGCATGCTTTCGATGCCACCTATCTGGATGACATCAACAACCAGGCCGAGAATTTCGTCATCACCGATGTCAGTGCCGCGGCCGCCGGGGCCTTGGCGCGGCATGGCGGCTTCGTCCATTACGATGCACTCAACAAACGGTTGTGGGAGCTGGCCCAGCAGTTGCCAGGCAGCGGCTGGCGGCGCTTCGAGCGGCTGCTGTACGAGCGTGACGGCCCCTTGCGCGCGGCGCTGCCGGAGGCACAGCAGGATGTGCTGGCGCAGATGGATGCCGTACTGGCCGACCCGGTGTACCGCGAGCTGATGCTGTACGTGCACCGCCAGGGCGTGCGCCCACTTGGATATCACGTGGCGCGTTTGCTGGACCGCAACCCGCGTACGCCGTTTGTCATCGAACTGGTGCTGCACAATCTGCACACCACCATCTACCAACGCTGGCTGCAGGCCCGTCTGCGGGCCTGCGCAGCAGGATATCCACTACCGTCGGAGGAGCTTCAGCATGGAATTGGGAATGATCGGTCTGGGCCGCATGGGCGCCAACATGGCGCAGCGTCTGCAGCGTGCGGGGATTGCGGTCACCGGCTTTGATCCCGGTGAGCAGGCGCGTGCGCAGGTGGCCGGGCACGGTATCGCTACCGTGGATGGCCTGCAGGCGCTGGTGCAGGCGCTGCCGGCGCCACGCGCCTTGTGGTTGATGGTGCCGTCCAAGGCGGTGGATGCCACGCTCGATGTGTTGTTGCCGCTGTTGTCGGCCGGCGACGTGGTGATCGACGGCGGCAACTCCTGGTACAAGGCGTCCCTGCAACGTGCCGCCCGCAGCGCCGAGGCCGGGGTCGCGTTCGTGGATTGCGGCACCAGCGGCGGTGTATGGGGACTGCAGGAAGGTTATTGCCTGATGGTCGGCGGTGAGGCCGAGGCGGTGGCGCGCCTGTCGCCCGTGTTCAAGGCGCTGGCGCCGGCCGCAGACCGCGGCTGGGCCCATGTGGGGCCGGTCGGGGCCGGACACTTCAGCAAGATGGTCCACAACGGCATCGAGTACGGAATGATGCAGGCCTACGCCGAAGGCTTTGCGTTGATGGAGAAGAAGGCCGAGTTCGGGCTGGACCTGGCCCAGCTGGCCGAAGTCTGGCGACATGGCAGCGTGGTGCGTTCCTGGCTGCTGGACCTCAGTGCGAACGCGCTGCAGGCCAATCCGGCGCTGGACGGGATCGCGCCGTATGTGGAGGACTCCGGCGAAGGCCGCTGGACCGTGGCCGAGGCCATCGATCTGGATGTGCCTGCGCCGGTGATTACCTTGTCGCTGCTGGAACGGCTGCGCTCGCGTCAGGAAAATTCGTTCAGCGACCGCATGCTGGCGGCGATGCGCAACGAGTTCGGTGGGCACGCGATCAAGCCCGCAGGCGAGGCTGGCTGAGGCTTTTCCGCTTGTGTGCCTGGCGGTATCTGCAGGTCCGGCTGCAGGGGAGTGCACGGGTACACCTATTCGTGCAATCCTTGGCCGACAGTCAGCGATGCTGTCGTGCTGGTCACGCTGCCATCGACTGATTCCGGATCGACACCGTCGATGAACCCCGGGCCGTCGCGACACGCGCCGGTCCGTCAGCACGCAGGGGAAGGAATGGCAACACGATTGACCGATGATGGCTGGAGCCGCTGGCGCCTGTTCGGGTTGGGGCTGGCCGCGTTGTTGATCATCGTGGTGCCGGCCTTGACCCTGCAACGGCTGGCGGCCGACAGCGTGAATGCGTCCAACTGGGTCGTGCATACCCAGGCGGTGGGCGCGCGCCTGTACAACCTGCAGGCGGATATCCGTGACGTCGAATCGGCGGCGCTGACCTTGTCCAAGGGCATCGATTCGCCGGCACTGCAGGAGCGCCTGCAGACAGCCGACCGCATCGGCGTCAACCTGACCGAACTGGCGCAACTTGTCAGCGACAGCCCGGAACAGCTGGTGCGCATCGGCAAGATGGACTCGATGCTGGAGCGGCGCATGGCGCTGGCCAGGGAAATCGCCGCCAGCACCGATTCACCCCGACAGCGTGAGCTGATCGAGGAAATGACTTTCCAATACCCGATCCGGCAACTGGTGCAGGAGCTGCAGGATCACGAGGACGCGCTGCTGGTGCAGCGCGCAGCCAAGGCGAGGGACCAGCAACAGCTTGCGTCGATGGTGACCTGGACCGCACTGGCGGTGCAGTTGCTGCTGTTGGGGCTGGTGCTGTGGCTGTTGCAGCGGCAGATCGGTGGCCGTGCCGATGTCGAGCTTCGCCTCAGCAAGGCCAGTGCCCGCGCAAGCGCAGTGCTGCAGACCGTGCGTGAACCCATCGTGCTGCTCGACGACAAGCTGCGGGTGGTACTGCACAACGCCGCATTCACCGAGCTGTACGGCGTCGACGACGCCGATATCAGTCTGCGTCAGCTGCAGGACATAGGCGAGGGTGCGTGGGAAGACCCGCTGGTCCGCCAGCGTCTGGCCGATGTGCTGCTGCGTGGGCGCGAGCTGTGGGATTTCGAACACCAGCAACGCAGCGTGGATGGCATGCAACGGACGATGTTGATCAACGCACGGCGCATGGCCTTGCCGGACGCTGAAGATGACGTGGTGTTGATGACGATCAGTGATGTCACCGTGCAGCGTGCGGTGCAGCAGCACGTGGAGGAGCTGAACCGCCAGCTCGAAGGCAAAGTAGAGCAGATGGCCGACGTCAACCGTGAGCTGGAAGCGTTCAGTTACTCCGTGTCGCATGACCTGCGTGCGCCGCTGCGGCATGTAGCCGGCTTCTCCGACAAGCTGGCACGTCATCTGGGCGAGACGATAGACAGCAAGACCCAGCACTACCTCGAGGTGATCAGCAGTTCGGCGCAGCTGATGGCGGCCTTGATCGATGATCTGCTGGTCTATTCGCGGCTGGGCCGCGGAGCGATGCGCCTGCAGCGCGTGGACATGCAGTCGTTGGTGGCCGATACCCGCGCGCTGCTCGATTCCAACCTGAAGAACGAAGCCGGGGCGGACGGCAAGCTACGCGAGGTGGAGTGGCAGATCGGCAGGCTGCCGGTGTTGGTCGGCGATGAGAACATGCTGCGCCAGGTCTGGTTGAACCTGCTCGGCAACGCCGTCAAGTACACCGCCGGTCGCGACAAGGCGGTGATCGAAGTCAGCGCCAGGCAGCTGCCGGATGGCAGCCACCAGTTCAGCATCACCGACAATGGCGCCGGTTTTGACATGCAATACGCTTCCAAGTTGTTCGGTGTGTTCCAGCGCCTGCACAAGGCCTCGGAGTACCCCGGCACCGGCATTGGCCTGGCCAGCGTACGCCGGGTATTGACCCGTCACGGCGGCCGCATCTGGGCCGACGCACAGGTCGATAAAGGCGCCACCTTCACCTTCGTTCTTCCCCAGGCAACCGAAACATCCAACAAGGACACCGTGGAATGAGTCCCCTGCGTACCATCCTGATTGCCGAAGACAGCCAAGCCGACGCCGAAATGGCGATCGACGCGCTGCGCGATGCCTCCCTGGCCAACCCCATCGTGCATGTCGAGGACGGGGTCGAGGCCATGGACTTCCTGCTCCGGCGCGGCGCCTTCGCCCAGCGCGAGGAGGGCTTGCCGGCCGTGTTGCTGCTGGATATCAAGATGCCGCGCATGGATGGACTGGAGGTGCTGCGGCTGATCCGCGCAGACGAGGAACTCAAGCGCCTGCCGGTGGTGATCCTGTCTTCTTCGCGCGAAGAAAGCGACCTGGCCCGCAGCTGGGATATGGGGGTCAACGCCTACGTGGTGAAGCCGGTGGATGTCGACCAGTTCTTCCAGGCGGTGCGTACCATCGGCACCTTCTGGGCGGTGATCAACCAGGCACCGGAGCACGAGTAAACACAGATGCCGAACAAGGGAGCGCCATTGGGGCTGCTGCGGATCCTGCTGGTGGAGGATTCGCCGGAGGATGCCGAACTGGTCATCGACCAGTTGCTCGAGGCTGGCCTGGAGCTGGAGTTCGAGCGTGTCGACAACGAGCCGGCAATGCGCGCTGCCTTGGCGGATGGCGTACCGGATGTCGTGCTGTCCGACCTGAGCATGCCGGGCTTCTCCGGCTACCAGGCATTGCAGATCCTGCGTGAGTTGCACCCCCGGGCACCTTTCATCTTCGTCTCCGGCACGATGGGTGAGGAAACCGCGGTGGAGGCGCTGCAGCATGGCGCCAATGACTACATCATCAAGCACCAGCCGGCGCGGCTGCCCTCGGCGGTGGCGCGTCTGGTGCGCGAGACCCGCAGTGAGCTGGAACGGCTGCGGGTGGAAGATGAGTTGATGCGTGCGCAACGGCTGGAGAGCCTGGCCCTGCTCGCTGCGGGGCTCAGCCACGACCTGCGCAACATCCTGCAACCGCTGCTGATCATCCCCGACCTGATCCGCGACCGCAGCGATGATCCCAAGGTCGTCCGCCTGGCCGATGTCATTGCCGAATGCGGGCGCCGTGGCCACGAGATGGTCGAGTCGATGCTGTCCTTCGTGCGCGGCTCACGCCAGCCCAGCGAACGGATCGTACTGCAGCGCCTGTTCCAGGCGGTGGGCATGCTGCTGAAGAGCAGCCTGCCGCGCAATGCCGAGCTGCACCTTGAAGTCTCAGACGACCGCATGGCGGTTGAAGCCAATTACACCGAGCTGCAGCAGGTACTGCTGAATCTTGCGCTCAATGCCATCCAGGCCATGCCCGACGGCGGCAGCCTGAGGCTGGTCGCCGAGCGTGTGGCTGGCGAAAGCGACAGGGTGCGCATCCGTGTCAGTGATGATGGCATCGGCATGGATGCAGCGACGGTGCAACGCCTGTTCACGCCTTTCTTCACTACCAAGACGGATGGTACCGGCTTGGGGCTGGTGTCCTGCCATCGCATCGTCGAGAGCATAGGCGGTCAGATCCAGGTGCAGAGTCAGCTTGGCGAAGGCACGACCTTCGAACTGCTGTTGCCGATGTGCGAAAGCACCGCCAGCGAAGATGCCGAACCACTGGAACGAACCCGGGTCGGCCATGGTGAGCGCCTGCTGGTGGTGGATGACGAGGCCACACGTCTGTCGCTGCTGGGCAATGCGCTGTCCAGCCAGGGTTATCGCATGCGTCTGGCCAGCGATGGCGCGGTGGCGATGCGGCATCTTCAGGAGGCTGGCCTGCCGGACGTGGTGCTGGTGGACAGCGGCATTCCGTTGTTGTCGGCCGGACAACTGCTGGCGGAGATGCAGGCGATGGGTTATCGCGGCCCGGCGATCGTGCTGGAGGATGCCAACGCGCCGGCGTTCGCCGATGGCCAGGCGCCTTCGGGTCTCAGCGTGCATGTGCTGCCCAAGCCCTTGGAGATGCAGCGGGTGTTCCGTGCGGTAGCGGACGCACTGGGCGTGGGCTGAAGCATATGCGGGCTGGCGATGGCTGGCCTATCATGTGCGCCCCCTCCCTACGATGCGGTGCTCAAGCTCGTCCATCGTGGCGCGTGCGGGCCTGCAGGCAAACCAACTCATGACCACCGTGCTCCTCAGCCTGGGCAGCAACCTGCAACCGCAGCACTACCTGCAAGCGGCTGTTGCCGTATTGCGCGAACGTTTTGGCGCGATCAGCGTCTCCCCGGCCTACCGCACCCCGGCCGTGGGATTCGACGGACCCGACTTCCTCAACAACGCAGTGATGCTGGACACCGACCTGCCGCTGGGCGAGTTGGATCATTGGTTGCACGCGGTGGAGGACGCGCACGGCCGCGATCGTTCCGGACCGCGTTTCAGTGACCGGACCCTGGATATCGATGTGGTCTATTACGGCGACCTGGTGGTGGAAGGCCCGGGGCATCTGCGCATTCCTCGCCCGGAGTTGAAGCACGCGTTCGTACTCAAGCCGCTGGCCGACATCGCCCCGGATTTCATCGACCCGGTGCGCGGGCTGAGCCTGCAGCAGATGTGGCAACAGCACCCGCAGCATGGGCAGGCGTTCGATACGGTGGAGCTGTAACGCTGTACCTGTAGTGCCGAGCCATGCTCGGCATAGGTGTTACCGGTAAAGCCCCTTGCCGAGCATGGCTCGGCACTACGGGAGTCTTGGGCGGCCAAGGGCTCTTGAGCCCCTCTCCCGCTTGCGGGAGAGGGGCTGGGGTGAGGGCAGCCTTTCGCTGGTAAAGCCCCCTGCCGAGCATGGCTCGGCACTACAGGTGCGGCACTAAGTCAGCAGGCGGCCGCCGTCCAGGCGCAGGGTCTGGCCGGTGATGTAGCCGGCGTCGTCCAGCAGCCAGCGCACCGCCGAGGCGATCTCGTGCGGGGTGCCGAGGCGGTCCAGGGGAGTGCGCTCCATCAGCTTCTGCTTGGCCGCCTCGCTCTTGCCCTGTTCGGGCCAGAGGATGGCGCCGGGGGCAATCGCGTTGACCCGTACATGTGGCGCCAGCTCCAGCGCCAGCGAGCGGGTCACCATCTCCAGCGCGGCCTTGGCCGAACTGTAGGCCGGGTGCTCGCGCAGCGGCTGGGTGGCGTGCAGGTCGGTCAGGTTGACGATGGCGCCGCGCTGCTTGATCAGGTGCGGGGCGGCGGCCTGCGCCAGGAAGAACGGTGCGCGCGTATTCACCGCGAACAATTCATCCCATTGCTCCGGCTGGACCTGCCCGAACGGGGTAGGGAAGAAGTTGGAGGCATTGTTGACCAGCGCATCCAGCCGGCCGAAGTGGCTGACCGCCTGTTCCACCAGGTCGGGCAGGGCGGCCACGTCGCGCAGATCGGCCTCCAGCGCCAACACGCTGCCCGCCCGCTCGCTCTCCAGGTCGAAGGCCAGTGATTGCAGCTCCTCGCTGGACTGGTGCGCATGCAGGGCGATGCGGTAGCCATGGGCGTGCAGGTGACGGGCAATGCCGGCGCCGATGCGGCGCGCGCTGCCGGTGACCAGGGCCACCCGTTGGGATTCTGTCATCTGGGATTTCCTTACTCAGCTATCCTGTGCATTGTCCTCGCAAACCGCCGCATCATGCATTCCGACCTGCCAATCCCCGATTCAGACGCGCTTGCCCACAGCGAGCAGCTGGCCGCGCACCTGCGTGCGGAAATTCTTGCCCAAGGCGGTGCGGTGCCGTTTTCACGCTTCATGGAGTTGGCACTGTATGCGCCGGGTTGGGGCTATTACAGCGCCGGTGCCAGCAAGTTTGGTGCCGCCGGTGACTTCGTCACCTCGCCGGAGATCGGCGCGCTGTTTGCCGCCACCACCGCCAACGCGGTGGCGCCGGTGCTGAAGCAGCTTGGCCCGCAGGCACGCATGCTGGAACTGGGCGGCGGCAGTGGCGCGTTTGCCGAAGTCATGCTCAAGCGCCTGCTGGAACTGGATGCGCTACCCGAGCGCTACGCCATCCTCGAACCCAGCGCCGACCTGCGCGAGCGCCAGCGCGAACGCCTTGAGCGCGCACTGATTCCGCCGGTGTTCGCACTGGTGGAGTGGCTGGACCGGCCGTTCGATGACGATTGGGACGGCGTACTGTTCGCCAACGAGGTGATCGATGCGTTGCCGACGCCGCGTTTCCTCGCCGACGAAGGCGAGATCTATGAAGAGACCGTGGAGCTCGACGGTGAAGGCCGCTTCGTGCGCGGTGCGCAACCGGCGGACCCGCTGCTGCTGGGCGCAGTGCGGCACGTGGAGCGCTATCTGGAGCGGCCGTTCGCGCACGGTTACCGCTCCGAGGTGCTGCCGCAGCTGCCGTACTGGATCCAGGCGGTGGCCGGCGGCATGCAGCGTGGTGCGATGCTGTTCGTCGACTACGGCTATTCGCGCAGCGAGTTCTACCAGAGCGAGCGTAATGACGGCACGATGCGTGCGTTCTACCGTCACCGCGTGCACAACGACGTGTTCCTGTGGCCGGGCCTGCAGGACATCACCGCCTCGGTGGACTTCACCGCACTGGCGGAAGCCGGTACCAACGCCGGTTTCGACCTGGCCGGATACAGCAACCAGGCCAACTTCCTGCTCGGCAATGGCATCACCGATCTGCTGCTGCAGGCTGAAGCGCGCACCGATGAAGTCGGTCAACTGCGCCTGCGCGATCAGCTCAAGCGGCTGACCTTGCCGACCGAGATGGGCGAGCGTTTCCAGGTGATGGGCTTCAGCCGTGACGTCGACATGTCGGCGGCCTTCCTGCTCGGTGACCTGACGTGGCGGCTGTAAGCACCACGCTGAAGCCACTGCGGCGGCAGGGGTTCTGGTTGGGCCTGTGGTGTGCGGCGGTGCTGGCGGTGATCGTGGTGTGCCTGATCCCGCCGCCCGAACTGAACCTGCCGCAGAACAGCGACAAGGTCGAGCACCTGCTGGCCTACTTCATCCTGTCCGCCAGTGCGGTGCAGCTGTTCGGCAGCCGCCGCGCGCTGTGCTGGGTGGCCGCAGGATTGGTGGCGATGGGCGTTGGCATTGAGTGGGCGCAGGGCGCGCTGACCGCCACGCGCATGGCCGATCCGATGGATGCCCTGGCCAACACCAGTGGTGTACTGATCGGCATGCTGACTGTGCTGACGCCGCTGCGGGATTTACTGCTGCGGCTGCAGGGGCGTTGAGCCGATAGCGTCCCGCCTGCGCGGTGTCAGAACCGGGCCTGGTTGCGGCTGCAACTTAATTCTTTAGATAAATCAGCCATTTCCGCTGTCATGGCACTTACGCAGGCGGCCCTTGGGCTGCTACGTTGGCGCCATCACAGGCACCGTCATGGCGCCGGTGATTTTGCAAAGTCGGTGCGGTGCGGGACGTGGGTGGAGAGGACTCACGTACCGCACCGCGCCTTCCCGGCGATTTCTCCCCGGGCCTTACTTCTTCGGCTGCAGCTGCACCTGGTCCAGCACCCACATCTGCGGACGGGTATCGCCGCTGAAGGTCATGCACAGGTCGGTGATCTGCTCGGCACCGGCTTGCAGCGGTGCTTCCAGTTCAATGAAGCCATCCTTGCCCGGCTGCTGCGGCAGCGGCACGGTGGCCAGCACGCGGCCCTCGCAGCCGGCACGCACTTCAAATTCGCCGTGCTGGCTCACCGGCTTGCGGAAGCCGCGCTTGGCTTCCTCCGGACGCAGCAGACCGAAGTTGTAGGGAATGCGGCCGGCGCGGACCTTGACCGAGGCGATGTCCTGCAACTGCGCGTCTTCCCACAGCCAGCACGGGTTGAAGATGGTGACGTCGAAGTTGTCGCGCTCACCGTGCAGCGGGTTGTCATCGACCAGACGCAGCAGCAGACGGCCGCCCTGCGGGCATTGCGCCAGGGTCTTGTCGGTGCGGGTCAGCAGTGACTGCGCATCGAAGTTCCATTGGCTGGGCTTGTCGGCGACCGGCTTGCCGTTGAAGAAGGTCAACGCGGTCAGCACGGTCGGCACCGGCAAGGTCAGCGCGCCGGGATAGGCCGGTGATTGCGCGGTCGGCGTGCTGCCGTCGGTGGTGTAACGGATGTCGCGGTAGCTGAGCGGGTTGGACAGTTCCACCGTCACCTTTTCAGCTGCACGATCATCCTGGCGCTTCATCGCCACCGACAGCGCGGTCTGGCCATAGGCGATGCCCAATGCCTTGTAGCGCTGCAACTGCGCTGGCAGGCGTGCGAGGAAGTCGTCGTAGCTCTTGTTCTGCAGCGGCGTCCAGGCGATCTCGGACAGCGCGGCCAGGCGTGGGAACACGTTGTGCTTGAGGTCCTTGCCGTTGCGGGTGTGTTCGGTCCACATGTTGGCCTGCACACCGATCACGTGCTTGCGCTGCGCCGGGGTCAGCTCGGCCGGCACCGGGTCGAACGCGTAGACGCGCTGCATCGAGGTGAACTTCGGACGGCCGGTGGGTTCTTCCGGCAGATTGGTCTGCAGGAAATCCAGGTACAAGGTGTTGCCCGGGGTCATCACCACGTCGTGGCCATGGGTGGCCGCTTCGATGCCGCCTTCGATGCCGCGCCAGGACATCACCGTGGCCTGCGGCGGCAGGCCGCCTTCGATGATCTCGTCCCAGCCGATCAGCTTGCGGTCGCGGTCTTCCAGGTACTTTTCCAGCCGCTTGAGCATATGCGACTGCAATGCTTCCTCGTCCTTCAGGCCAAGCTCGCGGATATAGGCCTGCACCTGCGGCGAATCCTGCCACTGGTACTTCACCGCCTCGTCGCCGCCGATATGGATGTACTGGCCGGGGAACATCTCCAGCACTTCGGCCAGGATGTTCTCCAGGAACTGCAGCGTCTCCTCGCGCGGGTTGAACAGATAGGGGTTAACGCCCCAATTGGCGGATGGTTGGGTCGGGCCGTCGACCACGCCGTGCTCCGGATAGGCCGCCACGGCCGCCTGTGCATGGCCCGGCACGTCGATTTCGGGAACGACGGTGATATGACGTGCGGCGGCATAGGCGACCACATCACGGATCTGTTCCTGGGTGTAGTAACCGCAATACAGGTGCGGCTTGCCGTCAGGACCAACGCCCGCTTCCCCCGCGGCAGCACGGCAGCTGCCCACTTCGGTCAGCTTCGGGTAGCGCTTGATCTCCATGCGCCAGCCCTGGTCATCGGTCAGATGCCAGTGGAAGGTGTTGAGCTTGTGCGTGGCCATGGCATCAAGGATCAGCTTGATGTCGTCGATGCTCTGGAAGTGCCGCGCCGAGTCGAGCATGAAGCCGCGCCAGTTGAAACGCGGTGCATCCTCGACCTGCATCGCAGGCAGGGCGATGCTGGCCGAAGGCGCAGCTGCCAGCAGCTGCCACAACGACATCGCGCCATAGAACAGGCCGCGCGCGTCGCCGGCCTCGATCACCACACCGTCGCCATTGATGCTCAGTGCATAGGCCTCAGGCGAGGCCGCAGCCTTGTCCTTGCGGATGCGGAACTGGATGGCACCCTTTGCCGGGCCACTGCTGTCCGCCTTGAGCTGCAACGGCGTGGTGCGTGCCAGCAGCTGGGTGAACTGGCTGGCGACCTCGCCTGCGCCTTCGGCAGCGATGACGCGGGTGGATGCATCGACGGAGAAGCGGCCGTTGCCCGGCAACACCGATACCGGGCGCGGGATGATGCTGGCGCCGGTCACTTCGACCGGCAACAGTTGGACGCTTGCACTGTTGGCGGCAGCACCTGCATGGCCACTGGCAGCGCCCAGGGCGAGCAGCAGCGCAGCGTGCAGGGCATGGGTGGAAAGTCGGTGTCGGTGCATCATGGTTCCTCGTTGTTGACGGCTGGCGCGTTGACAGCCGCTGTTGCGTTTACAGTTGATGTTGCGGTTGCTGCGATCCGCTGGGGGAGGAAGGCAAGACGGGCGGCCCGACAGAGACCTGGGCGGTGGTTGCGGTGCTCGACTGGATCATCGCATCAAGTGCAAAACCCATCAGCACGCCTTCGATATCGGCTGCAACAAGCACATTCGCATGATGGGCCAGGTTGCCGGCGATGCCCCACTGGAAGCCGCGCCCGGAGGGCAGTGCATGGGTGGCGAGCAGGCGTCCATCGCGTCGGTCGAGTACGCCCACGCCAGCGCCGTGCTCAAGGAAATAGGGATGGCCAGCGGCCATGCCGACCAGCAGATGATCGCCCAGCGCCAGTGGTGTGCCCCAGCTCCAGCCACCAACATCGGTGCGCCACAGCACACGCCCACTGACGATATCGATGGCACTCACCTTGCGC
Organism: Stenotrophomonas sp.; assembly: GCF_032066555.1. Taxonomy (GTDB): domain Bacteria; phylum Pseudomonadota; class Gammaproteobacteria; order Xanthomonadales; family Xanthomonadaceae; genus Stenotrophomonas. Next base: position 54,383 of record NZ_DAMBKV010000009.1, read on the forward strand.
AGGTCCGAGGAGCCGATGTACAGCGTGTTGCCGTCGAAGGAGGGCTCGGATTCGATCCACGAGGTCCAGAACTGGGTCAGCCACAGCGGGTTGCCGGTGCTGGCATCGATTGCATGCAGCACGCCGCTGCGGTCGTTGCAGAACACACGGCCGCGATGCACCACCGGTGCTGCGCCCGGGCGTGCGGCCAGGCGGTACTGCCATAGCGGCGTGCCGGTACGTGCATTGAGGGCCTGCACCACGCCGGCCTCGGTGATTGCGAACAGCTGGGTGCCGTCGCTGGCCAGTCCATGCTGGATACGGCCAGCAAGCTGGCGCTTCCAACGACTGGCGCCGGTGCGCATGTCCAGCGCCTGCACGCTGCCGTCGCTGCCGCCGATATAGATCTGGCCGTTGCCAAGCAGCGGGCGCGGGCCTTGCCATTCCCAGGCCGCCGATTGCGGTTGTGGGGGCTCGCGGCTGCTACGCGCGTCCTGGATCGACGAGCGCCACTGCTCGCGGCCGGTCTTGCGGTCAAGCCGATGCAGGTAGCCACCATCGCTGCTGATGAAGACCGCATCGTCGGTGACCTGTGCGCTTGCATAGACCGGGTAGCCCAATGCGCTGCCCCAGCGCAGGCTGCCATCGGCAAGGTCGATGGCAAACAGAGTGCCAGCGGTGGTGCCGATATAGGCAATGCCATCGGCGACAACCGGCGAGGCGAAAATCTGGCCACCAAGGTGGGCCTTCCAGCGCGGGCCTGGCAGGGCTTGGGGCGCTGTGTTTGCTGCGGATTCGTTGGGAAGCGCGGCGGGCGTGCCACGGCGCAGGCGCAGGCGTTCGCCGCTGCCCAGCAAGGTGCCGGTCAATTCCTTGTCCTGCATCCGCAGCGCCATGTGCAGGGTGCGATGGACCAGGGTGTTGCTGTCGTCGAGATCGGCCTTGCCGTGCAGGGGCAGTGAGCGCAGGTGGGCGATGGGCAGATCAAGTTGCATGTCATAGCGGCCGTTGGCGTCGGCCTGCAGGTTGAGCCCGATGCTGACCTTCTCGCGTGGGCTGCCGATCTCGCCGAGCCAGTAGCCGGAGAGGTCGTCGGCAGCGCTTGCAGCGCGTGCCGGCAGCAACAGCAGGCAAGCCAGGACCGCCAGCAGCGGAAGGTGGCGATGAAGGGTATTGGCTTTCGGCTGTTCCATGCAGTGATGCCCGGTGCGTGCTGGTTGGCTGGCAGGAACCTGGCGGGAGCACTCGGCTCCCGCCAGGCGGTGTTGCATTACGGCTTAGAAGGCGAAGCGCAGTGAGGCCATGTAACGACGGCCACTCTTGTAGGCACCATTGAGCAACTTCTCGTTGCCGAAGTAGCTGTGATACTGCTCGTCCAGCAGGTTCATGCCTTCAAGACCGATGCTGAGGTAGTCATTGACCTTGTAGGCCACCGATGCATCCAGTGAGCGGTACTCCATCGTCCATACATCGCGGCCGCCGCTGACGCGGGTGAAGTACTTGTCACGCCAGTTGTAGGTGATGCGGGCGTTCCACTTGTCGTTCTCGAAGAACGGGCTCAGGTTGTACTGATTCTTCGAGTTGAAGGGCAGGGGCTTGCCATTGGTAGCCTCGCCGTCCGAATAGGTGTAGTTGGCGATGATGCCGAAGCCTGCACCGATGTTCTGCTGCCATGCCAGCGAGTAGCCCTTGACCTTGGCATCCCCTGCGTTCTGCGGACGATCCACCAGGAATACCGCGTCACGCAGCTGGTTGATGTTGTAGTGCGTTTCTTCCTGCGAGATGCGCAGCACGTAGTCGCTGACGTCACGGTAGAAGATCGAGGCGGCCAGGATGGCATCCTGCGAGAAGTACCATTCGCCGGAGAAATCCAGGTTGGTGGAGCGGTAGGGCTTGAGGTTGGGGTTGCCACCGCCACCCGTCAGCGACTGGTCGGACAGGAACAGGTAGCTGGACACATCCGCATAGTTGGGACGGGCCATGGTCTTGGCCGCCGAGAAACGCAGCACAACGTCGTCGCTCGCATCGTAGACCAGGTTCAGATTCGGCAGGACGTTGCTGTACTTGTTGCTGCGGGTCACGTAGTCATAGGAAGCTTCGACCTGGGCCGGTGTCATCTGGCTGGTCGTGCAACCATTCAAGCCGGTGTTGCAGGAGTAGGCGCTTGAATCCAGCTTGGTGCTGACATAACGCACGCCGATGTTGCCGCGCAGGCGCTCATAGCTGAAGTCAGCCTGCACGTAGGCGGCCTGGATGTCTTCCTCGATGGTCCAGGTGTTGCGGATGAACTCCGCATTGCCCTTCGTGGTGGGGACCGGTGCAGTCTGGTACGGCGCAAGCCAGGTGTTGCCGCGGATGTAGTCTGCCAACGCCCAGCCATCGATGGTGAAGCGGCGGTTGAGGTCGCCATAGCCACTGAAGCCGCTCAGGTAGTTGTCCGGCAGGTCGCGTGGCTTGAACATGTCGGCGGTGGCATCGCCCCAGCCCTGTACGGAGGGCAGGGTGACGCCACGCTGGATCTGGCCGGTTTCATGGGCGCGCTGTTTGTAGCCAAAGCGCAGCATGTAAACCGGGGAGTCCAGCTTGATGCCGAAGTCGACCTGGCCGTAGGTCTCCTTGTCCAGCGTGGGCTTCTCCACCAGATTGCCGCCCCAGCCGGAGCACCAGTTGTTGGTGGTTGCGCAGTTGGTGCTGGCATAGCCGCCGTCCATGCGGAAGAGCTCCGGCGTGGTGAACGGATTGGGGCCGTGGATGTTCAAGGTTGCCGGGGTGCCAGGACCATTCTGGACTGACCAGTCGTAGTCGGCGCTTGCCAGGAATTCACCAAACACCTGCTCCGGGCCGCCTTCGGCCTTCGTCGAACCGATGTGGGTGGAGGCGAACCAGCGCTCGTCGTTCCAATCCGCCTTGATGTCGTAGGTTTCCGACTCGATCTTGGCGCGACGGTTCTGCATGTCGAACACCATGCGTGCACCCTTGTGCTTGGCGGCGGTGATCAGCCCGTCCTCGATGGTGATGTCGGTCAGAGAACCAAGGCTGCCATACGTGTTGCCCTGCCAGGCGAACATGGCCTGGGCCATGTGGTCGAAGTTGGCGTCGATCTTCACTGCATTGAGTTCGACGTTCAACTTCTCGATCGGCTGGAACTGCAACGATGCGGAGTAGGTGTTGCGCTTGCGCTCCTGTTCGAAAAAGTGCGCGCTGACCGAGCTCGGGCCAACCGCATCGGGGTTGTTGCGGATGGCATCGGCGCAGGCACCGGTGCAGTTGCCGGTGGCGATGGAGCCGGCTGCACCATCCAGGCCGTCGCGATAGTGCTTGGCCAGCACGGTGCCGAAGGACTCGATGCCATCGCGGCGGATGCTTTCATTGGTGGACTGCGCGGACAGGATGAAGCCGAAGGTGTCATCCGCGTTCTTCCAGCCGAATGCGGCCGAGGCGCTGGGGTCGGTCTTTTCGACGCGGTCATTGCGTGAATAGCTCACCCGGCCGGTGATGCTGATCTGCTCGGGCATGTCCAGCGGCTTGCGGGTGGAGACATTCACCGTGCCGCCGATGGAGCCTTCGTCCAGGCGCGCTTCCGGCGACTTGAACACTTCCACCTTGCCGACCAGTTCCGGTGCCAGCAGCGAGTAGTTGAAGGTGCGGGTCGGGAAGTCGGACATGTTCCAGTCGCCCGAGGCGATGGACTGGCCGTTGAGCAGGGTACGGTTCAAGGCCGGGTCAACGCCGAGGATGCTGACGCGCTCGCCCTGGCCGTAGGCGCGGTCGATGGTCACGCCGGGGATGATGGTCATCGCTTCGGCGACGTTGGTCGCGGGGAACTTGCCTACGTCTTCGGCGGTGATCACGTCGACGATGCTGTCGGCATTGCGCTTGGACTCAAGCGATTGCTGCAGGCTGGCGCGGATGCCGGTGACGACGACGCGGTCGAGTTCGGTTGCCGCCTCCGGCTGCGCTTCCTGTGCGCTGGCCGCAAAACTGATCGCCAGACAGCTGACGATGGCGGCGGTTAACGGTGACTTGCGGTGTTTCAAAGGTCTCTCTCCCTTTGCTGATGGATGGCCGGCAAGTGCTGCTGGCCAGTGATTCCCGCATCCCTTCGGGTGTGCGGAGAAACAACGCGGCTGCCGTGATGGCCGGCCACGTCGAACGCGGTGTCAGGTCAACAACAGGCCGGTTGCAGCAGGGGTCAAGCGCGCACGCTGGCGGGCGCCGTTGGGAGTGGATCGGATGTACTGCCGGCCTTGCTTGTCCACGTCATGCCTCGATGGGTGGGTGGGGCGGGTGACTACCGTCGTTCAGCTCGGGGTGGAGTTTGCGTGTATTTGTTTTCAATTTGCAAAAATAATTTTCACGAAAAACTGACGCCTTGAAATCTCTGTTTCATACTGTAGTTGCTGTTTTTCAAGGATAAATTGAATGAAAAGGAATATCCATTCATTCCTCCTGAAACTTATTGGAGTGAATTTCAGTCATTTTTGAAAATTATGTTTATCTTCAATTCATTGATAATCCAGATTCCGCTTGGGCGCTGTTCTGGGCGTTGCGGCTGCGATTGCAGTTGCTCCAGTCGGTGCAGGCTGCGCGCGTTACGCCGTCGCCCGCGGCGGGTAGTTGGAGGCGCACCAACGGCGCATCGCGGGTAAAAAAAAGCGGGCCTGGAAATCCCAAGCCCGCTGGAGAAAAAGACAACAGAACCAGTGAAACGGGTAGCTACGCCTTAGAAGGCAAAGCGCAGCGTGGCCATGTAGCGGCGGCCGGTGCGGTACAGGCCGCGGATGACCTTCTCGGTGTTGGCGACGCCCGGAACCTCGGCGTAGGAGCGGTATTCGCTGTCGAGCAGGTTCATGCCATCCAGACCCAGGGTCAGGTTGTCGGTCAGCTTGACGTTGATGTTGGCATCCAGCGAGTCGTAGTCATCGGTGACCAGGAAGTTGCCGCGGTCAGCCTGCGTGTAGTACTTCGAACGCCACGAGTAGGTGACACGCGCGCTCCAGCGCTCGCTCTCGTAGAACGGGCTGAAGTTGACCTGGTTCTTGGAGTTGAACGGCAGGCGGTTGCCGGCATCAGCCTTGGCGTCAGCGTAGGTGTAGTTGGCGAGCAGGCCCAGGCCGTTGTCCAGGCTGGTCTGGAACGCGGCCGAGAAGCCCTGGATCTTGGCGCCACCGGCGTTGTTCGGACGCGAGATGTCGTACTCGGTATCCGTCTGCTGCGACTGGTTGTAATGGGTTTCCTTCTGCGTGGTCACCAGGATGTAGTTGTCGACCTTCTTGTAGAAGGCGGTACCGGCCAGGATGGCGTTCTCGGCGAAGTACCACTCGGCCGACAGGTCGAGGTTGGTGGACTCGTACGGATCCAGGTTCGGGTTGCCACCGCCACCGGTCAGGGTCTGGTCGCCAATCCACAGGTAGCTGGACATGTCGCCGTAGTTCGGACGCGAGATCACCTTTGCCGCCGAGCCACGCAGGACCACGCTGTCATTCAGGTCGTAGGCGACGTTGAGGTTGGGCAGGACGTTGTTGTACTTCTTCTTGACCGTGCTCAACACATAACCGTCTGCCGGGCACGGGCTCTTCAGCGAGGAGCAGGTGTAGCCGGTGCTTTCCGATTCGGTCTGCACCAGGCGCACGCCGAAGTTGCCGCGCAGGCGATCATGGCTGAAATCAGCCTGGATGTAGGCGGCGTTGATGTCTTCCTTTACCGTCCAGGTGTTGGCGGCGTAGGACGGATCGCTGAAGGTGCTCGGCGTCGGCATGGTCTGCCACGGGGCCAGCCACTTGCCGCTGTTGATGTAATCGGCCAGTGCCCAGCCGTCGATCATGAAGCGGTTGCTCAGGTCACCCACGTTGCCGAAGCCGCTGAGGTAGCTGTTCGGCACATCCTTGGGGCTGAACTGGTCGGCGGTCAGGTCGCCATAACCCTTGATCGATGCCAGCGATACACCCGCCATCGACTGCGAGGTTTCGTGCTCACGACGCTTCAGGCCGAAGCGGACCTGGTAGATCGGCGAGTCCAGGGTGACGCCGCCGTCGACCTGGAAGTAGCGCTCTTCGTCCTTGGTCGGCTTGGTCACGATGTTGCCGCCCCAGCCTGCGCCCCAGTTGGTGGCGCTGGGCGGGTTGGTGTGCCAGCCACCGGCCGGGCCACCGCCGTCAAAACGGTAGGCGGATGGGTCGGTGAACGGGCTGCCGGCATGGCCGGGCTTCATGTGCGTGGCAACGTCGGCGACCGGGTCGGTCTGGTAGCCGTGGAAGTTCAGGCTCGGCGTCTTGCCGCTGATGTCGTAGCTGTAGTCGGCCTTGTTGAGGAACTCGCCGAACACCTGCTTGCCGGTGCCGCCGCTTGCCTCCGAAATGCCGGCGTGGGCCGAGGCGAACCAGCGCTCGTCCTTCCAGGTGAACTTCAGGTCGTAGGAATCGGTGTCCACCGTGGCCTGGCGGTTGAGCAGGTCATACACGGTCAAGGCGTTGCGGAACGAGGCCTTGGTCATCACGCCGCCATCGACGGTGACGTCGGTCAGGCCGCCCAGCGAGTTCCATGGATTGCCGTTGAAGGCAAACATGGAGTGGGTCATGTTGTCGTACTTGGCCTTGACGTTGAGTGCGTTGAACTCGATGTCCAGCTTGTCGGTCGGCTTGAACTGCAGGGCAACGGACAGGGTGTCGCGCTTGCGCTCCTGTTCGAAGTAGTGCGCGCTGATTGCGTTCGGCGCGACCGCATTCGGGTTGGCCAGCAGGGTGGTGGCGCAGGTGCCCACGCAGCTCGGCGGCATGGTGGTGGCCGGGTCGGTCGACCAGTCGGTGGTGGTGGTGGTGATCGAGTTCGGCGAGCCGCCCTTGCCGTTGATGTAATCCTTGCCACTGACCGTGCCGTAGGACTCGATGCCGTCACGACGGATGTTTTCGATCGAGCGCTGGGCGGACACGATCACGCCGAAATTGTCGGCGTCGTTCTTCCAGCCGAACATTGCCGACACCGACGGATCGCCCGCTTCGACGCGGTCGTTGTACAGGTAGCCGACGGCGCCGGAAATGGTGGTGCCGCCCAGGTCCAGCGGCTTGCGCGTGGAGACGTTGACGGTACCGCCAATGGAGCCTTCCTCAAGCCACGCTTCCGGTGACTTGTAGACTTCGACCTTGCTGACCAGCTGCGGCGCCAGCAACGAATAGTTGAAGGTGCGGCCCGGCTGGTCCGAGATGAACCAGTCGGCCGAGGCAATGGTCTGGCTATTGAGCAGGGTGCGGTTCAAGGCCGGGTCGGTGCCCAGGATCGAGACCTTTTCGCCCTGGCCGAAGGCCTTGTCGATGGTCACGCCGGGAATGATGGTGATGGCTTCGGCGACGTTGGTGGCCGGGAACTTGCCCACATCTTCGGCGGTGACCACGTCGACGATGGCGTCGGAGTCACGCTTGGAGTCCAGCGCCTGCTTCAGGCTGGCGCGGATGCCGGTGACAACCACGGTATCCAGTTCGGTGGCCTGCTGGCCGGCGTCCTGCGCGTGCGCGGAAAAGCTCAGGCAGGTGACGATGGCGGCGGATAGTACGGACTTGCGGTACCTCATGATGTCTCTCCTCATCATTGATGGATGCCGGCGAACTGGCCGGAACTTGTGTCACGGGAAGCTGGGCATGAGCGGGTTGCTGCATGCGCCTGGTCTACTGCGGAGTGCGGTGCGCTGGGATCGATTTCCCTGCGTCCCAGATACCAACTGGCGGCGCCGATGACGCCCAGTTGCCCGTGCTCTACCAACTTCACGGGGATGCGTTGCAGCGCTTCGCGCATCGGTCCCTTGTTGAGGAAACGTTCGACGAAGCTGCTGTTCAAAAGGAACGGACTGATCTTGGGCAGGATGCCGCCAGCCAGGTAGATGCCGCCCTGTGCGCCATACAGCAGGGCCATGTCGCCGATGGTCGAACCTAGGATTGCGCAGAACAGCTGCAGTGCCTGCACGGCAAGCGGGTCGCTGCCATCGCAGGCGGCGGCGCTGATGGCGTCGGGGCTGGTGTACGCCGGCGCGCTGTCGCGTACGGCGCACAGCGCGTTGTACAGATTGAGCAGGCCTGGGCCGGACAGCGCATGTTCGATGGCGACATGGCTGCGCCCGCGCAGCATGTGCTGCAGCACGGCGACTTCCAGCGGCGTGCTGGCACTCAAGGAGGCCTGCCCGGCTTCGGTGGCCAGTACCATCGAGCGGTTGCCATTGGGAATCCACAGGGCGGCGCCCAGGCCGGTGCCGGGGCCGACGATCAATACCGGGCCATCGCCGCTGGCCGGGCCGCTGAGCTGCAGCGCGTCGCCGTCCTTGATGTGGGCGGCAGCATGGGCAACGGCTTCGAAATCATTGACCAGGTGCACGGCGGCGAAACCAAGATCATCGCGGATGCGATTGCACGACAGTGGCCAGGGCAGGTTGGCGGAAATCACGGTGCCATCGGGCAGGGCATAACCGGCGCTGGCGATGGCGCACTCGCGCACCGTGGCGCGGTCCACCGGGAACTGGGCAAGGATGCTGCTCAGGTCCGGATAGTCGGCGCAGCGGTACTGGCGATAGCCGAGCAGCTGCATGGGCGCGCTGGCGCTGCTGCCCGGCTGCACCAGGCCGACGCGGACGTGGGTGCCGCCCACATCGGCGGCCAGCAGCGGCGCGGCAGATGCAGGAGTGGTCAGCTTGGCTGTTGGATTCAGGCTGGCTACCACGCACGTCCCCTGGAAGTTGGCGCGACACCTGTGATGGCGTTGCGGCATGCGGAGTGTCGTGGCTTCGTGACAACGATGTCAAGGCGCACTGCAAAAAATTTTCATCCTCATGGGGATGCAGATGCTGCCTATATATCAATGATTTCAGTGATTATTTTTGTTTCATTTGAAATCCAGGGGCGCTTTTGCATTGAATCTTCCGGGGGCGCTGGAGTCGCGTGAAATTTTTTGGCACGCCAAGGGCGCCTGCTGGAGCGACGTAAGCCGCGAAGCCGGGGGCGATGAAATGGAGGGCTTTCCTGTATCGCTGATCGGCAACGGGCATCGGTGGGTCGATGTACAGGGCAACTGCTGGCTGTTGGATCAGCTGCTTCGCGGCTTACACCGCTCCCACACCGTCCCACACATCCGGAACTTCCAATGGCCTGGAGGCAGACAGCAGAAGGCCACCGCATGCGGTGGCCTTCTGGGTTACATCACACCGCCGTGCGGATTATTTGGCGGGTTCAAGCTTGATCCAGTCCAGCGTCCACATGTTGGGGCGGGTGTCGCCGGTGAAGCGCACGCACAGGTCGCCACGGTTGGCCGGCGCACTGATCGGGGCATCCAGCTCCAGGAAGCCGTCGGCGCCCGGTTCGGCAGGCAACGGGATCGAGGCCAGCGGCTTGCCTTCGCAGTTGGCAAGGATCTCCATTTCACCGTGGGCGGTACGCGCCGGTGCGAACTTGCGCGACGGCTCGTCGTGGGCCAGCTGGAAGTTGTAGGGGATGCGACCGGCGCGCACCTTGACGCTGGTGATGCCGGACAGATCGACATCGCTCCACAACCAGCAGGGGTTGAAGATGTTGACGTTGAAAATTTCGCGCTCGCCTTCGGCCGGACCGTCATCTTCCAGGCGCAGCAGCAGCTTGCCACCGTTCGGGCACAGGCCGAGCTGGGTGTCCTCACGGACCAGCAGCGAGGCCGCATCCAGCTGGAAGCGGCTGGCCGCTGCCAACGGCTTGCCATCAAAGAAGGCCGCGGCCTGTATCTGCACCGGTACCTTCAGCTGCAGCGGCTGTGCGTACAGCGGCGAGCTGGCGGTAACGGCACTGCCGTCAACGGTGTAATGCACCGGGTAGCCCAGCGGATTGTTGAGGCTCACCTGCACCGCACCGGTGCGGTGCTCGCCCTTGTCCTGCATGTCCACCTGGAACGGCGTCTTTGCATAGGCGATGTTCATTGCCTGGTAGCGCTGCAGCTGGCGCGGCAGGCGCTGCAGGAAGTTGCTGAAGCTGCGCTTGTCCTGCGGGCTCCAGCCGGTCTCGGCGACCGCAGCCAGGCGCGGGAACAGGTTGTGCTCCAGGTTCTGGTTGTTGCGGGTGTGCTCGTTGAACATGTTGGCCTGCAGGCCCAGGATGTGCGAACGCTTGTCGGCGGCGAGGTCGGCCGGTACCGGCTCGAACTCATAGGCCTTCTGCAGGGTGATCGTGGTCGGACGGCCCGGTGGCTCGTTCGGCGATTCGGTCTGCAGGTAGTCCATGTACATGTGGGTGACCGGCGACATCACCACGTCGTGGCCTTCGCTGGCGGCCTTGAGCCCGCCCTCGGTGCCACGCCAGGACATCACCGTCGCTTCCGGCGGCAGGCCGCCTTCGAGGATCTCGTCCCAGCCGATCAGGCGGCGGTCGTGCTGCTCCAGGAACTTCTCCAGGCGCTTGATGATATGGCTCTGCATTTCCATTTCATCCTTCGCGCCGAGTTCGCGCATGCGTTCCTGCACGCGCTTGGAGGCGATCCACTGGTCCTTGACCGCTTCGTCGCCACCGACGTGCACGTATTTGGACGGGAACATTTCAATCACTTCTTCCAGCACGTTTTCCAGGAACTGGAAGGTGCTCTCCTCGGTGTTGAACAGGTTCTGGAAAACGCCCCACTGGTTGTCGATGACCAGCTTCTGGTCAGTGGTGCCCAGCTCCGGGTAGGCGACGATGGCGGCGGTGGCGTGGCCGGGCACGTCGATTTCCGGGATGACCTGGATGTGGCGTTCGGCCGCATAGGCGATGATTTCGCGGATCTGCTCCTGGGTGTAGTAACCGCAGTACTGGCGGGCTTCGCCGGTGGCGGCATTGCGGCCGGCATCACCCAGCGGCACGCGGCAGCTGCCGACTTCGGTCAGCTTCGGGTAGCGCTTGATTTCCATGCGCCAGCCCTGGTCATCAGTCAGGTGCCAGTGGAAGGTGTTGAGCTTGTGCTGCGCCATCGCATCGAGCAGCTTCTTGATCTCGTCCATGCTCTGGAAGTGACGCGCGGAATCGAGCATGAAACCGCGCCATGGGAAGCGTGGGGTGTCGTTGATGGTGGCGGCGGCGACGTGGCCTGGCGTGTTGCCGGTCAGCAGCTGCGCGGCGGTGACCGCGCCGTAGAACAGGCCGACATCATCACCTGCGCTGATGTCGATGCCGGTATTGGATACCTTCAGTGCATAGCCTTCGGCGGTGTTGAGCGCTGAAGGATCGAGGCGGAAGCGGATCTGCGCCTTGCTGGCGCTGTCGGCAACGGCCAGGGTTGGGCCGCCGTTCTGCTTGAGCAGGGTTACGAACTGCGCGGCGGCGCGGCGTGCGGCCTCGTCATTGCCGCCGACGCGTGCGGAATTCTGCAGTACGAAGTCCTTGCCGCCGTCGGCCTGGTAGCTGGCCGGCAGGGGGATGAGCGTAGGGGCGGAGGTGGAGTCGGCGGCCTGCACCTGCAGGGCGGACATGCCCAGCAATACGCAGCTGCTGAGCCACGGCGCGCGGCTGCGCTTGTGGAAGGACTTCGTCATGGGCGGAGCTCCTGTCTGTCTTTGCATGGGCGGCAGTGTGTCCTGCCGCATGGATCTTGTGTAGTGCCGAGCCATGCCCGGCAAGGTGTTGCTGTGGCTGTTGCTTCTGTTGTTGTAGTGCTGAGCCATGCTCGGCAGGGTGTTGCTGTTGCTTTTGTTGTTGTAGTGCCGAGCCATGCTCGGCAGGGGCTTCGCTCGACAATGCGTGCGTTGCCGAGCATGGCTCGGCACTACATCAAGCAGGGCAATGCCGAGCATGGCTCGGCACTACATGAAGCGGGGCAATGCCGAGCATGGCTTGGCACTACATGTAGTCAAAAAAAAGCCGGGCCCGGAATGATCCAGGCCCGGCGGGTCACGCTATCCGGCAATGTTGCCTGCCGGCATGGATCAGAACTTGAAGCGCAGGTTGGCCATGTAGCGGCGGCCGGTGAAGTATTCCGCAGCCAGTGCCTCTTCCTGGGCAACGTACTGGCGGTACTTCTCGTTGAGCAGGTTCATCGCATCCAGCGACAGGCTCAGGTTGTCGGTGAAGTTCCAGCCCAGGCTTGCGCTCAGGTCGGCATACGCGGCGGTGGTGGCCGCCGGTGCACCGGCAACATAGCCAACGCCTTCGTACTTGCTACGCCAGTTGTAGTTGACACGGGCGCTGAACTGCTCGTTTTCAAAGTACGGGCTGACGCTGACGGTGCTGCGCGACAGGTAGGGCATGTTGTTGCCGGCATCGGTATCGCCGGTTGCGTAGGTGTAGTTCGCGATCAAGCCCAGGCCGGTGTCGCCGAATGCCTGCTGGTAGTTGACGTTGAAGCCGCGGACACTGGCGCCGCCGGCATTGCGCGGACGGGTGACGCTGTAGTCGCAGAAGCCATCGGCGGTACAGCCGTGCGAGCCAACCGTGGTCAACCAGGTGGTCGGGTTGCTGTCACGCATGGAGTTGTAACGACGCTCGGTGCCCGGGGTCTGCAGCACGTAGTTCTGGGTCTGCTTCAGGAACACCGAGCCTGCCAGCACCGACTGCGGGGCGAAGTACCACTCGGCCGAGAAGTTGAAGTTGTAGGCCTTGTACGGATCCAGGTCCGGGTTGCCACCCGAGCCGGTCATCATGGTGTCGTTGAGGAACAGGTTGTTCGACATCAGGTTGTACGGTGCCCAGGCGATGACCTTGGCAGCCGAAGCACGCAACACCACGTCGCCGCCATTGTCATACACCAGGTTGACGGACGGCAGCATGTTGCTCTTCTTGCTCTTGCTGGTCTGCCACCACTCGGCCGGCGCCGGCAGCACTGGCTGGTTGTCGCCGTACACATAGGCGCTGCTGTCGGTCTTGGTCTGGACCCAGCGTACGCCGAAGTTACCGCGCAGGGCGCCGGTGGAGAAGTTCAGCTGCGTGTAGGCGGCTGTGGTCTTCTGCTCCAGTTCCCAGGTGTTGTTCAACAGGCTGGACGCGTCGGAACGCGAGTAGTCCACCGGGCTGCCATGCACCCAGCTGATCACGTTGCCCTGGCCGACCTGCGGGTGGTGGCTGGTGTTGCCGAACACGCCGCCCAGGCTGCCGAGCAGGTTGGTGTTGCCGATGGTGCCGACGTCGGCCAGGCTGCCGGTACGCACGCCGCCATACACGCCCAGGCCGTAGTTTTCGGTGTGCTCGGTGCGACGCACGCCGACCAGCAACTGGTTGAAGATGCTGTCGAAGTTCTTGCTGAAATCCAGCTGCGCGTACTTGTCCTTGGCTTCGGAGCTGAACACACCGTTGTTGCCGAAGATGTTGCCCCAGTTCGCCGGATCGTAATACGCGGCCTGGTCATCGGCCTGGAAGCCCTTGCGGTAGTCCCAGGTGTAGGAACCGCTGTAGACCGGCTCGATCAGGTACTGGCTGATGTTCGGGTTCTCGGACTTGCTGGTACCGATCTTGCCGCCCAGCTTCCAGCCGTCACCGCGGTACTGCAGGTCCAGGTCCACGCCCTTGGTGGTCACTTCCGAGAAGCGCACCTGGTTGTCGTAGATGATGCCGGTGCCGCTGCCGGGGTTGGCATTGGTGTGGCCGCCGGTGACGAAGCCGCCCGGGCCGGTCGGGTTGAAGTAGTCGACGGCCTGCATGGACGAGTTGTTCTGCGTCATGAAGTTGTACATCGACTGGTTGTAGCTGTCGAAGTTCTCCTTGATGTACAGGCCGCTCAAGGTGCCCTCGAACTGGTCGTTGGGCTTGAACTGCAGGTTCACCAGGGCGCTGTCACGCTTGCGCTCCTGCTGGAAGTAGGCAACGTTGATTTCCTGCGCGACCTTGTCGGTGGGGCGCAGTTCGCCCTTGCCGACCTGGGCGGCGATATTCGGGTTGACCTTGGCAAAGTCGGCAACGGTGCTGTAGCCGAAGATTTCGATGCCCTGGCGATCGACCTTTTCTTCATGGCGCTGGGCGGCGACGTTGACGCCCCAGGTGGAGTCGTCGTTCTTCCAGCTGTAGAGCACCGAGATGTTCGGGCTGCCCTTCTCGGCCTGGTCGTTGTAGCTGTAGCCGACCGAACCGCTGACCGAATTGGCGTCCATGTCCAGCGGCTTGCGCGAATGCATCATCACGGTGCCGCCGAGGCTGCCTTCCGGCAGGCGGGCTTCGGAGGACTTGATGATTTCCAGGCGGCCCAGCACTTCCGGGGCCAGCATGGTGTAGTCGAAGCCGCGGTTCGGCGACTCGCCGTACAGCCAGATGGCCTGTGCAACCGGGTGGCCGTCGATGAAGCTCAGGTTGAGGCTCGGGTCGGTGCCGTCGATGCTGACGCGCTCACCCTGGCCGAAGCGACGGTCGATGGTGACGCCCGGGATCAGCGCCATGGCTTCGGCGGCGTTGGTGTTCGGGAACTTGCCGATGTCTTCAGCGGTGATCGACTCGGATACCGTGTCGTTGTTGCGCTTGGTATCCAGCGACTTTTCCAGGCTGGCGCGGATGCCGGTGACCGTCACGGTGTCCAGGTCGGTGGCGTTCTGCGGGGCTTCCTGCGCGTGTGCGCTGAAGGCGAGGCAGCTGACGATGGCTGCCGAAAGAAGGGTCTTGCGATGCATGTTGTCTCTCCTCAACATCAAGATTGATTGGCACTGCGTGCCGCGTTACTACGGGTCCTGCTGGTGGATCTGTTGCTTATGCTGCTGAAGGCTTACTTGGCCGACTTTTCCAGATACCAACTGGCGGCGCCGATGACGCCCAGTTGCCCGTGCTCTACCAGCTTCACGGGAATGCTTTGCAACGCCTTGCGCATCGGCCCCTTGTTGAGGAAGCGTTCGACGAAGGTGCTGTTCAAAAGAAATTGGCTGATCTTCGGCAGGATGCCGCCAGCCAGATAGATGCCGCCCTGCACGCCGTACAGCAGGGCCATGTCACCGATGGTCGAGCCGAGGATGCCGCAGAACAGCTGCAGGGTTTCCACGGCCAGCGGGTCGCTGCCATCGCAGGCGGCGGCGCTGACGGCGTCCGGCGTGGTGTGCACCGGCGTGGTGCCACGCACCGCGCACAGTGCGTTGTACAGGTTGAGCAGGCCGGGGCCGGACAGTGCCTGCTCGATCGACACATGCGGACGGTCCTGCAGCATCTGCTGCAGCACGGCCATTTCCAGTTCGGTGGTGGCTGCCAGCGAGGCCTGGCCGGCTTCGGTGGCCAGGACCACCGAGCGGTTGCCGACTGGAATCCGCACCGCGGCACCCAGGCCGGTGCCGGGGCCGATCACCAGCGTCGGGCCGCGTTCCACGTCGGCCGGGCCGGTGAGCTGCAGCACCTGGCTGGCGTTGATGTGGCCGGCCGCGTGCGCGACGGCTTCGAAATCGTTGACCAGATGCACGCCGGCAAAGCCGAGATCATCACGGATGCGGCTGGACGACAGCGGCCACGGCAGGTTGGCCGAAATCACCGTGCCATCCGGCAGCGCGTAGCCGGCGGTGGCGATCACGCAGTGCTCGACCGGCGGGTTGTGGCTGGCGAAGTCGGACAGGATCGCGCTGAGGCTGGGGTAGTCCGCACAGCGATACTTGCGGTAGGACAGGACATCGATGGCCGGATCGTTTGCCGCTGCTGCCTGGATCAGACCGACGCGGACGTGCGTACCGCCCACGTCGGCGGCGAAGAAGGGCCGGCAGGCGGGGTCAAGGCGGGTGGTCTGTAGTGGGGGGACGACAGCAGTCACTCGGGTTCCCTATGGCGAGGCGGAGCGCCCGGAGAGGGCACCAATCGGGGGCGAGTCTGTAATCGTTCTGACAACGATGTCAACGAATAATTGAAACTTTCGATGTTGCGCCGCAGCGCATCTGCGCAAACCTTGGGGCGCCTGCATTTGTTGCATCCGATAACGTGTAGCGGCTTACGTTACGGGGTTTTTCGCAGAAAGCCTGATTCTTCCGGGCTTGTAGGGCATTCCTGATGATCTATCGGAATAGGCCGCCGAGGTGACGTTGTTGACAAACTTGTCCGCAGCAAACAATAAATGTGACAACGTTGTTCCCACGTAATCGCCTGACGGCTCGATCCGTCTCCCGCATCCGCAGGAGCTTTGCCCATGTCTGCTGTTCCCGACTCGACGCCGCGTACCAGCACGGCATCTTCCATCGCCGTGGTCGGCGTGCTGTTTTTCATTCTTGGCTTTTTCACCTGGCTCAACGGGCCGCTCATCACCTTCGTGCAGCTGGCCTTCCAGGTCAGCGAGATATCCGCGTTCCTGGTGTTGATGGTGTTCTACCTTTCGTATTTCTTCCTCGCCATTCCCGCGTCGTGGATCCTGCGTCGCACCGGCATGAAGAAGGGGTTGGCCTTGAGCCTGGTGGTGATGGCGGCGGGCGCGGCGGCATTTGGCCAGTTCGCTACCTGGCGGGTTTTCCCGGGTGCACTGGCCAGCCTGTTCGTTCTTGGCGGAGGCTTGGCGCTGCTGCAGACATCGGTCAACCCCTATATCTCCATCCTCGGCCCGATCGAAACGGCCGCACGTCGCATCGCCTTGATGGGCATCTGCAACAAGATCGCCGGCATCCTGGCGCCTCTGTTGCTGGGCTCGCTGGTGCTGCACGGCGTGGGTGATCTTGCCGCCGAAGTCGCCAAGGCCGATCCGGCCACGCGCGAAGCATTGCTGGATGGGTTTGCCGGCGGCATCCACACGTTCTACATGGTGATGTTCGCCATCCTGCTGGTGGCATCGGTCGCGGTGCTGCTGTCGCCGCTGCCGGAAGTCAGCGCCGAAGAATCCAACGCCGCGCCGGAACAAAGCGGTACCGCTGCCAAGCGCAGCATCTTCCAGTTCCCGCACCTGTGGTTGGGAGTGGTCTGCCTGTTTCTGTATGTCGGCGTGGAGGTGATGGCCGGTGATGCCATTGGTACCTACGGGCACGCCTTCGGCTTGCCGCTGGACCAGACCAAGTTCTTCACCTCATTCACCTTGTTCGCGATGCTGCTCGGCTATCTGGCCGGCCTGGCACTTATCCCGCGCTATATCTCGCAGGAGAAGTACCTGGCCGTGTCGGCGGTGCTGGGCGTGCTGTTCACCCTCGGTGCATTCTTCACCCACGGCTATGTGTCGGTGGGCTTCGTGGCTGCCCTCGGCTTTGCCAATGCGATGATGTGGCCGGCGATTTTCCCGCTGGCGATCCGCGGCCTGGGTCGCTTCACCCAGACCGGTTCGGCCCTGCTGGTGATGGGTATCGCCGGTGGCGCGATCATCCCGCAGGCCTTCGCCCTGCTCAAGCACGCCTACCCGGAGCACTTCCAGCTGGTGTTCGCGGCGCTGATGATCCCCTGCTACCTGTACATCCTGTACTTCGGCACCGTTGGCCATAACGCGGGCAAGGCACGTGGCGCCTGAATCAAGCATCATGGCGGCAATCGAGCCAACGCGGGAACCGGTAATGCGTAGACCCACCATCAAGGATGTCGCCGAGCGGGCCAAGGTCTCTTTGAAGACCGTCTCGCGGGTGATCAACAACGAGCCTTCGGTGATGCAGGCCACCCGCGCGCGCGTGCTGCGCGCGGTGGCCGAGCTGGACTATGAGCCGGATCCGTCCGCGCGCAACCTGCGCAGCAACACCACCTTCGTGATCGGGCTGGTCTACGACAACCCCAATCCGTACCACATCATCGGGGTACAGAACGGCGTGCTGTCGGCCTGCCGCGAAACCGGCTTCGGCCTGCAGATCCATCCCTGCGACTCGACCTCGCCGATGCTGGCCGAGGAACTGGCCGATTGGGTACAGCGCTCGCGGCTGGCCGGGCTGGTGCTGACCGCGCCGATGTCCGAGCGCCCGGAGTTGGTGGCTGCGCTCAACGCGCGTGGCATCAAGACCGTGCGCATCATCGCCGCCACCGAAGACCCGGGCGATGGTGCCTGCGTGTTCGTGGATGACCGCGACGCGGCCTATGAAATCACCGAGCACCTGATCCAGCTGGGCCACCAGCGCATCGGCTTCCTGTGGGGTGGTACCTCGCACCGCTCCAGTGGCGAGCGCTATGCCGGCTACGAGGCGGCATTGAAGGATTACGGGATCAACCTGGACAAGCACCTGGTGATTCCGGGTGACTACACCTTCGACGATGGCTTCCGTGGTGCGCGCCGCCTGCTGGCGCTGCGCGAACCGCCAACCGCCATCTTCGGCTCCAACGACGAAATCGCCGCCGGCGTGCTGGCGGCGGCCAATTCGGCCGGCTTGAACGTGCCGTATGACCTGTCCATTGCCGGCTTCGAGGACAGCCCGTTCTCGCGCCAGTCGTGGCCGGCATTGACCACCGCCAAGCAGGCCACCGGCGATATCGCCCGCCATGCGGCGCGCCTGCTGATCAGCCAGCTGCGTACCGACGCCTACGAAGACAGCCCGGCCCAATTGCAGAATCAGGGCTTCGTACCGCAGCTGGTGGTACGTGGTTCCACCGCGCCGCTGCGCCAGCAGGCGTCGCGACCTCCTTCATCTCCCCCCGACCTTTCCGAGTAATGATCCATGGCACTGCCCAGTGAAACCGAAACCCTGATGTTCAACGAGGCGGCACAAAGCGCCTCTGTCATCGCCGCCCAGTTCGCACGCAACCGCGACGTGGTGCAGGCCCTGGCCGCAGACCTGCGCCAGAACCCGCCACCGTTCGTTGTCACCTGCGCACGCGGCAGTTCCGATCACGCGGCAACCTATGCCAAGTATCTGTTCGAGACCCAGCTCGGCCTGGTGACCGCTTCGGCGTCGCCGTCGGTGGGCTCGGTCTATGAAGCGCCGCTGCAGCTGCGCGGCGCGCTGTACATCGTCATCTCGCAGTCGGGCAAGAGCCCGGACCTGCTGCGCAATGCCGAAGCTGCCAAGGCTGCCGGCGCGCGCGTGGTGGCCCTGGTCAATGTCGAGGATTCGCCGCTGGCCCTGCTGGCCGAAACCGTGATCCCGCTGGGCGCCGGTGCCGAGCGCAGCGTCGCCGCGACCAAGAGCTACCTGGCCTCGCTGGCGGCCATCCTGCAGCTGGGTGCCTACTGGAAGAATGATGCGACCCTGATCGCCGCCCTGGACGCATTGCCGGCGGCGATGAGCAAGGCCTGGGAGTGCGACTGGAGCGCAGTCACCAACGGCCTGGTCGATGCCCACAACCTGTTCGTGCTCGGCCGTGGCCCGGGCCTGGCGGCAGCGCAGGAAGCGGCGCTGAAGTTCAAGGAAACCTGCGGCCTGCATGCCGAAGGCTACAGCTCGGCCGAAGTGAAGCACGGCCCGATGGCGCTGGTGGGCGAGGACTTCCCGGTGCTGGCCTTTGCCCAGCCTGATGAAACCGGTGCCGGCACCCGTGCCGTGGCCGAGGAGTTCGCCGCGCGCGGCGCGCAGGTGTGGCTGACCGGCGAGGGTGGCAACCTGCCGACCGCCGAGGCATCGCACCCGCTGTGCGCGCCGCTGCTGACCATCCAGAGCTTCTACCGCGCGATCAACGCGCTGGCGCTGCGCCGTGGCAACAACCCGGACCTGCCGCCGCACCTCAACAAGGTGACGGAAACGGTCTGATGAAAACCGCGCTGCGCAATGGCCGGGTACTTGCCGGCGAGAACTTCCGTGACGATGTCGCGGTATTGATCGAAGACGGCCGCATCACTGCGGTCGTCGCCAGTGATGACCCGGCGGTTGCCGCGGCCGAGGCGCAGGTGGACCTGGGCGGCGGTTGGCTGCTGCCCGGCTTCATCGATGCCCAGGTCAACGGTGGCGGCGGCGCGCTGTTCAACAACCAGACCGATGTCGATGCCCTCCGCACGATGGTGGCCGGGCATCGCCGCTACGGCACCACCGGCATGCTGCCGACCCTGATCAGCGACGATGCCGAGGTGATGGCGCGTGCGGTGCGGGCTACCCGTGAGGCGATCGCCGCCAAGGTGCCGGGCGTGCTCGGCATCCACCTGGAAGGCCCGTATATCGCCCCCGCCCGCAAGGGCACCCACGATGCCGGCAAGTTCCGCGTGCCCGATGCCGATGAAGTGCGCATGGCCACCGCGCTGGACAACGGCGTCACCCTGATCACCCTGGCACCGGAGCGCGTGCCGCAGGAAACCATCCAGCAGATGGTCGCCAATGGCGCGATCGTGGCTGCGGGTCACACCGCGGGTACCTACGACGAGATCCGCGCCGGTCTGGATGCCGGCATCACCGGTTTCACCCATCTGTACAACGCCATGTCGCCGCTGCAGGGGCGTGATCCCGGCGCGGTCGGCGCGGCGCTGGAAGATGCTGACAGCTGGTGCGGCGTGATTGTCGATGGCGTGCACGTGCACCCGGCCAGCCTGCGCGTGGCGCTGGCGGCCAAGCCGCGCGGCAAAGTGTTCCTGGTCACCGATGCGATGCCGATGGTCGGTTCGGACAACCCGACGTTCGAGCTGTATGGCGAAACCATCACCGCCGTTGATGGCGTGGTCCGCAATGCCGCAGGTGCCTTGGCGGGTTCGGCACTGGACATGATCACTGCCGTGCGCAACACGGTTGGTCTGTTGGGTCTTTCGCTGGCTGAAGCCTCGCGCATGGCATCGACGTATCCGGCGCAGTTCCTGGGGCTGGATGATCGCTACGGGCAGATCGCAGCCGGCTACCAGGCTGATTTCGTCCTGCTGGACAGCGACCTGCAGGTGCAGGCCACCTGGATCGCCGGGCAGCGCGACTGAGTTCCAAGGTATGAACAAAGCCATCCGATATGCCTCGGTGGATGCCCTGCGTGGCATCACCGTGGCGGCCATGCTGCTGGTCAACAATCCCGGCAGCTGGAGCCACGTGTACGCACCGCTGTTGCATTCGGAGTGGCATGGCTGCACACCGACCGATCTGGTGTTCCCGTTCTTCCTGGTGATCGTTGGCGTGTCCATCGCGCTGGGCGTGGTGCCGCGGGTGGAGCAGGGCGCTGACCGTGGTGCGTTGACACGCACGGTATTGATCCGCGCCGCACGCATTCTGGGTCTGGGGCTGCTGCTGCACTTCCTGGCCTGGTGGTGGCTGGATCTGCCGCACTATCGGCCCTGGGGCGTGTTGCAACGCATTGGACTGTGTTTTGCGTTCGCCGGCATGGCTGCCATCTGGATGAAGCCGAAGGCGCAGACCTTGTGCCTTGGCGTGCTGGTGGTGGGCTATGCGGCACTACTGGCTGCTGGCGGTTCGATCGCGCCCTGGCTCAATGTCGCCAGCCGCGTGGATACCCAGCTGTTTGGCGCGCTGCTCTACCAATACGATCCGGCAACCGGCCATGGCCATGATCCGGAAGGCTTGATGTCCACCTTGGGCGCACTGGCCTCGACCTTGCTGGGTCTGCGTGCAGGTTCGCTGTTGCGGCAACGGCCGTGGCGATTGCTGCCGATGGCGGTGCTGTTGCTGCTGGCGGGTGGCATCTGGGCGCAGTGGCTGCCCTTGAACAAGAACCTGTGGACGCCATCCTATGTGCTGTGGACCGGCGGCTGGGCATTTGCCGGGCTTTGGATGGCACACATCCTGATCGATTGCCGGCAGTGGCCGGCGCTGGGCCGTCGCTTTGGTGTCAACGCGATCAGTGCCTATGCCGGCTCCTCGGCGATGGTGCTGGCGATGATGGCCACCGGCAGTTGGGGCTGGCTGTGGGAACATCTGTTCAATCGCTGGTTGAGCCCGCTGGCGGGCGCGCAGTTCGCCTCGCTGGTGATGGCGCTGAGCTTCGTTGCGCTGTGGTGGTTGCCGATGGCGTGGATGGACCGCCGCAAGATCTACCTCAAGATCTGAGGCGACCAGTCGCAGGCTTGTGGGAGCGGCGTAAGCCGCGAAACCGACAGTGCCGAGATCATCGGCAGATTGTGCAATTGCATGCGGCGGGTGTAGCTGTTGCATTACCAGCTTCGCGGCTTACACCGCTCCCACAACATCCAACGGCTGCAACAGCGGCGGGCAATCAACGCGCGGCGCTGATTGCCTTGATACGTGCCTTCTTCAAGGCCTCGCCAATGGCAGGCCCCTGCAGGCCTTCGGTGGCGATATCGCGGGCATTGATCGCCAGCGCAGCCGCATGCAGGCGCAGCAAGGTGCTCCGCTGCGGGTAGTCACTGTCCTGGAAGCCCAGCCGGCCGCGCTTGTCGCATTCGCAGGCCAGGGCCATCTGTGCAATGCGCTCGGGACGGCGGAAGCCATCGCAGCGCTGGATCAGCTCCAGCACGGTGGCATCGCGCAGCTCATCGATGCGGTGCACGTTGAGGTGTTCGCGGCAGACCGCTTCGGCCAACAGCCGGTGGTCGAGCGGAATCTTCAAGCGTTCGCAGAGCGTGGCCAGAGGCTTCACGCCGCGCTGCTCATGCATGATGTGGCGCGGCAGTTCATCGGCCGGCGTCAGTGCCTTGCCAAGATCGTGGGTGAGGGCAGCGAAGCCGATCAGGTCATCGCCCGGCGCCAGTTGTGCGGCCATGTCGCTGACCATTTCCTGGTGCACGCCGGTATCCACTTCCGGGTGGAACTCGGCGCGTTGCGGTATGCCATAGAGCGCGTCGACTTCCGGCAGGATCACCGCCAGTGCGCCGGTATCGTGCAGGCAACGCAGGAACGCCGAGGGCTTTTTCATCGTCAGGCTGCGCCGCAGTTCCTGCCAGATGCGCTCGGGTACCAGTGCATCCAGTTCGCCGCTGGCGGCCATTTCGCGCATCAGCGCTGCCGTTTCTGGCGCCAAGGTAAAACCCAGGGGTGCGAAGCGCGCCATGAAGCGCGCCGCACGCAGTACACGCAGCGGATCTTCAACAAAGGCCGGGCCCACATGGCGCAGCACGCGTTGCTCGATGTCGCGCACGCCGCCCCAGGGGTCGACCAGCTCGCCGGTTTCCTCATCACGGGCGATGGCATTGATGGTGAAGTCGCGGCGCTGCAGGTCTTCTTCCAGGCTTACCGAAGGGTCGGCATCGACCACGAAGCCGCGGTAGCCACGGCCGGATTTGCGCTCGGTGCGCGCCAGTGCGTGTTCCTCACCGGTATGCGGATGCAGGAACACCGGGAAATCCTTGCCCACGGCCTTGAAGCCGTCGGCTTCCATCTGTGCCTGGGTTGCACCGACTACCACCCAGTCGCGGTCACCGGGTTGCAGGCCAAGCAGGGAATCGCGGACAGCGCCGCCGACGAGATAGGTTTTCATGCAGGCATGATAAGTCGGATGGGGTAGGGCACATGTAGTGCCGAGCCATGCTCGGCTAGGGGCTTTACAGGCAAAGGCTCAAAGCACCCCTCCCCAACCCTCCCCTTCGCTG
>NZ_DAMBKV010000009.1:77666-126096 GCF_032066555.1 Stenotrophomonas sp.
TCGCTGCGCGAAAGGGCGGGAGCAGAAGCGGTAGTGCCGAGCCATGCTCGGCAGGTGCTTTACAGGCAAAGGCCCAAAAGCACCCCTCCCCAGCCCTCCCCTTCGCTGCGCGAAAGGGAGGGAGCAGAAGCGGTATGGCTCGGCTCTACAGGCGCTACTGCGTTCGCTGGCAGCTGAAGGGCTTGCGGGCGCCTTCGGTCCTGCCAACCATGCGGTCGCTCAGGGTCAGGGCGTTGTTGTTGAGGCGCCAGTCGTAGATCACGCTGAAGGCCAGCACGCGCGCCACGTACTCGCGGGTCTCCTTGTAGCTGATGGTCTCGATCCAGAAATCCGGATCGTAATTCGGACGCTGGGTCTGCCAGCGTGCGGTCGGCGTCGGGCCGGCGTTGTAGGCGGCGATGGTGACGTAGGGCAGGCCGTTGTACTTGTCCATCAGCTGGCGCAGATAGGCGGTACCGATGGCGATGTTGGTGTCCGAGTCATACAGGCTGGACGCACCGCCATAGCCGCTCAAACCAATGCTCTTGGCCACGCTGGCGCCGGTGGCGGGCAATACCTGCATCAGGCCCATGGCGTTGGCCGGCGAACGTGCATTCGGGTTGAAGATGCTTTCGGCGCGGATTTCCGCAGCAATCCAGGCCGGGTCCAGCGCATTGCGGGCGGCTTCACGACGGATCGTGTCGTCGTGGTGCAGCGGGAAGCGCAGGTTGTACAGGCGCATCTCCTGCGGGCCCTTCAAGGCGAACACGGCGCGATCAAACCAACCGTTGTTGCTGGCCACTTCCACGGCGAGACGGCGCTGACTGTCGTCGAAACGCGACAAGGCCTCGGCCCATTCGCGCGCGGCCCAGCTTGGACGTTCGATCTTGAACAGCTCGATCGCCCGCACCAGCGCCGGGTCGCGGCCGACGGCGGTCTTTGCCGCCGCGCTGTCGCCCGGATTCCACGGGCACAGGTTGTAGGGCTGCTTGAGTTTGTCGGCGGCCAGGAAGCCGTGGAAGGTAGGCTCGCTGGCGGCGGCGCGGTACAGCGCTGTCGCCTCGGCCGGCTTGCCGGTCTTCTCCAGCAGGCGGGCCTCGAACCAGCGCCAGCGCGAATCGTTGCGTTGGCTGGCCGGCATCTTGCGGATGGCGGCCAGTGCTGCCGGCCAATCGCCGCGTGCCATCGCTTCGCGGGTGCGCCATTCGTGCAGGCGTTCGTCATAGGCCGACTCGGGCACGGCGGCCAGGCGTCGTGCCGAATCCGGCAGGTAGGAGGCCACCGTCCATAGTGCGATTTCGTACAACACCTTGCCTTGCTGCTCGGCGTTGAGGGCGAGTGCCTGGGCGTATTGCGGCAGCTGCAGCTCGGCCGCGCCAGGGTCGGCCTTGGCCAGCTTCTGCAGACCATCAACGGCGATGCGACGGCTGCGTTCGTTCTTGGGCCAGTTCAGGGCGCGTGCGTCGGGCTTGTCGACGAAGGCGGCGTAGTCATTGGCCTGGGCAAGCTCGGCGGCTGGCAGACCACGTGCGGCGGCACGCATCACCGCCGGTTGCTGTGCGTCGGCGGCAGCGTCGATGCGCTCCCAACGCAGCGCCGGGGGCAGGCCGCCGCGGCTGGCGAGGACTGCAAACACCGGGTCACAGCCGTCGGGCAGCGACTTGCCGGCGCTGCGCCACAAGGCCTGTGCGTCGCCGGTCCATTGCGCATCGGCCTTGCCGGTGGCCTGTCGTGCATTGAGTTCGGCACAGCGCAGGCCGGGATCGCTGCTGGTCTTCCAGTTGGCCAGCAGGGTCGGCCAGTCCTGGCGGCGGGCGAGGGCGGGCAACCAGGCCGAACGGAAACTCTCGGCCACGGCCTGGCCCTGGTAGCGCTTCAGGAAATCCTGTGCCTGCGCATTCGGCAAGGTGTCGATGTTGCGGCGCAGGGCACTGAACTCCAGCCAGCCGTACAGCGGGTGATTGCGTAGCGGCGCGGTCGCGTTGGCATCGAACTGCCCGCGCTCGGCATTGTCGATGGCGGTGCGCATCGCCGTGCGTTGTGCGTCCAGGTTCTGGGCCTGGACGCAGGCGCTGAGCAGCGCGGCGAGGGTAGCCAGAGGCAGCAGGAGGATTTTATTCATGACGGAAGGATAACGGCCGCAGCGTCAACGGCAGAGCAGCAGCCCGACCCGCACATGAACAAACGTGTCGCTGCTGCGCAAACGGAAACTGAATGGAATCCGCCGCATGGCTGGAAACGCCTGGAAGCAGGCGTAGCTTCGGTGGCGAGGCAGCCGGCCTCGCCCTGGGGGAACTGGAATGGCATTCAGTGCAGCAGGCAATACCGGACGTCCACTGGCTGATATCAACGTGACCCCGCTGGTCGACGTGATGCTGGTGTTGTTGATCATCTTCATCGTGACTGCACCGATGGTGGCGGTGCCGATCCCGGTTGATCTGCCACAACGAACCGACAAGATCGTGCAACGTGTCGAGCCTCCGCCGCCAATCGAGCTGCGGGTGGATGCTGCCGATCAGCTGTACTGGAACGGCGAAGTGCTGGCGATCGGCGACTTGCAGGCCCGCCTGCAGGCACAGGCGGATCTGCATGTCGGCAATCTGCCGGAGCTGCGCATCGATGCCTCCCCCGATGCGCAGTACCAGGTGATGGCCAAGGTGCTGGCGGCGGCCAACAACACGCATATGCAGCGTATCGCCTTCATCCAGTAGCGTGCCGCGCGTGGCAGGCATCAACCAGCCGATGGGATGGTTGATGCCTGTCCAGCGGCGATTGTGACCGCACTGCCACGCAGGTCCGGCGGCATCATCGGATCTGGCGCCCACGGCCATTTCGCCCAAGCGTTTGCAGCAGCGGCCGAATACACTAGCGGCATGCAAAATTCCCGATTCGCATCGCTGTTGCCGGTGCTGGCGGTGCTCGGCTCGGTGACCTCGTTGTCGATCGGCACGTCCTACGCCAAGAACCTGTTCCCCCTCATTGGTGCGCAAGGCACCAGTGCGTTGCGCGTGGGCTTTTCGGCGCTGTTCCTGTTGCTGCTGTGGCGGCCATGGCGCTGGCATACCAGTCGCGCCGATGGTGCCGCGATCCTGCGCTATGGGCTGACGCTGGGGTTGATGAACCTGTTGTTCTACATGGCGCTGCGCACGATCCCGTTCGGTATTGCCGTTGCCATCGAGTTCACCGGTCCGCTGGCGGTGGCGATGTTCTCCTCGCGGCGGCCGATCGATTTCGTATGGGTCGGTTGCGCGCTGATGGGGCTGGTGCTGCTGTTGCCGCTCGATGGCGGCCAGGCGCTGGATCCGGTCGGGGTCATGTATGCGCTGGGTGCGGCGTTGTGCTGGGCGCTTTACATCATCTACGGCAAGCGTACCGGCCATCTGCATGCCGGCCACAGTGTGTCCCTGGGCTTGCTGGCAGCGTCGCTGGTGGTGGTGCCGGTAGGCGTGGCACACGCGGGCATGGCGCTGCTGGAGCCGAAGATCCTGCTGGCTGGTTTCGGGGTGGCGGTGGTATCCAGTGCCATCCCGATGTCGTTGGAAATGAGGGCGCTCAAGCGCCTGCCCAAGGAGACATTCGGCATCCTGATCAGCATGGAGCCGGCGGTAGCGGCGCTATGGGCGTTGCTTTTGCTGCACGAACATCTCAGCGGCCTGCAGTGGCTGGCGATCGGCTGCACGGTGCTGGCATCGGCGGGCAGCACCCTGACCGCGCGGCGGCGACCGCCGCCGGCGGTAGCCGCGGACTGAGGCGGGGCTTAGCGCAGGCTGTTGGC
The DNA here is from genome assembly GCF_032066555.1 of Stenotrophomonas sp. GTDB lineage: Bacteria > Pseudomonadota > Gammaproteobacteria > Xanthomonadales > Xanthomonadaceae > Stenotrophomonas. Next base: position 81,421 of record NZ_DAMBKV010000009.1, read on the forward strand.
GGGGACGTCGACTTCCATTTCCACCGCCAGATGGTCCGAATACGCGGCGGCAACGGCGCGCGTGTCGAGCATCTTCATGGTGTCGGAAATCAGGATGTGATCGATGGCGCGGTCCGGTCCCCAACTGGGGAAGGTCGGTACCAGGCAGCTCGGCGGCTGCAGCCGGGTCTTGTGGTACAGCACGCGCATTTCCGGGCGGTCAGCCTTGCAGTTGAAGTCGCCCATCAAGACGGCGTTGGGGTAGTCGGCCAGCACGTCGGAGATGAAATCCAGCTGTGACAGGCGCGAGCCGGTGCCCAGCGACAGATGTGCCACCGCCACGGTCAGGCCCTCGGGACCATCGCCATAACGGGCGACCAGCAGGCCGCGGCCACCGATGCGGCCGGGCAGGGCGTGGTCCTGTACTTCCACCGGCTCCAGCCGGCTCAGCAGGCCGTTGGCGCTGGAGGCCACGCCGCCCATGCGGCGGTTGGGCTGGTGCGCCCAATAGTTGAAACCTGCCCGTTCGGCCAGGTAGTGGGTCTGGTTGGTGAAGCCAGAGCGCAGGCTGCCCGGATCGGCCTCCTGCAGGCCGACGATGTCGCGGCCGCTGGCCAGTTTGGCGATTGCGTCCAGGCTGGAGCGCTTCTGCCCGGCAGGCAGCGCATGCGACCAGCTACGGGTCACGTAATCACTGTAGCGGCGGGTGCTGGAGCCGGCCTGGATGTTGGCGGTCAGCAATCGCAGTGTCTGGGTGGGGGATTTCACGGCGGGTCGAACTCAAGGGCCTCGTTACCGAGGCCCTTGATACCTCACTTGGCGTTTGCGGCGCGTTCGCGCGCGATCAGGTGGTCGGCAATGCGGAGCATGTCCTCATAGCCCTTGCCCTTGACCAGGTACTTGCCGTTGACGATCAGCGACGGAGTGCCGGCGATCTTGCTGCGCTGGGCGAACTGCTTGCCACGGTTGACCTTGGCGGCAATGCCGAAGCTGCCCATGGTATCGGCGAAGGTCTTGGGATCGACGCCGTACTTGCCGTAGAAGTTGGCGATGTCCTGCACCGAATCGGTGCCGCGCTCGCCCTTCAGGGTCTGCTCGATGTGGATGGCGGTGTACAGCGCGTCGTGGGTCTTTTCCTGCACGCCCAGGGTTTCAGCGGCATAGAAGGCACGTGCGTAGTTGTCCCAGGTACCGCCGAAGGCGGCCGGCACGTAGACGAAGCTCACGTCCGAGGGCAGGCCGGCCTTCCACGAGCTGATCAGGGGCTGGAAGCGGGCGCAGGCCGGGCAGACATAGCCGAAGATTTCCGCCACTTCGATCTTGCCGGTTGCCGGCTGGAACGGCTGGCCACCTTCGATGGCGACATAGTCGGTGCCGGCGACCGGCTCCGGGCCGACCAGGCGTGCCTGTGCCGGGACCGGCGGGGCGACAGCGGTATCGCTGGCAGCCGCAGCGGGGGCGGTGGCTGCAGCATCAGCGGCCGGAGCCGGAGCCGGGGCCGGGTTTGCGGCCGGGGCGGCTTCGGTAGCGGCCGGGGTGCTTGCCGGAGCGGCGGTATCGGCAGTGCCATCCTGGGCTTTGCAGGCAACCATCAGCGGCAGCAGGGCGGTCAGGGCCAGGGCGAAGCGGATCTTCATCGGGTGTGATCTCCAGCAGAGTTTTGTTGTGGTGCCGGGCAACGAAGCCGCGGCCATCGCGCGCAGGGACGCATTATGGGCGTTGTCGGCTGAACCGGTAACCCGGTTCAGCCAGGGGATCAGCGGCGGCCGGTGCCGCGTTCGCGGGCAACCAGCGCGCTGGCGATGCGCAGGGTGTCATCAAAGGTCTTGCCCTTGACCAGATATTTGCCATTGACGATCAGCATCGGGGTGCCAGTGACCTTGACCCGCATGGCAAAGGCGCGGGCATTCTTGACCTTGTCGTCCACCTGCGGGCTGCGCAGGGCCTCGACAAAGCGCTGCGGCTGCACGCCGTACTGCGAATAGAAGGTAGCCAGCTCATCCGGCGAAACATTCTGCACCGGCAGGCTGCCCTGCACATGCAGGGCCTTGAATACGTCGGCGTGGCTGCGCTGGCGTACGCCGACCTGCTCGGCCGCATAGAAGGCGCGCGCGTATGAATCCCAGTAACCGCCGAACGCCGCCGGCACCGGGGTGAAGCGCACGTCGGCTGGCTGTTTGGCCACCCAGGCTTCCAGCTGCGGTTCAAAATGGGCGCAGTGCGGGCAGGTATAGCCGAATACCTCGACCACCTCGATCTTGCCGGCCAGCGGCGCAAAGGGGCCCGGTTCGGCGATGAGCTCATAGTCCTGGCCCTCCACTGGTGCGGCGGGGGGGGCGGCCCAGGCCAGGAGCGGGGCGGTTGCCAGCAGCATCAGCAACAGTCGGGGGAACAGCGTCATCGTGGGGAGTCTCCGTTGGAAAAACAGACGCCGACCTTGCGGCCGGCGTGTCTGCGTGGGGCAGTGCCGGGTCGCCGGGGCGACCGGCGGGATCAGGGTTGCGCGGCGGCGGTGGCGACCGTGGCGTCGTTGGCCCGATCATGCAGGCCCTGGATGTAACTGGCCAGCGCCTGGATCTCCTGGCTGGTCAGTGCGTGGCTGATCTGGGCCATGATCTTGAACTGGGTGGCATCCGTCTCGCCGGTCTGGCCTGCCTGGTAGCGCTGCAGACGTTGGGCGACATAGCCGGCATGTTGGCCGCCGATATGCGGATAAGCCGGGCCGGGGTTGCCCGCGCCGGTGGGGCCGTGACAGGCGATGCAGGCCGGAATGTTGCGGCTGGCGTCGCCGCCGCGGTAGAGCTTCTGGCCGACTTCGAAGAATTTCATGCCTTCATAGGGGCCCTCGCTGACCAGCGCGTCATCGGCCACGCCGGCGCCGGACTTCTGGGTAGCGAAGAAGGCGCCGATATCGCGCATGTCCTGCGGGGTAAGCCCCTGCACGAACGGCAGCATCGCGGCGACTGCGCCTTCGTTGCGCTGGCCATTGGCGATCAGGGCCATTTCCTTGGCGATATAGCGTTCGCTCTGGCCGGCCAGGCGCGGGTAGATCTCCACCGCCGAATTGCCGTCGGCACCGTGGCAGGCGGCGCAGGTGGACGCCTTGGCCTCGCCGGCCTTGGCATCACCGGGTTTGGTCTTGCTGAAGTCGATTTCCAGCGAAGCGGTCTGTACCGGCGCGTTGTCCGGTACGGCGATGACCGAGCTCTGCGCAAAGGCGACGGCGGCGATTACGGGGACTACCAGTGCTGCAACGGCAAGAACACGAGCATGGCGCATGCTGAAGCTCCGTGTGGACCGGGCCGGGCGGGGCTTTCCGCCGGCATCGCCCGGATTATCAACGGCGTTTTGCGGCACGGTCAACGAAGCAGTGCAGCAAAATCGATCCGGTCGGTGGTCCCGGGACAGCGGCCAGGCCGACGCGCGGCGCCGCAACATGCGATCCTATGCACATGTCATTGCTCATCGAACGCGCCCGTTACCACCTTTCCGCCCACAATGCCCGGCAGTTGCCGCCGGATCTGGGGGCCGAAGTGGCATTTGCCGGCCGCTCCAACGCCGGCAAGTCCAGCGCGCTCAACGCGCTGACCCGCCAGAACTCCCTGGCCCGTGTCTCCAAGACCCCGGGCCGCACCCAGCAGCTCGTATTCTTCGAGGTGACGCCAGACGCGCACCTGGTCGATCTGCCCGGTTATGGCTACGCCAAGGTGCCGCTGGACCTGCAGGCCCATTGGCAGGCCTTCATCGACCAGTACTTCCGCACCCGCAATGCCCTCAAGGGCCTGGTGGTGGTGATGGATATCCGTCATCCGCTGAAGGACTACGACCGGCAGATGCTGGGCTATGCGGTGCAGCGCGGTCTGCCGGCGCATGCCTTGCTGACCAAGGCCGACAAACTGGGCCGTGGCCAGCAGATGCAGACCCTGCAGAAGGTCCGCAAGGAGCTGCACTCGATCTTTGGCGACACGGTCAGCGTGCAGACCTTCTCAGGCGAATCGCGCCAGGGCGTGGACGAAGCACGCGGCATCATCGGCGGCTGGCTGGGCTTGAATCCGCCGGCAGCGGACGATGCAGGGGACGTGGGAGCGGGGTAAGCCGCGAAGCCCAAAATGCTCGGATTGTGGGAGCGGCGTAAGCCGCGAAGCTGATGGTCTGCCAGACCTGGGTGCATGCAAAACGCCGCCTCGATCAAGGCGGCGTTTTTGTTTTTGTGCTTTCCAGGTTGTTGTGCGATTCGAGGCCAAAGCCAAAGCCAAAGCTGCCCTCACCCCTACCCCTCTCCCGTAAACGGGAGAGGGGACAGCAACGGCAGCAGCAACAGCCAAAGCCAAAGCCAAAGCCAAAAGCAACAGCCAAAGCCAAAGCCAAAGCCAAAGCAACGGCAGCAACAGCAACAGCATCACTTCAACGGCGAAAACTCGTTCGGTACCCATGCAAAGGCTTCGCCTTCGCGGCGAACATGGCCCAGGCCCGGGAACGGCAGGTGCGCACCGGCCACCCACCAGCCCTTGTCGGATGCTTCGGCCATCAGCCGGTGGCGGCTGGTAATGGCAGCGCCGCGATCGCTGTCGGCTTCGAATGCGGCCTCCGGGCGGGCGAACTGCACGGCATGGAAATGCACGATGTCGCCCCATACCAGCAGCTGTTGGCCGCTGCCACCCGCAAGCAGATACGAGACGTGGCCGGGGGTATGGCCGTGGCTGTCCAGCGCGGTGATCCCTGCCGGCAGGGGCTCACCCGGACCGAACCGGTGCAACTTGCCGGCGGCAACATAAGGCGCCACCGCCTTGCGGGCCAGGCCGAACGCGAACCGCAGTGGCTGCGGGGCGGTGGTTTCGCTGGTCGGATCGAGCCAATAGGCGGCATCGGCCTGCGACAGCCATACCGTGGCTTTCGGGAAAGCCGGCTTGCCCTGTGCATCCAGCAGGCCGCACATATGGTCCGGATGGGCGTGGGTCAGCAGCACGTCATCGACCTCGGCCGGGTCGTAGCCGGCGGCACGCAGGTTGCCCAGCACCTGGCCCAGGCCGATATCAGCGCCGAAGCATTGCGCGGTGCCGGTATCGATCAAACTCAGGTGATTGCCGTGGCGTACCAGATAGGCGTTGATCGCGGTCTGCAGGCCCTTGCCATCTTCCGGTACATAGCCATGTTCAAGCAGGCGGGTGACCGCGCCGGGATCAATCCCGGCCAGCTGCTGGCGTCCCAATGCCACCACGCCGTCAAACAGGGCGGTGACCTGCAGCTCGCCGATCTGCTGGTGATGGACGCCGGCAACCTGCTGTTGCACGACATGCGTGCTGCGTGCCTGCGCAACGCAACTGACGGCGAAGATCATCAAGGCCGCGAGAGGGTAATGGGGGCGGATACGCATCGGGGGTTCCTGCGAGTACGGCAGTGCCGCGGGACCGTCATGCTGCGCCGACGTGGCGCCGCGTTTCGCTCACAATGGCGCGCGAAACGCTCGCTTCGCGCTCAGCTGTTGCCGATTGCCGCTGGCTCCAACCCGTAACGCGCGGCAAACCGTTTGCTGAAGCTGGCCAGTGAACGGTAACCGGCGCGTGCTGCCACGGTCTTCAGTGGCAGGCGGGTGGTATAGAGCAGCTGCATGGCATGGGCCAGTCGTGCATCAACCAACAGTTCACGGATGCTGAGATGTTCGCTCGCCAGCCGGCGCCGCAGGGTGGCGCCGCTGATGCCAAGCTGCGATTCGAAGTCCCGCGATTGCCAGTCGCGTTCCGGCTGCGCGGCAACCAGGTCGCGGATGCGGTCGCCCAGGCCGGGTTCGGGCGCAAGCAGCAGGCTGCCATGGCCACGCCGGCAGAACGCCAGCACCAGCGCGGCCAGGGCCAGCCGTGCTTCCGTGTACTGGCCGTGCTGCAAGGCCTGCCGCCATTGCAGCAGGGCGGCACCATGGGCGGCCAGCGGCAGGCGTGCCAGCGCGGGGCCGGCATCGGGCAGGGCGTCGGTCCACAAGGCACGGGCTGCAGCCAGTACTTCCGGGCAGAGCGGCACGATCGCGCTCAGGTACAGGCCGCTGTGCGGGTCCGGAATATTGACCACATCGATGCGGCTGCGGCGGGTGATCAGGAACAGATCGCCGGGGCCGAACTCAAGTGACTGCTGTGCAGTGCGGGCCTGTTTGCGCCCCTGCAGCAGGATGGCGAGCTGGGGCTGCGGGATGTCCACCGAACTGGCGCCGTGTTCGCGGCGCGCGGTGATGCAGGCATACCCTTCGGCGCGCTGGCAGTCGACCAAGGAAGACAGCTGGGCCAGCAAAGCGGGCGTGGCGTCGCTCTCTGCCTTCATTGCTTACACCGTGATGTGGAACAGGTGGCCGATGGCTGCGGCTGCAGCCATCGCCAATGCGCCCCAGAACACCACCCGCAAGGCGCCACGCACCACGGGTGCTCCACCAGCCTTCGCCGCCAACGCGCCGGTGATGCAGAGCCCAACCAGGGTGGCGGCGGTGGTTATTTCCGCCACGCGTGCCGGGGCAGCCAGCAATGCAGTCAGTACCGGCAGGGCGGCGCCGACGACGAATGCGCTGGCCGATGCGGCGGCGGCCTGCAGCGGTCGGGCACGCAGTTCCTCGGTGATGCCCAGCTCGTCACGCGCATGGGCGGCGAGGGCATCGTGTGCGGTCAGCTGCTCGGCCACCTGCTGCGCCAGCTCGGGGCTGAGGCCGCGGCGGCGATAGATGCCGGCAAGTTCCTGCAGTTCGCTATGTGGGTCTTCACGCAGTTCGCGGCGTTCCACGGCCAGGTCGGCATGTTCGGCATCGGCCTGGGACATCACCGAGACATATTCGCCGGCCGCCATCGACATGGCGCCGGCCACCGTGCCGGCCACGCCAGTGGCGAGGATGGCCGAGGGGCTGGCGCCGCTGGCGGCCACGCCGACCACCAGGCCGGCGACCGAGACAATGCCGTCGTTCGCCCCCAGTACGGCGGCACGCAGCCAGCCTACACGCTCCGAACGGTGGGTTTCACGATGGTGGCTGCGGCTCATGCGCACAGTGTAGAGCCAGTGCAACGGCCATCGCGGAATGACTCGCAGGCGCAGTAACCGGGCCGGTCAAGTCTGCTTTTATAGGATGCTGAAAACCGCTGCCGTGACACGATGGCAATGTATGCCGCGATATAGTGCGCCCTTGCGATGGCGGGGGCTGGCCCCCACCTTCCCGCCCTGCCCAGAATTCTGTGAGCCTGCCCTTGTCGAGCCCGAGCCACGTCGCTGATACCCCCATCACCCACCGCGACCAGTTGGTCCAGAGCATTGCCTCGGGTGAAAAGCCCAGGTCGCAATGGCGGATCGGCACCGAGCACGAGAAGTTCGGGTTTCGCCTGGATGACCTGCGTCCGCCTACCTTCGAGGGCGAGCGCGGCATCAATGCGCTGCTCAACGGCCTGACCCGCTTCGGCTGGGAGCCGGTGCAGGAGAACGGCAATACCATCGCCCTGTTGCGTGATGGTGCTTCGGTGACCTTGGAGCCGGCCGGTCAGCTGGAACTTTCCGGCGCGGCCCTGGAGACCCTGCACCAGACCTGCGTGGAAACCGGTAGCCACCTCAATGAAGTGGCGCAGGTGGCCGGCGAGCTGCAGCTGGGTTTCCTGGGCATGGGCTTCCAGCCCAAGTGGGCGCGTGCGGACATGCCGTGGATGCCCAAGGGCCGCTACCAGATCATGAAGCGTTACATGCCCAAGGTCGGCTCGCTCGGCCTGGACATGATGACCCGCACCTGCACGGTGCAGGTCAACCTGGATTACGCCAGTGAAGCGGACATGGTGAAGAAGTTCCGCGTGTCGTTGGCGCTGCAGCCGATTGCCACCGCGCTGTTCGCCGACTCGCCGTTCACCGAAGGCAAGCCCAACGGCTACCTGAGCTACCGTTCGCATATCTGGACCGATACCGATCCGGACCGCACCGGCATGCTCGATTTCGTGTTCGAGGATGGCTTCGGCTACGAGCGCTACGTCGACTATCTGTTGGACGTGCCGATGTACTTCTCCTACCGCGATGGCATCTATCACGATGCCAGCGGGCAGAGCTTCCGCGATTTCCTGCAGGGCAAGTTACCGGTACTGCCGGGCGCGTTGCCGACCCTGCGTGACTGGTCGGACCACACCACCACCGCGTTCCCGGAAGTGCGGCTGAAGAAGTACCTGGAAATGCGCGGTGCCGACAGTGGCCCGTGGAGCCGCATCTGCGCGCTGCCTGCGTTCTGGGTGGGCCTGCTGTATGACGAAACGGCGTTGAACGCGGCCTGGGACCTGGTCAAGGACTTCAGCCTGGCCGAGCGCAACGTGCTGCGCGACGGCGTGCCGAAGCAGGCGATGAACCTGCCGTTCCGCAACGGCACGGTGCGCGACCTGGCGCGTGAGGCGCTGGCGATTTCGCGTGACGGCCTGCGCCGTCGCGCCGCGCTCAATGCCGATGGCCAGGACGAGACGCGCTTCCTGGATGTGCTGCAGGAGATCGTGGACTCCGGCAAGACCGCGGCCGAGCGCAAGCTTGAACTGTTCCATGGCCGCTGGAATGGCAGCGTGGATCCCCTGTTCGGCGAGTTTGCGTATTGATTGAAGCGGGCGATCGAGCCGAGGGTCCAGTCTTCGGGGGCGGCCTTGCTTCGCTGTCATTCCCGCCAAGGCGGGAATGACAGTGCCGGCGTAATTGCTAGACTGCGGCCTCATCCCCTGGAGTCAGGCGCATGGGCAGCACGACAGAAGAAATCGTCTTCTATACCAACCCGATGTCGCGCGGCCGCATCGTGCGTTGGATGCTTGAGGAATTGGGCCAGCCGTATCGCACCGAGGTGCTGGAGTACGGCCAGAGCATGAAAGGCCCGGCGTTCCTCGCCATCAACCCGATGGGCAAGGTGCCGACCATCGTGCATCGTGGCGTGGTGGTGACCGAGGCGGCGGCGATCTGCGCCTATCTGGCCGATGCGTTCCCCGCAGCGGGGCTGGCGCCCGCCTTGGATGATCCGCTGCGCGGCAGTTACCTGCGCTGGTTGTTCTTCGCCGCCGGACCGGTGGAAGCCGCTGTCAGCGCCAAGGCCCTGGGCCTGCTTGCCCCGCTGGAGAAGGCCGGCACCGTGGGCTACGGCAGCTTCGAGCAGACCATCGATACCCTGGAGCAACTGGCCGCATCGGTGTCGCCGTGGCTGCTTGGCGAGCGCTTCAGTGCGGCCGATGTCTATGTCGGCAGCCAGATCCTGTGGGGACAGATGTTCAAGAGCATGCCTGCGCGCGACGCATTTGCAGCTTATGGCGAACGCCTGCGCGGCCGCCCGGCCTGGCAGCGGGCAAGCGCACTGGATGATGCGCTGATCCCGCCGCGCGGCTGATGCGCAGGTCCTTGCCCTGGCTGGTCCTGCTGGTCGGTGCAGCCAGTGCCGTGACCGCCGCTGCGGCGGAACTGGCGTCGCTGGACTGGTTGCTGGGCAACTGGCAACGCACCGGCATGGCAGCAGGTACCAGCGGCGCTGAGCAATGGCGTCGCCAGGCGGATGTCCTGGAAGGCGAGGGGCGCAGCTATCGGCAAGGCGAACTGCGGTTCCAGGAGCGCCTGCGCATCATCGATGAAGGCGGGCAGCTCTACTACGTCGCCGATGTTGCAGGGAATCCTGCGCCGGTCAGGTTTGCGCTGGTGGAGCAGGGCGCGCAGTCGGTGGTGTTCGAAAATCTCCAACATGACTTCCCGCAGCGGATCGCCTACCAACGCAACGGCCGGCAGCTGACGGCTACCGCCTCCGCAGGTGAGCGTGTGCAGGTGTTCCGGTTCGAGCAGGCCGCGCAGCCGACTGACTGAGCGGCGGTCGGGGTCACGGCCCCCACGCTAGAATCCGGGTTCCGTGATGAAGGGACGCCCGGTGTCGCCATTCAACCTGTTCCAGCGCCTGTCGCAGGCACCAACCAACCCGAAGGCCGAGCCGGTGGCGCGGACCTTCGATGTGGCCGAACTGTATGAGGGACCGGTGCAGTTGACCGGCGCCGCCGATGCCGCGCCACTGGCGCTGGACGAGAAGCTGCGGCAGGCCTACTTCTGGATCGTCAACAACGCCATCATCAGCCCGCATTACGACATCGAGTACCACGCCGGTCCATCGGCCAGCTTCAATGTGGGTGATACCCGCCGCCAGCTGACCTTGCCCTCGGCGCAGAGCTATTCCAGCTATGTGCTGCTGCCGCTGCTGACCTTCGCCACCCGCCGCAAATGCCTGTTCGTTGGCGGCCCCGGCCGCGGCAAGACCGCCAGTGCGATCCTGATGGGCGTGCTTGCCGGTTACCCGGTGCGCGAGGTGCGCCGCGCCATGCAGCACGGTCACCCGCAGATGACCATCGCCGACCTGCTCGGCAATCCGTTGCCGGCCGATCTGGTCGCCGCGCAGGACATGTCGCAGATCCGCATCGCCTGGCGCAGCTGGTTGGGCATGCGGGTCAAGATCATCGACGAGTACAACCGCATCCCCACCCGCACCCAGAGCGCGTTGCTGACGGTGATGGGCGACAACTACGCCGAAGTGCTCAACCAGGTCTACGAATGCCCGGAATCGGCGTGGTACCTCACCGCCAACGACGACCGTGGCGGCGGCACCTACCAGGTGATCGAAGCCCTGCGCGACCGCATCGACGTGGTGGTGCAGGCATTGGCCTTCAACCCGCGTTTCCTGGAAGAGATGCTGCTGCGCATCGAGCAGAACATCCGTCCGGAAGAAGTGGTGCCGCGCGAGATCATCTTCAGCGAGGAAGAAGGCGAGCAGATGCTGCAGCTGATCCGCGCGGTGGAAGTGCCGCAGGATGTGCGCAGGCGCATCGAGTTCTTCAGCAGCCAGTTCGAGTTGATGGAGACTGCGGGTGCGCAGTTCGAATACCTGACCAAGGACACCGTGCGCCTGGCCGGCGTTGACTGGGCCCAGGCGATTGCCGCCGATTCCGGACGTGATCGCATGAAGGACCTGGGCTGCCAGACCCGCAATGGTTTGTCGGTGCGCAACCTGATGACCTTGCTGATGTTTGCCAAGGCACTGGCCTGGTTCCGTGGCAATGCCGCGGTCGCGCTGGACGATGTGCGCCAGGTGCTGCCGTTCGTGCTCAACGACAAACTGCAACCGGATCTGGATGCGCCGTTCTTCGCGCTGCCGGAAAACGCTGCTTACCGCAGTGACCGGCTCAGCTGGCTGCGCTGGTTGCTGGACAGCTCCAATGCCGAGTACGACCGCCTGGATCTGGACCGCAACGATCCGGTCGGCGAGCTGTCCGCGCAGTTCGCGCGCGGCCTGGATGGTGTCAGTGAGCGCGAGACGCGTGCGCGTCTCACGCGCATCGAACGGCTGGTGGAGGAGCGGGTGAAGGGCCGCAAGCTCTACGGTCATCTGTACGACGACCTGCTCAAGCTCAAGTACCTGCACCAACGCTACACCAACTACCTGCATTGGCAGCAGGCGCGCTGAGGTGCTGTCACCCGCACTGACCGGCCTGCTGGCATCGCGCCGCAGCCTGCTCAATCAGCAGGTTGCCGAAGCAAGGCGACGCTGGCCCACTCTGGATACCGCGGCGTTCTCGGTCTTTGTCGCGCAGACGCTGGATCCCCTGTGCCTGGCGGTTGCCGCCGTGGACGAAGCGGCGATGCCGGCGGCCACCGAGGTCGCCTTCGAGCTGGGCCTGGAGCTGGTTGCACAGGGACTCGCGGGACCGGCAGCTCGGCTGCCGTGGGTGGACGCCGCGTGGCAGCAGCTGGCAGCACCTGCCGCGCGACTGATCGCAGCTGCACCGTTGGAGACACTGGGTGCACTCAGTAACGCGGTCGTGCGCATGCACGAGGTGCCGGGCGTGCGCATCGACGCATGGTTGCAGCGCATGGTGGCATTGGCACCGCGTTGCGACAGCACGGCGGCCTTGCGCAGCGTCGGCGCGTTGTGTGCATGGCAAGCCGGCATGGCGCATCTGCGCGTGGCGGCGTTGGCGCAGGCCGATGGTCTGCCTGCCGTGTTGGCCGCAGAGGCTTTGGGCGTCGACGGCGCGCAGTGGCCGTCGCTGCGCAGCCGACTCGGCAGCGAGCGCTGGTGGCACCCGCAGGGTGCAGCGGCGAGCGCGCAGGGGCAGACGGTGGGTGGCTTCACCGGGCTTGGCGGCCCTTTCGCCGCGCCGCCGGAGCTGCGCGCCAGCGCGGAAGGCTTCATCGCACGTAGCGGCGATCGCCATTACCTGCTGATCGCCGATGCCTTCGGCGGCGTGGTGTTGCCCGCCAGTGCAGCAGAGTTTGCTGCGGCGCGGACGACACCTGCCACGCAGCTTTCGTTCGACAGCCAGGGCGCGCGCATTGGCACGACCACCATCGCTTACGCCGCACCCGCTGATGGCCTTGTGGCGGTGACTGGACCGGCCGGCATCGCCCTGTATTCGCCATGGTCGCACCACGTGCGCCTGCTGCCGGGCGCGGCATGAGCAGCACCGAGCAGGAAAGCCTGCTGGCCAACTGGCGCGCCGCCTGGCCACTGGCGCTGGCCGACTGGAGCCGTTTCACCCGGCTGCAGGATCCACGGCTGTGCGCCAGCAGCATCGAGGCGGCGAAGGAAGGCCTGAGCGGCAGCTTCGCGATGATCCGCCTGGCCGACCAGCGGGTGGTGATCGATCTGCCACAGGTGCAGCGCTTGGGGCTGCAGGATCACGCCCGCGAAATCCTCGCCCACGAGATCGGCCATCACGTGCTGGCACCAGCAACAGCCACCGATCACGCGCGGCTGCTGGCGCGTATCCATCGCGCATTGCCGACATTGGAAGCGCACGCGCCTATGGTCGCCAACCTTTATACCGACCTGCTGATCAACGACCGTCTGCAACGCCAATGCGGCCTGCGCATGGCCGAGATCTACCAGCGGCTTGCCGCCGGCGCCAGCGGCAGTTCACCGCTGTGGCAGCTGTACATGGGCATCTACGAACAGCTGTGGCAGCAGCCGGCCGGTAGTCTGGGCGGTCCAGCGCTGGAAGATGCAGGCCTGCGCGGCGATGCCTGGTTGGGCGCACGGGTGATCCGCACCTATGCGGGCGAATGGATGGAAGGTGCCAGCCGTTTCAGTGCCTTGCTGCTGCCGCACTTGCTGGAGGCGATCATTGACGCGCGCGTCGACGCGCTGATGGATACCCGCCATGCCGGCCGCGGCAGTCAACCGGTGGGACTGGACCGGCTGGAAGAAGACGAACTCGCACCGGTGCTGCATCCGGCGCTCGATCCGCGCATCACTGGTGAGGAAGAGGCTGGCGCAGCAGACGTGGTGGCGGAGGACGCATTGCCGACCAACGTGCCCGGCCACGGCCAGACCCGTGAGCCGTTCGAGTACGGCGAGATACTGCGTGCGGCCGGGCTGGACATGGACCCGCAGCAATTCGCGGTGCGCTACTACCGCGAGCGGGCGTTGCCGCACCTGGTCCGCTTCCCGCTGAGCCCGCAACCGCAGGCACAGGAGCTCGAACTGGAAGGGCTGGAGGCCTGGGAGCCCGGCGATCCGTTGGACGCGGTGGATTGGCTGCAGACCGTGATGCAGTCGCCCACCGTGGTGCCGGGGGTGACCACGGTGCAGCGGGTGATGGGGCCGGCGCCGGGCAACGAGCCTGCCAATGAACCGATTGATCTGGACCTGTACGTGGACAGCTCAGGCTCCATGCCCGATCCGCAGCACGTCACCTCCTGGCTGACCTTGGCCGGTGCGGTGATCGCGTTGTCGGCTTTGCGTGCGGGCGCGCGCGTGCAGGCCACGTTGTGGAGTGGCAAGCAGCAATGCCTGCACACCGATGGCTTCGTGCGCAGCGAGGACGACATCCTCAAGGTGCTGGTGGGTTATTTCGGCGGGGCGACCGCCTTTCCCATCCATCGCCTGCGCAGCACCTACGCGCAGCGGCCGGCGGCTGCGCGAGCCGTGCATATCCTGCATATCTCCGACGATGGCATCACCACCATGTTCGAGCAGGACGAGCGCGGCAACAGCGGCTGGGATGTCGCCGCGCAGGCGCTGCGCGCGGCCCGGGCTGGCGGCACCATGGCGCTCAATCTTTACAGCCCGCTGCCAGCAAGCATGGTCGGCGCCAAAGGCTGGACCGCCGACCTGCTGCGCGCACGCGAGCAAGGCTGGGATATCCACGTCGTGCGTGACATGACCGACCTGCTGGCCTTCGCGCGCGAGTTCAGTCAACGCCATTACCAGTCATCGGGCATGGCTGGCCGATGAAGACCACCTTACGGAACCAACCATGAGCAACAGCGCCTCGCTGGACGCCCTGCTGCGTCGCCTGATCGATACACCACCGGACTTCCTCGATCCGCCACGGCGCGGCCGCGAAGGACAGCTGCAGGTCGCCGCCGTGGTCAACGACGTGCTGGCGCTGCATGGTGTCGCCTTGCCTGCTGCGTTGCAGGCCAGCCTGTCCGGCAACCTGGCCGCGGTCACCGCCAACCAGCTGAGTCTGTCCGCGGTGATGGCCTGGCTGCTCGCCGATGAAGCGTGGCATGCGCTGCGCTTCCCGCGCGAGGTGCTGCTGCCGGTATTTGCCGAAGCGGTGCCTGCGTTGGCAGCGGAGGCCGCAGTGAACCGCTATCTACATGACCCGGATCGGCGCGAGGAACTGGTGCGTACCGCCATCGCGCGGCTGGGCCTGCTGCCTGCGGGTGAAACCGCCGCCCAGGCAGCTGATCGCCTGGCCAGCGTCAGCAGCGTCGAACGCCGTCGCCTGCTGGACGCCAGCCGCGCTGCCGAAGCGCGCGCGCGTGCCATCCGCGAGGCGCTGGCACGCAAGGCCGCCGAGGAATCGGCGGACAAATGGACGCGCGAGTGACCGCGCGAGTGAATCAAGACCCGCACGACGGTGAGCGCTATCCAACCCTGAGCGAAGCGGGCAGGGCGATGCTGCAGCGGATGCGCGAGCACCCGGCAGCACCGCGCTACCGCAACCAGAGCGGCAATCGTCTGCTCGCCGAGGAAGTGCAGCAACTGCGCGCGTACGAGCACGACATCCTCAGCGCTGGTTTCCAGTGGCAGCCGGGTTCACCGCCACCGTGGCTGCAGGGCTTTGTCGAGGATGTGGTGGCACAGGTGCCGTATTTCCGCGCGCGCGGGCATGCTGCATGCTTCGAGGACATCGCCACCACCTATCGCGGTGACCTGGCTGCCGACATCGCCCAGTTCGTTCCCGATCCGGTGTCATTGCAGCGGATGATGAATTTCCGCACCACCGGTACCACCGGCCATCCGCTGGTGCTGCCCTCGCATCCGCTCGTGGCTGGCCGCTACCTGGCGTATCACAAGCGTGCCTTGGCACGCGCTGGCGTGGCCTTGCGCAACGGGCGAGGGCATATGGGCGTGATGCTGCTGGGCATGCAGCAGCGTTGCTTTACCTACGTGTCGGTGACGCCGAGCATGGACGAGTCCGGGCTGGCCAAGATCAACCTGCATCCGGACGAGTGGCGCCACCCCGATGACCGCGCGCGCTATATCGATGCGCTGCAGCCGGAGGTGATCGCTGGTGATCCGATCTCCTTCGCCACCTTGTTGGAACTGGAGGTCAGTCACCGGCCGCGCGCGCTGCTGTCGGTGTCGATGGCCTTGTCGCCGGGCCTGCGGCAGGCGTTGCAGCAGCGCTTCGACTGCCCGGTACTGGACATCTATTCAATGAACGAAGCCGGTCCGCTGGCGGTGCATGATGCCGCCGCCGGTGGCCACGTTCTGCTGCAGCCGGGCATGTATGTGGAGGTGCTGGACGATGCCGGTCGTGCCGTCGCCAATGGCCAGTTCGGTGAGATCACCCTGACCGGTGGTTTCAACTTCTGCCTGCCGCTGCTGCGTTACCGCACCGGCGACCGTGGCGCGCTGGCGATGTGCGGCGATGTGCCGATGATTGTCGACCTGCAGGGCAGGCGACCGGTACGCTACCGCACCCGCAGCGGTCGCTGGATCAACAACATCGACCTGACCCACGCCCTGGCGGCGCTGCCGCTGTCGCGCTTTCGCGTGCATCAAGGCGGCGATGGCAGCGTGAGCCTGCATCTGCCGGTCGCCGAGGGCGGTTACGCACAGCAGGCGCAAGCGGCCCTGCAACATACCCTGGACGACCTGCCGGTGCAGGTCGTGCTGATGCACGCGGAGGACAAAGTGCTGCAATACACCACCGATCTCGATGAAGGCCTGGGCGCATGACCGCACTGGAAATCGCCGCCAACGCCTTCGCCACCGCGTCCATCCTGTGTGCGGCACGCAACAGCGTGCACACCTGGTGGACCGGCATCATCGGTTGCTCGCTGTTCGGCCTGCTGTTCTGGCATACCCAGCTGTATGCCGATGTGCTGCTGCAGGTGTTCTTCGTCGTGGCCAGTATGTTCGGCTGGTGGAACTGGCATGCCAGTGCCAGCCATGCGGCACTGCAGATCAAGCGCACGCCGTTGCGCAGTTTTGCGCTGATGGGCGCAGGTGCGCTGCTGGCCGGTGCTGCTTACGGACTGGTGCTGCATCGCTTCACCGACGCCTACGCGCCGTTCGCCGATTCTTCGGTGCTGTGCCTGTCGGTGCTGGCGCAGCTGCTGCTGATGCGCAGGCGCATCGAGACCTGGCCGGTGTGGGTGCTGGTCAACACCATCGCGGTGCCGCTGTACGCCTCGCGCGGGCTCACCCTGACCTCCGTGCTATACGCGGCTTACTGGATCAATGCATGGCTGGCCTGGCGGCACTGGCGCAAATTGTGGCGCACGCAGGGCGCTCAGGCATGAGCATGCCGCGCACCGGTCTGGTGGTGGGCAAGTTCTGCCCGCTGCATCGCGGCCATCAGTTGCTGCTGGACCATGCGCAGGCCGCCTGCGCGCAGCTGATCGTGGTCAGCTATACCAAGCCCGAGTTCGCCGGAATGGAGCCGCAGCGGCGTGAGCAGTGGCTGCGCAGCCTGTACCCGGGCGCCCAGCACTGGGTGCTGGACGATGCGCGCCTGGCCGCGCACTGCCAGCGGCTGGGCTTGCCCAAGCGCGCTCTGCCGGACAACGACGCCAGCGACGCGGTGCACCGGCTGTTCATGGCCTGGTTGCTGCGTGAGGTGATCCGCCAGCAGGTGGACGTGGTGTTCAGCAGTGAGGACTACGGCCCCGGCTTTGCCGAAGTGCTGTCACAGCAACAGCAGTTGCACGGTGGCACTGCGGTGGTACATGTGGCGGTGGACCCGGCACGGCGCACGGTGCCGATCTCGGGAACTGCATTGCGTACCGATCTGCATGCGCAGCGGCAGCAGCTGGCACCGCAGGTATACCGCCATTTCGTCAAGCGGGTGGTGTTGCTGGGTGGCGAGTCCACCGGCAAGTCCACGCTGGCGCAGCGCTTGGCCGAATGCTGTGGCAGCGTGCATGCCGCCGAGTACGGGCGGGAGCTGTGGGAGGCGAACAATGGCCAACTGCAGGAAGCCGATCTGCTGCATATCGCCCAGACCCAGATCGCGCGTGAGGAGGCCCTGCTGGAAACTGCCAGCACCTGGCTGGCCTGCGACACCTCGCCGCTGACCACCTTGATGTATGCACATGCCATGTTCGGGCGTGCCGATCCGTTGCTGCTGGCATTGTCGACCCGTCATTACGACCTGGTGTTGCTGTGCGCGCCGGATGTGCCCTTCGTGCAGGACGGCACGCGCCGTGATGCGGACTTCCGCCGCTGGCAGCATGGCTGGTACCTGCGCGAGCTTGAAGCGCGCCAGGTGCCTTATCGCCAGCTGCGCGGCAGCTGGCAGCAGCGAGAGACGACCGCATTGGCGGCGATGGCCGAGCTGCAGCAGGCTGGCCATCAAGCCACTGCGGCGCCGCCGGTTCAGTAACGCGCTGCAGTCAGTGGCGCATCGGCCCATTGCCAGGCGGCTTCTTGCTGGCGTTGGGTTTCGGCAGCCGCTTCTTTCTGTCCCAGTGCCTGTTTCGCCTGTGCCAGCCCCTGCAGGGACCAACCGTTGGCGGGATAGGTTTTAAGGTCCTGATCGAAGGCGGCGCTCGCACCCTTGGCATCGCCGGCTTCCAACAACGCGGCCCCCAGATAGGGGCGTACCGGCAAGGGCCAGTCGGCAGGCTCGTTGTAGGCCAGGACGTCCTCGGCGCGCACCGCATCCCGCAGCGCGGCCGCCGCCGCATCGTGCTTGCCCTGCGTGCGCAGCAGTTCGCCCTGCAACAACGCGTCGGCTACCCGCAGCACACCATCGGCATGATTGATGTCGAAGAAGCTGATCTGTGCCATTGCCGGGTCGGCGGCGATCGTGTGCAGTGCACTGGCCTCGGCAAACGCCTGCTCCAGGTTGCCCTTGCGCGCCTGCGCCATGCCACGCGCAAAGTGGCGTATCGCAGCGGGGTAGGGCAGTTCCGCTGCGGCGGGCCTGTCGGCGAGGATCGCGTCCCAGTCGCCAAACCGCACCTGGGTGAGCAGCGGGGTGACCACGAACTGCTGCATGAACTGCATTGGCGCTTCGCCCATCACCTTGCGGTCGGCGCGCGCGGCGGTCTGCTGCGCGGCCTGCAGTGACAAGGTACGCGAGCCGGTCAGGCCGGTGGTCATCGTCGCGAAATGCCAGTTGTGTGGCACGTAGCCCAGCGGATAGACGCCGTTGCTGCCACGGCAGACTGCAAGGAAATCCTTGTCGGCGGTAGTGGCGGAAAGATTGGTCATCGTCGCATCGTGGTAGCGGCCCACACGGATGTAGATATGCGCAGGCATGTGCACCAGGTGGCCGGATCCCGGTGCCAGCGCAGCCAGCGCATCTGCGTAGGGCTCGGCACGCTTGGGCTCGGGCGAGGATTCCATGGCGTGGATGTAGTAATGCATCGCGCCGATATGGCGCGGGTTGCGCGCCAGCACGCGCTCCAGCTCGCCGACCAATGCCTGGGTGAACTCGGCGGGCTTGCCATCCTGCCAATAAGCCCATGGTGAGAGATCCATCAAGGCCTCCGCGTACATCGTTGCGGCATCATCGTCTTCAGGGAACTTAGCGACCACCCCAGCCATCGCATCGGCGTAGTTGCGATCCAACTGCTTGCGGTCCTCCGGTGCAGGGTCGGCGTAACGCTTCTGTAGCGCCTGGATCAGCGCTTGATCGACGGGTCGCGCGCCAGTGGCAAGGGAGGCAGCACGCGCGGCCAATGCCGTGGCATCTTTGGCGGCTGCCGGGTCCATTGGCAGATTGATGTTTGGCCCAAGCACCAAGGCCTGGCCCCAGATGCATATTGCACATGCCGGGTCCAAGCGCGCGGCTTCGGCGAATGCACGTCCGGCAGCTTCATGGTTGAAGCCATAGGCCAGACGCAGGCCTTGGTCGAAGTAGCGCTGTGCCAGTGGCACCTTGCTGCCTATGTCGCGGTGCAGGTCGCCGAAGGTGTCGAACAGCGGGAGTTCATTGGCATCTGCTGCCGGGGCCTTATTGGCAACGGCGGTGGCCTTGTCGGGAGCGTCGCAGCCCGACAGCGCTGCAACCACAAACAGGGATGGAAGCAGCAGGGACAAGGATCGACGGATCATTGTGGCTTCTCGGGGTGGATGGACGCGAAGATACTGCTGGGCGCGGCTGGGTGGTGATACGCCGCGATGAAAACACCGTAAAAAATGCGGACCGGAGAATCGCAATTACGGTGCGCTGCGGACGCCGGCCGTTTATTGCCGGATGGCGAGGTGCCTGGCACGTATCGTGCCGGCCTGCCCGCAGATAGGCGAAGGCCAAGAAAAACTCATGCCTCGACCCAGTTCTACGCATTTGTCGCAAGCTCCTCCCCGGCGCACAGTTCCTGCACGTATTGGACAAGGCGCAGAGATGATGCAGAAGCAGGGAATTCGCAGGAGATTGCAGGTGGCGGCGCTGGTGCTTGCCGGAGCGGCGTCGGCGGCGGCGTGGGCTGGACCGCCCGCGGACTGGACGACACCGATCAAACCATTTCATATCGTCGACAACATCTACTACGTAGGCAGCGAGGGACTGGCGGCCTACCTGATCGTGTCGGAGCAGGGGGCGATCCTGCTGGATGCTCCGCTTGCTGCCAATGCGGATCAGATCGAGCGCAACATCGAAAGCCTGGGTGTGCCGCTGCATGATGTGCGGCTGTTGCTCAGCAGCCATGCCCATGCGGATCATGTCGGTGCGATGGCAGCACTCAAGCGCGACACCGGTGCACGTTATGCTGCCAGCGCTGGCGACCGTTGGGCGCTTGAGAACGGCAGGAACCAGGGCGACAACAACTACGGCATCCAGCCCTTCGATCCGATCAAGCTGGATGAGGTCGTCAGCGATGGGCAGAAGCTCCGGCTTGGTGACGTCGAGCTGACGGCGCATCTTACGCCCGGGCACACCGCCGGTTGCACCAGCTGGAGCATGACCGTGAACGACCGCGGCACGTCGCGCGAGGTGTTGTTCCTGTGCAGCATTACCGTCGCCGGCAATACGCTGATTGGGAACCGGAGCTACCCGACTATCGCCGAGGATTTCCGCGCGACGTTTGCAAAGCTTGGCGCGATGCAGGCGGACATCGTCCTGAGCGGTCATCCCGACACCACCGGCATCCTGGAGCGGCAGGCGCAACGTGCCGATGGCGACGAGGATGCATTTGTGGACCCTGACCTGCTCGCCCGGCTGGTGGACGCGCACAAGGAGAGTTTTGAGGATGCCTTGAGCAAGGCGCGTTCCACTCCCCAGCGCCCTTGAGCAGGCGCCGCAGATTCCATCGGCAGACGAACCGCCTGAGATCTTCAGCGTAACCACGTAGCCCGGGTAAGCGCAGCGCACCCGGGGAATCGTTGAGTCAGATAGGGCGTTGATGTGCTTATTGCAATGCTTGTATGGGCACGCGACTTCGCACCGCTCTGCAAGTTCCCGGGTGCGTTGCGCTTACCCGGGCTACGGCGTCTGCGCACTTCCATGCGGCGGCTGGTTCACTCAAGCGCGAGTGCCTGTCGCAGGCCGGCCACATGGGCGCGGCCCACCGGCAGCTCCGCACCGCCAGTGAGCACCAGCCAATAGCGGCTGCCGCTACCCGAATGCAGGGTGCTGATGTGGCGCAGGTTGACCAGGTAGGAGCGGTGACAACGGACGAAGTCCGGCGGCAATACCGCGCTCAGGCCCGCCAGTGACTTGTCGTGCAGCTCACTGCGACCGTCGCGCATGCGCAGCTCGCTGTAGTCGCCGTCGGCCCGGATCCACTGCACATCGGCCAGTTCGACCAGGGCCGTGCCCTGCGCGCGCCAGATGCCCAGGTAACGTGCGCGGCCTGAGCTGTAGCGGCCTACATCCAGCAGGCGCTCCAGTGCCTGGCCCAGGCGCTCACGCGAGAACGGCTTGGGTACGAAGTCCAGCACGCCGTGCTCGAAGGCCTGCAGGGCGCGCTCGCGATGGGCGGATACAACCACGCAGTGGTAACGGCCAGCCACCGCGCTGCGCAGCAGCTCAAAGCCGTCCTCACCGCCGAGGTTGAGGTCCAGCAGCAGGCCGTCGTAGACGCTGCGCTGCAACCGGTCGCCGGCGGCATCGAGGTCGGCGACCGCATCGAAGCGGGCACGCGTGCCGGCCAGTTCAGCGCACAGGCGCAACAGGCGCTGGCGGACCAACGGCTCATCCTCGACGATCAATATGCGCATGTGAGTTCGATCCGACTGCACCAGTCGGCGCCATCGGCGCCTTGGCTGTAATGCCAGCGGTTGGGGTGGGAGGCGGCCAGGCTGGCCTCGATGTAACGGGTTCCGGTGCCCTGGCCTCGGTGCGGAGCGGAGCCACGTGCACTGCGCAGTTCCAGCACCCAGTGTTGCTTGTCGCGCTGCACGCGCAGGCGGAACGGTCGTTGCGCACAGGCGACCGCGCCGGCATGGGTCAGCGCGTTCTCCACCTGCGCATGCAGCACGCCGGGCGGCAGCGAGAGTTGCAGGTCGTCGGCGTCCACCTCCAGCGTCATCGGTTGGTCCAGGGCCTGGCCAACGATGTCCAGATGGTTGCGGCACAGGGCCAGCTCTTCACTCAATGGAACGCTCTGGCGACTGCTGCTCTCGCGCAAACGGTCGAACTGTTCGGCCAGTGACTCGACCAGGCGGCTGGCCTTGGTCGGAGCCTGTTCGATCAGTTCCTGCAGGCAGGTGAGGGTATTCATCAGCCAGTGCGGCTGGATGCCACGCTGCAGCAACTGCAGCGACAGGCTGGCACGTTCTTCGCGCAGGCGTGCGTTGTGCATATCCAAGGCTCGAACCTGCGCCGCATGGCAGAGCAGCAGGAAACCCACCAGCACCGCTAGCAGCAGGAAGTAGGGGCCATCGAGGAAGGCCCCGGGGGCAAACAACAAGGCCAGTACGCCGGCGACCAGCAGGGCCAGGATCGGCCAGCGTTCTTCGCGTTCACCTTTGGCCCGCAGCAGCAACGCAGACGAGGCCAGCAGGCTCAGCAGCAGTGCCATCGCCGAGCGGATATCGAAGCTGGGCAGCAGCACGGCGGCCAACACCAGCGCGGTCGCGTAAGCGATGCCCAGCCCCTTGGGCATGGCAACGCCGTAGCGCCGCGCAAGATAGGCAGGCAGCAGCATGGCCGCTGCCACGTGCAAGGCCAGCAGCGCATACAGGCGCAGGCCGTGCCACGGATAGAGATAGCCGAGCAATGGTCGCCAGCCTTCGATCACCGGCAATGCAATCCCGACCGCGCACAGCGCGAGCAACAGTTGCCCGCCCGGCATCTGCGGCCGGCCGCGCTGCAGCGCAAGGAAGTACAGACAGGCTGCTGCGAGTGCACCGGTGGCGAGGGCGGCGATCAGCCAAGGCAGAACCATGCGCTGGTACAACACCACGGCCGGCGCCACTGCTACCAGGGCATCGGCGCTGTACAGGCCGAACTGCTGGTGGTGGCTGGACGCGAGCACCAGCAGTTCGTCGCTGCCCGTGGGCGAGGAAGGCGGCAGTACGCGGGTAATGTCGACCAGGCCGGGCTGCTCCTGCTCGGCGCTGATGCCGACGACACCGTTGCTCAGCATCGGTTGGCCGTTCCAGTACAGCTGGCTGGCGCCACGTAGTGACAGGCGCAGGGCGCGGCCAGCATCGTCCGGCTGGGTGGACGCGGGCGATTGCCAGCGCAGCCAGTACGGGCCGCGCCAGCTGGCCAGCGTTTGTTGATCGATGGGCTGCCAATGGATGTCGGCGGGCGGCGAGGTCGGCAAGCTACCCGCGGAGGTCACGCTGGCGGGTGCCATCTCTCCGCTCAGTACTTGCACGCTGTTGACGTCGCGCAGCAGCACAGCCAGCCACGCGGCGACCGCGAAGACCAGCACGGCCAGTACGCTCAGGATTCGTAGGATCGGCATGGGCCTATCGTATCGGCTGCGCGGAGACGCTGGGCGGTGAGTTGGAGCCGTTCGGCGGACGCGCGCCCCGCAGGCGCCGTTGGGGGAGGGATGCTGGCTCCGTGGCAAAGGCGACGGGAGCTTTCTCCGGGTTGCAGAGGCCACGGCAACACCTACCTTCCCTCCCGATAGGAGCCCGCCATGTCCATCAACCCTTCGTCTGTTTCCACTGCCCGTCATCCTTGCCTGCAGTTCTCGGCGGCTTCTTCCACCGCATCGCTTGTCGCTGCGCATCAACCCGGCGTTGGTGGGGCGGTTGCGACCGGCAAGGGCAAGCCGGGACGTGCCGCTCGCCTGTTGGTGCTCTGCCTGACCCTGGCCTGCGCTTCGCCGGCGCTGGCCAAGGACTCGGTTGCGCCGCTGGTGTTCGCACCCTATGCGATGCAGACCAGGAGCAATGGCACCATCGCCAGCGAAGAGGCCTTCCTCGACGTTCCGCGTCGCCACAGTGAGCCGAACGGGCCGCGCATCCGCCTGCGTGTGGTGCGCTTGCCGGCGACCGGTGGCGATGGCCGCAGTGCCCCGGTGGTCTATCTGGCCGGCGGCCCGGGTGGCTCTGGCTTCGGCACCGCACTGGGCCCGCGCTGGCCGGTATTCGACCGGGTTCGCCGCGAGACCGATGTGCTGCTGCTTGATCAGCGCGGCACCGACTTCTCCGAAATGCCGCCGGAGTGTCCGCACGAGCAGAAGTTCGACGACGCCCAGCCGTTGCAGCGTGACGCGGCTTTGGTCGGAGTGAAGGCGGCACTGGTCAGCTGCCTTGGGTTCTGGAAGGACGCCGGGGTTGATATGGGCGCCTACACCACCGCCGAGAGCGCCGACGATATCGAGTACCTGCGCAAGGCGATGGCATTGCCCAAGCTGAGCCTGTGGGGCATGAGCTACGGCACGCATCTGGCCCTGGCCACGGTGCGTCGGCATCCGGGCAGCCTTGAGCGCGTGGTGTTGATGGGCAGCGAAGGTCCGGACGATACGATCAAGCTACCGCTGGCTGCCGACGCATTGCTAGCCGAGCTGGCGGTCATCGCCCGAAAGGATGGCTTCGAGGATCTGCAGGGATCGGCGCAGCGGGTGTTGGCCAAGCTGCGGCAGCAGCCGGGGCAGGGCAGCAGCCCGATGCATGACGGCCGCAAGGTGACGATTGGTGAGTTCGACGCACAGATGGCGATAGCGATCGCGCTTGGTCGCCGCTCCACCCAGCGCGTGCTGCCATTGGCGCTACGTGAGGCCGAGGCCGGCAACTACGACCTGCTCGGTGCGATCGCCCTGATGGTGCGCGAGGGCCTGGGCGGCTGGCGCGCCATGCCAACGGCAATGGATGTGGCTTCCGGGCAGAGTCCACAGCGGCGCGCACTGGCGGCGGCGCAGGCACGGCAGAGTCTGCTCGGCGACGCCTTGAACTTCCCGTTCCCGGAAGTTGCCGATGGGCTGGGCATGCTGGATCTGGGAGACGCCTTCCGTGCGCCACTGCGCAGTGACGTGCCGGTGTTGTTCATCAGCGGCACGCTCGATGGCCGCACCCCGCATGCCAACGCCCAGGCGCTGCTTCCCGGCTTCAGCCAAGGCAAGGAGCTGCTGGTGCGCGGCGCGAGCCACGACAATGAGATGTGGCTGGGCAATCCCGCCATCGCCGACAACATCGCCGGTTTCCTGGCGGGGCGGGGGCTGAGTGCGGACGTGCTGGATGTACCGCTGCCGGTGTTCGTCACTGACCGCTCGGCACTGTAAGCAGGACCTGAGTCGGCGTCAGAGTCGGGCTTTCCTGAAGTCTGGCTCTGGCCGCAGTCATGCAACTACTTGAACGCCGGTGGCGCAACGTTGCGTCCATAGACGATCTCCACGATCGTGCGCAGGAATTCGTTGGTAGGAATGCGCTCGCCGTTGGTGGCGTACGCGATCGCCACGTCATCCGCCGGGTTGTAAATGACGCGCGCGTGCGAGCCCAGCACGTCACCACCGTGACCAAAAAAATGATTCTCGTCGTACGTGAACTCAGCCAGTCCTCGCCCCCAGCCGCTGCCACCCGGTCGCGGCTGCATCTGCTCCACAGTCTCCGTGTGCAGCAGCTTGTGCTCGAACAGCGCGGTGATCAGTACATTCAGGTCGTGTGTGGTGGCTGCGATGTCACCCACGCCGATCACGTTGGTGTACTCGATATCCTTGATCTGCCGCCATTGCCCGGCGAATGCATAGGACTTGAAGGTGTTGCCGGGGTGGGAACGCGTGGAAGCGAAGTTGCGCAGGCCAAGAGGCGCTGCGATTTCCTGCGCGACGATATCGTGGTAGTCGCGCCCATCTACCCGCTCGATGATCATCCGCAGGAGGAAGTAGGCGGAGTTGGAGTAGGCAACGCGTTCACCAGGTTCGAATGCAGCACCCTGGGTTCGTATTTCCTGCAGGATGTCATCCTGGCTTAGCGGATCAACTACCCATACCTGACCATTCCTGATCGCGAAGTTGCCAAGACCGCTGGTGTGCTCCAGCAGGTTGCCGATGCTTATCCGATGTGAGGAAGGCATGTCCGGGAAAAAGCTGGACAGTCTGTCATCCAGCCTCAGACGGCCGTCTTCGATCAGCTTGAAGGCCAGGATCGCTGTGACCATCTTGGTTACGGATGCGATTTGATACTTGCTGCTCTCGTCGTAAGCAACACCAGGCAGGTTCGGTTGCCCGAAGCTTCTGGCATAGACCTCGCGGCCGTCCTTGAAGATGGACAGGCTGCCAATGCCGCCATTGCTGTCCTCGACATGGTTGATGAAGTCATCAAGCCTTTCTGCATGCACTTCCGCATGCACTGCTTGTGACGGATGAGGTTCCGAATGCGCCGATAGCGGGAGCGCCAAGGCCGGAAGAAGCATCAACAAGGCAGCCAATCTCTTCATCTCGTTCGGGTCTGTTCAATCAAAGGCGATGGCGACGCGGTACTGGGATCAGTATCGGGTGCATGACGGTGATGGTGAGATGTTGCCCGGGCTTCACGTTGTGCCGGCTGCCGTGCCAAGGAGCAGGCAGTTCAACGCCTGCCTGCAATGTCCCTGATCGCATCGGCAACCGCTGCCGGGTTCTCGCGGTGGATGTTGTGGCCGCTGACGAAGTAGCGCTGGAAGCCACGGTCGAAGGCGCTGAACAATGCGGCGTGCTGCGCCTTCCACAGCGCTTTGCCGGCAGCTGTTTCCTCGAAAACGAAGGGTTCGGCGGCGACCTGCGTGGCGGTGAGCAGCGCGACCGGAAGGTCCGGCATGGCGCTGGGCGTGCGCGCGCCAGGCGCATCCAGTTGGGTGATCAATGCCCGATAGTCGGCGGCCATGGGCGGCGGCAGCATGCCCAGCAGAGCGGCATCATCGGCCAGTACGCGTGCTGCATCGGCCTGCTTGAACGCGTGTCGCTGGCCCAGGGTGGCCGGGTCGACGAGGACCAGCGCCTGCAGTTGTTGCGGATGGCGGCGTGCGAACTCGGTGGCCAGCAGTCCACCATACGAGTGGCCGACCAGCACGACCTTCTGTCCACCGGCGAGGTCACTGATCACGGCACCGAGGTCAACGAGGTGAGCGTCGATGTCCTTGGGCTTGCCATCGCTGCCCGAGTTGCCAAGCCCCGCGCGTGAATAGCTGATGCTGCGGTAGTCGGGGCCGAGCGCAGCGATCACGTCCTTCCATGTGTCCTTGGCCTGGCCGAAGCCCGACTCGAAGACCACCGTGACCGGTCCGGCTCCGGACTGCTCGGCGCTCAGCCTGTAGGCGCCGCGGTCCACCAATATCTCGCCGGCGTGGGCGATGTTGGAGGCAGCCATCAGCAAGGCTGCCATGGCCCACACCTTGATGCTGTTTGTACTCATTTGCTCCCCTTGGACGCTGGTGCAGATGCTTGCAGGAACACGCGGACGGCTCTGCGACGACCTGCGAACCGCTCCGCTCAGTGTGTTGATACTATAGTTAGGTATAACACCATGCATCCCTGCCGGAAGTCATGTGCCCGTGGGCGTCGAAGTTCAGCCGTCTGTTCCTTGTTTCCTCGATCCTTTCGACAGGGTTGGTGGTTCAGGACGGGGGGGCTGTCGACCGGCGCGGGTTATCTGCATCAGCGGTGGCGTCCGGGAGCCAATGCAGCGATGCAGCACAGCAGTGCGGCCATCGAAAGCACCGCTGTGGCCCAGAGGTTTCCTGCAGGGCCAAGCTGGTCCAACAATCGGCCGCCTGCCCATGCGCCCACTGCGATGGCGACATTGAATGCGCCCACATACAGGGCGCTGTTTGCTTCTATCGCATTCGGCGCGGCCTGCATCATCCAGGTCATGAGTCCAACCGATACCCCGCCGTAGGCCAGACCCCAGAGCAAGAGCAGGATGCTTCCGTTGAGCGGGGCATGGCCGATGCAAAGAAACAGCAGTGCCGTGGCCAGGAGGCCGGCTGCAATGGCCATCACGGTGGCGGTGACATGGCGGGGGGCGACCAGCCCGACCAGGAAATTGCCGGCTATGCCGGCGGTTCCATAGCCCAGCAGCAGCCCGCCGATCCAGGAAGCCCCCACGCCGGAGACCGACTCCAGCAGTGGCCGGATGAACGTGAATGCCGCGAAATGTCCTGTTACCAGCAGCAGCGTCACGCCGAGCCCGAGCTGTACGCGGCGGCTGCCCAGTTGTTCGGCGAAGTGGCGCAGCTGCACCGATGCCACCGCGGGTAGCGAGGGAATCACTGCAAGGTGGAGCAACAAGACAAGCGCGCTCAGCAATGCCATGCCGGCGAATGCCTGACGCCATCCGAGCAGTTCGCCAGTCCATGCAGCCAGCGGCACGCCCAACACCGAGGCGGCCGCGACGCCACCGAAGATGATGGCGGTGGCGAGTCCCACGCGCTGTGGGAGGACCAGGCGTGTCGCCAGTCCGCCTGCAATCGCCCAGATCCCGCCCATGCAGACACCAACCAGCAGCCTGGCAGCGAGCATCCAGTGCATGTTCGGCGCCAGCGCCGATGCCGAGTTGGCTGCTACAAGCAGGATCAGCAAGCCGCACAGGATCCTGCGCCGGTTGATGCCGCCAGCGGCGATAACCACCAGCGGCGCAAATACTGCCGCCAGCAGTGCTGGCACGGAAATCAGCAGGCCGGCGCTGCCGCTGGATATGCCAAGGTCGTGGGCGATGGGGGTAAGCAGGCCGACCGGCAGCATTTCGGTGGTTACCACGGAGAAGGTCGCCAGCGCGACGGCCAGCACTGCCAGCCACGGATGATTCGCGGCGGCTGCCGGGGAGGATGGTGTTTGCACGGTCTGTTCCGGTCCGGGAGAGTATTGGGTGTCAGCAGGCGTTGCTGGGTTGCAACAGGCGGGGACGCAGGCGGCGGGCAGCGCAGATCGACAACAGCAGCACCGCGGCCCCGGCAACCACACTCACGGCGAAGCCCGCACCGGCACCGGCCGCGTCCACCCGCTGTCCGGTGGCTGCGGCGCCGAGTGCCACGCCAACGTTCAATCCGGCCAGCAGCCAGGTGATGCCTTCGGTCAGCTGCCGTGGCGGCACGCTGCGCTCGATCAACGACATGACCACGATCATCGTGGGGGCGAAGAAGGTGCCGGCCAGCAGCACGCTTGCTGCAAGCGCAGGCAGGCTGGTCACCAGCAGCAACGGCAGCGTGCACAGTGCCGTCGCGGTGCCGCACCACAGCAGCAGGCGTTGCAACGGTGTGGTCAGTTTCAGCACGCCAAACACCAGGCCTGCCGCGCAGGAGCCCACGGCGTAGGCCGACAGCACGATGCTGGCGGCAAAAGGCTGGCCGTGTTGTTCGGCAAAGGCGACGCTGGTGATGTCGATGCTGCCGACGATCACACCCATTGCCACCATCAGCACGGCAAGCAGTCGCACATCCGTCGCCGCGATCACCGATCGGCCAGCGCTGTTTGTGGCCTCCGGATCGGGCTGTGGTTGGGTTGCCCGCTGCAGCGCAAGCATGCCGGTACCCAAGGCCAGCAGCAGCGCGGCACACAGCAGGCCGGCCTGTGGAAACAAGGCAACGGATAGCCCCACGGCCAAGGGCGGGCCGGCGATGAAGCCGAGCTCGTCGAAGACGGTTTCCAGCGAGTAAGCCGTCTGCAGCGGTGCCTGCCCGCGGTAGATGACGGTCCAGCGCGCCCTGAGCATTGCCGACATGCTCGGCATGCAGCCGGCCAGCGCGGCACCCGTGAAAAGCAGCCAGTCCGGTGCCTGCCAGTGGCTGGCAAGGAGCAGCAGCAACATGCCCGCGACGCTGGCGGTGGCCGCCAACGGCAAAACCTTTGCCTGGCCATGGCGGTCTACCCAACGCGAGATCCGCGGCGATGCCAGCGCATAGCTCAGGACGAAGGTGGCCGATACCGCGCCCGCCAGGGCATAGCTGCCGCGCAGCTGGGCCAGCAGGGTGATGATGCCAATGCCGGTCATGGGTAGCGGCAATCGCGCCAACAGGCCGGCCAGGGTGAAGGCGATGGCGCCGGGAACGGAGAAGAGTGTGCGGTAGGCGCTGACCATGGGGGCTCCAGGAACTGCGGCTTGCTTGTGAAAGTGCGCGCCGTAACAATACATACGAGGTGTACGTAAAAGACTATATACATACGCCGTGAATGTAAATAAACATACGCATCGTATGAAAGGAGATCACTTTGGTCCGTCGCACCCGCGTTGAAATGGAGGCCACCCGTGCCTCGCTATTGGCTACTGCCCGTCGCATGTTTGCCGACAGCGGGTATGCGAATACCTCGATGGATGAGCTGACTGCCCAGGCAGGCCTGACCCGCGGCGCGCTGTATCACCACTTTGGTGACAAGCAGGGCTTGCTGGCGGCGGTGGTCGAGCAGATCGATGCAGAGACCGACGCGCGGCTGCAGGCCATCAGTGATGCCGCCACCGATCCCTGGCAGGGCTTCCAGCAACGCTGCCGGGCCTATCTGGACATGGCGCTGGAACCGGAGGTCCAACGCATCGTCCTGCGCGACGCACGTGCGGTGCTCGGCGGCGCCACCCTGGATTCGCAGCGGCATTGCGTGGATTCGATGCAGCGCGTGATCGAGGAACTTGCTCGCCAGGGATTGATTGCAGAGGTGGATGCCCAGGCCCTGGCGTCAATGATCTATGGCAGCCTGGCCGAGGCTGCTTTCTGGATAGCCGAAGGCGCTGATGGTGATGCGCGCCTGCGCAAGTCCACCGCTGCCCTGGATCTGCTGCTTCGCGGGCTGACGCGGGGCTAGCGGCAAGCGCTGGCCGCAGCCAGCTGCAGGGCTTTTCCCGAGTCTGCAAGTTGGGCGATGGCAATCCGCTGGCTCCGTAAATATACTATCCCCCAGTACAGGATATTGGGGCCGCCATGCCGCACTCGCCCGAAGAGAAAAAGAAGGTCCTGGCCCGGGTCAAGCGCATCCGCGGCCAGTGCGATGCGCTGGAGCGCGCATTGGAAGCCGGCGCGGACTGCAACCCGGTGCTGCAGCAGATCGCAGCCATCCGCGGGGCGGTCAACGGGCTGATGTCGGAGGTGATGGAGGCGCACCTGCGCGAGGAGTTTGGCCAGCCGGCGCGCTCGGACGCGCAGCGGGCCGCGCGTGTTGCCGAGATGTCCAGCCTGATCCGTTCCTATCTCAAATAATCCCGGGCGGCGCACTGCGCTGTCCTTCGCCATTCCCGCAGGAGAACAACCATGAAATCACGTGCCGCCGTTGCCTTTGGTCCGGGCCAGCCCTTGCAGATCGTCGAGATCGACGTCGCACCGCCGAAGGCCGGCGAGGTGCTGGTCAAGATCACCCATACCGGTGTCTGCCATACCGATGCCTTCACCCTGTCCGGTGATGACCCGGAAGGCCTGTTCCCCTGCGTGCTCGGCCATGAAGGCGCCGGCATCGTGGTCGAGGTGGGCGAGGGCGTTACCTCGGTGAAGCCGGGCGATCACGTCATTCCGCTATATACCGCCGAGTGCGGCGAGTGCCTGTTCTGCAAGAGCGGCAAGACCAATCTGTGCACCTCGGTGCGCGCCACCCAGGGCAAGGGCGTGATGCCGGACGGCACCAGCCGCTTCTCCTATAACGGCGAGCCGATCTACCACTACATGGGTTGCTCCACGTTCTCCGAGTACACCGTGGTGGCCGAAGTGTCGCTGGCCAAGGTCAACCCGGAAGCCAACCCGGAGCATGTCTGCCTGCTGGGCTGCGGCGTCACCACCGGCATCGGCGCGGTGCACAACACCGCCAAGGTGGCCGAAGGCGACAGCGTGGCCGTGTTCGGGTTGGGTGGTATTGGCCTGGCGGTGATCCAGGGCGCGCGCCAAGCCAAGGCCGGCCGCATCATCGCCATCGACACCAACCCGTCCAAGTTCGAACTGGCCAAGCAGTTTGGTGCCACCGACTGCGTCAATCCGAAGGATCACGACAAGCCGATCCAGCAGGTCGTCGTCGAAATGACCGGTTGGGGTGTTGACCACAGCTTCGAGTGCATCGGCAACACCCATGTGATGCGTGCGGCGCTGGAATGCGCACACCGTGGTTGGGGCCAGAGCGTGATCATCGGTGTCGCCGGTGCCGGCCAGGAAATCTCCACCCGTCCGTTCCAGCTGGTGACCGGCCGCAAGTGGATGGGTACCGCATTCGGCGGCGTGAAGGGCCGCAGCCAGCTGCCGGGCATGGTCGAAGACGCGATGAAGGGTGACATCGAACTGGCGCCGTTCGTCACCCACACGATGGAACTGGACAAGATCAACGAAGCCTTCGAGCTGATGCATGAAGGCAAGTCGATCCGCTCGGTCATCCACTACTGAGGCTGGTTTGTGGGAGCGGTGTAAGCCGCGAAGCTCGCACTCCATCAGTCGCACTAGATCCAGCAACCCAGCAACCCAGCAACCAAGGATTCCAAACCATGCAACGACTAGAACACCGCGCCTGCTTCGGCGGCTGGCAGGACGTGTACCGGCACGAATCCAAAGTGTTGGGGTGTGAAATGACGGTAGGCGTATACCTGCCGCCGCAGGCCGCGCACGGTCCGTGCCCGGTGCTGTACTGGCTGAGCGGGCTCACCTGCACCGAGCAGAACTTCATCACCAAGGCCGGGGCGCAGCGTTATGCGGCCGAGCACGGCATCATCCTGGTGGCGCCGGACACCAGCCCGCGCGGTGACAGCGTCGCCGATGCCGAGGGATACGATCTGGGCAAGGGTGCGGGCTTCTATCTCAATGCCACCCGCGCACCGTGGGCTGCGCATTACCGCATGTATGACTACATCGTCGATGAGTTGCCGAGGTGGGTGGAAGCCAACGTGGCCGCCAGCGACGTGCGCGCCATCAGCGGGCATTCGATGGGGGGGCATGGCGCGCTGACCATCGCGCTGAAGAATCCGGGCCGCTATCGCAGTGTGTCGGCGTTCTCGCCGATCGTGGCACCGTCGCAGGTGCCGTGGGGGCAGAAGGCCTTCGCCGCCTATCTGGGCGAAGACCGCGACGCCTGGAAAGCCCATGACGCCAGTGAGCTGGTGGCGCGGGCGCAGGAAAAGCTGCCCTTGCTGGTTGACCAGGGCGGTGCGGATGAATTCCTGGAGAACCAGCTGCGGCCGCAGCTGCTGCAGGCGGCGTGTGACGCCGCAGGGCATCCGTTGCAGCTGCGCATGCAGCCGGGGTATGACCACAGCTACTACTTCATCAGCAGCTTCATCGGCGAACATATCGCCCATCACGCCAAAGCGATGCGCTGAGCCGTTTCTGGTAGAGCCGAGCCATGCTCGGCTGAGGTTCTGCCGGTAACGCCGCTGCCGAGCATGGCTCGGCACTACGGCGTGCTCCCTTCCTTTCGCGCAGCGAAGGGGCTGGTAAGGCCCCTGCCGAGCATGGCTCGGCACTACGGACGGGTTGCGTAGGCTTGGGGCGGTGATGCCGTGGCGGGGTCTGGGTCACGTTGCCGGCGTCGTGGCCGGGTTATCGTGCAGGCAATGACCTGTTCGACGGGGGATGCATGCCGCTGCTGCTGTTCCTGCTGTTCGTGGTCTGTCATGGACTGGTACTCGCTGCAGGGGCAGGTACCGCCGGCACGGGCTCTTTCGGCTTTTTGATCGCGGCGCCGTTGCTGGCCGCCGGCTGCTGCCTGTGGCGTGCCCGGCGGGATGCCGCCGCCTTGGGGTGGTGCGCGATCGCAGTGGCGATGCTGCTGTGGGCGGGCGGCATGGCCTTGAACCTGGTCGATGCGCTGGCAGCGGGCCGCACAGACCTCACGCCGCGTGCCAGCATGTTGTTGTACGTGCTGTATGCCGTGCCATTGGTGTTCGTTCTTGCCCGCGCGCGCTCCGAGCGCCCAAGCATCAGTCTGATCGACGCGATCATGGCGGGATTGCTGGGCGTATTGTTTTTCGTGCATACCGGATTCTTTGCCGACCGTGTCGATGTCGACGATGCCGCGCTGGACAACATGCGCTACATGTTCGATATCCAGAACCTGTGCATCGCCGGCTTTGCCATCGTGCGGTGGCTGGCCGCGGACACGACGGAGTGGCGCGGCCTGTTCCGGGCTTTGGCCTTGTATGCCGTGGGCTACCTGCTGGCGGCGGGCTACATCAATCATTTTTCTTCGGAAGATTCGTTCGGCGCATACAACGACCTGCTGATCGATCTGCCCTTTCTGATACTGGGCTGGTTGGCGGTGAAGCCCGTGCGCGTTTCGAGCTTTGCGCCCAGCCCTCGCTTGTCCCGCCTTGTGCAGGCGGGCGGGCCGATGATCCTGCCCTTGTTGCTGCTGGTGATTGGCACCCTGGTGGTCGACCATGCCCGCGCGCTGGCAGTGGCCGGCTTCGTGGTGGCCACGCTGGGGTTTGGTCTGCGCAGCATGCTGTTGCAGATCGGTCTGCTGGAGCGCCAGGCGGCCTTGGACCAGTTGGCAAGGCAGGACGGGCTGACCGGCGTGGCCAACCGCCGGCAGTTCGATGCGGTGTTGCAGAGTGAGTGGAGCCGGGCGTGCCGCAGTGGCGGTGGACTGGGTCTGTTGCTGGTGGATATCGACCATTTCAAGGCGTTCAACGATGCCCATGGCCACCCCGCCGGTGACCGCTGCCTGCAGGCCGTGGCGGCCCGCCTGCAGGCGAATGTACGGCGCGCGGGTGATTGCCTGGCGCGCTATGGCGGCGAGGAGTTCGCGGTGATCGTGCCCGAGGCTGCGCTGGGCGATGTAGCGGCCCTTGCCGAAACCCTGCGATTGGCGGTGGCCGGTTTGGCACTGCCGGAGGGGCCGGTCAGCATCAGCATCGGGGTGGCCTTCGTGCAGCCGTCCAGCATGCGGGACATGCGGCAGCTGCTGGCCGAGGCCGATACTGCGTTGTATGCGGCCAAGCATGCTGGCCGCAATCGCGTCTGCATGGGAACCGTGCAGACGCCGCAACCGGCCCATATACCGCCTCCGATAGGTGCGGCGTAAGCAGCGAGGCATCGCGGCAGCGTGGTCTCTGCATACGCAGCACCTGCCCGCGGTTGAGGCTGCGCTGGCCCTGCGGCTTACGCCGCCACTGCCGGGGTGATGAAATCGGTATAGGCGTAGCGATTCTCGCGCAGCACGGTCTGGCCTTGCTGCAGACGCAACGGGGTACGGAACATCGGCCCGGCGCTGACGCAGGTGTGGAATTCGCCGTTCTCGCCGCAAGGGTCGACATCGGCGGGTAGGGCGTCCAGCAGGCCGTGGTCAAAGGCATGGCCGGCGAAACCTGCATCCAGTTGCTGGCTGTCCACGCAGCACAGCTGTGCCTGCAGTCCTGCATCGACCATCTGTCGGGCCAACGTTGCGGTATCGCGGCCGAACAGGGGGAACAGGGTCTGCCAACCAAGCGCGGCGTACTGCTGTTCGCGCCATTGGCGGATATCGGCCAGCAGCAGGTCGCCGAAGGCAATGCTGGCAATGCCGGGCCAGCGTTGTTGGGCCCGCTGCAGGGCATCGCGCATCGCGGCCATGTACAGCGCGTTGTCGCAGTCCTGGGGGATCCAGGCCTCCAGCAACGGCAAGCCGGCCGCCTCGGCCTGGGCCTGCAGCACGGCATGGCGCACGCCCTGCATGGATGAGCGCGCATGGCCTTCGGTCAGGGTGGTAAGCAGTGCCACCACCTGTACGTCATCGCGCTGATGCAGGGCATGCAGTGCCCAGGCGGCATCCTTGCCGCCGCTCCAGGAAAGCAGAACCGGGGTACTCACGGCTCAGCGGACATCGCGCAGTTCCCAGTGGTTGCCGGCCAGCCAGCGCATGCGCTGCTTGAACAGATCACCGGACAAGGTGGTGCTGGCGACCAGGTTGATGCGCAGGTCGGCCTGCTGGCCGGTCACCGTGGCCTGCGGATCGGTGGCGCCCAGGCCCGGGTCGACGTCATCGGGTTCGTCCTGGGTAGCCTTCCAGCGCTCGAACAGCTCTGGCGTGCGCAGGGCTGCCTGCAACTGCTCGGCAAAGGCTTCGGCACCGCTGGCGGTGAACGACAGGCGTGGGTCGGCGCCACGCGCCTTGGCCGGGTCGGGCAGCGAAATGGAGTAGTGCACGGACATGGGGACCTCCTTGATGAAGTGTCAGACTAGCGCGCCTGCCGTGGCGATGGTGTACAGATCGCGTGCAAGTCTCAGTTGCCGAAGGTATGGGGTTCATCGGCGAAGCCGATGGTGACCGCGCCCTTGCCGACATTGACCATGCCGGTCAGGCTCATCACCGCTTCCAGCAGCGTCACGCCGTGCTGGTCGCAGTTGTCGCGCAGCTGCCGGTAGCCGGGCAGCGCACGCAGCTCGTCCAGGGGGCCACCGTAGCTGATGCATACCACCGGGGTCATCAGGCCATGCGCCACACGTTTGCCGACGAAATCGAACAACGCCTGCACCGCGCTGTCGAAGCCCTTGATCTTGGCGACCGGTTCGGTGTTGCCGCGGTAGCCGTGCAGGATCGGCTTGATGTCCAGCGCGCTGCCGAGCGCGACGCTCAGCAGGCCAACACTGCGGTCGCCCTTGTGGCGGGCGCGGGCACGCAGGTAGTACAGGTCGCGGGTGACCATATAGCCGTGCACGTTGCTGGCGACCAGCTCCAGCCGTTCGCGCATCTGCGGCACGGTAGCGCCACTGTCGCGCAGGCGCACCGCTTCCACCGCGCTCACGGCCTGGGCGGCGAACAGGTTCTGGGTGTCGATGACGCGCAGGCTGAACGGCGAGTTGTAGCCGGCGGCCTGGCGAATGGGCTTGTACTCGTTGAGGATGCTGTAGCCGGCCTGCACCGCGTTGTCATGGAGCGGACTGCGGGTACGGGTGATGGTCATGCAGAACACCTGGTCGAAATCGGTGACCAGGCGGCTCAGGAACAGCTCGCGGATCTGTTCGGCGCTGTAGGGGATGGTCTCGGCTTCGGCGCTGCGCTCACTCAGCGGCCCTTGCAGGAACGCCAAGGTGGATTCCTCATCCCGGTGGTCGGGAAGCAGGGTGTCGCCGATGCGTACGGTGATGGGGAGCAACACGATATTGTTGCGCTGCAAGTAACCTGCGGGCAGGTCACAGGCCGAGTCGACCACGATTCCAATACGCATGTGCTTGTGTCCCCCTGGTCGTAACAGTTTCGAAAGATCAGAACCCTATCGCAATTTCCGGCAGGCAGAGATGGTTTCTGCGGCCATCTTCGCAATAAATGGCATCTTTTTTCACCATTTCCTCATTTCCTCGCGCGGGGCTGGCCATTAAGCTACACCCCAGCAACTGCGGCGAGCTCCCCGGGTGCGACGGCATGGGTGGGGAGTGTCACCGCCTGACGGTAGGTGGTGAGCCAGGGGTCAGTAATGGAAACGGCAAGTTCGGTGGTTGAATTCTGGCGCGCGGCAGGTCCGCAGCGTTGGTTTGAGCGTAACGAGGCGTTTGATGCGCAGTTCCGGGAGCGATTCCTCGACCTGCACTATCAAGCGGCCCGACGCGCCTGCGAGGATTGGCTGGAAAACGCCGAAGGCGCGCTCGCGCTGCAGATCCTGCTGGACCAGTTTCCGCGCAACTGCTTCCGCGGTACCGCGCATTCCTATGCTACCGATGGGTTGGCCCGGCATTACGCCATGCGCACCATCGAGGAAGGCCTGGACCGTGAGCTGCCGCTCAAACTGCGTGCCTTCATCTATCTGCCGTTCGAGCATTCCGAGGACCCGCAGGACCAGGAGCGGGCGGTGGCGATGTTCGAGGTGCTCGGTGATCTGGAGTACCTGAAGTATGCGGAAGTGCACCGCGATGTGATCCGCCGCTTCGGCCGTTTCCCGCACCGCAACGCAGTGCTCGGCCGCATCCCGACCGCCGAGGAACTGCATTTCCTCGCCGAGGGCGGGTTTGCCGGTTGAGCGTTTCGACAGCTGGCGGTGTGTTGGTCGCAGACGTGGGGAGCTGCAATGCCGGCCGCGTGACCTGTGACGTTGACTTGCCGTGTGACTGCAAGCGTCACTGACTTTCTCATATGAAAAAGCATCATGCGCTGAGCGCGCATGATGCCGATGTGCAGTCATTTTCCGTGACTAGGATGAACGTCCGATCCGGATGCGCACGCAGCACGCGTGTGGTTTCCGCCGGCTCGGCTGTGTCCTCTCAAGGAAGTGAATCATGTCCATCACGCGAAGCAACGCGGCACATGCACGGCAGCTTGTACCGCATCTCCTGGCCAAGGCCATTGCCGCCACCCTGGTGGTCAGCGCCACCGCGGCCGCGCAGTCGTCAACGGACACGCTGCAGCAGCACCTCTGGCAGCGTGCCGTGCAATCCACCTTTGTGGAGGGGCCTGCGGCTGCACACGAATCCAACGCGCCCGCCCGCGTACCTGCTGCATCTGCTGCGGATGCGAGCGATGTCACCCAGTGGCGCAACGATGAGTTCAATGCCGATTGGGGCTTGCAGGCAATCAACGCCGATGCCGCCTATGCACGTGGCCTGACCGGCAAAGGCGTGCGTCTGGGCGTGTTTGACAGCGGCAGCGGCCTGGACCATGACGAGTTTGCCGGCAAGGACAATCGCAGCCTGCACCTGGCCGACGTGCTGGCCGATGGCAGTCTGTGCAGCAACACGACAGTGTTGTCTGGGCCCTCGGCCTGCTTCAGTAGTGAGGGCGACCAGGTTGCAATCGACTATCTGTTGCTCGATCCGGCATTCACGCCGGCGCAGCTGGAGTTCCTGCATCAGAACGGCTTGTTCGAAGGGCCGCAGTTCGTTACCCACGGTACGCACGTGGCAGGCACCATTGCCGCCAACCGCGATGGCAAGGGCATGCACGGCGTGGCGTTCGCATCGAACCTGTCGGTGGCGCGCCTGTTCTTCGGCAGTGTGGCGATGCTCACGGTGGATCCGGCCAGCAACTTGACCGGCATCACGGTAGCGGGGATCGGGCCAGGCCCGGATGTATTCAATCAGCTCTATGCCCAACTGGAGGCGCAGGGTGCGCGCGCACTCAACCACAGTTGGGGGTTCAGCCACGAGGCGCAGAGTCTGCAGGAAGTCGATGGGATTTTCGCCGATCAGGAGTATCGCGATTACCTGGATATGTTCGCGCAGGGCTCGCGCAGCGGCGGCCTGATCCAGGTCTGGGCAGCAGGTAACTCCAGCGCTTACAACCCAAGCCCGGAGCAAGCTCCCTTGCCCGACGTGCATGCAGGCCTGCCGCGTGCGTTCGACGATGTCGAGCCGTACTGGCTGGCGGTGGTGAATGTTGACCAGAACCTGCAACTGAACAATCTATCGCATCGCTGCGGCTACGCCGCCAACTGGTGCCTTGCCGCGCCAGGCAGCAACATCGTGTCCACCGTATACGGGCCGGATTCGGAGTTGCAGGCGGATCTATTGATCGATGCGGCTGGCAACGCAGTGCTGGACGTGTTGGACAGGGTCCCCAGCCATGACTATGCGGCGATGAGCGGCACCTCGATGGCGGCCCCTCACGTTACCGGTGCATTGGGCCTGCTGTTCGAACGCTTTCCTTACCTGGACAGCGCACAGGTGCGCGACGTGCTGTTGACCACGGCCACCGATCTGGGGGCACCGGGCGTGGACGAAGTCTATGGTTGGGGCCTGGTCAATCTGGCCAAGGCGGTTGACGGCTATGGGCAGTTGCGGGTGGATACCAACATCGTGATGGACCAGAAGGCGGGAGGCACCAAGGTCTGGGAGGGCGACGCCTGGGATGACTGGCGCAACGACATTGGTGGGCCTGGCAAGCTGGGCAAATCCGGCCTTGGCTGGCTGCGTCTGAGTGGTGACAACAGCTTCAACGGCGCGGTGGTGCGTGCCGGTGTATTGGAGCTGGATGGACTGAACCGCCTCACGGATGCGGTGACGGTGGAGGGTGGCCAGTTCCGTCTGAATGGAATCCTGCAGGAGACCGCACTCCACAACCTTGGCGGCAGCAGCTGGATCAGCAGCAAGGCGCAGCTGCTGGGGGCTGACCTGGCGGTCCTGGGAGGCGTTGTGTCATTCAACGGCGTGCAACGTGGCGGCAGTACGCAGGTGGGCGTCGAGGGTGCACTGTCCGGTACCGGTGAGCTGGGCGATACCCGGGTCGAAGGTGTGATCGCACCGGGCAATTCCATCGGCACGCTGACCGTCAACGGCAACTACGAGCAGACGGCGACGGCGTCGTTGCTGGCCGAGCTCGCGCCCGGTAGCCGCAGCGATCTGCTGCATGTCACCGGCACGGCGCGCCTGGATGGCACCTTGGTTGCGTTGCCCGAACCCGGGACGTACTACCTGGGCG
Source organism: Stenotrophomonas sp. (assembly GCF_032066555.1). GTDB lineage: Bacteria > Pseudomonadota > Gammaproteobacteria > Xanthomonadales > Xanthomonadaceae > Stenotrophomonas. Next base: position 121,453 of record NZ_DAMBKV010000009.1, read on the forward strand.
AGGAATTCAACTTCCTGCATGCCGATGCCGGCGTCATCGGACGTTTCGCGCGCACGGACTTCAGTGCGTTTTCGCCTTTCCTGCAGTTTTCACTGGTCTATGCCAGTGATGGCGCCCGTCTCGAGGTGGCACGGGGCGCCAGCCTGGTCAGTGCAGCGGTGACGGCCAACCAGTTGCAGGTGGCCGCGCTCGCTGATGCAGCCGCCATTGAACAGGGGCTGCCAAAGCCACTGACGCAATTGTTTCCCGCCCAGTTGGGGGCCGCGCTGGAGGCACTGGGGGGTGAACTGTACGCAGCCACCCCGATCGCCTTGTTGGAAAGCAGCCGCTATCTGCGCGATGCGGCATTGCGCAGGGGCGCGGCGCAGCCGCTGGTTGACGCCAGCGATGGCGGCAGTGCGGCCTGGGTGCAGGTGTTGGGCGGCAGCAGTGCCCTGCACGGCGGTCTCAACGCCGCACGTACCGATGCCAACAGCAATGGCGTGCTGGTGGGCCTGGAGCACGACCTTGCTGCCTGGAGGGTGGGGGCACTGCTGGGCAATGGGCATAGCGACGTCAAGCAGGCGCAAGGCCGCGCCAGCAAGGCGAAGATCGATAACCGCCACGCCGGCATCTATGCCGGCAGAACATGGGGTGGGCTGGGCCTGGGCACGGGCCTGGCGGTGAGCAGGCACGACGTGGAGAGTACGCGCAGCGTCAGCTTTGCCGGTTTCAGTGATCGCCTGGCGGCGCGCCATGACGCACGGACACGGCAGGCATTCATCGAGTTTGGCTACCGCCTGGGCGATGCCGGGCGTGCGTTGGAACCCTATCTGCAGGTGGCGCGGGTGGGCGTGGACGTGGCCGGCATCCACGAACACGGTGGTGTCGCCGCGTTGCAGGGACGGGTGAAGAACACCCGCAGCACGCTGGGCACCGCTGGGCTGCGCTTCGCCTATGGCTTGAAAGCGGCAGGACAGGCGCAGAGTGGTTTACAGCTGCGTGGTGGCCTGGGTTATCGGCGGGTGAGCGGGGATCGAGTGCAGGTGGCAGAACTGGGTTGGGCGGAGACGGGACGTTTCAGCGTGACGGGCGCGGCGCTGGACGCAAGCACCGTTGCGTCCGAGCTGGGGCTGTCGGCCTGGCTGAGTCCGCGGCAGCGGCTGGAGTTGGACTACGGCGGTCAGCACGGCAGTGCCAGTCGTGACCCATCGCTCAGCGCACGTTGGTCGATCCAGTTCTGAACGATTGCGTCCGGCACACCGGGTGGTTCGAAGGCGAGCCTGCCGCGCGACTGCCTGGCCTGCGCCTGCAATGCGCCAGGCAGGCTGCAAGCTGCCGATGCAGGGGATGGTGCAGGCATGAAAAACGCCGGCTATGCCGGCGTTTTTCCTGTTGCTGCGGCGTGCTCCGATCAGTACTTCGGAACGCTGTTGTCCACGTTCTCCGACCAGGCATCGATGCCGCCGGTGATGTTGAACACATTGGTGAAGCCCAGTGCCAGGAACTGCGCGGCCGCCTGCGCGCTGCGCCCGCCGCGGTGGCACAGGAAGGCCAGGGCGGTGTCCTTGGGCAGGGCCTCGAGCTTGGCGCGGTTGTCACCGTCGAAGGTTTCGAACTTGCCATTGATCGCGGCGATGGCGCGTTCGTCGGCCGGGCGCACGTCCACCACGGTGATGGCGCCGGCACGCAGCTGGTCGTCTGCGCTGCGCACGTCCAGGTCCTGCACCGGCTTGGGGGCGTTCGGGTTGTTGATCGCCAGGCCCTGGCCGCGGATGTCGTCGACCCAGTCGATGGTGATGCCTTCGGCGCGACGCGCGCTGGCGGAATCGAACTGCACGCGCAGGCCGTTGGATTCGGCGGCGATGGCGTTGGCGTCGAACGGGGCCAGCTGGAAGTTCGGCTGGAAGCTGGCATCGATGCTCAACTGCAGCGCAGCGCCCGGGGCGTCGGCCAGTGCGCCCTTGAGCATTTCCACCGCCGCCGGGGTGACGGTGATCGACGGCGGGGTGCGGTCCGGGGCGGCCAGGCCGAGCAGGCTGCTCAGTTCACCGCTGCTGGCCATCTGCAGGATGATGTCGCTGCCGCCGATCAGCTCGCCGTCCACGTACAGCTGCGGAATGGTCGGCCAGTCGCCGTAGGCCTTGATGCCTTCACGGATCTCCTGGTCGGCCAGCACGTTGACGTGGTTGAACTGCACGCCCAGGTCCTGCAGCGCGCCAACAGCCTTGGCCGAGAAGCCGCACTGCGGCATGGTCGGCTGGCCCTTCATGAACAGGACGACGCGGTCGGCGCCGAGGATGGATTCAATGCGCGAACGCAGGGCGGGGTCCAGGGACATCGTGAACTCGTATAGGTGGTCGTAGACCAGCTGATTCTACGCTGCATGGCATCATGGGGAATGACTGCCCCGGAAACCCTGCATCGCATTCCCGTCCACCCCTGGCGCTGGCTGCCCTGGCTGCTTGTCTCGCAATTGCTGGTTGCGCTGCTGTGGTGGCAGTTGGGCTGGATCTGGGGCCTGCCCTTGCTGCTGCTCAGCCACGCGCTGTTCATCGTGCCGATCTTCCTGCCCAACAGCCGCTTCTATGCACCGGTCGTCAGCCGTGCGCCCGGCCGGGACGTGTGGCTGACCATCGATGACGGCCCGTCCGATGAGACCCTGGCGGTGCTGGAGCTGCTCGACCGGCATGACGCCAAGGCCACCTTCTTCATGGTGGGCGCGCGTGCGTTGGCCAGGCCGGAGCTGGTGCACGAGGTGCTGCGGCGCGGGCATGACCTCGGCAATCACAGCTATTCGCACCCGCAGGCGCGCTTCTGGGCGCTGGGCCCCGTGCAGATGGCGGCTGAGATCGGCCAATGCCAGCAGGCGCTCACCACGATAGCCGGGGCAGCACCGCGGTGGTACCGCTCGGTGGTAGGCATGACCAACCCGTTTGTGGCGGCCGCGCTCAAGCGCCACGGCCTGGCGCGGATAGGCTGGAGTGCGCGTGGATATGATGGGGTCAACTGCACGCCGGAGGGCGTTGTCGCCCGGATTGCGCCGGACCTCGGGCCTGGGGCCATCGTCCTGCTGCATGAAGGTGCCGCCCATGGCCACAACCTGGCCATCATCGAAGCCGTGCTGCAGCAGTTGCAGGCCCGTGGCCTTGTGGCCCGCCTGCCACAGGTAACAGCGTAGACTCGCCTCCCGCCATCCGGCGGCGTTCTGGAACCGCACCATGCCTTTCTCCCAACTCGGCCTGTCTCCCTATGTGCTGCCAGCGTTGCAGCAGGCCCTGCGGCAGGCCGGCTACCTGGCGCCGACGCCGATCCAGCAGCAGGCCGTGCCCTTGCTGCTGAAGGGCCGCGATGTGGTGGCGCTGGCGCCGACCGGTTCAGGCAAGACCGCCGCCTACGTGCTGCCGGCGTTGCAGCGTTTCTTCATGGCAACGCCGCGCAAGCCGCGCGTGCTGGCCCAGTTGATCCTGGTGCCGACCCGCGAGCTGGCGCTGCAGGTAAGCGACGTGTTTGCCACCTTGGGCCGCGAGTTGCCGCGACGGCCGCACCTGGTCTGTGCGGTGGGCGGCGTGTCGATCAATCCGCAGATGATGTCGCTGCGCGGTGGTGCCGACATCGTCGTGGCCACCCCCGGGCGCCTGTTGGATCTGCTGGCGCATAACGCGCTGTCCTTGAAGCAGGTGCAACTGCTGGTACTGGATGAGGCGGACCGTCTGCTGGAACTGGGCTTCGGCGATGAGCTGCGGCAGATCCTGGCCGAATTGCCGGTAAAGCGGCAGACCGCCTTGTTCTCGGCCACGTTCGCAGCGGATATCGAAAGCCTGGCTGCGGCGGGGCTGCAGGATCCGCAGCGGCTGGAAATCGGGCAGCAGTCAGCGCCGGAGATCGAGCAGCGCGCCATCCACGTCGATAGCGCTCGACGTGCCGAGTTGTTGCTGTCCTTGCTGGAAGATCCGCGCTGGCAACAGGTATTGGTCTTTGTCGGCAGCATCCGCGACGGTGACCGTCTGGCTGCACAACTGCGCAAGGCCGGCATCAACGCGCAGGCGCTGCATGGTGAGCTTTCGCAGGGGCGGCGCTTCCGCATGCTGCAGGACTTCAAGGATGGTGAGGTGCGGGTGTTGGTGGCTACAGACCTGGCCGCGCGCGGTATCGATATCACGCGTTTGCCGGTGGTGGTGAACTACGACCTGCCGCGTGCGCCAGCCGATTACCTGCACCGTATCGGCCGCACCGGACGGGCAGGGGAAAAGGGGCTGGCGCTGAGTTTCGTCGATTCGGCGGCGATGGCGCATTGGCGCCTGATCTGCAAACGCCATGGCCTGCAGAGCAAGACCGAGGTGCTTGAGGGTTTTGAGCCTACGCAGGCAGCGCCGTTGGCCAGCGTGGTCGCCGACGACAACGGCGGTATCAAGGGCCGCCGGCCGAGCAAGAAAGATCGCGCGCGGGCTGCGGCTGCGGAAAAATCCGGGTCCTGACAGCACCCGGGAGGGAAGGCGTCAACTGTAGTGCCGAGCCATGCTCGGCAGGGGCCTTCCCGGTAAAGCCTCCGTAGGAGCGGCGTAAGCCGCGAAGCCCTGGATTCAACCGGGGTCGCGTCGGCAAGGCCCCTGCCGAGCATGGCTCGGCACTACATTGGGCTTTGCCGGGAAGGCTTCTGCCGAG
>NZ_DAMBKV010000009.1:126196-179049 GCF_032066555.1 Stenotrophomonas sp.
TGGCTCGGCACTACATTGGGCTTTGCCGGGAAGGCTCCTGCCGAGCATGGCTCGGGCACTACATTGGGCTTTGCCGGGAAGGCCTCTGCCGAGCATGGCTCGGCACTACATTGGGCTTTGCCGGGAAGGCTTCTGCCGAGCGTGGCTCGGCACTACATTGGGCTTTGCCGGGAAGGCTCCTGCCGAGCATGGCTCGGCACTACATTGGGCTTTGCCGGGAAGGCCTCTGCCGAGCGTGGCTCGGCACTGCGCGGTCAATCTTCGAAATCGGTCTCTGCGGCCGGAGCTGCTTCAGCCGCCGGGCGCGGGCTGCGCTTGACCGGCTTGCTCAGCACTTCCACGTAGAACTGGGTATTGCCAGCGGCCACCAGTGCATCAATGGCACGGAACAGCTCGTCGTAGCCCACCGGCCCGGCAGAGGCTTCGTCCACGCCCAGCTTGCTGTCAAAGCCCCAGCTATCGGCACCGGCTGGCAGCGTCTTGCCGCGCTCACGCTTGGTGTACTTGCGGATGTCGTGCTTGCTGGCTTCCAGCAGGCGGTCGGGGTGCTTGCCTTCGATGGCGAGGCTATAGGTCTTCTTCACGGGAATCTCGTTGCTGCGCCGGCCCGGTTGGGCCGGCAGGGAATGCCGCCATTATCGGTGCAAACGGCTTGACCGTGGCTCAACCGCGTCGGGCGACCAGCAGCCAGTTGTTGAATGGGGTGTTGCCGTACAGCGGGGTGAGGCTGACGGTCAGGCCGCATTGTTGCAGCAATGCGCGCAAAGAGTCGGCATCGGGATAGTGGCGGGGCCTGAACTGCATCCAGCCGATCAGGTTGGCCGCGCGGTCGCCAATGCGCGATATGCGGCCACGGCGGGTGTGGTCGGCCAGCGCCATGCGCATCACCAGCCTTCCGTCATCCTCCAGCATCGCCGCCACATTGCGGAGCAGGGCTTGCTGGGCCTGCTCGGGCAGGTACTGGAGTACATCCAGAATGGCGACACTGCCGCGGTGGACAGGCAGGGTGGTGGCCAGGTCCATGACTTCGAAGGTGCCGGCAGTCAGGCTGGCGCGTTTGGCCACCTTGTCGGCGCGTTGGATCTTGGCGGCGTCGTTGTCCACGCCCCGGTACGGCATGTGCTGGCCGTCGTGGCGCAGCGCGTGGGCAAGCAGGCCCAGGCCGCAGCCCATGTCCAGCAATGGGGCTGCGCTGCCACGTAGTGCTTCGAGCACGCCCGGGTAGAGAGGGTCGCTGCGCAGTTTGCCCAGCGTGTAGTAGTAGTCCCAGCGGTTGCCCCAGGGCTGTATTGGAGCAAATGCGCCGGCGATGGCCCTGGCGGCCTCGGCCGGAAAGGCTTGCTGGCCAGAGTGCCCAGTCACGCGGCGGGGGCTGCCTGCAGCAGTTCCACAGCGACAGGCAAGGCCGCTTCCATCCAGCGCTGGTACATGGCCGCTGAAGGGTGCAGGCCATCATCGGCGAGCATCTCCGGGGTGTCACCACGGTCGCGGCTGGTCGGGGTGATATCGACGAAGGCGACGCCATAATCCCCGCAGCAGGCGTGTGCGGCGGCGTTGAAATCGTCGATCTCGCGGGCGACCTGGGCCGCATCGCGGCCGTTCTGCAGCGCGTACGGGGTAAAGCCCCAGTCCGGCGTGGACAGCACCAGTACCCGGCGCGGGTCTTCGCCAGCCAGGGCGATCGCGCGCTGCAGCAGTTGTTCGAACTGCTGCCGGTACTCGGCCAGCGGCCGTCCGCGGTACTGGTTGTTGACCCCGATCAGCAGGCTCACCAGTGCATACGGCCCTTGCGGGGCTTCGGCGTCGATGGCGGCAGCCAGTTCGTCGGTGGTCCAGCCGGTGGTGGCGATGACCTGCGGGTCGTCCAGCACGATGCCCTGCGCGCGCAGCGCGGCGGCGAGCTGGAAGGGCCAGGTGCCGGACTGCGGCACGCCTTCGCCGATGGTGTAGGAGTCGCCCAGCGCCAGGTAAGACGTGGAGGTGGCTGCGTTATCGCTCATCAAGTCCAATCAACCCACCGCGCTGCGTGGTTTCAGCTGTACCACCTTGGTGACCGCTTCGGCACGACGGCTGAGCAGTTTGTCAATGCGGCCGAAGACCTCGCGCATCACGCTGGCCTCGGGCAGCAGGGTGACGCGGAAGTGGTTGCGGTAGGGCACGTTGAAGCTGGAACCTGGTACCACCAGCACGCCTTCTTCTTCCATCAGCTGCAGCGCGAAGTCGTGGTCATCAAAACCTTGCGCCGCGGGGCCGATCACGGCCGGGAAGGCATACAGCGCGCCGGACGGCGCGACCAGCGACAGGTGCTCACTGGCCTCACAGGCCTCGATCACCGCACGGCGGGTTTCATACAGGCGGCCGCCGGGACTGCACAGTTCGGAGATGGTATCCGGGCCGTTGACCGCGGCTTCGATGGCGTACTGGCCGGGCACGTTGGCGCACAGGCGCAGCGCGCTGAGCAGGTCGAGTGCGGCGCGGAATTCGCCCAGTTGCTCGCCGGCACCGGACAGCAGCATCCAGCCCACCCGCCAACCGCAGGCGCGGTGCACCTTGCTCAGGCCGCTGAAAGTCAGGCAGGGATGATCGCCGGCCAACGGTGCGACCGGCTGGAACTGCGCGCCGTCGTACAGGATCTGGTCGTAGATCTCGTCCACCAGCAGCAGCAGGTTGTGCTTGCGGGCGATGGCGACGATTTTCTCCAGCAGCTCGCGCGGGTAGCTGGCGCCGGCTGGGTTGTTCGGGTTGATCAACACGATGGCGCGGGTGCGCGAGGACACCAGCGCTTCCATCTCCACCGGATCGGGCAGGAAGCCGTTTTCCGGGCGGCAGCGGTAATACACCGGTCGACCATCGTTGAGGATGGTGGCGGCCGACCACAGCGGATAGTCCGGCGACGGCACCAGCACTTCGTCGCCCGGGTTGAGCAGGGCGCGCAGCGACAGATCGATCAGTTCGGATACGCCATTGCCCAGGAACACGCGGTCAGCCACGGCATCGGGCGCACCACGGCGGGCGTAGGCGGCGGCGATGGCTTCACGTGCGACCGGCAGGCCCTGCTGGTGGGTGTAGGGATCGGTACGGCCCATGTCATCGGCGATGGCGTGCTGCAGGTGTGCAGGTGCGCGGAAGCCGAAATTGCCGGGATTGCCGATGTTGAGCTTGATCAGCTTGCGGCCCTGGGCCTCCAGCTCCCGCGCTCGTCGGGCCAGTTCACCACGGATTTCGTAGCGGACTTCGGACAGGCGTTCACGAGTGGCTAGCGGTTTGACAGGGCTTGACATTTTCTCAGGGCCATCACGGGCGTGGATTCTGCATGGTAGCCGAATTGTTGCGCTGCGGGGCGAGCGTTTGGTGGCGTGATTGGGGATTCGGGAATGCGGATTGGTTACAGGCAAAAACAAGGCAAAGGCACCCCTTCCCAACCTTCCCCGCGCTACGCGCAAGGGAGGGGGCAAGGCTTGGCTCCCTCCCTTTGCCGCAGGCAAGGGGAGGGTTGGGGAGGGGGGGCTCTGGCTACGGCTTTGGCCCAAACACCAGGCGCAACTGAACCGCCATTCCCGGCGCCAAGCGCCACCCCGGTAGAATCCCCCAATGACTGATTCCATCGACTTCGATTCGCTGCGCCATATCGGCTGGCCCTGGCCCGGTGCTCCCGAGGACCCGCAATGGCAGGAAGCTTTTGCCGCCCACCCGCAGGCCCGCCCGGGGCGCGTGATCGAACAGCACCGTTCCGGCTATGTGGTTGCAGATGCACCTGATAACAGCCTCAAGACCGAATCGCCGCCGGAATGGCAGCGGCCGCGCTTTCCCAGCCATGAGCGCGCGGCGGTAGGTGATTGGGTGTTGCTGGACGGCAAGCGCATCGTCGCGCTGCTGCCACGGCATACCTCGATCAAGCGCGGTGCGGCCGGTGAGCACTATCACCAGCAGGTGATCGCGGCCAATATCGATACGGTATTCATCGTCTGTGGCCTGGACGCCGACTTCAATCCGCGCCGCATCGAGCGCTACCTGCTGCTGGTTGGCGGCGGTGGTGCCTCTCCGGTGGTGGTGCTGACCAAGGCCGACCAGACTGAATACAGCGAAGACGCGCTGGCGGTGTTGGAAGACCTGGCCGCGCAGCAGATTCCGCTGCTGGCGATCAACGGCAAGGACCCGGAGAGCGTCTCCGCCCTGCTGCCGTGGTTGGGCCCGGGCAATACCGTGGTCCTGGTAGGTTCCTCCGGCGCCGGCAAATCCACCTTGACCAACACGCTGTTGGGCGAGAATCGGATGAAGACCAACGAAGTGCGCAGCAATGATTCGCGCGGCCGCCATACCACCACCCATCGAGCGCTGATGCCGCTGCCCTACGGTGCCTGCCTGATCGATACGCCCGGCATGCGCGAGCTCAAGCCGACCGGCGAGGAGACCTTGGCTGAAGGCGGCTTTGCCGATATCGAAGAGCTGACCACGCAATGCAAGTTCCGCGATTGCTCGCACCACAGCGAACCGGGTTGCGCGGTGCAGGAAGCCATCGAGCGCGGCGACATCGACGAGAGCCGGCTGGAGAGCTACCTCAAGCTGCGCGAGGAAGTGGCGCAGGCCGCAGCCAAGCTGGCCCAGCGTCAGGCAGAGCAGGCGACCGAACGCAAACACAGTGGGCGCGGTGCGCAATGGCGGCCGATCAACAAGGGCAAACGGCGTTGAAGCTTGCCTTTGCTGCTTGGGCTGCCACCCTTTTGCACGGTGAAGGGGGGGGCGCGCTGATGCGGTCGAGGCTTCGCGGCCTACGCCGCTGCCTAGGCTCCCTCCCTTTTGCGTAGCGAAGGGGGTGAAGAAGGCCCGCTTGCGCGCCACTGGCGCGCGGCCTGATGAACGACCGAAGGCTATGCCTTCGGGCCGGACGGGTTGGGGAGGGGTAGGCTGTTCGCGTGCTAATGCGGTCGTGGCTTCGCGACTTGCGCCGCTGCTTGGGCTCCCGCCGCTCCTGCAAGAGCGATGGCTGCGCGTTATTACCTGATTTGATCGAGGCAGGCATGACCACAGTTGATACCCACAACGATCCAGCCATCAGCCATCACGCCGCGCTTGACGCGCGCATGGTGGCGGCGGTGAAAGGCATCCGCCTGCTGAGCCTGACCAGCTGGCCGGCGGATACGCAGGCACCGTTTCTGGAGAGCGTGGCGCGCGGTAACCCGATGCTGCCGCAGGTGGACTACCCCAAGCTCGACTTCAGCGAAACCCGGCGCGAACTGGCGGCGGTAATGGATGCGGTGGACGCGAGCCATCCGCTGGGCAGTTACATCCAGGATTCTGCGCGCAGCTGGGATCTGGCCGCCAGTCTGTTGGAAGGCCTGGGCACGCGCGCGGTGGACGACTATTCCACCCAGTTGTTCGGCGTGCCCGAGCAGCCGATGCCGGGCAATGGCCCGACCACCCGCGATGCGGCAGGGCACTTCATCCAGATCGCGCAGGAACTGGACCACGAGTTGCTGGCACCGGAAGAGCAGGTGCCGGTATCGGCCACGGCCTTGCAACTGATGCTGCAGAGCGACCTGGATGAGTTCTTCGCCGGGCGCATGATCACCGTGGAGCTGGATCCGGAGTTGATTGCCAAGGCTGCCGCCGGGGCAACCCGCATCCGCCTGCGCACCCGCGCCACCTTCAGCGCCTATGACCGTGCGCAGCTCTATCACCACGAAGCGCTGGTACATTCGCTGACCGCGCTCAACGGCCGCGACCAGGTGGTCTTGCCCAGCCTTGCGCTGTCCTCGCCGCGTATCACCGCTACCCAGGAAGGCCTGGCAACGTTCGCCGAGCAGATCACCGGCAGCATCGACATCCAGCGGCTCAAGCGCATCAGCCTGCGCATCGAGGCGATTGCGATGGCGCGCGATGGGGCCGATTTCATCGAGGTGTTCAACTACTTCCGCGCAGCAGGGCAGACTGCCGAGGAGAGTTTTTCTTCCGCACAGCGCGTGTTCCGGGGCGTGCCCACCAGCGGCGGCGCTGCCTTCACCAAGGACACCGTCTACCTGCGCGGCCTGGTCTCTGTGCACACCTTCTTCCGGCAGATGCTGCGTGATGAAAAGCTGCAGACCTGCCGCTGGTTGTTCGCCGGCAAGATGACCCTGGAAGACGCACAGGCGCTGACGCCGTTGTTCGAGGCCGGCGTTCTGGCACCGCCGCGTTGGTTGCCGCAGTGGATCAACCGCGCCAATGGCCTGGCCGGCGCACTGGCGTTCTCGCTGTTCGCCAACCGCATCCGCATGGACCAGATCAGCGAAACCTGAGTTGGTTCAGGGCGTACCCAGCAACTGCTGCACCGCCCGTTCGCCACTGCCCATCGCCAATGTCCAACCGAGCATGCCGTGGCCGATATTGCAGGCCAGGCCGTCGCCGAGGTTTTTGATGATCGGCGAAGTCCACGGCGTGACCGGACGCAGCCCGGCCCAACTGCTTTCGATGTGCTCATAATCCGCGGCTTCGGGCAACGAGGCGCGTGCCTGCGCGATCAGCGTTGCCAGCCGCGCCGGTTCGGGCGCGGGATTCCAATCGTTGAGGTCGGCCAGGCCGGCAACGCGGACGCGCTCGCCCAGGCGGCAGAACACCAGTTTGCGCTTGGTGTCGGTGATGCTGACCCTGGGTGCATTGGCGCCCAAGGGGGCGGTGAAGGAATAGCCCTTGATCGCCATCACTGGCATGCGCAGGCGCAAGGGTTTGAGCAGGGCAGGGCTGTCGATGCCAGCACAGACCAGTACGCGTGCTGCCTGCAGCGTGCGGCCATCGCGGGCCTGCAGCTGCCACTGCCCATCCGCACGACGCAGCGACTGCGTATCGAAACCGAACAGTGCCTGCATGCCGTATTGCTGCTGCAACACCTGCAGCAGGCCCTGGCTGAAGCGGAAGGGGTCGCCGGCTTCTTCATCCGGCGAGTAGACACCGCCGGCCAGCCATTGCGCGCCAGTCAGTGCAGGTTCGATGGCGGTGGCTTCGGCTGCATTGACCAGCCGTTGCTGCACACCATGGCCACGTTTGAGCGCGATCATCGCCGCTGCGCCTTGTACGCCCTCGGTGGACGGGTACAGGTGCAGCTTGCCGGAGACCTCATGGTCGAAATCGATGGGGTGTTGCTGCAGCAGGGCCTGCATGGCCTGGCGTGATTCCAGTGCCAGTTCCAGCGTGGCCAGGGTATTGCGCTGCAGGCCTGCCGTACTGGCCTGGCGCAGGAAGGCCAGGCCCCAGCGCAGGAAGTCCGGGTCGGCTGACCAGCGTGTGCGAAAAGGTCCGTTGCGGCCAAATGCCATTTCCGGCAGCTGCGCCCAGGTTGCCGGGCCGGCCATCGCGTCGGTATAGGCGTAGCTGAGCTGGGCACCATTGGCGAACGAGGTGCCCAGTGCCGGACCGGCGTTGCGATCCAGCAGCAGTACCGAGCAACCGCGTCTTGCTGCGGCATAGGCGGTGGCCAGACCCACCACACCAGCGCCGATGACGACGAGGTCATGGCGGGAAGAAAGCGCGGGCGCAGCGTTGGATGTCATCAGCAGAGCGGCGTTACGGGGCGGGTAAGGGCCCATTGTCGCGCCAACCCGTGCACAAGGCACGGGTATGGCGCACGGAACCGACGGCTTAGTGCGGCCAGAAATTCAGGAAGCCGGTGATGATCAGCGCATTGATGAAGTCGATGAAGAACGCGCCCACCAACGGTGCCACCAGGAAGGCGCGCGGCGCCGGCCCGTAGCGCTGCGCCAGCCGCCGCATCACTGCCATCGCGTTGGCCGTGGTGCCGAGCATGAAGCCGATGAAGCCGCCGCCCATCACCGCCGCGTCGTAATCGCGGCCCATCAGCCAGTAGATCGGCACCGCGAACAGCGCCACCACCGAGACCTGGATGATCAGGTTGACCAACAGCGGCAAGCCCATGCCGGCCAATTCCCAAAGCTTCAGATCCATCAACGCGATGGCCAGGAACAAGGCCAGGCTGATGTTGCCGATCAGGTCGGTGGTCGGCACCGACAGCTTGATCCAGCCGGTGTAGTCGTCGATGTTGCGGATCACCGCGCCAACCAGCATCGCGCCGATATAGGTTGGCAGGGTCAGGCCGATGCCTTCGAAACCCTTGCCTACCCAGACGCCCAGCCACATCGCCATCAGCAACACGACGATGCTCTTCAACGCATCGAACTCGCGCGCCGATTCGCTGGGATAGCGCACGACCACCGCTTCGTCCTCGCCGAGCTGCGCACCGGTGGCCTTCTGGCTGGGGTGCTGCACCTTGAAGCGCTGCATCAGCACGGTGATCACCGGGCCACCGACCAGGCCGCCGCAGATGATGCCGGCCATGGCGGCGGTCACCGCCAGGCTTTCCGCGCCGACCAGGCCGGCCTGCTCGAAGTGCCCGGCAAAGGCCAGGCCGGTGGCCGGGCCGCCGGTCAGCGTGGCCGAACCAGCCAATACGCCGAACATCGGATTCAGGCCGAACAGCTTGGCGACACTGATGCCGATCAGGTTCTGCAGCACCGCGAAGATGCTGCCGATCAGCAGGAACAGCATCACCTGCTTGCCGCTGACCCGCAGCAGGCGCAGGCTGGCGTTGATGCCCAAGGTGGTGAAGAACGCCACCATCAGCGGGGTCTTGAGCGTGGTATCAAGCGTGAACAGGGTGGTCTGCTGGCCATGTGCCCACCACACGGCCAGGGCCACCAGCAGGCCGCCGACCACCGGTTCGGGCAGGTTGTAGCGGCGGAAGAACGGGATGGCACGGCACAATGCGTAGCCGGCGAACAGGGTCAGGCCGGCAAAGGCGACCGTCTGTACGGCGTCAAGTTGAATCATCAGGGCGGGGACCTTACACCAGCGAAAGGCGAACTTTGTCGTTCCCCCGGCACAATAGCAACCGGGCCTATTGGCACTGGACCGGGTTTTGGGTGCTTTCTGGTAGCGGTAATCGCGCGGTGCAGGGCCATGCCCGGTAGATGCATGGCCAGAAATCCACCGTAGTGCCGAGCCATGCTCGGCAGGGGCCTTGCCAGGAAATCCAGATGTAGTGCCGAGCCATGCTCGGCAGAGGCATTACCAGGAAATCCAGTTGTAGTGCCGAGCCATGCTCGGCAGAGGCATTACCAGGAAAACCAGGTGTAGTGCCGAGCCATGCTCGGCAGAGGCATTACCAGGAAATCCAGATGTAGTGCCGAGCCATGCTCGGCAGAGGCATTACCAGGAAAATCAGGTGTAGTGCCGAGCCATGCTCGGCAGAGGCATTACCGGTACAGCTTCAGCCGAGCATGGCTCGGCACTACGGTTGGATCAGTCGCGCTGCGGGCGCTTGTAGGCCACGCAGTCCACTTCCACCTTGCAATCCACCACCATGCGGCTTTCGACGCAGGCGCGGGCCGGCGGGTGTTCGCCGAAGTAGTGCTTGAACACGCCATTGAAGGCGTAGAAGTCACGGGCATCGTCCAGCCATACGCCACAGCGCACGACATGCTCGGGGCCGTAGCCGGCTTCGGCCAGGATCGCCAGTACGTTGCCGATGACCACATGCGACTGTTCGGTCACGGTGCCGGCCACCAGTTCGCCATCACGCATCGGTACCTGCCCGGAGACGAACAGCCAGCCGTCGGCTTCGACCGCGCGCGAGAACGGCATGTGCTGCTTGCCTTGGCCTACGCCGCCTTCGGCGCCATAGCGTTTGATGTCACTCATCGGTAGTCCTTTGTTTTGGGTACAGCGGTTGCATTCAGGCGGCTGGTGCAGCCTCGGGGCAGACAAAACGGCCTGCGCGGGCCACGACCTGCCGGCCGTCGTAGCTCAGGCAGCCATTGACCCAGACCGCGCTGATGCCTTCGGCGGCACGGATCGGATCGTGGAAGCTGGCGGTATCGCGTACCCGTGCCGGGTCGAACAGCACCAGGTCGGCACACCAGCCGGCGCGGATGAAGCCGCGCGCGCCCATCGCGAAGCGCGACGCGGGCAGGCCGGTCATCTTGTGCACGGCGGTATGCAGCGGGAACAACTGCTCATCGCGGGAATAGTGGCCAAGTACGCGCGGGAAGGTGCCCCACAGCCGCGGATGCGGGCGCGGGTCGCGCGGCAGGCCATCCGAACCGATCATGGTCAGTGGATGGGCAAGGATCTGGCGGACGTCGGCCTCGTCCATGCCGTGGTAGACGGCGCCAGCAGGCTGCAGGCGGATGGCGGCGTCCAGCAGCGACACATTCCAGTCGGCGGCGATCGCCGCCAGCAGGCGGCCGCCCTGGTCGGGCTCGGGCTCGGACCAGGTGATCAGGATGTCGAAGGCGTCGGTGACCTGCTTCAGGTCCAACGTCGAGGCGCTGGCGGCATAGGGGTAGCAGTCGCAGGCAACGTCCTGGGTGGCGGAGGCGGCGTGCAGGCTGGCCAGCACTTCGCCGCTGCGTCCCCAGTTGTCGATGCCGGCGCACTTCAGGTGCGAGACGCGGACGGCGGCCTGCGGTGCACGTGCGGCGCTGAAGGCCTCCTCCATCGCATCGAGGATGCCGCCGAATTCGTCGCGCAGGTGGGTGGCGTACAAGCCGTTGCGCGGCAGCTCCATGGCCAGTGCGTCGACTTCCGACGATGGCGCGCTGAAGGCCGAGGCATAGGCAAGGCCACTGCTCAGTCCCAGCGCGCCCTGGGCCAGGCTCTCACGCAGCTGTGTCCGCATCGCGTCGATCTCATCGGCGCTGGCGGCACGGTCGAGCCGGTCCATATGGTTCTGGCGCAGGGCCGTGTGGCCGACCAGCGCGGCTACGTTCACCGCCGGACCGGCCTGCTCCACCGCCCTGCGGTAGCTGGCGAAATCCGCGTAGCGGAAATCCTCGGCATCGCCGAGCAGGTTCATCGGGTCCGGCACCTGGTCGCGGATATGCACCGGGCTGGCGCTGATGCCGCAGTTGCCGACCACCACCGTGGTCACGCCCTGCGACAACTTGCTGCGCATGTCCGGATTGCGGATCACTTCCAGGTCGTCATGGGTATGCACATCGATGAAGCCCGGCGCCAGGGCCAGGCCCTGGGCGTCGATCACATTTGCCGCCGCGGCATCGCCAAGCTGGCCAACGGCGACGATGCGGCCGGCATGGATGGCCACATCACCCTGCACGCCGGCCTGGTCGCTGCCATCGAAGATCAGCGCGTTGCGTATCAAGAAGTCATGCATGGATCAGTCACCCAGCGGCAGGCGTGAATCACCGCCACGGTGGCGGTCCAGTGCCAGCTTGATGCGGCGCAGGTGCTCGTGGTTGGCGTTGGCGTCGCTGAGTGCGGTGGTGGTGGCGAGTACGTCGATCGCCAGCATCATCGCGTAGCGCGACGCGGAAGGTTTGAACACGAAATCCGTTTCCTCGATCTGGATCGGCAGCAGCCAGTCGCTGCGCTCGGCAAGGGCGGTGCCGGCCTGGGTGATGGCACCGATGCGCGCACCGTAGGTGCGGGCGATATCGGCGGCGGATACGATCTCCGGGGTGATGCCGCTGACCGACAACACCAGCACCAGGTCGTCCGGTCCCAGCGTGGCGCCGATGATCTTCATCATCAGCGCGTCGCTGCAGGCCGATACCGGGCGGCCAAAGCGCACCAGGCGGCTTTGCAGTTCCTGCGCGAAGACGGTGGAGCAGCCACCCAGGCCAAAGATGTGGATCATCCGCGCCTTGCACAACGCCTCGGCCAGGCCCTGCACCACGTCTTCCTTCAGGTTGGCGATGTTGTGGCGCAGGCTTTCCTGGATGTCATCGCAGATCTGCGCGTACAGCGCCGATACCGGCGGCGCGTTCTGCTGCTCCAGGAAGCGCTTGCCGACCGCGCTGGCGGAGGCCAGGCGTGCGCGCAGTTCGCGCACGTGCTCGCAGCCCAGGGCCTTGGCGAAACGCGAGATGGCGGCGGCGCTGACCTCGGCACGCTCGGCCAGTTCGCTGACCCCGTACTGTGCAGCGGCGTCCACGTCGGCAAGGATGGCCGCGGCGATGCGTGCTTCCACCGGGCTGAACTCATGCTGGCGCTGGCGCAGCTCATAGACGATATCGAACGTATTCTGCGACATGTTCAAAGCACCATGGAGAGGGCCATCACCAGCAGCAGGGCGACGACGGAGATAAGGGTTTCGAGCACCGTCCAGGTCTTGAAGGTCTGGGCGACGGTCATGTTGAAGTATTCCTTCACCAGCCAGAAGCCACCGTCATTGACATGTGACAGCACCACCGAGCCGGCACCGGTGGCCAGCACCAGCAACTCGGGGTGGGCGTAGCCCATCGCCGCGGCGATCGGCGCGACGATGCCGGAGGCCGTGGTCATCGCCACGGTCGCCGAGCCGGTGGCGATCCGCATCAGCGCGGCCATGGTCCAGCCCATCAACAGCGGCGACAGTTCAAAGCGCTGCGACAGGCCGATGATTTCCGCCGCAACGCCGGTGTGCACGAGGATGCCGTTGAGACCACCGCCGGCGCCCACCAGCAAGGTGATGGCAGCGGTGGGGGCCAAACACTCCTGGGTGAACTTGAGGATCTGCTCACGGCTGAAGCCACGTAGCAGGCCCAGGGTGATGAAGCTCATCAAGGTCGCCAGCAGCAGCGCCACCACCGAATGGCCGATGAAACGCAGGCCGTGGTTGAGGGACGAGCCGGGTGTTGCGATCTGGTCGGCCCAGCCACCGAGCAGCATCAACCCGACCGGCAGCAACAAGGTCGCCAGGGTGATGCCGAAACCGGGCAGTTGCTCATCGGGAATGCGGCTATGGCCTTCATCGAGCAATGCCGCTTCCATCGGGTTGTGCGCGGGCAGCTGCACCCTGGGAGCAACGAATTTGGCGAACACCGGACCGGCCAGGGCGGCC
The DNA here is from genome assembly GCF_032066555.1 of Stenotrophomonas sp. Lineage (GTDB taxonomy): Bacteria > Pseudomonadota > Gammaproteobacteria > Xanthomonadales > Xanthomonadaceae > Stenotrophomonas. The sequence continues at coordinate 139,026 of NZ_DAMBKV010000009.1, forward strand.
GTCGGCAAGCCGACCAGCAGCGAATAGAACACGGTGCGGCCGACATCGGCGCCATAGGCATTCACCGCCAGCATCGCCGCCGGATGCGGTGGCACCAGGCCGTGCACGACCGACAGGCCGGCCACCATCGGCAGGCCGACCAGCAGCAGCGGCACGCCAGTGCGGCGGGCCACGTTGAGCACGATCGGGATAAGCAGCACGAAGCCGACTTCGAAGAAGATCGGCAAGCCCACGCAGAAGGCGATCAGCATCATCGCCCAGTGCACGTTCTTCGTGCCGAAGCGGGCGATCAACGTGCGCGCGATGCGCTCGGCGCCGCCGGACTCGGCCATCATCTTGCCGAGCATGGTGCCCAGCGCGACGATCAGGGCGATATGTCCCAGGGTCTTGCCCACGCCTTGTTCATAGGCCGGCAGGATTTCCGGTGCCGGCATGCCGGCAAACAGTGCAAGGCCCACTGAAACCAGGGTGACACTGATGAAGGGGTTAAGCCGAAAGCGGGCGATCAGCACAATCAGTGCGAGGATCGACAAGGCGGCGTAGATCAACAGCAGATTACCGTCGGTCATGCGTACAGGCCCGGAGGAAGCGGTTAGAACTGCGTGGAAACGGCGCCGACGACGCGGTGTGCGTCATCGACCACCAGCAGGTGGCGCCATTTGTCGAAGGTCAGGCAGGGATGGGAGATATCGAAACAGAGCATGTCGCCCACCTGCAGCGCATCGTCGGCCTGCACTTCGAGGAAGGCGTGCTGGTCCATCATCGCGGTGACCTTCCAATGCGCGGCGGCGTTGCTCGGCGCCGCCTCGCCGGGGCGATAGTGCAGGGCGGGGACCGGGAAGCCGGCATCGAAGGCGGCATCGCGCTTGCCCAGGCCGATGATCGCCTTGCCCGGTTCCGGCCGTGACTGCACATAGGCCCAGAGGCGCAGCGCTGGCTGCAGGCTGCTGCCCATTTCGCGGGCGACCGGGTTGCTGGCGTGGATGCGTTCGGCGGCCTGCCGGTAGATACCGACGTCGTGACTGAGATAGCAGCCCGGGCGCAGCACGATCTGTGCATCCGCATCGTTGGCCAGCACCGAGAATTCCTCGGCAACCACGTCGAACCAGGCCGAGCCAGCGCCGCTGAGGATGGCCGGCAACTGGCGGAAGCCGCCATTGGCGTGGATCGCCTGCCACTGTGCCAGGCTGCGCTGCAGCATGGCGCGGACGCCGGCCTCGTCGCCGGCGACACCTTCGTAGACTTCCACGCCCACCAATGCCACGGCATCGGGCCAGCGTGCAATTTCCTCCAGCACCGCCTGCGCCTGCGCCTCATCGCGTACGCCGGTACGTCCCCCGGCCAGGCCGATCTCCAGCAGCACCTTGATCTGCTGCCCGCGCGCGCTGAAATAGCTGCCCAGCGCGGCCACATTGGCGGCCGAGTCCACCACGCAGGCGAACCAGAAGCCCGGGTCGCGCTGCTGCAGGGAGGCGATCAGCGCGAAGTTGCCCTTGCCGACCAGCTGGTTGGCCAGCAGCACGCGCTGCACGCCTTCGGCATGGGCAGCGACGGTCTGTGCCGCGGTGGCCAGGGTGATGCCCCAGGCACCGGCATCGAGCTGCATGCGGAACAGGGCCGGGCTCATGGTGGTCTTGCCGTGCGGCGCCAACTGGCAGCCATAGGCCTGCGCGAACCGACGCATCCACTGCAGGTTGTGCTGCAGCGCCGGGGCACTGAGCACCGCGGCTGGCAGGCTCAGTTGCTCCTCCAGGATCGAAGGTGCGGCGGCTGCGATCGACGCAGGCGTCCACGGGCCGCCGCTGGGGAGGCCCTTGCCGACTAGAACTGCTTCGGAATGAAAGTAATTTTCCTGCACGAATCCTGCCTCTTGCCGTGGTCACCCGGGATTATGGATGGCGATTGGGGCGAAAGGTGGAGAATACGTGAAAATTATTTTCTTGTGTGCACGGCGCCCGCCCGGGCGGGCCTGACAAGCGGGCTCAGAAGTGCATTTGGGCGCGTCCGGCAAGCACGCCGGTATGGTCCAGCGTCTGCCCGCGCAGTTCATCACGGCGCCGGCTGTCGGTCCAGTCCAGCATCAGCCGGACCTTGCTGGAGGCGTACCAGTTCACCCCAAGGGTCCAGGCTTCAGCGGTGACATCGCGCTGCTGCGCTGGCCATTGGCGGCCGTTGATGCGGTCGTAGCGGGCGACAAGTTCCCAGGCGCCGATGTCCCCCTCCGGTTCCAGCTGGATGAAGCGGCCACCTTTGGGGTCATAGGGACGGGTTTCGCCGGTGAGCAGCCAGCTGCCTTGCAGGTAGCCGGCCTGGACTTCGCCACGTTGCTGGCCGTCGTCGTAGCGGGCGCCGCCGTACTCGGCCTGCCACGACCAGGGGCCGGACACGCCTGCGGTTTCGAAGCTGTAGCGGTTCACCGAGACTGCGCGGCCGCTGCGGAAGTCCACCAGTGGCAAACCGCCGTTGTCACCGTAGTGGCCGGTGGTGCGAGCCTGCGCACGCAGCGGCAGGGCGCCATCGGCACCTGGATGGCTGTGGTGCTCGTGGGCACCGGAGACACCAAAGTGCAGGACATGGCCCGGTTGCTGCCAGGGCGCGTGGCCGACGCGGCCGCCGATGACGTGCCCCTTGGCCTGCCAGACGTCGATGCTCTCCAGGCTGAAAACGCTGCCGCTCCAGAAAATGCCTGCATGGTTGCCTTGCGCACCGATGCCCAACCGGTAAGCCGTCCCCAGCGACTGCACCAGGAAACTGCGCTCGATGGTGGGGGTGTGGTTGGCGCTGCTGCGATCATCCAGCGTGTAGAACTGCTTGAACTGGCCGACAGTCAGCAGGGCAGTGCCGATCTTGTGGGTGAGATATACGTCGCGTGCGACCGGGCGATGGCCAGCGAAGTCGGCCTCGAGCTTGTAGCCCACGCTGTGCACCTTGCCTGCCACGCCCAACCACGCAGCGCGCAGATCGTCGCCGCTGCGTTCTGCGGGGCCGCGCGTGTCATTGTCGAAATGGGCGAACTCGTAGTAGAGGCGGCCGCTGAACTTGGCGGTGATGTCGTCGTTGGCAAGTGCGGTGGGCGCGGTGGCCAGCATCAGCAGGCCGGTGAATGCAGTGCACAGGGGGAAATCGGCCATCCGTTGCCTCGACACAGGGGAAGTGTGCGGACGATAGACAGCGGGAATGCAGCCACCAATAACGATTTGGGACTAGGGCTAGGGTAGCTGGGCGGTGGCCGTGCCAAACTGCTGCGATGAGTCTGATCAAGGTACTTGTTGCCGACGACCATCCCTTGTTCCGCGCCGCAGTGCTGCATGCATTGCGCGACGGCGGGGCCGTGGGCGAGATGCTGGAAGTGGCCAGTGTCTCGGCGCTGACCGAGGCAGTGGCCGGGCACGCCGATGTGGATCTGGTCCTGCTGGACCTGACCATGCCGGGGGCGCATGGATTTTCCTCGCTGGTGTGGCTGCGGGGTGAGCGGCCCGAGCTGCCGGTGATCATCATTTCCTCCAACGACAATCCGCGGGTGATCCGCCGTGCCCAGCAGTTCGGTGCGGTCGGCTTCATTCCCAAATCCGCACCTGTGGAATCGATAGGGGCTGCAGTGGCTGCGGTGATGGACGGTGATACCTGCTTCCCCCCGTTGGCAGCGGTGCGCTCCGAGCACGACGCGCTGCTTGCCTCACGGCTGGCGCGGCTGACCCCGCAGCAGATCCGCGTGTTGCTGTGCATGGCCGATGGCCTGCTCAACAAGCAGATCGCCCATGTGCTGGGGCTGGCCGAGAACACGGTGAAGGTACATGTCACCGCCGTGCTGAAGAAGCTGGAGTGCAATAGCCGCACGCAGGCGGCGGTGTTGTTGAAGACGCTGGAGGCGGAGTGGGAGCCGGAGTAGCCCAGGACGTTGGGGTAGTGCCGAGCCATGCTCGGCAGAGGCTTTCCCGGTAATGCCCCAGCCGAGCATGGCTCGGCACTACAGGCGGGGCATTCCGGGTAATGCCCCAGCCGAGCATGGGTCGGCTCTACAGGTGGGGCATTTTGGGTAATGCCCCAGCCGAGCATGGCTCGGCACTACAGGTGGGGTATTTCGGGTAATGCCCCAGCCGAGCATGGCTCGGCTCTACAGGTGGGGCATTCCGGGTAATGCCCCGCGCACGGCTCGGCGCTACCGTGCAGCGCATACCAGTGCTGGCTCAGCTCGCGCGCTGGTATAGATGCGTCATCAGCGAACGCAACGCCGCGGTTCGTGCCTGCTTGGAAACAAAGCCCCAGTTGCGCTCGCGTGCGAGCTCGCGCAGGTCCGGGTCCTGTTCGGCGGTGAACAGGATCACGCCGGGCTCGTTGCCCCAGCGTTCCACCAGCAAGGGCAACAGCGCAGGGCCGCTGATATCGCCCATGCGCACATCCAGCAACAGCAGGTCGGGGTCGTTGCCTGGCTGTGCTGTGGCCTGTGCCGCATCCACGCCGCCGGCGAACTCCACCTGGCAGCCCCAGCGTTCCAGCAGCAGGCGGGTGGCCAGGCTGATGCGTGGATCGTCGTCGATGCACCAGGTCCGGCACCCGGCCAACAGCGAGTCCATCTGCGGTTCCTCCGGCAACATCACCGGCAGGGTGCAGCAGCCAACATCACCGCGTGGCAGGCTGACCGAGAACACGCTGCCACGCCCAGGCGTCGAGCGCAGGCCGATGCGGTGATCGAGCAGGTGGGCAATGCGATCAACGATGGCCAGACCCAGGCCGGCGCCCGGCTCCTCGCTGCCTGCATTGTCGAGCCGACGGAATTCCTCGAAGATCTCCTGCTGGCGTGCCTCCGGGATGCCGGTGCCGGTGTCGTGGACTTCGATGCGCAGCTGCTCGCCATCGCGGCGACAACCGACGACGATGCGCCCGTTGCGGGTATAGCGCACGGCATTGGACAGCAGGTTCTGCAGGATACGCCGCAGCAGTGCCTCGTCGCTGCGCACCACCGCGCGGGTGGCGACATGGCTGACCCGCAGGCCACGCGCATTGGCGAGGATGCCGAACTCGATGCTCAATGCTTCGAGCATGGGCTCCAGCGCGAAGTCACGGACCCGTTTCTCAAGCGCGCCGGATTCGAGCCGGGAAATATCGAGCAGGCTGGTCAGGATGCCATCCTGTGCGGTCAGCGCATTGTCGACGTTGTCGGCGATGTCGCGGCTGGTTGCATCGGGCAGGCGGCTGCGCAGCGCCGACAGGAACATGCGTGCGGCATTCAGCGGCTGCAGCAGGTCGTGCACGGCTGCGGCCACCAGACGCGTCTTGGCCTGGTTGGCCTCCTCGGCATCACGCTTGGCGCCGGCCAGGTCGTGGGTGCGCTCGCTGATCCGCAGGCTCAGTGTATCGGCCAGCGAACGCAGATCGCGGGCGGCATTGCGGTAGGCGGTGATATCGGTATAGCTGGTGACAAAGCCGCCATCCGGCAGCGGGTTGCCGCGGATCTCGATCACATTGCCGTCGCCACTCTCGCGTTCGTGCATGTGCGGGGTGGCCGATCGCAGGTGGTTGAGCCTGCGTTCGATGGCTTGCTCGATCGGGCCAGGGCCGAGCAGGCCGCGCCTAGCGTTGTAACGGAAGACGTCGGCGATCGGCCGGCCTACCTGGATCAACCCCGGCGGGAACCGGAACAGTTCGACATAGCGCCGGTTCCAGGCCACCAGGTTGAGCTGGGCATCGACCACGCAGACGCCCTGCGGCAGGTGCTGCAGGCTGGCGCTCTCGCCATAGTCGGCGGCACGGGCGGCATGCACCACGCCGTCCTGGGCGGTACGCAGCTCCTGTGCGTGCAGTTCCACCAGTTGCTCCAGCTCGCGACGGCTGCGCTCGCGCAACCGCGCCAGGCGTTGCCGTTGCCATAGGCCATAACCGAGCAGCAGCACCGCGATCAGGCTGGCCATCACCGCGGCGGCAAAGCTGCGCGCGCTGTTGCTGCTGCTGGCGGTACTGCGCAGCAGATGCAGGGTCCATTGCTGTTGCGGCAGTGGCTGCGAGACCCAGATCACGTCGCCGGCATCGGCCAGTTCCGCCCGCTGTTGGTTTGGGCCCAGTCGTGTGCCGGGCGAACGCTGCAGCAGCTGCCGGGGCAGCTGCGTGTACTGGCGGGTGCGCTGGAGTTCCTCGCGGACCTTGTCATCCAGTGCCTGCAGGGTCAGATAACGCCATGGTCGATGACTGGAGAGAAAGATCACACCGTTGCTGTCGCTGACGAAAACCATATCGGCGGTATCGGCCCAGGTCTGCTCCAGCGGCCGCAGGATGACCTTGACCACCACCACGCCGACCGGCTGGCCGCGCTCGTCGCGTACCGCTTCAGACAGGAAATAGCCGGGCATGGCGGTGGTCACGCCTTCGGCATAGAAGGTGCCGCTGCCGTCCTGCATTGCCTGCTGGAAGTACGGGCGGAACTGGTAGTCATTGCCGACATTGTTGCTGCGTGGCATGCGCCAGTTGCTGGCGGCCAGGGCCAGTCCGTTGCGGTCGAGCAGGGTCAGGGTCGAGGTGGCGGCCACGCCATTGACGCGCTCGAGTTTGCGATTCAGGCGCTTCAGCTCCGCCTGGTCGAGCGTGGGCCGGGCCAGGGCGCTGCGCACATCCGGATCCAGCGCCAGCACCGCTGGCAGCACACGGTGGCGTTCGATCAGGGCCTGCAGGGCCTCGCCATGCAGGTGCAACTGGGTGGTCGCGCGCTCGGCGTCGCCGGCAAGGCTGCTGCGCTCGAAATGGCGCAGGGCCACCAGCCCGGTCGCGGTGATGGCTACGCTGGCTGTGAGTGGCAGCAGCCAGCGCATGCGGCGCCGATGGGTGGGAAAGAACGGCATGCCCCCGATGGTCTGGCAGCGCTGTCGCAGCCGGCCATAGGTCTTGTCCGGTTATTGGCGAGGCCGGCCTGGAAGTGCTGGCTGGATCGCGCGGCGTGTTGGCAGTAACACCAATGCGTTATCGGCGGCGCGCGCTTTGGCGGGTAAAAAACAACCGGTAGTGAACTCGAGGTGTTCCCCGTCATGCTTGCCCCTTCCGCTTCTGTTGCCGGCCCTTGCGGGCGTCGGTTGCCGCTTTATCGCCAGTTGTATGTACAGGTGTTGGTGGCGATCGCGCTGGGCGTGCTGCTGGGTCACTTCGAGCCGCTGTTCGCCGAGCAGCTCAAACCGCTGGGTGACGCTTTCATCAAGCTGGTGAAGATGATCATCGCGCCGGTGATTTTCCTGACCATCGTCACCGGCATCGCCGGGATGACCCACCTGCGCAGCGTTGGCCGGGTGTTTGCCAAGGCGATGGCCTATTTCATGTTCTTCTCCACCCTGGCACTGGTGGTCGGCATGGTGGTGGCGCATGTGGTGCAGCCCGGCGCCGGCATGAACATCAATCCTGCTGATCTGGACCAGAGTGCGGTGGATGGCTACGTGCAGCGCTCGCATGAGCTGAGCCTGGTCGGCTTTGCGCTGGACATCATTCCCAGGACCCTGCTCAGCCCCTTCGTTGGCGACAACATCCTGCAGGTGCTGTTCGTGGCCGTGCTGTTCGGCATCGCCCTGGCCTCGGTTGGCGAGAAAGGACGGCCGGTGCTGGCCCTGCTGGAAGCGCTGACGAGCCCGGTGTTCAAACTGGTGCACCTGCTGATGAAGGCTGCGCCGATCGGTGCGTTCGGCGCCATCGCCTTCACCATTGGCAAGTACGGCATCGCCTCGCTGGTCAACCTGGCCTGGCTGGTGGGCGCGTTCTACCTGACCTCGCTGCTGTTCGTGGTGGTGGTGCTGGGCGCGGTGGCCCGCGTCTGCGGGTTCTCGGTATTCCAGCTGGCCCGCTACCTGAAGGCCGAACTGCTGCTGGTACTGGGCACCTCCTCATCCGAATCGGCGCTGCCCTCGCTGATGGAGAAGATGGAGCGGGCCGGCTGCAGCAAGTCCGTCGTCGGCCTGGTGGTGCCTACCGGCTACTCGTTCAACCTGGATGGCACCAACATCTATATGACCCTGGCGGCATTGTTCATCGCCCAGGCCACCAACACCGAACTGAGCCTTGGCCACCAGATCGCGCTGTTGCTGGTGGCCATGCTCAGCTCCAAGGGCGCGGCCGGGGTTACCGGTGCGGGATTCATCACCCTGGCCGCGACCTTGGCGGTGGTGCCGGAGGTGCCGGTGGCGGGCATGGCGTTGATCCTGGGCGTGGACCGCTTCATGAGTGAATGCCGTTCGTTGACCAATTTCATCGGCAACGCCGTGGCGACGGTGGTGGTTTCGCGCTGGGAGGGGGCGCTGGATCGGCAGCGCCTGGCACTGGTGCTCGCCGGCATGGAGCCGTCGGAACTGCCGCCTTCGCAGACGACGAGGGCCTGAGCTTTACCTGTGTGTGTGTGCGTTTTTGCGCGGGGCTCGCAACCGAGCAGGCGGCCCCGCGACTTTTTTACCGTCCCGAGCCTGTCATCCCCAGGGCGGAGACTTGCACACATGCGGTTGCGTGGAAGGATCGGAATTGTGCGGTTGCAGCATGACTGCGACAGCATAGCGACAGGTCCAGCCGCCTTAACGGCGTTATCATCTCCCGTCCTTCTTGCCCATTAGCGCTCACAACTCGATGTCCAACGAAGATTTCAAGCAGGCCGCCCTCGAATATCACCGGATGTCGCCGCCCGGCAAGATCAAGGTGGTGGCTACCAAGCCCATGTTGACCCAGCGTGACCTGTCGCTGGCGTATTCGCCGGGTGTGGCACATGCCTGCGAAGCGATCATGGAAGACCCGGCCATGGCCAGCGAGATGACCGCGCGCGGCAATCTGGTTGGCGTGATCACCAACGGCACCGCCGTGCTGGGCCTGGGCAATATCGGCCCGCTGGCCGGCAAGCCGGTGATGGAAGGCAAGGGTGTGCTGTTCCAGAAGTTCGCCGGCATCGATGTGTTCGATATCGAAGTCAATGAGAACGACCCGGACAAGCTGGTCGAGATCATCGCCTCGCTGGAGCCGACCTTCGGCGGCATCAACCTGGAAGACATCAAGGCACCGGAGTGCTTCGTCGTCGAGCGCAAGCTGCGCGAGCGGATGAACATCCCGGTGTTCCATGACGACCAGCACGGCACCGCGATCATCGTCGGTGCTGCCGTGCTCAACGCCATGGTGATCACCGGCAAGAAGATCGAAGAGGTCAAGCTGGCCACCACCGGCATGGGCGCGGCGGGTATTTCCTGCGTCAATATGCTGGTTTCGTTGGGTTTGAAGCCGGAAAACATCCTGGCCTACGACCGCGACGGCGTGATCCACACCGGCCGTACCGACCTGGACCCGGAAAAGGCCCGCTACGCCCGCGATACCGACAAGCGCACGCTGGCCGAGATCGTTGATGGTGCGGACATCTTCCTGGGCCTGTCGGCCGGCGGCATCCTCAGCAAGGACATGGTCGCCAGCATGGCGCGTGATCCGGTGATCTTCGCCCTGGCCAATCCCTACCCGGAAATCCTGCCGGAAGATGCCAACGCGGTGCGCCCGGACATCATCATGGGCACCGGCCGTTCGGATTACCCGAACCAGGTCAACAACGCGCTGTGCTTCCCCTACCTGTTCCGCGGTGCGCTGGACGTGGGCGCGACCACCATCAACGAAGAAATGAAGGTCGCCTGCGTGCGCGCGATTGCCGCGCTGGCGCGCAAGGAAGCGTCCGACCTGGGCTCGGCCTACGGCGGCGAGGTCCCCAGCTTCGGCCGTGACTATGTGATTCCGCGTCCGTTCGACCGGCGCCTGCTGGTCGAGCTGTCCTCGGCCGTGGCGCAGGCGGCGATGGACTCGGGCGTGGCGACCCGCCCGATCGCCGATATGGCGGCCTACCGCGACAAGCTGGCCCAGTTCGTCTACCGCACCAGTCTGTTCATGAAGCCGGTCTATGACCGCGCGCGCTCGGACAAGCAGCGGGTGGTCTACGCCGAGGGTGAGGAAGAGGTGGTGCTGCAGGCGGTGCAGAACGTGATCGACGAAGGCGTGGCCTTCCCGATCCTGATCGGCCGTCCGGACGTGATCGAGGCCCGCATCGAGCGGCTGGCCTTGCGCATGCGCGCCGGTGTCGATTTTGAAATCACCAATATCAACGACGATCCGCGCTTCAACGAGTACTGGCAGTACTACCACGAGATGACCGGCCGCAAGGGCGTCACCGTGGCCGCGGCCAAGAACCTGATGCGCTCGCGTCCTACCCTGATCGCGGCGGTGATGGTGGCCCGCGGTGAGGCCGATGCGATGCTGTCGGGCCTGGTTGGCCGCTTCCACAAGAAGCTCGGCTATGTGCGCAGCGTGATCCCGCTGGAATCCAAGGTCAGCTCGACCTCGGCCATGACCGGCGTGATCAACAACCAGGGCGTGTTCTTCTTCGTCGACACCCATGTGCAGGAAGACCCGAGCGTCGAGCAGATCGTCGAATCCACGCTGCAGGCGGCCTACCGCATGAAGCTGTTCGGCATCGAGCCGAAGATCGCGCTGCTGTCGCATTCCAACTTTGGCAGCCACGATTCCAAGGACGCGCTGAAGATGCGCCAGGTACGTGAGGCGCTGCTCAAGCGCAACCCGCGCCTGAACGTGGACGGCGAAATGCAGGGTGACACCGCATGGGATGAGGCATTGCGCGAGAAATTGCTGCCCAACAGCACGCTCAAGGGCCGTGCCAACCTGTTCGTGCTGCCCAACCTGGAAGCGGCCAACATCGCCTACAACCTGGTGCGCGTGTTCACCAACGGGGTTGCGATCGGCCCGATCCTGATGGGCATGACCAAGCCGGTGCACATCCTCACCAGCAGTGCCAGTTCGCGCCGCGTGCTGAACATGACCGCGATTGCCGCGGTGGATGCGCAGATACGCAAGCAGATGGAAGCCGAACGCGCAGGTTGATTGCCAACCCGCATGCGTCAAAGCAGAGCCGGCCTTGCGCCGGCTTTTCTTTTGCCGGTGATGCGAGAACTGCCGATCTTTTGTAGGAGCGGCGTCAGCCGCGAAGCAGGCGCTCCGTCAGATGGAAGAATTGCCTGATACCTTGGGAATGCCAGCTTCGCGGCTGACGCCGCTTCCACAATCAATGGCATGTGTATCGGACAGGCGGCGCCGGTTGAATTCCCGGTCGCCGCCAAGCATCAGAACTGTGGAATCTTCTGCGCCTCCACTATCTGCAATACGAGTTTGCGGGTAGCTGCGCGGCAGGAGCGATAGGCCAGCAACAACCTCCGCTCCGACGGGTCATCCACCAGCTCTGCGTTTTCGCTGGGGATCGCCGCGGAGATTGCATCCAGTTCCCCGCGCCCTGTCGCCAGCCATTCAAATGAAACGTCGGTCACCAGTGCGATGGTGATCAGACGCATCGTGCTGGGTGATATGCCCGTCGGACTTTCCCAGTTACCCACCGCGCTACGGCTTACTTTCAGTTGGCTGGCCAACTCCGCCTGCGTCATCTTCATCTTCCTCCGCGCTTTGCGGATGCGGATTCCCAGATGGTCATGCATAAATTTCTCCTCGAGCGTTGACCATGAGAGCCGACCAAAAGCCTAAGCCATTGCGAGCTTGCGCAGTCGGCAAAGACTTATTGTCAATGTTCATTACGTCCGTGGATTATCCGAACGAAACTCGTCATCGATATTGACGACTTTTGCCAATGTAACTTGCAACTGCTGCCCGTGTTGTTTGATGTCGCTAGGCTGCACTGCGAGCTGCGAAACCAATGGGATTTCCTTGGGAAAACGCTGATAGCTTGATTGGCTTTTGTCTTATGCGTTTAACTGCTGGTGCATGTGTGTCGCAAACCGAATCGAATGAAAAGCTGCAGGCTGTCGATCAATGCAGGTGGGCGCGGATGGGGTTCAAAGGGTCTGCAAAACTGTATGCATGTGCCGCGGGTACATTCGCACTATTGGTCGTCGGGTGGGGCGTACTTTCCATTCGCACGGACAACGACTTGGCCGCTATTGCGGGCCGGCTGGTGCCGGTGCAGGGGATGGCGACGGTGGTGGCGCCGGTGGGCGGGGTGGTCCGCTGGCTGGATGTCGATGATGGCAAGCGGGTGGTGGAGGGGGACACGCTGGCATTGGTGGTCAGCCAGCGGACGATGCCCGAGATCGGTGATGCGAATGTGGCGCTGGAGCTTGGGCTGCGGCAACGCGAAGACAGCATCGCACTGGCGCGCGACGCGCTGAAGGAGCAGTTGGCGGCGCAGGCTGCAGGCCTGCACGAGCAGATGCAGGCGGCACGCACCGAGGCACGGCAGATCGGATTGGAGATCGCCACCCGTTGCGAGCAGATACGCATCGCCGACGCCGTGCTGGTCCGTCTGCGGGAAGCCGCGGGCTCATCGGTGGCCGGGTTTGCCGCGGCAGAGCAACAGGAGGCGCTGCTGCTCGATTACACGGTGCAGTTGCAGTCGCTGCGTCGACAACAGGCTGCCGCGCAGCGCCTGATCGCGCAGTTGAAGCAGGCCATGCAGGAGCTGCCGGGGCGGCACAAGGCCAATGAAGCCACCTACGCGGAGCATCTGGCGCAACTGCGCCTGGATCAGGTTGAGAACGAGGCCAATGCCGCTTTGCTGGTGAAGGCGCCGGTTGATGGCGTGGTGGTTGCGCGGCTGGTCAAGCCGGGGCAGTCGGTCCACCCTGGCCAGCCGCTGCTCAGTGTATTGCCCGGCGATGGTCGGCTCGAGGCCGAGTTGATGGTGCCCGGGCGCGTGATTGGCGCGCTGGCGCCCGGTGATCGTGTCGTGCTGCGCTATCAGGCGTTTCCGCATCAGAAGTTCGGTGCACAGCACGGCACCATCGCCCACATCAGCCGCACTGCAGTGGACAGTGAAGAGGCGAGCTTCACACCCAAAGTGCCGGTGATGAGGGAGGCGTTCTATCGCGTCACCGTCGAGTTGGCCGATCAGGCCATTCTTGCCCATGGCCGGCTGGAGCCGCTCAAACCCGGCATGATGCTGGATGCGCTGGTCAGCGGCGAGCATGAGCCGCTGAGCGATCGCCTGTTGCAGCCGGTGTATTCGCTTGGGGGCTGGCTGGGTGGGCGTTGAGGTCGCCAGCCGCGCCGGCGGGTGCTGTTGGCAGGCGGGTGCGGTCGCCACAGCGCCAAGGCCGGGATGCCACCACATCACCGGGTTTTGCGATGATGGGCAGTGCTGCCTGGCGTACGCGGGTGCGATGCAGGGAAGGTGATGTGCATGGATTCGGGTATTGATCGCAAACTGCCGAGGGCTGGATTCCGATGATGAAGCGTTTTTGTTGTTCCCTGGCCGTGGCCCTGTCGCTGGCGGTGGTACCACTGGCACAGGCGAGCCGGGCCAGCGCCGACCTGCCCGGCGGCGTGCAGGCCGGGCCCTGCGTCGAAGGCGTCTGCGAATACCGCCTGCAGAACGGTCTGCGGGTGCTGCTGTTCGCCGATGCCAGCAAACCGACGGTGACCGTCAATCTGGTCTATGGCGTTGGTTCATTGCACGAAAACTATGGTGAAACCGGCATGGCGCACCTGCTTGAACACCTGTTGTTCAAAGGCACGCCGAAGCACCCGGATATTCCGGGCGAGATGCAGCAGCGCGGGATCAGCAAGAACGCGACCACCTCGCTGGACCGCACCAATTACTTCGCTTCGTTTCCGGCAAATGACGAGACGCTCGACTGGGTGCTGGGGATGGAGGCCGACCGCATGCTCAACGCCAACGTGGCCAAGGCCGACCTCGACAGCGAGATGACGGTGGTCCGCAATGAGATGGAAGCCGGTGACAACAATCCGGTCGGCGTGCTGATGAAACGCATGCGTTCGGTGGCGTTTGATTGGCACAACTACGCGAACATGCCGATCGGCGCACGCTCGGACGTCGAGAATGTTCCTATCGAGAACCTCAAGGCGTTCTATCGCACCTGGTATCAGCCGGACAACGCCTTGCTTATCGTTGCCGGCCGCATTGACGCCGGGCGGGCGCTGGCCCGGGTGGCCGCGCATTTCGCACCGCTGAAAAAGCCGATGCGGACCTTGCCCGGCTTCCACACCGTTGAACCGGTGCAGGACGGCGAGCGCGAAGTCAGCGTGCGCCGTAGCAGTGAGCTGTCGCTGGTTGCCGCCAGCTATCACGTGCCGGCGCTGGCGCAGGCTGACAACGCGCCGCTGACGGTGCTGGGCAATGTGCTGGGAGACAACCCCAATGGCCGCCTTTACAAGGCGATGATGGAAACCAGGCTGGCCGCCTTCGCCACCGCCAGCAGCGAGACCCTGCATGATCCTGGCTTGTTCACCCTGATGTCGGTGCTGCCCAAGGACGGCGACCCGGACAAGGTGGAGGCCGAGTTGTTGAAGCAGGCAGAAGCCATCGCCGCGGCGCCGATCACCGAGGCGGAAGTGACGGCTGCCAAACAGCGTATCGCCAATGCCATCGACAAGCGCGCCAGTGACGTCAATGCGATGGCGATGGCATTGTCCGAATACCAGGCCGCCGGCGACTGGCGCCTGCTGTTCGTGCAGCGCGATGCAATCGAAGGCGTGACTGCTGCCGATGTAAATCGTGTTGCAGCGGCCTACCTGAAGCCGCAGAACCGTACGCTCGGCCGCTTTGTGCCGACTGCCGTACCGGACCGCGCAGTGATTCCCGCCGCGCCCGCCGTTGCGGCCCTGGTGGATGGCTACAAGGGCCGAGCGGCAGTCAGCGCAGGTGAAGCGTTTGATCCCAGCGTGGAGAACATCGCCGCGCGTACCGAGAGTTTTGTCATCGGCGACGGCCTGCGGGTTTCATTGCTGCCCAAGCGTAATCGCGGGCAGACGGTAGCGTTGACGGCGACGTTCCGCTTCGCCGACGAGCAGGCCATTACCGGGCGCAGCGAGGCCGGTAGCTGGGTAGGACCGATGCTGATGGCGGGCAGCAAGCGTCTGGATCGTGGCCAGATCGCCGCCCGCTTTGATGCGCTCAATACCCAGGCGCAGGTGAGCGGTGGCATGCAGGGTGCCAGTATCGGCCTCAACGGAAAGCGCGAAAGCTTGGCCGAGGCCCTGCGACTGGCAGCCGACGTGCTGCGCAACCCTGCATTCCCGCAGGCCGAGTTCGAGCAGCTGCGGCTGCAGGCGATCACCGGGCTGGAGTTCCAGCGCAAGGAGCCGGGAACCCAGGCATCGCTGGGCTTGAGCCAGTATTTCGATCCGTGGCCGGTTGGGCACCCGCTGCACGTGCAATCGATCGACGAGTCACTGGCCCGATTGAAGGCGCTCAAGCTGGAGGACGTGCGTGCTTATCACAGGGATTTCTACGGCACTGCGGAAGGTGAGATCGCGGTGGTTGGCGATTTCGATCCAGTGACATTGAAAACCGAGTTGCAGGCTTTGTTCGCCGACTGGAAGTCGCCCAAGCCCTATGCGCCGATCAGCACCCATTACCGGGATGTCGCGGCCACGCATGAGCGCTTCGTCACTCCTGACAAGCCCAATGCGGTACTGCTGGCGCGGCAGAACATCTCGATCAATCTGGCTGATGCGGACTTCCCGGCGCTGAACATCGCCGTCGCCATCCTCGGTGGCGACCCGCTCAAGGCGCGCCTGGGCGATCGCATCCGCCAGCAGGATGGCCTGAGTTACAACGTCGGTGCCGGGCTGAGTGCCGACGAAAGTCGCACGGGCCGTGATGACAACGGCAGCCTGAGCATCCAGGCCATCGCTGCGCCGGAAAACATGGGCAAGCTGGAGGCGGCGTTGCGTGAGGAGCTGGTCCGGCTGGTCGCCGACGGCATCACTGCGGAGGAGCTGCGCAGCGCGGTGGCTGAGAAAAAGGTGGCGCGCGAGCAGTCGCGCGCGGCCGACGGCGCCATTGCAGGGCTGTTGAGCGACCATCTGTACTACGGGCGCGACATGTCGTTTGAAGCGCAACGTGATGCCGCCTACCAGGCGCTGACGGTGGAGCAGGTCAACGCTGCCATCCGCAAACACCTCAAGCCGGAGCGGCTTAGTGTGTTTGTCGCCGGGGACTTCAAGTAACGACGGCACAGGGCAAGCCGGCAACGGGGTGGTCGGCGGTCGCCCCGTTGCCGGCTGTAACCGGCGGCACTCAGCATGGGTGACGGGCCAGCGCCGTTGTTTTGACCGACAGGATCGCTACCCGGTGGGCCCAGAGCGACACCAGCAGCCGGGTAGGGCGGGCTTGGCCGGCTGCGTTGGGGTTGTCGCCGGCTTTTTGCCGCATCCGGGTGCTTCGAAGCGGCTGCATCGGCCCGGCACTGCTAGAATTGCGCGGTCCTGGTTTTTTTCGTGAATGACGCCATGAGCCATACCGCCACCGCGCCCGCCAATGCCGAGAAGCGTTACACCGTGCACCGCGCCGACCTGCCGCTGAGCTGCCCGACGCCGGAAATGGCACTGTGGAACTCGCATCCGCGGGTTTACCTGCCGATCGAGAACGAACCCAATGGCGAGGCTGCCTGCCCGTATTGCGGTTCGGTGTTCGTCCTGGCCGACTGATCGTTGACCGATGCGCCGTTTGACGGTGGTGCAGTTGCTGCCTGCGCTGCATTCCGGCGGCGTCGAGCGTTCAACCCTGGAAATTGCTGCTGCACTGGTGTCCGCCGGACACCGGGCCATTGTCGTGTCCGCCGGTGGCCGCCTGCTGCAGCCCTTGCTGGACAGTGGTGCCGAGCATCTGACCCTGGACATCGGCCGCAAGTCGCTGCTGACCCTGCGGCACGTGGCCTCGCTGCGGCGCCTGTTCAGCGAAACCGGTGCCGACATCGTGCATGCGCGTTCGCGCTTGCCGGCCTGGCTGGGCTGGTATGCGTTGCGCGGCATGCCAGCGAGCCAACGGCCGCACTGGATGACCACCATGCACGGGCTGAATTCGCCCGGCCGCTACAGCGGCATCATGGCCAGTGGCGAACGGGTGGTCTGCGTATCGCAGACCGTGCGTGACTATCTGCTGCAGCACTATCGGCAGACCGATCCGGGCAGGTTGCGGGTGATTCCGCGCGGCGTGGACGTAGGCCAGTTCCCGCGCGTGGAGCGCAGCGACCGCCGGCCGCGGCTGGCGGTGGCGGCACTGCATCCCTCCCTGGCGGTGGCGGTACCGCTGTTGCTGCTGCCCGGGCGCGGCACCCGCCTGAAGGGACATGCGCATGCCTTGCATCTGCTGGCGGCGCTGCAACGCGAGGGCCAACCCGCGGTGCTGTGGATGCCGGGCGTACGCGAGCCGGGCCGCGAAACCTATGTGCGCGAGCTGGAGCAACTGGCAGGAACGCTGGGGGTGGCCGAACAGGTAGTGCTGAGCGAACCCACAGCCCGCATCGCCGAGGCCTATGCCGCCAGCGATCTGGTCCTGCAGTTGTCGGATAAACCGGAGGCGTTTGGCCGTACCGTACTGGAAGCGCTGTCGGTTGGCCGTCCTGTGGTCGGCTGGAACCATGGCGGCGTGGGCGAACTGCTTGGCCAGCTGCAGCCCTCCGGTGCGGTCGCCCAGGGCGACATGCAGCAGCTGACGCAAAGCGCGCTGCAGCTGCTGCAAGACCCACCATCCCTTCCCCGACGCATCCCCTATACGTTGCAGTCGATGCAGCGTGCGACCCTGGACGTCTATGCAGAACTTGCTGGCTGATCCGTCCCCTGCAGTGGCTCCGCGCCAGCCAGGCTGGTGGGCGCCGATCTGGGTGATCGCCTATGTCGCATTGTTGCCGTTGCCGGGTATCGCCGAATCGGTGCTGGTGCTGGGCGCCTTGTTTACCGTGGTGCGCCTGTTGCTGCTGCGGTTGCGCAAGGGAAGCGGCATCCGCAGCCTGCTGGGTGTGCCGGCATTGGCGCTGACCAGCGTGTTGTTCTGCGCGTATTGGCTGCCGCAACTCGGTTCGGCGATAGGCGCGGAGGATCCGGGGAAAGTCTGGGGCAAGGTCGCCGGCGGGCTGCGCTATCTGCCTTTCATGTGGTTGGTGGCGATAGCCGTGGGTACACCCCGGCGGCGCAACACCACCTTCAGCGGGCTGGCGTTGATCAGCGGGTTGTGGACGCTGGATGCATTGCTGCAGGCCGGTAGTGGGACCAGCCCCCTGTTCTGGAGCCTGGATCAACTCAAGTGGCTGAGCAGCGGGCATGGGCTGTGCTCATTGGACGAGGTCGCGGCAGCCGACCGCCTGCCAGGCATCTTCGGCCCCTGCAATCTGAAGTTCGGCCAGGTCCTGGCCAGTCTGTCGCCGTTCCTGCTGTTCCTGGCCGGCGCGCGTCTCGGCCGTGGGGGCTGGTTGTTGGCCGCCGCGGCGGTTGGCGCGGTGCTGGTGCTCGCCGGTTCGCGCGCTTCGCTGATCACCTATGCGCTGGTTCTGCTGATCTCCGGCTGGCGCCTGCTGGGAACGAAATGGCTGCTGCTGGTGATGCTGGCGGCGGTTGTCGGCATTGGCGCGCTGGCGGGCGGCTCGGCACAGGTGCGCGAACGTTTTGCGCGCACGGCGATGGCATTCGGCGGCGGTGCCGAGGGGCTGAACGAAGCCCTGTCCGGGCGCGGCCAGATCTGGTCCGCGGCCTTGTGCATGGTGCGCGAGCACCCGCTCAACGGGGTGGGGGCGCGCGGTTTTCGTGATGCCTACCCGGGCTGCAATCCAACCCCGGCGCAGGATCCGGTGTGGGGCGAGGGCCCGGCGCTGCACGCCCACCAGATCGTCCTGGAAATCCTTGCTGAAACCGGTGTGCTGGGCCTGCTGCTATGGATCGCCGGTGCGGCGATGGCCTTGCGGGCCTGGATCTATTCCGGCCCGCAGGCGCGTGATCGCGCGCGTCCGGCAGCGCTGGCCTTGCTGGTGACGGTATTCCCGCTCAATACCCATCTGGCGTTCTACTCCGCATTCTGGGGTGGCGTGACGGTATTGCTGGCGGCGCTGTATGCCGGTGCGCTGCTGGCCGAAACCGACGGGCAGGACCCTTGAGCCAGTCGGCGGTTGCGGTGTAGCCCGGCTCAATCGTAGAAGTGGCTGCGGCCTTCGGGCTGGCGCTTGAAACGACGGTGGATCCACAGGTACTGGTCCGGTGCCTCGCGCACCATCTGCTCGATCGCGGCGTTGACCTGGGCGGTATCGGCAACGGCATCGTCGGTGGGAAAGCCGGGCAGGGGCGGGGCGATCTTCAGCACATAGCCACTGCCGACGCGGCGATGGAAGTACGGCACCACTGCGCAGCCGGTCATCCGCGCGAACTGATGGGTGGCGGTGATGGTGGATGCGGGCATGCCGAAGAACGGCACGAAGACCGAATCCTTGCCGCGCATGTCCTGGTCCGGCGCGTACCAGAGGAAGCCGCCCTTCTTCAGGTGGCGCACCGTGGCGCGGATGTCCTCGTTGGCGAACATCGCGCAGGCGTACTTGAGCCGCCCGCTTTTTACCGCCCATTCCATTACCGGATTACGGTACTTACGGTACATGCCGGCCAGCGGTACGTGATCGCAGAGCAGGCGGCCGCACATTTCCAGGGTCATGAAGTGGCCTGATACCAGCAGCACACCACGGCCTTCGGCCTGCAGTGCCTTCAGGTGCTCCAGTCCCTCCCATTGCACCTGCGGGCGGATGACATCGATCTTGCCCCACCAGGCGCGGGCGAACTCGAACACACCGACGCCCAGTGCATCGAAGCTGTCGCGCAGCAGGCGCTGGCGCCAGGCCTCGTCTTTCTCGGGGAAACACAGTTTGAGATTGACCTCGGCCGCGCGGCGGCGGCTGCGTGCCAGGTGCAGGGCCAGCCAGCCGATGCCACGGCCCAATGCTCGCTGCAGCGTCCATGGCAGGCGCGCGGCGACGAAGGCGATGCCCAGCCAGGCAAAGGTGGGCCAGTGGCGTGGCTGCAGCAGCGAGGGCCGGGTGGCGCTGGAGGGTGAATCGGACATGCGTCGATTCTAAGCCACGGGCGGTGACGGGGGAGCAGATGGGGTTTGCTGGAGTGGGCGGGCAGATGCCGGCCCGGCTGGCGATGACCGGGCGGTGCGCATGCGCGGGGAATGGCTGGAACGGTGTCCAGGCACGGCGTTGCAGTGTGCAGCCGCGGCCCTTGTCTCTCGCATTTTCGGTGTTCTCCCGTATCCTTCGCCGATGCGTAAGGATCCTGTTGAACTTCTGCTGCGCGGCATTTACTCCGCGGTGCTTTACCTGCTGCTGCCCATCACCGTGTATCACCTGGTATGGCGCGGCTTTCGTGTGCGCGAATATTTCCGCCGCTGGGACGAGCGTTATGCCTCGTATCCGGATAGCGGCAGTCAACCGCGGGTGTGGTTGCACGCGGTGTCGGTGGGCGAGGTCAATGCGGCAGCGCCGCTAGTCAATGCGTTGCGTGCACAGCGCCCGGATATCCGCTGGATCATCACCACCATCACGCCCACCGGCTCGCAGCGTGTGCGTGCGCTATGGGGCGATGCGGTGGATCATGTGTATCTGCCATACGACGTGCCGGGCAGCGTCAGTCGCTTTCTCGAGCACTTCCAGCCCAGCCTGGCGCTGATCCTGGAGACCGAGCTGTGGCCGAACATGTTGTTTGGCTGTCGTGATCGCGGCATTCCGGTCTACATTCTCAACGCGCGCCTGTCGGCGCGGTCGTTGAAAGGCTATCGCGTGCTGAAAGCGCTGGTTGGGCGTGCGCTGCGCACGGTGACCTGCGTCGCCGCGCAGTCGCAGGCGGATGCGGAGCGCTTCATCGAGCTGGGCGCTCTGCCCGAGCAGGTGCAGGCGCTGGGTAATCTGAAATTCGATATCCATCCGCCGGATCCGACGACGGTGCTGCAGGCGTTCCACCAGCATGTACCGGCGACGCGACCGATATGGATTGCTGCCAGTACCCACGAAGGTGAAGAGCAGGCGGTGATCGAGATCCATGCGCGCTTGCTGAAGCAGCATCCGGATGCCTTGCTGCTGTGGGCGCCGCGGCATCCCGAGCGCTTTGCCAAGGCCGAGGCGCTGGCGCGCGAGGCCGGCTGGCGCGTAGCCACGCGCAAGGCACAGCAGTGGCCCGATGCGGATGCGCAGGTATTCGTGATCGATACCCTGGGCGAATTGATGGCGTTTTATGCCTGCGCGCAGGTGGCATTCGTCGGCGGCAGCCTGCAGGCCATCGGCGGCCACAATCTGCTGGAGCCGGCAGCGATGGGTACGGCCGCGGTTACCGGCCCGCACCTGCACAACTTCGCCGAAATTTCGCGACGGATGGATGAGGCTGGAGCGCTATGCATCTGTGCTGATGCCGCCGGAGTGGAGGCAGCCGTGTCGCGTCTATTGCAGGACGTGGCCGAGCGTGAGCGCATGGTGCAGGCAGGGCGCGCGCTGGTCGCCAATGGCCGTGGCGCGCTGGAACATACGATTGCATTGATCACACCGCAGTTGCCGCCGCCGAGTGAGTCCGCTGCCTAGCCGGGGTAAGCGAAGCGCTGGGGCCTGTTTGTAGGAGCGGCGTAAGCCGCGAAGCTGATGGTGCTTGAGTCCTCTGCACCCGTGCACGCTTATACGGTGCTTGCTTCGCGGCTTACGCCGCTCCTACAACGAAGCAATGCTGTGCTGCACTGGTGGGGGCATCGTTTGGGTGGTGGTGCTCGCCAGCAATGTTCCAGAAACAAGAAAGGCGGGCCGAGGCCCGCCTTTCTGCATTACGTTTCCGCGCAGCGTTACTGCGCGTTGTTCGGCTGCAGCTTGGAAGCGGCATCCACCGTCAGCAGGCGGTTGATGTCCTGGATTTCGCTGATATCCAGATCGCCGATGGCCTGGCTCAACTGCAGGCGGGCCTGCAGGAAGTTGTAGCGCGACGTTGCGTAGTCCAGCTGGGCCTGGAACAGGGTCTTCTGGTTCTGCACCACGTCCAACACGGTACGGGTGCCGACTTCCAGGCCGACCTGCGAGGCATCATAGGCGCTCTGTGCCGAGACCACGGTCAGGCGACGCGCTTCCACTTCGCTGATACCGGCAACCAGTGCCTGGTAGGCATTGCGGGTGTTGCGGTCGAGGGCACGCTTCTGCTGCTCGAAGGTATCCTGGGCGATATCGCGACGGGCCAGCGCCTGACGCACACCGGACTGGGTGGCACCACCGGCGAAGATCGGCACGTTCAGGGTCAGGCCGATCGAGTTGGTGGTGGCATCCGGAACAGCAGTGCCGCTGCCGGTGCTGTCACCCCAACGCGCGCTCTTGCCCCAGCTGCCGCCCAGGGACAGGGTCGGATAGTGGCCGCCACGGGCGGAGGAGACGTTGGACTCTGCGGCGCTGACCTGTAGCTCCTGCGCCTTCAGCGCCGGGTTGCGCGAGACCGCATCGGCGACCAGCTGGTCGACGTTGCTGCGGTTGGCTGGCACTTCCGGGCGGAAGTCGACCGGCAGGCCGCGCAGGTCGCGCACCGGCTGGCCGGTCAGCTCGGTCAGCGCCTGGTAGGCATCTTCCAGTGCATTGCGGGCAAGAATGGTATTGGCGCGGGCCTGATCGTACTGGGCACGTGCTTCGTGCATGTCGGTGATCGGTGCCAGGCCCACTTCCAGACGCTTGTCGGCGTAGTCGAACTGCTTCTTCGCAGCGGCTTCGTTGGTCTCGGCGGCAGTCAGCGACTCGATGCCGACCAGCACGTTGAAGTAGGTGGTCGCAGTACGCACGATCAGCTCGTCGTTGGCCGACTCGAGATCGAAATCGGCAGCCTTGCTGACGTCACGCTGCGCGCGCAGGTTGGCGAACTGACTCCAGTTGAACAGGGTCTGGCTGCCGTTGATACCGTAGTTGCGGGTCTTGGAGGTGGAGCTGCCGCTGATGTCGTCGTAACTGGTGCGGGTACGGTTCAAGGACGCTTCACCGCCGATCTGCGGCAGCAGTGCTGCGCGGGCCTGTACCTGGCCTTCCTTGTTGATCAGGCGCGTGGATTCAGCCGCAGCCAGCTGCGTGTCACCGTTGCGGGCCATTTCGTAGACCTGCAACAGGTCGGCGGCATGGGAAGTCAGCGGAGTGAGGGCGACTGCCAGCGCAAGGGTGAGGGATCGGCGGATCATTGCGGCTTCCTTGGACGGTTTTAGAGTTGGAATTGCGGTGCGGGCGCAGCGCCCTGCAGGTAATCAAGATCGGTTTCGAACAGCGAGGCGACGCTGCCGTCGGCCTGGACCAGCACCGCTTCCATCACCGGCGAGACGCCGCGGATGGCAAACAGGCGGCCGCCAGTGCGCAGCAGCTTCAGCAGTTCCACCGGAACGGTTTCTACCGCACCGGTGATGCAGATGGCGTCGAACTGACGCTGGCTCTGCCAATTCAGGCCGTCGGCCACTTCAATGCGGACATTGCTACCCAGCTTGGCGGCGTCCAGGTTCTGGCGGGCGCGCTCGGCCAGTTCGGGCTGGATTTCCAGGCTCAGCACTTCGCGGGCCAGTTCGCCCATGCAGGCGCTGAGGAAGCCGCTGCCGGTGCCGATTTCCAGCACTTCGTCGGTGGGCTGCAGGTCCAGCGCCTGCAAGGTACGGCCTTCGATGACCGGCTTCATCATCTTCTGGCCATGGCCCAGCGGCAGCTCGATATCGGCATAGGCCAGGGCACGGTGCGATTCGGCGACGAAGGCCTCACGCGGCAGGCGGGCCAGCACGTCCAGCACGCGGACCTCCAGCACATCCCAGGGCCGGATCTGCTGTTCAACCATCATTTCGCGGACGTGGGAGTAATTGATCGTCATGGGAAGCTCATCATTCCTGCGCAGTGGGCCGGCCATTTTACCGGTTACCAGGCACAAAGTACGGGCCCAACATTGCGGCGGGGACCGCGTTGGACGCAGTGCCGGAAGTCATTCGCACCTCCGGTTCATTCAGCTTGCTGGCGCGGGGCATACGCCCGGATGAAGAAATCGACGCTGGCGGCGATATGCACGTCGGCATTGAGTTGGTCCGGAGCGGCGCACAGGCCACACATCATATGGGTATGGACTTCGCCCTTGATCAGGCAGAAGAACTGGCGGGCAGCCAGGGTCGTATCCTCGATGGCCAGCTGGCCACGGCTGACGCGGGCGCCAAGGAACTCGGCCAGGGCCGCCTCGGTGCGGGCCGGGCCTGCCTGCCAGAACATCTGCCGGACCCGGTCGTCGGTATCCGGGGTCATCATCATGCGCTGGGTGGCAATGGCCGCATCGCTGCTGATCAGAGTGAAGAAGGCATGGCCGATACCCAGCAACTGGCCGCGCAGCGGGGCCTCGTTGTCGGTGACGAACAGATCATCGGGCATCATTTCCACGCACTTGGCCTGGATTGCCTCGCTGAACAAGGTGTCCTTGTCGCCGAAATGGCTGTACACCGTAAGTTTGGAGACGCTGGCGCGGGCGGCGATCTCATCCATGCTGACGCCGTTGAAACCCTGCTCGATGAACAATTCCTTGGCCGCCTCAAGGATGGCCGCGCGCTTGCCCAGATCCTTGGGGCGACCCGGACCGGAACTGCGTGGCGTCGCTGTCGTGGCGGCGCGGGAGGATGTTTTCGGGCACATCAGGTAATACTAGACCAGCTGGTTCGATATTTATACTATACCGATGCGTTCAGTAATGGCGGTGAAATCCCGCCATCTCTCTCCCCTTGCGTTTGCGACCTTATTTATGACCCACCTTCGATGGATTGGCTGTTGCCTGCTGTTGTCCTTGCTTGCTGCCTGCGGCAAGCCTGAAACCGCGCCTGTACATGCTGTACCCGTGCTGGTGGAGCACCCGGCCGGCAATGGCGGGGTAGCGATCAGTGCCTATCCGGGCGAGGTGCGTGCCCGCGAGGAAACCGCGCTGTCCTTCCGGGTCAGCGGCAAGCTGCTGCGGCGTGAAGTCGACGCCGGCCAGCGGGTGGACAAGGGGCAGTTGCTGGCCGAGCTGGATGTGGCTGACTACAGCCTGCAGGCACGCGCGGCACAGGCGCAATACGCCGCCGCCGAGGCCGACCTGGTCCGTGCCCGCGATGAGCACAAGCGCTACCAGACCCTGGCCAGCCAGCAGCTGGTCAGCCAGTCGGCGCTGGATGCGCAGACTGCGGCGTTGAAGGCCGCGCAGGGCCAGGCCGATGCGGCGCGGGCCAATCTGGACGTGGCGCGCAACCAGGCGGCTTATTCCCGGCTGCTCGCGCCGGAAGGCGGCATGATCGCCAGCCGCGAGGCCGAGGCCGGGCAGGTGGTGGCCGCCGGCCAGACCATCTATACGATGGCCGCCGATGGCGCGCGCGAAGTGGCTATTGCCCTGCCGGAAAGCGCCATCCGCGATTTCAGCGTTGGCCAGGCGGTCGAGGTCGAGTTGTGGAACCAGCAGGGCAAGCGTCTGTCAGGCAGCATCCGCGAGATCGCCGCCGCTGCCGATCCGCAGGCGCGTACCTATGCCGCGCGGGTCAGTCTGGCGGCTAAGGCATTGGACGCAGTCGAGCTGGGGCAGAGTGCGCGGGTGTTCATCGCCCACGGCAAGGACGGTGTGATGAGCATCCCGCTGGCGGCAGTACAGCCTGGCAAGCAGCCGCAGCAGGCCAGCGTGTGGGTGGTGAACCCGGCCGATGGCAAGTTGCAGGCGCGCGCGGTGACGCTGGGCGCTTATGGTCCGGAAAGCGTGCCGGTGCTGCAGGGCCTGAAGACTGAAGATTGGGTGGTTGCGGCCGGTGGGCATCTGCTGCGCGAGGGCCAGCAGGTGACTGCCGTTGATCGCAGCAACCGGCCGGTGCTTGCGCCTGCCGCCGTGTCCGCAAAGAAAGGGGAGTGAGGCGTGAAGCGCTTCAATCTCTCCGAATGGGCGCTCGGTAACCGCCCGCTAGTGCTGTTCATGATGATCGCGATGGCGATCATCGGTGCCTGGTCGTACAAGCACCTGGGGCAGTCCGAAGACCCGCCGTTCACCTTCAAGGCGATGGTGGTGCAGACCATGTGGCCCGGTGCCACCGCCGAGCAGGTGTCCAAGCAGGTCACCGAACCGATTGAAAAGGCGTTGATGAACACCGGGCAGTTCGAGTTCATCCAGGCCTATTCGCGCCCGGGTGAGTCGCAGGTGATCTTCATGGCGCGCGACTCGATGCCGTCCAAGGACGTGCCCGAGCTGTTCTACCAGGTGCGCAAGAAGGTCGGCGACATCCATTCGCAGTTGCCGGCCGAAGTGATCGGGCCGTTCTTCAACGATGAGTTCGGCGACACCTTCGGCAATATCTACGCGTTGACCGGCAAGGGCTTCGACTATGCGCTGATGCGCGACTATGCCGACCGCATCCAGCTGCAACTGCAGCGCGTGGATGACGTGGGCAAGGTCGATCTGCTCGGCCTGCAGGACGAGAAGGTCTGGATCCAGCTGTCCAACACCAAGCTGGCGACGCTGGGCGTGTCGATGCAGCAGGTGCAGCAGGCGCTGGCGCAGCAGAATGCGGTGGCCCCGGCCAGCTGGTTCGAGACCCCGACCGATCGCGTACAGCTGCGTGTGACCGGTCAGTTCACCTCGGTCGAGGACATCCGCAATTTCCCGATCCAGGCCGGTGATCGCACGGTGCGGCTGGGCGATATCGCTGAGGTGAAGCGCGGCTTCGCCGACCCGGCTTCGGCCAAGATGCGTTTCATGGGCGAGGACGCCATCGGCATTGCGGTGGCGATGAAGAACGGCGGTGACATCCTCAAGCTGGGCAAGACCCTGGACAGCGAGTTCGAGCAGCTGCAGAAGACGCTGCCGGCCGGCATGCAGCTGCGCAAGGTTTCCGATCAGCCGCATGCGGTGAAGGAATCGGTGGGCGAGTTCGTCAAGGTGCTGACCGAGGCGGTGGTGATCGTGCTGCTGGTGAGCTTCTTCTCGCTGGGCTGGCGTACCGGCCTGGTGGTGGCGGTGTCGATCCCGCTGGTGCTGGCGATGACCTTCTTCGTCATGCACCAGTTCGACATCGGCCTGCACAAGATTTCGTTGGGTGCCCTGGTGCTGGCGCTGGGTCTATTGGTGGATGACGCGATCATCGCGGTGGAGATGATGGCCACCAAGATGGAGCAGGGCTATGACCGCCTGCGTGCGGCCAGCTTTGCCTGGACCTCCACCGCGTTCCCGATGCTGACCGGCACCTTGATCACCGCCGCCGGCTTCCTGCCGATCGCCACCGCGGCGTCGAGTACCGGTGAGTACACGCGCTCGCTTTTCCAGGTGGTGACGATTGCGCTGGTGGTGTCGTGGATCGCCGCGGTGCTGTTCATTCCCTACCTCGGCGACAAGATGCTGCCGGACCTGCACAACCCGCAGCCGCCCAAGCCGGGCAGCATCGCCGGACGCTGGCGCGCGCTGCGTCTGCGTTGGGCCGACCGCAATCCGGCGTTGGCCAACCTGGTCAAGCCGAAGGAGCTGGCGCACGACCATGACCCCTACAAAAGCGCGTTCTACCAGCGCTTCCGGGTGTTCCTGGATGCCTGCCTGCGGCGTCGCTGGCTGGTGATCCTGGCCACGGCAGGTCTGTTCGTGTTCTCGCTGGTGATCTTCCGCTTCGTGCCGCAGCAGTTCTTCCCGGATTCGACCCGGCCCGAATTGATGGTGGATATCGAACTGGCCGAAGGCGCGTCGCTGACCGCTACCCAGGCCCAGGCCGAGAAGTTCGAGGCGTTGATCAAGGGCCACAAGGGTGTGGCCAACTTTGTCGGCTATGTCGGCAACGGTTCGCCGCGTTTCTACCTGCCGTTGGACCAGCAGCTGCCCGCCACCAACTTCGCCCAGTACGTGGTGCTGGCGCAGGACACCAAGGCGCGCGAGGAGCTGCGTGATTGGTTGTTGAAGGAGGTGGTACCGAAGTTCGGTGACGTGCAGCTGCGCGTGACCCGGCTGGAGAACGGCCCGCCGGTTGGTTACCCGGTGCAGTTCCGTATTTCCGGCGAGCATATCGAGCGGGTGCAGGCCATAGCCGCGCAGGTGGCGGAAAAGGTGCGGCAGAACCCGCATACCACCAACGTCAACCTCAACTGGAGCGAGCCGAGCAAGGTGGTGCGGCTGGTCGTCGACCAGGACCGCGCGCGGGTACTGGGCGTGAGCAGTGCGCAGATCGCACAGTTCCTGACCAGTTCGCTGTCGGGCATGAGCGTGAGCACCTACCGCGAAGGCAATCGCCAGATCGGCATGCTGCTGCGTGGCCCGGATGACGAACGGGCGCGTCTGGACATGCTCGGCAGCCTGGCCATCCCGACCGCCAACGGCAAATCGGTATCGCTGTCGCAGGTGGCCAAGCTGGAATATGCCTTCGAGGACGGCATCATCTGGCACCGTGACCGTCTGCCAACCGTCACCGTGCGCGCCGATATCGGCGACAGCATGCTGCCGGTAGGCGTGGTCGAACAGATCGTGCCGACCTTGAGCGAGATCCGCGATGCCCTGCCCAGTGGCTACCTGCTGGAAACCGGCGGCACGGTGGAGGACTCCGCGCGCGGCCAGGACTCGATCAAGGCCGGCATGCCGCTGTTCCTGGCGGTGGTGGCGACCTTGCTGATGGTGCAGCTGCGCAGCTTCTCGCGGGCGGCGATGGTGTTCATCACCGCACCGCTGGGCATCATCGGCGCGACCTGGTTCCTGTTGCTGTTCCAGGCGCCGTTCGGCTTCGTGGCGATGCTGGGCACGATTGCCCTGGCCGGCATGATCATGCGCAACTCGGTGATCCTGATCGACCAGATCCAGCAGGACATCGATGCCGGCCATGACCGCTGGCACGCCATCATCGATGCCACCGTGCGCCGCTTCCGGCCGATCGTACTGACTGCGCTTGCTGCAGTGCTGGCGATGATCCCGCTGTCGCGCAGTGCCTTCTATGGCTCGATGGCGATCTCGATCATGGGCGGGCTGATCGTCGGTACGGTGCTGACCCTGGTATTCCTGCCGGCCCTGTATGCGGCCTGGTTCCGGGTGCGCGCGGACGAGGCCGGCCACTGAGGATCCGCCCGCCGGGAACGGACCGCAGGCCAGCGCATAAGCGGCCTGCGTAAGGACGGCGTAAGAAACGGCGATGGATTTCACGTTTGAGATGGTAAATTGGCGCGTCGGCGGGGGAGCCGACGCGACCTGCGGAGGCGGGTTTGTCCAGACGCCACAGCCCATCCACGCTCATTGCCGCACTGCAGGCCGTTCGCATTCGCATGGCTGGGCTGCTTTGGGTGCTACTCGCCAGCAGCCTGCTGTGGGCCGGCGGCGCGCAGGCGGCCCGGCATACCGTGGCCGGCTGGGGTATGGAGCAGGGGCTGCCGCACAATCTGGTGCAGTCGATCGCGCAGGGCAGCGATGGCTTCATCTGGCTGGGTACGTGGGAGGGCGTGGTCCGCTTCAATGGCCGCAGCTTCACCGTCTTCGACCGCCAGAATACGCCCGGCATGGAGCTGTCCGGGGTGCTCAGCATCCTGCCCGAGGCCGATGGTGCGATGCTGTTCGGCACGGTTTCCGATGGCGTTTATCGCTACCACCGCGGCCGCTGGGAAGCGCTTGGCGGCGCCGATGCCCGGCATCTCTCGGTAAGCGCGCTGTTGCGCGATGGCGCCGGTGACCTCTGGATCGGGGCAAACGACAAACTGCTGAAGTTGCTGCCTTCGGGGCAGTTGCTGGATGCGGGCAGTGCCCTCGGCTTGCCCGAGGTGCCCATCACCGCGCTGCATGCCGGCAGCGGTGACACCTTGCTCGTCGCCACTGAAAAAGGCGTCTACCAGATCCGCAAGGGACAGCTGGGCGCGTGGAACAACACTGCGGGATGGGTGGTGCGTGACCTGCTTCCCGACGCAGAGGGCGGCTGGTTGATCGCCGCCGATGACGGCGTTCATTGGCTGCACGGCGATGGCCGCCGCCAGCATCTGCTGCCTGGCGAGCGGGTGGATGCGGTACGCCTGGATAACAGCGGTGCGGTATGGCTGAGCCTGTCGGCTGGACGCCTGGTGCGCTGGAATGCAGGCAATATCGAACGGATCGCGATCCCCGGCCAGGTCAGTCCGGCGCTGATGATCGATCGCGAGGGCCTGGTCTGGTCGGGCAGCACCGACGGTTTGTTCCGCATCGACGAGGGGGCTGCGCGTGGCCTGACCAGTGAGGACGGGCTGGGCTCGGACTATGTGCGCGCGCTGATCCAATCGGCGGACGGCAATGTCTGGATTGGCCACTCCGAAGGGCTCGACCGGCTGCGCGACGAGGCGATCAGCCGCGTGCGGCTGCTCCCTGGCAATGGCCGCGATGCGTCGGTGCTGGCCTTGGCGACACGTGGCGATGCGTTGTGGGCCGGCACGTACAACAAGGGCGTGTTCCACCTGGACGCGGCGGGAAAGGTGCTGCAACGGATTCCGTTGCCCGGTACGGTCCAGCCATTGGTGCGCAGCCTGCTCAGCGAGAGTGATGGCGGTCTGTGGATAGGCAGTTCCGAAGGACTGTTTCATCACCGGCAGGGGCAGCTGCGCCACTACGGACTGGAGGAGGGATTGCCAAGCCTGGCCGTGCATGCCTTGTATCGCGATGCCTCGGGTGTGCTGTGGATCGGCACCAACGGTGGCATGGCGAGCCTGGGCAAGGACGGCAAGCTGCAAGGGTGGTCGGCCGATCTCGACTTTCCTGCCCGCTATGTCTTCGATTTCCTGGGGGACGACAATGGTGACCTGTGGATGGCAACCGACCACGGTTTGCTGCGCAAGCGGGGGCTGGACATCACCGTGTTCGACCACCGCAACGGACTGCCGCGGGACAAGATCTTCCGGGTGATCGATGACGGTGGCGGACACCTGTGGCTGTCCAGCAACCAGGGGGTGTTCCGGCTGGACCGCCGCGACCTGATCGCGGTAGCCGCCGGTGCCCGCACCCATCTCGCGGTGCAGGTGCTGGACCATACCGATGGCATGCCCAGCAGCCAGGGCAATGGCGCATCCACGCCGGCAGGCTGGCTCACCAACGAAGGGGAGCTGTTGTTTCCCACTGGCGGCGGCCTGGCGGTGATCGATCCGCAACGCGTGGACGGCAATACCCGTTTCAACAAATTCCCCGTCGCCATCGAAAGCGTGGTGGTTGATGGCGATCCGCAACCACTGCGCAGCGCCTATGGCTTGCCCGCCGGCGTGGACCGGATTGCCGTGGCCTATGCCGGTTTGGGCTTCCGCGCGCCGGACAAGATGCGCTATCGCTATCGGCTGGAGGGCTTCGACCGGGACTGGGTGGATGCAGGCAGCCGTATCGAAGCGGTCTACACCAATCTGCCGCCGGGACACTATCGGCTGCGGATCCAGGCCATGTCGCTGCCGCTGGATTGGGAGAACACCAGCCGCGGCGGCGAGGCGGTACTGAGCCTGGATATCGCCGCCCCGCTTTGGCAGCGGCCCTGGGTGCGTTGGTTGAGCGGCGTTGCGTTGCTGGGTTTGCTGCTGCTGTTGCTGGGCTGGCGCGCGACCAGCTACCGGCTGCGGCAGAAACGCCTGAACGACGAGATCGCCGCGCGTACACAGGAACTGAGCGAGAAGAATCGTGCGCTCGAGCAGGCCGATTTCGAGCGCGCAAGTCTGCTGCAACGGCTGGAGCATCAGGCCATGCACGATGCGCTGACCGGCCTGCCGAACCGGCGTGCGGGTGATGCGTACCTGCAGAGGGCGCTGTCGCAGGCGGCAGCCGATGGCACGTCCTTGAACGTGGCGCTGGTCGATGTCGACCACTTCAAGCAGATCAACGACCGCTACGGGCACGAAGCGGGAGATCAGGTGTTGCGGGATATCGCCGGACTGCTGCAGCTGCGCCTGGGCAAGTGCCAGTTCGTGGCCCGCCATGGCGGCGAGGAGTTCCTGGTGGTGATGCCGGGCATGTCGCTGCAGGCGGCGGTGGAGGTCCTGCAGGAATTGCGGGTCCGGTTGGCGCGGCTGCGCTTTGAAGAGGTGGATGCCGAGGTGGGAGTCACTGTCAGCATCGGCGTTGCCACGCTCGGACCCGGCCAGGATACCGTTCGTACCCTGTTGGCGGCCGCGGACCGGCAGCTGTATCGGGCCAAGCGTGAAGGCCGCAACCGGGTGCTTGCCTGATCCGCGCAAAGGGGTGCTGCTGGACTTCGCGCTGATCAGCGGGGCCTGCGCAACGGTGTCATGCCGATGCCGCAGGCCACCAGCGCCAGGCCTGCCCATTTGAGCGCGCCATAGGTATTGCCCTGGTAGATATCGGCCAGCGCCAGCCAGAAGAAAGCGAGATTGGTCAGGACCGATACCAGGGCGGCATCACCGGGGTTGCGTGCGGCGACGGTGATGACGTGGATGCGCGCGGCGGCGATCAGGCCGATCGCGGCGACCGGCCACAGCGATGCCGGCCAGGCAGGACGAATGGCGGCAAGCAGGATCAGGGTCAACATGCCGGCGGACAGGTTGTAGAGACCGTTGGTGGTGCTGGCGCGTTCACCTGCCAGCGCAAGCTGGCCCAGGGTCAGGAACGACCCGGCATAGGCCAGCGCGGCGGAAGCGGCCAGCAGATGCGAACCGTTGAGGTTGAGACCGGCGGTTCCCGGTTGCAGCGTCAAGGCCAGGCCGGCGAAGGCCAGCACCGCACCTGCACGTGCGCGCAGGTCGCGCACTGCCTGGAACGTTACCAGCAGGGGGGCGGCGTTTAGCAGCATCGAGACCTCGATCGCGCTTGCGCCCGGCCAGGACAGCGCGGCGTAGTACGCCGCGAACGCCCACACCCCCACCACGCTGCGCAGGGCATGCAGGCGCAGGGGAGCCTTGGGAAGCTCCTGTGGCGGGTTCAGCAGCGCGCCTACCAGATACTGTGCAATCAACAGCCATAGCGGATGGATCGATGCGCTGGCCTGGCTGCTGACGATCAGCGCGGTGATGGCGGACAGCAGGCTGGCAACAGCGCCGAGCAGCAGCGTTCGCATCAGCCCGGTCTGATCGCCGTCGGACGCGCGAAGCTGCCGTATTGCCGCTGGGGAAGAGTGACGGGTATGGGCAGGCGGCGCGCAACGGTGCGCCACCTGCTGGCTGCGGCGGGCGTAGCGGATTGTCCCTGTCGCGCTGGGAAGCGCTGCGCAGCGAGGCATTGCTTGTCCTCGATGCCGACGTCACCTGGATCAGGCAACAAGGAAATCTTCGATGCAGGGCGAGGAAGGTTGGCCGGCGGCGCTTGCCCCTTGCTCATGGCGCTGCCTGCTGCGTGTTGCGTCGGTTGCGTAGCGACGGCGCTGCCAGCAGCGCCGTCAGTGCCGTGCCCAGCTGGCGGACCTGGTCGACGGTATGCGCTGCGGATAGGGATACCCGTATTGCTCCCTGGCCGCGGGCGATGGTGGGGTAGTAAACCGGGGTGGTGATGGCGTCATGGAGGCTCAGCAGCGTATCCGCACTGGCAATGGCCGCGGCGGCATCGCGGCAGGGAATGACCCTGAACGCGATATCGGTGCCGGCCTGCTGGGTGGTGATGCCAGCCGCGCCGAGCAGGCTGTCGAACAAGGCCAGGCGCGCCGCAAGGGTCGTGCTCAAGCGACGATGTTCCGCGGGAGTCGCCAGGATCTTCATCGCTGCCAGGATCGCGCCCTGCGCCGAGGCATCCAGGTTGCAGGAGAACCGGTCGGCGACCGAATCCTTCAGCAAACCGCCAACGAAGGCCCGCGGGCCGACCATGAAACCTCCCGCCGCGCCGAAGGCCTTGCCGAAGGAACCGGTAACAACGGTGCGTCCCGCATGCTGCTGCAGCGCTTCCATGGCCTTGCCGCGGCCGTTGCTGCCATGCATGCCAACCGAGTGCGCATCATCCAGCCACAGCTGGCCATTGGCATTGTCATCGAGGAACCGTGAGAGCCCCTCGAAATCGGCAAAACCTCCCATCGAATACAGGCCGTCTTCGATGACAACCACGGCGCGTCGCGTGGTTCTTGCCAGCGCACTGGCAACGGCGACGGTGTTCCTCGTGGTGATGACGCGATTGGCTGCAAACGCGCCCTTTACCGCGAAGTGCACGGTGGCGTGTGCATTCGGGTGGACGACCGCCGTGGCATCGACGGCATCCGCGGCAAAGCCGGCGGCGGTGGCGATGTTGGCGGAGAGGGTGGTGGGATAGATTCTGGCCTGTGAGTCGCCGGTCTTCATCTCCACCAGGCGTCGGCTGATCTCATGGGTGAGCGCGGTTTGCGCGCGCGCCATCGCCACGCTGGAGTGCACGGCACCAAACTGGGCGATTGCATCAATGGACGCGCGTGATACTTCGGTGCGGGTGTTGAGCCCCAGCGGGCTGTTGGAGAGAAAGTCGGTTACCCAGCGCGAGCCACCGGCAGCCAGCACGCGCAGTGTGCGGTTGCGGCCGCACTCCAGGATCTGCATGCCGTAGAGATTCCTGCGCCTTGCATCATCGTCCGCAGACGTGCCGGCGGTGTCGATGTGCAGGTCCATGCTTGAGTGGGAGATCGCCATTTCCAGCTTCCATTCCGTTGGGAGCGCTGAATGTAGCCAGCGCTTCATAGCCGGAATATTTCAAGCCTGAAGATGCATTCGAATAAGCAAGCACGCACCGCTTCCGTTGTTGTAGTGCTGTACGGAAGGAATTTTTCGCTGGCAGCTATCGGCAGAGAAGGGGGCCTGCACGCTGCGCGTGCATTGATGTCGCCGTGAATGTTGGCAGTGCCAACAGCCTGCTGCACGCGTACCAGGCGGTACAGTGCGGTGGGTTGCGGCAGGCATCGGTGGCATGTGGAAGTGGCCAACGATGATGTACCGTAAAAGAGAACGGCGCCCAGGGGCGCCGTTGCTGTGCTGCGTTTCCTGGTGCTGCCTCAGTACAGACCCTGCGCCAGCATCGCGTCGGCAACCTTGACGAAGCCGGCGATGTTGGCGCCGTCCACGTAGTTGACGCTGCCATCGGCACGCACGCCATGCTGCACGCAGTTGGCGTGGATCTCCTTCATGATCACGTGCAGGCGCTCGTCGACGTCGGCATGGCGCCAGGACAGGCGCAATGCGTTCTGGCTCATTTCCAGGCCGGACGTTGCCACGCCACCGGCGTTGCTGGCCTTGCCCGGTGCATACAGCGTGCCGGCCTGCAGGAACACATCCACCGCTTCCAGCGTGGACGGCATGTTGGCGCCTTCGGCCACGCACAGCACGCCGTTGTGGACCAGGGTGCGGGCGTCGGTTTCATCCAGTTCGTTCTGGGTGGCGCAGGGCAGGGCGATGTCGGCCGGGATATGCCAGGGGCGACGGTCGGCCAGGAATTCGAAGCGGGCATCGTCGGCCAGTTCGGACAGGCGGCCGCGGCGCTCGTTCTTCAACGCCATCACTTCCTGCAGGCCCTGCTCGTCGAAGCCATCGCGTGCGTACAGGGTGCCGCCGGAGTCGGAGAAGGTCAGGACCTTGGCGCCGAGTTCGCTGGCCTTGATGGCCGCGTACTGGGCGACATTGCCGGAGCCGGAGACCAGCACCTTGGCGCCATGGGTCTGGCGCTTGGCGTGGTGCAGCATCTGCTCGACGAAATAGACCGTGCCAAAGCCGGTGGCTTCCGGCCGCATCAGGCTGCCACCATAGGCCAGGCCCTTGCCGGTGAACACGCAGGCGGCGTCATTGCTGAGCTTCTTCATCATGCCGGCCATGAAGCCGACCTCGCGTGCGCCGACGCCGATGTCACCGGCCGGCACGTCGGTATCCGGGCCCAGGTGGCGGTACAGCTCCAGCATCAGCGCCTGGCAGAAGCGCATCACCTCGCCATCGCTCTTGCCCTTGGGATCGAAGTCCGAGCCGCCCTTGCCACCGCCCATCGGCAGCGTGGTCAGTGCGTTCTTGAAGGTCTGCTCGAAGGCCAGGAACTTGAGGATGGACAGGTTCACCGAGGGGTGGAAACGCATGCCGCCCTTGAACGGGCCGATCGCCGAGCTGTGCTGCACGCGCCAGGCGCGGTTGACGTGGGTCTGACCCTTGTCATCGGCCCAGGCGACGCGGAACTGGATGACCCGCTCCGGCTCTACCAGACGTTCCAGCAACCCGTATTGCGTGTATTTCGGGTTCTGCTGCAGGAAGGGCCACAGGCTGTGGGCTACCTCTTTGACTGCCTGCAGGAACTCGGATTGGTTGGGGTCGCGCTTGGCCACATAGGCCAGGAAGTCGTCGGGGGTACGGTAGTTCAAGGTCATTCCTTTTCAATGCGGGACCTGAAGAACGGGTCCAATAGGAGACAGGTCCAAGAAAAAAAGCAGCGTGGTATCCACCAGGCGGGAACAGCCCGCAAAAAAAGACGCGGCCAAAGGCCGCGTCCAGTTACATCATTTCAACTGCGCAAGCACGGCCGCGCCGGCTTGCCGGGTGCTGAGTGCCTGGCCTTGCGCGGCCAGGTCGGCGGTGAAGTGGCCGCCATCCAGTGCTGCGGTGACCGCCTGTTCGATGGCGGCGGCTTCGGCTTCCAGCCCCAACGAATGACGCAGCAGCATCGCCGCGCTCAAGATGGTGGCATAGGGGTTGGCAATACCCTTGCCGGCGATATCCGGAGCCGAACCGTGGATCGGCTCGTAGATGCCGACTTTGCCTTGTTCCCCCAACGAGGCGGAAGGCAACAGGCCCAGCGAGCCGGCCAGCATCGAGGCCTCGTCGGTGAGGATGTCGCCGAACATGTTCTCGGTGACGATCACGTCGTAGACGCGCGGCTTGGCGATCAGGTGCATGGCCATGGAGTCGACCAACTGGTGTTCCAGCTCCACGTCCGGGAACTCTTCGCGGCCGATGCGGGCGGCGATATCGCGCCACAGGCGCGAGGTTTCCAGCACGTTGGCCTTGTCCACCGAAGTCAGCTTGCCGCGGCGCTGCTGGGCCAGGCGGAAGGCGCTGCGCAGCACGCGCTCGATTTCCACCACGGTGTAGCGGCACAGGTCGCTGGCGCTGTCGGCGTCACGGGTCTTGTCACCGAAGTAGATGCCGCCGGTGAGCTCGCGCACCACCACGAAGTCCACGTCCTTGAGCAGTTCCGGCTTGATCGGTGAGGCGTTGAGCGCGGCCGGGTGGGTGCGTACCGGGCGCAGGTTGGCAAACAGGCCCAGCGCCTTGCGGATGGCCAGCAGGCCTTGTTCCGGGCGCACCTTGGCATTGGGGTCGGACCACTTGGGGCCACCGACGGCGCCCAGCAGCACGGCATCGGCCTTGCTGCAGGCTTCCAGCGTGGCGGCCGGCAGCGGCTCGCCGTGCTTGTCGATGGCAATGCCGCCGATGTCGTGTTCGCTGAAGCTGAAGCTGTGGCCGAAGCGGGTGGCGACGGCCTTGAGCACGTCGACGGCGACGGCGGTGATTTCAGGACCGATGCCGTCACCCGGCAGTACGACGATATTGGCTTGCATGTAGGGGTTCCGGTTGCTGCTGTTGTTGGGAGCTCCCTCCCTTGCGCCGAAGGCGCAGGGGAGGGCCGGGGAGGGGTTAGCTCTTGCCGTTGCCGTTTGAGCACTACAAGCCAAAAGCCAACCCCCTCCCGACCTCCCCCTGCCGGCTACGCCAGCAAGGGGAGGGGTGTTTCGCGCGCTGCCCTGCGGGCGATGCGGATTTACTCCCTCCCTTGCGCCGAAGGCGCAGGGGAGGGTTGGGGAGGGGTAGCTTCTGCCGTTGCCGCTTGCGCATTACAAGCCGAAGCCAACCCCCTCCCGACCTCCCCCTGCCGGCAACGCCAGCAAGGGGAGGGGTGTTTCGTCAGGCTGCCTTCGCAGCCTCATACCGCTCGATTTCATCCACCCGGCCCAGCAGCCAGCCCAGCTGATCCACGCCTTCCAGCAGACAGGTCTGCGAGAAGCCATCCAGCGGGAAGCTGTACGCCTTGCCGCTGGACGTGCGCAGCTCACGCGCTGCTACATCCACGGTCAGTTCGTCATCCGGGTTCTGCATCAGTTCCTGCACGTCGGCTTCGTCCAGCACGATCGGCAGCAGGCCGTTCTTCAATGAGTTACCACGGAAGATGTCGGCGATCTCGCTGCTGACAATCGCCTGCAGGCCCAGATCCGTCAATGCCCACGGCGCATGTTCGCGCGAGGAGCCGCAACCGAAGTTGCGCCCGGCCAGCAGGATGGCGCGGCCCTGGTTGTGCGGCTGGTTGAAGGCGAAGTCCGCATTCGGCGAGCCATCGGCCTGCCAGCGCCAATCATTGAAGGCATTCTTGCCCAGCCCGGCACGCTCGGTGGTGGACAGGAAACGCGCCGGGATGATCTGGTCGGTGTCGATATTGGTCTGGCGCAGCACCACGCTGCGCGAAACGATGCGGGTCAGTGCGGCCATCAGTACAGCTCCAGTGCGTAGCCCTTCTCCCACCGGGAGAAGGCGGCGCGCAGCGCCGGATGAGGGTGTGCTTGTGTAATTTCCATCACGCCACCTCCTTGGCAAACAATTCGCGGGTGTCGGCAACACGGCCGTTCACCGCCGCCCATGCCGCGCTCATCGGCGAAGCCAGCAGGGTGCGCGACCCCGGGCCCTGGCGGCCTTCGAAATTGCGGTTGCTGGTGCTCACCGCCAGCTGGCCCGGTGCGACCAGGTCACCGTTCATGGCGATGCACATCGAGCAGCCCGGCTCACGCC
Organism: Stenotrophomonas sp.; assembly: GCF_032066555.1. Classification (GTDB taxonomy): domain Bacteria; phylum Pseudomonadota; class Gammaproteobacteria; order Xanthomonadales; family Xanthomonadaceae; genus Stenotrophomonas. The sequence goes on from NZ_DAMBKV010000009.1 coordinate 177,434, forward strand.
ATTCGGCACCGGCAGCGCGCACGATCTCGTGGATGCCTTCGGCCTCGGCGTCGCGCTTGACGATCTCCGAACCCGGCACCACCAGCATGCGCACGCCATCGGCGACGCGGCGGCCGCGCAGCACCTGCGCCACTTCGCGCATGTCACTCAGGCGGCCATTGGTGCAGGAGCCGACGAACACCACGTCCACCGGCGTGCCGACCAGGGAATGGCCGGCCTCGAATTTCATGTAGTCCAGGCCCTTCTGCGCAGCGGCGTCGTTGGCGGCCGGGATCGGCGCATCCACTGCAATCGCGGTGCCCGGGTGCGTGCCCCAGGTCAGGGTCGGGCGGATGTCGGCGGCATCGATCTGCACTTCCACATCGAAGCGCGCGCCGTCGTCGGTGTTCAGGGTCTTCCAGTACGCCACGGCGGTGTCGAAGTCAGCGCCCTTGGGGCCACGCGGGGTCTTGCCGACCCAGTCGAAGGTGACCTGGTCCGGTGCCACCATGCCGGCGCGGGCGCCAGCCTCGATCGACATGTTGCACAGGGTCATGCGCTGTTCCATGTCCATCGCGCGGATCGCCGAGCCGCGGAACTCCAGCACATGGCCGGTGCCGCCGTTGACGCCGATCACGCCGATGATGTGCAGCACCACGTCCTTGGCGCCGACGCCCGGGGCCAGTTCGCCATCAACGGTGATGGCCATGGTCTTGGCTTTGCGCTGCAGCAGGCACTGCGTGGCCAGCACGTGGCCGACTTCGCTGGTGCCGATGCCGAAGGCCAGCGAGCCGAACGCACCATGCGTGGAAGTGTGGCTGTCACCGCAGACGATGGTCATGCCCGGCTGGGTGAAACCCTGCTCCGGGGCGATGACGTGGACGATGCCGCGGTTGGCCGAGGACAGGTCGAACAGCTCGATGCCGTACTCGGCGCAGTTCCTGGCCAGCGTTTCGACCTGCGCCTCGGAGGCCTTGCTGGCGTAGGGCAGCTTGCCGTCCGGGCCGGCCGGCAGGGTCGGCGTGGAGTGGTCCATCGTCGCCTTGGTGCGGTCCGGGCGGCGCGGCTTCAGGCCGCGCTGGCGCAGTTCGGTGAAGGCCTGCGGCGAGGTCACTTCGTGGATCAGGTGCAGGTCGATATACAGCACGGCCGGCGCGTTGTCGGATTCGGGGACGACAACGTGGGCGTCCCACAGTTTGTCGTACAGGGTTTTGGGTGCGGAGCTCATCAGTACGTTCCGTTGCCTATGTTCTGCCGTCGCGCTCAGGCGCTGACGGCTTCCTCGGTCTTGCTGCCTTCACGCTGGCGCAGCAGGCGGTTGGTGACATCCAGCCAGGCCAGGGCACTGGCTTCGATGATGTCACGGCTGGTGCCGGTGCCTTCGAGGATCTCGCCTTCGTGGCGTACGCTCAGGTTGGCTTCGCCGCGGGCATCGGCGCCGATGCCGACGCTGTGCACGTGGTAGCTGTCCAGGGTCAGCTGGATGCCGGTGGCGGCCGACAAGGCCGAGAACAATGCATCGACCGGGCCGTCGCCCTGCGCGGTTTCGGCTACGCGGTTGCCTTCCGGATCGGACAGTTCAACCAGCGCGTTGGCGCGGCTGCCGACGTCGCTGATGGTCATCGAGGCCAGGCGGT
>NZ_DAMBKV010000010.1:0-12430 GCF_032066555.1 Stenotrophomonas sp.
ACGTGATGCAGCTGTCGAGCCCGCGCAACGCGGTGCTGGCGGCGCTGATCTTCAATGCGTTGGTGATCCCGGCCCTGATTCCGCTGGCCCTGCGCGGCGTGCGCTTCCGTCCGGCCACCGCCACCGCGCTGCTGCGGCGGAACATGCTGGTGTACGGCTTGGGCGGCGTGCTGCTGCCATTCGCGGCCATCAAGGCCATCGACCTCCTGCTTGCTCTGGTATTTGGCGCATGAACACCTCCAACACTTCCTCCCGTCGTTCCGGCAACCCGCTGTGGCGGCCGGCCATTGGTCTGTCCTTGTTCGGCCTGCTTGGCACCGGCCTGGTCTATGCGGTGCTGGCGACCGGCATCTCCGGCTCGCTGTTCCCGGCGCAGGCCGACGGCAGCCTGATCCGCGATGCCGATGGACAGGTGCGCGGCTCGCTTTATCTGGCGCAGCCGTTCGTTGGCGATGGTTATTTCCAGAGCCGTCCTTCGACGGCCAACTACGACCCGATGGCCGCGGCCGGCAGCAATATGGCGCGCAGCAATCCAGACCTGGTCAAACGCGTCAGCGAGGCCACCGCCGCCGTCGCCGCACGCGAGAAGATCGACCCGGCCACGGTGCCGGCCGACCTGGTCACGCAGTCGGCCAGCGGGCTGGACCCGGAGCTGTCTCCGGCTGCGGTGCAGGTGCAGGTGGCACGCGTTGCCGCGGCACGCGGCTGGTCGCAGGCAGAGGTGCAAGCGCTGGTTGATGCTCAACTGCAGGACCGCCAATGGGGCGTATTCGGACAGCCACGCATCAACGTGATTGCCCTCAACCGGGCCTTGGATCAGGCCGCGCATGCGCCGTGATGTCGGCCGCACCAGCAACAGCGCACAATCGCAGTCATGAACGACTCCCGTAGCCGCCAGGCTGATGCCTTGGCCGAGGCCCTGCAACGCGATGCCGGCGGAAAGCTGACCGTGTTCCTCGGCGCTGCGCCGGGAGTGGGCAAGACCTTCAGCATGCTTACCCGCGCCCAGGAACAACTGCGGCGCGGGGTGGATGTGGTGGCGGCCGTGGTTGAAACCCACGGCCGCAACGATACCGCCGCCCTGCTCGATGGCCTGCCGCGCATCGCGATGAGCACGCTGGAGTACCACGGCCATCAGCTGCAGGAGATGGACCTGGATGCGGTGCTGGCCCGTAAGCCGGCACTGGTGCTGGTCGATGAGCTGGCCCATCGCAACGCTCCAGGTAGTCGTCACGAACGTCGCTGGCAGGATGTGATGGAGCTGCTCGATGCCGGTATCGACGTGTGGACCACGATCAACATCCAGCATCTGGAAAGCCTCAACGATGTGGTGATGCGTATCACCGGCGTGCGCGTCAGCGAGACCGTGCCTGACGCAGTGTTCGATCGCCTGCACGACATCGTGCTGGTCGATCTGCCACCGCGCGAGCTGATCGAGCGCCTGCAGCAGGGCAAGGTCTACGTACCGGAACAGGCCGCGCAGGCGCTGCAGGCGTTCTTCTCACCTGCCAACCTCACCGCCCTGCGAGAGCTGGCGATGCAGGAAGCCGCCGACCGCGTCGACAGCAGCCTGCGCGAGACCCGCGCCGCGCGCGGCGAAGGCAATCTGCCGCTGCGCCGCCGCGTTGTGGTTGCCATCGACGGCGGCGGCCAGAGCGAATACCTGGTGCGGGTGGCGCGGCGCATCGCCGAGCGCCGCGACGCACCGTGGACGGTGGTGACCGTGCAACATCGGCGTCACGACGAGGCAACCCGTCGCGAAATCGACGATGCGTTCGCACTGGCGCGGCGGTTGGGTGGCGACGCCGAGCTGCTGCACGGGCCGGGTATTGCCGATGCACTGCTCGATTACGCCGCGCATAACGCGGTGTCGTCGCTGGTGCTCGGCCGTACCCGCGAACGACCACTGGCGCGCCTGTTCAACCAGACCCTGACCCAGCAGTTGATCCAACGCGGCGCCCACTACGAGATCACCATCATCAGCACCCCGCAGGCACGCGCCAACGCGCGTCGATTCGGCCTGTCGCTGGCCCCGGACAGCTGGGGCAAGGATGCGATGACGGCGGTATTGGCCACCGTCGGCGCCTGCCTGGCCGCATGGCTGGGTGAGCACTGGATAGGCCTCAGCGACCTGGCGATGGTGTTCATCGTGGCGGTGGTGCTGGTGGCTGCACGCACGCGCATGAGTGCCGCGGTGCTGGCAGCGACGCTGTGCTTCCTGGCCTACAACTTCTTCTTCATCGCACCGCGCTTCACCTTCGCGATCAGCGCGCGCCAGGGCGTGATCACCGTCTTCCTGTTCCTGGCCGCCGCGCTGGTCGCCGGTCGCCTGGCCTCGCGCCTGCGCATGCAGGTGGTGGCGCTGCGCGCCGCCAACCGCCACGCCAATGTGCGGCAGACGCTGGGCCGGCAACTGGTGGGCGCCACCGACAATGCCCAGGTTGCCCATGCCGGGCGGGTAGCGTTGGAACAGGCGCTGGATGCACCGGCCTGGGTGCGGCTGGGTGCCGATACCAGTACCAGCGGCAGCGCCGCCCCCGGCGACACCGATCTGGCTGCGGCCGATTGGGCCCTGCGCCATGGCCAGCCTGCAGGCCGCTTCACCGACACGCTGGCCGGCGCCGGTTGGTGGTTCCTGCCCCTGCTGGACGGCGAAGCACACGCGATAGGCGTGGCCGGGCTGCGCTTCGACCACCAGCATCCGCGCCTGGCACCGGAACAACGCCAGCTGGTGGAAGCGATGGCCGACGACATCGCCCAGGCCGCATTGCGCACGCGGCTGGTCGCCGATCTGGAAACCGCGCACCTGCACAACGAAACCGAGCGTCTGCGCTCTGCACTACTGTCCTCTGTATCACACGACCTGCGCTCGCCGCTGGCCGCCATGATCGGCTCGGCCGACAGTCTGTCCAACTACGCCGATGCAATGGACGCCAGCGACCGTCGCGCCCTGCTCGACACCATCGTGGTCGAGGGCGAGCGGCTGGACCGCTATATCCAGAACCTGCTGGACATGACCCGGCTCGGCCATGACGGGCTCAAGCTCAACCGCGACTGGATCGGCGTGGACGAGCTGATCGGCTCGGCCGCGCGGCGGCTGCAGCGCTACCAACCGGAGGTGCGGCTGCAGTTGGATATCCCGGCGACGCTGGCGCCGATCTGGGTGCACCCGGCGCTGGTCGAACAGGCGGTGTTCAACGTGATGGAGAACGCGGCAAAATTCTCGCCCGCGGAGGTACCGATCGTAGTGCGTGCGCGCCAGCACGATGGCGAACTGGTCATCGACGTGATCGACGCCGGCCCCGGCATCCCCGATGACCAGCGCGCGCGCATCTTCGACATGTTCTACAGCGTGGAGCGCGGCGACCGTGGCCGCCAGGGCACCGGCCTGGGCCTGACCATCTGCCAGGGCATGATTGGTGCCCATGGCGGCCGCGTCGAGGCGCTGCCGGGCCACGACGGACGCGGTACCCTGATACGCATGAGCCTGCCCATGCTCCAGCCGCACCCCGAGAGCCCGCGCGATGATGGCTGAAGCGCCCGCCATTCCGCCGCCGCGCGTGCTGGTGGTGGATGACGAAGTACAGATCCGGCGCTTTCTGGATATCTCATTGCGCGCGCAGGGTTATGCGGTCAGCCAGGCCGCCAACGGCGCCGAAGGCCTGCAACGGCTGGCCGAGGACGGTGCCGACCTGGTGGTGCTGGATATCGGCCTGCCCGACATGGAAGGCCATGACGTGCTGGCCGAGCTGCGGCAATGGAGCCAGGTGCCGGTGATCATGCTCAGCGTGCGCGCCGGCGAGGCGGAGAAGGTGCGGGCCCTGGACAATGGCGCCAACGACTACGTGACCAAGCCGTTCGGCACCCAGGAGCTGATGGCGCGGGTGCGGGCGCTGCTGCGCAGCCGCAGCACCGACAGCGAAGGCCAGGTGCCGGTGTTCGACGATGGTCACCTGCATATCGACCTGGCCCGCCGCGACGTGCGCGTGGACGGCGAGGCGATTGCGCTGACCCGCAAGGAATACGCGCTGCTGGCGCTGCTGCTGCGCAATGCCGGGCGGGTGGTGACGCAGCCGCAGATCCTGCAGGAAATCTGGGGGCCGACGCATCGGCATGACACCCATTACCTGCGCATCCTGGTCGGGCGTTTGCGGCACAAGCTGGGCGATTCGGCGTTGGAGTCGCGTTATCTGTTCACCGAGCCGGGGGTTGGTTTGCGGTTTGGTGGGACGTGAAGTGATGCGAGCCGGTTGTGGTTGTGGGAGCGGCGTCAGCCGCGAAGCTGGTGAAACAACAGGCGTTCGTTGATCTGAGATTACTGGATGCGGAAACCACTGTGGCTTCGCGGCTGACGCCGCTCCTACAAGCGAGCGAAGGCACGAGCAACGGCAACCCCTCCCCGGCCCTCCCTTTGGCTACGCCAAAGGGAGGGAGACAAGCGACGGCGCTTCGATCTGACGGTCAGCGCACGATGCGCCCCCTCCCTTTGGCGCAGCCAAGGGGAGGGTTGGGGAGGGGTGCTCTTCGCGGTAATCCAAAGCCCTCAACCAGCCCGCTCGCAAGCAGCCGTCCAGAAAAAACAAAAGGCCGCCTCGCAACACGCGGGCGGCCTTTCGCCAGGCAGCACGCTCGATCAGAACCCCAGCTCGGTCCCCGTAGGCAGCACCTGCAGCAACTGCTCACGGAACACCGCCTTGATCCGCTCCAGCGCGGCCTCGTCATTGCCTTCGAAACGCAGTACCAGCACCGGTGTGGTGTTGGACGCACGCACCAGCCCCCAGCCGTCGTTGAAATCGGCACGCAGGCCATCGATGGTGGAGATGCGGGCGCCCGCGAACGGTGACTCCTCCAACTGCGCCGCTGCCACGATCAAAGCCACCTGCGCATGCTGGGTGCCCTCTTCCACCGCCACCTTGAGCTCGGGCGTGGAGACCGCATCCGGCAATTCGTTCAGTACCTCCGACGGTTCTTCATCGCGTTGCGCCAGAATCTCCAGCAGGCGCGCCGCCGCGTACAGGCCATCATCGAAGCCGTACCAGCGTTCCTTGAAGAAGAAGTGGCCGCTCATCTCGCCAGCCAGCTCGGCATCGGTCTCGCGCATCTTGGCCTTGACCAGCGAATGCCCGGTCTTCCACATCATCGGGCTGCCGCCATTGCGCAGGATGTAATCGGACAACTTTCCGGTGCACTTGACGTCGTAGATGACCATAGCGCCAGGGTTGCGGGCCAGCACATCGGCGGCGAACAACATCAGCAGGCGGTCGGCAAAGATGATCTTGCCGTCCTTGGTGACCACGCCCAAGCGGTCACCGTCACCATCGAAGGCCACGCCCAGGTCCGCGTCGAAACGCTTGACCATCTGCACCAGGTCTTCGAGGTTGTGCGGATCGCTGGGGTCCGGGTGGTGATTGGGGAAGTTGCCATCCACGTCGCAGTACAACGGAATGACCTCGGCACCGATGGCCTCCAGCAACTGCGGCGCCACCGCACCAGCCACGCCGTTGCCGGCATCGGCGACGATCTTGAGCGGGCGGTCCAGCTGCACGTCATCGGCGATGCGCTGCACGTAGTCATTGATGACCTCACGCTGCTGCAGGCTGCCTTCGCTGTCGGCGCGCTGCAGGCGGCCTTCCTGGATGCGCTTGTACAGGTCGGTGATGGCACCGCCGGACAGGGTCTCGCCACCGATGACGATCTTGAAGCCGTTGTAGTCCGGTGGATTGTGGCTGCCGGTGACGGCGACGCAGCTGCCCGCACGCAGGTGGTAACCGGCGAAGTACACCACCGGTGTCGGTGCCATGCCGATATCGATGACATCGCAACCGGCGCGGCGCAGGCCCACGATCAGGGCATCGGCCAGCTCCGGTCCGGACAGGCGGCCATCGCGCCCCACCACCACGTCGCGCAGCCCCTGCGCCTGCATTTCGCTGCCAATCGCCTGCCCTATCAAGGTCGCGACACTGGCATTCAACTCGGTGCCAAGCACGCCACGGATGTCGTAGGCACGGAAGATCACCGGCAATACCGCTTCGGCACCCGGCTCGACCTGCGCCTGCGGCGCATCACCCGGGCGCGCCGTGGCCGCCAACGGCAACGGCTGCGGATCCTGTTCCAATGCTTCCTGCAGGGTCGGGCCGGCGTCGTCGGCCTCGGCATTGTTCTTGCGCAGGGCCGGCAGGTTCATCAGACGCTTGCGCCCCAACAGCAGCAGCAATGCCGTGGCCACCAGCAACAGCGCCACGATGGCGCTGGGGATCACCCCCAGTCCCATCGCCCCGGTGTTGGCATCCGGCAACTCCGCCACCACCCGCAGGCCGGTGTCGCCGACCGGACGCGCCAGCGCGTCGGCGCTGTTGCCCAGGCTGGTGTCGCCTTTCTGGACGATGGTGAAGCCGCCCTGGCGCAGGCCCAGGAAGGCACTGTCCGGCGAATCGATACCATCAAACACGGAGGTCAAACGGGTCAGCGGCTGGCGGATGTAGATCACCGCCGGCTTGCCTTGCAGCAGCACCGGCGCGGCCAGGCCCAGGCGCGGACTCCCCCCATCGCGGACTACCAGCGCTACCGGCTGGCCGGCGGTCAGGGCCTGTTCCAGCAAGGCCAACCGCGAGTATCCGAAGGTCGCCGGCTCGGCATAGGCCGCGGCCAGGCTGGCGTCGAGGACCTGCGCGTCTTCCACGCCGTTCCACTTGTCACGTATCGCCAAGGCGACGGCGGTTGCGTCGCCGCTGACCAGCGCAGCCTTCACCGGCTCCAGCGCCAGCTGCTTGCCGAACTGCGATGTCTGCGCGGCCAACGCCTGCTGCACGCCGGTCACGGCCTGATCGCGGGACTGCTCCAACCCGGCACTGGTACCGGACTGTATCCATTGCTCTACCGCGCTCCAGCCGAACCAGCCGGCCAACAGCAGCAGCAATACCGCCAGCAGTGGTGTTGATCGACCCAGCGCGGGACGTGGCCGCCCGCTGTCATTGCCTTGGCTCATCGTGCGTTTCCCCCTGTCAGCGCACCCCGGTGTGGCCGAATCCACCCGTTCCACGTGCACTGTCGATGAAAGTATCCACTACCTGCAACGTCACGCGTGCAATCGGCATCACCACCAACTGCGCGATACGGTCGCCGGGCTCGATGGTGAATGCATCGCGGCCCCGGTTCCATACGCTGATCAGCAGCGGCCCCTGGTAATCGGCATCGATCAGGCCCGTCCCGTTGCCCAGCACGATGCCGTGGCGATGGCCCAGCCCGGAACGCGGTAAAACCACCGCGCACAGCCCCGGATCGGCGATATGGATGGCAATGCCGCTGGGCAACAAGGCCGCATCGCCCGGCTCCAACGTCAACGGCGCTTCGATGGCGGCGCGCAGGTCCATGCCGGCGCTGGCCTCGGTGGCATAGGCGGGCAGCGGCCAGCTGTCACCGAAGCGCGGATCCAGCAACTTCACCTGCAAGGGCTGCAGTCCATTACTCATGCGTCCAACCTCTCTGCGATAAGGTCCAGCAACTGCTCTGCCAGCTGGGTCTTGGCGGTGCCCGGGAACTCGCGCAGGCCGCCGTTCCAGTAGGCCACGGCCGCGTTCTGGTCACTCTCGAAACCATTGCCGGCAATGCCGACCTGGTTGGCGATGATCAGGTCCAGGTGCTTGTCGGCGAGCTTGCCGCGCGCATATTTCTCCACATCGTGGGTTTCGGCGGCAAAGCCGACCACCAGCTTCAAGGCCTGCTCCTGCACGGCCACTTCCGCCAGGATGTCGGCGGTGCGTACCAGCTCCAGGGTCAGGGTCTGGCTGCCGGCGGTCTTCTTCAGCTTCTGCGGCGAGACCTGGCGTGGCGTGTAATCGGCCACGGCGGCCGCGCCAATATAGATATCGGCAGGCAATGCGCCCAGCACCGCCTCTCGCATCTGCGCGGCCGAGCGCACATCAATGCGCTGCACGCCTGCCGGCGTGGGCAACTGCACCGGACCGCTGACCAACACCACCTGCGCGCCCTGACGGGCGGCGGCGGCGGCCAGGGCGTAGCCCATCTTGCCGCTGCTGCGGTTGCCGACGTAGCGCACCGGATCCAGATCTTCATAAGTGGGACCGGCGCTGATCAGCACCCGCATGCCGTTCAGCCGGCCCGGCTTGGCCGGGGCCTGCGGGGCCAGATTGCCGGCAAGTGCCGCAATGATGGTCGGTGCTTCACTGACCCGGCCAGGGCCGGATTCACCCTCGGCCAGCGGGCCGTCTTCCGGCCCGATCACCTGCACGCCGCGCTCGCGCAGCACGGCCATATTGGCCTGGGTTGCCGGGTGCAGCCACATGCGGTGGTTCATGGCCGGGCACACGGTCAGCGGCGCGGTACTGGCCAGACACAGCGTGGTCACCAGGTCGTCGGCGTTGCCGTGCGCCAGCCGCGCCAGCAGGTCGGCCGTGGCCGGGGCGATGAGGATGCGGTCGGCCCAGCGTGCCAGTTCGATATGGCCCATGGCCTGCTCGGCGGCACTGTCCCACAGCGTGGTGCGGGTGGGATGGCCGGACAGCGCCTGGAAGCTCAACGGGGTGACGAACTGCTGCGCCCCCGCCGTCATCGCCACCTGCACGGTGGCGCCGGCATCACGCAGCCGACGCACCAGCTCCAGCGACTTGTACGCAGCGATGCCGCCGCCGACGCATAGCAGCAGCTTCTGTCCTTCCAAGGGGCGGGAAGTGGGGGAAACGGCGGTCACGGATGAGGATTCCTAGGTACAGAAGAAGGGTTAGCTTAACCGAAGGCTTTGTTGCGCCTGATCCAGTTTTTGGCAAATGGCGGTGAATCTGCCACTCATGCATATCCGTGATTGGCCCAGCGCTGAACGCCCGCGCGAAAAAATGCTGACGCGTGGCGCGGCTGCACTTTCCGATGCGGAACTGCTGGCGATTTTCCTCGGTTCCGGCCTGCGCGGGCGTGATGCGGTACAGACCGCCCGCGAGCTGCTGCAGACGCACGGCCCGCTGCGGGCATTGCTGGACCGCAGTGCTCCGCAACTGGCCAGACTTCCCGGCCTGGGGCCCGCCCGCGCCTGCCAGCTCAGCGCCGCGCTGGAGCTGGGGCGGCGCCATCTGGCCGCCGGGCTGGAACGGGGCGATGCGCTCACCGACCCCAGCGCCGCCGGCCGCTACTTCGCCCAACGCCTGCGCCACCGCCCGCAGGAAATATTCGCGGCGTTGTACCTGGACAACCGCCACCGTGCCCTGGCCTTCGAGGAGTTATCCACAGGCACGCTGGACAGCGCCGAGGTGCATCCGCGTGAAGTCGTCCGTCATGCTCTGGCCCATAACGCTGCAGCAGTGATCGTCGGCCACAACCACCCCTCCGGGAATCCTGAACCGTCGGCGGCAGACCGGGCGATCACCGAGCGGCTGAAGCAGGCCCTGGCATTGGTCGATATCCGCCTGCTGGACCACTTCGTGATCGGTGACGGCACGCCGGTATCGCTGGCCGCCCGCGGCTGGGTCTGAACGGGCCAGCCTGAACTCTGCCGCCGGTGGCAAACCTGCTCGACCATCAGTGAAATCCACCCGCCCTGTAGCCGCAGCGGCCTTTCTGTTTTTTTGACATTCCTGACCCCCGCCCGCGCCTCGCAGGCGGCCTCGGCGCAGGTCAGGTAAAATGGTCAGTTCCGCGCTTCAAGCAGAATAGTCACGTGAAAGCCCAACTCCGCGCCCTCATCGGCCAAGGCATCGAAGCCTTGCGCGCCAACGGCACCTTGCCTGCCGACACCCTGCCGCCGGATTTCGTGGTCGAGCGACCCAAGACCCGCGAACACGGTGATTTCGCCACCAACGCCGCCATGCTGCTGGCCAAGGCCGCGCGCAGCAATCCACGTGCCGTTGCGCAGGCGCTGGTCGCCGCGTTGCCGGCCAGCGACGACATCATCAATGTCGAGATCGCCGGCCCTGGCTTCATCAATTTCAAACTCTCGCCGGTGGCCTACCAGCGCGAAGTGGTCAGCGTGCTCAAGGAAGCCGAGGACTATGGCCGCAACCTGAGCGGCAACGGCCGCAGCGTCGGCGTCGAATACGTGTCGGCCAACCCGACCGGCCCGCTGCATGTCGGCCACGGCCGCGCCGGTGCCATCGGTGACTGCATCGCCCGTGTGCTGGAAGCCAACGGCTGGAACGCCAAGCGTGAGTTCTATTACAACGACGCTGGCGTGCAGATCGAAAACCTGGCCAAGTCGGTGCAGGCGCGCGCGCGCGGCTTCAAGCCGGGCGACGCACAGTGGCCGGCCGAAGCCTATAACGGCGAATACATTGGCGACGTGGCCAAAGCCTACCTGCTGGGCCAGACCGTGGACCTGGAAGGCAGCCACATCGTTGGCGCCAAGGATGCGGAGAACCTGGAAGAAGTCCGCCGCTTCGCCGTGGCTTACCTGCGCAACGAGCAGAACCTGGACCTGGCCGCATTCGGCGTGGATTTCGACATCTACTTCCTGGAAAGCTCGCTGTACAAGGACGGCAAGGTCGCCGAGACCGTGCAGCAGCTGATCAGCTCCGGCCACACCTACGAGGAAGGCGGTGCGCTGTGGCTGCGTTCCACCGACTTTGGTGACGACAAGGACCGCGTGATGCGCAAGTCCGACGGCACCTTCACCTACTTCCTGCCGGACGTGGCCTACCACCTGAGCAAGTGGCAGCGCGGCTACGAGCGCGCCATCACCGAACTCGGTGCCGACCACCACGGCTCGCTGGCGCGCGTGCGCGCCGGCCTGCAGGCACTGGATCTGGGTATCCCCAAGGGCTGGCCGGAATACGTGCTGCACCAGATGGTGACGGTGATGCGCGGCGGCGAGGAAGTGAAGCTGTCAAAACGTGCCGGCAGCTACCTGACCCTGCGCGACCTGATCGAGGAAGTGGGCAGCGATGCCGTGCGTTGGTTCCTGATCGCCCGCAAGCCGGATTCGCAGCTGACCTTCGACATCGACCTGGCCCGCCAGCAGAGCAGCGACAACCCGGTGTTCTATGTGCAGTACGCGCATGCCCGCGTCTGCTCGCTGCTGCGCCAGGCGCAGGAAAAGGGCCTGGACTACAAGCAGGCTGAAGGCCTGGCCGCACTGTCACGTCTGGATGATGAGATTTCGCTGGAACTGATGAACGAGATCTCGCGTTACCCGGAAGTGGTGGAAGCGGCCGGCATCGCGCTGGAACCGCACCAGATCGCGCAGTACCTGCGTGAATTGGCACACGCTTTCCACACGTGGTATCACGGCACACCGGTGCTGGTGGATGATGCAGCCGAGCGCAATGCCAAGCTCACCCTGGCCAGCGCCGCACGGCAGACCCTGGCCAACGGCCTGAGCATCCTGGGCGTCAGTGCCCCGGAAAAGATGTAAACACCTGGAGACGCAGTAGACATGGCAGCACGACGCGGCAAAAGCCAAGCACGACGCAACAACGACAATGGCACGCCCGGCTGGGTGTGGCTGGTTGCCGGCGTGGCGATTGCGGCGGTGGTGTTCCTGGCAGCGCCCAACCTGTTCAAGAAGGACGGCGACGGTTTCCTGCGCGTAGGCCCGCAGCCCAACCCGGATGCACAGCCGGCACCGGTTGCCGACGCCGACGTGGATGCCGGTGTGGAATCGAACAAGCCAGCCACGCCTGCCGGTGCCAAGCCGGAGGAAAAGCCAGCCACCCAGTACGACTTCTACACCTTGTTGCCGGGCACGGAAGTACAGATGTCCGATGCCGAATTGGCTGCCAGCGCCAAGGCCGAGGAGCAGCGCCGTGCTGCCGCTGCCCGCGCAGCGGCGGCAGCGGCCCCGGCCACGCCAGCCACACCGCCGACCGAAGCGCAGCGCGCCCAGGCCGCGCTGGAAGGCCGCCCGTTGCCGGCACCGGTGGCCGAGGCCGTGCGCCAGCCGGCGCCGATCAACGAAACCGCAGCCCGCCCGGCCCAGGTAGCCAGTGCCGCACCGGCAACCGCAACCCCGGCACCACGCCCGGCGGCGGCAACGCCTGCACCGGCGACGGCCGCAGCGGCACCGGCAGCTGCAGCAGCGTCGGAGAATGTGCGCTACATCCTGCAGGCAGGCGCCTTCGGTGCCTCCGGCGACGCCGAAGCCACCAAGGCCAAGCTGGCGATGATGGGCCTGGCTGCGCGCGTGGAGTCGGCGCAGATCAACGGCAATACCGTGTACCGCGTGCGCATGGGGCCTTATGGCACCGCCAGCGAATTGGCCGAAGCCAAGGCCAAGCTCAACGGCACGGGTCTGCAGGCGATGGCGATCAAGGCGCAGTGAAGTCGCCTACGGCGGCTTCACCCCAAAGTTTGTGAAACAAACTTTGGGCCCCGTGCCCGTTACACCCATAACCCCGCGCCTGTCGGCGCGCCCCCTTTACTCAAGGGGGAAAGTGAAACCGCCCACGGCGGTTTCACCCCAAGGGTTTGCGCTGCAAACCTTGGGCCCCAC
>NZ_DAMBKV010000010.1:12530-109483 GCF_032066555.1 Stenotrophomonas sp.
TCCCTGTCCTTCCATATCCCCGCGCCTGTCGGCGCGCCCCCTTAACTAAAGGGGGAAGTGAAACCGCCTACGGCGGCTTCACCCCAAGGGTTTGCGCTGCAAACCTTGGGCCCCACTCCCTGTCCTTCCATATCCCCGCGCCTGTCGGCGCGCCCCCTTAACTAAAGGGGGCTATTACGACTGTAGGTTCGCGGGTAGTGCCTTTGGAACTTTCTAGCCCCGATATCGGTTGATGTCGGGGCTTTTGTTTGTGCACTTGTAGCCCGGGTAAGCGCAGCGCACCCGGGGCTTTGCTCGTCCGCTTGCTTGAGTTTGTCTGTTTGCGAGGTTCATTTCCCTGCAAAAAGCACCCCTCCCCAACCCTCCCCTGCGCCTGCGGCGCAAGGGAGGGAGCGAAGCGCGGCCGCACTGCGAACTGACAGATGCCGCAATCTGCCCCCTCCCTTTGGCGCAGCCAAGGGGAGGGTTGGGGAGGGTTGGGGAGGGGTGCTTTGGCTTTGGCTTTGGCTTTGGCTTTGGCTTTGGCTTTGGCTTTGGCTTTGGCTTTCGCTTTGGCCGCTGCTGTGGCTTTAGCCCTTCTCCCGCCTGCGGGAGAAGGGTTGGGATGAGGGCGCCTTGGCCTTGGCCTTGGCTTTCCCTTCTCCCGTTTACGGGAGAAGGTGCCCCGAAGGGGCGGATGAGGGGAGCTTTGGGTTTTACCGATAAAGCCCCTGCCGAGCATGGCTCGGCACTACAGATGAGGCTTGGCGTTGCCCCATTCCTTCTCCCGCTTCCGCCGCCACAGTGCGAAAATTCACTCCCCTGCCCCAAGGATTCCGCAATGTCCAAGACCGCTTTGATCACCGGCGCCACCTCCGGCTTCGGCGCCGCCGCCGTCCGTCGCTTTGCTGCGGCCGGCTGGAAAGTGATCGCCACCGGTCGCCGCGCCGAGCGCCTGCAGCCGCTGGTCGAAGAATTCGGCGCCGACAAGATCCACGCCGCCGCCTTCGACATCCGCGACGCCGCCGCGATGGAGGCCGCGCTGGCCGCCCTGCCGCCTGCCTTCCGCGACATCGACCTGCTGGTCAACAACGCCGGCCTTGCCCAGGGCACCGCCGCAGCCCAGCACGCCAGCCTGGAAGACTGGCGCACCATGATCGATACCAACATCACCGCGCTGGTCACGCTGACCCATCACCTGCTGCCCAAGCTGGTCGAGCGGCGCGGCGCCATCATCAACATCAGCTCCACCGCCGCGCTGTATCCCTACCCGGGCGGCAATGCCTACGGCGGCACCAAGGCCTTTGTCAGCCAGTTCTCGCTGGGCCTGCGCTCGGACCTGCACGGCACCGGCGTGCGCGTGACCGCGATCGAACCTGGCATGGCCGAAACCGAATTCACCCTGGTGCGCACGCATGGCAACCAGGCCGCATCGGACCAGCTGTACGGCGGCGCCAATCCGATGACCGCCGAAGACATTGCCGAGCAGATTTTCTGGGTGGCCAGCCTGCCGGCACACCTCAATGTCAACCGCATCGAGTTGATGCCGGTGAGCCAGTCGTTTGCCGGGTTCCAAGTGCATCGCGGTTGATTCACACATACTGCACCGCAACAATTCTGCACCTCATAAACCAAAGACGCCCTGAAGCTGAACCCTTCGGGGCGTTTTCATATCCGGCGTCGGTCAATTACCCGTTTCCCGCCCAGACAACTCAAGTATTTCGTGTGCACGCCGATGAGGCTTGTGTATTGCCAAATACATTTTTTCACGCCATCTTCATCATCAGGGGGTCCGGTCGGGGGTTGATCAGACGGTAAGTTGCAGCAAGGAACAGGGAAGCAAGCCGCCTCATGGAAGTCGGAACAGCGAGTGCACTGCGCGAGCGCCATCGCGCAATAAGGAACACGCAAAGCGAGGCACTGGCGATTCGCCTGCATCGCGCTATCAGCTGGTTGGCCGCTGCGGAAAGCAACCGGCATGACAATGACACCCGTTTCGTTCAATTGTGGATCGCCTTCAACGCGGCATACGCCGGCGAATTCCCAAACGAACAGAGCGAACGCCAACACGTTGCTGACTTTGTAACGCGGTTGGTCAGCTCAGATACCCAACAATGCTTCCACGCCTTGTTGTTCAAACAGTTCTCCGGACCGATCCGCCTGCTGATCGATAACCGCTACGTCTACGCGCCGTTCTGGAATGCACTGCGCGACCATGATTCCAGCGATCGTTGGAAAATCCAGTTCGAGGCCAGCCGCAAAGCAGCGATGGGCGCCTTGCTCGAAAACCGTCTCGCCGAACTATTGAGCATCGTGCTGGACCGCCTCTATGTGCTACGCAACCAGCTCGTGCACGGCGGGGCAACGTGGAAAAGCAACATCAACCGCGACCAGCTCCGCGATGGCAACAACCTGCTCGGCGCACTGGTGCCAGCCATCATCACTGTGATGATGGAGACCGATGCATTCGAAGATGACGCCATCGCCTACCCCATTGTGCCGCAGCGTCTGGGCGTCTCTCGGGAAACGCATCGCCATTAAATAGGTATCGGTGCTGGCAAGACGCGACGACCGCGACAGAAACCGACGCACCAACTAATTAACGTCCGCTCGTCACCCAGACCGCACGCTGCCATGGGCGGTTCACCCGCAACCCCGGATTGATCACCTGCCATACGCCATGTCCAAGAAAGACCCCAAAGATCCCCTTGTCCGATGCCTCGTCCTTCTTGGGCTGATCCCGCGTTATCCCAAGAGCAGCTCGGTACAAGAGCTCAAGACAGCGCTTGAACAACGCGGTTTCTCTGTCACCGCTCGAACGTTGCAACGCGATTTGGGCGAAAAGCTCAGCACACGTTTTCCGTTGATCTGCCAGGACGATGGACAGACGTATCGCTGGAGCTTCGACAGCCAAGCGCAGATCAGCCTACCGGCCACTGATACCGCAGCAGCGCTCGCTATGAACCTGGCAGAGGGTCACCTTAAACACCTGCTGCCACCCGGCGTACTGGCGCTGCTGGAACCGCAGTTCG
Organism: Stenotrophomonas sp.; assembly: GCF_032066555.1. GTDB lineage: Bacteria > Pseudomonadota > Gammaproteobacteria > Xanthomonadales > Xanthomonadaceae > Stenotrophomonas. Next base: position 15,542 of record NZ_DAMBKV010000010.1, read on the forward strand.
CAACCGCCCGCAACCATCTGCAATCGCTGCAACACAATCCGCTTACCCGCTGGGCAGAACGCGTACGCAGTCTGCCCAATGGCAAAGCACTATTACCCGCCAGCGTTGATGGTGCTGTATGGGAGAACGTGGCGACCGCCCTGCTGGAACAGCGCCAGCTGCAGGTCGACTACCTCAGCCGGGTCAAGGGCGAAGTCAAAGCCATGACTCTGCATCCGAAAGGCCTGGCGTCGCGCGGCCCGACCAGCTACCTGATCGCCAGCGTCGGTGACTACATCGACTTGCGTCACTTCGCCTTGCACCGTATCCAGCGCGCCGAAGTACTGAGCCTTTCGGCACACGACGACGATTTCGACATGGATGCCTACCTACCAACGGCAGCATTTACCCCAAGACAGGGCACGGGCACCGTGGAACTGGTAGCAGATCTGCATCCAGATACTGCATGGATATTGCGCGAAACCCCACTAAGCGAAGACCAGATCCTGGAGTCATTGCCGGACAGCGACTGGCTACGGCTAAAGGCAAGTGTCCCGGATGACCGAGAGACTCTTTGGTGGCTGTCCAGCATAGGAAACAAATTGAAAGTGCACCAACCTAGTCGCTTTGTCAGCGAAATAAAAGAAGGAGCCCTGCAGTTGCTCGAATTGTACTGACAACCGATTTCATACCCACTCAATTGACCAGAGCTCTGAACTACCCAGCAAGAATTTCAAGAAAAGCAACTATGACTAGCTCTTCTCGCTCATCGCCGTCTCAAGCAAAACACGCACATCTCTTGCCAATTGCTCGCGCCCCCCGATTCACCCTCGAAAGGGACGTGATATTGGGGGCTCAGGCGCGCCTGAAACTACAAGAATGTTTGGCACGCATCCGCCATCACCGCACGATCTACAGCGACTGGGGCTTCGCCGCGGTTGACCCACTGGGCCGCAGCAGCGTAATAAATTTCCATGGACCGCCTGGTACGGGAAAAACCATGGCTGCCGAGGCATTGGCCGGAACATTGGGACTGGACTTTCATCACATTGGCATTGCCGAGCTGGAAAGCCGCTATCTAGGTGAAACCGCGCACAACATCCAAGCCGCGTTCAACCTTGCACGCGAGAATAATTCACTGTTGTTCTTCGATGAGGCTGACACCCTGCTAGGGGCACGTTTGTCCAACGTAACTCAAGGTGTGGACAACGAAATAAACGCAATGCGCTCAACCCTATTGATCGAATTGGAGCGTTTCGAAGGCATCGTAGTGTTCGCAAGCAACTTCGCTCGCAACTACGACGAAGCATTCCGCAGCCGCATCAGCTACCACATCCATTTCGACCTGCCGGACAAACTCGCGCGCAGTGCGCTGTGGGACCGCATGCTGGTGCCAGGCATCCCGCTCGCCACCGAGCGTGCCACCTTACTGGAGCAGGCCTCTGAGGCATCGCGAGGGCTTTCGGGCCGAGATATCCGCACATGTCTACGGCTGGCGCTACCCAAGGCACTGCTTGAGGCAGATAGCCAGCCCGCGCTCGCACGGCTGAGCTGGCAGAACCTTCATCAGGCCATCACCGATGTGCAGAGCTCTCAGCAGCAGGTCGGCCGTCCCCCTTCGCACAGCGCTGCGACGCAGGGAACGGTACAGGCTGCACGCGATCTTCTTGGCGTCTAAGCACGCCCCCTTTTGATACCTGAAGGAAAACCGATATGGGATGGTTCAGTAATCTACTCTCCGCTACCAGCAACTTCGTCAGCAAGGCCGCCAGCGCAGCAACCAGCGTAGCCCAATCCACCTGGGCTGCCATCAAAAGGACTGCGGCCAAAGTAGTCACATGGGTTGCCAATCATGGGGAAAGCACCGTTGCCAAGGCCAAGGACCTGTGGAAGGCCGCACGTCCTTACGTGGCGCATGCGACGACCTGGCTGCACAAGGCCGGGATGGCGCATCCGCTGATCAAGAAAGTCGCGGTGCTCATCGATGGGCTGCTTGCACTGGAAAAATCTCCGGTGTTGCAGTGGCTGGACAAGGCAGTGACATGGATCGTGGAGCAGGCTAAGCGCCTGAACGCCGCGATGGAAGAAGGTGCGCAAGTAGAACTGAATGACGCAGAGCGCGCGCATGCGGAGCAGTACCAGCAGTCCTTCCGTGATGCTCAAGGCAGCTTCAGCGGTGAGCAGGCCTACTCAATTTCGGTAGTGGCCATGATCAACGACCTGGTGCTGGCGCAGCACAACATCAATGCGCTGGTAAAAAGTGGCGAGGTTGTCGACGTGGACCACTTCCTGCGCCTGCGTGCCACTCAAAAACTCCTGAAGGAGGCCAATATCCGCTTCGCGAAACTGAATGAGGAGGCCTTGGTTTCGGCCGACGATATCTTCCTTGTGCGTGTGGCAGCTGATCTACTAGCGCCCGCCCCCACACTTTCAGAAACTGACGCACAGACGCTGGATCAGCTGCTACAGCGCCGCTATAACTGCGGCCTGCTGCCGTTCGCCTTCGAGGAGCTTCTTCCTGCCTGGCACATGCGCAACGAGGTGCTGAACGAGCAGTGGAAGGTACTAAGCAAGCAGGTAGCTCAGAAGCAGGTCCTTCTGCGCCGGCTGGAATCCGATCTTTCGGTATCGATCGATGGTCGATTGAGCGATGAAGAACAAGCGATGCTTAACGACCTGCGTAAGTCCCTACCGCTGGACCGCAAAGCATTCGAAACGATCAGTGCAGAAAAGCTGGCGCTTTCCCACTATTTGCATGCCGCAGAAGGCTTCCTGCAGGTTCTGGAGAAATCCGCCGAAGAACTGGAAGCCACCGGCATGGGCTATCTGATCGGCACGGGGCAGCAAGTGGGTGAGCTGATCATTCAAGGCGCGGAGCAGGGTAAGCGCTGGGAGCAATTCAGCACCGAAGAGCAGGACCTGATTATTGACTTTGCCAACATCTTCGAGGAAGAGTGCCTGCAGCGCGTGCAGCGACTGGTTGAGGTCAGCGCCTGATGCTCGACCATGTCGTGCACTTCATTACCCCGGACTGGAGCGAACCATTCCAGTTAGGATTCTTTGCCATCATCCTCTGCGCCGCCTTGCTAACAATCATTGGGGTATGGCGTACCGCGCGTCAAGCGAACTGGGAAGCCAACTGGGAAGGCACCGGCCGTGGCACTGCGGGGCTGGCACTAGATGTTGATCATGGCTCGTTCAACGATGTCTGCGATGCAGTGGCTACCAAGCCGGAAAAGTACGCCGAGATCGTACCCGGCCTGCTATTGATCTTCGGCCTTTTGGGTACATTCGTTGGCCTCGGCATTGCGTTGGACAGTGCCTCCTCGATCCTGACCAACGCCAATGCGCAGAATGCGCTAGATGGCGGCATGAATGATCTGCTGGAAATGATGGGAGGGCTGGGCACTAAGTTCAAAACGTCAACTTGGGGAATTCTTGGCTTCCTACTGGTGAAGCTGGCACTAGCTAGCATGGGCCGCGACACCAACCGCCAGCAGTGGGTGATTGCCCGCATGAAACAGGAGATGGACAGGGCCAGACAGATCGGCAAGCAACAGGAGGAGCAGCGCAACCAGCGTATGCAGGCGGCCTTGGTTGACTTAGCCGTACACATCGATGACTCACTGGAACAGCGGCTGCAGCAGGACCGCGGGCTGCGTCTGCAGCACCATGAGGACATGGCCACCGCGATGCAACAGGCCTTGCTGGCGCTTGGCCAGACCTATGGGCAGCAGCTCAGTGCGGCGCTAGAGCACGATCGCACTCTTCGATTGCAAGCCAACAGCGCGAGCGTCCTTCAGTTGGGTGCTCAGCTGACGGGCGCGCTGGAAGATCTTCGAAGGCAGCTGGGCCAAGGCAACGATATCGCTTTGAATACCCAACAGATCCTGCAGACGTTCACCGCTTCGCAGGAGGTTTTCAGCGACTCGATTAAGCGCAGCGCTGACACGATGTCTGAGGCAGCTTCCAATATGAACGGTGCTGCTGACGAAATGTCGGCGGTGATTACTTCTTTTGACATCGGCGTACGTGAGACGCTGGGGACCATCGAGGGCAACCTAGGTACCACCATTGGGAGCATGGACCGCTCGCTACGCGATAATCTCGGCACCATGGCGACCCTGCTGGACGGCACGGCCAGTACGTTGCAGAAGTCGCTGGATACATTCTCGACCAACACCGGAGATACGCTGAAGCAAGTGACCACCAGCATGGCCGCTGCTTCGGAAAGCCAGAACAAGGTGATGGGCGATGTGCGCAACGCAATGGGCGACGTGCAGGAGATGGTGCAGGACACCACCAACTCCATCGCTGCCATCAGCGCAACGCTCAGCGACAGCCTGCGTTCGGTGGCCAAGAGCAACCTGCAAATGGCAGCACTAGTGGACCCAGTGAAGGATTCACAGGCCAACATGTCGCGAGTAGTTGCCTCATTACAACAACTAGTGCTCCGTCTGGATCGCGATGGTAGTGAGGGAGAGCAGCTGCGTGAGGAGGTCGCGAGGGGCTCCGATGCCGTAGTCAGAGCTCACAAGGACAGCCAAGACCTGCTGCAACGCCAGACCCATAGCTTGGAAGCATTGCGCGGTCTGATGCAAGGCATTGTTAGACCCCTCCCCAAGGATGAGGCGGAGCTGGCGGGATGAAGGATAAGCCCAACGAATGGGTAGCCATCTCCGATCTGATGGCCGGAGTACTTGCTGTGGTGATGCTAATGCTGGCGGTAGTCGTGCTGCAGCGCAAGTTTGCCGAAGCTCAACACCAGCGCGACCTGGCCGCGCTGGATACGATCAGCGGTAGTCCGGTAACCGAGCTACTCAAGAAAGTGCAAAACACGCTAGGTGAGCAGGGTGCCAGCCATCTGATCAGCGTGGATGTGCCAAGTCGCCGTATCACCCTGCGCGATGGTGTCTTCGCGCAAGGAAGCGCCTGTGTGACTTCGACAGCCGCAATTGCAGTGGGAGCGGTTGAAGAGCAGGTCGGTAGGTTTTTACGTGACAATCCTTCAGGCCGAATCTTCGTTGAAGGCTATACCGACAATGCACCAGTCAAACGTCCAGTCATCGACTACGTTCGTTTCTGCACAGTTTACGACGACAATTACACGCTCTCAGCAGCACGCTCTCGTGAAGCGCGTAAAGCGATGCTTGGAACTCTTGAAGCCACATTGGCAAGACGCATAGTTGTAGCAGGGTATGGCGACTCACGCCCCTTGCCGAATATTTCCCCGTCCGATTCGCGTAACCGTCGTGTCGAGGTTCTATTCACTATGGATGGAACTTCTGATTAGGGAAGAAGCGTGGCGACACAATCTGTCGCCACGCGCCCCCATCATTGACCTGACGCAGCCGCTCCGGCTGCCCTTCAAAAGGGGTACTCTGATGGAAGCCCTTGCCGTCCTGTTTTTCCTGTTCAATCTGTTCGTCATCCTGCCGCTGCAGATCTACGCCTTCATCCGCGGCATCAACGTGCAGCGCTACAACCTTGGCATTGCCAAGGGCCGGCGCTACAAGCAAGGTTTCTGGTGGCGGCAGGCGGCGGCCTTGGCACGCTCGCGCAAGGCCGGTGGTGTCAACTTCGTTGTCACCGCCGTACTGGCTGCTATTGGCTTGGTACTGGCCTTCTCAATCAACGCCTGGCTACAGGTTGGGCTCTGCAGCTACATCCTGGTCAACGCGCTGGTGGCCGCCAACTTCTTCGCCACTCAGTTGCCGATCATCGATGCCGAGGCGGCCGCATCTAGCGACAATTCCACCAGCACGCCGGAGGCGACGCCTTGATCCGCATTATTCGTTCCGTTGGCGCCTTCGGCTTGCTGCTGGCGCTCAGTGGGTGCACGGGCACGCCAGGATGCAGTAGCGGCGACAGTCAGGACCTGCTGGGCGACATAATCGAGGAGGCGTTTGAAAGATCTGCCCATGGCAAGGAATTGCGGCCATTGGTGGACTACCGCGTGCGCAGCATCCAGACCGTAGGCCATGACAAGGATGTCGACCGCTACGAATGTGCGGCGACGCTTGAGATCAGTTTGGCTGGTAGCAACGCAAAGCCGGTCTCACAGGAAATCGAGTACGACGTCTATCTGATTCAGGACGATGAAGCCGATTTTGAGATCAGCTTCGATGAGGGCGTTGACACCGCCATCAGCAATGCGGCGCTGCGCAAGGCCATGGGCTGGCGCTGATGCGCCCAGAGCAAGCACAACAAACCAAGCACGCGCCAATCTCGGCGCAGTCAGGAGCGTTCATTGGCCATTCCCACCCCGCCAATCACTTTCTACTGCCGCAACTGCAATTGGAAGAAGACGTTGCCGATGCAAGTGGGCGACTGGCGCCTTCCAGGGTTCAGCCGTTTCTCTTCCTGCCCCAACTGCGGGCGCGAGGATACGTTGCAAGAACGACGTGCCGGACCGCTGGATCTCGCAGCCGCTCGCCTTGCCAGAATCGTTCGCGGTAGCTGATGGACTTGTGCGCTGGCGACACGCTTTGTCGCTTGCGCAGCGCAGTATTGCACTCAGGCTGCGGCGTTCCTTGCGCCCGGTCTTTCACACCAGGAGATACGCATGTTCAAGATCGTAGGTAGCGTCGTTGTGTACGGCTTCGCACTGTTGGGCCTGGCCGCTTACTTGGACAAGGCGCATGGCGATGGGCGCTTGTTCGCAGATGATTGAGGTGGGAGTGGCGGATAGCCTGCCCTCACCCCAACCCCTCTCCCGCGTGCGGGAGAGGGGCTCTAGACCACGCTGGCTTCAGCCCAGCGGTTCGTCCGACAGGTAGGTGTAGCCGGTCAGGCCAGCTTCCAACGCTGCATCCAGCTCGGCGGCGCGGGCGGCCGGCAGCTGGGCATCGGCCACGCGCTTGCGGTAGGCCGCACGCAGGTCGGCCAGGCTGTAACCCACGTAGTCCAGCATCACGTCGGTGGTGTCGCCGCGACGCTGCTGGGTGATCACGTAGCCATCGTCTTCGACCACCACTTCCACCGCGTCGGTGTCGCCGAACAGGTTGTGGATGTCGCCGAGGATTTCCTGGTAGGCGCCGACCAGGAAGAAGCCGATGCGGTAACTCTCGCCGTGACGCACCGCGTGCAGCGGCAGCGAGCTGTCCAGGCTTTCGTTCTCGACGTAGGTCTTGACCATGCCATCGGAATCGCAGGTCATGTCGGCGATCACGCCGCGACGCTCGGGACGCTCGTTCAAGCGCTCGATCGGCACGATCGGGAACACCTGGTCGATTGCCCAGGCATCGGGGATCGACTCGAACACGCTGAAGTTGACGAAGTACTTGTCGACCAGACGATCATTCAATTCGTCCAACGCCGGGCGATGGCTCTTTTCGTCGTAACTCAGGCGCGCGCGCACGCCGTTGGCGATGGCGTAGAACAGGTCGTCGATGCGCGCACGCTGCGGCAGGTCGATCTGGCCCAGTGCATAGGCACTCAGGCCCTCGGCGTGGAAATGCTGGGCTTCCTGGAACAGTTCCACCGCCGGGCGCTGGTCTAGTTCCTCGTGGATCTCGCGCAGGTGGCGGATCGCCGCCGGCTCGTCGTCATGCGCTTCCGGCACGCGGCCTTCGGCTGCCTGCTCAACCTCCGACACGTTGGCGATCAGCACCGCATGGTGCGCGGTCATCGCGCGGCCGCATTCGGTGATGATGCGCGGCGGCGTCAACGCATGCTCTTCGCAGGCTTCGGCCAGCGGCTGCACGATGTTGCTGGCGTAGGCATTGAGGCCGTAGTTGATCGAGCAGTAGCTGCGCGAACGGGTGCCTTCGTAATCGATACCCAGGCCGCCGCCGACATCGACGTGGCTGATCTTCGCGCCCAGCTGCGACAGCTCGACGAAGTAACGGGTGGCCTCGCGCATGCCGTTGGCGATGTCGCGCACATTGCTGATCTGGCTGCCCATGTGGAAATGCAGCAGATTCAGGCAATCGGCGTACTCGGTGTCACGTAGCGCCTTCCACAGGTCCAGCAGCTGGCGCGGGGACAGGCCGAACTTGGCCTTGTCGCCACCGCTGTTCTGCCACTTGCCGGCGCCCAGCGAGGCCAGGCGCATGCGCACGCCGAGGCCCGGCTTCACGTCCAGTGCCTTGGATTCCTCCAGCACCAGCTTCAGCTCGGACGGCTTCTCGATGACGATATAGGTCTGCAGGCCGAGCTTGCGGCCGATCAGGGCCAGGCGGATGTACTCGCGGTCCTTGTAGCCGTTGCAGACGATCAGCCCGCCCGGCCGGCTCAGCGCCAGCACCGCCATCAGCTCCGGCTTGGAACCGGCTTCCAGGCCGAAGCCTTCGCCGTGGTGGCTGGCCAGGGTGCCGGCCACGCCACGGTGCTGGTTCACCTTGATCGGGTAGACCGCGGTATAGCCACCAGCGTAGTCCCAGTCGGACTGGGCTTGGGCGAAAGCTGCCTGCAGCTTGCCCAGGCGCTGGCCGAGGATGTCCGGGAAGCGCACCAGCAACGGCAGCTTGGCGCCGGCGGCACGCGCCGAATCGACAACCTGCGGCAACGACACCGCCGCGCCCTGGGCGCCTGCGGGACGGACCACGACGTGCCCGGCGGCATCGACGTCGAAATAACCATCAGACCAGTGCGGAATCGAATAGGTCTTGCGGGCCTGTTCGAGGGACCAATCGCTCATCGGCGTAGCAACTCTCAGCTGTGGATAAATAAGGACGCGCATTCTAACGCTAGCGGGGCAAGGGTCCGTTACAATCCGCGCCCTCACTACCTCCCCTCTCCCCCCGGGAGAGGGGTCGGGGGTGAGGGCAAGCGTGAAACCTGACTGTGACAGGCTTCGCCCTTACCCTCATCCGCCCCTTCGGGGCAGCTTCTCCCGGTGGGAGAAGGACAGCCCCAGCACCCAGGAATCATCATGACCTCCAACGAAAACTGGTTCATCGAACACTTCCAGCCGACCGGTTCGGCTATTGGTTTCCGCATCACCGGCAAGCTGGACGAGGTGCAGTCGCCGTTCCAGAAGATCGAGATCTATGACAGCACCGACTGGGGCAAGCTGATGGTCATCGACGGCGCCATGATGCTGACCACCAAGGACAATTTCTTCTACCACGAGATGATCAGCCACCCGGTGCTGTTCACCCACCCGGCGCCCAAGCGCGTGGTGATCATCGGCGGCGGCGACTGCGGCACCCTGCGCGAGGTGCTCAAGCACCCGGGCGTGGAGAGCGCCACCCAGTGCGACATCGACGAGCAGGTCACCCGCATGGCCGAGAAGTACTTCCCGGAACTGTGCGAATCCAACGGTGACGCCCGCGCCGAGCTGCTGTTCGACGACGGCGTGGCCTATATGGCCAACTGCGCCCCGGGCAGCGTGGACGTGGTGATCGTCGACTCCACCGACCCGGTCGGCCCGGCCGAAGGCCTGTTCAACAAGGCCTTCTTCGAAAGCTGCTTCCGCGCCCTGAAGGACGACGGCCTGCTGGTGCAGCAGAGCGAGTCGCCGCTGGCCCTCCTGGAGCTGATCAAGGACATGCGTTCGGAAATGGGCAAGGCCGGCTTCCAGTCGTTCAAGACCCTGCCGTTCCCGCAGCCGTGCTACCCGACCGGCTGGTGGTCGGTGACCGTGGCCAGCAAGCAGGCCGGTTTCGGCTTTGGCTTCCGCGAGGCCGATTCGGCCGCCAAGCCGTTCGACACCCTGTACTACACTGCCCCACTGCACACCGGCGTGCTGGTCAGCCCGCCGTTCGTGGCCAAGGCACTGGGCGAATAAGCCCCCTGCCAGCGCCGTGAACCCAACCCCGCGCCGGCAATGGCGCGGGGTTTTTCGTTTTCCGGCGAGGACGCAGACAGGCGGGCTCTCATCATTCACATGGCCGCAACAATCCTTTCCGGCGCCTGACTCCTACATTTTTTTTACATTCAGCAATTCATGGACTGTGCAGTTTTATAATTGCCACACATCCCCGCCCGTCCAGGGCTCGTTAGACCGGCTTTGCAAGACGCTTTCCGCGCCGTTGCCCGCGTCAGGAAGGTTTTGATGAACACATTGCCCAGTTTCGACGGCGATCACGCCGTTGTTCCCGTCCACCATTTGCTCAAGCGCGGCGAACGCCTGCTCGAGCCTGATGTCTACCGCACCGAACTGGATGGCCGCCCGGCCGTGGTCAAGGACTACCGCCGCTATCAGGGCACCCCCCTCTCCCCGGTGGCACGCCTGCTGGTACGCCGCGAAGCCAAGGTGCTCAAGCGCCTGCAAGGCTGGAAGCACGCGCCTGCGTTGCTCGGCACCCTGGGCGGCCTGGCGTTGGGCATGGAATTCATCCCCGGCGACACCTTGAGCGCCGGCGTGCAGGGCGTGAGCCAGGAAGTCTTCGACCAGCTGCAGAACGCCCTGGCGCGCCTGCATGCAGCCGGCATTACCCACAACGACCTGCATGGCACCAATGTCGTGGTCAGTGCCGGTGTACCGGTGCTGCTGGACTTCACCTCGGCGCTGCGGGCACCGCGCTGGCTGCGCAACTGGCCGATCTTCCGCCAGCTGCGCCGCGGCGACATGAAGAATCTGGTGAAGATGCGCCAGCGTCTAACCGGGCAGAAGCCTTCCGCCGAACAGGCCGCGGCGCTGGCCGAGCCGGGCTGGGTGCAGGCGGTGCGTAATGCGTGGAAGCGGCTTTATCGGTGGATCAAAGGCTAAGGCCAAAGCTACCCCTCCCCAACCCTCCCTTTGGCTGCGCCAAAGGGAGGGGCCAAGCTCTGCTCCCTCCCTTGCGCATAGCGCAGGGGAGGGCTGGGGAGGGGTGCTTTAAAGCTCTAAAGCTTCAAATCCCCAAAACCCCAAACCTCAAAGCGCATCCCCATCCAGCTCGCCGGTGCGGATCCGCACCACGCTGCCCAGGTCGTACACGAATACCTTGCCGTCGCCGATCTTGCCGGTGCCGGCGGCCTTGACGATGGCCTCCACCACTTCATCGGCCTGCGCATCGGTCACCGCGACCTCGATCTTCACCTTCGGCAGGAAATCGACCACGTACTCGGCACCGCGATACAGCTCGGTATGGCCCTTCTGCCGACCAAAACCCTTGACCTCGGTGACGGTGATACCGGCCACGCCGCGCTCGGCCAGCGCCTCGCGCACGTCGTCCAGTTTGAACGGCTTGACGATGGCCATGATCATCTTCATTGGTCGGCTCCTTGGGTGATAGCGGAAGCATACCCCGAGACGGCAACGTGCCACCCGCCTGCATCCGGACTATCCTTACCCACAGTCAAAACGGATACCGATGCCCGCCATGGGCGGCCAGCTTCCACGCTAGGCCCACCCCTGCGGAGAACCCCCATGATCGACCTCAATCACATCGATGCACTGGCCCGCCGCCTGAGCGACCTGGTGCCGCCGGGCCTGCGCGATTCGCGCGAAGAACTGCAGGCCACCTTCAAGAGCGCACTGCAGGCCGGGCTTGGCAAGCTGGACCTGGTCACCCGCGAAGAATTTGACGTGCAGCGTGCTGTCCTGCTGCGCACCCGTGAAAAGCTCGACGCGCTGGAACTGGCCGTCGCCGCCCTGGAAAGCCGCGCCACCGACAACAACGCCTGAGCACCGGGCCATGAGCCTGGCCTTGGTGCACAGCCGCGCCCGCGCGGGTGTGCATGCACCGCTTGTGCAGGTGGAAGTCCACCTGTCCGGCGGCCTGCCCTTCACCCAGATCGTCGGCCTGCCCGAGGCCGCGGTACGCGAATCGCGCGACCGGGTGCGCGCCGCCATCCTCTGCGCGCAGTTCGACTATCCGGCGCGCCGCATCACCATCAATCTCGCACCGGCCGATCTACCCAAGGAAGGCGGTCGTTTTGATCTGCCGATCGCACTCGGCATTCTCGCTGCCAGCGGCCAGATCGACCGCAACGCACTAGCCAGCTACGAGTTCATCGGCGAACTGGCACTGACCGGCGAGCTACGCGCGGTAGATGGCGCCTTGCCCGCCGCCATTTCAGCCGCCAACGCGCAGCGCTGCCTGATCGTGCCGCCAGGCAACGCGAGCGAAGCAGCGCTGGCCCAACACGCCGAGATCAAGGTCGCTCGCACGCTGCTGGAAGTCTGCGCCGCACTGAGCGGCAGCAAACAGCTGCCCGATGCGCAGGTGCCGCCAACCGAACCCGCCGCGCTGGCCGACCTCAGCGATGTGCGCGGTCAGCAACATGCGCGGCGTGCGCTGGAAATTGCCGCGGCTGGCGGCCACCATCTTCTGCTGCTGGGCTCACCCGGCTGCGGCAAGACCTTGCTGGCCTCGCGCCTGCCCGGCATCCTGCCCGAGGCAAGCGAGGAAGAAGCACTGGAATCCGCGGCAATCGCCTCGATCAGCGGGCGCGGCGTTGACTCCAGTCGCTGGCGGCAACGCCCTTACCGTTCGCCGCATCACACCGCAAGTGCGGTTGCCCTGGTTGGCGGTGGCTCGCATCCGCGGCCCGGCGAAATTTCGCTCGCGCACAACGGCGTTCTGTTCCTGGACGAGTTGCCGGAGTGGAATCGCCACGCGCTGGAGGTGCTACGCGAGCCACTGGAGTCCGGCACAGTCACCGTTTCGCGGGCCGCGCGCAGCATGGAGTTCCCCGCACGCTTTCAACTGGTGGCGGCAATGAATCCATGCCCGTGTGGTTGGGCCGGCGACAGCAGCGGTCGCTGCCGTTGTTCCGCTGAGAGCATCCGTCGCTATCGCGCACGCATCTCCGGCCCCTTGCTGGACCGCATTGACCTGCACCTGCAGGTGCCACGTTTGGCACCGAGTGAATTGCGTGGTGATGCCCCCATTGGCGAGAGCAGCGCCGAGGTACGCGACCGGGTGATGCGGGCAAGGTCACGTCAACTGCAGCGCGCCGGCAAGGCCAACGCACATCTTGGCCAAGCGGAAACCTTGCGGGACTGCGCGCTATGTGCTGCCGACAGCGACCTGCTGGAACAGGCGATGGAGCGGTTGCAGCTGTCGGCGCGCTCAATGCACCGGATTCTGCGGGTCGCACGGACGATTGCCGATCTTGCTGCCGAAACTGCCATCCAACGGGCGCATCTGACCGAGGCGATTGGGTATCGGCAGTTGGATCGGGGTGGTGGTGGGGGTGAGGGGTAGGTTGTTTGGGGTTTTGGGGCTTGCTTGGAACCACTGCAACGGCAAAGGCTTGACCCCTCCCCAACCTTCCCCTGCGCTTCGCACAAGGGAGGGGGCAGAGCTTGGCCCCCTCCCTTTGGCGCAGCCAAGGGGAGGGCTGGGGAGGGGTAAGCTCTTCAAGCACCACATTCAAGACAAATCCCGAAAATCCGTTCACCATCGCCGGCAGCCCCCGCGGAGACCGGCCATGGAACGTATCGAACGCCCCTACTTCCCGATCATCTATGTGCGCGGCTATGCGATGACCCGCGACGAGATCGTCGAGACCACCTCCACGCCCTTCATGGGCTTCGAGGCCGGTTCCACCAAGATGCGCCAGGCGCAGGACGGCAGCATCGTCAAGTTCGTCTTCGAGTCGCCCCTGGTGCGCTTGATGAAGGACTACAACTACCGCGACGTCTACGAGTTCGGTGCCGAGCGCCGTGACCGCATCTCACCGCGCTGCATCGTCATCCATCGCTACTACGATCCGGCCGACCCCGCCTTCGGCGATGGCAAGACGCCGTCGATCCCGGATGCCGCTGCCGCATTGGGCAAGCGCATCGAACAACTGCGCGACAGCATCTGTGGCACCAACGCGGCCATGCGCAAGGAGTTCCGCGTCTATCTGGTCGCCCATTCGATGGGCGGGCTTATCTGCCGCTGCCTGCTGCAGAACCCGGACGTGGCAAGTGCCGAGGTGCGGGCGATGGTCGACAAGGCCTTCACCTATGCCACGCCGCACAACGGCATCGAGGTCGGCGGCATCAACCTGCCGAACCTGCTGTCGATCAACGACATCAACAATTTCAACCGCAGCAACATGGGCAAGTACCTGAAGGTGCCCAAGGACAAGGTCAATACACTGGGCAACTCCGGCTTCCCGCCCGAGCGGCTGTTCTGCCTGATCGGTACCAACAGCCGCGACTACGCCGCTGCGCATGGCTTGTCTTCCTTTGCGGTCGGTGCGCTGAGCGATGGCCTGGTACGCATTGCCAATGCCTATGTCGAAGGCTCACCGCGGGCCTTCGTCAACCGCAGCCACAGCGGCTACTTCGGCATCGTCAACTCCGAGGAGGGTTACCAGAACCTGGTGCGCTTCCTGTTCGGCGATACCTGCGCCACGGCCCAGCTCGACATCAGCGCCCTGCCGTTTCCGCCCGAGATCGAAGCCGCGCGCAAGCGCGGCAAGAAGATCGAATCCTCGTACTACATCGAGGCCACCGTCGCCCCGCGCGGTGCCTACACCTACGAACTCACCTCGCGCACCCAGGCCAACCAATGTGCCATCCGCCGCGAGTACGGCGATATCTTCGATGCGCAGGGCAACCTGCTCAAGGACAAACGCTCGACCGTGCTGTTCTCGGTGTTCCTCGACAGCAGCAAGATCCTGGCCGGCAGCGAGATCGCGTTTTCCATCGATCTTGCGGTCAGCAATGCCGGCTATCAGGTTGATGGCGCGCTGTTCCTGAAGAACCACATCCCCGGCGAGTACCTGTTCCGCAACACGCTGGTGGTCTTCGCCAAGCCCGACGATGCGGGCGGCTGGCGCCTGCGTTACGTGTGGAGCGATGATCAATGGGCCGGCGGTCCGAAGAACGAAGCCGAGCTGGACACGGCCCGCACGAAGGCCATCGGCATCAACCAGCAGGCACCCAACATCTTCGGCATTCCGCTGCAGTCGGCCAAAGGCTTCCAGGCAGAGCTGAAACTGTCGCTCTCTGACTGGCGCTAGGAAGAACGAGGGCCACGGCAATTGCGGAGCAGACGCCGCCATGCTGCCGTTCTATGGCGATGGCGCTTCTGGCCCGAAGCCGCAGTTGCCACGACGTCGGCGCCAGGCGGAGCGCCACCCCGGCAAGGGACCCTCAATCGCGCCCCGCCCACTTTCGCCATCAGCGCGATGCACAGATCTTGGATCACCAGGACCCGCCGCACGACGCAATGATCAAGCCATGCGTCACTGCCGGTCGCGGCCGGCAGTGACAGTTCCGCACTTTCAGCCAGGCATCACGCCAGTGCCGCAACCTGGTCCATCTCCTCGCGGAGGCTGTCGATGAAGACGCTGTCGTTCAGATAGGCCACATTCAAGCGTGTCCATGGCGACACCTGCTCGGCGTCGACGTTGAAGAACGCACCGGGCGCCAGCACAACACCTCGTGCCAGCAGGCGGGCGGTCAGCTGGCGCGTATCGTCGATACCATCGAAACGCGCCCACAGATACAAGCTCTGCTCGGGTGTGGCATAGACCGTGGCGTTGAGCCGCTGCAGCACGTCCAGACCTTCGGCAGTGGCGGCGCGGACGCGGTCCTGCAGGCGCCCGACATGGCGCAGGAAGTTCCCCTCGCGCAGGATCGCTTCAAGCACGCGTTCGCCATACTCGCTGCTGCCGATATGCAGCAGCATCTTCAGGTCGGCCAGCTCCTCGATGTGGGCGTTCTCCCCGGCGATGAATCCGCTGCGCAGCGCGGCCGATACCGATTTTGAGAAACTACCCACATACAGCGTGTTGCGGAACTGCGCCAACGACGACAGGCGAAATGCCGAATTCGGCTTGAAGTCGGCCATGGCGTCGTTTTCGACGATCAGCACGTTGTGCGCCGCCGCCAGCTCAAGCAAACGCTTGCCGACCTCCGGCGACACATCGGTGCCGGTCGGATTGTGCGCGGTGCTCTGCATGAAGAAGATGCGTGCCTTGCTGGTCTGCAGCGCCGTCTCGAACTCGACCAGGTCCGGGCCATCCACGCGCCGGGTGATGGCGACGGATTTTGCACCATGCAACTGCAGCTTGCCGAACAACGGGTAATAGCCCGGCTGTTCCACCAACACGGTGTCACCGGGTGCAACATGACGCCGGATGATCAGGTCAAGCGCGTGATTGGCACCGAACGTGGTCACCAGCTGGCGTGGGCCAAGCTCCATGCCGTGCATGGCCAGGCGTCGTATCAGCTGCTGGCGCAGCGGCAGATAGCCGTAGCGGTTGCCGTAGCGGAAGAGGCTGCCGATGCCGCTGCGGGCAACCTGCCGGTGGAAGCGATCAAGGCGCATATAGGTCAACCAATCGACCGGCGGAAAACCCTCCGCCAGATGCGAGCGCCCCGGCTCGCGGATGGCCTGCTGGCGCATCATCCACAGCGTATCGATCACCCGGCTGTAGCCGATCGGTTCCTCGTCAATGTCGCGTTCGGCGGGCACCTCGATGCCGCGTACAAAGAAGCCCTTGCCGTGCTGCGCTTCGACCAGTGCCCTCTCGCCGAGCAGATCAAACGCCGAGATGACCGTGTTCTTCGAGTAGCCGTTCAATCGTGCGTACTCGCGCAACGAAGGCAGCTTGTCGCCGGGCTTCAGCACACCGGCCAAAATCTGGCGACCGATGTCCATGGCAACTTTTTCCGCTAGTGAAATCTTCCGTGGTTCAGAGCGCATAAAAATCCATGCAAAATTCTTCGGGCACTGACTGTATCGGCGCACCGAGGCACTCTGTAAAGAGCATAAACAGACATTTTGAGATGCGCTCGCAATCGCGCGTCACCGGCATTGCTGTTTCCTGTAACTGTACCCACCGGCTGCGCTGCATTGCTTACGCGCCGCCTGCAGATCTGCGCGACCCTCGATGGCGATCACTCGTGCAAGGGGATACGCGTGAACGCAGTTTCTGCACATTCGCCACCCGCAGTGCAAGAAGACGGGACTGCAATGCAGGCAGCCAAAACGCGCGCACATGCCGCCTGTAATTTCGCCGACAGTGCACTACCGGACGGCTCGTTTGGCATCGGCGCGGACCGCGTCGGCTGCCGTGAGCCACCCAACGACCCGTCATCCGGCTTCATCGAAGGCTTGCTGCTCAATGGCATCGCGCAGCGCGTCCACATGCCAGGCATCAGCAGGACGTTGGCCTCCCTCATCAGTCGTTTGGCCCACCTCAGCAGCAACGATGGATTCATCGCTTTCGGCGCAGGCCCGCTGTTACGCGTATGCATTCAGTTCGCGGGTATCGACGACATCCGCAGCGCAGGTTCGCGGGTACTACGCCTGGGCAATCAGCTGGTCGGTCTGGCCAACACCATGAACCCGCTGCTGGTTGCCCACGGGGGCGGCTGCAAGAGCATCGACGCACATCCGGGCTACGCCCTTCGCCACGGTGCCTGCCTTGAGGTCGCGCTGGTTGTGGATATTGCCGGGTGCTCCAATTGCCGCGGCATCAGCGGCATGGTTGCTGGGGTGGCGCAGCATATCGAGCCGCTGATCCAGGGCCGCAAGGTCGGAACATCCATCACTCGCATCGCTGATCAGCAGCTGCTGTGCGCACAGATCACCCTGCAGACGCAGCGCTTCGCCCCCTTCCTTGAGGTCGATGCACTGGCCGGGCGCATTGTGGATCTGCACACCTTCATCTGTGCCCGTCAGTATCGGACCGACCTGTACAACGCCCGCATCGTTGAAACAGTGAACGCGGTGCTCGCCGGCACGGCGGCAACTCACACCCGGCCGCAGAACAGCTGGACGGCGCATGCCTGCGGCAATGCCGCGCTGGCCGTCTGGTACTGCGACCACCGTGGCCGTCTCTGCGGCAGGATTGCCGTGCCGATGGTCGCCGCTCAGTGCGAGGTGTGCCAGGACAGGCAGCATCCGGTACCTGCTGCCGATGCCTGCCCAGGCCCGCAGCCGATCAATCACGCCGCCGCCATCGGTCTGGCATGCAGTCTGGCCAGCCTGCATGCCCATGCGACTGACGCCATCGCTGCCGCGGAGCCCGCCAGGTACGCACGTGATCTCGCCCTATTGGTGGGCGCGCGAGCGGATGAAGTGGATCTGCTCGTGCAGGCCATGCCAGCTGCGGCAGACATCCGCAGCGACCGGGCGATGGCGTTGCTCGATGCACTGCGGAGCCGCTGATGCAAACACAGGCGCCGACAACGGCAGATCGGGTGCGCATCATCGAGACAGGCGCGCACCGCGGCTTGGCCAACCAGGCCAGGGTGCTGCCGACCACGGTGCGGATCAATCTGATCGCGTTGTTGGAATCAGCCGGGATCAGGGAAGTCGAAATCGGTTCGTTCGCCCCCTCACGCCAGGTACCGCAGATGGCCGACACCGCGACGCTATGTACGTTGCTGGGCACGCCGCCCATCGACCGGATCCGCTCGCTGTGGGTGCCAGACATGAGAGGGCTGGAGAGGGCCATCGCCACTGGCTGCCGCGATGTCACCGTCGTATCGGCGGCATCGGATGCGTATTGCCGCGCCAACTTCAGTTGCAACATCGCCGAGAGCCTGCGCCGCGCCGACGAGATCGCCGGCCATGCACTGGCAGCAGGCATCCAGGTCAGGGCTGCGCTGTCCACGGCCATCGACTGTCCGTTCGATGGGAGGGTGGCGCTGTCGGATGTCACCCGCATCGTTGCGCGCTTCCATGAAATGGGCTGCCGCGAAATCAGCCTGGGTGACACAACCGGATCGGGGACCCCGGTGTCAGTGGGCACGTTGCTCCGCGCGTGTGCCACCGAGGTGCCCGTGCATCACCTCGCCGCCCATTTCCATGACACCTTCGGGCTGGCCATCGCCAACGTGGTTGAAGCACTGGAGCACGGCGTGCGCGCGTTCGACAGCGCCATTTCCGGGCTCGGTGGCGACGCCCATGCGCCGGATGCTGCCGGCAGCCTCGCCACCGAAGACCTGGTCTATCTGTGCTCCGAGCTGGGTATCGGTTGCGGGGTGGATCTGGATGCGCTGCTGCTGGCGGCCGAGTACATAGACTGCCTACTGCAGCGCAAAACCGAATCGCGGGTGGGTCGCGCCCTGCGCGCCAGGCACCGCCAGGCCAAGGGCAGGACCGGGGCGACGGGCTGATGATGGCCACGGCCCGCAGCCCTGCGCGCGGCGCAAGCGCACCAGGCACGCCTTGCCGCGGTTTCCAGTCCGTAGTCCCCGCGCCGGCCGGCCCTATCGTCGAAAAGCAGAAGCCCCGCGATGCGGGGCTTCTGGCGACCTGCGCAGATGGCAGGCTGGAATCTGGCGCGCCCGGAGGGATTCGAACCCCCGACCAATGGCTTCGGAAGCCACTACTCTATCCGGCTGAGCTACGGGCGCATTGTGACCCGGCCGGCTGAGCCGGGCGGAGGCGCATTCTAACGGCAAAAGCGTCCGCAGGTCTGCCCCCATCCAACAGATCGGCACAGGCGGGCGGGAAAAACCGCCCAGCTGTTAACCTTTACGCATGAGCCGTCTCCCAAATACACCGTCCACCGCAGCCAACACCTCGCGGTTCGGGCACTACTGGAAATTGATGCGCGCCGACCGCCCGATCGGCACCTTGCTGCTGCTCTGGCCCACCTGGTGGGCGCTGTGGCTTGCTGCCGACGGCCTGCCACCGCTGTGGACACTGTTCGTGTTCAGCGCTGGCGTGTGGCTGACCCGCTCGGCCGGTTGCGTGATCAATGACTACGCCGACCGCTGGCTGGACCCGCACGTCAAGCGCACCAAGGACCGGCCGCTGGCCACCGGCGCCATCTCCGGCCGCGCAGCGCTGACGTTGTTCGCCGGCTTGATGCTGGTCGCATTTGCGCTGGTCCTGACCCTGAATGCCCTGACCATCGGGCTGAGCTTCATCGGCGTATTCCTCGCCGCCAGCTATCCCTACCTCAAGCGCTATACGCATCTGCCGCAGGTCTACCTGGGCATGGCCTTCGGCTGGGGCATCCCGATGGCCTTCGCCGCCATCCAGGGCGAGGTCCCGCCGCTGGGCTGGGTGCTGTACGCCGCCAACATCCTCTGGTCCACCGCCTACGACACCTGGTACGCCATGGTCGACCGCGACGATGACCTGAAGGTGGGTTCGCATTCCACCGCCATCCTGTTCGGCGATCTGGACCTGGTCATCCAGGGCATCCTGTACGCGCTGTTCTTTGCCGCGATGGCGCTGGTCGGACAGCGCGCGGGGCTGGGCTGGGCCTATTGGGCCGGCATCGGCGTGGCGATGGCCTTGGTGGTGTACGAGTTCTGGCTGTGCCGCGACCGTGAGCGCGAGCCCTGCTTCAAGGCCTTCCTGCACAACAACTGGGTCGGCGCGGTGTTGTTTGCCGGCATCGTCGCCAGCCAGTATCTGGATTGAAACGAAACGGCCCGCAATGCGGGCCGTTTTGTTTTAGGTAGAGCCGAGCCATGCTCGGCCGGCGCATTACCGGTGAAGCCCCTGCCGAGCATGGCTCGGCACTACACCCCCGCCCTTTCGCGCAGCTAAGGGGAGGGCTGGGGAGGGGTAAGCACTACATCGCGCCGATGGACTTGCCCAGCGAACGCAGGCGGAACGCTGCAATTATCTGCAGCACCCCGTAGATCAAGGCCAGCACGCCGATCCACAGCGAAGTCACCGCCAATCCGGCCAAGGGGTTCAGCGCGAACATCACGCCCAAGGCCACTGCCAGCAGACCGCTGACAATCAGCATCCACTCACCAGTGATCTGCTTGCGCACGCGGATGGCGAACACAATGCGGTAAATGCCGCCAACCACCAGCCAGGCGGCCAGAAACAGCAGCAGCACGCTCGCCGTAGCCAGCGGGTTGATCACCGCCAACACGCCAAAGCCTATCGATGCCAGCGCATAGAACAGCGCCCAGCCACGCGAAACCGGCGCCGAGCCACTGAAAGCCGAAATCAGCACGACCACGCCTTCAACAATGGCCATGATGCCCAACCACCACGCCAGCACCGTTGCGGTGCGCACCGGTGCCATCACCGCCAATACGCCGAATATCACTGCAAACAGACCGAACAACAGCAGCACCCACCAATTGCGCGTCAGCGTGCCAAACAACGATCCAGCAGGAAATCCCGGGGAAGCTCCCATGTCCGTCTCCTCATGTTGAACAGGTGTAAAGGCCTCTCGACCCCAGTCTAGGCCCATCGCTGTAGTAATGGCATGTAGAGATGACATCGGCGATTTCAAGCGGACCGTACTGCTGGCCAGGCCTTGCTGATCACTTCGGCGGCGATCACGGCACGCGTGCGCAGACCCAGGCATCCACGCGCTGCACGCCAGCGCGGCGCAGGGCGAGCGCAGCGGCTTGCAAGGTCGCTCCGGTGGTCATCACATCATCCAGCAGCACCACATGCGCTGGCGGTTGCCCCACCGCAATGAAAGCGCCGCGCAGATTGCGCTTGCGCTCCGATGCATCCAGTTCCGATTGTGGCGGTGTGGGACGCTGCCTGTGCAGGCCCCGGCATAGTGGCAGCTGCAGCGCGCGCGCCAGCGGCCTGGCCAGCTCCCAGGCCTGGTCATAGCCCCGCTGACGCAGCCGCGACAGATACAGCGGCACCGGCACGATCGCCTGCGGGCGCTCGGCACTGCCCAGTACATCCACCATCAACGCTGACAGCAAACGGCCGGCGCTGAGATCATGGTGAAACTTGAAGCGCAGCAGCAGGCCATCAAGCGGCGCGTTGTATGTGAACGCCGCCCGCACCGCCTGCAGGGGCGAGCGCGCGTGTTGGCAGGCGCCACACAGGCCCTCCGCATCGGCCCCGGGCAAGGGCAAGGCACAGCGCCTGCAGGCGGCCTGTTGCCACGGCATCCCAAGGCTGCAAGCCAGGCACAGGTCCCGCCCCGGCAGGCCATCCTCGCCGCACACCAGGCAGCGTGGCGGGAACAGCAGCGCCGACAAGCGCCCTCCAATCCTGTAAACCAGATGATTCATTTGATGGTTGACAGCGATGTATATGCTGACCAGACTGCGCCGCTTCCATCGCCCCATCTGTCAGGTAACACCGATGTCCACCGTCATCCGCCACGACTGGAAGCGCGAAGAGCTGCTGTCCCTGCTCGAACTGCCCTTCCCCGAGCTGCTGCACCGCGCCGCCAGCGTGCACCGCCAGCACTTCGACCCGGCGCAGGTACAGGTTTCCACCCTGCTCTCGGTCAAGACCGGCGGCTGCCCGGAAGACTGTGCCTACTGCCCGCAAGCCCAGCGCTACGACACCGGCGTGGACGCGCAGAAGCTGATGGACACCGACAGCGTGGTGGCCCGTGCCCGCGCCGCCAAGCAGGCCGGTGCCTCGCGCTTCTGCATGGGTGCTGCCTGGCGCTCGCCCAAGGACCGTGACATCCCCAAGGTGGCGGCGATGATCCGCGAGGTGAAGTCGCTGGGCCTGGAGACCTGCGCCACCCTGGGCATGCTCGAAGGCCATCAGGCGCAGGCATTGAAGGACGCCGGGCTGGACTACTACAACCACAATCTGGACACCGCGCCGGATTACTACGACTCCATCATCCACACCCGCCAGTACCAGGACCGCCTGGACACGCTGGAGCACGTGCGCAACGCCGGCATGAAGACCTGCTGCGGCGGCATCGTCGGCATGGGCGAGACCCGCGAACACCGCGCCGGCCTGCTGCAGGCGCTGGCCAACCTGCCGGCGCACCCGGACTCGGTGCCGATCAACCGCCTGGTGCAGGTTGCCGGCACCCCGCTGCACGGCAGTGCCGAGCTGGACCCGCTCGAGTTCGTGCGCATGATCGCGGTCGCCCGCATCGTCATGCCGCGCTCGATGGTGCGGCTGTCGGCCGGCCGCGAGAGCATGAGCGACGAGCTGCAGGCGCTGTGCTTCCTGGCGGGTGCCAACTCCATCTTCTATGGCGAAAAGCTGCTGACCACCGGCAACCCGGACACCGAGCGCGACCAGGCCCTGTTCGCCCGCCTCGGCATCCGCCCGCTGCAGGTAAACGTGGACGCCGACGACCACGACCCCCCCGGTACGGTCCACCTGGATATCGCCCCGGCCTGCGCGCACAGCGCCTGACCCGGTTGGCGCCCCGTCGCCGGGGCGCCGCTTGGGCATTCTTACAGGCAACCGGGTACGCTAGCTGCCCGCTTGACCATGAACCTTGCCATGGCCCGTCCTGACATCCACGACCGCATCATCGCCCAGCGCAAGCTGCGGCTTGCCCAGGGCCGCATCCGCAGCCGGCGCAGCATCAGCCGCCGTGACGGGGTGCGATTGGAACTGGACGGCCGCTGGTTGACCGGCTTCTGCAGCAATGACTACCTCGGCCTGTCGCAACAGTTCGAGGTGATCGCTGCGTTGCAGGACGCCGCTGGCCGCGAAGGCGCCGGCAGCACCGCCTCGCACCTGGTCTGTGGCCACCACAGCCTGCACGAGCAGCTGGAACGCGAGATGGCCGATTGGCTCGGCTATCCACGCGCCCTGCTGTTCGACAGCGGCTTCATGGCCAACCTGGCCGTGCAGCAGGCGCTGCTCAGCGAAGAAACCGATATCTGCGTGCAGGACCGGCTCAACCACGCCAGCCTGCTCGACGCCAGCCGCCTGGCCGGCTGCCGCCTGCGCCGCTATCCGCACCTGGACAGCGAAGGCGCCATGCGCCAGCTCAAGAACGCCGGCGACGGCGCTGCCATGCTGGTCACCGATGGTGTTTTCAGCATGGATGGCGACATCGCCCCGCTGCGCTCGCTGTCTCTGGTGGCGCGCATGCAGGAAGCGCTGTTCTATGTGGACGACGCGCATGGCATCGGGGTGATCGGCGAACACGGCCGCGGCTGCGTGGCCGATGCCGGCCTGGGCGTGAACGAGGTTCCGCTGCAACTGCTGACGCTGAGCAAGGCCCTGGGCGGGCACGGCGCCGTGGTGGTGGGCGAGGACGCACTGATCCAGCATCTGGCCGAAACCGCGCGTCCTTACATCTACACCACCGCCCTGCCGCCGGCACAGGCTGCCGCCTCGCTGGCCGCGGTGAAGCTCGCGCGCCGCGACCATTGGCGCCGCGACAAGCTGACCGAATTGATCGCCAGCTTCCGTGACGGTGCGCGGCATCACGGCCTGGAACTGATGGCCTCGGAGACCCCGATCCAACCGCTGCTGTGCGGTGACGAAGCCACGGTGATGGCCTTGTCGGCAACGCTGGAGCAGTCCGGCTTCCTGGTCAGCGCGATCCGCCCGCCGACCGTGCCCGAAGGCAAGGCGCGCCTGCGCGTGACCTTGTCGGCGCTGCATACCGTGGACCAGGTCAAGGCGCTGGTGGAAGCGATCGCCAAGGCCCGCGACGTGGTGCTGTACCAGAAATCCCTGAACACTGTTGCCTGAGAACCGGTTGTAACGCCATGCATATCGAAGTCACCGGCAGCGGACCGGCATTGGTCCTGATCCACGGCTGGGCACTGCATGGCGGCATCTTCGCGCCGCTGCTGGAACGGCTGGCGCCGCACTTCGAGCTGCATGTGGTCGACCTGCCTGGCCACGGCCACAGCCGCGACGACGCCACCCCGCTTCGCCTGCCCTACCTGGTCAACGCCATCGCCAGCGCCACGCCGGCGGCGGTGTGGTGCGGCTGGTCGTTGGGCGGGCTGGTGGCCCTGCACGGCGCCGCCACGTTGCCGCAGGTGCGCGGGCTGGCGATGCTGGCGGCGACGCCGCGTTTTGTCCGCGATGCCGATTGGCCCGATGCGGTCGAGCCGGTGGTGTTCGAGCAGTTCGGCCGTGATCTGGAACAGGATTACCGTGGCACCCTCGAGCGCTTCCTGGCGCTGGACGTGATGGGCTCGCAACACGCCCGCAGCGAGCTGCGCACCCTGCGCGATGCGCTGGTCGAACGCGGCGAGCCGGCCCCGCGTGCGCTGCACGAAGGCCTGGCGCTGCTGGAGCGCAGCGACCTGCGCGGCAGCCTTCCCAGCCTGCACAAACCGGGCCTGTGGATAGGCGGCCAGCGCGACCGGCTGGTGCCCTCCAAGGCCATGCACCAGGCTGCCGCATTGGCGCCGGCGGGCCTGCACGCCGCCCACACCATCGACGGCGGCGGCCATGCCCCCTTCCTTGGCCACGCCGACCACGTTGCCGGGCTGCTGCAACAGTTCGTTGCGGGCTGCGCGTGAGTGGTTACGCAGCCATTCGCGCGCACTGGCCGATGATGTCGTTGGCCGCTTGAGCGCAACCGTGCCTCTCCCCTGAATTACCAATCCGAATCACCGTCATGTTTTCTCTGTTCGACCCCAAACACGTCCGCCGCGCCTTCTCGCGTGCCGCCAGCAGCTACCGCGCCGCCGCGGTGCTGCAGCAGGAAGTAGCCAAGCGCCTGCTGGAATCGCTGGACTACCTGGAAGACCGGCAACCGCAGGTGGTACTGGACGTGGGCAGCGGCCCGGCCCACGCCACCGCGGCGATGAAGAAGCGCTGGCCGAAGGCGCAGGTGATCGCGTTGGACCTGGCCCTGCCGATGCTGGCCGAGGCCAGGAAGCAGGCCGGCTGGTGGCGCCCGTTCTCGCGCGTCTGCGCCGACGCCCGCGCCCTGCCGCTGGCCGACAACAGCGTGGACGTGATCTACAGCAACCTGTGCCTGCAGTGGGTGGAAGACCTGCCAGCGGTATTTGCCGGCTTCCGCCGTGTGCTCAAGCCGAACGGCCTGCTGGTCTGTTCCACCTTCGCCCACGACACGCTGGTGGAGCTGCGCCAGGCCTTTGCCCAGGCCGATGACACCTCGCACGTGAGCCACTTCGTGCAGATCGCCCAGTTCGGCGATGCCTTGATGATGGCTGGCTTCCGCGATCCGGTACTGGACCGCGACATGTTCACCCTGACCTACGACGACCTGCCCGCACTGATGCGCGAGCTCAAGGCAATCGGCGCCACCAATGCCATGCACAACCGGCGCCACACCCTGACCGGGCGCAGCCGTTTTGCCGCTGCGCGCGAGGCGTATGAGCCGATGCGCCGTGCTGACGGCAAGCTGCCGAGCAGTTGGGAAGTTGTCTACGCCCATGCCTGGGCACCTGCACCGGGCGCCCCGATCCGGGAGCAGGGCCATGATGTGGCGAGCGTACCGTTGTCGGCGATTCCGATCCGGCGGAAGACGAAGGAGTAAGGAGTGGAGTAAGGATTCGGGATTCGGGATTCGGTGCAGTCTGTTCCGGCTTTCGGCTTTTTTGGGGTGTTGGCTTTTAGCTTTAGCTTTTAGCTTTAGCTTTTAGCTTTAGCTTTTAGCTTTTAGCTTTTGGCTTTTGGCTTTGGCTTTAGCTTCAGCTTCTGGCTTTTGCTCTTGCTTTTGGCTTTGGCTTTGGCTTTGGCCTTGGCTTTTGGCAGTTGCCTTTGATTTTCTCCTCTCCCCTTGCGGGAGAGGATGCCGAAGGCAGGAGAGGGGAAGCGGCGAAGCCGCCAAGCTCATGCCCTCGCAGATCGCATGCTGATCGATCCGCAAGCGTTCCCAGCGTCGCGGCTTACGCCGCTCCTACACGCGTGCATCGTGATGCCTCGCAGCCTGCGTCGCGCCAACAACAGCACAAACACCAACGCCGCTATGCGCGCGCTACCTGCGCGATCCAGTCCTGCAGGTTGTAGTAATTGCTGACGCGACTGATCCTGCCATCGCGCACATCAAAGAACGCGCCACCCGGCAGCACGTAACGCTGCCCACGTGCCGGCGGCAGGCCTTCGTCGGTGTGGTGGTATTCGCCGTGCACCACATATTCGGCGGCCACGCGCAGGCCATCGTCGCTGGCCATCACCACCACGTCGCGCAGCTGCTCGCGATAGCTCGCCTCCATGCGCTGCAGGAAGGCGGCAAACAGCGTGCGGCCGGTTTCACGCGCCCCCTGGTTGAGATCGTGTGCAACCTCCTCGCTCAGGCAGGCCAGCATGCCTGCCCAGTCACCGCGATTGAACGCTGCGTAGTACGCGTGCACCAGCGCGACGGCCTGCTGCCGTGCAGAGGATTCATTGCCAACCATTACATTCCCCGTGAGAACGAGAGCACCGCTCAAGCGCCTTTTGCAAACAGGTCGCGGTGGAAGAAATAAACCTCCTGCAGCAGAAAGCGCCAGCTGGTATGGAAGCTGCGAAAGCGCGTGCTCGGCGTGGACGAAGCCAAGGCATCGATGCCCAATTCCCTGGACAGGCGCAGCGCGCGTGCCATGTGCAGCGGGTCGCTGACCACGATCACCTTGTGCATGTCGTGCTTCAACATCACGTGCTTGGCCTCGACCAGATTCTGCCGGGTAGTGCGCGAACGGGTTTCGATCAGGATGTCGCTGCTGGGGACCTTCTGCTTCAACGCATAGCGCCGCGCCACCTGCGACTCGGAGAAACGCGCACCCGCGCCGCCAAAGCCACCGGTAAAAATCAACTTCGGCGCATAGCCCTGCCGATACAGATCCAGGCCGTGACGGATGCGTTCTTCAAACACCGGCGAAGGTTTGGCGTCATAGGCCGCAGCGCCGAGCACGATGATGGCGTCGGCAGGTGCGGCCTGGTCACGGTCGCCGACCCAGATGATCCACGCCGCTACGCCCAACAGCCACAACAGCAGCAACACACACAACCGCCACACCCAGCCCATCACCCCTGTGCGCCGAACAGCTGACTTCATGCCTGCCCCCAGGGCAAGGCATCCAGATCAACGTTGCCGCCGGACAACACCAGCCCCACCGTGCGCCCGACAAAGCGCTGCGGCTGGGCCAACACCGCCGCCAGGGTGATCGCCGAGGACGGCTCCACGGTCTGTTTCATTACCTGCCAGATCAATCGCATCGCGGCCACGGTATCGGCATCGTCCACGCTGATCACCTGCGCCGCACCGTGCAGCAACGCAAAATTGGGTTCACCGAGCGCACCACGCAGACCATCACACAGCGTGTCCGGCACGAAGTCGATCCGCCGCTCCCCCGCCGCCAGCGAACGGGCGGTATCGGCGGCACCGGCAGGTTCAGCCAGCACCAGCTCGCAGTTGGGCAACAACTGCTGCATCGCCAGCAGGCTGCCGGCCGCCAGCCCACCGCCGCCAACCGGCACCACCAGTACATCCAGTTGAGTCCCGGCCTGCCGGATCAATTCCAGCACCGCGGTCCCCTGCCCAGCGATCACCCGCGGATCCGCATAGGGATGAACCAGGGTGGCTCCGGTCTCACGCTGCACACGCAGGCACTCGGCCTCACGCGCCGCCTGGGTGGGTGCGCAGCGCCACAGCGTGGCCTGGTTGCGTTCGATATTGGCCAACTTGGCCGCCACCGCACCTTCCGGCACCACGACATGGCAGGGAACGCCCCGCGAGCGCGCCGCCAGTGCCAGTGCCGCCCCGTGGTTGCCCGACGAATGCGTCACTACACCATGCCTGGCGTGCTCCACGTCCAACGACCACACCGCGTTGCAGGCCCCGCGGAACTTGAATGCACCGCTGCGCTGCAGGTGCTCGGCCTTGAAATGCAGGCTGGCACCGGCCAAGGCATCCAGCGCGCGCGAGCGCAGCACCGGGGTGACCGTCGCATGGGCAGCGATACGTGCCGCCGCCGCCAAAACCTCGGCAAAACCGGGCAGGGGAAGTTCATTCATGCTCAAAGGTTAGCCCAGGCCCCGGCCCTGCGACCATCTCACCTGCGCACACGTTGTATGTTCAGCCATGTAGACGCGAATTAAGGGCCGATTCAACGCGGCGGCCCGAAGCTGCATGCCATACCCACTGGGGGGGACTTTTCATGATCAAGCGCCTGATTCTTTCCACCGGCCTGCTGTTGGGCCTGTCCGGCTGCGCCACGTATGACTACGTAGGCGGCGGTTCGGGCGGCTACTACCACGGCTCCCCCTCGGTGCAGTACAGCTATCCCTATGGCTACCCCAACGGCTATGGCTACGGCGGTTATGGCTATGGCAGTGGCTATTACGGCTACGGCAGCTACGGCTACCCGGTCTACCGGCCCAATTACAATCGTCCGCGCCCGCCGTATCACGGCAACGGCCAGCGTCCGCCCGGTCATGGCAATGGCCAGCGGCCGCATCCGGGCGGTGACGGCGACCATAACCATGGCGGCAACCGTCCGCGCCCACCGGGCAATGGCAATGGCGGCAATGACGGCCGCCCGACCCGGCCGCCACCGCCGGTGAACGGCGGCGGCAACAAGTCGCCGTGGCGCAATCTGGACAATCTGTCGCGCCCGCAACCGCGTGCCAATTACCAGCCGACGCCACGCGCCCAGCCTATGCAACAGGCCATGCAGCGTCCGCAGGCCGCCGCCCGGCCTGCCATTCAGGTACGGCCGATGCCCGCCCGACAGGCGTCACAAACCCGCCAGGTACACGGGGTCAGGAACCTGGAACCATAAAAAGGTTGCAATTGCCGTAAATGCAGGCATTCTTGGTTCCACGGGTGACCGGCAACGTCGCATAGTGACCTAAACCGGCCTTACCCAAACAGCTCAATGTCGATGTCCGTCAGGAAATCTGGATCCCCCCTGTTCCGGCCCTGTCGGGCATCGGCGCCTAATAAAGACAAAGCCCCGGCCTAGGCCGGGGCTTTGTCTTTAACGCTTTCCCGCCAAGGCGGGCCCTGCTGGATTGCAAGGCCGGTAGTCCCCCGACTACCGGCCCCCTGCTACCCCAACGTGCGCTTCGGTCGGCCCCTGTTCCAATTCCGACCTTGTTGCGCCTATGTCGCATGCCACGCTGGGTGCAATGTATTAACTGCAGGTTGCGTGCCAACTTTAGGGTTGATGCGTACCTGATTGCGCTTGGCGGTAAAATCACCACACATGCCGTAACAGCGTGCGAATACCACGCCGACGGACTTCACATTTTCTTTACCGATCTCACGCCCATGAGCGACTCCTTCTACCGTTACGACGTCATCGTCATCGGCGGCGGCCACGCCGGTACCGAGGCGGCCCTGGCTGCCGCGCGCGGCGGTGCCCGCACCCTGCTGCTGACCCATAACGTCGAGACCGTGGGCGCGATGAGCTGCAACCCGGCCATTGGCGGCATCGGCAAGGGCCACCTGGTCAAGGAAATCGACGCCCTGGGCGGGGCCATGGCGCATGCCGCCGATCGCGCAGGCATCCAGTGGCGCACCCTCAATGCCTCCAAGGGCCCGGCGGTGCGCGCCACCCGTTGCCAGGCCGACCGCAACCTGTACCGCATGGCGATCCGCGGCATCGTCGAGTCGCAGCCCAACCTGACCGTGTTCCAGGCGGCGGTGGATGATCTGATCATCGACGGCGACACCATCCGCGGCGCCATCACCCAGACCGGCCTGACCTTCCACGCCCCAGCGGTGGTGCTGACCGCCGGCACCTTCCTGGCCGGCAAGATCCATATCGGCGAAACCCAATACACCGCCGGGCGCATGGGTGACCCGCCGGCCACCACCCTGGCCGCGCGCCTGCGCGAGCGCCCGTTCGCCATCGACCGCCTGAAGACCGGCACCCCGCCGCGCATCGACGGCCGCTCGCTGGACTACAGCGTGATGGACGAGCAGCCTGGCGATGACCCGCTGCCGGTGATGTCCTATCTGGGCGATGTCCGCGAGCACCCACAGCAGGTGAGCTGCTGGATCACCCATACCAGCGAGCGCACCCACGACATCATCCGTGGCGCGCTGCACCGCTCGCCGCTGTACAGCGGCCAGATCGAAGGCATCGGCCCGCGTTACTGCCCGTCCATCGAAGACAAGGTGGTGCGCTTTGCCGAGAAGAACAGCCACCAGATCTTCGTCGAGCCCGAGGGCCTGGACGTGGTGGAGATCTATCCCAACGGCATCTCCACCTCGCTGCCGTTCGACGTGCAGTTGGAGCTGGTGCGCAGCATCCGTGGTTTCGAGCAGGCACATATCACCCGCCCCGGTTACGCCATTGAATACGACTTCTTCGATCCGCGCGGCCTGAAGAACACGCTGGAGACCCGCCAGGTCAGCGGCCTGTTCTTCGCCGGCCAGATCAACGGCACCACCGGCTATGAAGAAGCCGGCGCACAAGGCCTGCTGGCCGGCATCAACGCCGCCCTGTTCGTGCAGGGCAAAGACGGCTGGTGCCCGCGCCGCGACGAAGCCTATATCGGCGTGCTGGTCGACGACCTGATCACCCACGGCACCAGCGAGCCGTATCGCATGTTCACCAGCCGCGCCGAGTACCGGTTGCAGCTGCGCGAGGACAACGCCGACGCGCGCCTGACCCCGACCGGCCGCGAGCTGGGCCTGGTCGATGACCGCCGCTGGGCCGCGTTCGAGACCAAGCAGGCCGCCGTCGCCAACGAAAGCGCACGCCTGCGTGGCATCTGGGCGACG
Source organism: Stenotrophomonas sp. (assembly GCF_032066555.1). Taxonomy (GTDB): domain Bacteria; phylum Pseudomonadota; class Gammaproteobacteria; order Xanthomonadales; family Xanthomonadaceae; genus Stenotrophomonas. The sequence continues at coordinate 46,664 of NZ_DAMBKV010000010.1, forward strand.
CCGGGCAATGCCCTGGGCCGCGAAGTCGCCGAGACCACCGGCGTGGCGGTCAGCCGCGAAACCAATGTGCTGGACCTGATCAAGCGCCCCGAGCTGGATTACGCCAAGTTGATGCAGGTGCCGTCCCTGGGCCCCGGCGTGGAAGACGCACGCGTGGCCGAGCAGGTGGAGATCAGCGTCAAGTACGCCGGTTACCTGGACCGACAGCGCGAAGAAATCGAACGCCAGCAGCGCCATGAAAACACCGCGATCGCCGAAGGCTTCGACTTCGCCTCGGTGCGCGGGCTGTCGGCCGAGGCACTGCAGAAACTGGAGCGCGTGCGCCCGCAAAGCATCGGCCAGGCACAACGCATCCCCGGCATGACGCCCGCAGCAATCTCGCTGCTGCTGGTGCACCTGGAGCGGGCACGCCGCGGCAAGGTGGCGTGATTTTTTGGGAGGGGTTGTTGGAGCCTTGAGAGCTTACCCCTCCCCAGCCCTCCCCTTTGCTTCGCAAAAGGGAGGGAGCAGAAGCGGCGCTCCGCCATCTGAAAGAACACGCCAAACAGCCCCCTCCCTTGCACCGAAGGCGGAGGGGAGGGTTGGGAAGGAGTGCCTTTCGCGCGCACCCTGACTAGACTGCGTCTCCCGCTAAAGGAGCCGCAGAATATGGACATTCACCCGATCGACCCGGAAAAGCGCCAAGCCGTACTCGCCGCGCTGGAACAGATCGAACGCCAGCACGATGTACGCGTGTTGATGGCCTGCGAATCCGGCAGCCGCGGCTGGGGATTCTCATCGCCGGACAGCGACTACGATGCCCGCTTCATCTACGTCCATCGCCAGCCGTGGTACCTGAGCGTCAATGAACGGACCGGCCCGGGCGAAGCACAACGCGATGTGATCGAGCTGCCCATCGATGACGAGCTGGATATCAGCGGCTGGGACCTGCGCAAAGCATTGCGCCTGGTCTCCAAGTCCAACCCAACCCTGTCCGAATGGCTGCGCTCACCCATCCACTATCGCGGTGATGCTCAGGCCATTTCAGAATTACAGGCCGCGGTACAGCAGTTTCACTCGCCCCTGGGCAGCTGGTGGCATTACTTCAACATGGCAAGCGCCAATCATCGCGGCTATCTGAAAGGTGAGCGGGTGCGCACCAAGAAATATCTCTACGTGTTGCGGCCCTTGCTCGCCTGCCAATGGATAGAGAACGAGCCCACACCGCCGCCCATGGCTTTTGAGGACCTGCTCGATCGCCTGCTTCCCGATGGCAATGTACGCAACGCCATTGATCAGCTGCTGGTGACAAAGCGGCGCAGCGCGGAGGTAGCCGATGGCCCTCGCATAGCCCTCATCAGTGACTACATTGATGCCGAGCTTGCGCGGCGCAGCAGTACACCGCCGCTGTTGACTGCAGGCCAAGGTGACGCCAACGCGCTTGACGGACTTTTCAGACAAATGCTCATTGCCCACGCACCGCGTTGAGATCCCCAAACCGGCAACAGCGACTATGATGTTGCTTGCTAAATTCGTTCCCCGAGGCAATCACCATGCCCGCACTCCGCCCCTTCCTGGATAAAACCCCCACCCTCGGTGAGCGCGTCTATATCGACGAAGCCTGCACCATCATCGGTGACGTGCAGATTGGCGATGATGCGTCGGTGTGGCCGGGTACGGTGATCCGCGGTGATGTGAACCACGTACGCATCGGTGCGCGTACCAATGTGCAGGACGGCACCATCATCCATGTGAGCCACGACAGTCCTTACAACAAGGGCGGCTACCCCACGCTCATCGGCGAAGGTGTCACCGTCGGCCATGGCTGCATCATCCATGCCTGCACCATTGGTGATTACTGCCTGATCGGCATGGGCGCCTGCATCCTCGATGGCGCGGTGATCGAGGCCAATGCCTTCATCGCTGCCGGCGCCGTGGTCGGGCCGGGCAAGCTGGTGCGCAGCGGCGAGTTGTGGGCCGGCAATCCGGCGCGACTGATGCGCCAGCTCAGCGACAAGGACATCGAAGGCCTGCGCTATTCGGCCGACCACTACGTCAGGGTCAAGGATCAATACCGCGGCATGTAGGGCTGAGCGAGCAGGCATTGTCGGCAAGCCCCCTGCGGGTGCACACTGCCGGCCCGGCGTGGGGACGCCTTTGAGGGTTTGACATGAAGTCGATGAAAGTCGTGGCGCAGCGCCTGTTGGCGGCTGTGGCACTGCTGTGCGTGGTTTGCTTTTCCGCCTCCGCCCAGGACGCTGCCCAGCAAGAAGAGGGCATGAGTGTGGAGCAGTTCGAGCAGTCGCTGCAGTTCCGCAGCGGGCAGATCGAGGTACCCGAGGCACGGGCCCACTTCAATTTGAACGACGAGTTCCGCTATCTGGACAAGGCTGACGCGCGCCGCGTACTGGAAGACATGTGGGGCAACCCGCCGGATGACAGCGTGCAGGGCATGATCGTGCCGCGCAGCCCCGGCCTGAGCGAACCGGAAAGCTGGGCGGTGGTGGTGACCTGGTCCGACGATGGTTACGTGTCCGACGAAGATGCCAGCAAGATCGACTACGACGATCTGCTCAAAACCATGCAGGCGGAAACCCGCGACAGCAATCCGGAGCGGGTGAAAGCCGGTTATGGCTCGCTTGATCTGGTCGGCTGGGCAGTGCCGCCGCGCTATGAGGCCGGCAGCAAGAAGCTGTACTGGGCGCGCGAGCTGGCCTTCAATGACCAGCCTGACCACACCCTCAACTACGACATCCGCGTACTCGGACGGCACGGCTACCTGAGCTTGAATGCCGTTTCCGGCATGTCCGAGCTGGCGACGGTGCGCGAGGGCATGGACAAGCTGTTGCCGATGGCCGAGTTCGACCAGGGCGCCCGCTACGCCGACCACAATCCCAGCACCGACAAGGTCGCCGCCTACGGCGTGGCGACGCTGATCGGCGGCGGGCTGGCGGCCAAGGCCGGCCTTTTTGCCAAGCTCGGCCTGCTGCTGGCCAAATTCTGGAAGCTGCTGTTGATCGGCGTGCTGTTCCTCGGCGGCGCAATCCGGAAGCTGTTCGTGCGTGGTGACGACAACCGCACCGCGCGCTGAAACCTGCCGCGCCCGGCCCGCTGATCGCATCGGCGGGCTGGGTTTTCGCGCTGCCGCCAGCTACAGTCAGCATTCTGATAAGGACGTAGCAGAGACACGAATGCCCCAGGCATCCGTCCGGGCTGGACTCCGGGCTTCCATCCGCCGCACGCAGTACCCGCATCGGGTGCCGGGCTCACTGCAATGAACGACGCTGCACGGCCGATGCTGGACACCTACCGCGAAGTCATCACGCCCGAAGGCGTGCCCCTGCAGCTGCCCGCCGCCGGCCCGGTGCCACGCGCCCTGGCCTGGCTGATCGATCTATGCGTGCGTTTTGGCGTGCTGGCGGTGATGAGCCCGCTGCTGGTCGCCCTCGGCGAACTTGGCCAGGGCATCTACCTGGGGCTGATGTTCCTGATGTTCTGGGCGTATCCGATCGTGCTGGAAGTCTGGTTCGGCCGCACCCTGGGCAAGAAGGTATTGGGCCTGCGCGTGGTCGCCCGCGATGGCGCGCCGCTGGGCTGGATGCCGGCGATCGTGCGCAACCTGCTGCGCACCGTCGACGCCCTGCCGTTTGGGTATGCGCTGGGCCTGGTTACCTGCCTGTTTGATGCCCATGGCCGTCGCCTCGGCGATCTCGTCGCCGGCTCGTTGGTGGTACATACGCCGCCACGCCCGGCTACGCCACCGGCCCGCATCGATACCGTGCTGGCGCCGCCGCTGCCGCTGCAGCCCGGCGAACAGGCCGCGCTGGTCGCCTATGCCGATCGTGCCCCGGCGCTGTCGCCCGGACGCCAGCATGAGCTGGCCGACATCATCAGCGGGCTCAGCCAGGAGCGGGGTCAGGCCGGCGTGCTGCGCCTGTATGCGATGGCCAACTGGTTGCTGGGGCGGCGATGAGACAGGAACAGTTCGTCACCCGCTACCAGCACGAATGGCAGCAGTTCGAGGACTGGCTGCAACGTCGTGGCGAGCGCTCGCGGAAGCAGCGCCACGACACCGACCCCGACCTGCTGGGCGATGAGACCATCCCGCAGCGCTATCGGCGCCTGTGCCAGCAACTGGCGCTGGCGCGCCGTCGCGGCTACAGCCCGCAACTGGTTGAACAGCTCCAGCAGCTGATGCAGCGTGGTCACAACCTGCTGTACCGCACACCCGCACCGCGCTGGCAGCGCGTGGTCGAATTCCTGTTCGCCGACTTCCCCAGCACCGTGCGCAGCCAGGCCGGAGCGATGTGGGTGGCCTGCGCATTGTTCGTTGTTCCGCTGGTCGGCATCTTCGTCCTGCTGCAGTACAAACCCGAACTCATCCACATGCTGCTGGACCCGCGCCAGGTCGCACAGATGGAGAAAATGTACGATCCGGCCGCCGACCATCTTGGCCGCGACAGCGGCACCGATTGGGCGATGTTCGGCCACTACATCATGAACAACATCAGCATCGGCCTACGCACCTTCGCCAGCGGGCTGTTGGCCGGTATCGGCACCATCCTTGTGCTCTTGTTCAACGGCGTCACCATTGGCGCCGTGGCCGGACACCTGCAGCAGATTGGCTCGGGCGATCCGTTCTGGCGCTTTGTGGTGGGCCACGCACCGTTCGAGTTGACCGCCATCGTCATCGCCGGTGGTGCCGGCCTGCAGTTGGGACTGCGGCTGCTGGCACCGGGCCGCAAGCGCCGTATCGACGCCTTGATCGAAGGCGGTGTGATTGGTGCACGGCTATGCCTGGGCGTGGCTTTCATGCTGCTGGTGGCCGCTTTCATCGAGGCCTTCTGGTCTTCGATTGCGTGGGTGCCGATGTGGGGCAAGCTCAGCGTGTCGGCGGTGCTGTGGACGGTGGTGCTGGTATGGCTGTGGCGCGGCGGACGTGGAGCGGGTCATGCGGATTGATCGACTCGACGTCGTGCTGCGCGCGCGCTCGCAATGGGAAGCGATGGAGCTGGGCACCGCGCTGGTGCGCCGGCATGCCGCCGCCATCTGGAAGCCCTGGATACTGCTGACCCTGCCGGTGTTCGCGGTGCTCAATCTGCTGGGCTGGTGGCTGGACAACTTCTGGCTGTCCAGCTTCATCCTGTGGTGGCTCAAGCCTGCCTTCGAGCGCATTCCGCTGTATGTGATCTCGCGCGGCGCATTCGGTGCCGAACCCGGTACCCGGGAAACCCTGCGCGCGCAGTGGAACTGGGGCTGGCGCGGATTGGGAGCCTACCTCGGCTGGCGCCGGCTCAGCCCCGCCCGTTCGCTGTTGATGCCGGTCGACCTGCTGGAAGGTGGCGATGCCGCGCAACGACGCGGGCGCCGGCATGCGCTCGGGGGGGCCAGCTATGGCCACGCCTCGTTGCTCACCTGGGTGTGCTGGCACTTCGAGGCCATGTTGCAGTTTGCCGGCGTCGCCCTGGTTTTCATGTTCGTGCCGGTGGAACTGTTGTCCGAATCCCTGCGCGCCACCTGGGAACTGATTGGCGAAGACACGCCGGCCTGGGCATGGATAGGCTTCAATCTGCTGGCCTGGTTGGCCATGAGCCTGATCGGCCCGTTCTACAGCGGTGCCGGCTTCGGCCTGTATCTGAACCGCCGCACCCAGCTGGAAGCCTGGGATGTGGAGATCGCCTTCCGCCGCCTGCGTGAGCGTCTGGCCGGCCTGGCGCCGATGCTGGTGTTGCTGTTGGCCGTGTTCGCACTGCCATCACTGCAGGCGCGGGCGCAGGAGATCGCCGAGCCCCCCGGCAGCAGCAGCCACGGCAACCACAAGGGCACCTCAGCAGCAGCGCCCGAAGCCACGACGGCAACCACACCCCAACAGTTGTTTGGCGATGCACCTGCAGACACCGCCGGCTTCCGCCAGGCGGCGGCACGCGCTTACGAAGATCCGCAGCTGGGTGCCAAGCGCAGCGTCACCCGCTGGGTCAGGAAGGCCTCGGACAAGACGCCCGAAGCCGATGACGACAGCAACAAGCCTGATCCCGGCCCCCTGCTGGAGGGCATCGCCAAGTTCGCCGCACTGATCGGCGAAAGCATCCTGTGGATCCTGCTCGGCATTGTGCTGGTGATACTCGCATTGACCGCACGCTGGTGGCTGCCCTGGTTCCGCGGCGATGGTCGCAGCACCCGCAACGTACAGGCACCGGTGCTGCAGGAAGCCCTGCAGCTGCCGGAAGTGCTGCCGCCGGACATCCTCGGCAGCGCGCGCCGGCTATGGCGCGAGGGCAAGCCGCGGCACGCACTGGCACTGCTGTACCGCGCGTCGGTTGAAGTGCTGGTCGAACGCGGCAACGTCGTGTTGCCGCCGGGCGCCACCGAAGCGCAATGCCTGCGTGCATCGCGCAAGATGCCGCAGGAGGCCGACCGCAACCTGTTCGCACGCATGGTGCGGACCTGGCAGTACGCCGCCTATGCCGGCCGCCTGCCCAGCGACGAGGCCTTCGATGCGCTGATCAAGGACCTGCACCAGCAGTACGGGTGGCCGGCATGAACGCCGCCGTACGCAATGCACTGATCGTCGGCCTGCTGTTGCTGACCGCGTTGATCGCGTTCTGGTTCTTTCGCAATTTCGAGAAATCCAGCGAAGAAATCACCCTGCCCGCTTATGGCGAGCCCACTTACAACGCGCTGTACGCACTGCGCGAAACCCTGATCCGCGATGGCGTCAAGGCCGAAACCCGGCGCAAGCTCGACCTGCCGGCCATGCAGTTGCAGCCGGGCGACAGCGTGCTGATGCTCGACGACCCGCGCTTGCTGCCCCCTGCGCAGGTCGAGAGCCTGCTGGACTGGGTGCAGTTTGGCGGCCACCTGCTGCTGCGCGTGCCCGATGCCGACGAAGACCTGGATGGCGACGAACAGGGCCTGCTGGAACGCCTGGGCGTGGTCACCAGCGACGCCGCAGCTCGCTGCCAGGTCTGGCAGGTGCCGGGACAGGCCTCGCACGACGAATTCTGCAGCGGCAATCGTTTCACCCTTACCGACAGGATCCGCGCCGAGCTACGCTGGGCCGATGGCGGCGGTGATGACACGCTGGCCTATGCCCGCCTGCGTTACGGCCTGGGCCGGGTGGACATCCTTGGTGACATGGATTTCCTGCTCAACGGCGCAGGCGCGGGCGACCCTGGCCTGCGCGATCTTCCGCACCGCGATCTCGCCCACCTGGTGCTGGCCCCCAACTACGGCAAGGGCACAACGCACCTGATCTACGCGATGGAACTGCCATCGCTGTGGAAGACGCTGTTCGAACGCGGCTGGCCGGTATGGTTGCCGCTGCTGCTCGCCCTGCTGGCGTGGCTGTGGATGCGCTGCCAGCGTTTCGGCGCGCTGCTGCCCTCGCCGCGCGAAGACCGCCGTTCGCTGCTGGAACACGTGCGAGCCAGCGGCGAACACCTGCACCGCTACCGCAAGTCCCCGTTGCTGTATGACGCAGTCCGCCAGGCCTTCCTCGCCCGCCTGCGCCGGCGCGCGCCGGTGGCTGCGGCGTTGACCGGCGAGGCCCAGGCACAGGCGATTGCCGACCACCTGCAATGGCCCATCAGCCGCGTGCAGACCGCCTTGCAGATTCCCCCTTCGCAGGACGACATCGCCCTGCGCGACCGCATCCGCTTGCTCATCCAGATGAGAAACCAGCTATGACCGACACCTTCACTCCGCCCGCCCTCCCCGGCGCTGCAGCGACGCCGGCTCCCGCAGCGGTCAACACGGTTCTGATCGAACGCGTCGAGCGCATCCGCGAAGCGGTCGGCCATGCCTTTATCGGCCAGAGCGATGTGCTGGACCAGATCCTGATCGCCTTGCTGGCCGGCGGCCACGTACTGATCGAAGGCGTGCCCGGCTTGGGCAAGACACTGCTGGTGCGCGCCCTGGCACAGGCGCTGGAGCTGGACTACGCGCGCGTGCAGTTCACCCCGGACCTGATGCCCAGCGACGTCAGCGGTCATGCGGTCTATGACCCCAAGACCGAAAGCTTCAAGATCCGTCGCGGCCCGGTGTTCACCAATCTGCTGCTGGCCGACGAAATCAACCGCGCGCCGGCCAAGACCCAGTCCGCGCTGCTGGAAGTGATGCAGGAAGGCCAGGTCACCATCGAAGGCAAAGCCTTCTCGCTGACCCCACCCTTCCTGACCCTGGCCACGCAGAACCCGGTGGAGCAGGAAGGCACCTATCCGCTGCCGGAAGCGCAGCTGGACCGTTTCCTGCTGAAGGTATTGATCGACTACCCCCAGCTGGAGGACGAGAAGCAGATGGTGCAGGCCATCACCACCGGCCGCACCGCCAGCGACTTCAACCTCACCCAGGTGCCGCGCGTGCTCAGCGGTGCCGACGTGGTCGAGCTGCAGAAGGCGGTGGCGGCAATCACCGTTGATCCGCAGGTGATCGACTACGCGGTGCGCATTGTTGCCGCCACCCGCAAATGGCCTGGCATCGCGCTGGGCGCCGGCCCGCGCGGCAGCATCGCGCTGGTGCGTGCGGCACGTGCGCAGGCCGTATTGTCAGGCCGCGATTTTGTCACCCCGGACGACGTCCGCGAGATCGCCAAGCCAGCACTGCGTCACCGCATCGCACTTGCCCCGGAGCTGCAGATCGAAGGCCAATCCGCCGATGACGCCCTGACCGCACTGCTCGCCAAGGTAGAGGCCCCGCGCAAGTGAGGAATGCGGCAAGCACCCACGGCCAAGCCCGTGCCCCCGACCCAGCGCGCGCAGTGCGCCGGAGCGGTTGGGTGAAGGCAGCCGTTGCCTCTGCTTCGGATTTGGATTTGGATTTGGATTTGGATTTGGATTTGGCTTCTGCTTCTGATCTAGCCCCCTCCCTTGCGTGCGCAGCACGGAGGGGAGGGCTGGGGAGGGGTGCTCCGGCTTTTGCTTTTGCTTTTGCTTCTTCTGCAGCGCTTTCCCCATCAACACCAACACACAAAACAACCAGGGCCACGCAGTGAGACCCGCTCCCCTACTGATCGCCCTGCTGGTGCTCTGGAGCCTGCTTGGCCTGCCAGTCGCCCTGCACTACCTGCCGATGCAGGCATGGACCATCAGCGCGGCTGCAATCGCCCTGTTCGCAGCGCTCGATCTGCTGCTGCTGTGGCGCAGACCCAGCCCGCAGGTGCGGCGCGAACTCCCCGACTCCCTCGCCCTGGGCGTCGAACGTGAGACATGGCTGCAACTGGATTCCTACGGCAAGCAGCGCGTCGACGTATTCGACCTGCTGCCCGATGGCTGGAACAGTGACGGCCTGCCACGCCGCTTGAAGCTGGGCAAAGCCAGCGAAACTCGTTTCAGCTACCGCTTCACCCCGACCAATCGCGGCACGTTCGTATTCGATGGCGTGCACCTGCGCCTGCATTCGCCGCTGCGCCTCTGGCGCCAACAACGCACGGTTGGCACGCCACAAACGGTGCGTGTCTATCCCAACTTCGCTCCGCTCACCCGCTTCGCCCTGCTGAGCGCGGAGATGGCCTCGCGGTTGGTCGGCGCCCACCTCAAGCGCCGTCGTGGCGAAGGCACCGACTTCCACCAGATGCGCGAGTACCGCGTTGGCGACAGCCTGCGCCAGATCGACTGGAAGGCCACTTCGCGCGCGCGCAAGCTGATCTCGCGCGAGTACCAGGATGAAAAGAACCAGCAGCTGGTGATGATGATAGACACCGGTCGGCGGATGATGGCGGACGAAGGCGGCCTGTCGCATTTCGACCACGTGCTCAATGCCTCGTTGGTGGTCTCGTATCTGGCATTGCGCCAGGGCGACGGTGTCGGCCTGTTCGCCAGCGGTGGTGACAGTCGCTGGGTCGTCCCCAAGCGCGGCATGGGCGCGATCGACAGCCTGCTGCGCGCCAGCTATGACCTGCAGCCCAGGCCAGTGGCGACCGACTACCTTGCCGCGGCCACCGAGTTGTCGTTGCGTCAATCGCGACGCAGCCTGGTGATGCTGGTCACCAACGTGCGTGACGAAGACATCGAAGACCTGCTCGCTGCCGTGCGCCTGCTGCAGAAGCGGCATCTGGTCTGTGTCGCCAGCCTGCGCGAGCGCGAACTTGATCAGGCCTTGGCACGTGATGTGGAAACCGTACCCGAGGCGATACAGGCCGGCGCCATTGCCGCCTACCTGCAGCAGCGCAGTGATGCCCATGAAGCACTGCGCAGCCACCGGGTGATGGTATTGGACGTCACCGCCGAAGAGCTGCCTGCAGCGCTGGTAGAACGCTATCTGGCGGTAAAGCGCGACGGCCTGCTGTAAACCATCAGCCCCGGCTTCGCGGCTCACGCCGCTCCCACGACCCGACCATGGGCCTCACCGACCACGCCACTGTAGTGCCGAGCCATGCTCGGCAAGGGCCTTACCGACCCTGCCCATGTAGTGCCGAGCCATGCTCGGCAGGGGCCTTACCGGTAAAGCCTCAGCCGAGCATGGCTCGGCTCTACACCGGTGCCCGCTCCCTTTCGCGTAGCGAACGGGAGCGTTGGGGACGGATTTGCTTTGCTGCTGCTGATCCTGCGTCTGCTTCGCGGCTTACGCCGCTCCTACAAAAGACCCAAATCCGTAGTGCCGAGCCATGCTCGGCAGGGGGCCTTACCAACCATGCCCATGTAGTGCCGAGCCATGCTCGGCAGGGGCCTTACCGGTAAAGCCTCAGCCGAGCATGGCTCGGCTCTACAGTAACGCTGGCTTCGCGGCTTACGCCGCTCCCACACGGCAACCACTCAAAGATAGATACGCGTCGTGCCCTGCGGTGCATCGTCGATGATGGCGTGCGGCAGGAAGCGCGCACTGTCGCGGGTGATGCGGCTGTTGTCCTCGCGGATGCCCACACCACAGGCGCGGTCACCCACCACCCAACTGCCCACCAATGGATAGTTGCCCTCGAACACCGGCAAGGCATGAAACGCCTGGCGGATGCTCGGCCCGCTGTACGGCCCTTCGCTTTCCTGCCAGCTGCCATCGTTCATATGCATGGCCACGTTGGCGCCTTCGCGCGAATGCAGCGGCTTGCGTACCCAGCCGGCCGGCAACGCGCTGCCGTCATCGAAATACGATTCGAGCAGGTTCGGGTGACCACGATGGCGCTGCCACAACAGCGGCAGGATGCCCTTGTTGCTCAGCACCGCCTTCCATGCTGGTTCCAGCAGCTGCACGCCCGAACGCGGCAAGGCCGCGCCGAACTCCTCGCGCATCAGGTCTTCCAGCGGGTACAGCTTGAACAGGCTGCCGATCACCACATCATCCAGATCGGTGAAACGGCCGTCTTCGGACAGGCCAATATCCTCGATGGCGATGGCCGCACCACGCAGCCCGGCCTGCGCCGCGCAATCGCGCAGGTAGGCGACCGTGCCCTGGTCTTCCTCGGACTCGCCCACCGCACTGAAATACAGCGGCGGCGGCAGGCGCGAGGCCAGTTCGGCAAAACGCTCCACCAGGGTCTCGTGGAGGGAGTTGAACTGATCGGCCTGCTGCGGCAAGGCGCCACGGTTGCGCTGATCCTCCAGCCATTGCCACTGGAAGAACGACGCCTCGTACAGCGAGGTAGGCGTGTCGTAGTTCAACTCGTACAGCTTGGCCGGGCCGTTGCCGTCATAGGCAAAATCCAGGCGGCCGTAGAGATGTGGGTCGCGGCGACGCCAGCTTTCGGCGATCCAGTCGCGGAAGGCCTCGGGGATGGCCAGCTGCGCCATCAACGCCTCGCTGCCCACCACCTCGCCCACCAGATCCAGCGCCATGGCATGCAACTCGGCGCTGGGGTCCTCGATATGGTTTTCGATCTGGCGCAGGGTGAAGGCGTAATACGCGCTTTCATCCCAGTAGGGCGCACCGTCAATGGTGTGGAAGCGGAAACCGGCTTCGGCAGCACGGTCCCGCCAGTTGCCACGCTCGGCAATTGCAACGCGCTTCACTGCATCAACCGCCGACGCTGCTGCGGCCGCCGCTACGGGCGCCAAAACCGCCACGGCTGGCGGTGACGGCGCGGTTGGGCTCGGCGCTGACCGGCGCCAGGCCCGCCTTGCCGGCACCAATGCCGCTGGCCGTGTTCAGGCCACCACTGCCGCCCGGCGCGGGCTTGGCCCAACCGTTGGCGTTGTCCTTGAAGGCCGGCTGCGATGCCGGCGGTGCGGCCACGGCGCCACGGCTGCCGTTGAGCATCTGCGACATGAAGAAGCCCATCATCATCGGCCCGATGAACGAGGTGCCGGCGCTGGTCTGCTGCTGCACGCACTGTTCGGCCGGATACTCCTTGGCGCACTCTTCCTTGCTGGCGTACTTGGGCGCGGCATCGGCGGACTGCTTCTGCGCGGTGGCGAAGGCCTCGCGGCAGCTGGACGGATTGCCGGTGGCCTCGGAGCAGGCTTCCACCGAGGTGTACAGCCCTTCCTGCACCTGCACGGTTTCTTCCTTCTGGCAGGCGGTCAGCAGCAGCGGCACGGCGCTCATCAGCACCAGTGCGGTGGCCTTGGATCGCTTCATGGTCGGTTCCCCGTCAATGTGATTCCCCAATGATGCCCGATGCAGGCTGCAAGGCGGAAACCGGAATGTTCCTGAAGCTGAATCGCGTTTCAGGTGATTTGGGTGTTGGGGCTGATGTGATTGGGTTTCAGGGGGGGCTTTGCTGCTGCAGGATTACTTCTCCGACGCTGCTGGGTGGGCTGAGAGCCAGAGCTAGAAGCACCCCTCCCCAACCCTCCCCTGCGCTACGCGCAAGGGAGGGGGCTATCTGCTGCGCGCGTTCAGACCGCAAGCAAGCCGCTTCTACCCCCTCCCTTGCGCGCAGCGCAGGGGAGGGTTGGGGAGGGGTGCTTTTCGCTTCCGCCTTGCCTTTGCCTAGCTCTGGCTTTGGGACTGGCGCTGCCTCCGGCCCCCACCATCTCCACCCAGCCCCATTCGAAACCCCAACCAATCGCCCCATCCCACCCTCAAACCACCGCAACCCAATGGTTGCAGCTGCAACCTGGAACTTCATGCAGAATCAATCGCACTGCACTTCTGCCAGCCCGCTCCCGCTCGCCCCCATGCCCGAATACCGCTCTAAAACATCCACCGCCGGCCGCAACATGGCCGGCGCCCGCGCCCTGTGGCGTGCCACCGGCATGACCGATGGTGATTTCCACAAACCCATCGTCGCGGTGGTCAATTCCTTCACCCAGTTCGTGCCCGGCCACGTGCACCTGAAGGACCTTGGCCAGCTCGTCGCGCGCGAGATTGAAGCGGCCGGCGGCGTGGCCAAGGAGTTCAATACCATCGCCGTGGATGATGGCATCGCCATGGGCCATGACGGCATGCTGTACTCGCTGCCTAGCCGCGAGATCATCGCCGACTCGGTCGAGTACATGGCCAATGCGCACTGCGCCGACGCGCTGGTGTGCATTTCCAACTGCGACAAGATCACCCCGGGCATGTTGATGGCTGCGCTGCGCCTTAACATCCCGGCCGTTTTCGTTTCCGGCGGGCCGATGGAAGCCGGCAAGACCAAGCTGGCCGAGCACAAGCTGGACCTGATCGACGCCATGGTCGCCGCCGGCGACGAGAAGGTCAGCGACGAACAGGTTGCGGCCATCGAACGCAGCGCCTGCCCCACCTGCGGCTCCTGCTCGGGCATGTTCACCGCCAACTCGATGAACTGCCTGACCGAAGCGCTGGGCCTGTCGTTGCCCGGCAACGGCACTGTCGTGGCCACGCACAGCGACCGTGAGGCGCTGTTCAAGCGCGCCGGCCGGCTGATCGTCGAGCTCTGCCACCGCTGGTATGGCGGTGAGGAAGCCAATGTATTGCCGCGCGGCATCGCCACCTTCGAAGCCTTCGAGAATGCGATGACGCTGGATATCGCCATGGGCGGCTCCACCAACACCATCCTGCACCTGCTGGCTGCCGCACAGGAGGCCGAGGTGGCCTTCGACCAGCGCGATATCGACCGCCTGTCGCGGCGCGTGCCGCAGCTGTGCAAGGTGGCCCCGAACACGCAGAAGTACCACATCGAAGACGTGCATCGCGCCGGCGGGATCATGGCCATTCTTGGCGAGCTGGCGCGCGGCGGCCTGCTGCATACCGATGCCTCCACCGTGCACAGCCGCACGCTCGGCGACGCCATCGCGCAATGGGATGTCACCCAGACCCGGGATGAAGCCGTGCACCAGTTCTACAAGGCAGGCCCGGCCGGGATTCCCACCCAGGTGGCTTTCAGCCAGTCCACGCGCTGGCCCTCGCTGGACCTGGACCGTGCCGATGGCTGCATCCGCGATGTGGGCCATGCGTTCTCCAGCGAAGGCGGCCTGGCCGTGCTGTACGGCAATCTCGCCGCCGACGGCTGCGTGGTGAAAACCGCAGGCGTGGATGAATCCATCCACGTGTTCGAAGGCAATGCCCGCGTGTATGAAAGCCAGGACGCGGCGGTCAAGGGCATCCTCGGCAACGAGGTGCAGGCCGGCGACGTGGTGGTGATCCGCTACGAAGGCCCGAAGGGCGGTCCCGGCATGCAGGAAATGCTGTACCCGACCAGCTACCTGAAATCCAAGGGTCTGGGCAAAGCCTGTGCGCTGCTCACCGACGGCCGTTTCTCCGGCGGCACCTCCGGCCTGAGCATCGGCCACTGCTCGCCCGAAGCCGCTGGCGGTGGCACCATCGGCCTGGTGCGTGACGGCGACCGCATCCTGATCGACATCCCGCAGCGTGGCATCAACCTGCTGGTGGACGATGCCGAACTCGCACGCCGCCGCAGCGAACAGGATACCAAGGGCTGGAAGCCGGCCGAGGCACGCCCACGCAAGGTAAGCACCGCACTGAAGGCCTATGCCCTGCTCGCCACCAGCGCCGACAAGGGCGCCGTGCGCGACAAGGCGCTGCTGGACGGTTGACCCTGCAAGCGGGCGCGGCAGAATGTGGCCATGAACACGGCCACCCCCTGCCCGCCCCCGCTGCCTGCCATCGCCAGCTGCTTGTGGAATGGCCACCCGTATCGGGTGACGACTGCCGAGCTGGGGGCTTACGTGGATGCCCACCTTCCCGCACTGCTGTGGGACTTCGACATCCACACCGAGCGTATCGACCCTGACGGCATCGTGCTGGACGAAGACGATCTTCCGCCCGATGCGCTGCACCTTCGTGTGCATGACTGCCCGGCTTTCAGCAGCGGCCCGGGCGCAGTGGCGCACTGGAACGACATCGCCGGCATGCAGATCAGGTTCGCCAGCAAGGACGAACCCGAAGTACTGCTCTACACCGGCGAGCACCTTGCCCTCGACAACGGCGGCTTTGCGCTGAGTGAACGCGACGGCCAGTTATGGATAGCGCTCAATGGCCATTGCGATGGCATGCATGGCCCGGCCAGGATCGAAGTGCTCGCGCCGTTGACGTTCACCACCATTGCCTGCGGGCGCCGCGATCAGGCCCAGGCCCGCGAACACATCGCAACCGTGGTTGACCCCGACCACTACGCATTTGAATGTGACGAGTACGGTGTTGCACGCTTCCGCCCGATTCACAGGCGCTGATCGTCAGGCTCACGGGTACTTTCCAGCACCGACAAAGCCGGCACCGGCAGCCGATCCAAGGGACTGAGTACAGCACCGGCACCGCGCCCCAATACATGTGTGTAGATCTGTGTCGTGGCGATGTCCTTATGGCCCAGCAGTTCCTGCAGCGTACGGATGTCGCAGCCCGCGTCCAGCAGATGGGTGGCAAAACAGTGCCGCAGGGTATGGCAGCTCGCCGGCTGCAGGATTGCCACCTGCAAGCGCGCCTGCTTGATCGCCCGCTGCAGCACTTCCTCACTGAGATGATGGCGGCCACGCCGCCCCGTGCGTGGGTCGCGGGACATCCTGTGCGACGGGAACAGGTACTGCCAGCCCGGTTGTACGTCAGCTGATGGGTACTTCCTTGCCAAGGCATTCGGCAGATGGACCCGTCCCCCGCCTGCAGCAAGATCACGTTGATGCTGAAACAACACCTGCTCGCGCTGCTGCAGCAAGCGATCACGCAGCGACACTGGCAACGGAACACGCCTATCCTTGTTGCCCTTGCCGGCACGCACGCAGATTTCACTGCGCGCAAAGTCCACATCCTTGACCCGCAAGCGAAGGCATTCCATCAGTCGCATGCCCGTGCCATACAGCAGACGCGCCATCAGTGCGGTGACACCTTCCGGGATTGCCGACAACAGCCGGGCAACATCCTCCACAGGCAGAACGACGGGCAAACGTTTGGGGCGCTTCGCACGCACAACGTCCTGCAACCATGGCAGTTCCAATCGCAGCACCTCGCGATAGAGGAACAACAACGCCGCCAACGCCTGGTTCTGGGTGGCTGGCGCTACCTTGCCTTCCGTCGCCAGCCGGCTGAGGAATGCCGCAACCTCATCACCGCCCATCTCGCGGGGATGGCGCTTTCCGTTGGCCAGGATGAACCGCCTGATCCACCCCAGATAGGCCTGCTCGGTACGGATGCTGTAGTGCCGCAAACGGATCTGTGCCCTGACACTCTCCAGCAATCGCGGCGGCTGCGCCGGTGTTACACCGCTTGGAACAGGGTCATAACGCATAGGGCCGCTCCCAAGCGGTAGTTTCCGGGAAGCATGCAGTGCGGCCTTGGCTGCACCTATCGGCTAAATCCATGATTCGACGTGGGAATTTCTTAATTTGAAAGCGGCAAGAAAACAGGGATACTCTGCTCTACACCGCTGTTAGGCGGTCCAATACGAGTTAGGTGCATAACACAGATGGCCGCATACTCAAAAGACATATCTCCCGTTGGCTGGTATGTGGGCTCTTACCTACTTCGTTTCATTGAGCTCGACTCCAGCGGCAATGACGACCCTGAGGGGAAGTTTCTTGTCTGGGAGAACACTGTCATTGTGAGAGCCGGCAACCTGGAGGAGGCTTATGCCAAACTCGTTGCTATCGCAAACTCGGGAACCGATTCATATAAGGGCGGTACCGAGGGAGTGCCAGTTCAATGGGTCTTTGAGGGAGTGACCGAGCTCCTGCCTATCTATGAGCCGCTAGAGGATGGCGCCGAAATCATGTGGGCGGAGCATGAGGCCGTCAGACTCAGCGAGCTGAGGCAACGAGCAAAGTCACTGAGTGAGATCAAGGAGCACCTAGATGGCGAGCGCACCTAACAATTCATTCAAGCCGACTGCCACTTGGTGGCAGCGGCTTAACTCAGAGCGTTAGGCGGCGGTGTGTTGGGTTGGCTGGCCCTTCTCGTTTCGGCAGCAACATCGGCAAGTCACCGGTCGGCTTCGGGGAGCAGCACCAACTGTTCTCGGCATCGGCAAGCTCATCATTTCGCCTTACGCTTCACTGCCCCACCGCAATTATTTCATCGCACTTCGGCGGCTACGCGCGGCAGGGTTTCCCAGGCAGGCTCCGCCCCGCAAGCTGTGGCATGATCGGCTCACGTTGGGTTGCACAAGCAAGGCAGCATTGGCCCGGGGAGCGGCAAGTGGCCACAGCCGCCTAACAATTCATTCAAGCCGAACCCGCTTCGCGGGTCGGCTTAACTCAGGCGTTAGCGCTCAATGACAGATCCCAACAACTGCTATGCCTACTTCGCGGTGTACGACGACGACCTTGACCCTTCGGTTGTGTCTGCTGAGCTTGGCACCACTCCGACACGCGCTTGGCGCAAGGGAGACCGAGACTCTCGGCACCGGGAACGGCGGACGGGTAAATGGTCGCTTTATTCCAGGGTCGAGCGTACCGCAGCTTTGGAGGAACACCTGGAGGACGTTCTTCTTCAAATGGACGCCAACTCAAGCGCCTTTGCCGCCGTCAGCCATCGCTTAGGCGGCACCATGCAACTAGTTGGCAACTTCAATGATATTGGTGCGGGACTCTGCGTTTCAACGACTATCGTTTCCCGGCTCGCCTTCTACGGCTTGCGACTAGATCTCGACACTTACTACCTGTATTCGGACAGTCGCGAGTGCACGGGTTGAGCGCTAACAATTCATTCAAGCCGACGCCGCTGCGCGGCGCGGCTTAATTCCAGAGTTAGCAGTCATGACAGATCGAAGTTGGCCTAGCCAAGTGCGGGAAGCGCTAGGCCATGATGTCAAGTTGTTCCCCGACCTCTACATCGACATCTATGCTTCGACCTGGCTTGCCAGCCACGTGCGCCTGGTGGAGTTGGCACCCTCTCAGCCAACAACAGATTTGGCCTTGCTGCTTTTTGTTGCGTCGCGAAGAATCGGAAGCTGTAAGACATGGCAGGAGTGGATTGCGGCGACTGCTTCTAGCCCCATGAATCGTATTGAGCTTCAAGCACTTGTTGATCATGCGATCTCTGACATTGCAGAAGCCAATGACACGAACACCACTCTTGAGCAGGCGCTACGCAGCCTCAGTACGCAATCTGCGGATCGTATCTGCTCATTGTCAGGGAACCCTTACGAGTACGGGCCTACTTATCAGGCCTACTGGTGGCGGGCTAGCACGTTCTTCTACCTCGAGGTTCACAATGAGTCGTAGAACAGCTGACTGCTAACAATTCATTCAAGCCGAACCGGCTTCGCCGGTCGGCTTAACTCAGGCGTTAGGCGGCGATGCGTTGGGTTGGCTGGCCCTTCTTCTGTCGGCAGCAACATCGGCAAGTCACCGGTCGGCTCCGGGTAACAGTTCCAACTGCTCCTGGCAGCGGCAAGCTCGCCACTTCGCCTTACGCTTCACTGCCCCGGCGCAATCATTCCATCGCACTTCGGCGGCAGCGCTCGACAAGGATTCCCGGGCAAGCTCCATCCCCCAGCCTGTGGCATGATCGGCTCACATTCGGTTGTACAAGCAAGGCAGCATTGGCCCAGGATCGGTAAGTGGCCACAGCCGCCTAACAGTTCATTCAAGCCGACGCCGCTACGCGGCGCGGCTTAATTCCAGAGTTAGGCGCTAGGAGGGGTAATGAGCTACGACCTGATGGTCTTTGACCCAGATGCAGCCCCAAAAGATCGTGAATCTTTTGTGGCCTGGTACGACAAGCAGACGGAGTGGTCAGAGGATCACAGCTACAACGATCCAGTGGTGAGCACACCTTCGCTGCAAGCTTGGTTCCGAGAGATGATTCAGTTCTTCCCGCCTATGAGCGGCCCTCACGCAGTGGACTCAGATGCATCTGAGGTCACGGATCACTCCGTCGGAAAGACCGTTATCTATTCAGCATTTGCTTGGTCAGTTGCAGAACAGGCATATAACAAGATGCGAGAGCTCGCCATCAAGCATCGCGTTGGATTCTTTGACGTAAGCTCAGATGACGGTGAAATTATTTTCCCGTTAACGCCATGAGGGCAATCGGCTTGGCGCCTAACAGTTCATTCAAGCCGAAGCCGCTTCGCGGCTCGGCTTAATTCAGGTGTTAGGCGGCAGTGGGTTGGGTTGGCTGGCCCCTCTTCTTTCGGCAGCAACATCGGCAAGTCACTGGTCGGCTCCGGGTAACAGTCCCAACTGTGCCTGGCAGCGGCAAGCCCGCCACTTCGCCTTACGCTTCACCGCCCCACCGCAACCATTTCATCGCACTTCGGCGGCTACGCGCGGCAGGGTTTCCCAGGCAAGCTCCACCCTGCAAGCTGTGGCATGATCGGCTAGCGTTGAGTTGCACAAGCAGGGCAGCATTGGCCCAGAGTCGGTAACTGGCCACAGCCGCCTAACAGTTCATTCAAGCCGAACTCGCTTCGCGAGTCGGCTTAATCTCAGAGTTAGGCGCCGTGAGATCCATCCACTACCTAGTTATCGCAACCCTCGCTCTATTATTCGGATCGCTCTCGGCTTCTGCCGAAGGCCCAGAAAAAGCTGAGACCGTTTCCATCGTCCAGCTCCTCGCAAATCCCGAAAAGTACGAGGGCAAACTAATCAGCGCACGCGGATTTGTACGCCTCGAGTTCGAGGGGAATGCCATATACCTGCACAAGGAAGACTATGAGCAGAGCCTCTACTCAAACGGACTCTGGCTCAACGCCAAAGACTGCAAACGCGTCGACGGCCAAGAATTCGACACTGGCTACGCTTGGGTCACAGCACACTTCACGGCAAGGCACCACGGCCACATGGGGCTGTGGCCTGGTGCACTTGAGGATGTTCGAGACTGCAGTGAGTGGCCGCCTTACCGGGCTGGCACCTAACAGTTCATTCAAGCCGAACCCGCTTCGCGGGTCGGCTTAATTCCGGAGTTAGGCAGCAGTGGGTTGGGTTAGCTGGCCCCTCTTCCTTCGGCCGCAACATCGGCAAGTCACCGGTCGGCTCCGGGTAGCAGCACCAACTGTTCTTGGTATCGGCAAGCTCGCCATTTCGCCATACGCTTCACTGCCCCACCGCAATCATTTCATCGCACTTCGGCGGCTACGCGCGGCAAAGTTCCCCAGGCAAGCTCCACCCCGCGAGCTGTGGCATCATCGGTTCGCATTGGGTTGCACAAGCAAGGCAGCATTGGCCCGGGGAGCGGTAAGGGCCACAGCCGCCTAACAGTTCATTCAAGCCGACGCCGCTATGCGGCGCGGCTTAATTCCGGAGTTAGGCGGCAGTGGGTTGGGTTAGCTGGCCCCTCTTCCTTCGGCCGCAACATCGGCAAGTCACCGGTCGGCTCCGGGTAGCAGCACCAACTGTTCTTGGTATCGGCAAGCTCGCCATTTCGCCATACGCTTCACTGCCCCACCGCAATCATTTCATCGCACTTCGGCGGCTACGCGCGGCAAGGTTTCCCAGGCAGGCTCCACCCTGCAAGCTGTGGCATGATCGGCTCACGTTGGGTTGTACAAGCAAGGCAGCATTGGCCCGGGGAGCGGTAAGTGGCCACCGCCGCCTAACAGTTCATTCAAGCCGACGCCGCTGCGCGGCGCGGCTTAATTCCAGAGTTAGGCCTCATAAGGAGAGTTCATGGAAATCATTGGATTCGCAATCGTCCTTCTCATTTGCATGGGTATCGCCAAGGCTATCAACGCCATGCGCGGCCGGCTTACTATAAATGGTGCCGCCATTTTTCTCGCACTGGCAGCAGCCTTTACTGCTTGGAACATCTACATGGCATGGCATTCCGATCTTTCGTCGTATCAGGTTGGTTACGCTTTTGGCCGCAATCTCGCCCCCGTCATTCTTGTATCTACCATTGCTACCTACTTCTTTTTTAAATTCCGCTCTGCCAAAGCACATGAGCTGTACGTCAAGAAGCTACGAGAGCAACGAGCTGCTGGTGAGGCCTAACAGTTCATTCAAGCCGAACCCGCTCCGCGGGTCGGCTTAATTCCGGAGTTAGGCGCGATGACCACTGCTACGCAGAGAGAAATGCGGAAGTCCGACCTAGCCGTTCTGGCAGCACTTGTAGCACTCGCCATCGCAGGAATCTTATTTAGGGATGCAATTGGGCTGATTGGATTCCTTGTTCTTCTAGTCGCCGCGCTGATACAACTAGTACGAGTCCTTTTCTTCATGGGAAGCCGAAAGAAACTTAAGGATTTATGGGAGGCGCTTCGAGATGCAATCTGGGGACTTTGAGTTCACAAGCAGCATGGCTTTCGCGCCTAACAGTTCATTCAAGCCTACGCCGCTTCGCGGCGCGGCTTAGTTCCAGAGTTAGGCATGACAAGAGTCCTTCCGATCGCCGTTGTCCTGAGTCTTGCACTCACCGCCTGCGGGAGCCAGGCGGGCATTCCCCTCGATCATGGGTGGGCGCCACCTGGCGCTTGTGTGTTTGTGGGCAACCGGGCCGACAAGCATTACTGCGCTACAACATCTACGCAGCTACTCTCCAATCCCGATGTATATGACGGCCAATTGATACAAGTTGCCGGCATCGTCGTGGCTTCATCCGATGGAGGTGATGCCTACTTGTTTCTCACTCGTGAAGCATTCGATGGAGGAGAACCTTACGGCACAGTCAATTTGAAAGGTCCGGACGCGCTTGCTCTAGCGAGGTTTGCTCATCAGTCGAACTCCATTCATACACCTGTCCAAGCTCGGGTTTCTGGCAGGTTTCGTCTTTACGGTCTGGCGCCTGATGGCTCGAGAGTCGCCCAAGGTGGGAACGATACTTTTCGCTTTGGAGCTATCGATGAAATCGAATGGCGACCCTAGAGAGGAAGGAAAACAGGTGGGTAGAGTCGGATCTTTCCATCCATTCTCAGCATGGCATCTGATCAATCATGCCTAACCGTTCATTCAAGCCGAACCCGCTTCGCGGGTCGGCTTAACTCAGGCGTTAGAGCTCATGGACACATCGTCGTTAGCCAAGAATCTTCTCCCCCAACCTGACCTTTCTTTTGGCATAGGTGGCATAGGGTTCTTCTCACTTGCCGCGCTAACCGAAGAACAGAACGGGTACGAAGGGCCTGACTGGAATCAGAGTTGGCTCGTCTTAGCCAGAGAAACCGCATGTGGCGACCCGATCTTCATTGATCAGTCCCAGGCATCATTGCCGGTGTATACCGCCATGCATGGCATGGGCTACTGGGAGACCACCCCAGTCGCGGATTCCTGGCATCAATTCTTGGCCGCCCTCAAGTTCGTTCGTCCTTACACAAGGCGCAGAGAGCATCCCGTTGGGCTGGAGGAGAACCCACTTACGGCGGAGGAACAGCTTGCTCTTAAAGTCGGCTTATCCAACATCCTTGGCTCACCGGTTCCAACTTTCTGGGACTCATTACTGGCGCCGTATGAGCCCTAACAGTTCATTCAAGCCGACCCCGCTGCGCGGGTCGGCTTGATTCCGGAGTTAGGTCGCCAACGATATCAATGCACACGACTCTTGCTTTCTTACCACTCTTATATAGCCCCGCCCTGACTGCCGCGAGGTTCGATCCAGAGCCCTTGGGCATGATTCAGGCCGAGGTTGGTCAAGCTTGCAAAGTAGTACCGATCGAATTCACTCTTTCACTCGCCGGAAACAATGGGCTCAGGATAGAACGATGGAATGCAAGGACATGCAAAGGTCTAGCTACATATGGGGCCTCGTACCGTCGTATGCAGTTCTTTCCCGGCCATGACACTCCGTATGCAATTCGTCGCATCGAGTAGCAGTACGCGGCCTAACAGTTCATTCAAGCCGAACTCGCTTCGCGGCGCGGCTCAATTCCAGAGTAAAGCCCTGCATGAAAGACTCCTGCGAACCTGAGATTACTTTCGCTGCTGCGAGGGCGCTTGCATCCAACAATTGCAATCAGCTCTCAGACGATCACCTGGAAGCAGAGCACTGCTGGATATTCTTTAGCCTCAACCGCGGCGATTGGGCCACTGCCGTATCACGGCACGGCCGCGTAAGCTCGGTGTACGATTTGCGGGATGACCCACAGAAGATGCGGGATTATTTGTCCATGTTTTCTGCGTACTGTTCGGGCAACAGAGAGGTTACGGATGGGTTACTGCAGGACTTCATGCGCAAGTACTATCCCGCCGGGACCTGATCGTTAACCCAAGCCGACGCCGCTTCGCGGCGCGGGTTGTTTCCAGAGCCAAGCGTCGTGTCGAACAATTCACTGATCACCAGAATTGAGTCCGTACTTGCGTCGGTGAGAGCTCGGCAGAGCACCGCGCAATGCCTCGCTCGAGCCATTCGGAACAACGGTCGCACATTGGAACTGATGCCGTACCCTCTCATTCGGGAGCTGGAGGACTTGGCGATGGATCTGGACATTGCGGCCTGGCTCGACGGGGATGGCTTTCTGCCCGATCTGGATTCCATTCTTCCCAGGGTTGATACATGGCTGCGCCAGATCCAACAAGACGCGCCTAACAGTTAATTCGAGCCAAATCCGCTGCGCGGGCCGACTTGATTCCAGATTTGGACACGTATGAAGATTCGCAGTGGTCGGCCCAAGAAATGGAAGATTGCGGCGGCTGAGTCGGCGCTGGCCAATGGAGACGCTGCAACAGCTTTGTCCCATCTCGCGAGGAGTTGTTTTGGTGCGGCGTACGACACCGGGCATCTGGAGCTCCTGGGCCGTGCACTCGCCATGGATGGGCAGACCGAGAATGCAGGACGGTTCTTTTTTGTTTCCGGCGCTAGAAATCCGGAGTATTTGGCTGCGATAGCGCTATTTCTTCATCGTCATCACAATCCAACCAGTCACTATCGACTTTTGTCGCAACTTCCCATGCGCATGCGTTCCATCAGCCATATAGATCACTTCCCATCCGCTGTCTCAAATGAGCTCAGGCTACTCGGATGGCCTGACTGCATCGCAAGGCCAGTGAAAGATGCCTAGCATTTCACTGAGGCCGACATCTCTTCGCGGCCCAGCCCAACTCCGGAGCCAAGCCACTCAACATGCCCATCTATCTCCTCGAATTTTTCTTCGACCCCGGTAGTGGCGCCTGCCTCTGGTCGGGAAATGACGCCACCAAGGATAAGTGGGGGTGCTGTGTCGAAGCGCACCTTCTCCCTTTGCCGGAGAATACATGGCGTTTCGCCCACCACCTGTGCAGTTGGTATGACACAGGCATTGACTGGACCTATCCGCCTGACCCATCGCCATGGGAGGCGGCGGAGCGGGACCGATTCAATGTCGCGGCGCAGCGATTCCTGGAGATGCTGCGCGTTCAACTCGGCCCCGACTTCGAAGTGATTGATCGCTCAGCTACTTCGGCCGCAACCTGACGGCCAATCCAAGTCGACTCCGCTTCGCGGCGGCCCGATTACGGTGTTACAGGCGGTAGATGGTTCGCTCTACACTATTGGTCATTGTTTTCTTTCGCTTCCTTTTTTGGAGCTGACATGCCGCCTGAAGTAAAAAAGCTGCAAGACGCCATAGAGTCCATTCCCGGAATTACCGATGCGAGAATAGGCAAGGCGGATCTTAGTGACATTCCGGAAAGTGATTTCAGCCTTCCTCCCTACGGGGACCTTCCCCTCGGCTCGCTAAGCCGTACCAAAGGCGGATTGGCCAGCGAGCTTGTTGTATCGGCAAATTTCGGTATCACCCGAGACAGCAAAGGCCTCAATGCACTTGAGTTCATCTCGTGGTGGGTACGCGACGCGGCGCGTGGTGGCGAGCCGATGCAGATCAGGAGCCTCGCTCTTCCGCCCATCGGAGATCAGTTTGGTACAACGCTTCGGTTCACCATCGACTACTTCCATGCGGATCCAGAAGAAGATGTCGGCAAACTGCTCTCCAGGATCGGGAAGCTTGCTGATGATCTCAACAGCTCAAAGCATTCATACCCCGATGCAGTTGCCCCCTGAAAGACTATTCAAGCCGACGCCGCCATGCGGCGCGGTGCAGTTCCGGAGCCGGAGTTCACCCTGATGGAAGTTCTTGTTCAGTGCGATTGCTGTGATTACTTCAGCATCCCGGGCGGCCACGACTACGAGATTTGCCCGGTCTGCTTCTGGGAGCAGGATGCCTTTGGCGTTTCAGACCCTGATGCATCTTCGTGCGCAAATCACGGACTCTCACTTCACGAAGGGCGCGAGAACTTCATCGCGTTCGGCGCTTGCGCTGCCAGTTTCACAAACAAGGTTGCTTCTGTATCTGCACGTAGGGCATATCATCATGTGGCGCGCCTCATCCAGCGTTGACAGCCATTCAAGTCGGACCTGCTCCACGAGTGGAGAGTTCACGCCCACTGGCTTAGGATCCCAGCCGCGCCGGCCGCTCCAGTCGCAGCCACTGCGCCGAGAAAATCGGCCGCGGAGTACGCCCCACGGATGAGATCATCCGCCGTCTGGATCGTACGTCCAGCAACGCACTGAGGTCCCTGCTTGGCTTCAGGATCCAGACGCTATTGAGTGACAGCGCCGACATCACGTTCGGCAGCTCCGCCATCGAAGTCATGTCTGTATCAGTACAGCTTGGCCTGAGAAATTTCCTCATCCTTCAAAGCGCCTGGGGAGATACGCCAAAGGAATGGTTGAACTACCATTGTCTCAGCGCACGATTGTCCGAAGCACCGCGGGGCATCACGTACAAATCGAATCCGCAAGCGAACGAGACCAGCTACTGCAGAGACCATCTGGAATTCCATCTCGGTGCAGCGGCCTCGATTGCGAGCATCGATGTCCTGGAAGCCCGCGAGATAGGTGATATGGAGTCGGTCACCTAGGATGCAGGCGTTCTTATCACACGCGTAGATGGCATGAGGCTCTGCGTCGTACGTGCGGAATCCAACATTGGGGCCTTGCGTATTGTCCATGACCCGCGTGAACTCGAGGAAGTGACGGATGGCTTGCGCGTGGGGATACGATTTGCAGCCAACGATTCCGTCAAGCCGACCGTGCTTCATGGCGCGACCTGATCCTGGCCTTTGACTTCCCGCGACCCGCAGGCAAGATGAGCGCGTCACCTGATCATGCACTCAAGCTACGTCCGTTTCGTGGCTCACCCCAACTCTGCCCTCCCCCCGGACCGCGCGAACAAGGCCATGCAGAACTTCACACCGTGGTTCCCGATCGAACACGTTCCGGTCTTTCTGGCAGGCGTATTTGTCGTTCAGCATTTGGCCGGTGCAATGACCCTCATCTGCGATGGCGACTTTGGAGACGGCAAGCTGCTGGTGCTTCGCTTCGAGCGGTTTGAAGCCGTCAGCATCCATGAGGAATTTGCGCATCCGTGGCCTGGTGAGTCTGGAGATCGATTGCTCCCGAAGTCGCCAGGAACGTCGTGGACGTTTCCATTTCTGAAGGTTGAGAATTCACTCTGGGCAGCAAACTCCGTGCAGGCGATCACCTTCGCTGATACCCCGCACCACTACTGCATCATTTCCGGCAGTGATATCGTGGATGTGCTTTCCCTCGAACCGCCGCAGGTGACGTGGACCACCTCTGCGGAGGCAAGCTTCGTCATGGACGCGATTGGGAGGCTCGGCGCAGTTTGAGAGTCGTCCAACCCGGCCAACGCTTCGTGACTGCGGATCGCCCCGGACATCATGCCCCCAAGGAACGGTACTTGAATGGCCATCACGCAGGAACAAGTGCTCGCATTCGCTGTCCATGAGATCCGGCTTCTACTCGCCCATCATCTTGGCTCTGGAGACAGCCAGGATCCGGCGGTCAAAGCCGCTGCCCATCTGTCATATGCGCTGCACAACCAAGCCGCCACGGTCCTGGAAGGCGGCAGGTTTGATCCGCAGCAAGCCACGCGGGCTCTGGCCGCAGTAGATCAGATGCTGGCAAGCAACTTTGAGGCAAGGCTCACTCAGGCTGTACGCGATCAGGCATAACGGTATGCTCTGGTTTACGCCGCTATGCAACCCTGAGTGATTCAGGACTATGCTCGCGCCCATCAATTCACTACACACAGTCGACGTCGCCATCGACTGATCTGCAAACCAAGCGGCTAAGGAAGGTCGTCATGATGTTCATGATTGGACAAGGGGAGCGAATCGTCCCACTGGGCTCTCCAGAGAAGAAGTATTGTCCGGGCTGTGACCAGACAACAGACTTCCAGACGCAACTCAGATACAGGTTCGGCGAGTTTGATCTGCTTTTTGGCTTTGTCTACGCCAAGCGCTACCAGCTTGCCTGCACCCGCTGCAATCACGGCTGGATCCTGGATAGGAAAGCCGTTGAGCGGACGTACGGTAAAGGGCCAATTCCTGCTCGTCTCCGTTTCGGATTCGTGATTCTTCTCGGTGCGGTTGCAGCGCTGGGGGCGGCCGCTTACGTCATCAGGACTTCCGCGTAACCGTTCGTCGGGACCTGCATCCAAGATGTCTCAGGCATGTCCAAGTGCACGCAACATCGTTGGCATCACCAGCAACGCCGCCTGTTGTTGCGCATGTCCTCTATAGAGAGCTCTTTCAACACGTTGCTGCCTCGACCGGCAGCCTGATCAAGGACATCTACCACGATGACAAACAAGCGCGAACTCGGCCTCGGCACCCGCCTCGTTGGCTGGCTTTGGCTGCTCACAGCCCTGGTCATGCTGGCGATACTGCTGAAGGCGGGTTCTGGGTCAAAGCCAATCCAGTGGGTTCATGCCAGCTTTGTCTTTCTAACAGGCGTCGCGGGAATTGCTGCAGGCATCGCTACCGGACGTGGTCGCAGCTGGGGCGCGCGTGTACTGCTGTTCCTTTCCTGGACCGGCGTGATCTATTTCGTCGCTTGGGGTTTGGCTGGGGCGTTCCTCTCTGCCCTATCCCGCCTCCATCCGCTGATCGGCGTTGCTCCCCTGATCCTCATGGGCTTGCCGGCATACCTGTTTGCCGGCTTTGTGGTCACGCTCAGTCTGGGACTGCAGGCGGGGGCGCGGCGTGGCGGACGCTTGTCCAGCCCGGGCTGACGGCTTTTCAGGATGGGTAACCCCTACACTGGATGCTGAAGCACGGCAATTCTGGATGCGTTGCCGACGCCGGTTGATGAGCTTTCTGGCCTGGTTACGGTTGCACGACCAAAGCAGACACAGCTTCGCGTAACAGCACAACTCACTACACAGGCGACGCATCACGGCTACTGGATTGGTGCCGGATATATCTTCAAGCGCTTCCAGGTGGCCAACCGGCCAGATGCCTGACAGTCCTTCCACGTAGAAGCCGTTTCGCGGCTCGGCTCGACTCAGACGTTGGATCACGGAGGCCAGATGGGCAGTACCCACAGATTCATAGCGGATCCCAACGAACCCTCCGAAGTGCTGGGGTGGTTCCGCGCACTAGGGCGAGCCCCTGTGGAGACTCCCTCTGAGCGGGGTGCGATCCTGTCTTTCCCTGACTATGGGCCGACTTCCTATCGCGCGGACGGATCCATTGACCCATTGGCGTCCCCGGTTGTCACCGTCTTTCTCCCCCGGATTAGGCGTGGTCAGCTGTGGACCGTTGGGGAGGTGCACTTTCTGCCGACACCACTCCGACAACGGTTTCCGGAGCTGCACAGGGTGAACTCGGCATTTGGCAAGTGGTTAAGCCGCCTGGAGTGTGTCCATTCAAACAAGAGATCCGACGGTCCCTACAACTACTATCTTGAAGGATCAGTGCGGAACCATGATTCACCTGTGTTCGCATTCGCGTCGGGGATGGCTGCCCTCCGCAATGGCCGCTATTTCATTGCAGATGACGATTCCGACGGCAGGCTCGATGCCCTGTGCAAGGCGCTGCGGCTGCGGGGTGTCGCGTGTTCCGCGGACTGAGAATTCACCCAAGCCAACGCCGCTTCACGGCACGGCACAAACCAGGCGTCAACCATCATGTCCCATCGCCCTGTGCAGATCGTTGATACAAGACCGCCGACACCAGAGCAGATCGAGTTCCTGAACACGGCGGGCATGATCGGCTTCGGAATCACCGCCATTGCGTTCATATGCGTCGTGATAGCTGCTTCGCTGGTTGCGGCCAAAGCAAGATTGCCCGGCCGCTTTGGTGTGCTGTCAAGTATCTTGTTACTGTTCACCTGGTGGATCTTCGAGCAATCGATGGGCGGCAGCCTGGAGATGACGTTTGGTCCGCAAGCGCTTCTGGTTAGCCCTATCGTGTACGCGATATTCTCGACGATCTTCTCGTTCGGATTTGTGCGCATGTGCAGAGTATTCCTGATGCAAGCCCCGGCGCACAGGCACGAAAGCTGACGGTTGGTACAGGCCAACATCACCTCGCAACGCGACTTTATTCAGGTGTCAGAGCAATGAAGCAGGTGTTTGGCAATCTGATGCTCGCGCTTCCGCCACTAGCCAGCTTTGTTGTTTGGCGGACCGGCGCATGGGCATTCGATTACTTTGGATGCCAGGACCTCGGCAAATCCATCGAGCCATGCATTGCATATGGTCACAACATCCAGGGCGTGCTTGGCATTTCGCTTTTCTGGGCTCCACTTCTACTCTTGGTGTCGCTTCCGGTTTGCGGCTGCTTGCTGTTTGAGCGTCTTTTGCGCAGGCTCCACACCAATGGGAGCTAGCTGCTCACGCAACGTGGCCGGACGCACCTCAGGCGTCTATTCCCTTGGGCAACGCTCGAATAGCGCCCGCCTTTTAACGACGGCCTTGCAAGCGGGGTTCATGACACCGTGTTCGATGAATCGACCGCCCGCTATGTTGCGCAAGGGCCTGGCCGAGGCCGCGTTCCTCATCCACAGTGATCGCAGTAGCACACCACGCAGGCACCGGTTCAAACGCGACGTCCTCATTGCAGCAACACCCTGCTGGCCCGTCCAAAGCCAGTTGGCTGACTTGCCGCACACATCAGGTGAAAAACACTCATGACCGCAGAAGTACGCAAGCTCCCCCTTGATATCGCCCATATCGTGCTGGAGACCTTCGACATTGGCCCAGACTCACGCAAGTACCAGCGATGGCGAACGGATGATGGATTCGAAGCGAGTGACCTTGAGTCCGTACTGTCTGAAAGCCCCTTCATATTCGCGGTGGACTGGCGGGGATGGCTGCAGGAAGCCGTCGAGGACATGGCCGTTCAACTCGGTCGCCTGGACCTGGACCTCCACCATGATCTTGGCGAAGACGGGGACGAAGGACAGATATCCGTACTCGGCCGCTCAGCGCGTATCCGGTATAGCATCGAGCAGAGCGATCAGTTCCCGGACGTTGTCGCCGCTGTGAACGATCTGATCTCCACCAAAGCCCACTACCGCATGTTTCGCTCATCCATCGACAGCGATGGATGGTGGTTTGGCGTATTACCAAACAGCAAATGGCATGAACTTGATGTGGCGGCTGCCAGCGCCGTAGAACTGATGTTTGTCCAGGTATCGCCACGCGGCGATTCGATCGGCCCCAACTAGCTTGGTGACCGCGTCTCTCGGTTCAACCCGACGCGTCGGGGCACCGAAACGGCGATGCGTTTCTCGCCGGCTGCCGGCGTCTCGCTTCGCAGATCAAAGCCACTTTCGGACTCCGACCTTGCAGAGGTGCAAGCTGCTGGGATGCCCATTCTGCCGCACGGTTCTACGGACATTGGGCATCTATGCGGGGCTCCCGGAAGAATGGAGAGGTGCTGGGCCCTGTTGGCTTGCACGTCGATCCCATCAAGTGGTGCAAAGAAGCGACCGAACCAGAAACCTTCGCTATCGCTGAGGCTCGTCCGCTTGTCTCATGGATTACTTTCGGTGATCACGAAGATTCCAAGCGTGTAGAGTTTTCCGAGTGGGGTGGAAGGTGATAGTTCGGCGGGCTGCATTCACAGGCCATGATTGGTCAGTTGCGATGGGCCCGTCTTCCAACGAACCCGTCAGCCATGCAGGACGTCGGCCAACCCAGGATTGATAAGCCAGCTGGCGTGATTCAGGATAGCCGCATGACCTACCCCCAGCGTATCGAGCACCATCTGGCAACCCGGTTTGGTTTCGACCAATACCAGGCTTGGCGCCATGCAACAGAGAACCGCACAGAGATCTCAAACAGTATTCGATGTGCATGCTTCTTCTGCTTCGCCGGCTTCGCCCCTGACGCAATCATTCGTTGGATGGACGGCGGCCAGACCGCGTGCTGACCAGCCTGCGGTACCGGCAACACAGTTATCGGCTCTGCCTCCGGATTGCCAATGGATCAGGAGTTTCTTGAGCTTGTCCACGCCCATTGGTTCCAGGCTGCGCCCTGAGCATTCATTCCAGCCGCACCGGCCTGCGGAATAGCGTCACTTGGATATCCCGTCCATGAAAGAGATCACCCAACGATCTGGACGGCAGGCACAGGGTACGGTGACACTGCTGCCAGGTCGCAACCTCCATCTGGCCCAGAATCGAGACAGCGCCTGCCAGCTAGGACACGATGCCGGTACGTCTGACCAGCGAGCTCACAATTCTGGATGCCAACCCGCCCACCCCCAGAAAATCTGATGAACAATCTTTGTTACGCAATCATTGGCGCGGCATGCTTCCTCGAGCAATCGAGTGAAGCCCTGGTCGACCCTGATGCAGCCATTGCTGCATTGGAAGAGATGGCCGCAGCCCTGCAGGCCGCTACGCTTCCAGAGAAAGCTGCATTCATCACCACCTGCCAGTCCGAGGCCATTCGCCTGCGCGCGGCTGGTGCGTTGCACTCCAGTACCTTTGTTGCCGAGCTACCTTCCACCATGGGCCTTTCCATGGTGCCGTGACCATCCTCGCCATGTCTTTCGCGGACGCCTGCAACGGTGACTTCAGGTGCCGCCGACTGCAAAGGCGATTCAGGGGAATCCTCCAATGCGCGATCAACACATGGGTGCGTGTCTATGCGGAGCCAACCAGTTTGAAGTTGAAGGTGCGTTCGAGAGCTTCTATCTATGCCACTGCACGCATTGCCAGAAGGACTCCGGCGCTGCGCACACCGCCAACCTGTTCTCGTCATCGGCAACACTGGTTTGGCGTTCCGGGGAGGGACAGCGGACCACCTACACACTACCCGGAACAAGGCATACCCGATCTTTCTGCGCCGCCTGCGGATCTGCCCTTCCCTATACGCTGGACGGCCTGCTCGTTGTTCCTGCAGGTGCCTTGACGACGGACGTTGATATCGCGCCGAGCGCGCATATCTTCGTCGCCAGCAAGGCCGGATGGGAGCGGAAGCTAGCCGAGACCCCGAGCTTCGATGGCTTCCCGATGTAAGGCTCACCTTGTAATCTGCCGGTCCGATGCTGCGGCACGGCTCAACCCACCTCCAACGCACTACAGTGATCGATGATTTCCGCCGAAGATGCAAGATCCACGGTTCTACGTCGCTGCGAGGACAGCGCGCCAGGGGAACGGTTCGCCATCCAGTCCTGTGATCTTTCCCCACGCGGGGATTACTGGGTGGTGTGCTGCAACAGCGAGGACTATGTCGTCCACGGGATGCTCGATCGTTGTTATGTAGGTGTATCCGCGCACCTGGTCAGCGTGGCGTCCGGCGACGTCGAGACGGTTGGCAGCGCGCAATCCTGGATGGAGTACCTACAGGACAAATACGATCTTTCGACCGCGGCTGGCGCGCACTATGTGATCGAACCGACCTTTGACAGGACGGACAAAGCGGCGCTGATCAACCTCCGGCAAAAGCTGTCCTGCTCGATACCGGACGCAATTGCCATGCTCGCACCTGGGCGACGGCAATGGTTGACCGGCAATCGTCGTCTGCTACAGCGAACGCAGGAGATCCTTCGGGACAAGGGGATCGACACGGTTGTCGTTCTGCACCCAACGCCGCTGGCCGCGGCAACCATCGACGAGCGATCCTGGTACTGGGACGCGGTTGCATCGTTGTTGCGCCCCTGACCGGATGCTTGAACCGGGATCGGCGCCTGGATGCGGCGAAACCGATGCTACGACCAGGTGGAAAACAATGGGCGAGTCATTTGCAGCAGAACTGGAGAAAATCCCCTGGTTCAATGACTGCGGGCAACCCCTCATCGCGCCCCTGCCATTCGACGCAGAACAGGTATCAGGCTGGCCACAGGCGATGGATCTGTGCAGCAGCCAGGCCTGGGAGGATGCGACGATTGATGCAAGGAATCGATTGACGGAGTTCCTGCACAGGCACCATCGCGACGCGTATCAGCGCTGGAATGGAATCGCTGTTTCCGCCAAGGAGTGCGTTGTTTCGCGGTTGTGCGAGACCTCATGGCGCGCTTTCGCTGACAGGATGGGACTCGGCAAGAGCCTGCTGGACGCAGCAAGCTGGGACGTCATTGCTGCGGTGATGGAACATGAGTACCGGAGCTGCAAGGGGCGTCCAGATTTCTTCCTGCAGCTGCTGCAAGTGTACCGGGCGGGGCATTTCCCCTGCGGGTGGCAGGGACGTTGGCCAGGCGGAAGGCTATTGGTGTGGTAGTACGCAAACCTGTCGATCATTGCGGGCGAGGTGGTCGCCGGACAGTCGTGTCGTTGCTTGCGGATTGCCGAGGCGCGATTGCGTCGAACTGACACAGGGTCCATGGGCTGGACGCCGTGCCGCGCATGCGTGAACATGCCCAGCAACCGTCATCCAGCATGGCGGGGGCGGCTGATGGGTCGATCCGGCCCGCAGGTTGATGGTCATCCAGGGGTATTCGTGCAAGGTCCAGGCAAGGAAGTCGGCAATCGGATCATCAAGGTCAATCACGCCGGTGAACATGGCGCGGTGAACATCTACGCCGGCCAGATCTTGATGGCCCGGCTTACCGCGCCGGCGATGCTTGCGCAGCTGGCGGAGTTCCGCTCCCACGAGCAAGGACACCGGGCGATCTTCGCTGCCGAACTCCAGCGACGCGGCGTCGGCCGCTGCCGCAGTTATTGGCTCTGCGGCGCGGGAGGTTTTGCGCTGGGCGTGGTAACCGGCCTGCTGGGTACTGCTGCCATAGCCGCCACCACCGCAGCCGTTGAAGCGGTGGTGCTCAGGCACCTGGAGCAACAGCTGTCCGTGCTTGAGGGCCGGGACCCGTCCGCCATCGCGGTCATTTCGTCCATTGTCGCGGAGGAGCAGCAGCACCATGACCAATCACTTGACCACATCGGGCCTGGCGCCTTCTGGCCCAGGTTGCTCACCCCGATAGTGTCTGTGTCGACCGAAGCCGTCATATGGGCGGGCATGCGATTGTGAGCGGGGCCGCTGCGTTTCGGCGACACGCCCTTACGACGACACGCCACGTTGGGTGCCGACCGCATGATGGATGAGATCCGCGAAGAACTGAACTGCCTCGCCATGGCGTTCTGGTGCGGAGTCGGCAATCCCGATGAGCTGGCACGCTGGGCGGACGCTGTCGTACTGGCTACGGATGAGCTCCATCCTCTCATCTGGGAACTGTATCCACTTCCCGCACCGGAACTGGTCGAGGGTCTCCTGCTGACGATGGCCGCAGACCTCAATGGCTTCCGGCCGGCATCCGTCGAGGCGGAACCTGTTGCTGCGGAGGTTCTACGCCGATCACTGAACGCCTTCACTGCCAGGGACATATCCGTCCAGGCATTGTGCAGATTGGTTGACCGGCTCGATATCCTGTTCAACGTGGAAATGGCCAGCGTCCCACGGCCACAACGGCTGGTCGCCGATGGCCGAGGGTGGCTGGGGGATCTCTATAGCTGCTGTGATTGGTGCGATGACAGCTGGACACACGAGACGTCCGCGCACTTGCACGATGAGGCGGTGCGCCTATCCCGCTTGCTGGGCAGCAAGTAGTTACAGCCTGGCGGGAGGCGCTGTTCGCGTTTGTCCCGCCGGATTCCGTGGAACCGCTATAGCTACAACTGGACACATGGCTGGAACAGATTCTCGCCATCGATCCGATGCGGTTCGAGAACGCATATCAAGGAATGCGACCCAATCCTGCGATGCCAGTCCTGCGCTTGCTGGTGTTGCTACATAGCACGCAGGACCCGTTTGGCCGCGGAAAATTTCTGGAGCTTCTCGGCGAGCCGGGTGATCGCTCAATCATCCCTGTGATATCCGCAGAGCAGGATCATCCCGACCAGCATGTTCGCGAAGGAGCCAGATATGCGCTGTCGGCCTTGGATCAGGAGATAATCTGGCAGCGTTGGTAGGCACCAACGATAGTCAGCCGACAGTGCATTCGGGTCGAACCCGCTGCCCCCCCCGCCCAGCTTCAACAGAAGGAACTCAGGAAGTGATCGCTATCGTCCAACAGTCGTGGTGCTGGACCGGGCTGGATGCTGAGCAGATCGTCGGGGAGAATGACTTCGGCAACCTGATGATCAAGGACCGGAACGGATGCTACTGGCGCCTTTGCCCCGAGGACCTGTACTGCGAGGCTGTCGCCGAAACCCGCGAAGCACTCGATCAACTGTCGCGCGATGCTGAGTTCGTTGAAGACTGGCAGATGCAGGGCCTGGTTGACGAGGCACGGGAACGCCTTGGCGCGTTGCCACCCGACTACAAGTACTGCCTCAAGATTCCCGGTGTGCTTGGCGGCGAGTACGGTGGTGACAATCTCGCCATGATGTCGCTGGCTGAGCTCATTGCCGCCTCCGGCCATCTCGCGCGGGAAATCTCGGGCTTGGAAGATGGCACCCGCCTCAAGATCACTGCTGCTGACTAGCCTTCAACGCATTCGGAGCCAACCGGGAACAGGGGTAGGCTCGGCGCACGACCAGGTGCATGACATGAATCAAAGCGAGTTGGTGTCGAAGCTGATCAGGCCCTTCTGCGAACTGGAAGCCGCGGTTTCGCCGAAAGATGTGGTCATGGCCGCGTTGACGTGGCCCAGCCAGGGCTGGGTGGTGGAAGCGCTGGGCTGGCTCGACCAAGGGGTGTTGATCGATGATGAGATTGCACGCTCCCTTGAATGGGTGGCCGGGAGAAAACACTACCTGCAGAGCACACGGCATAGGGCTTTCGCCTTGGCCAAAAGATGGCGCCGAGCACAAGCATGCGAACAACCCTTCACACCTCACTCCGGGCAGAGCGCTGCCCAGCAGATGCCATGAACAAGCTATCCGCCCGCATGCACAGGTCACGCCATGCACGCGCACCGCATCCCGTACTATTCGTTGATGAAACCCCGTTGCACGAATGGATCAAGGGAGTCGTCTGTGACGCCGGTGGCGTGGACAGCACAGACAGTCTCGTTCCGGCACAAGGGTGGTTGCTGGACGAGGGCGACGGCGAGCATGCATGGAAGCTACTGAGCCCACGAGAAGATCATTCTTCGACGATAGTCCCCATGCTGGTCTGTCCTGACGACATGGACATGAGCTGCACCGTGGCGGTGGTTGAGCAGATGGCTGATGGTCAGAACATCCGCTGGGTGAGGACCGGCCGCGCGCTTGATGTTATCAACGGCATCGTCACCTCCGTGGCATGGACAGCACCAAGCCAGACTGCGGTGTTCAGCAGGGAAGAATTTGGCAACGCGGTCGCTGAGCTCAGAAGACTGACAGATGAGGTTTGGAAGTGAACATGCAGATGCATCGGAAAACCGATCCGGGTCTTCAGCCATGAAAGTGCGCCTGCTGGACCTACCCGACTCGGTCTGTACTACCGAGTCGACTTCCATCACCCGTGTCGTACACGACATGAAGACCTGCACGATCTTCCTCGTATCACACCCCTCCCGGCATCAAATAGAGATTTCCTTCGCGGGGGTGATTGGGGTGAAGATTCTTGATGAACGGGATTTCTCGATGTTCTGGCGCGCCAATATCGAGAAATATGAGGAACTGGATGGGGCGCTGGTTGCCCTGGTGCAATCAGGTGGATGGCGCGAGGAAGGGGAGATATCCGGCTCGTACGTCCCAACAGGTTTCTATGGCGAAGTATTTGAATACTTCGTCAGCGGTGACTATGAGTGCGTCAATGTTCTTTGCACGCAGCCACCAAGCTTTGGTGTGCGGTATGCATAAACATTCAGGCCCGTCACTTGTTTCCCGTGCCGCTCGGCTCCTGCGTCGATTGATATCCCACCGCGCTGACTTGCAGCGACCAGCGCCAGAACCGCAACCAGTGCTCGCTGGCTTGCAATGCGATTCGGCCAATGACCGCGTCAACTGGGTGGCCGCGGCAGTTGCCGACCCGGATGCATTCCGCGACCGCGCATGTATCGCAGCCAACGAACTTGGGCCGACGAGAATCGAGCATCTTGCGACGCTGTTCCATGCGGAGCACTCCCCTCCTGCCGAGTACGCCATGCAGTTCCAAGGACTTGGCGGCTGGATGATGGCCCGGCAGTTGGCCATCTTCGAAATCTTCTACAACTTCGGCGGCGACGCCATTCCCCTCCTGCAACGCGTTGCATACGGCGAGTACGACTGGACACAAGGGAATGCAATCGAGATCCTGTGCCGCCTGGCTGCTGACGGCATGCAAGCTGAGCAGATAGTTGCCGGGCTTGCCGCGCACCTGCCGGCACTGCGCGAGGAAGCGCACTACTATGCGCTGGGCCCACTACTGAGCTACGCGCAGTCAAACCAGGCGTTGATGGAGGTGTTGTCGCAACTCCTCAGCGTCCCGGAGTTCAAGCAAAGTCATGATCATCTGGTTTCCTCGCAGAGCGCGGGCTTATGAGCCCTGCGCCGCAGGCCGCTCTCCCTCTGCGCGGCCGGCGGCGTGGGCCGCGGCGATCATCATGCGGTCACGATACGCGCGCCTCGATCGACCCTTCCATGTTCCCGCAATCGCACTCATGAGAAGCCCGCATATCCTTTCCTTCGTGTTGTTTGGAACTGCACTCTGCCTTTACATCGCTTCGTCGACGATGAGCAGCCTGGTACTTGGCGGCGTTGCAATCTGTATCGAAGCAATTGCATGGGTCGCCTCGTGGAAGGACAGGGGCACCCATGCTGCCAATCTGCGCAGCCCAGCACCCTCCCACCCAAGCCGGTCCATGACCGCACATCCATCGATCCAGGAGACTCAGCATGAAGCGCGTAACCGGCATTGGTGGCATCTTCTTCAAGTCGAGCGATCCCAAGGCGCTTTCCGCCTGGTACCGCCAGCACCTCGGCCTGGAGGTAAGCGATTGGGGCGGCGCGGTCTTTCAATGGGGCGGTGCCGATAGCCCGGCAGGTGCCACGCTCTGGAGTCCGTTTGCAGCCGATACCCACTACATGGCGCCATCCAGCGCGTCTTTCATGATCAACTTCCGGGTCGACGATCTGGACGCCCTTCTGCTCGCCCTGCGCGCGGAAGGCTGTGACGTCGTGGGTGAGCCGCAGCACTCCGAGCAGGGCAAGTTCGGCTGGGTAATGGACCCGGAAGGCAACAAGGTCGAGCTGTGGGAGCCGCCCGCGGGTCAGTAGGATTCACGCAACACCCCTTCCACACCTGACTCGCCAGCGGATCGCGACGTGCAACTTGCGATCCGCCCCATTCGGGACGTCAGCTTTTTGCGCAACCGTCCTGCATCGTCACTGGACGGCATCCAGTGCTGGTGTACGCTGGAACACCTGTTATGCCCGGCATCGCAGCGGCGAGCAATCGCAGCACGCTTACATGCCGCACCGGCGCCACCTCATGCCCAGTTGTAACAAGGTGATCCACCGAAACTCTCGTATTCTCTCGCCTCCAAAACAGCGGCGCGCTCGGCGACGTGTTCGCGTCGGCAAGCGATAGCCGGCAACGCAACGTCTGCTCGCTGCGCTGCATCAGGTAGTCGCTTCAATCTGGCAGACCACAGGAGAGTTCCATGCATGACGGGCACCGCTCCCGAAAAACCGGGTGCGCTGACTTTTGCCATCTCGATACGCGACAGAAGTGCGAAGCGGCAGTACGACGATATGAACTGACGTTGCTGCAGCTGATTCCCGAAGAGCTCGGCGGCAGCTGCGATGCCGACAATCTGGTGTTTGTGCCGCTATGGGTTGCGGACCAGAAACACAGGATAGACACCACTACCGTGTTGCCGATGATGCGCCTCGGAAAGCTCAACCGTTACTCGGCCAGGCCCATCTATCGCGGAAGGAGCTTTGTTCCCGCCGAAATCGCAATCCATGCACATGATCCAGCCGGCTTCGCCACCACCATAGAGATCTGGTAACCACACCCGCACAGGCACGTGCGGCATCAGCACTACAACTACGACAGACAAGGATGTAAGCATGGGTTGGGACATCAGCTATCACCCGATAGCGCACGACGAGGTTCGTTCGATCTACTTTGCTGGCCTGGAAGACCCACTTTTCCATCGTTCATTGGCGCAGCGCTTCGGCGTTGATGCCTTCTACACCGAGCAGCTACGTCTGCGGTTCGACGAAGCGCGCAAGATCGACCATGGCGTTTCATTTGCCAGGGGCCATGCCTACTACGTTGCGGTCATCCTTGGCTTCCTGCGGCAACACCATTACATCCGCGGCGGTGCATTCTCCTTCCTGTTGAAGGATGGGTTGATGGCCGGCTACGCGGGTGACTGGAAGCAGCTGGTTCCCGATCAATTTCAGCCTATGCATTTCGACAATCAGCTGACCCAGAACTACTGCGGCGGTGTCTATCTGCCACATGAAAACCTGAAGCGGCTGCGCGGCGACTATCACCGCGACCCACGGGTGCGCGCGCGGATGGACGATGTGTTCTCACACGGACGGCTGCGCATCTTCTGGCAGGCCCTGGATGCGGCCATCAGTGCCGGCATGGGCCTGGTCGAAGCGGCGGAGGTGGTTGAACCCAGTCCATTCAACCTCAAGGAGAGCCGCAGCATGTCCAACCTTTACAACTGTCATCCCGACGGCGCCCTGCTGTATGCCGAGGCCGCTGCACAGCAACTTGGCGAAGCCATTCGGGAGAATCGCGACAGGTTGCCCGTCAAGGAACCCGGCCTGCTGTCGCGGCTGTTGGGCAGATAGCTTCCGCGCGGTGACGCTCTCGACAAGGATGTGGGAGTGTCACCGCACCTGAAGGACAGGCGTCCACGCCCATGCTGCCGGCGCTATCACCGGCGACCGCACTCATCCCAGCTGGCGCCACTGCCCGGGCTGAAGCTCATCCAGGGCATACGGCCCCATCACTGCCCGCACCAGTCGCAGCGTCGGCAGGCCAACCGCAGCCGTCATGCGCCGGACCTGACGGTTGCGACCTTCGCGCAAGGTGATTGCCAACCAGCTGTCCGGCACGGTCTTGCGGAAGCGCACGGGTGGGTCGCGCTCCCATAGCGGCGGGGCGGTGGCCAGCTGTTCAACCCGCGCCGGCAGGGTCGGCCCATCGTTGAGCTGCACGCCATCACGCAGCGCCTGCAGCTTTTCATCCGTAGGGGTACCTTCGACCTGCACCCAATAGGTCTTGGCTTGTTTGTGCCGCGGGTCAGTCAGCCGATGGGCAAGATTGCCATCATCGGTGAGCAGCAACAGGCCTTCGCTGTCGTAGTCCAGACGACCGGCCGCGTACACGTTCGGAGGCAGCCCAAAGCCTGCGAGCGTGGCACGCGGCGGCTGGCTGCGGTCAGTGAACTGGCACAGCACGTTGAACGGTTTATTGAAGGCGATGAGCATTGCGACAGGTTTCTGCGAGGGGACTGGAGAGTTGCCACGCGCCGCAGATGCAGGCGGGACACCGCATGCCTGCAGAGCGCGGCCGCGTGCTGGTGCACGGCGGCCACGCATTGTCGCACTGCCCCATCGCCAATCCCCACTCCCGCGCCGCTTACTGCTTCACGAAGCGCAGCGTCATGCGGTCGCTTTCACCAATGGCCTTGTACTTGGCGGCATCGGCAGCGTCGTGGCTGTTGGACGGCGGCAGCGTCCATACACCCTTGGGGTAGTCCTTGGTATCGCGCGGATTGGCGTTGATCTCGCTGCTGCCGGCAAGCTTGAAGCCGGCCGCTTCGGCCATGGCAATCACCTGTGCCTGGCCGACATAGCCGCTGTTGTCATCGGCCGGCACGTCGGCCTTGGCGCGGTGCTCCACCACACCGAGGGTGCCACCTGGCTTGAGCACGTCAAAGAAGGCCTTGAACATGCCCTCGGCCTGGCCAGAAGAACGCCAGTTATGGACATTGCGGAAGGTCAGCACGAGGTCGGCCGAGCCCGGTGCGCCAAGCACCGGTGCAGCCGGGTTGTAGGCGACCTCGGTAGCGCG
Organism: Stenotrophomonas sp.; assembly: GCF_032066555.1. Taxonomy (GTDB): domain Bacteria; phylum Pseudomonadota; class Gammaproteobacteria; order Xanthomonadales; family Xanthomonadaceae; genus Stenotrophomonas. The sequence continues at coordinate 87,972 of NZ_DAMBKV010000010.1, forward strand.
GTCGAACTGGGCCGGGGATGCGGCGAACTTCTTGCTCAGGCCATCGCGTGAGCGCTGCTGGTAATCGCGACCGCCGCCCGCGGGCAGCGTCGCCGGATCCACTACCGCGGCCACGTACTTGCCATTCTCGCGCAGGTAGGGCGCGAGAATTTCCGAATACCAGCCACCCCCGGGGGTGATTTCAACGACGGTCTGCTGCGGCTGCAGGCCAAAGAACGCCAGGGTCTGCGCCGGATGACGGTATTCGTCGCGCAGTACGTTGGCCGGCGTACGCCAGCTGCCAGCAATGGCGGCCTGCAGCTGCGGTGACACCTGCGCATCGGCAGTGGCGTGGGCCGCATCATGGGCCAGCGCGGTACCGGCAGACAGGGTACTGGCGAGCGCCAGCAGACAGGCACACAGCAGCGGGGAATGCTTCTTCATGTCGGACTCCGGCGTTTGAAACGGCGAGACTAACATGCGTTTGCACGTGCAATGCAGGCTGCAATTGTTTACATCCCGTTAGCGCAGGAACGCCACACGGAACGCTGTTTTCACCACGCTGCCACGGAATTGGAACGCATGCCGTCTATGCTGTGGAGCTGAACAACAAAGGAGCACCGCATGCCCCAGTCACGCGAACTTGGTCGCTCGGGTCTACACGTCAGCCCCATCGCTTTTGGTGGCAACGTTTTCGGCTGGAGTGCCGATGAGAAGACATCCTTTGGCCTGCTCGACGCCTTTGTCGATGCCGGCTTCAACCTGATCGATACCGCCGATGTCTATCCGGCCTGGGTGCCGGGCAACCGCGGCGGAGAGTCGGAGACCATCATCGGCCGCTGGCTGCAGCGCAGCGGCAAGCGCGACAAGGTGGTGATTGCCACCAAGGTCGCCAAATGGGCCGAGCACCCCGGCCTTTCCGCCGACAACATCAATGATGCGGTCGAGGATTCACTGCGCCGCCTGCAGACTGACGTCATCGATCTGTACCAGGCACATGAAGACGACGAATCAGTGCCCCTGGAAGAGACCCTTGGCGCGTTCGGGCGCTTGATCGAAGCCGGCAAGGTGCGGGCGATTGGCGCGTCCAACTACAGCGCCGAACGGCTGCGTGATGCACTCAAGGTCTCCGCCGACTACCACCTGCCCCGCTACGAAACCCTGCAACCGGAATACAACCTCTACGACCGCAGCGGCTACGAGACCGCGCTGGAGCCGCTGGCGCGCGAACACGGCATCGGCGTGATCAGCTATTACTCGCTGGCCAGCGGCTTCCTCAGCGGCAAATACCGCAGCGCAGCTGATGTAGGCAAGAGCGCCGCGCGCGGCGCCAAGGTTGCTGATCGCTATCTCAACCCACGCGGCCTGCGCATTCTGCAGGCACTCGACGACGTTGCCGCCAGCCACAAGGCAACGCCGGCCCAGGTCGCCCTGGCATGGTTGATCGCGCGCCCGGGCATCACCGCGCCCATCGTCAGCGCCACCAGCGTGCCGCAGCTGCAGGAAGTACTGGCGGCAGCGCAGCTGGAGTTGGATGCGGCACAGCGCGCGCAGTTGGATGCCGCCAGCGCCGAAAACTGAATGCGCCAGGTTGCGCGCCCTCTGTTCGCGCCGTAGGATCGGACGGACAGGGGGTAGACCGCGAATGGAGTCCTACCCATGCAGACCACATCCGCAGCCCAGCGCAGCATTGATCGCGACGCCGAACTGACCTACTGGCGTGGCGTGCATGCCATCGGCCATCTTGGCCAACATGATTTCGACCATTACCAGCGCCTGCTGGAGATGGGCTACGACGTCTATCAGGCCTATCCACGCGCCAACGAAGAACAGCTCTACAAAGTGCTGCAGGACAGCTATCACCGACATAGCCCGGCGTTGGCGGTTTCCTGGGATGAAGCACGCTGGCTGGTGCGCCATGCCTGGCATCACGCGCAGCAGCATTGAAGGACTTTGTGGTTGGCTTTTGTCGGAGCGGCGTGAGCCGCGAAGCCACCGCAACGTCAGAAGCTGAAGCGCTTACCCCTCCCCAACCCTCCCCTTGGCTTCGCCAAAGGGAGGGAGCGAAAGCGTAGTGCCGAGCCATGCTCGGCAGGGGCTTTCCCAGCGAATGCGAACAGCGCAAACCGCCATACCCGGGTTCATCGGATCACACGCACGCCGTTGGTTCTGACGATGTCAGCTTCGCGGCTTACGCCGCTCCCACAACTGGCTGCACCATTGCTTCGGCCAGGTAGTCGAGGAAGGAGCTGATGCGCGCTGATACCGCGGTGTTGCGGTAGTACACGGCGTGGATCGGCTGGCGTGTGTCCAGCGTCTGCTTGGGCAGTACCTGCACCAGCTCGCCGCGCGCGCGCGCGGCTTCGGTGAGGAAATCGGACAGGCAGACGATGCCGACGCCTTCCAGGGCCAGCCGATGCAGGATCTCGCCGCTGGATACCGCCAATGCGGGTCGCACGTGCAGGCGCTCGCCGTCGTCACCCTGCAATGGCCAATGATTCAGCGAATCCGGTTCGTTGAAGCCCAGCAAGGTATGCGCCTGCAGCTGCACCACGCTCTTCGGTGTGCCGTGCTGCTGCAGGTAGGCGGGGCTGGCCAGCACACGCAGACGACTATGTCCCAAAGGTCGCGCATGCAGGGTGGAGTCAGACAGCGGGCCAATGCGGATCGCCACATCGGTGCGCCGTTCCAGCAGGTCGATGTAGCGCTCGCTGCTGTTGAGCTCCAGCGCCACCTGCGGGTAGCGCGCGCGGTAGCCGGCCACCAGCGGTGCGATCACATGCAGCATGAACGGCATCGCCGCATCCACCCGCAAGCGCCCGGACGGCGTGCCCCGGCGCGCGGCGATCTGCTCTTCGGCAGCATCCACCGAGGCGACGATGGCGCGGGCCTGGGCGAGGAAAGTCTCGCCTTCGTCGGTGAGCTGCAGGCGGCGGGTGGTGCGGGTCAGCAAGGTGGTGCCGAGCTTCTCTTCCAGCCGCCCCAGCGCCCGGCTGACGCCGGAGGTGGTCTGACCCAGTTGCTCGGCCGCAGCGGTGATCGAACCGGTGTCGATCACCGCGATGAAGGCCTGCATCTCATCCAGGGTGGTTTTCATTGGGGGCGGTCAGGTGGTGATGGAATATTGTTGACTTTAAATCAATCGTAATTGGTGGGAAACCGCATTTTTCAGCAAGAGTTCCACCGTCAGACTGCGCAGCCCTTTCCAAGGATTCGCCCATGTCACGCGGAATTCCCCTTGCCTTGCTGGCGCTGACGCTGGGTGCGTTCGCCATCGGCACCACCGAGTTCGTCATCGTCGGGCTGATCCCGACCATCGCCGCCGACCTGCAGGTCAGCCTGCCCTCGGCCGGCCTGCTGGTTTCGCTGTATGCGCTGGGTGTTGCCGTAGGTGCGCCGGTACTCACCGCCTTGACCGGACGGGTGCCGCGCAAGGCCTTGCTGGTCGCGCTGATGCTGTTGTTCACCGTCGGCAACCTGATTGCGTGGATGGCACCGGGCTATGGCTCGCTGATCGTGGCGCGGGTGCTGACCGGGCTGGCGCATGGCGTGTTCTTCTCGATCGGCTCGATCATCGCCACCTCGGTGGTGCCCAAGGACAAGGCTGCCAGTGCGATCGCGATCATGTTCACCGGGCTGACCGTGGCGCTGGTGACCGGCGTGCCGCTGGGCACCTTCATCGGCCAACACCTGGGCTGGCGTGCAACCTTCCTCGCAGTGGCGGCGTTGGGCGTGATCGCCCTGCTCGGCAGCCTGCTGTTCGTGCCGCGCGACTTGCCGCGCAGCGCGCCGGCCACGTTCGGCCAGCAGTTCGCGGTGCTGGCGCAGCCGCGCCTGTTGCTGGTCTATGCGATGACCGCGCTGGGCTATGGCGGCACTTTCCTGTCCTTCACCTTCCTCGCCTCGATCCTGCAGGACGTCAGCGGCTTTTCGGCCAATGCGGTGAGCGCGGTGCTGCTGGTCTACGGCGTATCGGTGGCCATCGGCAATCTGTGGGGCGGGCGACTGGCTGACCGCCGCGGGCCGATTCCCGCGTTGACGCTGATCTTCGGGTTGCTGGCGCTGGTGTTGCTGGTACTCACCTTCACTGCCTACAACCGCTGGTTGGTGTTGTTGACCGTGCTGGCGCTCGGCGCGGTGGCATTCGGCAATGTGCCGGGTCTGCAGGTGTATGTGGTCAAGCAGGCGCAGCGCTTCGTGCCGCAGGCCACCGATGTGGCATCCGGCCTGAACATCGCCGCCTTCAACATCGGCATCGCACTGGGTGCCTCGCTCGGCGGCCTGGTGGTCGATCACATCGGCCTGATGCATACGCCGTGGATTGGCGCGCTGGTGGTGCTGGGTGCGCTGGCTTTGACGGTACTGAGCGGCCGGCTGGATCGCCGCGACGGTTTGGATGTACGCGCCGAAGGCATTGCCATCAGCGCGCATTGACGGAACACGCTGTTACTTCCCCTTGGGTTTTTGTTCGCGCTGCGCGGCGTAGCCTGTAAGCGCGAATTTCTGGAGATTTGAATGACTATTCCCGCTATTGGTCTTGGCACCTATCGCCTCAAGGACCAGGTACTCACCGACTCCGTGCACAACGCATTGGAGCTGGGCTACCGTGCTTTCGACACCGCGCAGATCTACGAGAACGAAGCCGATCTGGGTGCGGCTATCGCCAGCGGCACGGTACCGCGCGAGCAGCTGTTCCTGACCACCAAGATCTGGATCAGCAACTTCCACCACGATGACCTGCTTGCCAGCCTGCGCGAGAGCCTGCGCAAGCTGCGCACCGATCACGTCGACCTGACGCTGATCCATTGGCCCTCGCCCAAGGACGAAGTGCCGATGGCCGAGTACCTCGGTGCACTGCGCGAAGCCAAGGCGCTGGGTTTGACCAAGGCGATTGGTGTTTCCAACTTCACCATCGACCTGACCCGGCAGGCCATCGCCATCCTCGGCGCCGACGCCATTGCCACCAACCAGATCGAAGTACATCCCTACCTGCAGAACCGCGCCTTGATCACCTACCTGCGCGAGCAGGGCATCCATGTCACCGCGTTCATGAGCCTGGCCTATGGCGCGGTACTGAAGGACCCGGTGATCCAAGCCATTGCCGACAAGCACCAGGCAAGCACCGCACAGGTCGCGTTGGCGTGGGCGCTGCAGCAGGGCTATGCGGTGATTCCGTCGTCGACCAAGCGCGAGAACCTCGCCGGCAACCTGCAGGCGGCGCAGCTGCGGCTGGATGCGGAGGACATGGCACGGATTGCCGAGCTGGATCGCGGCGAGCGTGTAGCCAATCCGGGTATCGCGCCGGCCTGGGATTGAGATCGATCAGACCGGCGCTGATAGCAGCCAATCACGCATCGCGGCGTTCACTTCCGCGGGTTTTTCCAACGGCGCGAGATGGCCGCAGTCCTCGATCACCACCAGCGTTGACTGCGGCATCAGCGCGGTCATCTGCTCACTGACCGACAAGGGCGTGATCGCATCGTTGCGCCCGCAGACGATCAAGGCCGGGCCCTGCCAGGCGCTCAGGACCTCGCTGCCGTCCACACGTTGCAGCTGGCTTTGGCGCAGGAATACTTCCGCGCCGAGGCGTGCAGTCATGCTGCGCACGGTATCCACCAGCGCATGATCCTCCAGCCGCGATGCATCGATGTAGCTGCGCATCAGCTTGTCGCCGAAACCATGGAAGGTGCCGGGCAGGCGCACGCTGTTCTGCTGTGCCACACGCTGCGCGGCGCGCTCGAGCGAGTCGGGTTTGAACGAGGTATCCAGCAGTGCCAGCTTCACTACACGCTGCGGTGCGATACGCAGGATTTCCTGGGCGACGTAACCACCGAGGGAAAAGCCGGCCAGGGCGAACTGCGCCGGGGCCTTGGCCAGTACGTCTTCGGCGACCGCGCGCATCGTGGTTTGCCGGGTGAGGTCACCGACCTGGCAGTCGGCGATGTCGGCGAGCGCTTCGATTTGGGCCTGCCAGAGCGTGGCGTCGTTGAGCAGGCCGGGCAGCAGTAGCAGCGGGGTTCTGGCTGCTGGGTCTTGGTTCGTTTGCATGGCGCTATTGTCGCGCCTTGGGGTGGTTTGGGGGTGAGGGGTGGGGGTGGAGCGACAACCAAAGCAAAAGCCAAAGCACCCCTCCCCAACCCTCCCCTTGCCTTCGGCAAAGGGAGGGAGCTGATCTGCCCCCTCCCTTGCGCGTAGCGCAGGGGAGGGTTGGGGAGGGGTGCCTTTGGCTCTTGGCCTTTGGCTCTTGGCCTTTAGTTCTTAACCTCACCCACCGGCAACGTCACATTCATGATGGTGGAGTCATCCGGATCCGCCTTCACCTTGAAACCCAGGCTCTGGCACATCGCCAGCATGGTGCTGTTCTCACGCAGCACCTGCCCTTCCACTACGTTCAAACCCAGCCAGCCGGCGTACTCGATCATGATCTGCATCAGCTTCCAGCCGATGCCGTGACCCTTCAGGTCCGAGCGGATCAGGATGCCGTACTCGCCGCGGTTGTAGTCCGCATCGGCGTGCAGGCGCACAGCCCCGAGCATTTCGCCGGTCTTGGGATCAATCGCCACCAGCGCGATCGAGCGCGCGTAATCCAGCTGGGTCAGGCGAGCGATGAATTCGTGGCTGAAGTGCTTCACCGACTGGAAGAAGCGCAGACGCAGGTCATCGTCGGTGACGCGTGCGAAGAAAGCGCGGAACAGTCCATCGTCTTCGGGTCGCACCGGGCGGATGAAGGCCTTGCCACCGTCGGACAGATCGATCGTGCGTTCCCACTCGGTGGGATACGGGAAGATCGCGAAACGCGGATGGCCACGCCCCTTGTGCAGGCGCTTGACCGGGGTGATTGCCACACGCGCATCCAGGGCGATCACGCCGTTGCGGTCAGCCAGCAGCGGATTGAGGTCCAGCGTGCGGATCTCGGGAATATCCGCCGCCAGCTGCGCCAGCTTGACCAGCACCATCGCCACTGCGCGCTCGTCTGCCGCCGGTACATCACCGTAGGCTTTGAGGATGCGCGAGACGCGGGTGCGGCCGATCACTTCATGGGCAAGCCGCAGGTCCAGCGGTGGCAGCGCGAGGGTCTTGTCGTCGATGACTTCCACTGCCGTACCGCCACGGCCAAACACCACCACCGGCCCGAAGACCGGATCGTCGGCAATGCCGGCGATCAGCTCCCGTGCCTTGGGGCGGGTCAGGCTGGGCTGCACCAGCACGCCCTCGATGCGCGCCTGTGGGCGCTTCTCACGGGCGCGTTGCAGGATGGTGGTTGCCGCGGACTGCACCGCGCGCAGGCTGCCCAGGTTCAAGCGCACGCCATCGACTTCGGACTTGTGCGGGATGTCCGGCGAGAAAATCTTCACCGCCACGCTCATGCCCTGCTCCAGCAGTGGCTGGGCCAGGTCCATGGCTTCGTGCGGATCACGCGCGACCATCACTTCCAACGACGGTATGCCGTAGGCCTGCAGCAGCTTGTGCGTGGCCACCGGATCCAGCCATTGCTGGTCATTGGCTAGCGCCGCTTCGACCAGCGCGCGTGCGGCTGGCACGTCCACCACGAAATCCGCCGGCAGACTGGGCGGCGTTTCCATCAGCGCGGTCTGCGCCTCGCGGTAACGCACCAGATGCTGGAAGCCGCGCACGGCATCGGCCTCGGTGGGATAGGTCGGTACGCGCGCGGTGTTGAGGGTGACCGTGGCGCGGTCGTCATTGCCCAGCCAGACGGCGAACACCGGCTTGTCGCGCAGCTGCCGCGAGCGTTGACCGAGCGTGGTGGTGAGTGCCTGAGCGGCCTCGGCTGACGAGGTGAAGGCGGTCGGTACGTTGATGACCAGCACCGCGTCGTTGGCGTCGTCGGACAGCAGCGCTTCAATCGCCGAGGCGTAACGGCCGCCATCGGCATCGACCACGATGTCGACCGGATTGTCGCGCGACCAGCCCTGCGGCAAGGCCTGGTCCAGCAGCGCGACGGTGGCTGGTGACAGCTCGGCCAGGCTGCCGCCGAGTGCCTGCAGCTGATCCACTGCCAGCCGGCCGACACCGCCGCCATTGCTGAGGATGGCCAGACGGCGACCCGGAAAGGTTCCGAGACGGCCCAGGGTCTCGGCGGCGGTGAACAACTCGTCCAGTGCATTCACCCGCAGCAGTCCGGCGCGGTTGAAGGCGGCACCGTAGACCGCATCGGAATCGGCCAACGCCTGCGAATGGGTGGTAACCACCTCTGCGCTGCCGCGCGGCTTGCGCCCGGATTTGACCACCACCACGGGTTTTGCACGTGCGGCGGCACGGGCCGCCGACATGAACTTGCGCGCGTCGCTGATCTGGTCGACGTAGAGCAGGATGGCGCGGGTGCGGTAATCGCTGGCGAAATAATCGAGCAGGTCGCCGAAGTCGACATCCAGCGCATCGCCCAGCGAAACCACCGCCGAGAAGCCGACCGAGCGCGCCACGCCCCATTCCACCAGCGCAGCCGCAATCGCGCTGGATTCGGAAATCAGCGCCAGATCGCCAGCCTGCGGTGTGTGCGCGGCGATGCTGGCGTTGAGCCGTGCATGCGGGGCGATGACGCCCAGGCAATGCGGGCCGAGTACGCGCATGCCCTTGGGCCGTGCGGCGGCTTCCACCTGTGCAGCCAACGAGCCCGGGCCCTTGCCCAGGCCGGAGGTGAGGATGATGGCGGCAGCCACGCCCAGTTCGGCGGCCTGGCTGACGACCTGCGGCAACAGCGTTGCCGGCACGGTGATGACCACCAGGTCCGGAATCCACGGCAGGTCCTTGAGCTTCTTGACCGTGCGCATGCCGTCGATTTCGGCATAGCGCGGGCTGACCCAGCCGATCTGCCCGGCGAAGCCGCCGGCGCGCAGATTGCGGATCACCGCTCGGCCGGCGGAACGATCGCGCGGGCTGCCGCCAATCACTGCCACCGAGCGGGGGCGGAATACGGTCTGCAGGTGATAGGTGCTCATTGCGAAGCCTGTTGCGGGTACCGGGTCAAAGGTACACGGCTGCGGTGCTGGGTGGGCTGCGTTGGATCAAAGTTGGGGGTTGGATTTGGCGAAAAGCACCCCTCCCCGGCCCTCCCCTTGGCTGCGCCAAAGGGAGGGAGACAGGCGGCGAACTGGCAGATGGCCGCGAACAGCCCCCTCCCTTGCGCGTAGCGCAGGGGAGGGTTGGGGAGAGGTGGCTTCTGCGTTTGCCGTTGGGTTTGCCGGTAGAGCCCTTGCCGAGCATGGCTCGGCACTACAGGTCCTCCTCTACGGGTAACGCCCCTGCCGAGCATGGCTCGGCACTACATTCAGAGCAGGGTGCCGCCGAGGATCATTGCGGCGATGCTGAAATAGATCACCAGGCCGGTGACATCCACCAGCGTGGCCACGAACGGGGCCGAGGCGCTGGCCGGGTCGAAACCCAGGCGCTTGAGCACGAACGGCAGCATCGAGCCGGACAGGGAACCGAAGGTGACGATGCCGATCAGGGCCGCGCCGATGGTCACCGCCAGCAGCTTCCAGTGCTCGCCGTAGTCGTGCAGGCCGGCCAGCTGCCAGACGGTGATGCGGATGATCGCCAAGCTGCCAAGGATCGCACCCAGCACCACGCCGGTCGGCAGCTCGCGCAGGGCAACCTTCCACCAGTCACGCAGGCGCAGTTCGCGCAGCGCCAGCGAGCGGATCAGCAGCGAGGTCGCCTGCGAGCCGGAGTTGCCGCCCGAGCTCATGATCAGCGGAATGAACAAGGTCAGCACCACCGCGCGCGCCAGCTCGTCCTCGTAGTGCTGCATGGCGCTGGCGGTCAGCATTTCGCCGAGGAACAGCACGCTCAACCAGCCGGCGCGCTTGCGCAGCATCTCCAGGAAGCCGATCTGCATGTACGGCTTGTCCAGGGCTTCCACGCCGCCGAACTTGTGCACGTCCTCGGTGGATTCATCGATCAATGCATCGAGGATGTCATCGACGGTGACGATCCCCAGCATCTGCTGCTGTGCATCCACCACCGGGATCGCCAGCAGGTCGTGGCGGCGGATCAGCTGCGCCACCTCCTCCTGGTCCAGCAAGGCATCCACGGTCACCGGCGGATTGACCTGGGCAACGGACAGGATCGAATCCTCCGGTTCGCCGGTGATCAGCCGCCGCATCGTCACCACCTGCTGCAGCTGGCGGGTCTGCGGGTCCAGCACGTAGATGGCGTAGACCGTCTCGCGGCTGCGCTCCACTTCGCGGATGTGCTGCAGGGTCTGTGCCACCGTCCAGTCTGCCGGCACGCCGACAAACTCGGTGGTCATCAAGGCGCCGGCGGTGTTGGGCGGATAGCTCAGCAGCAGCTGGATCGAGCGCCGTGCCTCCGGTGCCAGCAGCGGGATCAACCGCGCACGCTCGGCATCATCCAGCTCATGGACGATATCGGTGGCACGGTCGTCGGCCATCAGCCCCAGCAGGGCTGCGGCGCGGGCCGGCGGCAGCGCCGCGATCAGCTCGCCTGCATGCTGAAGCTCAGGGGCTTCCAGCAGTTTGACCGCACGCGGCAACGACAGTGCCGCCAGCGTATTGGCCGCAAGCGGCAATGGCAGGGCGTTGAGATACTCCACCGCGTCGGCGGTGTTGTAATCGGCCAAGGGCGCGCTCAGCGTGGCTGCGTCCACCACGGGCCGCAGAAATTGCTTCTGGTTCATGTTGATTCGCCTGTTCTGGATTGCGACCGCAACGCCAGCACAGGGCGAACCAGCCCTGTCAGGCGGTTGCCGTCGCTGGTGTCGACGATCGCGTTCGACTTCTACTGTCGCTGGACATGGGTTGGACTCCGGAAAGGTGCTGCGCGGTTCTACCGGCAGCGGCGCGAGTCTGGTCCTGTTGGTCGACGGGGTCAAGCCTGCATCGCTGCGTCCCGCCAACGAAGGCCATCTATACGCATTCACTCACGGCACAGTCCGCATAATGTGAAATCGTCGGTAGGCAGTTGCCCGGCCGGTCAGCTGGATCAATCAAGGAATCCCTTCAAATGCATGGCACCGGTCTCGAATTGGCCTTGGTACTGCTGCTGGCGGCGGTCATCGCCGTGCCGGTATTCAAGCGCTTCGGGCTGGGCGCGGTGCTGGGCTACCTGGCCGCTGGCGTGGTGCTGGGGCCGCATGTGCTGGGCTTCGTGCAGGACGCCGACCGCATCCTCAATGCCGCCGAGATCGGCGTGGTGATGCTGCTGTTCGTGATCGGGCTGGAGCTGTCGCCGTCGCGGCTGATGGTGATGCGACGGCCGGTGTTCGGCGCCGGCACGGTACAGGTGCTGCTCAGTGCGGTGGTGCTGGGCGGCCTGCTGCTGCTCAATCACTTCTCGTGGAAGAGCGCGCTGGTGATCGGCACCGCGCTGGCCCTGTCTTCAACAGCGGTCGGCCTGCAGCTGTTGTCCGAGCACAAGGCGCTCAATACCGACTATGGCCGGCTCGGCTTTGCCATCCTGTTGTTCCAGGACCTGGTGGCGATCCCGTTGCTGGCGGCCATTCCACTGCTGGGTGGGGTCAAGAACGAAACCCTGAGTTGGCAGGATGCCTCCATCGCCCTCGGCGCATTGATGCTGGTGATCGTGCTCGGCCGGCCGATGCTGCGCCAGCTGTTCAACATTGTCGCCCGTACCCGCATGCCGGAGGTGTTCACCGCCACCGCCTTGCTGGTGGTGCTGGGCACGGCCTGGTTCATGGCCGAGGCCGGGCTCAGCGCCAGCCTGGGCGCCTTCATCGCCGGCGTATTGCTGGCCGACTCCGAATTCCGCCACGAGATCGAATCGCAGATCGAACCGTTCAAGGGCCTGCTGCTCGGCCTGTTCTTCATTGCCGTGGGCATGGGCATCGACCTGAAGCGGGTGGCCGCCGAACCCGAGATCATCGCGCTCGGCGTGGCCATCCTGCTGGTGGTGAAGTTCTCCATCCTGATCGCGCTGGGCCTGGCCGCGCGCATGTCGCTGCGCAATGCGCTGATGCTGGGCAGCGTGTTGTGGCTGGGCGGGGAATTCGCCTTCGTGGTGTTCAACGAAGCCGAGCGTGCGCATCTGCTCGGGCGCATCAACCACGACCGGCTGGTGGCGGTGGTCAGCCTGTCGATGGCGATCACCCCCTTGCTGCTGCTTGCATTGCAACGATCACTGCAACTCAAGCCAGCGCCGCGGCCAACACAGCCCGCACCGGATGAGACCCTCAAGGACGCCGGCGCGCAGCGACCACAGGTATTGATTGCGGGCATGGGCCGCTTCGGCCAGATCGTCGGCCGCCTGCTGACCGCACAGCGCATCCCCTTCGTGGCGCTGGAGGCCGACCCGGACACGGTCAAGGACCTGCGCCGTTTCGGCAACCAGCTGTACTACGGCGACCCGACCCGCCCCGATCTGCTGCGTGCCGCCGGCGCCGAACACATCCGCGTGTTCGTGATGGCGATGGACAACCCCGACACCAATCTGCGCGCGGTGCGGCTGGTGCGGCGCATGTATCCCAAGGCGACGGTGCTGGCGCGTGCACGCAACCGCCAGCATGCCTGGAAGCTGCTGGACATGTCAGCCGAACCCTTCCGCGAGGTATTCGGCTCCAGCCTTGAAGCCAGCGAACGGGTGCTGACCGCGCTTGGCTTCCCGGAAAATGTGGCGCGCGACCACGTACAGCGTTTCCGCGAACACGATGAAGCGCTGCTCAAGGCGCAGCATCTGGTCTACGACGACGAAGCGGCGGTGATGCAGACCTCGCGCGATGCCCGCGCCGACCTGATGCACCTGTTCGAGGCCGATGCCAGCGACAGTACGACAGTCAAACCTTCAAACGACAAGGAATGAAGCGCCTGGGCTGGCGTTGCCCTGTGCGCGCTGTGGGAGCGGCATAAGCCGCGAAGCTGATGGTGCTGAGGGCCTTGGCAGCTTTTCTATCTGATGATGCAGCGGCTTCACGGCTTACGCCGCTCCCACAAAAATGAAGCTGATGGTTCTGAAGTCGTTGCTGTCTATGCCACCTGATGATGTGGTGGCTTCGCGGCTTACGCCGCTCCCACAGAAAAATATGTCCAATGACAAAGGGCGCCTTGCGGCGCCCTTTGTGCTTACTTGCGGCGCTGGGCCGGAATGAAGACCTCGTTGACCGCTGCGGCCAGCTGATCCGGCGGCAGCAGGCCCTGGTCGAGCAGGAAGTTGTTGAATGCCAGCCGATCGAACTTGTCGCCCAGCGCCAGCTCGGTCTGCATGCGCAGTTCCATGATCCGGGTATAGCCGTAGAAGTAGCTGCAGGCCTGGCCCGGCGAACGCACGGTGTAACGGTCCAGCTCCTGCGTAGCCATCGCCTCGGACAGACCCACGCCTTCCACCAGTACCTTGCGGGCGCGCTCGCGGTCGGTCTGGCCCAGGTTGAGTGCGGGGTCGAGCATGGCGCGGGCGGCGCGCAGCAGGCGGAACTGCAACGCGATCATCTGCCCGTCCAGCGGCTCGAACGGCACCATCTCGGCTTCGGCATACAGCGCCCAGCCTTCAACATTGACCGAATTGAAGGCGAACAGGGTGCGCGCCAGCGAGATACCGCGCTCCACCATCGCCGCGAACTGCAGGTCATGGCCGGGGCGGCCTTCATGCGCGCTCAGCGTCCAGGCCGCCGAACCGAAGTTGAAGTCGTCGTACTGTGCCTTCTCGCCCGAGGCCGGGTTGCCCAGCGGCAGCACGAAGGTGCCCTGCTGGCCGGTGTTGCCGACCAACGGTGCCGGCAGGTAATGCGGGGCCGGTGAGGCGGCACTTTCGGCCTCGCTGCCCAGGCGCATCTGCAGCGGACGCTGCGGCACGTCGACGATGCCCTGCTTGCGGATGATGGGGTCGATCGCATCGATGACGCCACGGTAATGCGATTCGAGCTGGTCGTTGCCGATCTTGTCCTGCTTCAGCGCGCGGATCACCGCCGCATAATCGGTATTGTCGGCCACCTTCAGGCCCTTGGCCTGCACCACCAGCGGCGCCAGCTGGCGCATCATCGCGCGGGTTTCCATGTACTCCAGCTGGGCACGCTGCATCAGCAGGGCCGGATCGATGTCCACGCCCACTTCCTTGAGCTGGAAGGCGTACAGCTCGGCCGGCAGGCGGGTGTCGGTACGCGCCTTGGGCAGCACTTCCTTCTGCGTCCAGGCGATGTAGTCCTTCATCTGCGTGGACAGCTCGGCGAGCGACGCATCGGCACCGTCGATCTTGTACTTGGCGAACAGCTTGCCGATGCCGGCGATGTAGGTGTCGACGTTGGCCAGGGCCTGGTCGACCTCGATTTTGGTCGGCTGCAGCAGGTTGGGCGTGCCGCTCTTTTCCTCATAGCGCTGGCGCGCCAGGGTAGCCAGCGGCTGCGTGCCGGGGGCCTGGCCCAGATAGGCCTTCAGGCGATCCAGGGCCTTGGCCCGTCGCGCTTCCGGCACCTGGTCGGAGAGCAGGCCGTTGATGCCGCCAAACACCGCCTGCGGCACATCCACCCATGGCATCAGGTGCTGTTCGTTGAGGGTGCTGCTCTCGATGTTGCGCTCGGCCGCGGCGATCAGGATCTGCAAGTCCTGGCGCACATTGGGGTCGCGCTCCACCTGCAGCTTCTCGCGCAGCTGGTCGCGCGCCTTGCCCAGCGCCGCGCGGTAACGGTTGCTGTTGTCCGGGCCCAGATCGACAACCTTGTCGTCGTAACCCGGCACGCCGAAGAAGCTGGTCATCTCCGGCTGGAACGGTGCCTGCGCCTGCAGCAGGATCTGCGCCAGTTCATTGCTATGGGCAACCCAGGCCGGTGCGGCAGGTGCTGCCTTGGCCGGTGCCGGTGCTGCGCCTGCGGTGAACGGCAGCGGGGCGGCCAGGGCCAGGGCGACGGCAAGGACGAGAGGTTTCATGGGCAGCTCCATAAGGGATGGGCTGACCGTACGCAGTCATTGCCGGGGCGGCAAGGGTAGGAAGTGGGGTGTTGGGGCAACTGCGGGAGCAAAGCTTACCCCTCCCCAACCCTCCCCTTCGCTGCGCGAAAGGGAGGGGGAACAGCTCAGCCCCCTCCCTTTGCCGCAGGCAAGGGGAGGGTTGGGGAGGGGTGCTTCTGGCTTTGGCCTGCAGCCCTCACCCACAAATCAAAACAACAAGGCGCCTCAAGGCTTCAAACAACGCCCCAGGAAGTTCTCGGCAATGCGATAGCGGTGCAGCGCATTGGCGCCGGACAGCCCATGCTTGGCACCCGGGTAGGTCATCAGCTCGAACGGCTGGCTACGCTTCTGCAGTGCGCTCATCAGGCTGGTCGAGTTGCTGAACAGCACGTTGTCATCGGCCATGCCGTGGATCAGCAGCAGTGGCGAGGTCAGCCCATCGATATGGGTGAGTACGCGGCCTTCGGCATAGCCGGCGGGGTTGGCCGCTGGCAGGTTCATGTAACGCTCGGTGTAGTGGGTGTCGTACAGCCCCCAATCGGTGACCGGCGCACCGGCCACGCCACAGGCGTACTGGTTGGATGCCTTGGCCAGCAGCATCAGTGTCATGTAACCGCCATTGGACCAGCCCTGCACACCGATGCGGCTGCCATCCACCCACGGCTGGGTCTTCAGCCATTCCACGCCCTTGAGCTGGTCGGCCACTTCCACCGTGCCCTGCACGCCGTACAGCGCACCACCGAAGTCACGGCCACGGCGCGGCGTGCCACGGTTGTCCAGCGAGAACACCACGTAGCCGTGCTGGGCGAGGTACTGGTTGAACAGGTGATCGCCACGGCCAGGCCAGCTGTCGGTCACGGTCTGCGAGGCCGGGCCACCGTAGACATACACGGCCACCGGATATTTCTTCGCCGGGTCGAAGCCCTCGGGCTTGATCAGGCTGTAATGCAGCGGGGTCTTGCCGTCGGCGGCGGTCAACGTGCCGTATTCGACCGGGCGCTGGGCGTCGCGGTACTTCGCAAACGGATGCTTGGGGTCGGCCAGATTGTTGTCGAGCAGCGTCGCGATCTTCTCGCCATTGGCACGGAACAGTTCGATCTGCGGCGGAGTGGTGCTGTTGGACCAGGTGTCCACGTAGACGCTGGCATTGTTGGCGAACGCGGCGCTGTGCATGCCAGCCGCCTGTGACAGCTTCTTCGGCGCACCACCTGCCAGCGCCACGGCGTAGATCTCGCTGCGCAACGGCGATTCGACGCCGGCGCGGAAGTAGACGGTACCGGCGGCCTCATCCACCGCCAGCAGCTCATCAACCGGCCAATTGCCGGAGGTCAGCGCGGTCAGGTTGCTGCCGTCGGCATTGGCCACGTACAGGTGCTGGAAACCACTGCGTTCGGACGACCACACAAAGCGCCCGTCCTTGAGGAAACGCAGGCTGTTGTGCAGCGGCACCCAGGTCTTGCCGCTCTCGGTCGCCAGGGTGCGCTGCTTGCCATCGGCCAGGTTGGCCTCGATCAGCTCCAGCGTCTTCTGGTCGCGGCTCTGTCGCTGGAAGCTGAGGTGTTGCGGATCGCGCCAGTTCACGCGCGCCAGGTAGATGTCCTGCTCCTTGCCCAGGTCCACCCAATTAACCGCGGCAGCGGCGCGCGGCGCGACCACGCCCAGGGTGACCAGTACGTTGCGGTCACCGGCAGCCGGGTAGCGCTGCTCGATCATCTCCACGCGGTCGGCATACATTTCATAGCGCTTCTGCACCGGCACCGGTGATTCGTCGATGCGGGCAAAGGCAATGGCCGAGTCATCCGGCGCCCACCAGTAACCGGTGTGGCGATCCATTTCCTCGTCGGCGACAAACTCGGCCACACCGTTGCCGATGGTGGCGCTGCCGTCGCGGGTCAGCTGCAGTTGCTTGCCGCTGGCCAGGTCGATCACCCACAGGTTGCGCTCGCGCACGAAGCTGACGAAGCCCCCCTTGGGCGAAAGCTTGGCATCGGTGCTGAAGCCTTCGCCGTTGGTGAGCTTGCGTACCGCAGCGCTGCCCTGCTTGCCCAGGTCGTACAGGTACAGTTCGCCGCCCAGCGGGAACAGCAGGGTCCTGGCATCCGGCGACCACTGGTAATCGACGATGCCGCTCAGCGCGGCGATGCGCTGGCGCTCGCGGCGCGCCTTCTCCTCGTCACTAAGCGTCTCAGCACCGGGCAGCACCAGCTTGGAATCGACCAGCAGCCGGGTCTGGCCGCTGGCGATGTCGTATTCCCACAGGTCCAGCTGGTTGCGGTCGCTGTCCTTGCCACGCAGGAAGGTCACCCGCGAGCCGTCCGGCGCCACCTTGGGCTTCATCAGCGTGGGGCCGGTCAGCGGCGCGTTGCCGGTGATGGCTTCGAGGGTGAGCTTTTCAGCATGGACGGCGGGCGTGGCGAGGATCATGGCAAGGGCTAGGAACAAGGGACGCATGGGATTCCTGTCAGGGACAGCACGGATCGGGCCATCCTAGCGAACCACGGCCTGCTGTGCTTCCATCGAAAGTCCTGCTTCGACGATCCCGTTCGCACCACATGACCGATTCCGCTCCACACCTGCGCTGGCAGGCCGCCGTCCATGCCTACGCCAGCCATCTCAACGATTACGTCGCCCGTGGTGATGCCTGCAACTGGAAGAACATGGGCCAGCCGCAGGATCCACCCGATCTGTCGGCGCTGTTGCCGACCCTGATGGAAGCGTTGCGCGCAGCCAATGCCAACGGCGACGAGGCGGCACTGGCGCAGCTGCGCGGGCAATGGCCGCCGCTGCATGAGGCCACCCAGTCGCTGCTGGAGGCCAACGGCCAGGGCTTCAGCGCACTGGCCTGGCTGCCCGATGGCAGCCTGCTGGTGCGCACCGGGGCCTGGTACGAGCCGGGCCAGGTGCTGAGCGTGCGTGGGCTGGAAATCCGCCCGCTGCCCGACGTGCTGATGTTCGGCAGCAGCCCGGACCGGCAGCTGGTGGCACTGGCCACGGCAGGGCACATCCACATCATGCGGGGCGAACAGCCCCAGCCTATCGCCGAGCTCCCGCTGCCACGTGGTGATGAGGCCTTGCCGGCAACGTTGGCCAGCCTGGCTGCAGCCGAAGACGAGGCCGCGATCCAACAGCTGATCCCGTTCAACGACGGCCAGCGCGCGGTGGTGGTGCGTGCCGATGGTGTGTTCCTGTGCAGCGCCGGCGGCATCCAGCGGCTGTTGCCGACCGCCGATGAACTGCAGGAACAGGCTGCCGACGAGGACCCTTATGCAGTGCGGCTGGACATGGTCCATGCCGCGGTCTCGCCCGATGGCCAGTGGATCGCCTGCGGCCAGCAGGACGGCCACCACCGGATCTTCAACGGCCAGGGCCAGGCGGTGTGCACGATCGGCCCACACGGCGAGTATCCGCACCACGCGGCGTTCTTCGCCGATGGCCAGCATGTCGCGCTGAACGCCTGCCACTTCTACAACGGCGCCACCATTGCGGTGGAAACAGCGGCTTTCGGCCAGATCGACACCGACTTCTACGAAGACCATCCCGCGCTGCGGGTGGTGGACCCGGGCGGCCGCATCTACGCCAGCGCGCCGGTGGCCGGCGGGCTGGTGCTGGGCGATGCCTATGGTTACCTGCGTGCGGTGGATGCGGCCGGCACCCTGCTGTGGAAGCAGCATGTCGGCAGTACCATCAGCGCGATGGCCAGTTCCGCCGATGGCCGCCTGCTGGCGGTGGGCAGCTATTCCGGCACGGTGCACCTGCTCGACCTGACCTCGACCGCCGCCAATCCGGAACAGATCGGCGTGGGTGCGCATCCGGAGATCCGCCGCTGGCTGTTCTGGAAGCAGGAAACCACGCCGCTGGCGTGGTGATTGCCCTGCCCCGCAGCGTGCCGCCTGCATGGCGGCCGCTGCCAATGCCTCGACTGTGGCTCAGCGCTGCCCGAACAGCAGGCGTTTTTCCTCATCGCTGAGTGGCTGCCCGGCCTGCGGATTGACCGTCGGCCCGATTGCATAGGCACGCTGGGTAGCCGGCCGCTCGGCGATGGCCTGGTGCCAGCGACGCAGGTGCGGGAAGGCGTCGAAGTCCACCGGCAGCTTGGCGTAGGCGCCAATCCACGGATAGCTGGCCATGTCGGCGATGCCGTAGTCCGCACCGCCCAGATAGGCCGACTCGGACAGGCGCTTGTCCATCACCCGGTGCAGGCGCCGCACCTCGCTGTCATAGCGCTCGATCGCGTAGGGGATGCGTTCCGGGGCGTAGACGTTGAAATGGCCCATCTGGCCGCTCATCGGGCCCAGCCCGCCCATCTGCCAGAACAACCATTCCAGAGTGGCGGCACGGCCGCGCAGGTCGGCGGGGATGAAGCGGCCGGTCTTCTCGGCCAGGTACAGCAGGATGGCACCGGACTCGAAAACGCTCAGCGGCGCACCGCCGTCGGCCGGGGCATGGTCAACGATGGCCGGCATCTTGTTGTTCGGCGAGATGGCGAGGAATTCCGGCAGGAACTGGTCGCCCTTGCCGATGTTGACCGGGTGCACGCGGTATTCCAGCCCGGCCTCCTCCAGGAACAGGGTGATCTTGTGGCCATTGGGAGTGGGCCAATAGTAAAGGTCGATCATGAATACGCCTCGGCAGAACCATCCTCAGGGGCCCTTACGGTAGCCGCTTGGCAGCCTTCCGGGCGACCGGTAACCTGCGCGGTTTCCGCAACGCACCATCCTTCCAATGTCCGACTACAAACCGCTGAGCCCGCTCTCGTCCCTGATCTTCGCCTCGCGCTGGCTGCAGCTGCCGCTGTACCTGGGGCTGATCGTCGCGCAATGCGTCTATGTGTTCCTGTTCGGCAAGGAGTTGTTGCATCTTGTCACCGACGCGCAGGGTCTGACCGAGCAGAAGATCATGCTGATCGTGCTGGGCCTGATCGACGTGGTGATGATCTCCAACTTGCTGGTGATGGTGATCGTCGGTGGTTATGAAACCTTCGTCTCCCGTCTGGGCCTGCAGGGCCATCCGGACCAGCCGGAGTGGCTGAGCCACGTCAACGCCTCGGTGCTGAAGGTCAAACTGGCAATGGCGATCATCGGCATTTCCTCGATCCACCTGCTCAAGACCTTCATCGAGGCCGGCCAGCTCGGCATGCCGCTGTGCACGCCGGAGTTGACCGCGATCAAGTCGCCTTGCACCACCTTCACCCGCGATGGCGTGTTGTGGCAGACCATCATCCACTGCGTGTTCATCCTGTCGGCCATCGGCATCGCCTGGACCGACAAGCTGATGTCCAACGGCCACGCCAAGCCCGCCGCCAACGCGCACTGAGCGACAGCAGGGACGGGCGTCACATGATGTGACGCCCGTCACTTTTTCATTTCAGCGTCATCATCGACCGCCGCTTACCGCGCCGGCGATGCTAGATTCGCGCTTCACTGCTGATGGGTGCGGCATCGGGAAATGCCGCCACCATGCGCCGTCAGGGCCTACGCAGTCCACGTTCGTCGATTCAAGGGGATGTTTGATGTCGTACGTCATGAGTAAAGGCAAGCTGCGCCTGTTGGCGCCCGTTGTTCTGCTGAGCACGCTGGTTGCCTGTTCCGGCAAGGATGAAACCGCCGCACCGGCCGCTGCACCGGCCACCCCGGCTGCCGCCGCGCCTGCCCCGGCGGTAGCCGAAAAGGTCCAGGCCATGGATACCCAGCAGCTGCGCGACCTGGCCAGCGCCGCACTGCGCGAAAACCGCATGTACGCCCCGGCCGGCGACAACGCCATGGAGTACTACCTGGCCTTGCGTGACAAGCTGCCCGATGACGCGTCCATCAAGAGCGCATTGACCGACCTGCAGCCCTACACCCTGATTGCCGCCGAGCAGGCCCTGGGCCGGGAAGACTTCCCCGAAACCCAGCGGCTTATCGCACTGGTGGAAAAGGTGGACCCCAATGCACCTGCCCTGCCGCGCCTGAAACAGGGCGTGACCGGCAGCATGCAGGTTGCCGAGCGCCGCACGGTGGAAGAAGCCGACAAGGCCAAGAAGGACGCCGAGACCCGCGCCAAGCAGCAGGTTGAACAGCAACGTCTGGCCCAGCAGCAGGCCGCAGAAGCCAGCGCCGCCCAGCAGCTGGCCGCAAAGCAGGAAGCCGCGCGCAAGGAAAGCGAACGCCAGGAAGCCGAGCGCCAGACTGCCGCCCGTCGTGAAGCGGAACAGCGCAGTGCGGCGGCCGCAGCTGCCCAGCAGGCCGCCGCACCCAAGCCGGCGGCCGCACCGACCCTGCGCGCGGTCAGTACGCCGGCCCCGCGTTACCCGGCCGACGCCCTGCGTTCGGGCACCTCTGGTGAAGTGCTGGTGGAACTGAGCATCGGCACCGATGGCTCGGTCACCGACGCTCGCGTGCTGCGCGCCAACCCGGCACGCGTGTTCGACCGCGAGGCCTTGAATGCGGTGAAGCGTTGGAAGTTCGAGCCGATCAGCAGCCCGACCACCACGCGCCGTACGCTGGCATTTGCGCCGAACAAGTAAGCGGTTCTTGATGTAGTGCCGAGCCGTGCTCGGCAGAGGCCTTACCGGTAAAGCCCCAGCCGAGCATGGCTCGGCGCTACAGGTGAAGCAAACGCAAAGGCCCGGAGCGATCCGGGCCTTTGTTGTTCTGGTAGTGCCGAGCCGTGCTCGGCAGGAGC
>NZ_DAMBKV010000010.1:109583-148434 GCF_032066555.1 Stenotrophomonas sp.
GAGCCGTGCTCGGCAGGAGCCTTACCGGTAGAGCCCCAGCCGAGCATGGCTCGGCGCTACAGGTGAAGCAAAAGCAAAGGCCCGGAGCGATCCGGGCCTTTGTTGTTCTGGTAGTGCCGAGCCGTGCTCGGCAGGAGCCTTACCGGTAGAGCCCCAGCCGAGCATGGCTCGGCGCTACAGGTGAAGCAAAAGCAAAGGCCCGGAGCGATCCGGGCCTTTGTTGTTCTGGTAGTGCCGAGCCGTGCTCGGCAGGAGCCTTACCGGTAGAGCCCCAGCCGAGCATGGCTCGGCGCTACAGGTGAAGCAAAAGCAAAGGCCCGGAGCGATCCGGGCCTTTGTTGTTCTGGTAGTGCCGAGCCATGCTCGGCAGAAGCCTTACCGGTAAAGCCCCAGCCGAGCATGGCTCGGCACTACAGATGCGTCTTGTCAGCCGGAGATTGCCAGGCGCTCCTGCCGGTAACGCCATACCGCGACCGCCCACAACAACACTGCCAGCAATACAGAGGCGGTCAGGTATACGGCCCATTGGGTGGCCGATGGCATCTCGCCACGCGTCACTTTCACCAGCATCTGGTTCTGCGACAGGAACGGCACCGCGTACTGCCACAGCTGGGTGTCCTTCAGCGGGTAGGCCATCAGCGCATAGCCCGGCAGCATCGGCAGCAACATCAGCCAGACCATATGGCTCTGCGCTTCCTTCATGCTCTTGGAACTGGCCGACAGACAGGTCAGCAGCGCGGTGCCTATCAGCACCAGCGGCAGCAGGATCACCAGCAGCTTGCCCATCGCCGCGAAGCTCACGTCCAGCGAGCGCGCCGCACCGCCGCCAATGCTGGCACTGATCTTGAACGACACCAGGATCAACAGCATCGAGGCCAGACCCAACACCACGGCAGCCAGCATCTTGCCGCTGACCAGCGCGCCGCGTGCTGCCGGCGTGGCCAGCAAGGGTTCCAGCGACTGCCGCTCGCGCTCACCGGCAGTGGTGTCCATGGCCAGGTGCGAGCCGCCGATGAAAGCGAACAGCATCAGCACCAGCGGCAGCACCACCGACAGGAAAATGCCGCGCTTGGCTTCGGCCGTTGCCAGATCGCGGGTGCCGACATTGACCGGTGCGGCCACCGCCGGATTGACGCCACGTGCCAGCAAACGCAACGCACCTACCGACTGCCCATAGGCCGACAACACACTGCGGACCCGTGCGATCTGCACCTCACCGGTACGACGCGTGGTATCGGCGACAATTTCGACCTTCGCGGGTTTGCCGGCCTTCCAGTCGGCAGCGAAGTTCTCGTCGATGACCAGGGCGAGGTCTTCGCGCTGGCTGCGAATCAGCGCTTCGATATCCGCCGGTGCTTCGGTGGCATTGATACCGCGACTGGCCAGGAAAGCGACCAGGTTCGGCGCACGGGCAATGCCCACCACCGGGATGCTCAAGTCCTTCTCCAACTGCGTCTCGGCACGCAGGTTGGTGAGCTTGTTCATGCCCAGGAACAGCAAGGGGTACAGCAGCGGCGCGGTCAACAACGTCAACAGGAAAGTGCGGCGATCACGGGCGAAATCACGCAGCTCCTTGCGCATCACCGTGAAGATGGCGCGGAAATATCCAGTCTGGCTCATGCGTGCAGGCCCTCCTCGCTGCCGATCAGTTTCACGAACGCGTCTTCCAGGTTGCTCTCATGGGCCTGCTCACGCAGTTCCTCCGGTGTGCCCTGGGCAACCACCCTGCCCTGCGCGACGATCACGATGCGGTCACACAGCGCGGCGACCTCCTGCATGATGTGGCTGGAGAAAATCACGCAGCGGCCTTCCTCGCGCAGTTCCTTGAGGAAGCCACGCAGGCCACGGGTGGTCATCACGTCCAGGCCGTTGGTCGGCTCGTCGAGGATGACGTTGCGCGGGTCATGGATCAGTGCCCGGGCGATGGCGGTCTTGGTGCGCTGGCCCTGGCTGAAGCCCTCGGTGGCACGATCGAGGAAATCCTCCATCTGCAACGCCTTGGCCAGGCGCGCGGTGCGCTCGACGATGGCGGCCGAACTCATGCCATGCAGTTCACCGAAGTAGTCGATGTTCTCGCGGGCGGTCAGGCGCTTGTACACGCCGCGTGCATCCGGCAATACGCCGAGGCTGCGGCGCACGGCATTCGGGTCGACGGCGGCGTCGACGCCATCGACCAGCACGCGGCCGCTCTCCGGCGTCATCAAGGTATACAGCATGCGCAGCGTGGTGGTCTTGCCGGCGCCGTTGGGGCCGAGCAGGCCGGTGATCTGGCCGTCATGGGCGGTGAAGCCCACGTCATCCACGGCGATCACTGGCGTCTTGTCCTTGCCCTTGCCGGGGAAGGTCTTGCGGAGTCGTTCTGCAACGATCATGGAAGCGGATTCCTCAGTGATGCGGTGATGTCACGGTTCCCAGCCATTGAAGCTGGTGAACGGCGGCACGTAGTTGAGCTTCTCAAGGCAGGCGCCATCGAGCGCCTTCGGGTCGGTCTTCTCGATGAACTGCGCGAACAGCTTGGGCATGCAGCCGGCGCCAATCACGTTGTGGCCCTGGCCGCGCAGCACGAACAGGCGTGCGTTATCCAGGTGCTTGACCACCTCCTCGCCGTAGCGCGGCGGGGTCACCGGGTCGAACTCGCCTTCCAGCACCAGCGCCGGCACCTTGCCGGCCAGCGGCTTGTGGAAGTCGGCCGGCGCCGTGCCCTTGGGCCAGCTGGCACACATCGCAGCCATGGACTCGGCCATCTGCTTGCCGAGCACGGTGTCTTCATCGCCTGCGCTGGCAACCATGCCTTCGTTGTCCTCGCTGCACACCACCGACAACTGCATGCCCATCGCCATGGCGTCCTTCATCTCGCCCTGCAGCATCTGCGTCAGCGCCATCAGGTTGTCGTAGCGGCCGCCATTGGCTTCATGGATGAGCTTGGGCAGCAGCGCGCCGGCAGCCGGCATGTAGGCATACATGCGCACCAGGCCGGCAACGGTTTCTGCACGCAGCTCGCCTTCCTGCTGCTCGCCGGTGCTGGCGTCGCGGTACCGCACCGTTACCGGCTGCGCGCGCAGCCTGGCCAGCAACACGTCCAGCTCGGCACGCGGGTCACCCAGCTTGTCCTTGCACGAGGTGGTCCTGGTGCATTGGGCGAACTGCAGCGCCAGTGCATCATCCAGGTTGCGCGCGAAGATATTGCCCAGCTGCAGGCTGTTCGGTACCACCGAGTCGAGCACGATGCTGCGCGTGGTCTGCGGATGGCGCATGGCGTACTGCTGGGCCACGCGGGTGCCGTAGCTGACCCCGACCAGGTTGATCTGCGCAGCGCCAATGGCCTGGCGCACGGTATCCAGGTCCGCCACCGCATCGGTGGTGGTGTAGAAGCGCAGGTCCGCCTTCTGCGACAGCTGGGTGGCGCAGTTCTGCGCGGCCGCCTGCATCGCCGTTGCGCTGAAGTCGGCGTCCTCAGGTGTGTCGCAGGCCAGCAGGTTCGACTTGCCGGTACCCCGCTGGTCCACCAGGATGACGTTGCGATGCTTGCGCACCTCGGCGAAGGCCGCGTCCACCTGGGGATAGGTGGCAACCGCCGCCTGGCCGGGGCCACCGGCGAGGAAGAACACCGGGTCCGGCTGCAGGTCGGTTTCCTTCTCCGGTGCGACCCAGGCGATGTTCAGCGCGATCTTGCGGCCCTGCGGATTGGCCCGGTCTTCCGGCACTTCCAGCGTGGCGCACTGCGCTTCCAGGCTGTCGTGGCTGCCGTCCGAGCTCAGGCTGCAGGGTTGGAAGTTCAAGCTGCCCAGCGTCTGTGGCTTGCCGGCCACAGCCGTTACGGGCGCGGCCCCGGCGGCAGCGGGCGCAGGCGTATCGGGTGACCGCACCAGGCGGTAGCCGACAATGCCGGCGATCACGGCCAGAGCGAGGATGGTTTGGGTCTTGCGGGACATCATCGGAACAGCCCCTCACGGTTCAAGGAAAAAACGGATCTGCCTGCATCCAGACGCGGGCGCGGCAGCTATGTGACTTCAGGAAAGAAAATATCTTCAATCCGGCTTTCAAACAGCCGGGCAATGCGAAACGCCAGCGGCAGGCTGGGGTCGTACTTGCCGGTCTCCAGTGCATTGACCGTCTGTCGGGAAACCTCCAGCTGCTCGGCCAGTTCACCCTGCGACCAGCCCTTGCCTTCGCGCAGCTCGCGCAATCGGTTATCCATCGCCGCGGCTCAGTGATAGCGCCGTGCGACCACGGCCTTGGCCAGCCCGTATGACAGGCAGACAAAGGGGAACACCCAGATCATCGCCACGTTGGACGGCACATCGATGACCTTGGCCGACTGCAGGAATCCGCCTGTCAGGTAGATCAACGAAACGAACGCCGTAGCAAAGCTCACCGCCTCCAGTTCGATGCGCTGTTGCAGCTCATCGGCATCGCGGATGTAGCGGATCATCGCCCGCAGCACCAGCATCATCGGTGGCACCGGCAACAAGGCGATCAAGGCGCGCAGCAGGCCGTCCTCGACCCGCTTGAGCAGCAGGATCGACAGCACCAGCAACACCACATAGCCGCCCATCGCCAGCATCACCTCGCGGGTATAGCGCTTGCGCAGCTTGGCCGGGGCGGCATCGCAGCCAGCGGGCATCAGCCAGCGCAGCAGTGCTGCGATTGCCAGGCCCAGGGCGATACCAAACAGGATGCCGCTGACTTGCGGCTGCGCGCCCATCGGCTGCCACAGCAGCAGCGCGCATGCGACCAAGGTGAATGCAGCGGCGGCGATCAGCATGCCAAGCGTCCAAAAATTGCGGCTCATCGCTCGGCCCCTCGCAGCTGCTGCCGCGAGCCGGACGGTACAACAGCACACCGGCGGGCAACGGAGCCCGTCGGCGCGAAACAAACAAGAAACCTGCAATGACGCATGGCCAACTCCTGTAAAGCACGCTTGACACATCCTGCGGCCGCCAGACCCGGCTGTCAAGCAAACTTTACAGATGAAACCCCGCCCGGCGGCGGCCAGCTCCTCGGCCTGGCGCGGAAAAGCAACGCCCATGACGAAAAAAGGCGCGACCGAAAGGGTCGCGCCTGCATATGGCCAACGTCAAACCAGCGGCCGGACCGGCCGGATCAACAACATGGCAGCTGCACGCCAGCTGCCAACCATCACTTGCTACTGACGTACTTCTCGCGGCGGATCTGCGGCATCGGCAGACCGGCCTGCTTCAGCGCTTCCACGCAGGTATCGACCATGTCCGGGTTGCCGCACAGGTAGGCGATGTCACGGGCCGGGTCGGGCGCGATCTCGGCCAGCTGCTGTTGCACATAGCCCTTGCGGACATCGGCATGCGGGTTTTCCGGCAGCTCGCGCGACAGGCAGGGCAGGTAGCGGAAACCCGGGTTGGCGGCGGCGAAGGCATAGAAGTCGTCGCTGTACAGCAGTTCTTCCGGCGTGCGCGCGCCCTGCAGCAACACCACTTCCACGCCGCGCTCCTGCATGGCGGTGCGCAGCTGCGGCAACATCGAGCGGTACGGGGTGACGCCGGTGCCGGTGGCGATCAGCAGGTAGCGGGCATTGTGGTCGCCCGGCTGCAGGCAGAAACGTCCGAACGGGCCGCTGCCGCTGACGTGGTCGCCCAGTTCCATGCCCTCGAACAGGGCTGTGGCGGCACCGCCGGGGACGAAGCTGACCGCGATTTCCACCGCATCGCCCGGGCCCAGCGCGTGATCGTGGATGGTGGCCAACGAGTAGCTGCGCTTGGCCGGGGTGCCGTCGGCGTAGTCGAAGTGAATCTGAATGAACTGGCCGGGCAGGAAATCCAGCGGCTGGCCGTCGTCACGGACGAACTGGTAATGGCCGATGCTGGGCGCCAGCATGTGCCGGCCGACCAGCTTGAGGGGGAATTGGATTGGCACAGGAGGGGAACAGTGTGTAACCGGGTATGGACCACGGGGCCTCCTATAATAGCCGCCTGCACTTATCCGACGCCTGTACCCGGCGCGAAGGCCCGAGATTGGACTCCCGTACCCCATCCAGCACAGCTGCGCTGCGCATCACCGACCTGCGCAAGACCTATGACAACGGCGTACAGGCCCTGAAGGGCGTGTCGCTGGAGGTCGCCCCTGGCGACTTTTTCGCCCTGCTCGGCCCCAATGGCGCCGGCAAGTCGACACTGATCGGTATCGTTTCTTCACTGGTGAACCTGAGCGAAGGCCAGGTGCAGGTGTTCGGCAGTGACCTGGTGGCCAACCGCAGCGCAACCATGCGCCTGATCGGATTGGTGCCGCAGGAAATCAACTTCAACCTGTTCGAGAAGCCCTTCGACATCCTGGTCAACTACGCCGGCTTCTACGGGATTCCGCGTGCCGAAGCCGAGGTCCGCGCCGAACAGGAGCTCAAGCGCGCGCACCTGTGGAACAAGGCACAGATGATGAGCCGTACCCTGTCCGGCGGCATGAAGCGGCGCTTGATGATCGCCCGCGCGATGATGACGCAGCCGCGCCTGCTGATCCTGGACGAACCCACCGCCGGCGTGGACATCGAGATCCGCCGCGACATGTGGAAGACGCTGCAGGAAATCAACGCCGCCGGCACCACCATCATCCTCACCACGCACTACCTGGAAGAGGCCGAGCAGCTGTGCCGCAACCTGGCCATCATCAACCACGGCCAGATCGTCGAGCAGGGCCCGATGCGCGGTCTGCTGGCCAAGCTCGACGTGGAAGGCTTCCTGTTCGATATCGACGGTGAACTGCCCGCCCAGCTGCCGCAGATCGAAGGCGCCACCCTGGTCGCCACCGACGCGCATACGCTGGACCTGGACATGCCGCGCGCGATGGATCTGAACCGTGTTTTCGACGCCCTCAATGCCGCCGGCATCCGCGTGCGTTCGATGCGTACCAAGAGCAACCGCCTGGAGGAGCTGTTCGTGCGCCTCACCGGCAACCTGGAGAACAGCGCCGCATGAGTACCCCCGTTCCCGTGACCGACAGCAGCCGCAACTGGGTGGCGCTGGGCACCATCGTTCGCCGCGAGGTCAACCGCATCCTGCGCATCTGGGGCCAGACCCTGGTGCCGCCGGCCATCACCATGACCCTGTACTTCCTGATCTTCGGCGGCCTGATCGGCTCCAAGATCGGGCAGATGGGCGGCTACAGCTACATGCAGTTCATCGTGCCGGGCCTGGTGATGATGAGCGTGATCCAGAACAGCTACGGCAACATCAGCTCCTCGTTCTTCGGTGCCAAGTTCGGCCGCCATGTCGAGGAACTGCTGGTCAGCCCGATGCCCAACTGGGTGATCCTGTGGGGTTATGTGGCCGGCGCCGTGCTGCGTGGCCTGATGGTCGGCGTGATCGTGCTGATCATCGCCATGTTCTTCACCCCGGTGCGCATCCCGCACCCGCTGGTAACGCTGAGCACGGTGCTGCTGGGCGCGACCATCTTCTCGCTGGCCGGCTTCATCAATGCCGTCTATGCAAAGAAGTTCGATGACGTGGCAATCGTGCCGACCTTCATCCTGACCCCGCTGACCTACCTGGGCGGCGTGTTCTACTCGGTGACGCTGTTGCCGGGCTGGGCGCAGGCGATGACCCATGCCAATCCGATCTTCTACATGGTCAATGCGTTCCGCTACGGCCTGCTGGGCAGCAGCGACGTGCCGTTGTGGGTGTCGTATGCATTGATGCTGGGCTTTGTTGCCGCGCTCACCGCATTGGCCCTGTGGCTGCTGCGCCGGGGCGTAGGCCTGCGCAGCTGAAAGAAGGCGCCGCAAGGCGCCTTTTTTCTTGGCTCTTTGCTTTGGTTCTTGTGGGAGCGGCGTAAGCCGCGAAGCAAAAGATCCAAAAGCCAAAAGCACACCCCCTCCCCAACCCGTCCGGCCCGAAGGCATAGCCTTCGGTCGTTCATCAGGCCGCGCGCCAATGGCGCGCAAGCAGGCCTTCTTCACCCCCTTGCCTTCGGCAAAGGGAGGGGAACAGCTTCGCGGCTTACGCCGCTCCCACAACATCAACCGCACGCCGAACACCTATGATGTCTTCACTCCCCTTCGTTGATGGATATCCAAGCTGATGCGCATCCTGATTCTCGGTGCCGGTGGCACTGGCGGTTACTTTGGTGGCCGGCTGGCCCAGGCCGGCATTGATGTCACCTTCCTGGTGCGACCCAACCGTGCCGCGCAGCTGGACCGCGATGGCCTGGTGATCCGCAGCCCGCTCGGCGACGCCGCCTTCGCGGTCGCCCACGTCACCGCCGAGTCACTGCCGCAGCTTGCGCAGCAGCGCCCCTTCGACCTGGTCATCCTCAGCTGCAAGGCCTATGACCTGGACAGCTCGATCGAGGCCATCGCACCGGCAGTAGGCGCCCACACCACGGTGCTGCCCATCCTCAACGGCCTGCGCCATTACACCGCACTGGACGCACGCTTCGGGCGCGAGCACGTGCTTGGCGGGCTGTGCTTCATCAGTGCAACCAAGGCCGACGATGGCGCCGTGCTGCATCTGGACAAGCCGGCCAAGCTGACCTTCGGCGAACGTGATGGCGACACCGACAGCGCCCGCGTCAGCGCACTTGCCAAGGCCTGCGAACAGGCCGGCATCGACCATGTCGCCTCGGCCGATATCGCCCTGGAGCAATGGATCAAATACACCTTCCTGACCGCGTTGGCCGCCGGCACCTGCCTGATGCGCGCCAACGTTGGCACTATCGTCGCCAGCGACCACGGCACTGCCTTCATGCAGGCCCTGTACGACGAGTGCCTGGCCGTGGCCACACAGGCCGGGCAGCCGATTCCAGCGAAGGCACAGGAAATTGCACTGGGCGCCATCACCAAGCCAGGCTCACCGATCAAGGCCTCGATGCTGCGCGACCTGGAGGCGGGGCAGCGGGTGGAAGCGGCACATATCGTCGGTGACATGCTGGGCCGCGCGCTTGCCGCCGGCCAGTCCGCGCCGCTGCTGCAGGCCGCGTATTGCCACCTGCAGGCCTACGAGGCACAGCGCGCCGGCTGAACTGCCACCGCGGTGAGCGCATGCAGCGTTCACCGCGGTGGTTTATCTTCGCCGCTACAGGGGATGTACACGCGAAGGATCGAGATGAAAAAGTACCCAGCGCTGGCCTTGGGCTGCGCCGTAAGCATGTTGCTGCTGGCCTGCAGCCGCAGCGAGCCTGAAACAAACGCTGCCGCAACGACACCGGCCGCTGTCGTCGACACGACGCCGGCGGCAACCGACAACGCGGCCGCGGCCACTGTCGGCGGCCTGCAGGACCGCGAGGGCAAGCCCGTCGCCGTGGTGCCCTTCGATATCAGCCGCATCGCCACGACCGACAAGCCACTCGGCGCGCTGCCTTTCTTCGGCCTGCCGCAGGGCTATGAACCCCTCAATGCGCCCCATGTGCGTGCCTGGGCGCGCTTTCCGCTGCGCATGGGCGACGGCGTGCATTGGGTGGAAGGCCCCAGCTGGTCTGCGCAGATCGTGGTCCCCAGCAGTGCGGGCAAGAGCTTCTCCGCGCTGGAGCTGGAGCGCAATCTCGATACCCTGCTCAGCGCCGCCGGTGCCAGCAAGGTATTTGAAGGCCCCGAGCACCGTGATATCTACTACGGGCCGCAGCTGGAGGATGAGATTGGCGGCGGCTTCATCGATGCGGTCAACAACGGCGCCGACGCCCCCACCTCGGTATGGGTGATCCGCCAGCCCCAGCGCAACATCTGGGTGCAGCTTTCGCTGGATGACCTGCATGCCGGCATGGTGGTGCTGGAAGAAGTGCCGTTCACGCCGACCGCCCATTGGTCCGACAGTTTTCCCCATCTCAGCCTGCCGGCCGGCTACAACGACCGCAACAAGCCGCTCCAGCGTGACTTCGACCGTTTCCCCTTCTGGACCGGTGATCACTTCGAGCAGGTTGAGGGCAAGCTCTGGGCGGCCGATTTCGACAAGCCCGAGCGCGCGTATTCGCTGCACGAGGTACGCCGCAACCTCGAGGCGATGATGGCAACGGTCAACGCAACCACGGTGTTCGATGGCCGCATTCCGAAAGCCCAGGCCGAGTCGGTACCGGAGTCGGTGCGTTCAGCCTATTCGGGCAGCGCCGGCTACAACTGGGATGATTTCGACCTGGTGGTCTACCGCGCCGATCTGCCCGACGGTCGCCAGATCTGGGTACATGCCCGGCTGGAGTACCTGAGCGCAGGCTGGGTGGTGGTTGAGCGCAAGGGCTTGCAGCAGACCGCGGCCCTGCTGCCCGCAGCGGCGTTGAAGCAGCAGCTTGACAGCCAGGGGCGGGTCGCCATCCAGGTCAACTTCGCCACCGACCAGGCGCAGATCCTGCCCGACTCGCAGCCACAGCTGGAGCAGGTGCTGGCCGTGCTCAAGCAGGACCCTGCATTGCAGCTGTCGGTGGAGGGCCACACCGACAACAGCGGCAATGCGGCACACAACCAGCAACTGTCCGACGCGCGCGCCGCTTCGGTGGTGGCCAGCCTTGCCGCCGCCGGCATCGCACCGGCACGGCTGCAGGCGCGTGGTTGGGGCCAGGACAAGCCGGTCGCCGACAACGCCAGCGAGGCCGGCCGCGCCAGCAACCGGCGGGTGGAACTGGTCAAGCGCTGATCAGGCGGGGCTGCATTGCAGCCCCCGTTTCACACTGGCGGCAGGCGGAAGAACGCACGGGTTGCAGCGGTGGCGTTGGCAGCAGTCAATGCCACGTCTTCGCCACGGTCGCGGGCCAGTTCCTCGACGATATGCGACAGGAAGGCCGGCTCGTTGCGGCGGTCCTTGGGCAGCGGCCGCATCGTGCGCGGCAGCAGGTAGGGCGCATCGGTCTCGATCATCAGGCGCTCGGCCGGGATGTGCTTGACCAGTTCACGCAGGTGCGCACCGCGGCGCTCATCGCAGAGCCAGCCGGTGATGCCGATGTACCAGTCACGGTCCAGGTAATCGAACAACTCACGACGCTCGGCGGTGAAGCAGTGCACCACTGCCGGGCCAAGCTTGCCGTCGAAGTTCTTCATCATCGCGATGAAATCATCGTGCGCATCGCGCTGGTGCAGGAACAGCGGCTTGCCGTTCTCGCTGGCGATCTGCAGCTGGCGTTCGAAGGCCTTGCGCTGGGCCGGGCGCGGCGAGAAATCGCGATTGAAATCCAGGCCACATTCGCCCACCGCCACTACTTCCGGGTGTGCGTGCAGTGCGCGCATTTCCGCATCGCATTCGTCGGTGTACTCGCTGGCGTGATGCGGATGCACGCCCGCGGTGGCGTACAGGAAACCGGGGTGTCGCTGCGCCAGCGCCAAGGCCATCGGCGAGTGCTCACGGCTGGCACCGGTGATCACCATCTGCACCACGCCGGCGGCTTTGGCGCGCTCCAGCACCGCGTCCAGGTCGCGATCAAAGGATTCGTGGGTGAGGTTGGCGCCGATGTCGATCAGTTGCATTGAGCTGGGTGCGGTGAGGCAGGAACAGGGAATTGTAGAGGTTTGGCCGCAGGCGAGCCCTGTGCAGCATGAACGGAGCCCCGTAGCCCGGGTAAGCGCAGCGCACCCGGGGGCTCTGTGCGAGGTACCCAATGACTCCGCGAAGAGCCCCGGGTGCGCTGCGCTTACCCGGGCTACGGGTTTGCGGCGGCGCATCTGGCGCGCGGCTTCTACAATGCAGCGATGGCAACTGCATTCCCCATCACTTCCCTGCTCCCCGACATCCTCCGGCAGCTGGCCACGCAGCCGCGGCTGGTGCTGGAAGCGCCGCCCGGCGCCGGCAAGACCACGCAGGTGCCGCTGGCGCTGCTGGACGCGCCGTGGCTGCACGGCAACAAGATCATCATGCTGGAGCCGCGCCGGGTGGCGGCACGCAGCGCTGCCACCTTCATGGCCCGGCAGCTGGGCGAACCCGTCGGCGAGACCGTTGGCTACCGCATCCGCTTCGAGAACAAGGTCTCGGCGCGTACCCGCATCGAGGTGGTCACCGAAGGCATCCTGACCCGCATGCTGCAGGACGACCCGCTGCTGGAAGGTGTGGGTGCGGTGCTGTTCGACGAATTCCACGAACGCCACCTGTCGGCCGACCTCGGCCTGGCATTGGCGCTGGACGTGCAATCGCAGCTGCGCGATGACCTGCGCATCGTGGTGATGTCAGCCACCCTGGACGGTGAGCGGCTGGCGCAGTTCCTGGACGCGCCGCGCCTGTCCAGCGAAGGCCGCAGCTACCCGGTGGACGTCAGCCACTTCCCGCCACGACGCGACGAAACCCTGGAAGCACAGACTCGCCGCGCGGTGGAACAGGCCGTGGCCCAGCATCCCGGCGACGTGCTGGTGTTCCTGCCAGGGCAGCGCGAGATTGCCAGAGTGCAGGCCGCTCTGAGCCCCTCTCCCTCAGGGGGAGGCGTTGGGGAGAGGGTAGGTGGCGCAGCCACCCGCTCTGTCCCATTGCCGGAGGCTTCGCCCGCACCCTCATCCGGCGTTCGGCCATCCCCGCCTTCGCGGGGACAGGCTCTTCTCCCGGCGGGAGAAGGCTATGACGTCCTCCCCCTCCACGGCGAGCTGCCCATCGAACAACAGACCCGCGTGCTGCAGCCCGATCCCGACGGCCGCCGCCGTGTGGTGCTGGCCACCAACGTGGCCGAATCCTCGGTCACCCTGCCCGGCGTGCGTGTGGTGATTGATGCCGGCCTGGCGCGCGAGCCGCGCTACGACCCCAACAGCGGTTTCTCGCGGCTGGATGCGGTGACCATCTCGCAGGCCTCGGCCGACCAGCGCGCCGGCCGCGCCGGTCGTGTGGCTGCCGGCTGGGCGTGGCGGCTGTGGCCGCAATCGCAGCGACTGGAGTCGCAGCGCCGCCCGGAAATGGCGCAGGTGGAACTGGCCGGGCTCGCGCTGGAACTGGCGGCCTGGGGCAGCGACGATCTGCGCTTCGTCGATCCACCGCCGAGCGGCGCACTCTCGGCCGCGCGCGAACTGCTTCAGCGGCTCGGCGCCTTGAGTGCGGACAACACCATCACCGCATTGGGCAAACGCATGCTGGCGATGGGCACGCATCCGCGCATGGCGGCGATGCTGCTGTCTGCCGGCAATCCGCGCGAGCAGGCCTTGGCGGCAGATATAGCCGCCCTGTTGGAAGCCCGCGACCCATTGCGCCAGGGCGGTGATGCACTCGCCGCACGTTGGCGCGCACTGGCAGCCTTCCGCAATGGCCGTGCGCCTTACGACGCCAATCGCGGTGGACTGACTGCGATTGATGCCGCCGCCAAACAATGGCGCCGGCGCCTGCGTTGCGATGCGACGCCGCCAGCCGATATCGAAGCGCATGAGCTCGGCGACCTGCTCGCCCATGCCTTCCCCGACCGCATTGCCAGCCAGCACCCCAACGATCCACAGCGCTACCAGCTGGCCAATGGCCGCAGCGCACGCCAATTCGACAACAGCGACCTGCGCGGCGAACCCTGGCTGGTGATCAGCGAACTGCGCCATGACCCGCGCGATGCCTTGATCCTGCGCGCGGCTCCGGTGGACGAACAACGCCTGCGCCGCGACTTCCCCGAGCGCTTCAAGACCCAGGACGTAGTGCGCTGGAACAGCACCAAGCGTGCATTGGAAGCACGTCGCGAATCCAGCTTCGAGCGCATCGTGCTGGACAGCCGCCCGGCCGGCCAGGTGGACCCGGCGCGCGCCGCACGCGCGCTTACCGATGCGGTGCACGAACTGGGGCTGGACGCTTTGCCCTGGACCGAAAACCTGCAGCAATGGCGCTGGCGGGTGATGGGACTCAGAAAGTGGATGCCGGAACTGGAGCTGCCCGATCTATCCGACACGGCCTTGCTTGAGACACTGGATGATTGGCTGCTGCCAGCATTCAACGGCAAGACGCGGCTGGAAGCCTTGTCCGAGGAAGAGCTGGGCGAGGCACTGAAGTCCGGCATCGACTGGAGCAAGCGGCAGCTGGTGGATCGTCATGCGCCGACCCGTATCAGCGTGCCTTCTGGAATGGAACGGCGCATCGAATACGCGCTGGATGATGACGGCGTCAATCCGCGCCCACCGGTACTGGCGGTGAAGCTGCAGGAGCTGTTTGGCCTGGCTGATACCCCACGCATTGCCGATGGGCGTGTGCCGCTGTTGTTGCATCTGCTGTCGCCGGGTGGAAAGCCTTTGCAGGTGACCGGTGACCTGCGCAACTTCTGGCAGAACACCTATGCCGAGGTGAAGAAGGAAATGAAGGGGCGCTATCCGCGACATCCGTGGCCGGATGATCCGTGGAGCGCTACCGCCACGCATAGAGCGAAGCCGCGGGGGACGTGACTGGGGTTTGGCAAAAGCAGAAGCGAGAGCGAGAGCAAACACAAAAGCACCCCTCCCCAACCCTCCCCTGCGCTGCGCGCAAGGGAGGGGGTGGGTCCTGGCAACCTGTCAGATGCAGCGCAACTGCTTTGGCCCCCTCCCTTGCGCGCAGCGCAGGGGAGGGTTGGGGAGGGGTAGCTTTTGCCGCTTGCCGCTTGCCGCTTGCCGTCGTTGCCGTTGCCGTTGCCGTTGCCGTTACTTCAGCTTCAGCCTTCCACCACCGCACCCAGCGCTTCCCGGCTAACATCCCGTACACGGCCCTCTGGTAAGAATGAGGGTCTGGCCCTCATCTACATGGAGTCCCCACATGAGCAAGTTCAGCGATATCACCGGCCCGGCACTGGAGCGTGCACTGGAACTGGTCAACAGCGCCGGTGGCAACATCAAGCACGGTGGTTCCAGCGCCGCCGAATGGCTCAAGACCGGTGCCGCCATTGGTGCGATGAAGACCGGCGGCCGTGCCGTCACCCGCGTCGCCAAGCGCAACCCCACCGCTACCGTCGCCGTTGCGGCCGTTGGCCTGGGCCTGATTGGCTATGCGCTGTACCGCAAGAACAAGCGCGACAACGAGGCCATCGAGGCCAAGTCGCGGCAAATCGCGCAGCGCCGCCGCCATGCGGCCAGCGTGACCGATGAAACCAGCGATATTGGCAGCGACGCCTGAGTTTTTGGGTGGGGTTTGAATCAAAAGCGCCCCTCCCCAACCCTCCCCTGCGCGTCGCGCAAGGGAGGGAGCAGGTTCTTGCAGCGCCTTTATGCTTGCTAGAGACCTAGTTCTGCCAGAACGGCTGCGGTGGACTGACCGACGTCATCCAGCTGCGGGTTGATCCGCCCCGGCTCGTTGGCGAACTTGATCGGTATGCCCAGGTGGGTACCACCCTGCGCATCGGTCCAGACCATCTCACGCGCGCGCGTATGCGGATCATTGAAGGCTTCGGTCAGCGTTTTCACTGGCGCCCAGCACACGTCGATGTCGTGCAGGAACAGCGTCCATTCCACCAGGGTGCGGCGGGAAAAGGTTTCGGCCAGGAAGTCCTTGACCGGGTCCTGGGCACTGCCCGGTGGCAGGTGGCAAAGGTGGATCAGGTCGGCGCGGCCCAGCGCATTGAGCAGGTTTTCGGCGAACTTGTGCTCGGCACCGCCCAGCGCGATCCAGCGGTCGTCGGCGCAGCGGTAGAGCTTGTACAGCGCATTGCCACCCCAGCTGCGCTCTTCCTTGATCACCGGATCGCGGCCCAGCGCGAACGGCGGGCCCAGCACGTTCGGCAACCACGCCATCAAGGCGTCCTGCATCGATAGATCGATGTAGTCGCCCTCGCCCGTGCGCTCGCGGCGGAACAAGGCCATCAGGATGCCGTTCAGCGCCATCAACGAGCCGGCCATGTCGGCCACCGGCATATGCGGCATGGCCGGGGTGCCATCTGGCGCGCGATTCAAACTGACCACGCCGGTATCGGCCTGCATGGCCAGATCGTGGGCGGGGCGGTTGACCTTGGGCCCGGTCTGGCCGAAGGCGCTGATCGAGCAGTACACCAGCTTGGGATTGATCGCCTTGCAGCTGGCGTAGTCGATGCCAAGGCGCTTGGCGACGCCGGGGCGAAATGCTTCCACCACCACATCGGCCCACGCCACCAGTTTGGCGAACGCCGCCTTGCCGTCGGCGCTTTTCAGATCCAGCACGATGCAGCGTTTGCCGCGATGGGTGTTGCGGAACCAGGTGCTGGCCCCGGCCTGCTTCAGGCCGACCTCGCGTACCGGTTCGCCGCTGGGCGGTTCGATCTTGATCACGTCGGCGCCGTGGTCGGCCATCACCATGGTCAGGTGCGGCCCCGGCAGGAACAGCGACAGATCAAGTACGCGTACACCTTCAAGCTTCATCATCGGCTCCGTTGCCTCACGCGCCCAGCAGGCGCGCGCGGTCTGCATCGTTGTAGCCCAGCTCGCGCAGCAGCGCGTCGGCATCGGCGTTGAGCGGCGGGCAAGCGGTGCCGCTCAGGCGCTGGCCGTCGAGCTTGATCGGGTTGCGCAGCAGGCGCTGCGTGCCCTTTGCATGCTCGACATCCTGCAGCATGTCGACGTCGCGCACATAGGGGTTGTCCAGTGCCTGGGCGATATCCAGCACCGGCGCGATCGGAATGCGTCCGGCGAACAGCTGGGTCCAGTGCGCGCTCGGCTGGGTGCTGAGGATGGCATCGACCAGCACGGTCAGCTCCTCGCGTACGTCGCGACGCGAGGCGAAGTTGGCAAAGCGCGGCTCGGCGGCCCAGGCCGGGTTGCCGATGCCTTCGACGAAGGTCTGCCAGAACTTCTCAAGCATGCACATCACCATCACCCAGCCATCGGCGGTGCGGTAGACCTGGCATGGCACGGTGGACGGGTGCGCGCTGCGCGACAGGCGCTCGGTGCGGTGGCCTTCGTTGAGATACCAGGTCGCCGGGTAGCTGAGCTGGTGCAGGGCCACGTCGAACAGGCTGACATCGACATCTCGGCCCTGGCCGGTACGCATGGCGCCGATGATGGCGGCCAGCAGGCCCATCGACAGGGTGGTGCCGGTCATGAAATCGACCATGGACAGGCCGAAGCGTGCTGGCGGTGCATCCGGCTCGCCGGTGAGCGCCATGAAGCCGGCTTCGGCCTGCATCAGGTAATCGTAGCCCGGCCATGCGGCGCGCTCGTTGTCGCGGCCATAGGCGGACAAGTGGGCGCAGACAATCTTCGGGTTGAGCTTGCTGAGCGTGGCGTAGTCCAGGCCGAGTTTGCCGGGCTGGTCACCGCGCAGGTTGTTGAGCACGGCATCGGCGCTGGCGACCAGCTTCTCGAATACCTCGCGGCCTTCGGCGGCTTTCAGGTCCAGCCGCAGCGAGCGCTTGTTGAGGTTGAAGGTCTGGAAGAACAGGCTGTCGCCTTCGCCCAGGAAGTACGGGCCGGTGGCGCGCGACACATCGCCGCCCGGCGGGGATTCGATCTTGATGACTTCGGCGCCGAGGTCGGCCAGGTGCATCGAACCATAGGGGCCGGCACCGTATTGTTCGACGGCAAGGATGCGTAATCCCTGCAGGGGAAGGTCTTTCATGTGTGGCCTCTGGTTTGTAAAAAGCACCGCGGCGGTTGAGGACCGCGGTGAAGGGATGCCTTGGCTTTGGCTTTGGCCTTGGCTTTGGCCTTGGCTTTGGCTTTGGCTTTGGCTGTTGCTGTTGCTGTTGCTGTTGCTGTTGCTAGTGCTTTGTCCCTTCTCCCGCATGCGGGAGAAGGTGCCCGAAGAGCCTGCCCCCGCGAAGGCGGGGGGCGGATGAGGGGGAGCTCTGCAGCTTTTGCTTGTAGAGCTTCCCCTCACCCCAACCCCTCTCCCGCAAGCGGGAGAGGGGCTTTGAGACTTCCTGCTCTGCTTGTAGAGCTTCCCCTCACCCCAACCCCTCTCCCGCAGGCGGGAGAGGGGCTTTGAGACTTCTTGCTCTGCTTGTAGAGCTTGCCTCACCCCAACCCCTCTCCCGGAGGGAGAGGGGCTTTGAGCGTTAGATCTTGTTTCTTGCCACCAGCTGCTTGGCGATGATGATGCGCTGCATTTCGTTGGTGCCTTCACCAATGCACATCAACATGGCATCGCGGTAGAAACGCTCGATGTCGTATTCCACCGAATAGCTGTAGCCGCCAAAGATGCGCATGCCTTCCTGCGCACAGTAGGCGCCGGTCTCGGTGGCGAAGTACTTGGCCATGCCGGCTTCCATGTCGCAGCGAAGACCCTTGTCGTAGGCATTGGCGGCGCTCTCGATCAGCAGCTTGGATGCCTCCACCTTGGCCGCCATCTCG
This sequence comes from Stenotrophomonas sp., assembly GCF_032066555.1. Classification (GTDB taxonomy): domain Bacteria; phylum Pseudomonadota; class Gammaproteobacteria; order Xanthomonadales; family Xanthomonadaceae; genus Stenotrophomonas. Next base: position 127,690 of record NZ_DAMBKV010000010.1, read on the forward strand.
CCCAGCTTGAGCTGGATGGCCTGGTGCTCGGCAATCGGCTTGCCAAAGGTCATGCGCTCCTGCGCATAACGCACCGACAGGCGCAGCGCGCCTTCGGCGATGCCACAGCCTCGTGCGGCCACGTTGATGCGACCCAGCTCCAGGCCGCCCACGGCGTGCTGGAAGCCCTGGCCTTCAACGCCGCCCAACATGCAGTCAGCGGACACCTTGTAGTCCTGGAACACCAGCTCGCAGGTGTCGATGGCGCGATAGCCGGACTTCTTCAGCTTCTTGGCGACGATGAAGCCCTCGCCCTTCTCGGCGATGAACATGGTCATGCCCTTGTGGCGCGGCTGCGCCTCCGGGTCGGTCTTGACCAGCAGCAACACCATGTCGCCATACATGGAATTGGTGATCCAGGTCTTGGCGCCGTTGATGACGTAATGGTCACCCTCGCGCTTGGCAACACTGCGGATCGCCTGCAGGTCGGTGCCGGCGTTGGGCTCGGTCAGGCCCAGCGAGCCACGCAGCTCGCCGGTGGCCATGCGCGGCAGGTACTTGCGCTTCTGCTCTTCGGTACCGCAACGCTCGATGGCCGCGGCCATGATCAGGTGCGAGTTGAAGATGCCGGTCGGCGCCATCCACACCGCCGATACCTTGATCACGATCTTGGCGTAGATGCGCGCCGGCAGGCCCAGGCCGCCGTATTCGGGCGAAATGGTGGCACCGAACAGGCCCAGGTCCTTCATCTCCTCAACGAGGTGATGCGGGTACTTGTCTTCCTGGTCGTACTCCTGTGCGATGGGCGCGACGGATTTCTCCACCCAGTTGTCAATCGAGTCGAGCAATGCCTGCTCTTCGTCCGGGCCCCACAGTTGTTCCAGTTCGGTGCTCATCATCGGCTCCTCAGTAGTTGACCTTGTCTTCCACCGAGTGGCCGCGCTTGGCGATCAGCATGGTGCGGCTGAAGCTGCAGATCAGCTTGCCGTCCTGGTTGAAACCGTCGGTCTGCACAGTGACGATGCCGGCGCCCGGGCGCGACTTGGATTCGCGCTTGTCCAGCACCTTGGACTCGGCCACCAGGGTGTCGCCGACAAACAGCGGGTGGGTCATCTTGATGTCGCTCCAGCCCAGGTTGGCCACGGCCTTCTGGCTGACGTCGGTGACGCTCATGCCGACCATCAGCGCCACCGTGAACGGCGAGCAGACGATCACCTTGCCGAACTCCGAGGCCTTGGCGTACTCCTTGTCGAAGTGCATCGGATGGGTGTTCATCGTCAGCAGGGTGAACCAGGTGTTGTCGGTTTCGGTGATGGAGCGGCCGGGGCGGTGCTCGTAGATGTCGCCAACATTGAACTCTTCGTAGTAACGGCCGAAGGTTTCGCGGAAGCGGTTTTCGGAGATCTGCTTGACGTTCTGAACCATGACAATGTCCTTTTGGTGCGGGTTGGGCTGGCGCTGGGCGCAGCTTGGTCAAAGAGGGGTGTGATCAGGCGTTCAATGAAGCGGTGTGCTCAGCCGGCGCGGACGCCGAGCGCACCGAGCGCGATGGCACGCTCGGCTGCGATTTCGATGGGGCGGTCCACCAGCTTGCCGTCGAGCTGGATGGCCTCGCCGCCGCTGGCCGCCAGCGCGGCAACCACGCGCTGGGCGCGGTCGTACTCGGCGGCGGTGGGTAGATAGGCGTTCTGGATGGGGTCGACCTGGGCCGGGTGGATGGCGGCCTTGGCGGTGAAGCCGAGGTCGATCACGCGCTCGGTTTCCTGGACCAGGCCGGCTTCGTCCTTGATATCGAGGTAGGGCACGTCCATGCAGCCGACGCCGGCTTCGGCGGCAATCGTTGCCAGCTGCACGCGCGGATGGAAGAAGCTCTCCCAGCTGGCGCGGCCACGCAATGCAACGATGTAGTCGAAGCCACCAAACATCAGTGCCTGCAGGCGCGGGATGGCGGTGGCCAGCGCGCGTGCATCCAGCAGCCCCTTCGGGGTTTCGATCTGGGCGATGAAGACGGTATCGATGGCTGCCAGCGCGGCATCGGCCTGCTGCAGTTCGGCCACGGTTTCAACCTTGGGCAGCATCACGAAAGCCGGCTTCAGGCCGGAGGCGGCCAGTGCCTGCAGATCCGCCTGGCCCAGCGCGCTGGACAGCGGATTGATGCGCAGGCCGATCTCGCTGCGGGTCTGCGGCAGCTCGGCAAGGAAGGCGAACAGCGAGGCGCGTGCGCTTTCCTTGTCACCCGGCGCAACCGCATCTTCCAGATCGATGCAGACCTGGTCGGCGCCGGTGGCCACGGCCTTGGCGTAACGCTCCGGGCGCGAGCCCGGCACGAACAACAGGCAGCGGCGCGGCGTGCTCAGTGCTGCGCTCATGCCGCACCCACCTGGCTGGCGAAGTGCTCGGCGATCTGCCGGCGGGTGGCATACCAGGTGCCCGGCTTCTGCGCGACGTATTGCAGGAACTTCTCGAACGCACCGATGCGGCCCGGGCGGCCGATGATGCGCAGGTGCAGGCCCAGCGACATCACCTTGGGGCTGTGCTCGCCTTCGGCGTACAGCGTGTCGAAGCTGTCGATGGCGTAATCCAGCCAGTCCTTGGGCAGGTAGGACGGGGCCACCCACATCTTCATGTCGTTGGTGTCGAGCTGGTACGGCACCACGATCATTGGCTTGTCAGTGCCATCGACCTCGCCCCAGAACGGCGCATCGGCCGAGTAGTCGTCCATGTGGTACAGGAAGCCTTCTTCCTGCAGCAGGCGACGGGTGGAGGCGGTATGCAGGTAGCGCGACAGCCAGCCAACCGGACGCACGCCGGTGGTCTTCTCGATGCTGTCAGCGGCATCGCGGATGAACTGGCGTTCCTGTTCCTCGTTGAAGCGGAACTGGTGGATCCAGCGGTGGCCGTGCGAGCACACCTCATGGCGGCTGCCACGCAGGTAGTCGGCGATTTCCGGGGCGCGCTCCAGCGATACCGCGGCAGCGGTATAGGTGCTGGTGACGTTGTACTTGTCCAGCAGCGCGGCCACGCGCGCATGGCCTTCGTTGACGCCGTAGCGGTAATTGGACTCGTTGCCGTAATTGCGCACCGGCTTGGACAGGGTCACATGCAGCTCGTCCACCGGCTCGGTGATCTTGTCACCCTGGCCGACGTTGTACTCGGACAGCTCTTCGACGTTGACGACCACCGACAAGGCCAGGCGTGCGTTGTTGGGCCACTGGTAGACGGGTTTGGACATGGCAATCTCGGTACGTTTATGGGGGTGCGTGGTGGTGTGCTTTGCTGCTTCTGCTTTGCTGCTTCTGCTTTGCTGCTTCTGCTTTGCTGCTTCTGCTTTGCTGCTTCTGTTCTTGTGCCGTCATTCCCGCGGAGGCGGGAATCGCTCTTCGCTCTTCGCCTTTGCGCTTTCGCCTTTGCCGTGGAAGTCAAAGGCCAGAGCGATGACCCGACATTCGTCGGTTGAAAACCCCGCCTTCGCGGGAATGACGATCTGAGAGTTGGTCGGGAATGACGATTTTCACGGTGGCCGGGAAAGCCCCTACCTCAATGGTTCTCCTCACCACCCGAAACATTGATCGCCTCACCGGTGATGTAGACCGCATCGTCCGAACACAGGAAGGCCGTTGCCGCCGCAGTGTCCGAGGTCAGGCCGGGACGACCTGCCGGGATGCGCGCACGCATGTCGGCCAGATACTGCTCCACGCTCTTGCCCTGCTTCTCGGCGAAGTATTCGTTCTGCCACGCGCCCAGGCCGGTGGTGACGTGGTTGGGGCAGACCGCATTGACGTTGATGCCGTGCCCGGCCAGTTCCAGCGATGCCACCCGGGTCAGGCCGACCAGGCCATGCTTGGACGAGCAATAGGCCGCCGCATGCGGGAACGCCGACTTGGCCGCCTGCGAGGCGATGTTGACGATGCGGCCGCCGCCCTGGGCGATCATCTGGCGGCCGGCATGCTTGATGGTCAGGAAGGCGCCGCGCAGGTTCACACCCAGCACCGCGTCCCATTCCTTGGCCTCGATGTCGACCAGCGACTTCATCAGATAGCCGATGCCTGCGTTGTTGACCAGGATGTCGAGGCGGCCGAAGCGTTCCACCGTGGCCTTGACCACGGCCTCGACCTGCGCCTCTTCCAGCACGTCCAGGGCCATCGCCACGCATTCGCCGCCGGTGCTGGCAGCCAGCTCGGCGGCCACCTGCGCCATTTCCTCGTCGGTGCCGACCGCGGTGACCGGCATTTCGGCGCCACGCACCTTGCCGATGTCGGTCAGCACCACCTTGCAGCCTTCCTGCAGCAGGCGGCGGGCAATGCCCTCGCCCAGGCCGGCGCGGCGGCCGGCGCCGGTGATGAGGGCGACTTTGCCCTGCAATTCGGGGAAACGAGCCATGACCAATGTTCCTTGTGCGCTTACAGCGCGCTGGTGAGGATGAACAACGGATTGTCAGCGTATTGCTGGAACTGCGCTGCACCGGCCTGCACGGCCGGATCAGCGAGGTCAGCGCCGAACGCAGCCATGTCCGGAATGCGCATCAGCTCGATGTAGTCGTACGGGGAGCTGCCTTCACCAATCAACAGACCGCTGGCCTTGAGTACCTCGAATTTCTCCACCGACGGCAGCGCATTGACCACCGGCAGGTCGCTGGCACGTGCCCAGGCCTCGTATTCCTCACGGCTGACGCCGGCTTTGAGGTTGAACAGGACGATGACGGTTTGCATGGCTTCCTCCCGGGTAAAAGACTGTGGCACACTTTGTCCGGACAAAGTGTAGGCATGCCATTCGTCCCCGGTCAACGCCGGAGGCGGAAATCCCCCACCGGCGTATCTACCTGCCGTAACCCAAACGATTGAGGTGCTTTGATGAAGCGTTATTACCCGTGGTTGATGGCGGTAGTGGGAATGTTGGTGTTGCTGGTCTCCAACGGCTTGACCGTGACCGGCCTGACCGCCTTTGACGAATCCCTGCTCAAGGACTTCGGTTGGACCCGCAGCGAGCTCAAGCTGCGCGACCTGATCACCTTGGTGCTGGCCGGCTGGATGGCACCGTTCCTGGGTGCACTGATCGACAAGGTCGGTCCGCGCAAGCTGGTGCTGGCGGGTATCGCGCTGCTGGCGGCGCTGTATGCGGCTTATGCGCACATCCACTCGCTGGCCCACCTGTACTGGATCCACGTCGGTTTTGCCGCGGTGCTGGTCGCCGCCGGCTTGAACGTCGCGGTGATCTTCGTCTCGCAGTGGTTTGCCACCCATCGCGGCACCGCGATCGGCATTGCCCTGGTTGGTACCAGCCTCGGCGGCATGGTGTTCCCCAAACTCGGCGTGCACTTGATGCAGAGCATGGACTGGCGCGCTGCGCTGCTGTGGGAAGCCGCGATTCCGCTGGCCTTCCTGGTCATCGCCTTCCTGTTCGTGCGCAGCCCGCGCCCGGGCGGTATCCAGCCCTGGGGCGCGGATACGCTGGCCGCCAAGGCGGCAGCAGGCAAGCCGGCCGCCGCCTCGCTCCCGGACCTGAGCTACCAACAGGCAATGCGTACCCGCACCTTCTGGGTGCTGGCCTTCGTGGCGATGACCACCTTCTTCTCGATCATGGCGGTAGCCTCCAACCTGTTCCTGCACATGCGCGACCTGGGCTTCGAACCGGCCACCGCTGGCAACGGCCTGGGCCTGATGTTCGGCCTGGCGATGGTCGGCAAATTCATCTTCGGCTTCCTCGCCGACATATTGCCGGCCAAGCGCGTATTCCTGCTCAACCTGAGCATCATGGCTGCCGGTGCGCTGATCCTGGCAACGATGCGCGCCGACCTGATCTGGTATTCGCTGGCCCTGTTCGGGCTGGGTTGGGGCGGCCTGTACACGATGATCCAGTTGCTCGCGGTCAATGCCTTCGGCTTGAGTTCGGCCGGCAAGATCCTCGGCACCATCACCCTGCTCGATGCGACCACCGCCGGCCTCGGCATCTGGGTAACGGCCAAGATCTTCGACATCACCAAGAGCTACCACATCGCTTTCAGCCTGATCTGCGCGCTGATCGTGCTGGCCCTGCTGGCCGCAACGCTCGTGCGCGACGAACGCGCGCGCGCTTCGGCTGCCTGATCCCCACTACTGCAACGGAGAGACCCCATGCCCGTGATGGAAACGTCCAACCTCACCGCCCGCCAGTACTGGGAGCAGGTCAAGGCCAACCCCAACCGCGCCAAGTTTGGTTTCGGCGCGCGCCCGGCCATCGTCAACATCGATGTGCAACGCGCCTATACCGACATGGACGCGTTCAAGACCGCGTATGAGACCGACCCGCGCCAGATCGAACACATCAATGCGCTGTCGGCGCAGGTGCGCGCGCTCGGCCTGCCGGTGGTGTGGACCTATGTGGCCTACCTGGAGTCGGGCGAAGACGCCGGCACCTGGGGCACCCGCACCAACACGCCGGACTCACTGCAGAACATCAAGCACGGTTCCGAGCGCGCCCAGTTCGACCCCCGCGCCGATGTGCAGGCTGGCGACATCGTCATGCACAAGCGCATGGCCAGCCCGTTCTTCGAAACCAACCTGTGGTCGCTGCTGACCTTCCACAAGATCGACACGCTGATCATCACCGGCGGCTCGACTTCGGGGTGCGTGCGGGCCTGCGTGATCGACAGCCTGTCGCGCGGCTACCGCAGCATCGTTCCGGAAGAATGCGTGGCCGACAAGCACGAGATCCCGCACTTCGCCAACCTCAGCGACATCATGCTCAAGTACGGTGACGTGGAATCGGTGGATCACGTTGCCGCGCAGCTGCAGGCGCTGCGCGCATGAGCACCGCGAGCAAATCCGACCCGGGCCTGTTCGACTACTGGCCCTACGACAGCCGGCCGAAGATCGAATGGCCGGGCGGCGCCCGCGTGGCCTTGTGGATCGCGCCCAATATCGAGTTCTACGAGTACGCGCCGCCGGCCAACCCGGCGCGCAAGCCGTGGCCGCGCCCGCTGCCCGACATCCAGGGCTATGGCACGCGCGACTACGGCAACCGCGTTGGCCACCAGCGGATGATGCGGGTGATGGACCAGTACGGCCTGCGCGGCTCGGTGTCGCTGTCCACGGCCATGCTCAAGCACCATCCGGAAGTGATCCAGATGGCGGCCGAGCGCAACTGGGAATTCTTCAGCCACGGCATCTACAACACCCGCTACACCTATGGCCTGGACGAGGCACAGGAGCGGGAAATGATCGAGCACTCGATGGCGCTGATCGCCGAGCACACCGGCCAGCACTGCGATGGCTACCTGGCGCCGGCGCTGTCGCATTCGGACGCCACCATTGACCTGTTTGCCGAAGCCGGCGGCCTGTATACCTGCGACCTGTTCCACGACGACCAGCCGACGCCGGTGAAGACCCGCTCCGGCAAGCGCTTCGTGTCGGTGCCGTACTCGCTGGAGCTCAACGACACCATCGTCTACGTCACCAACAAGATCGAGCCGCGCCGCTACGGGCAGATGATCAAGGACGCCTTCGACCGCCTGTATGCCGAAGGCGAGCACTCCGGCACGGTGATGTGCGTGCCGCTGCATGCCTACCAGGTCAGCCACCCGCACCGCCTGGCGGCCTTCCACGACGCCATGGACTACATCTGCAGCCACGACAAGGTGTGGAAGGCCACTGGCCGCGAGATCGCCCAGCACTACCTGGACAATCACTACGACGACGCGCTGGCCTCGATGGCGGCGATCAACGCGGAGGACGCGGCATGAGCCTGGATCGCAGCTTCCTGGAATACCCGCGCCTGCGCCATGGCATGGACCATGACCGCTACAGCTGGTCGATGCTGGCGCAGCGCCCGGCCGTGCGCTGGCCCGGCGACAAGCCACTGGCGGTATGGATCAACCTGAGCCTGGAACACTTCCCGCTCAATCCCAAGGGTGAGGGCTTCAAGCCGCACGGCGCGATGGTGATGCCCTACCCGGACCTGCGCCATTACACATTGCGCGACTACGGCAACCGGGTTGGCGTGTTCCGCGTACTGGATGCGCTGGAAAAGTACGGTCTGCGCGCCAGCACCGCGGTCAACGGCGAACTGGCCGAACGCTACCCGGCCCTGCTGCGGCGGCTCAAGGCGCGCAGCGCCGAGCTGGTGGCGCACGGCTGGAACATGGACAGCGTGCACTACGGCGGGCTGGACCCGGCGCGCGAAGCTGAATACATCCAGCGCAGTTTGGCCGCGCTGGCCCCGTATTCGGACAGTCCCATCCAGGGCTGGCTGTCACCGGCCCGCTCGCAGTCCGAGAACACCCCGGAACTGCTGCAACAGGCCGGTTTGCAATGGTTTGGCGACTGGATCAACGACGAGCTGCCCTACCCCTTCCAGACCGCCAACGGCCCGCTCACCGCCCTGCCGCTGTCACTGGAATTGGAAGATCGCTTCATCGTCGGCGAAAATCTGCATGCCGAGGCCGAGTATGCGGACCAGATGGTCGATGCCTGCGATTTCCTGCTGGAGGAAGCGCAGCGCAGCGGACAGGGTCGCCTGCTCGCGCTCAACATCCATCCGTGGGTGATGGGCCAGCCGCACCGCATCAAGCACCTGGAACGCGTGTTCGCCCATCTGGCAGACAACGCAGGGCTGATCTGGAACGCTGCGCCTTCGCAGATCATCGCCGCCTCGCGTTGAGGCGGCGGTTCCAGGCAACCGTCGTCGCCCTGAACGCGCCGGCCTTTACCCAAGAGCCCTTGCATGAACACTGAAGCCAACACCGCCCTGCCGCCGCGCGAAGCGATGGAATTTGACGTCGTCATCGTCGGCGCCGGCCCTGCCGGCCTGGCCACCGCCATCCGCCTGCGCCAGCTGGCCGTGGAAAAGGGCCAGGAGCTGTCGGTGTGCGTACTGGAGAAAGGCTCCGAGCCGGGCGCGCACATCCTGTCCGGCGCGATCATGGACCCGCGCGCGCTCAACGAGCTGTTCCCGGACTGGAAGGAACGCGGTGCGCCGCTGAAGCAGGCCGTCACCCGCGACGAGTTCCTGTTCCTGGACGAGACCAAGGCCAAGGCCACCCCGCATGCGCTGCTGCCGGAGTGCTTCCACAACGACGGCAACTACATCATCAGCCTGGGCGAAGTCAGCCGCTGGCTGGCGCAGCAGGCCGAGGCGCTGGAAGTGTCGATCTTCCCGGGCTTTGCCGCCGCCGAGGTGCTGTACGACGAAAACGGCGCGGTGATGGGCGTGGCCACCGGCGACATGGGCATCCACAAGGACGGCACGCCGGGCCCGAACTACGAGCGCGGCATGGAACTGCATGCCAAGTACACGATCTTCGCCGAAGGCTCGCGCGGCCACCTCGGCCGCCAGCTGATCAGCAAGTTCAAGCTCGACGCCGGCAAGGACCCGCAGTCCTACGGCATCGGCATCAAGGAGTTGTGGCAGATCGATCCGGCCAAGCATGAGCCGGGGCTGGTGGTGCATGCCGCCGGCTGGCCGCTGGACAACGACACCTACGGCGGCGCCTTCCTGTACCACGCCGAGGGCGGCAAGGTGTCGATCGGCTACGTGGTCGGCCTGGACTACAAGAACCCGTGGCTGAGCCCGTTCGAGGAGTTCCAGCGCTTCAAGACCCACCCGGCCATCCGCAAGCACCTGGAAGGCGGCAAGCGCATCGCCTACGGCGCGCGTGCGATCACCGCCGGCGGCATCCTGTCGCTGCCCAAGACCGTGTTCCCGGGTGGCGCTCTGGTCGGCTGCGAAGCCGGCTACCTCAACGTCAGCCGCATCAAGGGCAGCCACGCCGCGATCAAGACCGGCATGCTGGCCGCCGAGGCCGCGTTTGACGCGCTGGTCGCCGGCCGTTCGCGTGACGAGCTAAGCGCCTATCCGGACGCCTTCGAGAACAGCTGGCTGAAGGCCGAGCTGCTGCAGTCCAAGAACTTCAAGCAGTGGTTCAAGAAGGGCCGCACCCTGGCCACGCTGATGACCGGCATCGAGCAGTGGCTGCTGCCCAAGCTGGGCATCCGCAACGCGCCGTGGACCATCCACCGCACCAAGGCCGACCACGAATGCCTGGAGCCGGCCGCCAGCCAGCCGAAGATCAGCTATCCCAAGCCGGACAACGTGCTGACGTTCGATCGTTTGAGCTCGGTGTTCCTGTCCTCGACCAACCACGAGGAAGACCAGCCCAGCCACCTGACGCTGAAGGACCCCAGCATTCCGGTGAAGGTCAATCTGGCCACCTATGCCGGCCCGGAAGCGCGTTACTGCCCGGCCGGTGTGTACGAATTCGTCGGCGAAGGCAGCGATACCCGCCTGCAGATCAACGCGCAGAACTGCGTGCACTGCAAGACCTGCGACATCAAGGACCCGACCCAGAACATCGTGTGGGTAACCCCGCAGGGTGGCGGCGGACCGAACTACCCGGCGATGTAAGCATCGCCAACCAACCACAGGAGTTTCGATGAGCATTGTCAGTCCAGGCGCCCGCTTCCGCGCGGCGCTGAAGGAAGAAAGCCCGCTGCAGATCCCGGGCGCCATCAACGCCAACCATGCGTTGCTGGCCAAGCGGGCGGGCTTCCGTGCGGTCTACCTGTCCGGTGGCGGCGTCGCCGCCGGCTCGCTGGGCCTGCCGGACCTGGGCATCAACACCATGGACGACGTGCTCACCGACATCCGCCGCATCACCGACGTCTGCGACCTGCCGCTGCTGTCGGACATCGACACCGGCTTTGGCCCAAGCGCGTTCAACATCGCGCGCACGGTGAAATCGCTGATCAAGGCCGGTGCGGCGGCCTGCCATATCGAGGACCAGGTCGGCGCCAAGCGTTGCGGCCACCGCCCGAACAAGGAAATCGTGTCGCTGGGCGAGATGGTGGACCGGGTCAAGGCGGCGGCCGATGCCAAGACCGATCCGGATTTTTTCCTGATCGCACGTACCGACGCCATCCAGATGGAAGGCGTGGATGCGGCGATCGAGCGCTCGCTGGCCTGCGTGGAAGCCGGCGCCGACGGCATCTTTGCCGAGGCCTCGTACGACCTTGAGACCTACAAGCGTTTTGTCGATGCAGTGAAGGTGCCGGTGCTGGCCAACCTCACCGAATTCGGCCAGACCCCGTTGTTCTCGACCGAGGAGCTGGGTTCGGTGGGCGTGGCGATGTGCATCTACCCGCTGTCGGCGTTCCGCGCGATGAACAAGGCGGCGGAGAACGTGTACACCGCGATCCGCCGTGATGGCCACCAGCGCAATGTGGTGGAGACCATGCAGACCCGCGAGGAGCTGTATGAGCGGATCGGGTATCACACCTTTGAGCAGAGTCTGGATAGGACGTTTGCTGGGAAGAAGTGATGATTGGGGTTCAGGGTTTAGAAGTTGGAAGCTTGAAAGCTTGAAAGCTTGAAAGCTTGAAATGCTAAGAGCTTAAAAGCCGCCCTCACCCCTACCCCTCTCCCGCACGCGGGAGAGGGGCTGCTTCGGCGCGAAGTTGCTTGGGCCAGCATTACTGACTTCGGCGTACTCCGCGAATTTTTCCGCAGCCGAACACTCTCAGCTCAATCGACGCTTTGAAGAATTTCGGCGTCTGAACGCGAAACGCACAGCGGGCAGATAAATTGCTTTCTGCTTTGGCTTTCTGCTTTGGCTTTCTGCTTTGGCTTTCTGCTTTGGCTTTCTGCTTTTGCATTTGGTCTTTGCCTTTGCTTTGGCTTCGGCTTTGGCTTTTCTTCGGCCTTTCCAACCGACGAAAGAAAGCATGAAGTCTCCCTTCTCCCGCTTGCGGGAGAAGGTGCCCAACGGGCGGATGAGGGGGCCTCTGCTTCTGCTTCTGCCTCTGCTTCTGCCTCTGCTTCTACCTCCGTTTTTGCCTTTGCTTCAGCCCTTCCGTCAAAGCCCTCATACCACCCCAGCCTGCCAAAAACCCAAGCCCTTTGCTTCCCCTCCCAGCACCGGCCATCATTGCCAGCGCCGCACAGCCACGACCGCCAGCGCAATGAGAACGCAATGCCCCGCCTGCCCCTGATCGCCCTCGCCTGCTTGACGCTCAGCGCCTGCGGCCAGCGCGATGCCTTCAATCATTCGGCCAGCGCCGACCCGCACCAGCGCGAGCTCGAGCGGGCCTTCGCCATCTGCGCCGGCTGCCACGACACCCGCGCCGACCTCGGCCACCGCGTCGGCCCCAACCTGCATGGCGTGATCGGCCGCAAGGCCGGCACCGCCCCCGGCTACAACTATTCCGAAGCGATGAAGGCCAGCGGCATCACCTGGGATGCGCAGACCCTGGACGCCTTCATCAAGTCACCGACCAGGCAGGTGCCGGGCAGCAAGATGGTCAACGCCACCTCCGACCCGGCGCGCCGCCAGGCCGTGATCGAGTTCCTGTCCACCCTGCCCGAATAGGCCCGGCGTCAATCCAGCGTCTGCACACCGCCGCCGTTGACGAACAAGGTCTGGCCGCTGACCCAGTTGGATATCGGCGCGGCGAAATACAGCACCGCACCGGCAATATCCTCGGCCTCACCCAGGCGCTTGATCGGCGTATGCGACAGCATCCGCGCCTCGATCTCCGGCGTGAGCACGGTAGCCAAGGCATCGGTGCGCACCGCCCCCGGCCCCACCGCATTGACACGGATCCCGGCAGGACCGTAATCATGCGCAAGATTCGCCGTCATATGGTTGATCGCCGCCTTGGACGCGGCGTAGGCGCTGATCGCCGGGCTCTTGTTGATCGAGCTCATCGACGACATGTTGATGATCGAGCCGTAGCCGCCCTTCTGCATATGCGGCGCACACAGCTGCGACAGCCGCCAGGCACTGAAGACGTTGATCTGGAATGGCCGCTCGAACTGCTCCAGGCTGATCGTGTACGGGCTCTCGCGGCCAGCCCCGCCACCACCGGCGTTGTTGACCAGGATATGGATGCCGTCCAGTTCATTGGCGGTGCGCTCCACCACCCGCACCAGGTCCTCATCCTTGAGCACATTGCACTCCAGGGCCAAGGCCTTGCCGCCAGCTGCGATGATCTCCGCAGCAACTTTTTCAGCTGCGCCCAGCTTCAGGTCAGCAATGGCTACCGATGCGCCATAGGCTGCCAGCATCAACGAGCTGGCGCGACCGATACCGTTGCCACCACCGGTGACAATGGCCACTTTGCCGGTAAGGTCAAACTGCGAATTCGGATTCATGAACATCACTCCCGTTGGCTTCACGCGCCAGATTGTTGACTCAACAGGCGGACCAGGCGCGGCGGCCCACGTCGCAGTATGCAAGGGCAGAGCGAAATCCCGGGTTAAAAGCACTGTTTGATCACAACTGCTTGCATCGGTGCCATCAAGCCCCCATCAGATCACCATGGCAGTGGGACAGGAAGATGCTTCATCCGGCTCGCTGTCGCGGCCGACAGCGCCCGTTGACTGCACGCAGGCGTGTCACGTGGCAGGATGTACGCTGGAACTGCATATAAGGGGACGCGTCATCCAATGCGACCAGCAAGCCGCAGTAAACTCACCACCCTGTCCGTAGCGCTGCTCTGCACAATGCCGTCATTGGCCTCGGCCATGACCCAATGTCCGCAGGAATCGAGCAAATCCACCGCGTTCTGGCTGCTGGGCTGGTCGATCTTCGCGCTGTTCGTTGTTGCCGGCGTAGTGCTGCTGGTGCTGATCTTCCGCGCTACACGCAGTGCGCGGCCGCAGCCGCGTTGGCTGCTGCGCATCGCCGGTGTTCCAGCGATGCTGGCAATGTGGATGCTTGGCTTCGGTATTTTCCTCAGCCAGTTCGTACTGGTGTGCTGAGGCCGCGCCTTATGCGGGCGGGAACCACCACGGTGATGCGGTGCCGGTATTGATCAACAACGCACGCGCACGCACGAAGCGGCGGATCGATGCGGTGCCCATGCGCGAACCACCCATGCCGGACAGCTTGAAGCTCTGCTTTTCGGCGGTCTGCACCATGCCGGTTAGGCAGGCGTCGTTGATCGAGATGCCACCGGCCTGCAGCTGACGCGCCACACGCTGCGCCCGCTCCGGGCTCTGCGTGAACACCGCCGCCGACAAGCCGAACTCGGTGGCATTGGCACGCGCGATGGCTTCGGCTTCATCGGCCACCACCATCACCGGGAGGACACTGGCAAAGCTCTCATCGGCAACCACGGCCATCTCGTCGGTGACATCCACCAACACCGTTGGCGGACACCAGACGCCGCCGTGCTCGATCAACTCGCCGCCGGTCAATGCGCGTGCGCCCTTGGCCTTGGCGTCGGCCAGTTGGCCGCGCACCAGTTCGACCTGCGATGCCGCGATCACCGGACCGATCTGGCCCTGCTTGGGGTCCGGCCAGGCCAGCTCCAGCGCGGAAGCTTCCTTCACCAACGCGGCGATGAAGGCATCGGCCACCGGCGCTTCCACGTAGACGCGCTCGATCGACATGCAGCTCTGGCCGCCGTTGACGAAGCTGCCCCAGGCCAGCGCACGTGCGGCATGTGCGATGTTGGCATCGGACAGCACCAGCGCCGGGTCCTTGCCGCCCAGCTCCAGCGAGGCCGGAATGAAGCGGCGCGCACAGGCTTCGCCCACCTTGCGGCCGGTGGCGACCGAACCAGTGAAGCAGATCTGGTCACTGGCCTCGATCACCGCCTGGCCGGTGGCGCCGGCACCGGTGACCAGCTTGAACACCGCGCCCAGACCCGCTTCGTCCAAGGCGTCACGCAATAGCGGCACGAAGCGCGAAGTGACCTCGCTGGGCTTGGCCAGGATGCTGCAGCCGGCGGCCAGCGCCGGCACGGCATCAATCAGGGTCAGCATCAGCGGGAAGTTCCACGGGCTGATCACGCCCACCACCGCATACGGCACCCAGGTCTGCTGGCTGTGGATGAAGGGGATGGCTTCCTGCTGGGCCGGCTTTTCCGCAAGACAGCTCGCGGCCTGCTGCGCCCAGCGGCGGATCGCGCCGATGGTGCCGTCCACTTCAATCTGCGATTCATGCCAGCGGCCGGTATCGGCCAGCAATGCATCGAGGAAGCCATCGCGACGCGCGACCAGCGCGTCGGCCAGGGCGTCCAGGCGCGCGCAGCGTTCCTCGATGCTGCGCTCGGCCCAGGCCTGCTGCGCCTGGCGCAGCTGCGCGCCCAGCGCGGCGACGTCGCGGGCGCTGGTGATCGGCAGCTCGCCGTCGGACAGCCCGGTGCGCGGGTTGCGCAGTGGCAGCGTGGTTGCGTCAGTCATTGCCCAGTACTCCAGCGCTCAACAGTGCATCAAGGGTGGCTTTCTGGCGGGCGGCAAAGTCGACCCGCTGCGGGATCTTCAAGCTGTCGCCCTGCAGCAGGGCGTTGGGCTTCAAGGCGGTGCTGGCCAGGCCGGCGTTGATTGCCGCCTGCGGCAGCCGCGAGAGGAAATTGCCCATGCCCGGGCGCAGCCGGCGGCGGCGCAGGCCGGCGATATCCAGGTCGGCATAGGCGGCCATCGACTCGCCGGTGCCGGCGGCAGACAGCACCCGGCCCTGGTCATCGACGATCTTGCTCATGCCATCTGCACTGCCCAGCGGGATGTCCACGCCACTGATGCCGGCGGTATTGGCCGAGACCACATAGGCCATGTTTTCCAGCGCGCGGGCGCGTTTGGCGATGTCCTTGGGGGTCAGCTCGGGGCTGCCGACTTCGCTGGTGGAATGCAGGAACACTTCGGCACCGCGCAGGCCCATCGCACGCGCGATTTCCGGATACAGGATTTCCTCCGAGGCGATGCAGGACAGGCGGCCGAGCGGCGTACGTGCCACCGGGAACACGCCGTCGATGCCGTACACGTCCAGGTACTTGTCCCAGACATCATGCGGGCTGGGCGCGTACAGCGAGATCAGCCGGCGGTAGCGCAGGATCTGGTTGCCGCTGTCATCCAGGATTACCGAGGACTGGAAGTACAGCTCGGGGAAGTTCGGGTCACGCTCGTAGGCGTTGGAACACAGGTAGACGCCGTTGTCCTGGGCGATGCGGCCCAGCTGCTCGTACTCGCTGCCATCCATCGCGAAGCAGCCCTTGGCCGCCCAGCCGGGGATGGTGTCGCCCAGCGGATAGCTGGTGGCGAAGTATTCCGGCAGCACCACCAGCTTCAGGTCGGCGCCGATGAAGGCCTTGGAGGCACGGATCTGGCGACCTACCCGCTCGATGTTGTCGGCCACCGCGACGGCGGCTGCTTCCGGTGTTGCACAGGCATTGATGGCGCGGCAGGTGGTCTGCAGGGCCAGCGCGCGATAAGCGTCGATCATGGAGCCTTACCTTCGGTTGCGGTGTCGTTGAGAGCTTGTGTCTGCATGCCATCGGCCAGCAGCACGCGGAAGCTGCCGGTGCCGGCGCGCAGCGGCTTGATCGCGGCGTAGTCGGCGCTGTGCCAGAACGCCAGTGCGGCGGCGCGGTCAGGCCAGCACGAGATCACCGTCCGCGTCGCTGCATGCTCGCCCTCCAGGCTCTGTTGCTCGCCGCCCATCACCAGGTAATGGCCGCCATGGCGCGCCACCACCGCGGGCGTGGCCCGGGCATAGGCAGCAAACCGCTGCGGGTCGGTGAGGTGGGCTTCGATGATCAGGTAGGCGGACATGGCGTACTCAGCTGAAGCGCGGGGCGCGCTTTTCCAGGAAGGCGGCCGCGCCTTCGACGAAGTCGGTACTGCTGAAGGCATCGTTGAAAGCCGCATCGGCCTGGGCCAGATCGATGCTGGCATCTCCCCCCAAGTGGCCGAGCACGGTCTTGATCGCCCGCCGCGCCTGCCCGGAGGTGGCCAACAGCTGCTGGACCTGTGCCTGCTCCAGCGCCTCGATGCCGTCCTCACCCGCCAACTGGTTGACCAGGCCCCAATCCAGCGCAGTAGCGGCATCGAGCAGGCGCCCGGTCAGCAGCATCTCGCGGGCGCGGGCCATGCCGACCGCGTTGACCAGCCGACGGCTGTCGTCGGCGCTGTAAACTAAACCGAGCTTGGCTGGGGTGATAGCGAACCGGCTACGGGCACTGGCCAGGCGCAGGTCACAGGCCAAGGCCAGGCCAAGGCCGCCGCCTACGCAGGCCCCGTCGATGACGGCCAGGGTGGTCTGCGGCAGGCGTTGCAGTTTGAGCTGGGTGCGTTGGACCTGGGCGTTGTTGGCGGCGAAGGCGGCCGGAGCGGTGAGCAGCTGGCCGAGTTCGTCGATATCGGCGCCGGCACTGAACGCCCCCGGCACGCCGGATACCACCACGATCTGGGCGTCACTGGCGGCGATGTCGTCCAGTGCGGCCTCGATCGCCGCCCAGTGGCGGGTGGCCAGGGCGTTGCGCTTGTCGGGTCGGTGGATGCTGATGCGGGCGAGCGCGCCGTCGCGGCTCCAGCAAATCACGGTCTCTTCAGTGATCATGGCCTATCCTATTTGTTCTATCGTTATAGCATTAAGCCAAAGGAGGGTGAAGCGAGATGTCCCAAGACACACTGGCCACATTGTTGAGTGCCAATGCGCACAAGCTGCTGCGCAATGACTTGCCGACGCCGCTTTACCACCAGATGTTCAGCCTGCTGCGCGACCGCATCCTCAATGGCGAGATCCCGCGTGGCGCCCGCATCCCCACCGAGTTCGACCTGGCCGACGGCTTTGGGGTATCACGCATCACCGCCAAGCGGGCGCTGGATGAGCTGGCCGCCGAGGGCCTGGTCGAGCGCCGCCGCGGCAAGGGCACCCACGTCATCCACCGCTCCCGGCCCAAGCCGATGCACAGCCCGCTGACCGGGCTGCTGGAAAGCCTGGAAGTGCTGGCCGAGCACACCAAGGTGCAGTTGCTGCAGTTCCGCCGCGCGGTGCCGCCGGAGCCGATCCGGGCATTGTTCGATACCGGCCCACGCGACGTGCTGGTGCAGGCCATCCGCCTGCGCCTGCGGGGCGATGTCCCGTTCGGCTATTACATCAGCTGGACCCATACCGATCACCCCGAATTCAGCGAGACGCGGTTGTCCAACAGCTCCCGTCTGAAGCTGTTCCAGGCCGCCGGCATCCAGATCAAGCAGGTGGAGCAGGTGCTGTCGGCAGTAAACGCCGACGCCATCGCCGCCATGCACCTGAAGGTGGAACCCGGTACCGCGCTGCTGTCACTGGAACGCCGTTCCTACGATGGCGACGGCAATCTGGTCGACCTGCTCAACGTGCAATACCGGCCGGATCAGTTCACCTACCAGATGACCCTGGACGTGGACGACGGCACCCCGTTGTAAACCGACAGCACCACCAGCGCCCGCTGCGAAAACGCCGCCCTGACCGGGCGGCGTTTTGCGTCTGGCGGGCTGGGCCGCTTGCTTGGAAAGACATAAGGCTAAGACCTATATGCCTTTGCAGTGCAACACGGAAGGGCCGCAATTGCTGCCACTTTCCAATCTCGATCAACTGCTTATGCGCATGTTGCGGCGCACGACTCCACGGTGCAGGCAGGACGCGAGCCACATTGATTGTCCGGACAAATAGCGAAAGACTGGAAAGCACACGCAGCAGCACAGCACTCAGACCTGTGCGCCTGCGCCACCTACCCCGTTCACGCTATGAGGCAGGCAATGAAGGAAGTTCTGTACCGCAGTGCGTTGGCAGTCGCGATCGTGACCGCCCTTGGCAGCAACCCCGCATTGGCGCAGCAGGCCGGCACTGACGACCAGGCCGTGCAGCTGGATCAGGTCAGCGTCACCGCGCAGCGCCGCGAAGCGCAGATGCAGAAGACGCCGCTGAGCATGAGCGTGATCAGCGGACCGGAACTCGACCGCATGCAGGTCAAGCGCGTGGATGACATCAAGTTCGCCGCGCCCAACATCATCATCGAGCAGAACACCGGCACCAGTTCCGGCGCCAAGATCTTCATGCGCGGCGTAGGCGCCGATGAGTCGATGTTCACCAACGACCCGGCGGTGGCGTTGTATATCGACGATGTCTACATCCCGCGCCAGAACGGGGCGATGTTCGACCTGTATGACGTGGAGCGCATCGAAGTGCTGCGCGGCCCGCAGGGCACGCTGTATGGCCGCAATGCCACCGGCGGCGCGATCCGCTACATCTCGCGCAAGCCCACCGGCGAAAGCAAGCTGGCGCTGGATGGCAGCATCGGCAACCTCGGACGCCGCGACGCACGCCTGAGTTTCGCCACCCGCATCGGCGAGACGCTGGATGTCTCCGCCGCCGCGCTCAGCCGCCAGCGCGATGGCATCCTCAAGGACATCACCCACAACCGCATGGTCAATGACCAGGACGTGCTGGCCGGGCGTTTGTCGCTGGCCTCGACCTGGGGAGAAGCCTCCTATGCCACGCTGAGCATCGACCGCCTGCGCGAGCGCTCCACCCCGGCCTGGGGCACGCCAGTGGCGCTGGATGCCAATGGCAACCAGGTGCCGCGCCTGGGCAGCTTCTACAAGACCGAAACCGACACGCTGGGCTTGAACGACATCGACCAGTTCGGCGTGGCGTTGACCAATGAAACCGACTTCGGTGCGTTCTCCTGGCGCAGCATCGCGCACTACCGCACGCTGGACCATCACTTCTACATGGACGTGGATGGCACCGCGCAGACCCGTTATCACCTCGAACAGGACCAGCACCAGAACCAGAAGGGTTACGAGGCGCAGTTCACCTCGCAGCTGGACGGTCCTTTCAGTTGGGTCGCTGGCGTGTTCGCGTTCAAGGAGCACAACGACCAGCCGACCCGCAGCGACATCTTCGTGCGCGGCGGCACCAACTACATCGCCCAGGACACCTCGGCGTATGCCATCTATGCGCAGGGCGACTACAAGTTCACCGACAAGCTGACCCTCACCCTGGGCGGCCGCTACAGCTATGAGAGCAAGGATTTCTCGGTGCGCGCGGTCAAGGCCAATGGCGAGCCCAACTTCAGCAAGAACATGCGCAACAGCTGGAACCGCCCGGACTGGAAGGCGCTGCTGTCCTACAACTTCAACGACAACGTGATGGGCTACGCCAGCGTCACCACCGGCTTCAAGAGTGGCGGCTTCAATGGCCGCGGCAGCACCCCGGCAACCCTGGTGCAGGTGGATGCTGAAACCCTGCGTGCCTATGAAATCGGCATCAAGTCGACGCTGTGGGACAACCGCCTGCGCTTGAACGGCAACTACTACCGGCTGGATTACGACGGCATCCAATTGGCCGCGGTGAACCCGGAAGGCATCTTCGTGGTGACCAACGCCACCGGTGCCTTGATCCAGGGCATCGAGCTGGAGGCCGAGGCACAGCTGACGCGCGGACTGAAGCTC
The DNA here is from genome assembly GCF_032066555.1 of Stenotrophomonas sp. GTDB lineage: Bacteria > Pseudomonadota > Gammaproteobacteria > Xanthomonadales > Xanthomonadaceae > Stenotrophomonas. The sequence goes on from NZ_DAMBKV010000010.1 coordinate 147,856, forward strand.
AACGCCACGCTGGGCACCATCGACTCGGAATACCAGAAGTACAAGGCCATCAATGCCGCCTACTTCCGCGGCCACCCGATGAAGAATGCACCAGAGCTGCAGTGGACCTTCGGTGGCAGCTATGTGCAGCCGCTTGGCAATGCCGACCTTGTATTCAGCGCGCAGGCCCGCTACACCGATGAGTACTACCAGAACCAGGACGCCTCGCGCCTGATCATGCGCAAGGCCGGGCATGAGTACAACGCGCGCATCGCCTACGAACCGCGCGATGCGGAATGGTCGGTGGCGCTGTGGGGCAAGAACCTGAGCAATGAATTCGCCTCCACCGGCGGCTTTGATATCGCCGGGCTGGGTGTGGGCGTGATCTACCCGAACGTGCCGCGCACCTACGGCGTGGAGTTCAGCTACCGGTTCTGGTGAGGGCTCAAGGTAGTGCCGAGCCATGCTTGGCAGGGGCTTTCCCGCCAAGGCCAGAGCCACCCTCACCCCAACCCCTCTCCCGCAAGCGGGAGAGGGGCTAAAGCGGTAGTGCCGAGCCATGCTTGGCAGGGGCTTTCCCGCCAAGGCCAGAGCCACCCT
>NZ_DAMBKV010000011.1:0-74251 GCF_032066555.1 Stenotrophomonas sp.
GCTTCAGCCTCACGCAGGAAGCCAATGATCTGTTCTTCGGTAAAGCGCTTCTTCATGTCCAATCTCCTTGTCATTGAGAATTGGACTCCAAACCGTTGTGCTACTCAATCTTGGGGGGACGTCGCCGTCAGAACATTTGTCAAAGCATCGATAGGGAGATGCGGCAATTTGGTGGTGGTCGCGTTCCCTATCAGAAACCTATGATCCCCAGCCTTGACCTTGAACTCCCCCAAACAACTGAACGCGATATCACCGTCCTCCAGCGTGACGGAGCTACTACCCGCCTGCAGCACGATCTTGTTCTTCGCAAGTACGTCGATACGGCTGTCAGTGGCAGTGATGGTGATCGCTTGTTCCGCCAGCACTTCCAGCTCCCCATCGTGCGCCTGCAGGCTTACCGGGCCGTCGGCGGCAATCACGCGCACCGGGCCGCTTTGTGCGAACAGCGAAACTTGTCCGCCGGAGACGGTGGCGATGGTTTCGCCACTACTGGTGTGCAGGTCTTGTTGTACGGTGAGTTGCAGATTCTGACCGGCATAGGCGATTGCGCTCGCTGTCGTGGTCCATGCGATGTGATTGGGGGCTTCGACCAGCAGCATTGGCTTGGCGAAACGCTCAACCGGCTCATCGCCAGGGTTGCGGCCATCGGAGGGTTTGAACGGCGATTGCCCGTTGACCTCACCTTCGAAGCGGCCATCGGCGTTGGGATCGGCCAGCTCGCGCAGCATGCCGGTGCTCTGCCATGCCGCTAGTCCGGGCACTTGCTGTTGCTGCAACGTCTGCTGCATCTGCTCCAGGCTGTGCTCGGCGCCTTTGAGTTGGGCGACGACTTCGGTGTTGTCCATCACGGTGGATGCGGCGTGCTGTTGGGTGCTGGCTGACAGCAGCAGACCTTCGCCGGCATGCACATTGCTCCAGCCCTGCGTTGCCAGCTCGAAGCCTTCGCCGCGCAGTGCGCCGCGCGCCTTGTTCTGGTGTTGGATCAGGTAGCCAAGCTCCAGTCGGCTATCGGCCAGCGAGCTGTGCAGGCGCGTGCGCAGCTGGCCGGGCGTGTCATCGATCACCCATTGCTGGGTGCCGCTGCCGTCGTGTGCTTCGGTGTGCAGGCCACTGAGCACGCCGGGGTGCTGGGCCTGCGCATCGATACCGCCACCAAACGGCGGTTCGACTTCACCGTTGTACAGCTGGCCGGTGATGCGTGGCTGGTCGATATCGCCGTGCAGGAATTCCACCAGCACTTCGCTGCCGATGCGCGGCAGAAATGCAGTACCCCAGTTTGGTCCGGCTACCCATTCGACAACCGGCACCCAAGTGCCGCTGGTCTGATCGCCGGGCGCGTGCCCGGGCTGGTTGCTGCCGGTGTCACCCAGGCCGCCCGGATTTGGCGCACTGCCGCGCTGCCAGTTGAACTGGATGCGCACCTGATGTTCGCGATTGGGGCTGAGCGCGGCGTTGGCAACGCCAACCACCCGTGCCGCCTGTGGGCCGTGCAGGCTGGGCTTATCTTGCGGCAGCGCTCGAATTGCAACCGAAGCATCGGTGGCAAGGAACTGGTTGCGGTAGCTACCGCGCTCCAGCTCGCTGTGACCCAGCAGCTCGGCAATACCGCTTTCCAGATTGTTGACCGCCGCGTGGTGCACCACCAGCAGCTGGAAAGCCTGCGCTTCATACTGTGGATGCTGGACAAGGCTGAAGCGACTGCCAGCTGCCAATCGGCGCTCACTGCCGCTACCGCTGTACAGCACCTGCGACACCCGCACCGCATCCAGCCGTGCCTGCGCTTCACTTTGCGCCCAGCTAGATTCGGCGAAGCGGCCAACGCGTGGCTGCACATAGACCTCAAGCCCAGGCAGATCACCGGTTGTGGCGGTGGCCCGCGCTGAGACAGCTTTGATCTGCTCGCTGTGCCAGCTAGCAACCGTGCTGCTGTTGGCCACCAGCTGTTGACGTTCGGAAAATGCGCTGATGCCATCGGCGGATTCAGTTGCGACAACGCGGTGAAAGCGCACCGAACCTATTTCCGGGAGTTCCGCCTGCGGCCCAAACACTACCAACGTGTGTCCACCCTCGCCGCCTTGCGTCTGCTCGATGCGCCAAGCCAAGCCCGCCTCGGCAAGCAGGCGCGTCACGAATTCCCAGTCGGTCTCCCGGTACTGTGTGGTGATCGGCCGGCGCGGCAGCGCTTCCACATCGAAGCGATACGTGGCTTGCGGGTAATCGGCAAGTATCCGCTCGCAGATGCCACGGATATCCATGTCCTGGAAGATCACAGCATTGCGGCGCAGGCGAAGCAAGGCGGTCCAAGGTTCAAGCACCAGCTGGTAACGGGCCAAACCACCATCGCTGCCGAGCTGTGCGACTTCCGTACACAAGCCATGCCATTGCCGCAGCGAGCCGTCAGCTGCCCGCAGTTGCAAAGTCAGCGGCTGCTCGAGCCAAGGATCGATGTCCAGAAAGGCATCGGTAGAGAGGCAGTCGATCCGCAGGCGATGGTCGCCACAGACGCTCTCCTGGCCTTCAAAGCGCTCCACTACCAGGCCGTCATGCGGCCCCTGCAGTTGGATCAAACGATTGCGGTGCGACAAGGACGCCAATGAGGCGAGCAGTGCCGAGTGTCGGATATCCATATCGACTGACTCATAGCTAGGGCGAGATGCACGCGATGCCTCCAGTCATCGCGAGCGCGGACCGATTAAGCCATAGCGCATAGCTGATATGACCTTAGCACCGAATTTTTGAGAACTTTCTCGTGAAACCTGTCAGTACCGCTGTCAGCCACTTGTCTCGCTCACCGCGGGGCGCCATTGCAGACATTGGGCGCTTACGCCTGCCGCTAATGCGGAAACTGAGCAAGCGTGATTGCGTTGCCGATAACACCGCGCATCCTGCTTTCGACCAAGGGCGCTCGTTGGCGGCTGGCGTGTACAGTGACGAGCTCATCGCAGGTACTCCAACGGAAAAGGTCACGACATGAAGTCACTCCTCTCGCTGCTGCTCTTTTTCTTTGCTGCGGCCGCTTATGACCTTGCCTTGGCTAGCGACGACGCCGTGCGCAGCTGGCCCCTCAACATGCCTGCGACCAATCTGCTTCTGATAGGCGAGATCCACGGCACCAACGAGGCGCCAGCGCTGGTTGGCAACCTGGCATGCTCCAGCGCAAAGACAGGGAACAATTTGGTTGTGGCGCTGGAGATTCCAGTGCACGAGCAGGCAAGTCTCGATCAGTTCCTGATGAGCGGCGGCACGGACGCAGATCAGACTGCACTCCTAACTGGCAGGTTCGGGACGCGCCAGGCATAAGATGGACGATCCAGCACGGCTATGTTGAAACTCCTGCACCGGCTGCGAGCGCTTCGTGCTGAGGGAGCATCCGTCCGCGTGCTAGCCATTGACGATGGCATGGCAGGCGCAAGGGACCTCTACATGGCGACCCGCATCAGGGCAGCGCATAGCGAAGGAAACCACGTGATCGCGCTGCTGGGGAATGCTCATGCGAGCCGTGAGAAAGGCCGGCGCTCAATGCCAGACTATGAGCCTGCAGGCTACCTGTTGAAGGACCTTGCTCCGCACAGCGTGTACGTCGGCGGACCTGCCGGTACCGCTTGGGTGTGTGCGCCAGAATGTGGCGTTATATCGATTCCGGGCAATCGGTTTGTGGGCGGAAGAAAGAGTTATGTGTTGGCGGAGGAGTTGGTGCCGGGTTATGACGGGATCTATGCGGAGCGTACTACGGCTTCGATTCCGGCTATTGATTAAAGGCTCTGCTTCGAATCGGCAATCAAAAGGCGCACCTGACCAATGTCTCTCGATCTATCGCAAAACCCGACTCTGACCCCTATTTCCCCCACATGCCCGGCACTTGCAAGTGTCGCACCAAGCTTCAGACGGGTGCTGTCCAACGGAACATACAGTCTAATTTCCCTCGTTTGGGCCCCATCACCGACGCGTACCGGCTCACCGGCGGAACTCTCAAACGCAATCCGTCCGCTGGGTCCATCAGCCCGGCCCCAGAGGCTGGCACTGCCCACGCCTTGTTTCACCTGTAATGTGCCGGCAAGAACCACCTCGTGCCCTCGATAGCCATGCGCGTCAATCGAAGTGATGGCTCCAATAGAGCCCTCTGTACCGGTCGACTCACCGGACAAACTGACGGCCGCACCCATCGGCCCCGTAATATCCCCCGAGCCGTTGACGGATGAGTGAGGGCTGGTGCCTCGCCAAACCGTATCTGCAGCGGCCCATTCACTGAAAATTACAAGAAGAAAAAAGAGAGCTATGCGCTGCATGGCCGACATCCTTGTCGGAACGGGAAGTTCATCCTAGTTCAAACCCCGCAATGGAGTGAACCTGGAGCTATTGCTGGACACCCGTATGACGTTGCAGAAGAATTTCGCAGGTGAGCAGCCAAGACGCAGCCTTGCTCCAAGCCTTCATCGAACTCAAACCTTGACGAAGCCTACTTCAACAACGGCTCTGTCAGGCATACATGGCACTGCGACTGGAGCGGCAGGAAATCAGCGCGCAGTAGTGGAGCAACGCATATGCGTGCAACCGAAAAATGGTTATTCCTCCCAGAAAGTACTCTCCACAACTCTCCACTTCCCGTTTTTTCTTTCTCATCAGGGCGTCAACGTTCTTCCCGGAGGGTACAAGGTGAAGGCCGATAAATGCAGCATCTTCGTCGTAGTAGAGCCGCTCGACAAATACAAAGGGCTTGCGTGAATTGAAATCAGGATGTGATGAAGCAATGATACGGAGGCTTCCGTGATTACCGGGGCACGCCTTTTGATGAGAGGCAACATCCTCCCAAAGATGACAACTTCATCAGTGATCCTCACGTTCGTGTATTTGACAAACTCAGGATCACGGCCGATGGACTCCACTATGGCGGAGTACTCGGCATTGCAATCTGGGGCTTTATCGACGGCGCACCGGGAACACCCCGTCGTGAAGGCCACCAAGAACAAAAAGGGCAGAAGTGCAGCGGACGTCAGTGAAACCTGAAGCCTAAAGAATAAAATCTTCATACTTCCTCCGCGTACCAATGATTAGCGCCTATTGCAATCAACCATTCTCTGACCTCGACGTCTCTCTAATCAATCTGACCTATGCCTCCCCGCTTACCATAACACGCGAGCCCTCCCCAGCTCCCCTAAAAATTTCTGGTACTCCTATGACTGCGTGGACGCCGACCTATCCTATTTCGGCCTTTCCAAGAGTCATGTTTATGCGCAAACCGGTTTTCCGACCTGGCGTAGTCAGGCATGCGGTACACGTTGAGAAACAGCGCAGCGTCTTCCGTTAGTTCGCAGCGATGGGTCAGAACCACGATTCAACTTCGAGCAAGAGTAACCAACACTTTAGTGTAGGCATCGCCCATTCGCGCTCCAGAACCGCCTGAAATACTCGGCTCCCGAGGAACCGCAACATGAGAAATGGCGCCCCTCGAAAATTTTTGAGAGTTTGCGAAATCTCCCCGGCGCAGATAAAACAAGATCGTCACAGCTCGCCGCGCAGCACTGCCCGGTCTGTGACATCTAGGAGTATTCATTTCTCAAAGGAGCCAAAAATGGAGCAGGCAATACACTCAGGCTTACCCAGCTTGGCGTTTGAAGTGGGCATCAATGGCAGCTCGCAAATAGAGTCAACCATCGAACCGGTATCCGTTGTTGTCATGGTAATCGTGGCCGTCCTTTAAATAAATGGAGATACAAATGCCGAGCATTCGCGAGTTGCCAACACTCCCGTGCGATGTCGCCATCCATGGCAAGGCTGGCTTTGATGAAACAGCCGGTCCCGCGTGCTTCGCGCTGGGCGTCGTGGCGGGTGTATTCATCAATCGACAGATCAACTAAGTGACCGCCGACGCAGGTTTCTTTCCTGCGTCGGCACAAAGAGGCGAGCGATACGATGAAGGATCCATCCAAAGTTCTAGCCATCTGCAATGATATCGACAACCAAACAAACTTCTTCAGATTATCAAGCGAGACACTTGGCTTGGAGGGGCGATTGGATTCAATCGGCGCAACAAGCAGAATGAGGTCAATCGCAGAATCACTATCCCACGAAGAAAAAGTAGACGCTGTGCGAGAACAGCTGCGCGAAGCGGTGTCTCTAGTATCCGCAGAACGCATAGAAACATTGATCTCCGAGGAGTTGCTCCGGTTCGCCAACCATCCCCTCTATGCCACGGCGGCAAAAACAATCGACAGCGATGCGCTTACCGGAATCGTGCTTTTCGATAGCGACGAACTGCGCGTCTCATTGGTCTCCATGGGTCCAGTTGCTCACCGTATCAAGAAGGGAAATAAGAGCAAGACCCGAGTATTCGGCGTAACCATGCAAGGCACGGACTCAGCCATCAAGTTCATCAAAGGTGGCAACGCTACGCTTAACTTATGGTCGGCAACACCGTTCCACCGCGAAGACCCGCTTTGCTTCCGTGAAATGCAACGGCAACCAAATAAAAAGGTAGCAGACGGAGATATATTATTCTTGGAGGGCGGTTCGACAGGGATGTCCATTGCCTATTGCGACTCCCCTGTTCTTTTTGCCATTGCAACTCGCAACAGCCCCAGAACAGCAGTGAATGTTCATTATGGAATTGAAGGACAGCTTCATTCCTTCACTGCAGCAGATATGAAATCCTCTCGCATTCAACTCCTCGCAACGCTACTACGAGAATTGGATTGGCATCCTGGCGTAGACCCGCTTATCGATATAGCGAAGGATCACCCTGACCATTTCGTCCGCTGGCACGCCATGCGAGAAGCTATTGTCTTGGATCCAAGCGCGTCTGCTCCGCTCCTTACCCATATGAAAGATCAGGACCGCAACCCGCAAGTTCGTGAAGCCGCCGCCAAGACCGTTGCATTGATGAAGGTATATGAGAATGCCGATAAAAATTGATTGTGACGACAATACTTCGATCGAACTTGGCGACCTGGTTGAGTTCTTGTTTGAGAACAATATTCAGCCCATGGACCAGGACTCGCTGGCATCCGCGTCACCTGCGCTGAAGAAATTGTCGAACAATCGAAAATTCCTCGCAGAAATGATTTGCTCCGAACTAAAGGACTATCGCAATCTTCAGGCAGCAAATAGCTATTCCGCACAAGTTTTCATGATGTATCCACCGCAGCGGAATGGGCAGCCATTTTTTTTAAGAGCCTGTCTATGGCCAGCGATTGACGACCAAATGGTAAAGAGCAGTGGTACGGAACCATTTTTTTACCACCAGCCGCACGACCACAACTTCAATTTCCTGACCGTCGGCTACCAAGGCCCTGGCTATGAAAGTGACTACTACGAATACGACTACGAAGATTGTGATGGAGTCAACGGCGAAAAGGTTGCTCTTCGATACATCGAGAGAAGCAGTCTTTCCAGAGGGAAAATACTCCTCTATCGTGCTTTTACAGACATTCATAATCAACTGCCCCCAACCTCGTTCTCGGTTTCACTGAACATCATGGAGAACTCTATAAGAGCTTCGGTGATGGATCAGTATGCATTTGACCTAAACAGCGGAAGAATTTCAGCACTCATCAACCGCACATCTGCAGGCTCCGTATTCGGCGCGGCAGCTGCATTAGGGAACGACGAACACAAAGACATCCTCAGATTCATCGCTGCAAAGCATGAAATCGAACGCATCCGTCTCGCCGCATTCGAAGCGCTGGCCAACGCTGCGTGTGGACGGGAAGAAGCTCTGGATGTCTGGTCGGCGGTGCGCGACAGCGATTCAGCCTTCCTCAGGGGCTGGCGTCAAGTTCGTACGGCCGAGATCGAAAATTTTGTTTGAATGACGAACGGAGGCACTCAGTTGCTCCAGGTTGAATCAGTAAGAAAGCATTTCGGCGAAACCATGGCTGTTGATGATGCCTCGTTCGCCGTTGAACAGGGATCGATCGCGGCGCTCATTGGCCCCAATGGAGCTGGAAAATCCACGACATTTCGCATCATCGCTGGGCTTACTCGCAAGGACGCAGGACAGGTACTCTGGAGTGGTCAAAACATACAAATAGCGCTTGTAAAAGAACAACTAGGATTTCTGCCCGAAGAGCGTGGCCTATATCAAGATGTTGCAGTAGAGCAGCTATTGAAATACTGGGCGCGCTTGCGGGCAATTAGGACCCGTCGAATACCGGACCTACTGGAGCAGTGGCTTCACCGTCTAGACCTCCATCCGAAGAGAAATCAAAAGGTCAGATCATTATCAAAAGGAAATCAACAAAAATTGCAGCTAGCCGCATGCCTGATGCATTGCCCAAGCCTTCTAGTACTGGACGAACCATTCTCAGGACTGGACCCCATCAATCAAGATTTCATATCTGACATGCTTATTGATTGCGCTAGCGAGGGGGCAGCAGTTCTCATCTCCGCGCACCAGCTCGCGCTGGTTGAGCGTATCACCTCAAACATCACGCTCATTCAATCAGGGCGCACTTCAACTATCAGCGGTTATGAAATGAGGTGCACTGAAAATGTGGAGCCATCCATGCGCACCGTCACATTACGAGTAAAACAGGGCGCTGCCCCAAGCTTCAGCAACCTTCCGCCCCACCGCGTGACTGGACACGTGAAAAACCGACTGACAATTGAGTTCCCTGAAATAGCCCTTAGCGCCTTTACCACCGCACTCGTCGAAATTAGCCGCCACGACGCCGTCCTGGACATCGATTTCACGCGACCCAACCTCCACCAAGCTTACGTATCCGCCATCGAATCCAACCGATCCGGAGTCAAGGATGGACCGTAGAGTACTAGATGTCGCCCGTTTCGAGTTTCTCAGATTCTTTGATATCAGGGGAGAAATAGTCAGCCTTTTGATCCTCGCACTGATAGCACTTATTCGCTTCGGCGGCGACGCGATGATAGTGCTATCAGCACCTAAGGGAATAAATATCGGCATAGAGGTAGCAAACATCGACCTATTCCCCGCCTCTACATCCAAACGATTCAACTTCATCCCCACGCCTTCCAGTTCTCACGAAGATTCTCTCAGGAAAATTGAGAGAGGGGAGTTGGCGGGTCTTTTGGTAGAGCAGGAGCCTACTGTTTACCGCTTGTATACAAGCAAGAGGGTGTATTGGCAGGATGCGCTTACAGAGAGCTTCACCCCCTTCCACCTAAAGATCAACTCGAAGCGAGAAGGGGTATCAGAGCAACAGTTCAACGAGATAATCCGCCCCCTTCAATTAATCCCGCATACTACAAATGGAGCACTGGAAAAAACCAGACCCGACAGCTACATAATATCTATAAGCGTAATGATACTAACGATTATGGGCATCATTTCGGCATTCTCCTTAATAATGCAGGGAATAGCGGGAGAGAAGTTTGGAAAAATCAGCGAGATCGTACTCGCCGCTATCACGCCAGCGGTCTGGTTAGACGGAAAGATTATCGCAGCTGGCCTACATGGACTCAAGACAGTTGCCGCGTACGCAGCCTACGGCATAATCACATCAGTGCTACTTGGAGTCATCGAAGCATCCGACATTTACGCAGCGACTGGAAGCTGGGCCCATCTATCGATAGCCATAGCAAGTGGAGCACTGGGACTACTGCTCTGGAGCCTCATTTTCTCCCTTGTCTCAGCACTGCTCCCCAACTCCACATCCCCGATAAGGAACACACTGATCCTATTGCCAATGACCTGCCTTCTACTTTGCCTTGGTGGCGCGAAGGAGCCCGACAACGATTTTATCGTTGCCCTCTCATTCCTTCCGCCGACGATGCCTTTCGCAATGCCTCTCCGCGTCATTTCAGATACCGCATCCAACTGGGAAGTAACTGTCTCAGCAATCCTGGTTATCGCCTCATCCATCTGCCTTCGCCACTTCGTCATCAAAGTATTCTCCGAAGCTGTCCTAAAGGGAGAGGGAAGCGGAAAACACCCTCACAACAGGTCCAATGAAGAACATCCAACGGAATGGCAAAAAAAAGCTGAACGCCCCTGGAGGTACTAGCCGAAAGTAAATAAAGCAAATAAATAGCATGCCCTCCAAGCCCCAGAGGGGGCGAGCCGTTCATTGTAAGTTGCCCCACCTTATCAACAGCTCATTCTTCAGGGCATATAAACCTGAAAAAGCCAAGTGGTTTGTATCATCCACCTATTCATGATCCGAGGGGGCTTTCGCCGGTCTCAACTCTTCCGCTTAGCCCTAGGATGCGCAGCATCATAAACCTTGGCCAGATGCTGGAAATCCAGATGCGTATAGATCTGCGTGGTTGCAATATCCGCATGCCCCAGCAGTTCCTGCACACCACGCAGATCGCCTGAGGATTCCAGAATATGGCTGGCGAAACTGTGCCGCAGCATATGTGGGTGCACGTTCTTGAACAGACCTTGGCGTTGCGCCAGTTGCTTGATGCGGATCTGCACGGCGCGCTGACTGATGGGGCCGCCGCTGCGCCCCGGGAACACAGGCTTATCGCCGGTGCCGCCGCTTTCCTTGCGCCACTCCTGCAAAGCATTCATTGCATGCGAGCCGACTGGCACGGTGCGTTCGCGGTTGCCTTTGCCGTGCACCAGCACGATGCCGGTGGCGGTATCGAGGTCGCGCCAGCGCATGGCGCAGAGTTCGCTCAGGCGCAGGCCTGAGGAATAGAACAGTTCGAGCAGCGCGCGGTCGCGCAGGCCCAGCGGTGCGTCGGTGGGCAGTTCGACCAGTTGCACGGCTTCATCGGCATCCAGTACCTGCGGCAGTTTGCGCGGCGCCTTGGGCGCACGCAGGCCGGCGGCTGGGCTGTTGTCGATGACATTGTTCTTCAGCAGCCAGGCGTAGAAGCTGCGGCAGGCCGATAGGCGGCGCTGCAGGCTTTTTGCCGACAGGCCGCGGCGGTGCTCGCTGGCGACGAATTCGCGCAGCTGCTCGCCTTGCAGGGTTTGCGGATCTGCGACGTCATGCGCTTCGCACCATTGCGTGAGCGCGGCGAGGTCGCGCTGGTAGGCGTCCAGCGTGTGCGCCGACATGCGGCGCTCGACCTGCAGATAGGACAGGAATGCCTGGACGGCGCTCATCGCCGCATCACTCCACTCAGGCGCTGCGGAAGCGCTGCAGGCCCGTCACCAGCGATTCGCCCATCATGCGCAGGAACAGCGTGCCCATGCCGGGATAGAAGCGGTTGGGGTCGTAGCTGCCTACCGCGATCAGGCCGACGCCCGGCAGCGGCAACAGTGCAGTGGACGACACTTCGTTGACCCGTTCGCCATACAGCACGACGTTCTTTTCCTGCTGCAGGCGGCCGCAGATGGGCTCGCCGTCCTGCAGGCAGTCGTGGAACGGGGCCAGCCTGGTGTCGTCCTTGGCGATGACCTGCAGCCACGGTGCTTCGGCCAGTTCCGGCACGTCGTCGAAGGAGACGATGCGCACCAGGTCGCCGGCGAAATCTTCTTCCAGCGAGGCGGCCATCGCGCGCAGGGTGTCGGCGGCGCTGGTCTGGCGCATCAGCGCCAGGGTCAGCTGGTGGGTACGCACGGCCAGGCGCTCGTTGATCTGTGCGTTGGCGCCGAGGTCGGCCAAGCGCCGCGACAGCTCGCGGTTCTTGTCGCGTAGCACTTCCAGCTGGTAGCTGGCCAGCGAAGCGGTGGGACCGTCGTCGCGCGGCACCACCATGGTCAGTGCCAGATCGGGGAACTGCTTGAGGAAGGTCGGATGACGCCGCAGCCAGGCTGCGACTTCATGGGCACCGATTTTCTCGACTGTGTCGTTCATCCCATCCACTCTCCGTCGAATACGAATGCTGCCGGGCCCGACATCACGATCTCGGCATCGTCTGCCGGCCATTGGATACGCAGGTCGCCACCAGGCAAGGAGATCAAGGCGTCACGCTGCAGGCGGCCGCGCTGCATCAGCACTACCGCCGCCGCGCAGGCACCGCTGCCGCAGGCCAGGGTCTCGCCGACGCCGCGCTCGTAGACGCGCAGGCGGGCGTGGCCGGCATCCATTACCTGGGCGAAGCCGACATTCACCGATTCCGGGAACGAGGGGTTCTGCTGCAGCAAGGGCCCTACCCGCTCGACCGGTGCGGCGTCGACCGAGCCGACTTCCAGCACGGCATGCGGGTTGCCCATCGATACGGCGCCAAAGCGCACGTTCTCGCCCTGCAGCGAGGTCATGTATTCCTCGCGCGCGCGCGGGAAGCCGAGCAGCGGAATCTGTGCCGGCTCGAACTCGGGCTTGCCCATGGCCACGGCGTATTCGCCATTGGCCAGGCGCTGCACGGCATGGGTGCGGGTGGGACTGTCGATGATGAAATCGTCGCCCTGCGCCGCGCCGTCGCGTACCAGCCAGGCGGCCACACAACGCGCGCCGTTGCCGCATTGCTGCGAGGTGGAGCCGTCGGAGTTCCAGATGCGGTAGGACGCTACCGCGCCTTCACTGCGCGGGGCCTCGATGGTCAGGATCTGGTCGCAGCCGACGCCACGATGACGGTCGGCCAGCAGCGCTGCCTGCGCCGCATCCGGCGGCGCGCTGCCATCACGCAGGTCCAACACCACGAAATCATTGCCGGCGCCATGCATCTTGCTGAACTGCAGGCGCCCTGTTGCCGACTTACTCATTGACGCCATCACCACCGGTTGCATCGTCCAGCGCCTCGTCTGCCTTTTTGTCGGCAGCCGGGTCAACCTTGTCGGTGGCCGGATCGGCAGCGGGCTGCTCGGCCGGGATGACTTCCTGTTCCTCGATCGGCACCGGCTTCTGCGGCATCACCAAGGGGCCTTTGTTACCGCAGGCACTGAGACCCAGCAGCAGGAGGGCCGCCGGGATGAGAATCAGGAAACGGGACGTCGTGTTCATCCCCGGAGTATAGCCACTGGACCATGAAGTCCGAATGGCAGGCGCGTTCCGTTCAGCGTTCGCCGGGGGGCAAGGGGCGCAGCCACAGCCACAGGCAGACACAGGCCATGATGCTGATGGAGGTCCATTTCACCCAGGCCAGCGGCACGCACCACAGGGTGATCAGGGCGCAGGCCAGCATGGTCAGGCTGGCCATCCACTTGCCCTTGCGGCTGACCGCGCCGTGCGCCTGCCAGTCGCGGATGGCCGGGCCGAAGCGCGGGTGATCCAGCAGCCAGCGGTGCAGCCGCTCGGAGCCATGCGAGGCCGCCCATGCCGAAATCAGCACGAACACGGTGGTGGGCAGCCCCGGCACGAAGATGCCGACGATGCCCACGCCCAGGCTTACATAGGCCAGCAGCCACCACGCCCAGCGCAGGCGCGGTGGGCGCGTGCGTGGATCGGGAGGATCGCGTGGCGGTTGTGTATCAGGCATCGCTACGACCCGGCTGCATCAATCGGCCAGGCCCAGCTGCCACAGCACGAAGGCGAAGGACTCGGCCTGTTCCTTGTAACGCTGGAAGCGACCGGACTTGCCGCCGTGGCCGGCTTCCATGTTGGTGCGGAACACGATGGGCTGGCTGCCGGTGTTGACGTCACGCAGCTTGGCCACCCACTTGGCCGGCTCCCAGTACTGCACCTGCGAATCCCACAGGCCGGTGCCGACGAACAGCGACGGATAGGCCTGCGCGGTGACGTTGTCGTACGGCGAGTACTTGAGCATGTAGTCGTAGTACTGCTTCTGCTCCGGGTTGCCCCACTCGTCGTACTCGTTGGTGGTCAGCGGGATGCTGGCGTCGAGCATGGTGGTGACCACGTCGACGAACGGCACCTGCGCCACCATTACCCGGTAGTCGCCGGGGGCCTGGTTGGCCACCGCGCCCATCAGCAGGCCACCGGCGCTGCCGCCCGAAGCCGCGACGCGGTCCTTGGCGGCATAGCCCTGTGCGACCAGCGCGCGGGTCACGTCGACGAAATCGTTGAAGGTGTTCTGCTTGTGCAGCAGCTTGCCGTTCTCGTACCAGCTGCGGCCCATTTCCTCGCCGCCGCGGATATGCGCGATGGCATAGACCACGCCACGATCGAGCAGGCTGACCACGCTCTGGTTGAAGCCCGGGTCCATCGACATGCCGTAGCTGCCATAGGCGTACTGGTACAGGGCGGCGGTGCCGTCCTTCTTGAAGCCCTTCTTGTAGACCAGCGACACCGGAATGCGCGCGCCATCGCGGGCGGTCACCCAGACGCGCTCGGTTTCATACTTGCTCGGGTCATAGCCGATCACCGGCTGCTGCTTGAGCAGACGGCGCTCGCCGGTCTTGACGTTGAGTTCGTAGGTGGTGGCCGGGGTGGTCAGCGAGGTATAGGTGTAGCGCAGCCACTCGGTTTCCGGTTCGGCGTTGACCGACAGGCCCATCGAGTAGGCAGGCTCATCGGCCTTGACGAACTCGCTGCGGCCATCGGCGAACAGCAGGCGCACGCGCTCCAGCGCTTCGGCACGCTCGGCGATGGCGGTGTAGCCATCGAACAGCTCGAAGCCTTCGATCAGCACCTGCGGATCGTGCTTGACCCAATCCTTCCACTGCTTGCGGTCAGTGGCACCTTCCGGCGCAGTGACCAGCTTGAAATTGGTGGCGCCATCGGCATTGGTACGGATCACCCACTGGCCGTTGTAGTGATCGGCGTCGTATTCGACGTCGCGCTCGCGCTTGGCCAGCACGGTGAACTCGCCCGGGTTGGCGGCCGAGGTGTAACGCAGTTCGGAGGACACGGTGCTGTCCACGCCGATGGTGATGAAGCGGTCGTCGCGGGTGCGGCCGATGCCCATGTAGAAGCTGTCGTCCTTCTCCTCGTAGACCAGCACGTCGGCACTGGTCGGGGTGCCGAGCACGTGCTTCTTGACGCGCACGGTGAGCAGGGTTTCGGGGTCATTCTCGACGTAGAACAGGGTGCGGTTGTCATCGGCCCAGATCACATTGGCCGACACGCCTTCGATCACGTCATCCAGCAGCTTGCCGGTGCTCAGGTCCTTGAAGCGGATGGTGTACTGGCGGCGGCCGACGCCATCTTCGGCATAGGCCAGCAAGGTGTTGTCGCGGCTGATGTCCATGTCGCTGACGGCGTAATAGCCCTTGCCTTCGGCCAGCGTATTGAGATCCAGCAGCACCTCTTCCGGGGCCTGCATGTCACCCTTGCGGCGGGCGTGGATGGGGTAATCCTTGCCGGTCTCGTAGCGGGTGTAGTACCAGTAGCCGCGCTCGCGGTACGGCACGCTGGCATCGTCCTGCTTGATGCGGCCGACGATCTCGGCGTACAGCTTGTCCTCCAGCGGCTTGAGCGGCGCCATCAGGGCGTCGGTATAGGCGTTCTCGGCGTTGAGGTAAGCCAGCATCGCCGGCTCCTTGCGCTCATCGTCGCGCAGCCAGTAGTACACATCCTCGCGTTGCGCACCAAACGGGGCAGTCACCGTATGCGGGCGCTTCTCGACATCGGGCGGGGTGGGCTGGGACGCGGCGGCGGTATTGATCATCAGGCTTGCAACCAACAGGCAAAGAAGAGGTTTCATCGGGTTCGCTCCGGAACAGCGGTGGTGCATCCAGTGCAGCAGGCCACAGTGTGCCATGCCCGGCGCTTGCCCCGCTGCCATCAACGGCGCCTATCATGCAGCGATGAACACGCCCCACACCCCGCACGCCCCATACAGCCGCCGCAGTCAGGAGATCGCGCCCTTCCACGTCATGTCGCTGCTGGCCCGCGCCAACGCGCTGGAGCAGCAAGGGCATGACGTAATCCACCTGGAGATCGGCGAGCCGGATTTCACCACCGCCGAGCCCATCGTCCGCGCCGGCCAGGCCGCACTTGCGGCCGGCCATACGCGCTACACCGCGGCGCGCGGCCTGCCCGCCCTGCGCCAGGCCATCTCGGGCTTCTACGGCCAGCGCTACGGCCTGGACATCGACCCGGAGCGGATCCTGGTCACCCCGGGCGGCTCGGGCGCGCTGCTGCTGGCCTCCAGCCTGCTGGTGGACCCGGACAAACACTGGTTGCTGGCCGATCCCGGCTATCCCTGCAACCGGCATTTCCTGCGGCTGGTGGAAGGTGCGGCGCAGCTGGTGCCGGTGGGGCCTGAAAGTGGCTATCAGCTGACCCCTGAATCGATTGCGGCCAATTGGAATGCTGGCAGTGTTGGAGCGCTGGTAGCTTCGCCGGCCAACCCGACTGGCACCACCCTGGATGCTGGGCAGTTGGCCGGCTTGTCTTCCGCACTGAAGGAGCGTGGCGGGCATCTGGTGGTGGATGAGATCTACCACGGGCTGACCTACGGCTTTGATGCGCCCAGCGTGCTGGAAGTGGATGACGAGGCGTTCGTGCTGAACAGCTTCTCCAAGTATTTCGGCATGACCGGCTGGCGCCTGGGCTGGCTGGTGGCGCCGCCGCGCGCGGTGCCCGAGCTGGAGAAGCTTGCGCAGAACCTGTACATCAGCGCGCCGTCGATGGCGCAGCATGCGGCGCTGGCCTGTTTCGAGCCGGAGACGATTGCAGTTTTCGAGCAGCGCCGCGAGCAGTTCCGGCAGCGGCGGGATTATCTGTTGCCGGCGTTGCGGGGGCTTGGGTTCCGGATTGATGTGGAGCCGCAGGGTGCGTTCTACCTGTACTGCGACGTGAGCGCGTTTACCGATGATGCGCAGGCGTTCTGTGCACACTTCCTGGAGACCGAGCATGTGGCGTTTACGCCTGGCCTGGATTTTGGGAACTATCGGGCGAACCAGCATGTGCGGATTGCCTATACGCAGGATGTCGGGCGCTTGCAGGAGGCTGTTGAGCGGATTGGGCGGGGGTTGGAGAGCTGGTTGGCTCGGAAAGTTGGCTGAGGGCTGAGGGCTAAAAGCTAGAAGAATAAAGGCACCCCTCCCCAACCCTCCCCTTCGCCTGCGGCGAAAGGGAGGGAGCAGAAGCAAGGCATCAAACAGCAAGCAGGAGTGCTTTGGCTTTGGCTTTGGCTTTGGCTTTGGCTTTGGCTTGGGCTTGGGCTTGGGCTTTCGCCATTCCCTTCTCCCGCTTGCGGGGGAAGGTGCCCGGAGGGCGGATGGGGGGACGCTTTTGAGCTTTTGAGCTTTTGAGCTTTTGAGCTTTTGAGCTTCGGAAGCAATTGCCTCAGTTCATCATCAGTACGCCGCTCTGCCCTCACCCCAACCCCTCTCCCGCAGGCGGGAGAGGGGCTTAAGCCGAAGCAAAAACAAACGCCACCTTCCGGTGGCGTTTGTTTTGCATCACTTCAAACCAGGCATCACTTCTTGCTCAGCTGTTCCCACAGGAAGCTGTAAGCCAGTGCCGACATGTGCGCGGCCTGCGCATTGTTCGCCGCACCACCATGGCCGCCTTCGATGTTCTCGTAGTAGGTCACATCCTTGCCTGCGTCGATCATCTTGGCCGCCATCTTGCGGGCGTGGCCCGGGTGCACGCGGTCATCGCGGGTGGAGGTGGTGAACAGCACCGGCGGGTAGCTCTTGGCCGGGTCGAACAGGTGATACGGGGAGAAGGTCTTGATGAAGTCCCAATCGGCCGTATCCGGGTTGCCGTACTCGGCCATCCACGAGGCGCCGGCCAACAGGTGGCTGTAACGCTTCATGTCCAGCAGCGGAACCTGCACCACCACCGCACCGAACAGCTCCGGGTACTGGGTCAGCATATTGCCGGTCAGCAGGCCACCGTTGCTGCCGCCCTGCACGCCCAGGTGCTTGGCCGAGGTGATCTTGCGGGTGACCAGGTCCTGCGCCACCGCCGCCATGTCCTCGTACGCCTTGTGACGGTTCTGCTTCAGCGCCGCCTGGTGCCAGCGCGGGCCATACTCGCCACCGCCACGGATGTTGGCCACGACATACACGCCGCCCTTGTCCAGCCAGGCACGGCCCATGCCGCCGGAATAGCTCGGCGTCAGCGAGATTTCAAAGCCACCGTAGCCGTACAACAGGGTCGGGTTGGAGCCGTCCAGCTTCATCGCCTTGTCGTGCACCACGAAGTACGGCACGCGGGTGCCGTCCTTGCTGGTGGCGAAGTGTTGCTCGATCACCTTGTCGCTGGCATCGAAGAACGCCGGCATGGTCTTGAGCACTTCCGGCTGCTTGCCGATTTCGGCCAGCGACAGCGTGGTCGGGGTCAGGTAATCGGTGACGGTCATCCACACCGCATCGCTTTCGTCCGCATCCACCGCGCCGACACCAATGGTGCCGAATGCCGGTGCGCCGGTGAAATCGCTGCTCACCCAACCGTCCTTGCCGTGGGTCAGCACCTTCAGGCGGTTCTTGACGTCGTCCAGCACGTTCAACACGACGTGCGACTTGGTCCAGGTGGTGCCGGCCAGCGAGGTGGTGTCGGTCGGCGCGAACAGCACATCGAACTCGCGCTTGCCGGCCATGAAATCATCAAACTTCGTCGCCAGCAGCGAGCCCGCGGTGTAAGTCTTGCCACCCACGGTCCACGGCTCGCGCAGCTCCAGGGTCAGCCACTCGCGGCGGATGCCCTTCTCGGCCGAATTCGGCGCGTCCACCTTGGTCAGCTTGCCGTCGGCGCCGATCAGGAACAGCTCATTGTTGTAGAAGGCAATCGTGCGGCTGACGAAGTTGCGCTCGAAGCCCGGCGTGTCATCGTGCATCGCCGAGATGTACATGTCCTCCGGCTTGCCTTCGTACACGGTGGTTGCGGCGCTGATCGGGGTGCCGCGCTGCCAGCGCTTGACCACGCGCGGGTAGCCCGAGGTGGTCATCGAGCCGTCACCGAAATCGGTATAGACGAAGACGTTGTCCTGGTCGATCCAGCCCAGGCCGCCCTTGGCCTCCGGACGGAAGAAACCGTCCTTGATCCAGTCCTTCTTCGAAACATCGAACTCGCGGGTGACATCGGCATCGGCGCCACCGCGCGACAGCGCGATCAGGCAGCGGTTGTATTCCGGGCGCAGGCAGTTGGCGCCGTGCCATACCCAGTTCTCACCCTCGGCCTTGTTCAGCGCGTCCAGGTCCAGCACGGTTTCCCACAGCGGCTCGGCCTTGCGGTATTCGACCAGCGTGGTGCGGCGCCATACGCCACGCTCGTGCTGCTTGTCCTTCCAGAAGTTGTAGTAGTAGTCGCCGATCTTCTCCACGCCCGGGATCTTGGCGTCCGAATCCAGCACCTCACGGATGCCGGCCTCCATCGCCTTGAACTGCGGGGTCACGGCCAGGCGGCCTTCGGACTTGGCGTTCTGCTCCTTCACCCAGCCCAGCTGTTTGTCGCCGGTGACGTCTTCCAGCCAGGCGTACTTGTCCTGGGTGTCTTCAGCGGCCACGGCGGCACCGGCCAGGCTGGTGGAAAGCAGGCCTGCCACGAGGCAGGCGGAGGTGAGTCGGGACATGTTGGCTCCATGCGGTCATAGGCCGCGAACGCTAGCACAGGCCCCGCCCCTGCCCCACGTGTCGAAGGTCAGGCCGCCTGCGGCAGACGGCGCCGGGCCGGGCGACGGCCACGGGTGGCTTGCGGCCCGCGCTTACGCGGCTTGGCGTGGCGATTCCGCCAAACTGCGGGTAGGCGAAAGCGGTACAAGGCCCACCAAGCACTCAGCGGCATACCCAACAGCCACAACGGCATCCAGCCGATCCACGCGCTGTGACCACGCGCCGCCGGCCAGACCAGGACCAGCGCCAGCCCCGCCAGGGCCGCCTGTCTGACGCACCGCAACACCCGAGGATCGGGCGCTTCGGGCGTGCTACGACGGGATGACGATGCGAGCGGCTTGGTCATGACGTTCTCCGGCAACATGGCTGTGTTGGAATGCATCCTCGGCGGCCGCCATCTCACAGACTGCGACCTGCCATTGACGGGCGCATCACTGCCCGCCGAACATGCAGCCCTGACCTTCATAGGTGCCCTACCCGTAATGCGACCGATTCCCGTCTTCCTGTCCGTTTTGTTGTTGAGTCTGGCCCTGCCGCTGAGCCCGGCATACGCCCAGGAGACTGCCCCGACGGCGACGGTGGAGGGAATTGCCGAGGGGCCGATTGACCTGCAGCGCTTCATGGGCCGCTGGTATGTGATTGGCCGGGTGCCCAATTTCATCGAGCGCGGCCATGTGGCCAGCGTCAACACCTATACCTTGCGCGACGACAACAAGGTTTCGATCCAGTACCAGTTCCGTGACGGGTTTGCCGAGCCTGCAGAAGAGATCGAGATCCGCGCCAAGGTTGACGAAGACAGTGGCAACCGCCGCTGGCGCACCTGGTTCTACCGGGTGGTGCCCACCCATACCCGCATCCTGGAAGTGGCGCCGGATTACTCCTGGGCGCTGATTGGCTACCCGGGCCGCGAAATGGCCTGGATCTTCGCCCGCGAACCGGACATGGACAACGCTACCTACCGCCAGCTGGCCCTCCGCCTGCGCGACAAGTACGACGTCAACACCGACAAGCTCAAGCGCGTACCGCAGCACCCGCAACAGGTGGATAAGCTTGGCTTTGAAGTGCCGAACAAGAAGTAACAGGCAGGACGGTAGTGCCGAGCCATGCTCGGCAGGGCTTTGCCGGTAACGCCCCCAGCCGAGCATGGCTCGGCTCTACAGGTGCAGTTACAAGGCCCGGCCTGATCATGCTGTTGCAGGAGCGGTGTAAGCCGCGAAGCGCGTATTGCCGCGAACGGCGAAGAGCTTACCCCTCCCCAACCCTCCCCTCCGCCTTCGGCGCAAGGGAGGGGGCAAGAGCGTAGTGCCGAGCCATGCTCGGCAGAGGCTTTATCGGTAACGTCCCAAGCCGAGCATGGCTCGGCCCTACAGATGCGGCTTCAACCGCCTGGCTTGGCAGTCTCTATGACTACGCCCATCTGCTTGCCGGCTTCGGCCAGCCTCACCTTCTTTCCGTCACTGCGGGCGATCAGATAATCCGCCGCCACCCAGCCACTTTTGCCCTCGGCACGCACGTTGCACCATTGCAGGTCGGCCAGGCAGCGCTGCACTTCCACCGTGGTGCCCACCGGCAATACCGCCAGGCGCTCGGCACGCTGGTCCGGCGCGCTGCGCAGGTTCAGGCCATTGCTGACCTGGGCGGCAGGCTCGTTGATCTGCGGCTGGAACCACAGCACCACGCCGATGATCGCCGCAGCCGCAGCGATACGCAGATACAGGCGGGGCTTGCCGTCGGTGGACTTGAACAACCTGTGCATGGCGAGTGCGGCGGGACCGGTGCGGCCTGATGAAGGATCTATGGTGACACGCCAACGTTGAACCCGCGCCGTTGCGGACGCATCGCGTTCAGGCAACGCTGACTTCCATCGCTGTAAGCGGTGCAGCGCCTTCGCCCCTGGCAATTTCCAACCTGTACACCCCGGCATTGGGCACCTGCATCTCGGTCTGGAAGGCACGGAATGCCTGCATGTCCCCAGGCCTGTTCACCGTCCGCCCTTGCAGGCGCCAGGCCAGCAGGCCGATCCAGATACCATGGCCAACGAAAACGCTTCCATCTTCGAAGTCATGCAGGCGCGCCAGGAAGGCATCAACCCGAGCTGCGAAACCATCGAAGCTGTCGGCAACATCGCCATCACGATGGGCAGGATCGCCGCGCTGCCAGTAGTCATGCGCCAACACCGCGACCTCGGCGGACACCTTGCCTTCGACAGTGGCAAGCGCCAGATAGCTGAACTCATCCAGCTCGGCGATCTCCTGTGCCTCAAGCCCGTGGGCATCGACGAAGTACGCCGCCGTCTGCCGGGCGCGCAGCATCTGCGAGCAGTACAGCCGCGCCGGCCGCAATGGCCAGCGCGCCAAAAGATCCTGCACTTGCTGCCGGCCCAAGGCGCTGAGGGGGATCTCCCGATCAGCCATGGCGAACGCACCCGCGTTGGCCATGCTCTGCCCATGCCGAACGAAGTAGAGCGTCCGCACTCGAGCCGGGTCGGACGCCGTCTGCATCAGGCCGTCATGCCGCTATGCCGCAGAAGGGCATCAATCTGCGGCTCACGGCCACGGAAAGCGCGGAAATTCTCAGCCGCGCTGCGACTGCCGCCGCGTGACAGCACTTCCTCGCGGAAGCGTGCGCCGGTCTCGGCCAAGGCGTCTGGTGCTTCCTCGAACGCCGCATAGGCGTCGGCGCTGAGTACTTCGGCCCACTTGTAGCTGTAGTAACCGGCCGCGTAGCCGCCAGCAAAGATGTGGCTGAACTGGTTGGCGAAACGGTTCCAGGCCGGCGGGATGTTCACTGCAACCTCATCTCGCACGCGCTCCAGCAGCTGCAGCACGCTTTCCTGCTCAGGCTGGTACTGGCTGTGCAGCAACATGTCGAACAGGCCGAACTCCAGCTGGCGCACGGTGAACATGCCGCTCTGGAAATTCTTCGCCGCCAGCATCTTGTCAAACAGCTCGCGCGGCAGCGGCGCGCCGGTGTCGACATGCGCGGTCATCGCTTCTACCTGCTCCCACTCCCAGCAGAAGTTCTCCATGAACTGGCTGGGCAGCTCCACTGCATCCCACTCCACGCCATTGATGCCGGCCACCGCCAGCTCACCGATGCGGGTCAGCAACTGGTGCAGGCCGTGGCCCATTTCATGGAAGACGGTGGTGACTTCGTCGTGGCTGAAGGTCGCCGGTTTGCCATCATTGCCGCGGCCGAAATTGCAGACCAGATAGACCAGCGGCGTCTGCACGCCAGCGGCAGTAACGCGACGGTTGCGGCAATCGTCCATCCAGGCGCCACCGCGCTTGCCTTCGCGCGCGTACAGGTCCATGTAGAACTGGCCGACCAGCGCGCCGTCGGCGTCCACCAGTCGATAGAAACGCACATCCTCGTGCCAGACCGGCGCGCTGTCCTGTTCCACCTTGAGGCCATACAGACGCTCGATCACGCCGAACAGGCCAGCCAGCACCTTGGGCTCGGTGAAGTACTGCTTCACTTCCTGCTCGGAGTAGCTGTAACGCGCCTGCTTGAGCTTCTCGGCCACATAGGCCAGATCCCAGGCCTGCAGTTCATCCATGCCCAACTGCTCGCGGGCAAAAGCCTCCAGCTCGGCGCGGTCGCGCTGCGCATAGGGCTTGGCGCGTGCGGCCAGATCACGCAGGAAGCCCAGCACCTGCGGCGCATCACTGGCCATCTTGGTGGCAATGGAATACTCGGCGTAGTTGTCGAAACCCAGCAATGCGGCCAGTTCGTTGCGCACGGCGAGAATGCGATCGATATTGCCGCTGTTGTCCAGCGCCGCATCACCGAACTCCGATGCGCGCATCGCATGCGCGCGATACAGCTGCTCGCGCAGCGCGCGGTTGTCGGCATAGGTCTGCACCGGCAGGTAGCACGGCATCTGCAGGGTCAGCTTGTACCCTTCGCGACCATCCTTCTGCGCGGCGGCGCGGGCGCTGGCAACCACGTCATCGGGCAGGCCCAGCAGGTCGTCGGCTACATCCACGTAGAGCGCGAACGCATCGCCGGCATCGAGTACGTTCTGCGAGAACCTGGCCTGCAGGCCGGACAGTTCTTCCTGCAACTCGGCGAAACGCGCCTTGCCTGCGTCATCAAGCTCGGCACCGCCAAGGCGGAAGTCGCGCAATGCATTTTCCAGCGCCTTGCGCTGTGCTTCGTCGTAACTGGCCGCTGCTGGCGCCGCAGCCAGCAGCTTGTATTGCGCGTACAGCGCCGGGTTCTGCGCAACCGAGCTGCCGAAGCGGCTGATCTTCGGCAGGTTGGCGTTGTAGACCTCGCGTAGCTCTGGCGTATTGACCACCGCCTGCAGGTGCGAGACCTGGCCCCAGGCGCGATACAGCCGCTCGGTAGCATCGTCCAGCGGCACCACGAAGTTCTCCCAGCTCACCGGCGCCACGGCTTCTGCGGTTTTCACCGCGGCCTCGGCTTCGGCCAGCAGCGTATCGACGGCCGGGGTGACGTGTTCAGCGCGGATCGCGTCGAAACGCGGCAGGCCGGAGAAATCGAGCAGGGGATTGGTGGTGTTCACAACATTCCTTCAAACAGTTCCGGCTATGCCGGCATCAAACCTGATATGGCGACGCTTCCAGCCAGGCACAAGGCAGGACCGGCATGCCCTGTCCAGCCACGGCCGAGGCCACCACCGCATCGGCGCCGTCCACGTCGATGCCCTGCTGGCGGTACCAGTCCGGGTTGTAATAGCTGTGCGCGTAGCGTTCGCCGGCATCGCAGAGGATGCTGACAATGGAACCGTCTCGGCCAGCCGCGCGCATCTGCTGTGCGGCATACAGCACGCCGATGAAATTGGTGCCGGTGGAGCCGCCAACACGCCGCCCCAGGGTGGCACTGACATGGCGCATCGCAGCCAGGCTCAGCGCATCACTCACCTTCACCATCGCATCGACGCAGGTAGGTATGAAACTGCGCTCCACGCGCGGACGGCCAATGCCTTCCACGCGCGAGCCGCCTTCGCAGGTCATGTCACGCCAGTCGCGACCTTCGAGCGCGGCGCAGTAGCCGTCGTAGAAGATCGACACCTCAGGGTCCGCGCACAGGATGCGGGTGTCGTGGCGGCGGTAGCTGACGTAACGGCCCAGGGTAGCTGCGGTGCCGCCGGTGCCGGGGCTGCAGACGATCCATTCCGGCACCGGATGCGGTTCTTCCGCCATCTGCTTGAAGATGGACTCGGCGATGTTGTTGTTGGCGCGCCAATCGGTGGCGCGTTCGGCGTAGGTGAACTGGTCCATGAAGTGGCCGCCGGTTTCCCGCGCCAGCCGTTCGGATTCGCAGTTCAGGTCACAGGCGCGCTGTACCAGATGGCAGCGGCCGCCGTGGAATTCGATGGCGGCGATCTTCTCCGGCGAGGTGCTGGCCGGGATCACCGCGATGAACGGCAGGCCCAGCAGGCGTGCGAAGTAAGCCTCGGATACCGCGGTGGAGCCGCTGGAGGCCTCGATCACCGGGCAACCCTCGCGCAACCAGCCATTGGCCAGCGCGTACAGGAACAGCGAGCGCGCCAAACGGTGCTTGAGGCTGCCGGTCGGGTGGCTGGATTCATCCTTCAGATAGACATCGATACCCGGGAAGCCCGGCAGGTCGATGGGAATCAGATGGGTATCGGCCGAACGGTTGTAGTCGGCTTCAATCTTGTGGATGGCCGCCGCCACCCAATCACGCTGGGACATGGATCGCCACTTCTTGGTGAATGCTGGCGTGGATTCTACTTGGTTGGGCAAAACCGGGGTCAGAGTCGGGTTTCGATGAAACCCGACTCTGACCCCGGTTTTTCTCAACCATTCAGCCCAGCCCCCACTCAGGAATGCTATGGTTCAGCCCTGCTTCCAACCTGAATCCCGTGCCGCGCATCCTGCTGCCCCTGCTGCTGTGCCTGACCCTGATCGCTGGTGCGGTCGGTTCGGTGTGGTCTGCGACGGCGATGGCCATGCCGATGCAGGCGATGACGATGGCAATGGAAGCCGGTGACAGCGCGCACGACTGCTGCCACGAGCAGGAAGCAAACCTGCAGTGTGATGCCGGCGACGCCGACAAGGCACCCTCGCCCTGTGCCAGCGGTGACAGCTGCGACTGCAAACAGCATTGCAACATGCTGCCCAGCGTCTCAATGACGCGGCTTGCTCCTATGCGCCATGCCCTGGCGCCAATGCCAGCACTCCCCTCTCGCGAAGACGTGGCCCCGGGCCAGCTCAACCGCCCTCCCATCGCCTGATTCCTGCGCCTTCTGGCGTCCGCAGATACCTGTGCCGTGGCAATCCGCCCTGGCGCACCCTTGATCTGTTCAGGGCATGCAGCAGCGCATCGTGATGCGCCGGCCTGTCCGGGAGTTCCACATGTCTTCTGATTTCCTTTCCGATTCGCGCTCGGTGCTGTCGCGACGTCGCTTCGTGCAGGGCCTGGCCCTGGGCGGCGTGGTCGCCGGCGCCGGCATGGCGCGCATCCCGCAGGCGTTTGCCTCCGGGCGCGCCATGGCGGTGCCGCCGGTTGAGCTGCGCGGCACCGAGCTGAGCCTTGCGATTGGCCGCTCGGCGGTCAACTTCACCGGCCGCACCCGCCCCGCCATCACCGTCAATGGCTCCCTGCCGGCACCGATCCTGCGCCTGCGCGAGGGCGACACGGTCAACCTGCGCGTGGCCAACACGCTCACCGACGAGATCACCTCCATCCACTGGCACGGCATCCTGCTGCCGGCCAACATGGACGGCGTGCCGGGGCTTAGCTTCAACGGCATCGCACCAGGCGAGGCCTACCAGTACCGGTTCCAGCTCAAGCAGTCCGGTACCTACTGGTACCACAGCCATTCGCTGTTCCAGGAGCAGGCCGGCCTGTATGGCGCACTGATCGTTGACCCGTTGGCACCGCCGCCATATCACTTCGACCGCGAACACGTGGTCATGCTCTCGGACTGGACCGACATCGACCCCGATGCGCTGTTCCGGCGCATGAAGAAGATGCCGATGCACGACAACACCTACCAGCGCACGGTCGGTGATTTCATGCGTGACGCACGCAAGGATGGCCTGCGCGAGACGCTGGCCGACCGTGGCATGTGGGGCCGGATGCGGATGACACCTTCCGACCTGTCCGACATCAATGCCCACACCTACACCTACCTGATGAACGGCACCGCGCCAGCCGGCAACTGGACCGGCCTGTTCCGCAGTGGTGAAAAGGTGTTGCTGCGCTTCATCAACGGCGCCTCGATGACCTACTTCGATGTACGCATCCCCGGTTTGAAAATGACCGTGGTCGCCGCCGATGGCCAGTACATCCATCCGGTCAGCATCGACGAGTTCCGTATCGCCCCGGCCGAGACCTTCGACGTGATCGTCGAACCGACCGGCCAGGATGCCTTCACCGTGTTCGCACAGGACATGGGCCGCACCGGCTATGCCTGCGGCACGTTGGCCACGCGCCTGGGCCTGCAGGCGCCGATTCCGCAGATCGATCCGCGTCCGCTGCTGACCATGAGCGACATGGGCCACGACATGGGCAGCCATGGCGACCACGGTGCCGGCATGGAAGGGGGTTGCGGCGCCAACATGGGTGCCAAGGGCATGGAAGGTGGCTGCGGTGCGGCGATGGGCCACGGCGCCCATGGCGGCTCCGACAAGTCGCCCAAGCACAAGCCCAGCGAAGCCGGCAATCCGCTGATCGACATGCAGACTGCGGCCACCGAGCCCAAGCTCGACGACCCCGGCATCGGCCTGCGCGACAACGGCCGCAAGGTACTGACCTACGGCGCGATGCGTTCCTTGTTCGAGGACCCGGATGGACGCGAGCCGGGCCGCGAGATCGAGCTGCACCTCACCGGCCACATGGAGAAGTTCGCCTGGAACTTCGACGGCATTCCGTTTGCCGGTGCCGAGCCGATCAGGTTGAACTACGGCGAGCGCATGCGCATCGTGCTCGTCAACGACACGATGATGCAGCACCCCATCCATCTGCACGGCGTGTGGAGTGACCTGGAGAACGCCGACGGCGAGTTCCAGTTGCGCAAGCACACCATCGACATGCCGCCAGGTACACGCCGCAGCTACCGCGTGCGTGCGGATGCGCTGGGCCGCTGGGCCTTCCACTGCCATCTGCTCTACCACATGGAAGCGGGCATGATGCGCGAAGTGAGGATCGACGCATGAAGACCTTCTCTCACTCGCTGTTGTTCATCGCCCTGGCTGCCAGCGGCAACGCCTTCGCGCAGGACCCGCATGCGGGCCACGCCGGGCACGCCACTGAAGCAAAGCCGGCAGTGGATCCACATGCCGGGCACAACATGCCCAAGGCCAAGGCTGCTGATCCGCATGCCGGTCATGCCATGCCCAAGGCGGAAGATCATTCCAGCCACGGCGCGGCTGATCCGCATGCCGGCCATGCCATGTCCAAGGCGGAAGACCACTCCGGCCACGGCGCGGCAGCTGACCCGCACGCAGGACATGCAATGCCCGCTGATCCGCATGCCGGTCACAACATGCGGGGCGGCAGTGCCAGCAACACGCCGCGCGAACCGATCCCGACGCCGACCAAGCAGGATTTCGACGATGCCTTCCCGGTATTGAAGCCGCACGCGATGGAGCATGCGCCGTCGTTCAACAGTCTGGTGGTGTTCGATCACCTGGAAGCCTGGGATAACGCCCACGGCAGCGGCCAGGCTTGGGGCATCGACTCCTGGTTCGGCAATGACATCAACCGCCTGTGGATCCGCAGCGAAGGCGAGCGCAGCGAGAACGCACTCGGCGACTGGTCGGTGGATGCGCTGTATGGGCATTCGATCTCGCCGTGGTGGGACGTGGTGGCCGGTGCGCGGCATGACAACAGCCGCGAATCCCCGGATCTGACCCGCGCAGCCTTCGGCCTGCAGGGCATGTCGCCGTACAAGTTCGAAGTCTCGGCGATGGCTTACATCGGTGGACCGCGCAAGGCCGAGCTGGCCTTCGAGGTCGAATACGACGTGCTGCTGACCAATCGGCTGATCCTGCAGCCGGTGGTGGAAGCCAGCATCGTTGCCGATGACGATCCGCGCCGCGGTGTCGGCAAGGGCTTGAGCAGCGTGGAAGCAGGCCTGCGCCTGCGCTACGAGTTCACCCGCAAGTTCGCACCGTATGTGGGCTTTGTGCACGAACGCGCATTCGGCGATACCGCCGACCTGCACCGTGATGCCGGCGAAGGCGTGAGTGAATCGCGCTGGGTTGCCGGCGTGCGCTTCTGGTTCTGATTCGTAGTGATGGCGTCGTATGCCGGCGCCATCCCCACTCTCCTTACAAGGAATTCTTTCGATGAAGTTCTTTATTCAAGCCGCACTGATCGGCGCGGTCACCCTTGCCTCCATTTCCATCGCGCAGGCCCAGCATGCTGGCCATGAGCATCACGCACCGGCGGCCAAGCCTGCTACGAAGGCGCCACAGGCCGATGCAGCGGCAACGTTCAAGCGCTTCGATGCCAACAACGATGGCTTCATCCGCCGCGAGGAGCTGCCCAGCGGTCATCCGCTGCTGCCGCACTTCGGCATGAGCGATGGCAACCGTGACGGCAAGCTCGATGCCAAGGAATTCGAGCGCGGCCTGTCGATGCTGTGATGCCCTACTGCCGCACCGGCCTCCGGCCGGCGCGGCAAACTGTCCAAGGAATCTAGATCATGAAAATGCGTTCAAAGCCGATGTTCTCATTGCTGGTGCTGGCGGCAGGCACCCTGTTGATCAGTGCCTGCAATGCGAGCCCGTCTACTGCTACCACGGCAGCCGCTGCGGTTGCTGCGGCACCTGCGAAGGCGGTTGAAGCTGCGCCGGCTACCAAGGCGTTGCCGTTGGTGGTTGTGCACAAGGACCCGAATTGCGGCTGCTGTGGTGGCTGGGCCGAGCATATGCAGGCCGCCGGCTTCCCGGTGCAGCTCAATGACACCAGCGACATGATGGCGGTCAAACAACGCCTGGGAATCGGTGACGGCATGATGTCCTGCCACACCTCCGAGATTGACGGTTATGTGGTGGAAGGCCATGTACCGGTAGCAGACATCCAGAAGCTGCTGGCCGAGCGTCCGCAGGCGCGCGGACTGGTGCTGCCGGGCATGCCGGTGGGTACGCCGGGCATGGAATCGCCGGATGGCTACCGCCAGGCGTTCACGGTTGCATTGCTCGGCAATGATGGTTCGTTGAGCGAGTTCTCAAAGCACGAGTGATGCCACCGCAATAATGATCGGAGTAGAGCCCCTCTCCCGTGAACGGGAGAGGGGTTGGGGTGAG
Organism: Stenotrophomonas sp.; assembly: GCF_032066555.1. Classification (GTDB taxonomy): domain Bacteria; phylum Pseudomonadota; class Gammaproteobacteria; order Xanthomonadales; family Xanthomonadaceae; genus Stenotrophomonas. The sequence continues at coordinate 29,527 of NZ_DAMBKV010000011.1, forward strand.
GGGACGCTTCTAGCCAGGCAACGTCAAAAGCCCCCCCTCATCCGCCCTCCGGGCACCTTCTCCCGCACGCGGGAGAAGGGAGTGTCCAAAGCCGAAGCCAGAGCCAAAGCCAAAGCCAAAGCCAAAGCCAGAGCCAAAGCTAGGGCCAGAGCCGAAGCCGAAGCCGAAGCCGAAGCAACAGCAACAGCAACAGCAACAGCAACAACAACTACAACTACAACTACAACGGCAACACCTGCAGACCTCCAACATCTGCAGCCACAACAGCCAAGCTCAAGTTCACTCAGATCTTGAAGTCGTCAAACGCAACCCGCTCATCCGCAACACCCAGCTTGCGCAAGAGCTGCCTGGTCGCCGCCAACATCGCCGGCGGTCCACACAGATAGAACTCGCAACCCGCCAGATCCGGATGCTGCTTCAATAGGTCCTCATGGATAGCTTCATGCACACGACGTGCATCGGCTCCCTGCCCCGACCACACCGGATGCCAACTGAAGTTGGCATGCTCATGCGCCAGCTCCTGCATCTGTTCGACATAGGGGCAATCACGTTCGCCACGGGCGCCGTACCAGTAATGCATACGTTCGCCACCGCCTTCATCCAAACGCTGCTGGATAAGTGCACGTAGCGGCGCCATACCCGCACCAGCGCCAATGAAGATCTTCTCGCGCTCGCTGCCGCTGAGTGCGAAATCGCCAAACGGGCCGCTGTAGCGAACACGGTCACCCTCACGCAGCGTATAGGCATAGGTCGAGCCCTTGCCCGGCGGATGCTTGCGGTTCTCCTGCCAGCCAGGGCTGAAGCGCACCAGCAGCACCAGGCCGCCGTCCGCATTGGAGACCGGGGTCGCCAGTGAATACGAGCGCCGAACCGTCGCCCTGTTCTGCAGGGTCGCAGGCAGGGACAGCGCCTTCCAATCCTCTTCATGCTCACCCGGATACCACACCGCAGTACGCGGCAGCTCGTACTCGGGCACGTGCAGCTGCAGATAGCAACCCGGCTGGAACTGCGCATCTGCGGCCTGCTCCGGACGCAGATGGATCTCACGCAGGAAAGGGGTCACGGCGACCACCTTCTCAACGATGGCCCAGTGTTCGGTCCACAGGCTGGCGCCGCCAGCCACTTCAATCTCGACGTCCTCATCCACCTGCAGATTGCAGGCCAACCGGCAGCCGACCTTGCGCTTGGCGTCGGGCACATGCGCGCGATCGGCCGCCGTTGCCTTGCCAGCACCGGAACGCACCCGCACTTCGCATAGGCCGCAGCTCTGGCCACCGCCGCAGTTGGAGGGAAGATGGATGCCCTCGCGGGCCAGTGCCACGTAGACGCTGTCGCCGCTGGCCACCTCGACCGTGCGCAGATGCGCGCCGCCCGGTGCATAGACCATCAGCTGCCGACGCGAACGCCAGCGCCGCGGGATGAATTCCTGCAGATGGAAACTGGCAATCAGCAACCACACACCGGTCAACGCCAACCACAGGCCGCCTATGCCCATGCCCACTACCAGCGGATTGTTGAAGTTGACCCGACTGCTGTAATCCATGATGTGCAGCATCCAGAAGATGTCGAACAGCCGCCACGTCGCATTGCGATGCTCCATCACCTGGCCACTATGCGCGGACACATAGATGCTCGTGTCCTGCGCGTCACTGAAGTCAACGCGCCATACCGGGTCCGGGTTGGCCCGGGTTTCCAGGGTCTTCTCAAGATACTGCGGCGCGGCGGCAACCCCATCACCGGCATAGGCCGCTTGTGCGACTTTCGCCGCGACCGCCGCATCGATGGCGATGCGCTTGCCGTCACGGGCATCGATGACCTCGGTACCTTCCGGCGATTGCAGTCGATACACCGGCTGTTGCAGCAACCAGCCACTGTCCAGCGTTGCCGCCTCACCCTTGGCCGCCGCCAGCGCCACGCTGGGCGACACCGTTGCCGACGGCCAGGCAGGATTGGCAACTGGGACGGCGCGCTGCGCGCTGCCCTCGATCTTCTCCGGGTCGAGCAGGCTCATCATCAGGCCACTGCCCAGCCACACCACGAACTGCAGGCCGACGATCAGGCCCACCCACTTGTGCAAGGTCCGCATCCAGGGCGTCATGCGCTCCTCCGCTTGCCGAAGCTGTAGAACAGCAGCCAGATGCCGCTGAGGGCGAAGCCCAGGCCAATGACCGAAGCGACCCGCAACAAGGTGTTGTTGACGTCGGTACGGTTCTCGTAATCCATGATGTGCAACATCCACACGAAATCGAATACTCGCCACAGGTCGTGCCGGCGTGCCAACAGCTCACCGCTGTCCGGTGACAGGTACAGCGTACTGTCGCCGCGGCCACTGAAATGCACGGCCCACATTGGCACCGGTCGGGTCTTCACTTCCGACGGGGCACGGGTGATCCACTCCACCCGCTCTACTTCACCTTCTCCCTGGTACAGTGACTGCGCCAGTGCTATTGCCTGCTCGCGGTCCATCGGCGCCAGGCGTTCACCGCTGGCAGCATCCACCAGGTACTTCTGTTTGCCTTGGCGGATCTCATAGACCTCGCGTTCCAGCACATGCTTGAGCCGGAACGACTCCATCTTCGGGTAGCGCTTGGCCAGCACATCGGCGCCAACGCGCGCGGTCTGCGCCGGCAGCGGCGTGCCATGTACGTGGGCAAGGTGGTCGCCATGGATCACGTCCAGCGGCACCACGGTCATGTAGACGCCGCTGAGCATCCATAGCAGCGCCTGCACGCCGATCACCAGGCCGATCCATTTGTGGGCACGGCGTGCCCAGAATGCGGGTTTCATCAACATCGTCCTCGTTCAATGACGCGCCCCGCCGCAGCTGCGACGGGGCGCATCCAATCACCAGCGGTAGCCGATGCGTGCGTACCAGCGGCGACCCAGCAGGTCGTAGGTCATCGTATCGGTGTTGGCATCGGTATAGCTCTGGATGAACGGCGGCTTCTTGTCGAAGACGTTGTCCAGGCCCAGCGATACATCCAGCGCCTTGCTCACCGCGTACTTGAGCTGCAGGTTGTGATAGAACACCGACGGTGCGTGGTCACCGATGTCACCGCGAGCTGCGTTGATGTCATCGGCACGACCGATGTACTGCGTGCTCCAGGTGCCCGACCATTGGTCGCGCGAGGCATTGACCGAGACCAGGCCGCGCCACTTGGCATAGCTGCCGCGGCCGCCGGTGATCTTGCCGGCGTATTCGATCAGCTCGGCCCCGTCGTACGGCCGCACGTCGTAGCGCTGCAGATAGGAAACATCGGCGCTGACGCTGGCATCGAAGCCCGCTGCCTTGAACTCATACAGCGCGCCGAAGTCGTAGCCGGTGACATGCTCGTTGGCGGCATTGACCGGCTGCGAGGACAGGAAGTCCACTTCGCCGGTACGCGGGTTGCGGGTGAAGTTGCTGGCATCACAGAACGGATGCGCCAGCCCCGGCGTGTTGTAGCAGATGGCCAGCTTGGTGGAGCCGTCGATACGCTGGATCGCGTGCTTGATGCGGATGTTGTAGTAGTCCAGCGTCAAGGTCAGCCCGGACAGGAACTCCGGTGTCCACACCACACCCGCGGTGAACGAGGTGGCGTCTTCCGGCTCCAATGCCGAATTGCCACCGGAGGTGGTGAGGATGGTATTGCCCGGCTGCACATAGCCGGCCGGCACACCGTAGGCCTGGCAGTTGTCACGCACCGTCGAGCCCGCCGGCAAGGCCGACCAGTTGCTGCATGGATCGGTGGTGGTCAGGTTGCCTTCGGCCACGCCGCCAAACAATTCGGGGATGTTCGGGATGCGGAAGGCGGTGGCGTAAGTGCTGCGCGCTTTCAACGAGGAGTTGATCTGCCAGTCCAGCCCGACCTTGTAGTTGTAATCGCGGCCGAACAGATCGTAATCCGAGGCACGTCCGGCCAGATTCAAGTACAGCGAATCGGCGATGACGTTGTCCTGCAGCAGCGGGATGGCCAGCTCGGCGAAGACTTCCTTGGCGGTGTATTCACCGGCAATCGGGTCCTGCTGGTTGGTGTTGCCAATGCCCAGCACGGTCAGCGGGTCGGGATTGCGCCAGCCGCGCTCCTTGCGCACTTCCACGCCGGTGGCGAAGCCCACCCAGCCGGCAGGCAGCTCGAAGATCTGTCCGCTCAGGTTGGCGGTGAAACTTTTCTGTTCGTTGCCGCCAGTATCGCGCGAGGTATAGAGAATGTAGTCGAGTACCTCGCGACTGAGGTCGCCGTAACCCAGGTAGTCGCCGCAGGGAATTGCCGCACCCGGTACCGGGCTGCAGATGCTGCGGTTCAAGGTCTGCTCGACGCGGTCGAGGTTGGCGACATTGTCCGAGCCATCAACGCCGGTGTTGCGGCCCCAGTTCAAGGCCGCCGACCAATCCCAGCCGGTACCGAAATGTCCCTTCAGCCCCACCAGCCCGCGGAAGGTGTTCACCTCCTGCGAAAAATGGCGCGGGCCGGCCTCTTCCAGGCGTCGGCGCTGCAGCAGCAGGTCCTGTCCGGTCGGGTTGGTCGGATGATTGGCGGCGATGTTGATCGGCCGGTATACGCCGAGCCCGCCCGGCGCGGCCAACTGGTCGGATTGGCGGTTGGTGTACATCAGCTCGGTGAACACAGTGGTGTTCTCGCTGAGCTGGCTGTCGCCGAACACGCTCATGCTGATCCGCTTGATCGGATTGACCGCATTGAGCGTGGGGTTGCCGTTGTAATTGTGCTTGGCGGCCGAGTACGGCTCGTAGAAATCGCCGTTGCCGCCCAGCACCTGGTTGAAGTTGACGCGGCTGCCGTCGGCCAGCAGCGCGCGGCCACCTACCGTGGTGGAACTGCCCGAGCACACCAGCTTGCCATCCACTTCGGCCAGGCCACAGGGCGCGCGCGAGGCCATGTTGACCGTGCCACCTTCGGCATAGTTGATGCCAGCCATCAACGAGCCGCGATCACTGGTGACGCCCCAGGCCAGGTCAACAGCGGTTTCATCGCCATCGCCACGCGTGGTCTGGCCGTAGCGCACAGCCGCTTCGGCGCCGTCGAATCCCTGTTTGGTGATGATGTTGACCACGCCCGCGACCGCATCGGCGCCGTAGATGGCCGAAGCGCCGTCCTTGAGCACTTCCACGCGCTCGATCAACGACACCGGGATCATGTTCAGATCGACCGAGCTGTTGGCGCCGGTACCGCCATTGACGATGCGACGGCCATTGAGCAGCACCAGGGTGCGGTTGATGCCGAGGCCGCGCAGGTTGACCTGGGTGGTGCCATAGCCATTTTCGGCCCAGTAGGCATTGCTCTGGCTGCCGGCAAAACCGGCCGAGGCTGGCAGGCGCTGCAACAGCGTGTCCACCGACGTAGCGCCGGAGCGTTCGATGGCCTGCGCGTCGATCACGCTGACCGGGCCTACGCCCGACAACTGCGCGCGCTTGATGTGGCTGCCGGTGACCTGCACGGCATCCAGCGTGCGGGCGGCTTCATTCGGGGGTTGCGCGTCCTGCGCGTTGGCGGTGTGGACGGCGCTGGCACACAGCAGCGTGCCGATGGCCGCAGCCAAGGCTTGGGGCTTCAAATACATGTTCTCTCTCGCTGGGATACTGTCTCGGGGCGATAGCCGTGGTCGCAGACGCGCGCACGGTTCACTACTACGTCGTGGTGACGCGAGAACAACCGCTCAGACGATGGGAGGTCGGAAGACGCCAGATACCCTGCCTGCCGGCAGTACCAGCACCGGCAGCGAGGTTTCGGCTGCCACCGGCGGATGTGCACCGGCGAACAACAGCGCCGACGCGGGGGGATAGATCGTGAACACGCACAGGCATTCGCAGCCGACGCTATCGGCGCAGCTGCAGTCATCGCCATGATTGGCAGCCGGCTTGCCGGCATGGCTGTCGTGGCCGTCCGCGATTGCCAGATCCGCTACCGCTGGCACGCCTGGGGCCGGATCGCAGCTGGCCCTGGCCGCGCGGGTGAAGCCGGCAACCGCCGGCGCGCCATCCGCATGCAGCACCATGCGCGTGCTCGCCCATGCACCGAGCACGCCTTCGACGGCGAGCACCAGCATCAGCAGCAACGGCAGCCACACACGGTAGGACATGAAGTTCCGGACAGCCTCTTTATTTGTATATACATACAATGAATAACGCGAGCAGCGAAACCTTGTCAACCGCCGTTGCTCACGTCATGGCTCCGTCCGTGGTGGCATCCCCTGCCAACAATCCGCGCAAGCCTTGCGCCAGCGTCACTCCCAGCCCACATCCGGCAATGCATGCGCGCTTCATCAAAAGCTGGGGAACAACGACTATCCTGCGACGCAGCATAGCCAGCGCGCGCGCAGCCGCCTAGCCGTGGAAGGTATGCCGTTGATGATTTTTTGTATCGACGCATGCAAGCTGGAGTGGCGATTTCAAATGCAACTTTCTGCATGAGCATTGCGCTGTCGCGGCTGCACGCCTGCCCTCCCCCATTCATCGCAACAGGATAGATTCCATGAGCCTTCAAACCCTTGCTCAACAGCCCGGCGTCGCCGCCCAGGTACCGACCGAAACCAACGGCTTCGTGTTCAACCACACCATGCTGCGGGTCAAGGACATCCGCGCCTCGCTGGATTTCTATACACGCGTGCTCGGCTTCCAGCTGATCGACCAGCGTGATTTCGCCGAAGCCCAGTTCAGCCTGTACTTCCTGGCCTATGTGCCGTCCGGGGTGCAGGTGCCGCAGGACGATGCCGCGCGCCGCCTGTGGATGGCCGGCATTCCCGGCGTGCTGGAGCTCACCCACAACCATGGCACCGAGAACCAGGAAGGCCCGGTCTACCACGACGGCAACAGCGACCCGCGCGGTTTCGGCCATATCTGCGTATCGGTGCCGGAACTGGAAGCGGCCTGTGCGCGTTTCGAGGAACTGGGCGTGCCGTTCCAGAAGCGCCTGAGCGATGGCCGCATGAAGAGCCTGGCCTTCATCAAGGACCCGGACGGTTATTGGGTGGAGATCATTTCCAATAGCGTGCGTGCCTGATACGAACGTGGCGCGTTGACGGGGCTGTCATCTTCCCGGGTGCGCTTCGCTTACCCGGGCTACGGGGCTCCGGGTTGCATCGCGTTGAACAACAAACGCCGGCTTGCGCCGGCGTTTGTTGGTGTCGAACCACTTGGCAGAGGCTGCGACTTACTTCTTGAAGGTGCCGGCCTTGACCAGCACCATCTTCTGCGGATCCACGTACTTGCGGATCACACCATTGACCTGCTGCAGCGTCACCGACTGGATCGCCTGCGGGTAGTTGTCCAGCCAGGCCAGGCCTACACCGCGCTCAACCGTGCCGATGATCGCCGCCGACATGCCGTCGGTATTGCCCAGGCCAACCTGGTAGCTGCCGACCATTGCCTGCTTGCGTGCATCCAGCTCTTCGGCGGTGATGCCGTCCTTCCACCAGCGCTGCAGTTCGCGGCGGGTGCTGGCGATGCCCTTGTCCATCAGCTCCGGTGCAAATGTGGTGCTGATGCCCAAGCCGCCGTCCATGTAGTCGCTGCCCAGCAGGTTGCCGCCGATGCCGTAGGTCAAGCCTTCCTTCGCGCGCACCGCCGCCATCAGGCGACCGGTGAAGCCCGAACCGAGCACATCCACGCCCACCGTCATCGGCAGGTAGTCGGCATCGGTGTAGCGCAGGCCGGTGGACTGGCCCAGGAACACGCTGACGCTGGCCTTGTCCTTCATCGCGATGCTGTGCTCGGCGGCCTTGGCCGGCAGCCGTGCCGGCGCATCACGCAGGTAATCGACGCCGCCGCTCCAGCCGTTGAAGCCGTGCGCAACCGCGGCCTCGATCGCCTTGGCATCGACGTCACCGGCAAACACCAGGGTCATGTGCGCCGGGCCGTAGTACTTGGCATGGAAGGCCTTGATCTGCTCCAGCGTCACCTGCGGCACCGCCTTGAGCATGGCTTCGCGCGGCACTGGTGCGTTGATGCTGCCGGCCGGGAAGATGCTGAGCATCATCGTCTCACGCGCCATCGTGCCCGGATTGTCGCTGGCCTGGCGCAATGCCGCTTCCAGCTGCACCTTGGCCTTGACCAGTTCATCGGCGGTGAAGGCCGGCTCACGCAGCTGCTCTGCGAGCAGGTCGAGCACGGTCGGCAGGTCCTGCTTCAGGCTCTTGCCGTAGATGCCGATGCGCGCAGCGCTGGGGCTGAAGGACAGCTGCGCGCCGATGCCGTCGAGCGTATCGGAGATAGCGAACTTGTCGCGACGGGTGGTGCCAGCTTCCAGCAGCATCGCGGTCAGCGTCGGCACGGCCGGGTTGTCGGCCTTGGCCGCGAGGAAGGCATCACCCAGCGGCATCGAGCCGGTGAAGGTGACCACGTCCTTGACCCCCATCGGGTAGACGATCAGGTCGATGCCGGCGGCCTTGGCGTGCACGGCGGTGTCGGCCACGCCAGCCTGGGCGGCAAATGCGGCAAGGCTGGACAGTGCGGCCAGTGCCAGCGGAATCAGTCGAATGCGTTTTGCGTTGTTCACTTGCTGCTCTCCGGCACGAACCAGCCAACCGTGCTCTGCTCTGCGGTGAAATACTTGCCGGCAACGTGCTGCACGTCAGCCGGGGTGACCTTCTCCAGGTCCTTCAGGGCGGTGGAATACAGGGTCCAGTCGCCCATCGCGATGAACTCGTTGAGCGCATCGGCAGCCTGGTCGGTGCCATCTCGGCGGTAGGCTTCCTCGGCGCGGTACGGACCGAGCACGCGCTTGATCTCCTCGACGCTGACACCGTCACGGGCAACCTTGGCGATCTCGTCGCGGACGATCTGCTCGATGTCCGCATGTTTGCTATCCGGGGCCAACGCCACGCTGAGCATGAACAGGCTGGGATCGCGCTGCTGGTACATGCCGCCCGATACCGCCACTGCCTTGCTGGTATCCACCAGCGCACGCTGCAGGCGCGCACTACGGCCACCCTGCAACACCAGCTCCAGCACATTCAGTGCCGGGATGTCCTTGTCCAGGCCGGCCGGGGCCTTGTACGCCATCATCACCGTGCCGGTCTCGCCTGCGCGGCGCAGCGTGACCCGACGCTCGCCCTGCTGCTCCGGTTCGGTGGTGTAGACCTCGGGGATGGCATGCGGCGAGCGCGGCACCTTGCCGAACTTCTCGCCGATGCTGGCCAGCACCTGGGCGCTGTCGATATCGCCGACCACGGTGACGGTGGCGTTGTTCGGCCAGTAGAAGGTGTCGTAGAACGCACGCAGCTTCTCGATGGACACCTTCTCGATATCGCTGCGCCAGCCGATCACCGGATGGTGGTAAGGATGCGCGTTGTAGGCGGTGGCCCACATCAGCTTCATCAGCGCGCCATTGGGATTGTTCTCGTTGCGCTCGTACTCGTTGCGCACCACGGTCATTTCGCTCTGGCGATCCTTTTCGCGCAGCAGCAGGCCACGCATGCGGTCGGCTTCGATGGCGATGTAACCGTCCAGCGCAGCCGGCGGCAGCGTGGCGTAGTAGTTGGTGCGGTCCAGCGAGGTGGTGGCGTTGAAACCGGCGCCGACGCGGTCCAGGTAGGTATCGACGTTGTTCTCGCCATCAAAATTGGTGCTGCCCATGAACATCAGGTGCTCGAGCAGGTGGGTGCCGCCGGTAGTGCCGGTCACCTCGTTGCGCGAGCCGACCCGGTAGGTCATCTGGAAAGTCACCACCGGTGCGGCGTGGTTGGGCAGCAGCAATACGCTCAGGCCATTGGCGTCGAGCCGGTACTCATCGATGCCATCGAGGGATTTGACGTGGGTGAAGCCATTGACCTTGACCGGCTCGGCCGAGGCAGCGGAGGCTGCCATCAGGCCCAGCGCAAGGCCGGCGCACAACAGGCGTTGCGAAATCATGCGTTGCGTTCTCTTGATATGCGCCCGGGGGCGCGGGGAAGTCAGCGACAGGGGTTCAATCCCGTCCTTGTGGGGTAGCGTTTTCCAGCGCGGAGAGCACGATCTCCGGCGTGAGTACCTCGGGCAGCTCACGCGGCGCACCGCCACCTGCCGGATAGGCCAGGTTGAACGGCACCGCGCTACGGTTCCAGCGCTCGAGCTCGGCGGTGATCAGCGGGTCGGCATTGGTCCAGTCGGCTTTCAGCGCGGCCACCTCGTTGTCGCGGAAGTAGTCGTTCACCCGTGCCGCGGCGAACACCACCTTCTTGTTGACCTGGCAGGTGGCGCACCAGCGCGCGGTGAAGTCGACGTAGATCGGACGGCCTTCGGCCTGCAGCTGCTGCACGCGCTCGCTGCTCCAGGGCTCCCATTGCAATGCCTCCGGAGCCGCTGCCCGCGGCCAGCCGAACAACACCGCCGCGGCCAGCACCAGTACACCGGCAACTGCACTGAACCTGGCCTTGCCACCGCGGGCACCAGGACGGGTACCGCGGCCATACAACCACAGGCCGAAACCCAGCAGTGACAATGCGAGCAAGGCATTGAGCAAGGCCGCTTCATGCAACTGCCCGGCCAGCACCCACAGCAGATAGCCGACCGTGGCATACAGCGGGAAGGCCATCAGCTGCTTGAAGGTCTCCATCCACGCGCCCGGACGCGGCAACAGTTTCACCAGCGACGGGAATACCGAGAGCAGCAGATACGGCAACGCCAGCCCCAAACCGATCGCTGTGAACACCACGAACGACTGTGCCGTTGGCAAGGCCAGCGCTGCCCCCAGCGCGGGCGCCAGGAACGGTGCACTGCACGGCGTTGCCACCACGGTGGCGAGCATGCCGCTGAAGAAGCTGCCCGCCACGCCGCTGCGCGTCTGCAGGCCGGAACCGATGCCGGTGGCACGCATGCCCACCTCGAACACGCCGCTGAGGTTCATCGCGAACGCCAGCATCACCAGCGCCAGCACGAACACGAACGGTGCCGACTGCAGCTGGAAGCCCCAACCCAGTTGCTGCCCGCCTTCGCGCAGCACCGCCAGCAGACCAGCCAGCGCCCAGAACGACAGCAGCACGCCAGCGGTGAACGACAGCGCATGCAGGCTGACCTTGCGCCTGTCACTGCCGGCCTGTTCGATGAAGCCGACCACCTTCAGCCCCAACACCGGGAATACGCAGGGCATCAGGTTGAGGATCAGCCCGCCCAGCACCGCGAACAGCAATACCAGCAGCGACAACCGGGTGCCATCGTTGCCATTGGCCGAAGCCGGTGCCGCGCCCAGGTCGGCCGTGCTGACCAGCGCCGTGGCCTCGGCTTCGGCCACGAACGGCAGGTCGATACTGACGCCACGGTACACACCCTTGGCATCGGTGTAGGCCAATACGCCGCGCAGCGCTGCATCGGCCGGCATGGTCTCGGCCGGGTCCAGGGGCAGCTTCAGCAAGGCGCGTGCACCGCGGTTGCCGATGGTCTGCGGCACCTTGTAGGAGACGAACTCATCGGCCGGGAAGAAATGCAGTTCGGCAATATCGGCCGGTGCGGCCACGCGCAAGGTCAAACCACCCTGCTCGCGGGTCGCGGCCAGCTGCCAGCCTTCGCTGGAGCTTGGCATCGGCAAGGCTGCCAGTGCCGCCTGTACATCCGCATCGGGCTGTGGCGGATCGGCACTGACCGGCACGCCCAGACTCACCGCGGCCTTGCCCGGGATGCACACGGTCTCGCACATCAACCAGCGTGCCTGCGCCTTCAGCTCGATCTCGCTGCCGGGCTTCAGGTCGGCCGGCGCGATCAGCCGCACCGGCAGGTAGGACAGGCCTTCGTAGCCGTGGCCGGTGATATTGCCTTCGCGGTCACGTACCAGGATCGGGGTTGGCCACTGGATGGCCTCGGCCGTCCAACCCGGGGGCAAGTCCCACATCAGCTTGGTCGGCAAGCCGGTGCCGGCGTTCTTCCAGAAGCTGTGCCAATGCGGGTCGTGCTGCATGCGCAGCGCCAACTGCAACGGCTGGCCCGGCTGCACCGAGCGCTGTGCGGCAACCAGCTCGGCCTGCACCTGTGCCAGCACGCTGCCGGGCAGCAGCACGCCCAGCAGCAACAGTATGGTCAGTGCCGCGCGGCGGAGGGCATCAACGTGCAGGTGCATCTTCAACCTTCTTGATCTGCGCACGCACCGCGCGCTCGACGTCCCACTCGCGCATGCCAACGCCGACGATGGTGCCGTCACCGGCGATCAGGTAGTTCTGCGGCAGCTGCACCACGCCATAGGTCTGCGCGGCCTTGTCCTCGAAGCCCGGCGCCTGCAGGTTGATCCAGGGCAGATCGTTGCTGCCGCCTTCTTCCTGCATGGCCTTGGTCCAGTCGTCCTTGTCCTCGTCCAGCGACACGGCGTAGATCTCGAAGCCATGCGCATGGAACTCGCGGTAGACCTTCAGCAGATGCGGGAACTCGCCGCGGCACGGGCCGCACCAGGAGGCCCAGAAATCCAGCAACACCAGCTTGTTGCGCGCCAGCACCTCGGACAGCTTGACCACCTTGCCGTCCACGCCGACGGCCTCGATGTCGGCATAGGGCTTGCCCGGCCCGAACTTCTCGGCCAGCTGCTGGGTCTTGGCGTAATCGGCGGCCGCCTGCTCCATCTGCGTGATCAAGGGATGTGCGCCGAGCTCCTGCTTGTAGCTGGCCAGCAACTGCGCGCGACGGGCCACGTCGTAACGCTTCCAGTCGTAGTTCTCGCTCAGCACCAGCAGCTTCAGCAGCGCCGGTTCGGCACCGTCAAGGATGGCGGCGTCGTAGTCGTTCCTGACCTTGGTCAAGGCGGCAAACGGCGCAGCCACCGAATCACGGGCGGCCTTCATCGCCGCTTCGTCGTTTTCATCCACGCCGCCGAATGCCTTGCGGTTGGCTTCGCGGTTGGCCTTGTAGGCCGCTACATAAGCGGGATCTTCCAGATACCCATAGACACGTTCGGTCAGGCTGCCACCCTTGGCCACCGGCCCCAGCGCGCCGGCTTCGATGCGCAGCTCGCCCGGCTCCAGTACCAGCTTCACCGAACCCAGGTTGCCGACCATCAGTACCGCCGGTACGGCCTGCTGCACCTGCCCGCTGAGCACGAACGCGCCGCCCTGTGCGGTTGCCGTGGCCACGGGTTCGACATGCATTGGATCAGTCGCCGCGGACGGCACCAGCAACTTGAGCTCGGTCCCATCGGCCAGGCCCGGCAGCGCGCCACGGATGCTGTAGGCACCGCTGCTTGCCGGCGCGGCAGCAGCGCCCTGGGCCGGGCTGGCCGGCGGGGGTTGCGATGGACTGCAGGCAGCGAGGCCGAGTGCAGCAGCGACTGCGCTGGCCAACAGGCAAGCACGCAGAGGGGTGGCGATGGACTTCATGGATTTCCTTGCAGTGGATGCGGTGCGCCGCCGACGAGGGATCGGCGCACCGCGTTGTTACCGGAAGACACGCTGGCCTCAGAACTCTTTCTTGATGTCCAGATAGAGAACGCGGCCGCGGATGTTCACGCGGTTGGAGACGAAACCGGCCAGGTTGTCGACGAACGGATAGTCGCGATCGAACATGTTCTGCACACCCATGCGTGCGGTAACGCCACCCAACCAGCCATCACGCTGATGCTTGCGGTAACCGATCTGTGCATCGAAGGTGGTGTAGGACGCCGAACGTGTACGCGGGCTCTCGTTGGGGATGAAATCGTTGTAGTCGGTGGCCGTCGCCGACAACGGATACAGCACGCGGTGTGCGGCGCTGTAATGGCTGCCCAGCGACGCGAACCAGGCGTTTCCTTCCCAGCCGACGAACAGGTCACCGGCCCACTTGCTCGGCCCGAGCTCGCTGTCTGCATAGCTCAGCGTCGGCATCGACGCCAACGAACGCGAGGTCAGCTCCAAGGTGCGCACGGCATTGAGCTCGATGCGCCAATCACCCCAGTCATTGCCAAAGTAGTAGCTGGCAGTGGTGTCGATGCTGCGCGAGCGGCGGCCGAGGAAGTTGATCGCACGGTTGTCCCACAACATCACCCCGTTCTCGCCGACGGTGAAGGTCCCCTCGGGCATCTTGCTGATGTCCTTGAAGATCTCCGAGTAGGTCAGGCCCGACAGCGGGTCACCGATGTAGTTGTCGAAGGTGGTGCGGTTGTAGGTGGCGGACAGTTGCAGGCCGGTCGCGAAAGTCGGCGTCCAGTCGAAGCCATAGGTCACCACGCTGGCTACCTGGGGCTTGAGGTTCACGTTGGGGCCGCTGAGCGCGACGATCTGGGTGACACCTTCCGGCAGCTGGCCACCGTTGAACAGTACACGTGCGGTGTAGTCGTCCATGATCAGCTGGCCGAACTGCTGCTGGGCCTGCGGCACCAGGAAGGACTCGCCCCAGGTAGCGCGCAGGCGCAACTGGTCGACCGGCTTCCACGCCAGGCGTGCCAACGGACTGGTACGGCTGAAGTCACGTGACACCACCGTGTCGCTGCCGGTGATACCCCCGGTACCATCATTGTTGACGCCGGTCAGCTGTTCGACATCGAAGCCACCGAGCTCACCCAACCCCGCCGACCAGTCGCGCAGCGCACTGTCGCCGCGCTGGTCGAAGCGCTCGTAGCGCGCTGCCACGGTCAGGCTGAGCAGCTTGGCCAGCGGCTTGTCCTTCAACAGCGGAATGCCGATCTCGGTGAACAGTGCTTCGGACTTGCCCTTGCTCTCCGAGCGCAGCTGTTCGCCCAGGTTGCTCTCGTAGTTGTAGCGCTGCTCGCGATGCTGTGCGCCAAACGCCGCCTCGATCTTGCCGGCGGGAAGCTGGAACAGCTCGCCGCGGGTCAGCAGGTCCACCGTATTGGCACGCGACTGGAACCGATAGACATGGCGTTCGACCAGACTCTGCAGCAGCTCACGGTTGCGCGCGACGATGGCGTCATTGCTGCCGTCGCCAAACACGTTCAGACCATTGAGCACTTCCAGCGTACGCGCGTAGCCATCGGCGCCCATTGACCCGGTCAGGTCCATCAAGGCAGTGGTAGTGCCCTTCTCGCGGCCGATGCTGTACGTCGCCTCGTAATCCCAGCCCTTGGCGAACGGCAGCTTGCCGTTGATACCGATGTGGGCATCGGTATTGGTCTGCTTCTGGTCTTCGCTCAGGTTCATGCCTTCGAACTCGCGTTCGAAGGAATACCCCACCAGCACGTCGCTACCGAAGTTGTTGTATGGATTGCTCTCCGGAACGTAGGTGTTGTAACCGTCCTCGAAGATGCTGAAGTCGAACAGGGTCGGCCGCCAGTTTTCCTTGTTGACCTGGCGTACGTGGCTGATGCCGTAGTTCAGCTGGGTGGTTTCGCCCAG
Source organism: Stenotrophomonas sp. (assembly GCF_032066555.1). GTDB lineage: Bacteria > Pseudomonadota > Gammaproteobacteria > Xanthomonadales > Xanthomonadaceae > Stenotrophomonas. Next base: position 44,743 of record NZ_DAMBKV010000011.1, read on the forward strand.
ATCATGCACGCCGCTGATGCGAGCATAGGTGTTCTCGATCTTGGGGCCGATGCGGCTGCGCTCATAGGTCGATGGCGCAGTGGCCGGGTCGTAGGCCAGCAGGCTGTCCGGATCCAGCGCGGTGCCGTCCTGGCCACCCGGAATCACGCCGAGCGCTTCGCCCATGAAGTGGTAGTCGATGCCGAAGTCCAGGGATTCATAGACCACGCCGGGCTGCCCCTTGTTGCGGGTACGACCGTTGACGCCACCACGATCGGTGAAATCGCCGCGGCCGTCCGGGCCGACGTGGATCAGGCGGGTGACATCGGCCGGCGAGCTGCGCTCGCGCCCTGCCGCCGCGGTGACGTGGCCGCTGCCATAACCAAAGGTGTGGGCCAGGTCCAGCCGCGATACATCGGCACCGGTATTGGAGTTCTCATGGCGCAGCTGCGCGGTGGTGCCGTCATAGGACTTCTTCAGCACGATGTTGATCACACCGGCCACGGCATCGGAGCCATAGATGGCGCTGGCGCCGTCGCTGAGCACTTCGATGCGCTCGATCTGTGAAACAGGAATCGAGGAAATATCGGTATATGCGCCCTGCGCCTGTGCCGAGCCGCTGCGGCGGCGGCCGTCGACCAGGATCAGCGTTGAACGGCTGCCCAGGCCTCGCAGGTTGGCACCGGAGGAACCCAGGCCGGATACGCCATCGCCATACGAGCTGCCGAACTCCTTTTCACCCAGCGCGCGTGAGGCGCTGGTGCGGTTGGAGAAGTTCTGCGGCAGGTTGCGCAGCACATCTTCGATCGAAGCGTAGCCCCGGCTCTCGATCAGCTGCGAGTCGATCACGATCAACGGCGAGGCCGGATCGATGTTCTTCAGATAGGTACCGGTGACATTGATCGTCTCCAGCGTTTCGGCAGCGCCACCATCGCGTTCAACCACGTCACCGGCACTGCTGCGCGGGCGGATGGCGACCGTTTTCGCGTTGATGAACTCGTGCGCGTAAGCAGTAGGTGCGAGCAGCTGCTGCAGCGCCGTGGCTGCACCCATCTGGCCGTTTACCACACCGCTCTGCACGCCACTGCCAGCGCCGCCGGCATACACCACCTGCAGGCCGCTCTGCTCGGCAAACGCCTCGAGCGCCGACGCCAGTGATTGCGCCGGAATATCAAACTGGACAGCCGCCGCAGCGGCAGCCGTATCGGCTGCAGGTGCCGACTGTGCCACCGCCACGTTGCCGGTGCCGACCAGCAGCGCAACCGCCACCGCCTTCACCAACGCCTGTTTACGAAGAATAGTGCTGGACCCCATGGATAATTCGCCCCCGAAAGACATCGAATGGTTACCGAGCAACCGGAGCCGCCTTTCGCGGAACCAGCCTCTTGTTACATCCGTGTGTCCAAGTGTGGGAAAAGGGTACTCAGGGTCAAAAATATTTTTCCGGCGACGCGCGGCGATGGCTATTGGCGACTGCTGCGACCACCGATCAGGTTGCGATCGGCCTGCCGGCTGACCTGCAGCTGCGAGCAGCATTCCAGGAACTGCAGGAAGGAATCGGCATCATCGGCATAGAACACGCCGCTGTAGCGCTGCTCGCGGATCACCGGATCGGTCACCACGATGGGCCGCGGATTGTAGCGGTTGAACTCGCTGATGATGTCGGCCAGGGTGTCATTGCGGAAGCTCAGGCGACGCTTGCCATCGACGGGCTCGTTCGGCACTTCCAGCGGCATGCGCAGCATGGCCTGCTGTCCCTGCGGGATGCGCGCCTGTTCGCCGGCCGACAAGGCCGCCGGGCGGCCCAGCGATTCGACCTTGGCCCTGCCCGCTTCCAGCGTGGATGCGTCATCGCGCCACAGCGCTTCCAGCCAGTTGCTGTTGGCCGTCACCTTCACCTTGCCCTCGCTGACCGCCACCAGCGTGCCCGACGGCAAGCGGTTGACGGTGAAGCGCGTGCCCACCGCCTGCACGATGTTGTCACCGGCGTGCACCCGGAACGGGCGGCTGCTGTCATGGGCCACGTCAAAGGTGGCTTCGCCGTCACGCAGCTCGATGTCACGCACGCCGGCACTGAAACGCACGGCGATGTACGAGGCCGGCGCCAGGGTCACCATCGAGCCATCAGCCAAGGCAATGCTGCGCTGCTCGCCAACCGCGCTGGCGTACTGGTAGACCGGTACCTCTGGCTGCAGCAGGGTCCAGCTGCCGGCCAACAGCGCACAACCGGCAACACCGGCCACCAATGCCCAGCCCAGCCGCCGGCGACGCCCACGCGCCGTGGGCTTGCGTGGCTGCGGTGCCGCCTGCGGCACGGCGCTCGGCGCATCGTGCAGCGGCACCACGTTGTCCATGGCCCGTGCCTGCGCCAGCACGGCGTCCATGTCCAGCGACTTCAGCGCCGCGCTGGAGGCCAATTCACGCTCCACCAGCTGCGCCATCAGCAGCTCTTCCAGATGCAGCGGCGAACGCGCCACCCAGGCAGCAAAACCCGCTCGGTCCGCATCGCTGGGCGTTTCGCCCATGACGAGCAACCACTCGGCGGCCTCGCGTGCGGCGCGTTCCCGGCTCTGTTGCGGCGATGTGCGATAGATATTCATGCTTTCACCCGCCCTGCCTGTCGCAGGGTCCACATCCTGTTCATCGTTCCAAGCTCGCGCGTACGTGCGCCAGCGCTTCGACACTGTATTTCTTCACCGTGTGCACGCTCAGCCCCAGCTTCTGCGCGATCTGCGCATGGCTCAGGCCTTCGCGCCGCTCCAGCAGCAGCACCGCCAGCCGGTTGGCCGGCAGCTGTGCCAGCGCATCGCCTACCTGGCGCTCGAAGAAGCCGCCGCCTTCGCTGAAAGCGGGCTGCCCCGGGTTCTCGGACACCGCATCCACCACCGTCGAGTCATACAGCAGACGGCCCTGGCGCTGGCGCATGTTGAACTCGCTGGCCACATGCGCGGCGATGCCATAGATGTAGGCCAGTGGGTTGCGCACTGTCTCGATGTTCTGCACCCGCAGCAGGCGCAGGTAGACCTCCTGCACCAGGTCACCCAGATCCTGCGCCTCGGCTACCCGCCGACGCAGGTAGCGATGCAGCTCGGCACTGTAGTCGTGGACCGCCCGCGCAGCGAAATCGCGCCCCGGCTGGTCGCTCTCAGCTGCCACCATCACCACCTCCACGGCCACGTCTACGGCCCCGGACTTTCCACCTCGTCATCACCTGCTCCCAATGGCAGGGGCGACAGACACGATGCCCCCTCGACCATGCAGTGCGTGGCAAGGGGCGATTTGGGTACTTTCACAAAGCAACAGGTTCAGCTCGCGATCACAAGAGTGGGCAGCTTAGCGGGCCTGGAACGAAGACGCCCGGCACTTCGCCGGGCGTCTTCGTTCCGCTATCGCGATGGATTACGGGAAAGCCTCACCGGGCTGGCTCCCGCCTGGACGCCTGCAGCGACGTCCCTTGCAGTCATCAAATGCTGACTCCCCCACCTGCCCAGGCATCATGGAAGCGCCCATCCCAGCGCTGCCATAGCTGATGCGCAGGCCTACACTGCTGCTGGACGCGCTGTTGCTGCCCTGGTCGCGCCCGAACAGCAGCGAGATCAGCCAGCCCCGATCGGTCTTCACATCAAAGCCCGCGGCCGCCGTCACCATGTTGTCAGCATACGCCTGCATGTCCAGCACATAGCCGCCCGCACTGGGCTGCTGCACATAGTTCATCCAGGCATCACCGGTATTGGACAGCGACTGGCGGTACTCGAGCTTCCAGAACGGGCGCAACGACACCCGCCCACCCTGCCAGCTGTAGCTGCCATCGAAGCCCACGGCCAAACCGCTGTTGCTGACGGTCTGATCGGCATAGGCCAGGTCATACACCCCCAGCCCGTGCTCACGATACCCATCCAGGCGACTACGGCTGCCATCGAAGCGGCCATAGCCGGACAGACTGAAGGCACCACGCTGCTGCTGGTAACCGAAGGTCAGCGCGCCGAAGGACTGGCTGCCATCACGCTGGCCCAGCGCCATCGTGCCAGCCACACTGCTCCAGCGCGCGACATCGAAGTCCAGCTGGCCTTGCGCGACCACGCCGTCAACGAACAGGTGCTCACCTGCACGCCACAGACCATACATCGCCAGCGAATACTGGTCGGCATCCATCCGCGACGGCGAGGCGTCGAAGCGCGTGCGGTTGCGGCCCAGGCTGGCGGCCATGCCGAGCAGGCCGTTGTCACCGAAGCTGCGGTCCACACCCAGGCTGATGCCGTCGGTGTTGAAGTCGAAGCTGCCACCGCGCTGATGGCCACTGTTGCCGAACGTGGCGGTACCGGACATCCAGCCGCCCCACCCGCTTGGCATGCCCGTGAAGTGGTTGACCGGCAGCTTCACCGGCACCGACATGCCCTGCCCCAGCAGATCGCCCGCATAGGCCAGGGTCAACGCCGCCGACGACGCATTCTCACCCGAGCGGACCTGCTGCAAGCGCGACTGGATGTTGCCCAGCTGCACGCGTGCAAAGCGCACACTGGCGTCCACCTGTGCCTGCAAACCACCACGCACCTCGGCATCCAGGGTCGGATCCGGGCGGGCGTTCACCGTCAGCTCCACGTCAACCTTCGCCGCGGTGTAGCTGCCATGCGCCTGCTGTGTGGCCACCAACGTCGCGGTACCTGGCCCGACCAGGGTAACGGTGCGGCCACTGACCGTTGCCACCGAGGTATTGCTGCTGCTGAACGTAAAGACACCCTGACTGTCACTACGCGGATCGACCAGATCAAACGCGGCTTCGCCATAGATCTTGCTCAGCGGCTGCATCCACTGCAGCGTCGGCGTGGCGGCGGCAATGGCAACCTCAAGGCGTGCCTGTGGCGCGGCCTGGTACATGGCGTTGCCGGCTTGGTCCACGTTCAACACACAGGTACCTGCTGAAAGCATCATCACCTGCGCACCGGTCACCGAACAGACGGCCGGCGAGCCACTGCTGAACAGCACCGGGTTGCCGGAACCACCACCAGTAGCCGAAGCAGTGAAGCTACCTCCCTTGACGAACTCCGGCAGCTCAGGATCGGTATGGATGTTGGTGATCTCCTGCACGCTCAGGTCGACCTTCAAGGTCACCGGGGCGGTGCCGGTGAACCCGTTGGCATCGGTAACCTGCAAGGTGAAGGTGTAGCTGCCGGCGGCCTGAGGCTCGCCGGAGAACGTACCATCCGCCGCCAATGCCAGGCCCGGCGGCAACTGGCCGCTCATTACCATGAAGCGATACGGTGCGGTACCACCACGGGCCATCAATGCCTGGGTGTAGTCCTGGTCTCCGCTTGCAGGTGGTAGCGCGCTCAGGTCCAGCTCCACCTGCGCGGCATCCACTTCCAGGTTGTACGACTGCGCAACATCGAACGGCCCGGTTCCACTGCTGCTGTCGGTCGCCGTGATGGTGACGTTGAAACTGCCCACCTGGGTTGGAGTACCGCTCAACACGCCCGCTGCAGACAGTGTGATGCCGGTGGGCAGGCTGCCACTACTGACAGCGTAGGTGTACGGCCCGGTGCCGCCACTTGCGGCCAGCGTCTGCGTATACGGCGTACTGGCCCGCGCCGCCTGCAGCGCGGATGTGGTCATGCCCAGCGTTGGTGACGCCACGGTGATGTCCACCTGTGCCGGCGTGGAGGTGCTGTATGCATCCTTGGCCGCATAAGTGAACTGGTCCGGGCCCGCATAGCCTGGCTGCGGCTGGTAGCTGATCGAGGTACCGCTGACCGTCGCGGTGCCGTGTGTCGGCTGCGACATGATCAACACTTCATCCGCACTGCCGGTGATCGACAGGTTGATGCTGGTGGGCAATGCACCGTAGCCGATGTTCTGGTTGACATCATTGGCCTTCAGCAACGGAATGGTGCTGACCTGGTTGGAGTTGGCAGACGCCGAACCAGTGCCGACCGCATTGGTCGCAGCCACCGTGAACGTATAGGTAGTTGCCGGGCTGAGGCCATTGAACGTGATCGGACTACCCGAGCCAGACTTGGTCAGCCCACCGGGGCTGGCCGTTACCGTATACGAGAAAATCGCGGTACCGCCATTGCTGGCTGGCGCGGTGAAATTGATCTCGGCCGTGTCAACGCCCTGCGCGACGGCGGTACCGATAACAGGCGCACCCGGCAGCACGGCGTTCACCGCGAAGTTGCGGACCACCTGCGTGGCGGCCAGGTAGCTGCCGTTGCCGGCCTGGTCGGCATTGATGGTGCAGGTGCCGGCGGTCAGGAAGGTCAGCGCACCACCGCTGGTGATGGTGCATACGTTCGTCGTGCTGGAACTGAACGTCGGCGTCAGGCCGGAATCGGAGGTGGCGGTCAGCGTTGGCGTGGTGCCGAAGGTTTGGGCCCCCGGGTTGTTGAACGTGATGGTCTGGGTTGCCGCAGGTGTCGCCGAATTCGACGCACTGGAGGCCGGCCCGGTACCCGCGCTGTTGTCGGCGGTGACGGTGAAGGTATAGGGCTGACCGTTGGTGAGGCCGCTCACCACGATTGGCGAACCAGCGCCGTTGACCGGCGCGACGTCGGCCGGACTGACGGTAACGGTATAACCGGTGATACTCGTGCCCCCCGTGTTGATGGGCCCCACGAAGGCCACGCTGGCCTGGTTGTCGCCGGAAGTGACAACCACCGAGGTGGGCGCGCCAGGAACAACCGCATTGACCGTGAAAGTGCGGCTGACCTGTGCCGCCGCCAGGTAACTGCTGTTACCGGCCTGATCAGCGTGGATCGTACAACTGCCCACCGTCACAAAAGTGACCAGCCCCTCGCTGGTGACAGTGCACACGCCGGTGGTCGAGGAGGTGAAGGTAACGTCCAATCCCGAGGTCGCCGACGCACCACCGTTGACGACGCGGAGGTCCGGCATCGTGCCAAAGCTCTGCGCCCCCGGGTTGGCGAAGGTAATGGTCTGCGGCGAAGCTGGGACGACGGCGTTGCTGCTCCCGGAGGCGCTGCCGGTACCGGCCGAATTGGTCGCCGTCACTGTGAACGTATAGGAGACACCGTTGGTCAGCCCGGTCACGGTGATCGGCGATGATGAGCCCACTTCGGTAATCCCACCGGGGTTTGCGGTGACGATATACCCGTTCGGGATGATGGCCGAGCCACCGGTGCTTGCCGGTGCAGTGAAGGTCACCGTTGCCTGCTGGTCGCCCGGAGTTGCCGTGCCGATGGTCGGCGCAGCAGGCACGATCGCATTGACCGTGAAACTACGGGTAACGGTGGAAGCAGCATTCGTCGACGAGTTACCCGCCTGGTCGGCATCGATGGTGCAGGTGCCTGCGGAAATGAAGGTCAACATACCGCTGCTGGTGATGGTGCAAACGCCTGTCGTGGACGAGGTGAAGTCAATCGCCAAGCCCGTTGCTGCCCCACCTATTGCATAGGCAGAGCTGGCAGTCAACGTAGGCGTAGCACCGAAGTTGTAGTTGGTCGGCTGGGCGAAGGTGATGACCTGGTTGGCCATCGGGGTGGCACTGTTTGATGCGCCCGAAGCGCTGCCGGTGCCGATGGCATTCGTCGCCGTCACGCTGAACGTATAGGCCGTACCGTTGATCAGATTACCAACGGTAATGACACAGGCAGCCGGACCGGCACAGCTACCGGTTGCACCACCCGGGTTGGCGGTTGCGGTGTAGGTCGTGATCGCCGAACCACCATTGTTCGGTGAGGTGAAAGTCACCGTCGCCTGCGTGTCACCAGCGGTCGCCATCCCGATGGCAGGTATACCTGGCGCAGTTGGTATGGCAACGGTATGGGCACTGCCACTGCTGTAGGACGGAATCGCGTTACCCGCACCATCGACGATATTGGTAGAGCCATTGAGGTTCAGCTTGATGGTTCCGCTACCGGAGATGCCGGCAATGTTCACGTTGACCGACGAACCGTTGGATGCTGAGACGCTGGCAATGGTGCCAGTGGCTCCCGCTCCCACCAGGGTGAAGTCGTCGGTGGAGACATTCGCCACCGGCTCATCAAAAGTCACGGTGAAGGCCATCGACGAATCCGCCGACGATGGTGAGCCGGACACCACGATGCTACTGACAGAGGGCGGCTTGTTGTCCACCCTGGCATTTGTGGTGTCAGACGTTGCCGTTGCATTGCCCGCATTGTCGGTGGCAGTGACACTGACATTGCGATTGGCGGCATCGATGTTGCCGGAAACTATCGTATAGATGGCCGTCCAGGTGCCCGAGCTATTGGTGGCTGCGACGGCTGCACCACCACCGAAGTCGGTGAAGTTCACAGTGACGCTGGCCATGGTGTCGGCGTTGTTGTCACCGCCGGCGGTATTGTTCCAGGTGGCGGTCACCGTATCGCCGATCTTGTAGGCACCGCTGGTTCCAGTAGCGCCGCTGATGCTGATCCGCGCGTCTGTCACCGTTGGCGCGATGTTATCTACGGTTGCATTGGTGGTATCTGCTGTGGTGGTTGTGCCGGCTACGTTGGTCGCGCTGACGCTGATGTTGCGGTGGGTTGCATCGATGGAGCCCGACGTAATGGAATACGTCGCGGTCCAGGTGTTGCCGCTGCTCGACGCCGCCACGGTTGCACTGCCACCGAACTGGCTGAAATCCATGGTGACGCCGGTGATCCCCACGTTGTTGTCACCGCCTGCGGTGTTGTTCCAGGTCGCAGTAACGGTATCGCCGATCTTGTAGGTGCCGCCGGTTCCGCTGGCACCGGAGATGCTTATGCGCGAGTCCGACACAATCGGCAATGGCCCCTGCGCAGCGGTAACCGTGAAGTTCCGGAATTCGAAGTATGGCTTGGTATCCCACGCAGAGCTGGTGTCGAAGACAAGCTTGAAGGCTTTCAACTTGACACCATTGAACGCAGCCAGCTGCGAGGGACCAAAAGAAAATGTCTCATTTTCTATCGCGGTCCCACTCAATGTGGCGGAAGTAACTGTGGAGTCATCCGGTTTGATGCCGACAATTCTCACATTCGTGAATTGTCCACCGAGGCCCGGCGCTTCCCCCGCCTCCAGCCCAGCGAGCTCGAAAGTACCTGTATTCGTGCCGTCGGCGGCGACGTTGAAGTAGGTGCCGGTCGTCGTGTTGTTGAATTGCCATTGAAGATACGCAACGTTCGGTGCGTAGGCGTAAATGCTGACATTGCCGATGGCCGAGCCACCCACATCCCATCCGGTAACGATGAAGTCCTGGGAGGTCAGATTGATGTTGTTGTCGGTCCATCCGGTGGAAAACGTCTTTAACCCGTTGGACGCCGCCAGCACACCGGAGTAATCCCGCAATGCCTTGTCCGAAAAGGCCAGCGATGTCCCGATATCACCGCGCTGAACTTCCAGCAACCAATCCCCGCCCTGCCCCACGGCGCCCGTCAAGTTGGAGGAAGCCGCCACGTCCATCCCGCTCTGGTCACGGATGATGCCCAGCATTACCTCACCGTCGTCGGTAGCAGCCAGATCACAGCCATAGAACAACAGGTCCGCGCCTTCGCGCACCGAGGCACGCAACGCCTGCATCGTACCCAACTCTGCATGCAGGGATTCGGCAGTGATGCGGCTGCTGCCCAGCTGCAGCACCCCCGGGCTGGCATGCGACACCACATGGATCGCGGCAAGGTCCCGATACCCACGCAGGGCCTGCACCAATTGCGGCAGTCCCGGACGACCCGCATCGATCTCAACCACGCCGACACCGGGATTGAGTCCCGCATAAAGGGTGGCCCGGTCCTGCACCGAGCTGTCGATCACCACCAGCTCGGTGATGCCTGCATGCTGCTGGATGTCCAGCGTGTCGCTGGACTGCTCGACACCGGCGCGCGGCTTGTGGCTGGAGGCCTTGCCAAGCGGCAGGCTTGCTACAGCATCACCCTGCCCCATCCGCATATAACTTCTTGGCTGATAGCCACCGCGCATCAGGTAGCCTCCTGCAGCTGACCCAGCAGCATGCGCCGAGAACGGGAGCAACAGTGTGGACAATGCGCCGAGCAGTGCGTGCTTCATGGGGTGGCCTTGGTGATGAGCGGAGCCTGGGTTTCGGAACGCCGGGCGGCGATGATGCCGGCCGAGCTGCCCGTCTGGTCCTGCCAGAAATCCATGTCCTGGTATTTGTTGAAAAGATCCGGCGGCAGGATGCTGCGCCGGGCCTTGAACTCGACCTTGCGGCGCACGTCGTGCAGCCCTTTGACACCCAACTGCTGGTCGAAGCTTTCTTCGGCGTACTCGACATTGTCGAAGTCGTGCGCGAATTCCGCTTCACCCAGGAACTGGTACACCAACTGCATGGTGCGTGCCGGGTGGCGGGTCAGCAGCTCGTAGTCCAGCAACAGCAGCCGCTCGGAAAACTCGCCGTAATAGGCTTCCTTGAGCGCGGTCCAGGCGCCGCCAACCACGCCGCCAGCGCTTATCAGCTGCTCGCAGCGGCTATACACGGTCTGCCGCGTCGCCGGGTTGTACATGCGGCTGTAGTCGAACGGATTGCGTCGATGGATGGCCTCGAAGCTGTCCATCACCCAGGCCGGGTTGCGCACGCAGCAGATGACCTTGAAGTCCGGTACCAGCCCGGCAAGCTGGTGCATGCGCGCGGTCCACTGGCGGTTGGTGTCAAACACCAACTGCGCCGGGGTGTCGGCGTAATAGGCGTCCAGGATGGCGTTGCAGATGGCCTTGCGCTTGGCCTCGTCGAAGAAGGCCGCCGATTCGCCGCCCGCCCCCATCTGTTCCAGCGCGCCATTGATCAGCCCGGCGACCGGGCTGCTCATGGCGGCATGAAAGCGCGGGTTCTGGCGCAGGATGCCGGCCAGCAGGGTCGAGCCGGAGCGTGGCAGGCCGGCAATGAAGTGGTAACGCGGGCTCATACGCGTAGCCCGACCGCCGCTGCGCGAGCAACGGCCAGCGTCCACCACTGAACGCGCACCACCCAGCCTGGCGGCACGCCTTTCGCAACACACATACAGCCCCCTGTCATGACATCCCCACCGGCAACGCCGGCTTTTTTTTCGTTCTATTGGGTTAACCGGCAAAAGCAGCGCGCCACAATCACGCCATTTGTGATTCAAATCACACTTTTGACCTTACAGGCCCAACCACGCACCCGGCACGAACTGTGAACCGAATCCGGAGCGCCGTCTGTAGGGGCCATCCGGACACCTCAAAAAGCAAAAGCCCGGCACTGGGCCGGGCTTCGAGCAACATCGGGGGAGAGAGAACCGGGCTGCTGGGGACGATTATCCGCAGCCCGGGTTACATCTACGTGACAGATATCACTCCACGGTAACGCTCTTGGCCAGGTTGCGCGGCTTGTCCACATCGGTGCCGCGGGCCAGTGCCGTGTGGTAGGCCAGCATCTGCACCGGGATGGTGTGGACGATGGCGCTGAGCACGCCGGCATGGCGCGGCGTGCGGATCACGTGCACGCCGTCGGAGGCGGTGAAGTTGCTGTCCTGGTCGGTGAACACGAACAGCTCACCGCCGCGCGCACGCACTTCCTGCATGTTGGACTTCACCTTTTCCAGCAGGCTGTCGTTGGGGGCGATCACCACCACCGGCATTTCCGCGTCCACCAGTGCCAACGGGCCATGCTTGAGCTCGCCGGCCGGATAAGCCTCGGCGTGTATATAGGAGATTTCCTTGAGCTTGAGCGCGCCTTCCAGGGCGATCGGGTAATGCAGGCCGCGGCCAAGGAACAGCGCGTTCGACTTGCCGGCGAAACGCTCGGCCCAGGCGATGATCTGCGGCTCCAGGTTCAAAGCGTGCTGCACGCTGCCCGGCAGGTGCCGCAGCTGCTCCAGGTAGCCCGCTTCCTGCTCGGCATCAACCTTGCCGTGCAGCTTGCCCAGTACCACGGTCAGCTGGAACAGCGCTGCCAGCTGGGTGGTGAAGGCCTTGGTCGAGGCCACGCCGATCTCGGCACCGGCGCGGGTGTAGCAGACCAGCTCGCTGGCGCGCGGAATCGCGCTTTCCGGCACGTTGCAGATCGACAGCGTATGCGTGTGACCGAGTGACTTGGCGTACTTGAGCGCTTCCATCGTGTCCAGGGTTTCGCCGGACTGGGAGATGGTGACGATCAGGTGCCTGGGGTTGGCATAGGCGGCGCGGTAGCGGTATTCGCTGGCGATTTCCACGCTGCACGGCAGGCCGGCGATGGCCTCGATCCAGTAACGCGCGGTCAGGCCAGCGTAGTAGCTGGTGCCGCAGGCCAGGATCTGCACACCTTCGATGTCCTTGAACACCGCTTCGGCATTCTTGCCGAACAGCGCTGCCGGGAAGCCACCCGCATCAATCGCCGCCTCGATGGTGTCGGCCAGCGCGCGCGGCTGCTCGTGGATTTCCTTCTGCATGAAGTGGCGGTACGGGCCCAGCTCCAGCGAAGCCAGCGATACGTCCGACATGCGCTGCTCGCGCTGCGCCGGGGCGTTGTTGGCGTCGAACACGCGCACGCCCTGACGGGTCAGTTCGGCGGTGTCGCCCTCTTCCAGGAACATCACCCGGCGGGTGGCCTGCAGGATGGCCGATACGTCCGAGGCGACGAAGTTCTCGCCATCGCCCAGGCCAACCAGCAGCGGGCAGCCCATGCGTGCCACCACCATGCGTCCGGGTTCGTTCTCACTGATCACTGCCAATGCGTAGGCACCGGTCAATTCCTTGACCGTGCGCTGCAGGGCGCTGAGCAGGTCATCGTGATCGGCCTTGAGGTGATGGTGGATCAGGTGGGCGATGACTTCGGTATCGGTCTGCGACTCGAATACATAGCCCAGCGCCAGCAGCTTCTCGCGCTGCTCCTCGTGATTCTCGATGATGCCGTTGTGCACCAGCGCCACGCCGTGGCTGATATGCGGATGGGCATTGGATTCGGTGACGCCACCGTGGGTGGCCCAGCGGGTATGGCCGATGCCCAGCACCGAATGGAACTGTTCGGCGATGGCCGCACCTTCCATTTCAGCGACACGGCCGGTGCGGCGCACGCGGCGGATGTGCTCGCCATCGAGCACGGCTATGCCCGAGGAATCGTAGCCGCGGTATTCCAGCCGCTTGAGTCCTTCAATCAGTACCGGAACCACATCGCGATCCGCGATCGCCCCAACAATCCCGCACATAGCCTACCCATTGGTAATTACGAGCGGACATTCTAAGTCAGCCGGATCAGACAACCAGCGGACATGCCGGGACATCGGCACCCGGACACTGTCCGGGTGAGCGTCCGCGGACACCCGGACACTCACAACGGTGAATATTTTCCAAACAAATTCAATCATTTGGAGTTGGCACGCGACCTGCTTAATGGATAACAAACCCAGCAGCGAAGCCGACGATGATCCGCGACACCTCCGCCCAGGACCAGGTAAGTACCCAGCGCCCGCAACCCGTGTGGCGGCGTTACATGTGGCCGGCGGTGATCACCGCGGTGGTGGTGGCCGGCATTGGCTACGTGGTCAGCAACTGGCTGGGCGCCAGCCGCTCCTTCGACGGTGACCGCCTGCGCATTGCCGAGGTCAAGCGCGGCGACCTGGTCCGCGACATCGCTGCCGATGGCCGCGTCATCGCCGCCAACAGCCCGGTGCTGTACGCCATCTCCGCCGGCACCGTGACCCTGAAGGTGGTCGCCGGTGACGTGGTCAAGCAGGGCCAGGAGCTGGCGGTGATCGACAGCCCGGAACTGCGCAGCAAGCTGGCCCAGGAACAGGCCACCCTGGCCGGCCTGGAGGCCGAAGCCAGCCGCGCCGCACTGGATGCCACCCTGGCCCGCGCCACCGGCGCCAAGCTGTCCGACCAGGCCGGCCTGGTGCGCACCGCTGCCGAACGCGACCTGCAACGCTACCAGCGCGGCTTCGATGGCGGCGCGGTACCGCAGGTCGACCTGGCCAAGGCCCAGGACGAACTGAAGAAAGCCCAGATCGAACTGCAGCACGCCCAGCAGGACGCCAGCCTGCAAAGCCAGGGCGCAAGCCTGGACGCGCGCAACAAGCGCTTGATGGCGGATCGCCAGGAGGCGGTGGTGGCTGAAGTGAAGCGTCAGGTGGATGCGCTGACCCTGCGCGCCCCCTTCGATGGCCAGGTCGGCCAGGTGCAGGCGACCCAGCACACCCAGGTGGCCGCCAACGCACCGATCCTGGGCGTGGTCGATCTGTCGCGCTTCGAGATCGAAATCAAGGTGCCGGAAAGCTTCGCCCGTGACCTCGCCCTCGGCATGCCGGCCCAACTGACCAGCGGCTCCGGCCAGCCGTTCCCGGGCGAGATCGCCGCGGTGTCGCCGGAAGTGGTGAACGGTGAAGTCGTCGCCCGCCTGCGCTTCTCCGACAAGCAGCCGCCGGGCCTGCGCCAGAGCCAGCGGATGAGCGCACGCATCCTGCTGGACACCCGCAACAACGTGCTCAAGGTCGAGCGTGGTCCGTTCGTCGAGCAGTCCGGTGGTCGCTACGCCTATGTGGTCAGCGGCGGCACCGCGGTGCGTCGTCCGATCCAGACCGGCGTCAGCAGCCTGGGCGAAGTCGAGATCGTCTCCGGCCTGCAGCCGGGCGAGAAGATCGTTGTCTCCGGTGCGGATCTGTTCGGTGACATCGAACGCGTGTCGATCAATTGATAGGGGCCGGGAATGGGGATTCGGGAATCGTGATGGGAAACAGCTGCAGGCGTCCGGGTTGTCGTGAACCCTGCCGTCCACGCTGTAACCCTCGAATTCCCGCCCCCATCGCCGGACCTGGCTACACCCATTCAAACGCAGTCCCAGCACACCGCTCCACCCACCACATTCCCCGTCGCTGAAAGGAATACCCATGCTCCATATGCAATCCGTCTCCAAGGTCTTCCGCACCGAGCAGGTCGAAACCCATGCGCTGCGTTCGCTGGACCTGCATGTGCGCGAAGGCGAATTCGTCGCGGTCACCGGCCCCTCGGGCTCGGGCAAGACCACCTTCCTCAACATCGCCGGGCTGCTGGAAACCTTCACCAGCGGCCAGTACCTGCTGGATGGCCAGGACGTCAGCCATCTCGGTGACGACGCCCGCTCGCGCCTGCGCAACCAGAAGATCGGCTTCATCTTCCAGGGCTTCAACCTGATCCCCGACCTCAACCTGTTCGACAACGTCGATGTGCCGCTGCGCTACCGTGGCATGCCCTCGGCCGAGCGCAAGCAGCGCATCGAGAAGGCATTGACCGACGTCGGCCTGGGCTCGCGCATGAAGCACTATCCGGCTGAACTGTCCGGCGGCCAGCAGCAGCGTGCGGCCATCGCCCGCGCCCTGGCTGGCAGCCCGCGCCTGCTGCTGGCTGACGAACCGACCGGCAACCTGGATACGCAGATGGCACGTGGCGTCATGGAGTTGCTGGAAGAGATCAACAGCCAGGGCACCACCATCGTCATGGTCACCCATGATCCGGAACTGGCCGCACGCGCCCAGCGCAACGTGCACATCGTCGATGGCCAGGCCACCGACCTGATCCGCGAGCCGGTGCTGGCACACGCCGCCCGCATCGCCGCCGTTGCCGACAACCAGGGCTGATCCCGCGCATGTCGCTGTTCGCCTACCACCTCCGCCAAGGCCTGCGCAGCCTGCGCCGCACCCCCGTGCTGACCGCACTGATGGTGCTGTCGATTGCGATGGGCATCGGCGCGTCGATGACCACGCTGACGGTGAAGCACCTGCTCTCGGGCGATCCACTGCCCGGGCGCAGTGGGCAGATCTATTACCCGCAGGTGGATGCATCGACGCGCGGCGAGCGGGCGCGGCGCGAGCCATTGGACATGCTCGACTACACCTCGGCGACCGACCTGTGGCGTGATGGTCCAGCCGATCGCAAGGCTTTGGTGGTGGACAGCCCCGTCAAGTTATCCGCTCCCGGTAGCCAAGAGCCGGCGATGATGACCACGTTGCTGTCCACCACCGCCGATTTCTTCCCGATGTTCCAGGTGCCGATGGCCTACGGCGCCGGCTGGTCGGCCGAGGATGACCAGCGCCGCGCCCGCGTGGCGGTGATTTCCTCGGAGTTGAACCAGCGCCTGTTCGACGGCAAGGACAGCACCGGCAAGATGCTGCGCATCCGCGACAGCGAAGTACGCATCATCGGCGTGCTCGCGCCGTGGCGCCCATCGCCCCTGTTCTACACCGTGGCGGGCGGGCGCTTCGCGCAGGGCGACACCGCCGACTACTACCGGCAGGTCGAAGACGTAATGGTGCCGTTCTTCACCGGCCTGCAGATCAACGCCGGCAACTTCCGCCAGTTCACCTGCAACAAGCTGCCCGAGAAACCCGGCTACCTGGAAAACACCGATTGCGTGTGGCTGCAGCTATGGGTGCAACTGGACAGCGCCGCAAAGGTTGCGGCCTACCAACAACACCTGCAGGCCTATGTGCAGCAGCAACAGCAGCTGGGCCGCATCAGCCAGCCCGAGCTGACGCGCCTGCGCAGCCTGATGGAGTGGATGGACTACAACGGCGTGGTGCCGCGTGACGTCAAGCTGCAGGCATGGATGGCCCTGGCCTTCCTGGTCATCTGCCTGTTCAACACGATCGGTCTGCTGCTGGCCAAGTTCCTGCGCCGCACCGGCGAGATCGGTGTCCTGCGTGCACTCGGCGCGACCCGCGCGATGGTATTCCAGCAGTGCCTTATCGAGGCCGCACTGATCGGCGTTGGCGGCGCGGTGCTGGGCCTGCTGTTCACCCTGGTCGGCTTGTGGAGCATCCGCCAGCAGCCACTGGCCTACGCCGACATGGTGCAGCTGGACATGAGCATGCTTGGCCTCACCTTCGCCACCGCGGTGACCACCACCGTCCTTGCTGGACTGCTGCCGGCGCTGCGCGCCGCGCGCATCGATCCGGCCCTGCAGATCAAGGCGCTGTAAGCGATGACCCTGGATATCAAACCCATCATCAGCACGCTGTCGCGGCATCGCATCGCCGCCAGCCTGATCGTGCTCGAAATCGCACTGGCCTGCGCGGTGCTGTGCAATGCCCTGTTCCTGGCCGCGTCGCGGATGGAGCTGATCGGCATGAACAGCGGCGTCGACGAGGCGTCCATCGCGACACTGAGCCTGCTCGACTGTGACGCCTGCAAAGAGGTGGACGTGAACAGCCGCTGGTTGCAGCAGCTTCGTGGCCAGGCCGGCGTGCAGGCGGTGGGCGTCCTCAACGCCGTACCGTTTGGCCAGCGCGCCGGCACCGCCGGTGTCTCGCTGGATCCGGAAGGCAAGCACCATGGTGGCGTGCCGCATTTCTACCTGATGGACGCAGGTGCCATCGATGCCTTGCAGCTGAAGCCAGTACAGGGCCGCATGTTCAGCGATGCCGACTACCAGCCGGTGGAGAACTTCCTGCCGGCGCACGCGCAGGTCTGGATCACCCAGGCCTTTGCCAGGCATCTGTGGCCGGGCCAGGACCCGCTGGGCAAACAATTGTGGATGGGCGACTACCAGCTCACCGTGGCCGGTGTACTGGCACATTTCTCGCGGCCGGACCCAGGCCGCAGCGAGAACGGCCTGGCTGGCATGGAGTGGTCGGTGATCGTGCCGGTGACCACCGATGCGCAGGCCGGCACCTATGTGATGCGCGCCAACCCGCGCGACCTGCAGCGCATCGTCAGCGACGCCGTCGCCGCCGCGCCCAAGGTCACCCCGGAGGCGATCATCTCCGCCGACTACAGCAAGCCGCTGCAGGAACTGCGCGAGGTCTACTTCCAGCAGGATCGCAGCATGACCCGACTGCTGCTGGGCATCTGCCTGGTGATGTTGCTGGTCACCGCGCTGGGCATCATCGGCCTGGCCAGCTTCTGGGTGCAGCAGCGCACCAAGCAGATCGGCGTGCGCCGTGCCCTGGGTGCGACCCGCCGCCAGATCATCAGCTACTTCCAGACCGAGAACCTGCTGTTGACCAGCGCAGGCATCGTGCTCGGCATGCTGCTGGCCTACACCGGCAACCAGTTGTTGATGCATTACTTCGAAATTCCCCGGCTGCCGCTGTACTACCTGCCGCTGGGTGCCGTACTGCTGTGCTTGCTGGGCCAGGCCGCCGTCATCGGCCCTGCCCTGCGCGCCGCTTCCATCCCGCCCATCGTCGCCACGCGCAGCGCCTGAGCTGCCAAGGATCGTCCATGTTCAGTTACTACTTCAAACTTGCGCTGCGCAGCTTCGGCCGCAACAAGATCCTGACCGCACTGATGGTGTTGGCCATCGCGCTCGGCATCGGTGCGGCGATGACCACCTTGACGGTGTTCAAGGTGCTCTCCGGCGACCCGATCCCGCACAAGAGCGATCGCTTGTTCTATGTGCAGCTGGATCCCTACACCAAGGAAGGCTACAAAGCCGGTGAAGAACCTGAGTCGCAGTTGACCCGCTTCGACGCCGAAGAACTGCTGCGGCAGAAGAAAGCACCGCGCCAGGCGATGATGACCGGCGGTGGTGGCATCGTCGATCCGCGTATCGACGCGCTGAAGCCTTTCAGCATCAGCATGCGCTACACCTCGGCCGACTTCTTCCCGATGTTCGATACGCCGTTCGCGTTCGGCCAGGGTTGGACCGGTGACGAGGACCAGGGCCGCAGCCGCGTGGCGGTGATCAGCGATACCCTGAATGACAAGTTGTTCAAGGGCGAAAACAGCGTTGGCAAGGAAGTGCTGGTCGAAGGCAATGCCATGCGCATCGTCGGCGTCCTGAAGGAATGGAAGCCGGCACCGAAGTTCTACGACCTGTACTCGGGCAAGTTCGACTCCGAGGAAGACGTCTACCTGCCCTTCAGCACGGCACTGGATCTGAAGCTGGGCCGCAATGGCAACATGAACTGCTTCGGTCGCGAGTTGGTCAACGACGCCACCGCGCCGAATGTGCCGTGCTCGTGGATCCAATATTGGGTCGAGCTGAATTCGCCTGGTGATGCCAAGGATTTCAAGGCTTACCTGGACAACTACTCCGAGCAGCAGCGCGCCGCTGGTCGCTTCGAACGCCCGGCCAATACCCGCCTGCGCGACGTCATGGAGCTGATGGAACACCGCAATGCCGTACCGGGCGACGTGCGCCTGCAGATGTGGCTGGCCTTCGGCTTCCTGCTGGTCTGCCTGGTCAATACCGTGGGCCTGTTGTTGGCCAAGTTCCTGCGCCGCAGCGGCGAGATCGGCGTGCGTCGTGCATTGGGTGCCAGCCGCGCCGAGATCTTCAAGCAGTGCCTGATCGAGGCCGGCACGATTGGTTTGGCCGGCGGCCTGCTCGGTCTGGTGTTCGCTCTGTTCGGCCTATGGGCGGTGCGCCAGCGGCCGGCCGACTACGCCTCACTTGCACATCTGGATGGCTCGATGCTGCTGGTCACCTTCGCCCTGGCGGTGCTGGCCAGCATGCTCGCCGGCATCCTGCCTGCCTGGCGCGCCATGCAGGTGGCCCCGGCACTGCAACTCAAGAGCCAGTGAAGCAGGAACGAGTGAAGAGGAGTGAGAAATGAGAGAAATCCAGATCGCACCTCCCCTTCACCACGTTTGCGGACGCCCTCATAGAGGCAGTGCGTTCGGCTGAGACAGGGAAGCATGTTTGCCGCTTCCCCTTTTCACTCCTCACTCCTCTTCACTCACTTCTCGCTTCCTTGGAGATACCTCATGGAAATCCGTCCCATCCTCTCCACGCTGTCGCGGCACAAAACAGCTGCCGCACTGATCGTGCTGGAGATCGCGCTGAGCTGCGCCATCATCTGCAATGCGCTGTTCATCGTGTCGCAGCGCATCGACGCCATGCAGCTGGCCAGCGGCATCGATGACAGCCACCTGATCGAGATCGGCCTGAGCGGTATCGGTGAACAGGTTGATGCCGATGCCCGCACAGCCGAGGACCTTGCCTCGCTGCGCGGCATCCCAGGCGTCGAAAGCGTAACCATCGTCAACCAGCTGCCGTTCCAGGGCGGCTCCTGGAACACCTCGTTGGCCATCTCCCCCGAGCCGGACGCACAATCGATCAATGGCGCGCAGTACATGGTTGGCGAAAACGCGGTCAAGACCCTGGGCCTGAAGCTGATCGCTGGTCGTGATTTCAATGCCGACGAGTACCAGAGCAGCGATGTGCTGGAGAAGGTGGAAGACCTGGGCAAGCTGAAAGCACCAGCCATTCTCACCGAAGCAATGGCAAAGCAGTTCTTCCCGGACGGCAATGCGGTTGGCAAGACCTTGTACATGGCCAACATCCCGGTCACCGTGATTGGCGTGGCACAGACCCTGCTGCGTCCGAACATGCAGGACAACAACCGCACCCACTCGCTCATCTTCCCGATCCGCATGAACTTCTCCAACGGCGGCCGCTACATCCTGCGCGTCACCGAGCAGGGACGCCGTGACGAGGTGCTGAAGCAGGCATTGGCGACGCTGGACAAGAACGATCCCAACCGCCTGGTCTGGACCAAGCAGACCGTTGAAGAGAAGCGTGCCAAGAACTTCGCCAACGACCGCGACATGATCGGCCTGTTGCTGATCGTCAGTGGCCTGCTGTTGCTGGTGACCGCGCTGGGCATCATCGGCCTGGCCAGCTTCTGGGTGCAGCAGCGCACCAAGCAGATCGGTATCCGTCGTGCACTGGGTGCCACCCGCGCGCAGATCCTGCGCTACTTCCAGACCGAGAACTTCCTGCTGGCCGGCATCGGCATCGTGGTCGGCATGTTGCTGGCCTACCTGCTCAACCAGTGGCTGATGGGTCGCTACGAGCTGCCGCGCCTGCCGCTGCTGTACCTGCCGGTGGGCGCGGTACTGCTGTGGCTGTTGGGCCAGATCGCAGTGTTCGGCCCGGCCCGCAAGGCAGCATCGATTCCACCGGCAGTGGCCACACGCAGCACCTGATACGTCAGCTCAAGGAAGGGACATGTTCGGCTATTACCTGCAATTGGCGTGGCGCGGCTTCGGCCGCAACAAGGTGTTGACCACCTTGATGGTGCTGACCATTGCTGTCGGCATCGGCGCGACCATGACCACCCTTGGCCTGTACTTCGTCTTGTCAGGGGATCCAATTCCACGCAAGAGCCAGCAGCTGTTCTACCCGCAGCTGGAACCGCGCAGCCTGGGCAAGGACGCCACGCTGGAATCGGACCCGCTGGAGCAGATGACCCGCTATGACGCCGAGGAGTTGCTGCGACAGGAGCGCGCTGACCGCCAGGCAGTGATGACGGCCGGCTCGGTGACGGTGCTGCCCACCGGCAGCGCCGCCCAGCCGTTCCGGGCAATGGCACGCTACACCTCGGCGGACTTCTTCCCGATGTTCGAGGTGCCGCTGGCGGCCGGCAACGCTTGGAGTGCGGCCGAGGATGACAGCCGTGCGCTGGTGGCGGTCATCGATCGCAAACTGGCGCAGCGGCTGTATGGAAGCGAGGACGCCATCGGCAAAGAACTGCGTCTGCCACAGGGCGTGTTCCGCGTGGTCGGGCTGCTCGGCAGCTGGAAGCCCACACCGCGCTTCTACGACCTGACCAGTCAGCGCTATGGCGGTGACGAGCAGGTGCTGCTGCCGTTCTCCAGCTCGCGCGCACTGAAGCTGGACACCCAGGGCAGCATGAACTGCTGGGGCAGCAGCGATGACGGCGACGGCAACCGCGGCCTGACTGCGCCCTGTGCCTGGCTGCAGTACTGGGTGGAGCTGGACACGCCGCAGAAGGCAGGCGATTACCTGAAGTACCTGGCCGACTATTCCGATACGCAGCGCGCCAGCGGGCGCTTCGAACGTCCCACCAACGTGCGCCTGCACAACGTGATGGACTGGCTGGACTTCAACCGCATCGTGCCCAACGACGTGCGTCTGCAGATGTGGCTGGCCTTCGGCTTCCTGCTGGTCTGCCTGATCAACACCGTCAGCCTGTTGCTGGCCAAGTTCCTGCGCCGCAGCGGCGAGATCGGTGTACGCCGATCGCTGGGCGCTTCACGCGCGGACATCTTCAAGCAATGCCTCACCGAAGCCGGTTTGATCGGGCTTGCTGGCGGCGTGCTGGGGCTTGGTTTTGCCGCGATGGGCCTGTGGCTGATCCGCCAGCAACCGGACGAGTACGCAAAGCTGGCGCAGATGGATGTCACCACCCTGTGGATGACCTTCGTGCTGGCAGTTGGCGTGAGCCTGGTCGCCGGCCTCCTGCCGGCCTGGCGGGCCATGCAGATTCCCCCCGCATTGCAGCTCAAGAGCCAATGACGCGGTGGCATTGAATCCACCCCGTCAGCAACGGCAGCTTCCGCCGCCACGGAGAACCCCCTTGGACATCCGCCCCACCCTGTCGATGCTGTCCCGCCAGAAGATTGCCGCACTGCTGGTCGTGTTCGAGATCGCGATCAGCTGCGCCATCATCTGCAACGCGGTCTTCATCATCAGCAACCGCGTTGCACAGCTACAGCTGAAAAGCGGCGTGGCCGAGGACGAGCTGGTCTACCTGGCCACCAGCAGCCTGCTGCCGGACGTCAACTACGATGCGCTGCGCAAGCAGGACCTGGCCGCACTTGCCGCCGTCCCCGGCGTGAAGGCAGCCAGCAGCATCAACCAGATCCCGTATGGCAGCAATGTCTGGGGCTCGGGCATACGCCTGCAGCCGAACCAGACACGTCCGACGGTACATGCCACCAATTACATGGACGACGGCCAGTTGCTGCCGACGTTTGGCCTGCAACTGCGCGAAGGCCGCAGTTTCACGCCGGACGAGTATCTGGAGAACAGTGCCTTCACTGCGGGCGGCTCCACCAGCCCGGCGGTACCGAGCGTGCTGTTGAGCCATTCCCTGGCCAAATCCTTGTTTCCCTTTGGCAATGCGGTGGGTAGCAACATCTATGTCTGGGGCAGCAAGCCGACCCAGGTGGTTGGTATCGTCGACGATCTGCTGGCACCTGGCGAGGCCGGCGAGTTCAGCAGCCGCTTCGACAGCATGGTGTTCCCGGTCCGCGTCTCCAACGGTGCCTATGCGCTGCGTACCCGCCCCGAGCAACGCGAGGCCGTGCTGAAGGCCGCCATCGCCGCGTTGAACAAGGCCGATCCCAACCGCATCATCGAGGAGCAGGGCACCGTGTCGCACATGCGTGACGCCTTCCAGCACCGTGATCGCTCGGTGATCTGGCTGTTGCTTGCGGTCTGCATCGCGCTGCTGGCGGTTACTGCCTTCGGCATCGTCGGCCTTGCCAGCTTCTGGGTGCAGCAGCGCACGCGCCAGATCGGCATCCGCCGCGCCCTCGGTGCAACCCGCAAGCACATCCTGCGCAATTTCCAGCTTGAGAACCTGCTGCTGAGCAGTGCCGGCATCTTCGTGGGGCTGATCCTGGCCTATGCACTGAACATGTTCCTGATGAGCCGGTACGAACTGCCACGCCTGCCGCTGGTGTATCTGCCGGTGGCAGCGGTGCTGTTGCTGCTGCTGGGGCAGATCGCCGTGCTTGGGCCCGCGCGTCGCGCAGCGGCCGTGCCACCGGCGGTCGCCACCCGCGCTGCCTGATCCTCTTCCACTGTTTCCCGGAGTCGCCCGATGAAAACCAAGCTGACCTGCCTGCTGCTGACGCTCTGTTCGCTGCCGATGATCCCCGCGCACGCCGCTGATGCCGACAATGCCAGCCTGCACGACACCATCGCTGAACTCGACCACGGCATGTTCGACAGCTTCAACCGCTGCAGCGATCCGGCCCAGTTCGAGAAGCATGCTGGCTATTTCGACACGGCGGTCGAGTTCTACCACGACAACGGTGGTGTCACCTGGACCCGCGAGGCCATGCTGGCGAACACCCGCAAGCATGTCTGCGGCAACTACACCCGGCAGTTGCTGCCCGCCACGCTGGAGGTATTCCCAATCAAGGATTTCGGCGCGATCGAACAAGGCCAGCACCAATTCTGCGATCTGAAGGGCGAACACTGTGATGGCGTGGCCGACTTCGTCATCGTCTGGCGCCTGCGTGATGGTCAGTGGCAGGCGACGCGGGTGTTGAGCTACGCGCACCGCGCGGCGACTCCATGAACTACAGACCGGTGCAGGGCAGCACAGACGCCCCCACAAGGACGACGCAACGAGCGGCTCACCGCGTGGCACTCCTGGACCTCGACAGGGCACTTTCACAACTCCCGCCCAACCCGTTCGGCAACGTGTAATGTGCTGACTTCAGCGCCCGCGCTGCGTCCCTTCATCTTCTTCTGCGACAACCGATGCCACAGATCCTGATCATCGACGACAACACCGCCGTGGCCACCGCGCTGGACGTGCTGTTCTCCCTGCACGATATCGACACCCGCCATGCCACCTCGCCGGACCAGGGCCTGGCGATGCTGGCTGAACATGAATTCGATCTGGTCCTGCAGGACATGAACTTCACCGCCGACACCACCTCCGGCGAGGAAGGCCAGGATCTGTTCCGCCGTATCCGCCAGGCGCATCCGGACCTGCCGGTGATCCTGCTGACCGCCTGGACGCACCTGGACAGCGCGGTGGAACTGGTCAAGGCCGGTGCCTCCGACTACCTGGCCAAACCCTGGGACGACGGTCGCCTGCTGACCACGGTCAACAACCTGCTGGAACTGGCCGAGGCGCGCCGTGAGCTGGCCCGCCGTCGCGCCCGCGAGCAGCGCCAGCAACAGGCCCTGCACGATCGCTACGACCTGCGCGGGCTGGTGTTCGCCGATCCCTCCAGCGAGCGCATCATCGCCCTCGCCTGCCAGGTCGCGCGCTCGGAACTGCCGGTGCTGATCACCGGCCCCAACGGCGCCGGCAAGGAAAAGATCGCCGAAATCATCCAGGCCAATTCCGCGCACAAGAAGGGCCCATTCGTCGCACTGAACTGCGGCGCCATTCCCTCCGAGCTGATCGAAGCCGAACTGTTCGGTACCGAGGCCGGCGCCTACACCGGCGCCAACAAGGCCCGCGAGGGCAAGTTCGAGGCAGCCGATGGCGGCACCTTGTTCCTGGATGAGATCGGCAACCTGTCGCTGACCGGGCAGATGAAACTGCTGCGCGTGCTGGAGACCGGACGCTTCGAGCGGCTGGGCTCCAACCGCGAGCGACAGGTGAAGGTACGCGTGGTCAGCGCCACCAATGCCGACCTGCCGGCGATGATCCGTGCGGGCAGCTTCCGCGAAGATCTCTACTACCGGCTCAATACGGTCGAGCTGAGCCTGCCGCCGCTGGCTGAGCGCCGCGAGGACATTCTGCCACTGGCGCAGTACTTCCTCGCCGACGGCAAGCCGCTGTCGGCACCGGCATTGCAGGCGCTGCAGCGCCACAACTGGCCGGGCAACGTGCGCGAGCTGCGCAATGTGATCCAGCGCGCCGCCCTGCTCGCGCAGGGCCCGCGTATCGAAGTCGCCGACCTCAACCTGCCGCGTGCGCCCGCAAGGCCCACTGCAGCCGCTGACGAGCCTGACCGCGAGCACATCGTCAGCGCATTGGAACGTGCCGGCGGCGTCATCGCCCAGGCCGCCGCCGAGCTCGGCCTGAGCCGACAGGCGCTGTACCGGCGCATGGATCGCCACGGCATTCCGCGCGAGTGAGCACACACCCGTGATAACCCGCTCCTTCACCTTCACCCTGTTCCTGCGCCTGCTGCCAGTGCTGGCGCTCGCAGCGGCCTTGCCGTGGTTCCTGGCGTACTGGATGGACCGCGGCTGGGTGGTGGTATGCGTTTCCACCGTGTTCCTGCTCGCTGCGATGTGGTGGGCGTTGAGACGCGCCACCGCGCCGATCCGCTCGCTGCTGCGGGCGCTGGCCGGTACCACCAGCAGTTATCGCGACGGCGAGTTCAACTTCGGCGTGCATTGGCGCGGCCATGACGAATTCGCACAGCTGGTGCAGGCCCATGCCGAGCTGGGTGATGTGCTGCGCGAGCAGCGGCAATCGCTGGTTCAGCGCGAGCTGCTGCTCGACACCATGGTGCAGAACACGCCGGTGGCGATGCTGCTGCTCACCGATGGTGGCGATGGCGTACAGCGTGTGACCTTCTCCAACACTGCGGCACGCAAGCTGCTGCACGGTGGCTGGAAGCTTGAAGGCCAGCGCATGCACGAGTTGCTGGAGAACATGCCGATCGAGCTGCGCAATGCCATCGCCCGTGGCGGCGACAGCCTGTTCGCCGTGCGCGATCCAGACGCAGCCGAGGACGATGACGACGACGAGCAGATCTACCACCTGTCGCGTCGCGCCTTCCATTTGAACGGGCGGCCCCACGAGCTGCTGCTGCTGCGCCTGCTCACCGCCGAGCTGCGCCGCCAGGAAGTGCAGACCTGGAAAAAAGTGATTCGGGTGATCAGCCACGAGCTCAACAACTCACTGGCACCGATTGCCTCGCTGGCGCATTCCGGTGCCGAGCTGGTACGGCGCGGCCGCCATGATCGCCTTGAAGATATCTTCGGCACGGTGGAAGAACGCGCGCGTCACCTGGAAGGTTTCATCCGCGGCTACGCACGCTTCGCCAAGCTGCCGCAGCCGCAGCTGCAGACCGTTGCCTGGAGCCAGTTCCTGCATGGCCTGCAGCAGCAGATCAGCTTCCGCATGGCGCCGATGGTCGACGAACAATACAGCCGGCTGGATCAATCACAGTTCTCACAAGCACTGCTGAACCTGCTGAAGAATGCGCACGAAGCGGGCGCCGACAATGGTGCGCCGGACGATTCGGTGGAGGTGCGCATCGCGCGACTGCCCAACTGGCTGCGCATCGAGGTATTGGATCGCGGCACCGGCATGAACGAGGCGGTGCTGCAGAACGCATTGATGCCGTTCTATTCAACCAAGCGCAACGGCACCGGATTGGGTTTGGCATTGACCCGCGAGATCATCGAAGCCCACGGCGGCCGCATCTCCCTGCAGAACCGCAAGGATGGCGGCCTGTGCGTGGCGATCCTGCTGCCACATGACTAAGCGAGTATGGTTGGGTTTGCGCTTGTGGGAGCGGCGTAAGCCGCGAAGCTGATACCGCATCAGCGACCACACTAGCGGTTGATCTGAAAATATCCTGGCTTCGCGGCTTACGCCGCTCCTACAAATTGGCGGGGTCATGGAGAATGTTCTGCCGAGCATGGCTCGGCACTACGCCCCCTCCCTTTGGCTGCAGGGGAGGGGTTGGCTTTACCGCTTCTGATCTTGCATCGGCTTCGCGGCTTACGCCGCTGCCACAAAAACGCTTGGCACTCACTCCAACGTTCGCTGCATTGCCAGACGCAGCTCCATTGGAAAACCTGCCGCCGCCTCCGCCGCCATCACCTCGCGCATGCCCGTGCTCCATGCGTGCGCCGGCCATTCGCTGAAGCCCTCGCTGGCATAGAAGGGCGCATTCCAGGCCACGTCGCTCAAGGTGGTGAGCACCGCCCGGCGATGTCCGGACGCCCTCGCCTGCTGCAACGCGTGCCGCAGCAAGGCACGGCCGAGGCCCTTGCGGCCATGCGCCGGTGCCACGTCCATCTGCTGGATATGGAAATCCTCGCCCAGCACACCTGCCATCAGGTAGCCGGCCAGCGCGTCCTCACTGACAACTACCCACAGCATTCCGTGCTGCCAGGCCTGTTCAAACAACGCCGGCTCAGTCGGGCTTGCAGCAAACACTGCCGCTGCGCGATGCCCGCGCAGGCGTTCACCCGCCTGCGCTTCGATCAGCGGCAGCAGCGCGAGTTCATCGCGCCGCGCCAACCTCGGCTCAGGATTTCTTGACAGGGCGCACCCAGCCTTCGATCGTCTGCTGGCGGGTGCGTGCCACCGTCAGCTTGCCTTCCGGCGCATTGCGGGTGATCACCGAACCGGCACCAATGGTGGCGCCATCGGCAATGGTCAGCGGCGCCACCAGCGAGCTGTTGGAGCCGATGAATACCTTGTCGCCTATCGTGGTCTGGAACTTGTTCACGCCATCGTAGTTGCAGGTGATGGTGCCGGCACCGATATTGGTGCCGCTGCCGATCACCGCATCACCGAGGTAGGTGAGGTGGTTGGCCTTGCTGCCCTTGCCCAGCGTCACCTTCTTGGTTTCCACGAAGTTGCCCACGTGCACGCCATCGGCCAGCACCGTGCCCGGGCGCAGCCGCGCGAACGGACCGATCTGTGCGGCACCTTCGCTGACAACGCCTTCCAGATCACAGTGCGGACGCACTTCGGTGCCCGCGCCAAGCTTGACGTCCTTGAGCCGTACGAAGGCACCGATGCTGACGCCATCGCCCAACTCGACCTCGCCTTCCAGGATGACGTTGGCATCGATCTGTACATCGCGACCAACCTTCACCGTACCGCGTTGATCAAAGCGCGAAGGGTCCAGCAGACGCGCGCCCTGCTCGCACAGTGCCTTGGCCGCGCGCAGCTGCCAGGCGCGCTCCAGCTGCGACAGCTGCCACGGATCATTCGCGCCTTCGGCTTCCTGCGCGTCGGCAACCAGCACCAGCTCGGCCGGCGCGTACTCGCTGGCGGCGGAGGCAAACACATCGGTCAGGTAGTACTCGCCCTGCGCGTTGCTATTGGACAGGCCGGACAGCCAGCGGCGCAGCGCGGTGGATTCGGCGGTGATGATGCCGGTGTTCACGGTGCGGATCCGCTTCTGCTCGTCGTTGGCATCCTTCTGCTCGACGATGGCCGCGACCTTGCCCTCGGCATCGCGGACGATACGGCCATACCCCGAGGGGTCGTCCAGCTCGGCCACCAGCACCGCCAGGCGGGGGCCGTTCTCCAACAAGGCAGCCAGGGTCTGCGCGCGCATCAACGGCACATCGCCGTACAGCACCAGCACCTGCGCCGTGTCCGGCACCTGTGGCATCGCCTGCAGGACTGCATGGCCGGTACCCAGCTGCTGGCTCTGTTCGGCCCACAGCAGATCCTGCTGGTCGTCGAAGGCGGCACGCACGGCTTCACCGCCGTGGCCGTAGACCACGTGGATGCCGGCCGGCTGCAGTTCGCGTGCGGTGGCAATCACGTGCGCCAGCATCGGTTGCCCGGCGATGGGTTGCAGCACCTTGGGCAACAGCGATTTCATGCGCTTGCCGGCGCCGGCGGCGAGGATGATGACGTGCAGCGGCTGGGTCATGCGTGGAACTTCCTTCGAGAGTCTCGGGATTCTAAGCGCATGGGGTTAGCATTGCAGGCCGTCCATCAAGCCTGCGCAACCATGAGCCTGCTCCGCCAAGGCAGCCAGTACATCGCCATTGGCCTGCTGCAGCTTGCGCTGGATTGGGCCGTATTCGTCGCCGCCACCGCCTTGGGAGTGCCGGTGGCGCCGGGCAACCTGTTGGGGCGGGTCAGTGGCGCGCTGCTCGGCTTCTGGCTCAACGGACGCTACACCTTCGCCGCACAGGGCGAGCAACGTCACGGCTGGAAACGCTTCGCGCGCTTTCTGGTCTTGTGGTTGCTGCTGACCGCCATCAGCACCGGGCTGATCGATTGGGTGGCACAGTCGTTGGGCCTGCAATACGCCTGGTTGGCCAAGCCGGTGGTCGAGGTCAGCCTGGCTGGCCTGAGCTTCGTTCTGTTGCGGCATGTGGTGTACCGCTGACTCGACCAACAGTGCGGTAGTGCCGAGCCATGCTCGGCAGGGGGCATCCCCAGCCAGAAGCACCCCTCCCCAGCCCTCCCCTTCGCTGCGCGAAAGGGAGGGGGTAGTGCCGAGCCATGCTCGGCAG
>NZ_DAMBKV010000011.1:74351-93396 GCF_032066555.1 Stenotrophomonas sp.
GTAGTGCCGAGCCATGCTCGGCAGGGGGCATTCCCAGCCAGAAGCACCCCTCCCCAACCCTCCCCTTCGCTGCGCGAAAGGGAGGGGGCGTAGTGCCGAGCCATGCTCGGCAGGGGGCATTCCCAGCCAGAAGCACCCCTCCCCGGCCCTCCCCTTCGCTGCGCGAAAGGGAGGGGGTAGTGCCGAGCCATGCTCGGCAGGGGGCATTCCCAGCCAGAAGCACCCCTCCCCAACCCTCCCCTTCGCTGCGCGAAAGGGAGGGGGTAGTGCCGAGCCATGCTCGGCAAGGGGCTTGCCTGGGAGGCCTCTGCCGAGCATGGCTCGGCACTACGGAAACATGCGGTGTAAGGCCTCTGCCGAGCATGGCTCGGCACTACGGAAACATGCGGTGTACGGCCTCTGCCGAGCATGGCTCGGCACTACAAAAGCGGGGCAAAAAAAACGCCGGCGTTGGCCGGCGTTTTTCTGGGCGTTGCTGCAGGCCTCAATGCTTGAGGTTGCGGCGCAGACGCTCCAATGCCTGCAGCTGGGCAGTGACTTCGGCCAGCTTCTGCTGCGCCTCGGCCAGCTCCATGGCTTCGCCACGGTGGGCCAGCACGCGCTCGGCTTCTTCCTTGGCCTTGCGCACCGATGCTTCATCGATGTCGCTGGCACGGATGGCGGTGTCGGCCAGCACGGTCACGACCTGCGGCTGTACTTCCAGGATGCCGCCAGAGATGGCGAAATCCAGGTGTTCCCCGGCAGCAGTGGTGACCACGACCTTGCCCGGCTTCAGACGGGTGATCAGCGGTGCGTGCTTGGGCGCGATGCCCAGCTCGCCCAGCTCACCGGTGGCCACGACCAGGGTCGCTTCGCCGCTGAAGATCTGCTGCTCGGCACTGACGATGTCGCAACGGATGGTGCTCATGGATCTCTCTTCGCCTGGTTGGGTGGGCCTGCGCCCACCGCAGGTTGCCGCGTGGGCGGAGCGAACTCCGCCCTACGTGGGAATTAGGCCTTCTCGGCCATCTTCTTGGCCTTCTCGACCGCTTCTTCGATGCCGCCGACCATGTAGAACGCCTGCTCCGGCAGGTGGTCGTATTCGCCATCGACGATGGCCTTGAAGCCACGGATGGTGTCCTTCAGCGGCACGTACTTGCCCGGCGAGCCGGTGAACACTTCGGCCACGTGGAACGGCTGGCTGAAGAAGCGCTCGATCTTACGGGCGCGCGACACGGCTTCCTTGTCTTCCTGGGACAGTTCGTCCATACCCAGGATGGCAATGATGTCCTTCAGTTCCTTGTACTTCTGCAGGGTCTGCTGGACGCGCTGTGCGGTGTCGTAGTGCTCGCTGCCGATGACCTGCGGGTCCATCTGGCGCGAGGTCGAGTCCAGCGGATCCACGGCCGGGTAGATACCCAGCGAGGCGATCGAACGCGACAGGGTCACGGTCGAGTCCAAGTGGGCGAACGTGGTGGCCGGCGACGGATCGGTCAAGTCATCGGCGGGCACGTACACGGCCTGGATCGAGGTGATCGAGCCGGACTTGGTCGAGGTGATGCGCTCCTGCAGGACACCCATTTCCTCGGCCAGGGTCGGCTGGTAACCCACGGCCGACGGCATACGGCCCAGCAGTGCCGACACTTCGGTACCGGCCAGGGTGTAGCGGTAGATGTTGTCGACGAACAGCAGCACGTCCTTGCCCTTGCCGCTGGCGTCCTTCTCATCACGGAAGTACTCCGCCATGGTCAGGCCGGTCAGTGCAACGCGCAGACGGTTGCCCGGCGGCTCGTTCATCTGGCCGTACACCATCGCCACCTTGTCCAGGACGTTGGAGTCCTTCATTTCGTGGTAGAAGTCGTTGCCCTCACGGGTACGCTCACCCACGCCGGCGAACACGGACAGACCGCTGTGCGCCTTGGCGATGTTGTTGATCAGCTCCATCATGTTGACGGTCTTGCCGACGCCGGCGCCGCCGAACAGGCCAACCTTGCCGCCCTTGGCGAACGGGCACATCAGGTCGATGACCTTGATGCCGGTTTCCAGCAGCTCGGTCGAGGAAGACTGGTCTTCATACGATGGGGCCGAACGGTGGATTTCCCAGCTGTCCGACGCCTGCACCGGGCCGGCTTCGTCGATCGGGCGACCCAGCACGTCCATGATGCGGCCCAGGGTGCCAGCGCCGACCGGCACCGAGATGGCGCGGTTGGTGTTGGTGGCAACCAGGCCACGCTTCAGGCCGTCGGTCGAGCCCAGCGCGATCGCGCGGACGATACCGTCACCCAGCTGCTGCTGGACTTCCAGCGTGATTTCGGTGTTGTCGACCTTCAGCGCGTCGTACACCTTCGGCACGTCGGTGCGCGGGAATTCGACGTCGACGACCGCGCCGATGATCTGAACGATCTTGCCCTGACTCATTGCTGCATCCTCTAAATGTGTGCTGTTGACTGCGCGCGTTAGACCGCTGCCGCGCCGCTGACGATTTCGGAGATTTCCTGGGTGATCGCTGCCTGGCGGGCCTTGTTGTAGACCAGCTGCAGGGTTCCGATCATCTTGTTCGCGTTGTCGCTTGCCGCCTTCATCGCCACCATGCGAGCTGCGTGCTCGGAGGCAACATTCTCCAGCACCGCCTGATACACCAACGATTCGATGTAGCGGGTGATCACGTGCTCAAGCACGGTTGCCGCGTCGGGCTCGTACAGGTAATCCCAGTCGTGCGAAGCCACCTGCTTTTCGGCGGCCGGCAACGGCAGCAGCTGGTCGAAGCTGGCCTTCTGCGTCATCGTGTTGATGAAGCGGTTGTAGACCAGGTAGACGCGGTCAACCTTGCCTTCGGTGAAGGCATCGAGCATGACCTTGATCACGCCGATCAGCGTTTCCAGCTTGGGCTGGTCGCCGATGTTGGCCACCGAGGCAGCCATGTTGACGTTGACGCGACGGAAGAACGCGCCGGCCTTCTGGCCAACGGTCACCACGTCGATCTCGGCGCCCTTGTCCTGCCAGTCGCGCATTTCCGCGACCGTCTTGCGGAACAGGTTGTTGTTCAGGCCGCCGGCCAGACCGCGATCAGACGAGATCACGATGTAACCCACGCGCTTGACCTGCTCACGCTCGACCAGGAACGGGTGCTGGAAATCGGTGCTGGCCTGGGCCAGGTGACCGATCACCTGCTTCATCGCCTGCGCGTACGGACGCGAGGTCTTCATCCGATCCTGCGCCTTGCGGATCTTGGAGGCCGAGACCATTTCGAGCGCGCGCGTCACCTTGCGGGTGTTCTGCACGCTCTTGATCTTGGTTTTGATTTCGCGTCCGCTTGCCATCTCTTATTCCCATAGAGCGGGGCTGTGCCCCGCTTTATCAGTGTGAAGCGGAGCAAGGCTCCGCTCTACATACGCTCTTACCAGGTGCCGGTGCTCTTGAAATCGGCGATGCCCTTCTTGAAGGCAGCTTCGATCTCGTCGTTCCAGGCGCCGGTGCTGTTGATCTTGGAGGTCAACTCACCTGCGGTGTTGGCGAAGTGGGCGTGCAGGCCTGCTTCGAACGAGAGCAGCTTGTTGACCGGCACGTCGTCGAGGAAGCCCTCGTTGACGGCGTAGATCGACAGCGCCTGGTCGGCGATCGACATAGGTGCGTACTGCTTCTGCTTCATCAGCTCGGTGACGCGCTGGCCGCGCTCCAGCTGCTTGCGGGTGGCTTCGTCCAGGTCCGAGGCGAACTGCGCGAACGCAGCCAGCTCACGGTACTGGGCCAGCGAGATACGAATACCGCCGGACAGCTTCTTGATGATCTTGGTCTGGGCCGAACCACCCACGCGCGACACCGAGATACCGGCGTTGACGGCCGGACGGATACCGGCGTTGAACAGGTCGGTTTCCAGGAAGATCTGGCCGTCGGTGATCGAGATCACGTTGGTCGGAACGAAGGCGGACACGTCGCCAGCCTGGGTTTCGATGATCGGCAGTGCGGTCAGCGAACCGGTCTTGCCGGTGACGGCGCCGTTGGTGAACTTCTCGACATACTCTTCCGACACGCGAGCTGCACGCTCGAGCAGGCGGGAGTGCAGGTAGAACACGTCACCCGGGTAGGCTTCGCGGCCCGGCGGACGCTTCAGCAGCAGCGAGATCTGGCGGTAGGCAACAGCCTGCTTGGACAGATCGTCGTACACGATCAGGGCGTCTTTGCCGCGGTCCATGAAGTACTCGCCCATGGTGCAGCCAGCGTAGGCGCTGATGTACTGCATCGCAGCCGATTCGGAAGCGGTGGCAGCCACGACCACGGTGTGGGCCAGGGCGCCGTTTTCTTCCAGCTTGCGCACGATGTTGGCCACGGTCGAAGCCTTCTGGCCGATCGCGACGTACACGCACTTGATGCCGGTACCCTTCTGGTTGATCACGGCGTCGATCGCCATGGCCGTCTTACCGGTCTGGCGGTCACCGATGATCAGCTCGCGCTGGCCACGGCCGATCGGGATCATCGAGTCAACCGACTTGTAACCGGTCTGCACCGGCTGGTCGACCGACTTGCGCCAGATCACGCCCGGGGCAACACGCTCCACCGGGGCGGTCAGCGAGGTGCCCAGCGGGCCCTTGCCGTCGATCGGCTCACCCAGCGCGTTGACAACGCGGCCGAGCATTTCCGGGCCCACCGGCACTTCCAGGATGCGGCCGGTGGTCTTGGCCACGTCGCCTTCGCGCAGGTTCTGGTAGTCGCCCAGGACCACGGCGCCGACCGAGTCGCGCTCCAGGTTCAGTGCCAGGGCAAAGGTGTTGTTCGGCAGTTCGATCATTTCGCCCTGCATCACGTCGGCCAGACCGAAGATGCGCACGATGCCGTCGGACACGCTGGTGACGGTGCCTTCGTTGCGCGATTCCGCGGACAGGGCGACCTTCTCGATGCGGGTCTTGATCAGTTCGCTGATTTCAGAGGGGTTGAGCGTGGTAGCCATCGTCAAGTCCTAGTGCCGGCTTGTGGCCGGACGGTAATGTGAATTCAGTGTGCGAGCGCGGTCTGCAGGCGCGACAGCTTGCCCTTGAGCGAGCCATCGATGACCACGTCGCCGGCATCGATCACGGCGCCGCCGATCAGCGAAGCGTCCACCGCGGTCGATACCTCGACTTCGCGGCCGAAACGCTTGCGCAGCGCAGCCTTGATCTTGTCCAGTTCCTCGCCCGACAGTTCGGCGGCCGAGGTGACGGTGGCCTTGACCACGTGTTCGGCTTCAGCGCGCAGCTGCTCGAACAGACCGGAGATTTCCGGCAGTTGCTGCAGGCGGCGGCCTTCGGCCAGCAGGGCCAGGAAGCGACCGTAGGTCTCGCTGGTCGCGTCCGGGGTCAGCAGGGCGACGGCATCGCCGCGGCTCAGCTGCGGATTCGACAGCAAGGCCGACACGCGCGGATCGGCTGCAACGCGGGCGGAGAACGCAAGCGCGTCCGACCACGGCGCGAACTTGCCTTCCTCACGCGCAATCGCAAAAGCGGCGCGGGCGTACGGGCGGGCAAGCGTGAGGGCCTGGCTCATCGATCAGATCTCCGCAGCCAGCTCGTCGAGCAGCGCCTTGTGGGCGTTGGCATCGATTTCGCGCTTGAGCAGCTTTTCGGCGCCGGTCACGGCCAGGGCGGACACCTGCTTGCGCAGATCTTCGCGGGCACGGTTGGCGGCAGCGTCGATTTCAGCCTGGGCCAGTTCTTTCTGGCGGTTGGCTTCGGCGATGGCTTCGTTCTTGGCGGCTTCAACGATCTGGTTCGCACGGGCATGCGCCTGGTCGATGATCTCGTTGGCCTTGCCACGGGCTTCCTTCAGCGCCTCGTTGACCTTCACTTCCGCCTGGGCCAGGTCTTTCTGGCTGCGGTCGGCAGCGGCCAAGCCCTCAGCGATCTTCTGCTGGCGCTCTTCAATGGCCTTCAACAACGGCGGCCAGATCTTGGTCGCGATGATCCAGATCAGCAAAGCAAAGGCCAGGGCCTGTGCAAAGAGGGTGAGATTGATATTCATGAATTAGCTCGATCGCTGGTGTCGGGGGTGGTCGTGCCGCCGTGGCGGCACAACCGAACCTTCATCCGAAGTCGGGTGCCAGCAGGCACCCGACCGTCTCACTGCAGCTGGATCAGCCGGCCAGCTTGGCGGCTTCGGCCAGCAGGGCAGCAGCCAGCGGGTTGGCGAAGGCCAGCAGCAGGCCAACGGCGACCGAGATGATGAATGCGGCGTCGATCAGGCCGGCGGTGATGAACATGCGGACCTGCAGGACCGGGATCAGTTCCGGCTGGCGAGCGGCCGATTCCAGGAACTTACCAGCCATGATGGCCAGACCGAGGCCGGCGCCCAGCGCGGCCAGGCCGATCATGATGCCGACGGCAAGGGCGGTGGAGCTCTGAACTTGGGCGAGGTTGGTCAGGACGGCGAAGTACATGGTTATCTCCAGGAACTTTAAGTAGCTAAGGGTGATGAAACGGATGAAGGTTGAAACTGGGTGAAGCTTGTAACTTTAGTGACTGTCTTCCGACAGGCTCAAGTACACGATGGTCAACATCATGAAGATGAAGGCCTGCAGCGGGATCACCAGCAGGTGGAACAGCATCCAGCCAAGGCCGAACACGCCACCGGCAACGGCACCGAATACACCGGCGCCGCCCAGCACCCAGATCAGCAGGAAGACGATCTCGCCGCCGAACATGTTGCCGAACAGTCGCATCGCCAGGGAGATCGGCTTGCTCAGCCACTCGACGATGTTGAGGATCAGGTTGAACGGCATCATCCACTTGCCGAACGGGGCCGTCAGGAATTCCTTGACGAAGCCGCCGATGCCCTTGGACTTCAGCGCGAAGAAGATCATCAGGATGAACACGCTGATCGACATGCCCAGGGTGGCATTGACGTCGGCGGTCGGCACCGGCTTCCAGTAGTGGATGCCTGCCAGCTCAAGCGGCTTGGCGATGAAATCGGCCGGGATCATCTTGATGAGGTTCATCAACAGGATCCAGAAGAAGATGGTGATCGCGATGGGCGTGATCAGCTTGCTCTTGCCGTGGTAGGTGTCCTTGGCCTGGCGGTCAACGAACTCCAGGCAGATCTCGACGAAGGCCTGCCACTTGCCCGGCACACCTGCCGTGGCCTTGCGGGTTGCCATCCAGAAGGCGAACACCATCAGCAGGCCCATCAGGACCGCGGTGACGATGGTATCGACGTGGATCGTCCAGAAGCTACCGCCGTCCCCGACCTTGGCGGTCAGATTCTGCAGGTGATGCTGGATGTACGTGGTAGGAGTTAGAGCCTCGCCCGCCATGTGTCCGGAACCTTTATGAGTGAATCAACGTCTGGCCAGAGCCAGAACCTGGAACATCAGCGCCACTGGAATTGCCGCCAGCAGAGCCAAAGGAGGAAGTCGCCACCAGAAAAAAGCCATTCCCAGCACGGCAACAATCAGCACAATCTTCAGCATGAACCCCAGGAACAGGCGGACCATTGCTGAACCAGCGGCCTGAACGCCGCCACCGAGCCCCACCCACGCGGCCAGCGCCGTCCCTGCCACCACCGCCAGGCCCGAAACAAGGGCACCCAGCGCATGCTTTGGCCCCACGAAGAGGAAGGCCAGAGCCAGGACCACCACTGCGGCCAGCGGGTAGACCGCGGCGCGCAACATCAGTCGCCGACCCGCGTCAACGGAGTTCAGCACGTCAAAGTGTCCTGCTTCAGGTAAAGGGAAGAGCCGAATCGCGCAAAGGCGTCTCGTCGAGCCGCGAAAGTATAACAGCGGGACAATTTGCGAGACAACCGGCATTTGTCCCCATTTGACTATGCAAGTGGCCGCAATATCACGTTTTTTCCCCTTCCGCGCGGCCACCCGGGGGCCATGCGGGACAATGGATATTGCGCTGCAACACGGGAACTTCCAGGGAACCTGCCGGTCAGACCTTCGCAGTCCACCATCCGCTACCTCGTCGGGCGGGTGCGCGGGCTCGGGTGAGGTGGTGTCGCACGCCCTCGGCGGCACCACCTCACCGCAATTGATCTTCGCGTACACATTGCCTGCACGCTGCGCTCACCCCTCTCTACACCGGATCGGCGAAGGTCAAGCGCTCCAACGCAACATCAGGTAATGGCATGCGCAACTCCCGCTACATTCTCGCACTTGCTCCGTGCGCACTCACACTCGCTCTGATCCATGCGCTGCCTGCGCAAGCCGCCGAAGGCGATCCGCGTTTCACGCTGCGGCTTGGCGCAATGAACATCGACACCGACAACACCATCCGCGGCAGCACCACGGTTGCCGGCCAGGACATCAACCTGTCCGAGGACTTCAGCCTGGGCGGCAAGGAGTGGGAGCCGCGCGTGGATGGCCTGTTCCGGATCAGTGATCGCCAGCGGCTGATCTTCGACTACTTCAAGTACGACAAGGACCGCCGCGAGACGCTGGACGAAGGCGTCAGTTGGGGCGACACCACGGTACCCGCAGGCAGCTTCGTCAAGGGCGAACTGAAGTACCAGGTGGCAACGCTGGTCTACGACTACTCGGTGGTTGATGGTGATCGTTTCGACCTGGGCCTGCAGCTCGGTGCCGAGTACGCCAAGATCAGTGCCGACGCCTACGCCGATGTAGGCGATGTCTACCAGGGCCGTTTCCTCAACGAGAAGGCCGACGGCATCGCACCGGTGGTTGGCGCGCGCTTGAGTTTCACGCCTTCGGAGCATTGGCTGATCAACCTGCAGGGCCAATACCTCAATACAAGCTGGGGCAACTTCGATGATTACAAGGGCGACCTCAGCCGCGCCAATGCGATCGTGCAGTACAACGTCAACAAGAACTTCGGCATTTTCGCCGGCTACGACTGGTTCAAGCTGGACGTGGACCAGAAGGGCAGCGATGGCGTCATCGGCCTGAAGCAGGAGTTCAAGGGCCCGGTGGCGGGCGTGAGCCTGTCGTTCTAGAAGCGACCCTCCCGCAAGCGCGAGAGGCGCATGTAGTGCCGAGCCATGCTCGGCAGAGGCTTTACCGGCAAGGCCGCAAACGCAGCACCGCTGCGCCAAGCCCCTCTTCCAAAGAACGGGAGCGCGGCATGTAGTGCCGAGCCATGCTCGGCAGAGGCTCTACCGGCAATGCCCAAGCGCAGCACCGCTGCGCCCACAAGCACCCTCACCCCAACCCCTCTCCCGCATGCGGGAGAGGGGCTATCTACATCCTAGGGCTGCAACAAGCGCCCGCCTTTCACCACCGCCGCCGGGCGCGTCAGCACCGCAACGTCCTGCAACGGATCGCCGTCGACCGCGAGCATGTCGCCGAAGCGCCCCACTTCCAACGCCCCGACGTCCGTCTGCCGCCCCAGTGCTTCGGCCGCATCAAGCGTCGCCGCACGGATCGCCTGCAACGGCGTCATGCCCCACTCCACCATCTTGCCGAACTGACGGGCGTTGTCTCCATGCGGGTACACACCCGCGTCGGAACCGAACACCATCCGCACGCCGGCCGCATGCGCATCGCGGAAGGTTTCGCGCTGCTTGCGTCCCACCTGCCGCTCCTTCTGCAGCGACTCGGCGAACAAGCCATTGTTCTCACCCTCGGCAAGGATGTAATCACTGCCGTAGATATCCATCGAAAACCAGGTGCCCTGCGCGCGCGCCAACTTGAATGACTCCGCATCGGCCAGGCTGGCATGCTCGATGGTGTCAGTACCGGCGCGGATGGCCGCGTTGATGCCGCTGCTGCCATGCGCATGCACCGCCACCTTCATGCCCAGCCGGTGCGCCTCCTCCACCAGCGCCTGCATCTCCTCCTGGCTGTATTGCTGCTCGCCCAGCGTCGTGCCCTTGGACATCACCCCGCCAGTGCCGCAGAACTTGATCACCTCGGCCCCGAATTTGCGCAGCTTGCGCACCGTGGCGCGGATCGCGTCCGGGCCGTCGGCCGCACCGGGATTGGGCACGGTCACCGATGGCGGCAGGCCACCACCGTCGCAATGCCCACCGGTAGCGCCAATCGCAAAGGTGGCCGGCACGATACGAGGCCCATCGATGTAACCGGCCTCGATGGCCTGCTTCAAGGCCACATCATCGAAGCCGGCCGAACCGAGATTGCGCACCGTGGTAAAGCCCGCGCGCAGCGTGCGCCGCGCATTGACCACGCCCACCACGGTCCAGAAATTGTCGGTGTATTCCAGCCCCTGGTAGCCGCCCAGGGTGGGATCGATGGTCAGGTGCACATGCATGTCGATCAGGCCCGGCAGCAGGGTGCGCGCGCCCAGGTCGATGTGCTCGGCACCGGCGGGCAGCGGATCGCCGGCGCGGCCGATGCGGCTGATCCTGCCATCGACGATCTCGATCTGCGGTTGCTGCACATAGCGGCCGCTGCGCACGTCCAACAGGCGTGCGGCACTGACCACGCTGGTTCGAGCGTGCGCCACCATGGATACACAAACACCGACAACGACCAGCGCAAGAGCTGGCACGCGCACTCTGGTTCGCATCCTCGTTCCCCGGGGCAATGGGTGACGTCAGGGTCCAGCGGCGCCAGCTTGCGCCAAGCCTGCGGGGTGGGCAACTGGCCAGGGACCGGAAACAAGCAACGCCCCGACAGGCGGGGCGTTGCTTGGAACTACCGACACCGCGACAGGGGCAGCCCGGCGTGCCCGGGATCAGTTCTGAGGTGGTGCCGCGGCAGGCGGCACCGGAAACATCTGCGTCGCCACGCAGATGTAATCGGCCAACGGCATCTGGCCGATGCCGGCGCGGCGCTGATCAACCTGCTCCGGCGCCTCCATCGGCTTGGCCTGCCAACGGCCATCGACTGCCAGGAGCTGGCTGCCATAGCGCTGCAGCTCGCCGCTGTTGACCAGTACGCGGTCGGTCAGCAACGCGAAATCGTGCGCCGATATCTCACCACGCTGCACCATGGGCTCAATGCTGCCCACTACCTGGCGCTGGAACGCGACGTCAGCATCGGCATGCTGCACCAGCAACCAGGCGGCGGAAACCGCATCGCTCCCGACCTGCGCTGCACTGGGCAGACCGCCATGCGTGGCCACGATCTGCTTGATACGCGGCAGATTTGCGGCATCCACTGCCTGCAGGTTCTCGACCATGGCCCGCGTCCACTCACCCTGGCGAGCTTCCTGGTCAACCTGTGCCATGTCCAGCAGCTGCTGGCGAAGTGCCGGCTCCGAATATCCTGCTTCGGTCTGCGCATTCCTGCGCGCTTGCGCGCGCAAGCCATCAGCCTCGACGAAAGGTGCCGCGCCAGGGCATTTCAGCAAGGCGGCGGCCAGCGCAGGGTCCTGCTCCCCTGCAATCGCCGGGCCGGCGAACAGCAGCCCAACCAACACCGTGATCCGCAACATTCCCTTGCTCCTTTTGACTGCCGAATACAGCGACGCCCCGGTGAGGGGGCGTCGTGTGGCTTACTTCTTCTTCGGGATATACAGGTCGGTGATGGTCCCGTCGTAGATCTCCGAGGCCATCGCCACCGACTCGCTCAGGGTCGGGTGGGCGTGGATGGTGTGGCCGATGTCTTCGGCCTCGGCGCCCATCTCGATGGCCAGGCCGATCTCGGCCAGCAGCTCACCGGCGTGCACGCCGACGATGGCACCGCCGATCACGCGATGGGTTTCCTCGTCGAAGATCAGCTTGGTGAAGCCTTCGGTGCGAGCGATGCCGATGGCACGACCGCTGGCCGCCCACGGGAACTTGGCCACGCCGACCTTCAATCCCTTGGCCTTGGCCTCGGTCTCGGTGACGCCAACCCAGGCGATTTCCGGATTGGTGTAAGCCACCGACGGGATCACCCGTGCCACCCACTCCTTCTTCTCGCCGAAGGCGACTTCAGCCGCCAGCTTGCCCTCGTGCGTGGCCTTGTGCGCCAGCATCGGGTTACCGACGATGTCACCGATGGCGAAGATATGCGGCACGTTGGTGCGCATCTGCCGGTCGACCGGAATGAAGCCGCGGTCGGTGACTTCGACGCCGGCCTTGTCGGCATCGATCTTCTTGCCATTGGCCGAGCGGCCCACGGCAACCAGCACGCGATCGAAGGTGCCGCTTTCCATCGCCGGCTTTTCGCCTTCGGTAGCGGCCTCGAAGGTCACCGTGATGCCCTTCTTGTCGGCGCTAACGCCCGCAGCCTTGGTCTTCAGGTGCACCTCGATGCCCTGCTTCTTCAGGCGGTCGGCCAGCGGCTTGACCAAGTCCTTGTCGGCGCCCGGCATCAGCTGGTCCATGAACTCGACCACGGTCACCTTGGAACCCAGGGCGCTGTACACGGTGGCCATTTCCAGACCGATGATGCCGCCGCCGACGACGAGCAGCGAGCCCGGCACTTCGGCCAGCTCCAGTGCGTCGGTGGAGTCCATCACGCGCTTGTCTTCCCACGGGAAGTTGGGCAGCTTCACCGCCTGCGAACCGGCGGCGATGATGCACTGCTCGAAGCGCAGCAGCTGGGTCTTGCCGTCGTCGCCGACGATCTCCAGCTCATTGGCCGAGATGAACTTGGCCAGGCCATGCACGGTGCGGATCTTGCGCTGCTTGGCCATGCCGGCCAGGCCCTTGGTCAGCTGACCGACGACCTTTTCCTTGTAACCGCGCAGCTTGTCCAGACTGATCTTCGGCGCGCCGTACTCGATGCCGAGTTCGTCGGCATGGGCGGCGTGGTCGATGATTTCAGCGGCGTGCAGCAGGGCCTTGGACGGGATGCAGCCGACGTTGAGGCAGACGCCGCCGAGGCTGGCGTAACGCTCGATCAGCACGGTATCCATGCCCAGGTCGGCGGCACGGAAGGCGGCGGTATAACCGCCCGGGCCGGCGCCCAGCACCACGATGCGGCACTCGATGTCGGCGGTGCGGCCACTGGACGGCAGCGCCTTGGCGGCGACAGCCGGGTCCGG
The DNA here is from genome assembly GCF_032066555.1 of Stenotrophomonas sp. Classification (GTDB taxonomy): domain Bacteria; phylum Pseudomonadota; class Gammaproteobacteria; order Xanthomonadales; family Xanthomonadaceae; genus Stenotrophomonas. The sequence continues at coordinate 87,194 of NZ_DAMBKV010000011.1, forward strand.
CGCGCGGTGCGACGGGGTCACCGGTGGCTTGCTGCCCGGGGCGGCCTTGGCCGCTGCCGGGGCGGCAGCGGCGGCGCCTTCCAGCACCACCACCACGTCGCCGACCGACAGCTTGTCGTCCAGCTTGACCTTGATTTCCTTGACCACGCCATCGGCCGAGGACGGCACTTCCAGCGTGGCCTTGTCCGATTCCAGCGTGACCAGGCCCTGGTCCTTCTTCACCGTGTCGCCGACGGCGACCAGGATCTCGATCACCGGCACGTTCTGGTAATCGCCGATGTCCGGCACCTTGACCTCGATCGGGCCGGATGCGGCTGGCGCAGCAGCGGCAACCGGTGCGCTGACGGCTGCCGGAGCGGCGGCCGCGGCAGGCTGTGCAGCCGGCGCAGGTGCGGCGGCAGGTGCCGGAGCTGCGACCGGGGCAGCGCCCTCGCCTTCAGCTTCCAGGATCACCACCACATCGCCCTCGGACAGCTTGTCGTCGAGCTTGACCTTGATTTCCTTGACCACACCCGCAGCCGAGGACGGCACTTCCAGCGTGGCCTTGTCCGACTCCAGTGTGACCAGACCCTGGTCCTTCTTCACCGTGTCGCCCACGGCCACCAGAATCTCGATCACCGGCACGTCGTTGTAGTCGCCAATGTCCGGAACCTTGATTTCAATCGTCGCCATTGTTTTCTCCTGTGGGCTCAGCCGGCTTCGCCGACGAACCGGTCATGCATCTTGTCGAGCGCGCGTTCGATGTTGGCGTAGCGCTTCTCGTATTTTTTGTCTTTGCTATGGGCCAGCTCGATCAACAGCGCCGCCTGTTCCTGCAGCGCCTCAAGCTGGCCGCAACCCGGCCGCTGACCGCTGTAACGCTCGCCGTTGACGGTGAAGGACAGCACCTCGCCCTCGGTGACCGGCGCACGCGCGGCCACTTCCGGCGAAGCCAATGCCTTGCCCCAGACCTCGAGCAGACGCTGTGCCAGTGCATCGGGCAACGGTGCCTGGGCGAACTCGGGCTCCTGGTCGAGTTGCAGGTTGACGCCACCGCGACCGGCCGTCGTGCTCCAGTTGTAGATGCGCTTGTCGGCCATGCCGGCCAGCACCATCCACTGGCCGTTGCCGGCGTCGCGGCGCAGCAGCACCTGTGACTCCACGCCCCGGGCCGGCAGCACCAGCAGCGACAGGCCGTCTTCGGCCTGGCCGCCGAGCAGGCTGCTCGCCGCCTGGCCGTAGTTGCCCACCGCCGGCGGCCAACCCTGGCCGACCACCGGCTGGCACTGGCTGGCGGCCAGTGCCGGGCCCGTCAGGGCGGCCAACACCAGCGCCAACAAGGCGCGTCGCGGCGCCACTGGCATCACAGCAGCACGCGCCGCATGTCGGCCAGCACCTGCGACAGGTAGGTGGTGAAACGCGCGGCCAGGGCGCCGTCGATGACGCGGTGGTCATAGCTCAACGACAGCGGCAGCATCAGCTTCGGGGCGAATTCCTTGCCATTCCAGACCGGCTGGATCGAAGACTTGGAGACACCCAGGATGGCCACTTCCGGCGCATTCACGATCGGGGTGAAGGCGGTGCCGCCAATGCCACCCAGCGAGCTGATCGAGAAGCAGCCGCCGCTCATGTCGGCCGGGCCAAGCTTGCCGTCACGGGCCTTCTTGGCCAGTTCGCCGGTTTCCTGGGCAATCTGCACCACGCCCTTCTTGTCGACGTCGCGGATCACCGGCACGACCAGGCCGTTCGGGGTATCGGCGGCAAAACCGATGTTGAAGTACTTCTTCAGGGTCAGGTTCTCGCCGCTGGCATCCAGCGAAGCGTTGAACTCGGGGAACTTCTTGAGCGCGGCGGCGCTGGCCTTGATCAGGAAGGCGAGCATGGTCAGCTTGATGCCGGCCTTCTCGTTTTCCTTGTTCAGCGCCACGCGCAGCGCTTCCAGATCGGTGATGTCGGCCTGGTCGAACTGGGTGACGTGCGGAATCATCGCCCAGTTGCGGGCCAGGTTGGCGCCGGAGATCTTCTTGATGCGCGACAGCTGCACCACTTCGGTCTCGCCGAACTTGCTGAAGTCCACCTTCGGCCACGGCAGCAGGTTCAGGCCACCGCCGGCAGCCGCCGGGGCACCGCCACTGGCAGCAACACCGCCGGACAGCGCGCCCTTGACGAACTTCTGCACGTCGGTCTTGGTGATGCGGCCGCCCTTCTCGGTGCCCTTGACCTGCTGCAGGTCCACGCCCAGCTCACGGGCGAACACGCGCACCGCCGGGCTGGCATAGGGCACATTGGCCGGCAGCACGCCTTCGGCATTGAACTGCACCGGCGGGGTAGCCGGCTTGCTGGTGGTAACCGAGTCTTCCTGGGCGATCTCGCGCTGGGCCAGCTTGTCGGCGACCGGGGCAACCGCCACCGGCTCAACCTTGGCGCCGGTCTCGGCGGTGGCTTCAATCTTGGCCGGGGCGGTCGGGGCAGCAGCGGCAGCCGGCTTGGCGGCCTCTTCGCTCACCTCGATCAGGGCCACGACCTTGCCCTCAGACAGGCCGTCGCCAACCTTGACCTTCAGCTCCTTGACCACACCGGCGTAGGCCGACGGCACTTCCATCGTGGCCTTGTCCGATTCCAGCGTGACCAGCCCCTGGTCCTTCTTGACCGTATCGCCTACGGCGACCAGCACTTCGATCACCGGAATGTCGCTGTAGTCACCGATATCGGGGACAAGTGCTTCCTTGATTTCGGCCATGAAACTACTCCAGCAACAGTGAGGGAATCCTCTATTGTGGCGTTAGCGGGCCGCAGCGCCAACCGCTACAACTGAATTCGCCTGCGTATGTCCCCGGACAAGGGCATGCCATCCGAGCCAACAAGGCCGCAATGTCTGCTCCTGGACGCGTGTTCTGACTTGCCGGCTGTCCTGCCTGTCCTAGCCGGTCAAGCCCCTTGTTGCAGGCGTTACCACCCCATTGGGCGCATTCAACCACGCTTGCAGCACTTGCCATTGCCCGGTCAGGCGCGGCAACGACCATGCCGCATTGGCCGGGCTGGTCGACGCCAGGGCCAGCACCGGCAGCGCAGCCGCCAAAGGCGGCAAAGCGGGTGCGATCCATCGCTGGAACGCAGTGTGTGCCGCGGCACCATTACAGGCGATGGCCTGCAACTGCGGCAGGCCGGCGAGCAACGCCGGGATGGGGTTGGGCACTTCGCTGCCACGCACGATCGCCGTATCCAGGCTGCCGGCGCGCTGGCATTGCCCGATCACGTCCCACAGGCCGATACCCGATTGCTGCAGGCACTGCAGGCGCTGCGCATAAGGAAGCTGCGCATCGAAGCCACACAGCGCAGCCATCAGCGGCCAGAAGCGATTGCGTGGGTGCGCGTAGTAGCGCGATTCATGCAGCGACATCGCGCCCGGCATCGAGCCCAGTACCAGCACGCGGCATGAGGTCGATAGCTGCGCGGGCAGGCCCTGCAACAATGCGCCACTCATCACGCGCACCACAACATCGTGAACGGAAATTTCTGTCGATGCTTCGTGTCCATGGGATCCCTCTGTTTTTCGCTGAACGCAATGGCACTGAAATCCCCTTGCGTTTAGAGCGATTCATCTTGCCATCGTTAGGGTTGCCTCGCCCCATCACGAGGGCCTAGATAACAGCGTAGTCCCGATCGCAATACGAGGAGTCAGTTATGCGTTCCATCAAAATTCTCAGCCTTGCCACGCTCAGCGCACTTGCGCTTTCCTCTACCGCATTCGCGCAGGATGGCAATGGCGATACCGCATCGGGCAAGCATTTTGCCGTGGTCGGTGGCATCAGCCTGCTGCAGCCGAAGAACGATCCGATCGACGGCATTGGCAAGGTCGATGGCGGCCCGGCACCGACGATCAGCGCCAGCTACTACTTCAACGACAACTTCGCCGTTGAACTGTGGGGTGCCGCTGACAAGTTCGATCACCGCGTGCGCACCGATGGTGGCGCCAAGGTCGGCAGCGTCGAGCAGCAGCCGCTTGCACTGAGCGCGCAGTACCACTTCGGCCAGGCGGACAACGTATTCCGTCCGTTCGTCGGCCTGGGTTACTACGAGTCGAACTTCAGCAACGAGAAGATCGATGGCCTGAGCAGCACCGGCAACCACGTTGGTGTGGATACCGCCAAGGGCGCGATCGGCACCGTCGGCGTTGACATGAACATCAACTCGACCTGGTTTGCCCGCGCCGATGCGCGCTACATGCACGCCCGTCCTGACCTGCGCGTCGCCGGCCAGAACGCTGGCGAGCTGAAGCTGGATCCGTGGACCGTTGGCTTCGGCCTGGGTGCACGCTTCTAAGCGACTATGTTCCTGGCAATACCGTTGTAGATGCAATGCAGCGCTTGCAAATGAAACACGGGCCGTTCGCGGCCCGTGTTTTTTTTGGGTGTCCCCCTCTCCCCAACCCCTCTCCCGCGAGGGGAGAGGGGCTTGGAGCACAGCGAGTGCAAGCATTCCCAGTGACTGCAACAAAAGCAGCTGTTGCTGTTGCGCTGCAGTTGCGTTGCTGTTGTTGCTGTTGCTTTCGCCCCTCTCCCCCCGCGGGAGAGGGGTTGGGGAGAGGGGGCAGCTTTCCACGCAAACTAAGGGCTGCCGTCATCACCCCACTGCAGCGCCAGGTAATCGAAGTTGTGCTGCAGCCGCGGCTTGACCACGTCGAAGAATGGCGACACATCGAAATCGCGCGGCGTGTACAGGCTGTAGTTGCGGATGTGCAGGATCTCCTGCGACTGCTCGGCACCGCCCACCTGCGCAAGCACCGTCTCGATCTCCGGCAGGATCGGGTAGCGGATCGACTCGAAGGCCTGCGCCAACAAGGTCGAACAGATGGCCTTGGTTGGCTCACCACTGCCCAACGCGATCAGCCGACGGCGCATATGTCCCGGTACTGGCGGCTGCCGGATCAGGAATCGCGCCAGGTCGAAGACATTCTTCAGGTCGTAGCTATAACCCAGGCGTGCACGCATGAAGCCGACCAGTTGATCCACCACCGCCGGTGAAAGGCCCTGCGGACGGCAGATACGGGTGTGCTGATTGGCGAACTCGCTCAACGGAATGCGGCGCACGCCCTGCTCCACATCCACGTCGATCAGCATCGGTTGCGGTTTGCCACCTTCGAGCAAGGGCTCCTCGCCGATATACAGCGCCGCATGCGACCAGGTGGACTGGCTCAGGTACTTGATGGCCGTGGAGAAGCGGCTATTGCCCTCCACCAGCAGCACATCGCCACGGCGCAAGGTGCGCAACAACATCGCCGGGTCGCTGGTCGACGGCCGCATCTGGTTGCGACGCGGCTGCGCCAGGAAGTGCGCCAAACGGCGCCCGAAGAACTGCAGCACTCCCATCCACGATCTCCGAATCTGCTTCGCTCAGACTAGCCGGGACAGCCCCCACTCGCCATCGGGTACGGGCTCAGCGAGGACTGCGGTCAAACTGACGATAGCGCTGATGATGACGTACCCTGCGCCGCAGCAACCAGGCATACATGCCGGCATAACCGAGCAACAGGGCCGCCATCGCCAGCAGACCGGCATGGCTGAGCCAGCCCGTGTCCGGCCATGGCACGCCGTTCACCGATGCCTGCCAGCCCTGCACCATGCCGGCGACCACACGCACCACGATCATCGCGGTCAATGCAAACACCAGCCAGGTGTTGGGCTTGTAATGCAACGCCTCCGGGCCAGGCTCGAAGCGGGTCAGGTAGTGGCCGAGCACGCCGACCAGGAGGCCTGCCAGCCAACCCAGCGCGGCGTAACTCCATGCGCCGGACCACCAGAAGCCGGCGATCCCGGAAAACACCGCGAACATGCCAGTGGATACCAGCGTTGCCCAGAAGTTGAAGGTGATCAGCCAGGGCCGCGCCTGCCGCCGCGCACCGCCACTGCGCACGCGTTGCCACAGCGACAGCGGCATCAACAGCAGCAGGATCGCGACGAAAACCAGTATCGCCAGCGGCAGAGCGAAAAGCACAGGCATGGGGGCAGATCCATGGATGCAGGCCCAGAGAGTACGCCATGCCGGATACCGGTAGTGCCGAGCCATGCTCGGCAGAAGCCTTACCAGCATTCCCAACCCGTGGTGCCGAGCCATGCTCGGCAGAAGCCTTACCGGCATTCCCAACCCGTAATGCCGAGCCATGCTCGGCAGAAGCCTGACCGACATTCCCGACCCGTAGTGCCGAGCCATGCTCGGCAGAGGCC
>NZ_DAMBKV010000011.1:93496-124279 GCF_032066555.1 Stenotrophomonas sp.
TTACCGGCATTCCAGACCTGTAGTGCCGAGCCATGCTCGGCAGAGGCCTTACCGGCATTCCCAACCCGTAGTGCCGAGCCATGCTCGGCAGAGGCCTTACCGGCATTCCAGACCTGTAGTGCCGAGCCATGCTCGGCAGAGGCCTTACCGGGATACCAAACCTGCAGGAGCGGCGTAAGCCGCGAAGCAAGCGCACTTTCGGATCGCAATGTCGCGGGCTCCGGTGGCGATATCAGCTTCGCGGCTTACGCCGCTCCTACATGGATGTTACCGGGAGAGCCTCTGCCGAGCATGGCTCGGCACTACGGGTTGGGACTAGGCCCCTTGCCGAGCATGGCTCGGCACTACCGTGCGATCCCGGCCAAGCGGTGACGATCAGAACGCCGGCAGTACCGCGCCCTTGTACTTCTGCTCGATGAAGGACTTCACTTCCGGGCTGGTCAGGGCCTTGGCCAGCTTCTGCACGCGGGCGTCGTCCTTGTTGTCCGGGCGTGCGACCAGGAAGTTCACGTAGGGCGACTGGCTGCTTTCAATCGCCAGTGCGTCCTTGGTCGGATTCAGGCCGGCATCCAGCGCGTAGTTGGTGTTGATCAGGGCCAGGTCGACCTGGTCCAGCACGCGCGGCAGCATCGCCGAGTCCAGCTCGCGGAACTTGAGCTGCTTCGGGTTCTCGGTGATGTCACGTTGGGTCGACAGCGCGTTGCTCGGGTCCTTGAGCTTGATGACGCCAGCGGTGTCCAGCAGGATCAGCGCGCGGCTGTTGTTGCTGGGGTCGTTCGGGATAACCACGTCGGCACCGTTGGGCAGTTCTGCCAGCGACTTGAAACGACGGGAATAGGCACCGAAAGGTTCGATATGCACGCCGGTGACGGTGACCAGGTCGGTCTTGCGGTCCAGGTTATAGGCCTTCAGGTAAGGCTCGGTCTGGAAATAGTTGGCGTCCACCTGCTTCTGCACCAGCTGGTCGTTGGGCTGCACGTAGTCGTTGAACACGCGCACGTCGAGCTTGACGCCCTCCTTCTCCAGCAACGGCTTGACCACTTCCAGGATCTCGGCGTGCGGCACGGCAGTCGCGGCGACCACCAGCTTGGACTCGTCGGCGGCAGGCTTGGCGCAGGCCGACAGGGCCAGCACGGCGGCAATCAGGGGAAAGCTGAGCAGTTTGTTCATCGGTAACGTGATCCCGTGGGGAAGGATGGTGTGGACATACGCTAACAGGCCGGCGCGCTGCGCGCCGACCCTGCGGTCATTCCATTACTTGCGGCTGTAATGCGTAACCAGTCGGTCGCCGAGCATCTGCAGCAGCTGCACCAACACCAGCAGCAGCACCACGGTGACCAGTGCCACGTCGGTATGCGAGCGCTGGTAGCCGTCGCGGAAAGCCAGGTCGCCCAGCCCACCGGAACCAATCGCACCGCCCATCGCGGTGAAACCAATCAGCGCGATGGTGGTGACGGTCGCGCCAGCGATCAGGCCCGGTCGCGCTTCCGGCAGCAACACCTTGAAGACCAGTTGGCGGGTGGTCGCGCCCATCGCCTGGCTGGCTTCGATCACGCCACGGTCGACTTCACGCAACGCGGTTTCAACCAAGCGCGCGTAGAACGGTGCAGCGCCCACCACCAACGGCAGGATGGCGCCACGCACACCCAGCGAAGTGCCCATCATCGCCAGCGTCACCGGGATCAGCACGATCATCAGGATGATGAAGGGCACCGAGCGCAGCAGGTTCACCAGCAAGGCGGTGATGCCGTAGACCAGCGGCTTGCGGTGCAGCTGCGGCGAGCCGGTCAGGAACAGCAGCACGCCCAGCGGCAAACCAATCGCCAGGGTCAGCGGCAGCGAGCCCGCCAACATCAGCAAGGTGTCGATGGTGGCCTGGCCGATATCGGCCCACTTGCCCGCATCCAGGTGGCGGAAGAAGCCTTCGGCGGCAGTTGCAATGATCATCGGCGCAGCTCCTCGACGTGCACGCCGGCAGCGACGAAGGCCGCCTGCGCGGCATTCTGGTCGCCGCCCACCAGGGACACGGTCAGCTGGCCGTAGGGCGTGTCCTTGATGCGGTCGATACGGCCGGTCAGGATGTTGTAGTCCACTCCGGTGTCGCGGGCGATGCGCCCCAGCAGCGGCTCATAGGTGCCATCGCCGAGGAAGGTCAGGCGCACGATGCGGCCACCGACGGCGGCGTAATCGCGCAGCTGCTCGCCTTCGTCCACATGCTCGGATTCGGAGACGAAACGGCGCGTGGTCGGGTGCTGCGGGTGCAGGAATACCTCGGTGACCGGGCCCATTTCCACCATGTGGCCGGCATCGAGCACCGCAACGCGGTCGCAGACGCGGCGGATCACATCCATCTCATGGGTGATCAGCACGATGGTCAGGCCCAGCTCGCGGTTGATCTTGCCCAGCAGTGCCAGCACCGAGGCGGTGGTCTGTGGATCCAGCGCACTGGTGGCCTCGTCGCACAGCAGGATCTGCGGGCGCGTGGCCAGCGCGCGGGCAATGCCGACACGCTGCTTCTGCCCGCCGGACAGCTGCGAGGGGTACTTGGCTGCATGCGCTTCCAGCCCGACCATACGCAACAACTCGGCGACACGGGCATCGATCTCGGCCTTGGGCGTACCAGCCAATTCCAGCGGGAAGGCCACGTTGGCGGCCACGGTACGTGCCGACAGCAGGTTGAAGTGCTGGAAAATCATGCCGATGCGCCGGCGCAGGGTGCGCAGACCGTCGGCGTCCAGCGCGGTTGCGTCCTGGCCATCGATCAGCACCCGGCCACCGCTGGGCTCCTCCAAGCGGTTGATCAGGCGGATCAGGGTCGATTTGCCGGCACCGGAGTGGCCGATGATGCCGAACACTTCGCCGGCCTGGATCTTCAGGTCGAGCGGATGCAGCGCGGTGATCGCGCGGCCGTCGACGGCATAAGCTTTCTGCAGGTGCTGGAACTCGATCACTGCCAGGGCAACCGGAGGGCATAAGAAGGGGGCGTGCAGCCTAGCAGCGCCGGGCCGTCGGCGCGCGTGCCGCAAACCGGAATCTTATTCCTTTTGGTTCTAAGTTAAACCGATCGGGCCTGGGGTAATGCCCTTTGTGGGAGCGGCGTGAGCCGCGAGGCAGATAAACCACCAGATCGCGGTAGTGGCTGTTCATCTGGCATCGCCAGCTTCGCGGCTGGCGCCGCTTGAGCCGGCCGGTGAAGCCCCTGCCGAGCATGGCTCGGCACTACGCCCCCCCTTTGGCCAAGCCAAGGGGAGGACTGGGGAGGGGTAGGCTTTCAGGGATGATCGATCTGATCCGGCCGCTGCGCCCGCTGCACGCGTTCACGGTGCAGCAGGTACAGGCCACTGGCGACGATGATGCCGGCGCCGATCCAGGTCCAGCGGTCGGGCAGCTTCTGCCAGAGCAGCACGTCCCAGCCGATCACCCAGACCAGGCCGGTGTATTCCAGTGGCGCGATCATCGAGGCCTGGCCCAGCTGGAACGCGCGGGTCAGCGCGATCTGCCCCAGCGCCCCGGCCAGGCCCATGCCAGCTATCAGTGCGGCGTGCTTCCACTGCAGCGGCTGCCACTGCGGCCAGGCCAACAGGCCGGCGCCGATCGCCATGATCAACAGGAACCACACCACCATCGACTGCGGCGTATCCGTACGGGTCAGCAGGCTGACCGTGACCGCCGCGATTGCATAAGCCGTCGCCGCCAACAACACCATCAGGCCCGGGAACGAGATGAACCCGTCCACGCCCGGGCGCAGCACCACCAGCACGCCAATCAGTCCGATGCCGATGGCCACCCACCGGCGTGGCCCCACGTGCTCACCCAGCAAGGGCACCGACAATGCCGCCACCAGCAAGGGCGCGACGAAGTAGATCGTGTAGGCGGTGGACAGCGACAAGGTGCGCAAGGCATAGACAAAGCAACCGATCATCACCATGCCGAGCACGCCGCGCAGCAGATGCAGGCCCCAACGCACCGGGATGATCGAGCGCGGCCCGGCGGTGGCAAGCACCCATACAAGGACAAACGGCAACGAGGCGGCACCACGCAGCATGGTGACCTGCAAGGTGGGATAGCTGCTGGACAGCATCTTCATGCCGGCGTCCATGCAGGAGAAGAACGCGACGGCAGCCAGCATCCAGACGATGGCACGCACGGGGGATTTGGTAGGCGACATGCTCCCATTATCCGCTGCCCGGGCCCGGCTTGCAGACTGCCACCGGTAATGGTCGATGCTATGTTCTGGCCATCTGCAGCTGGAGCCCGAACATGCGCAAACCACTGAAGCACCCAAGCACCACGCCTCGCCTGCTGCGCCTTGCGCCGCTACTGCTCGCTGTATTGCCCTGGAGTGTCGCCGCCGCGCAGGCACCCAGCGCCGAAGCACTGGCACAGTTGGATGGCTTTGCGCTGGGGCTGCAGGCCGCCGGGCAGTTCTCGGGCACGGTGTTGATCGCCAGCGGCGATGACGTGGTCTTCGAGAAAGCCTATGGCACGCGCGATGAGCAGCAGGAAACACCGCTGCAGGTAAATGACCGCTTCAACCTGGCCTCGGCCGGCAAGATGTTCACCAGCGTGGCGATCCTGCAGCAGATCGCCGCCGGTCGCCTCAGCCTGGACAGCAAAGTCGGTGAGGTGCTCAAGGACTACCCCAACCGCCAGTTCGCCAATGAGGTGAGCGTGCGCCAGCTGCTGACACATAGCGCCGGTGCAGGGGATATCGATGAACTGTTTGGTGCAGAACACAGTGCCGATCGCGCGCGCCTGCGCAGCTTGGAGGACATGGTCGCGCTGCATGCCGGGCGAGCACCGGAGTTCGCGCCTGGCAGCGCGCAGAAGTACGGCAACTTCGGCTACCTGGTATTGGGGCGGATGCTGGAAGTCCTCTCCGGACAGGATTTCGAGAGCTACATCCGCCAGCACGTGCTGCAAGCGGCCGGCATGCAACATACCGGCTTCGTGGCTTGCGACGACCCCGCCGCCGATCTGGCACGGGCCTATGTGGAGGTGGATGGCAAGCGCGTGCGCAACTGCGCCACCCAACCCAGCCGTGGCCTGCCCGCCGGCGGCGAAGTCGGCAACGCGCGTGACATGTTCCGTTTCGTGCGGGCCTTGAATGCCGGCAAACTGCTGCCAGCAGCGCTGTTCGAACAAGCCACCCAGACCCAGCGCGAGTTCATGGGCCTGGGCTTTTTTGCCACCGGCTACGGCAAGGACGTGCCGGCCCGCGACTTCCGCTGGGGCCATGGTGGCAGCACCGACGGTATCTGCACCGACGTGCGCCATTACCCGGCAACCGGCGAGACGGTGATCGTGTTGTCCAACAAGGATGCACCGGCCTGTTTTGCGGTTTCCGGCCTGCTGCACGCGCAATGGAAGCAGCCGTGAACGAAAATCCCGCCAACGGCAGCTGCCGGCTCGTCGCACCTGCATCGGCTCCTAACGAATCTTTCCCAACCCCCATGCAAGGATGCGCGCCGATGAAACCTCGCACGACACTATTGCTGGCCGCCTCACTGAGCCTGGCCACCCTCGCCGCCCCGGCATTCGCGCAACCGGCCTGCAGCCCGCGCTATCCGCCGCCGACCACCATTGCCGCCATGTTCGACATGGCTGCGGTCACCGCCGATACGCTCGACGCCCTGCCCGGCGTGGATGTGGCTATCGCTGCGCGCGGCGGCCAGGACCTGAGCAAGTACGGGCTGCGCCACAGCCACCTCGCCTTCCTGGTGCGCAACGACAGCGGCAGCTGGGACGTAGTGCACCTGCTCAACCGCTGCAAGACCGACAGCTCGGACCTGTATCGCGAAGGCCTGGTCAACCTGGTCGGCGAGAGCTCGATAACCACCGACCTGCGCGTCGGCATTCCTACGCCAGAAGTACGTGCTGCACTGAAGACCCTGCTCGCCGGTGCCGCGCCACAGGCACGCGCACTGCATGAGCCGCGCTACAGCATGCTGGCCTACCCCGGCAGCAGCGAGTACCAGAACTCCAACCAATGGATCCTGGAAGTCGCCGCGGCGGCAATGGCGCGGGCCGCAGGCGATGCCCCCCTCGCTGACCGCGATACCGCCTTGGCCTGGCTCAAGCAGAAAGGCTATACGCCATCACGCATGCACATCGGCATCGGCAAGCGGCTGGGCGCACGCTTCCTTGCCGACAACGTGGCGGTCACCGACCACCCGGCCAGCGAGCGCATTTCCGGCAACTACTCGGTGGTGACTGTCGAGTCGGTGTTCGACTTCCTGCACCGTAGCGGTGCGCTGGAGCGCGAACTCGCCGTTGCCCACCAGACATCCCTACCGGCGATGGCCGGAGGCAACAGGCAAGCCCCCATGCCACAACAGGAAGTTACGCCATGAACCACTTGATCAAGCGCAGTGCCCTCGCCTTTGCCGTCACCCTTTCCCTGGCCGTGGCTCCAGCCCAGGTGCGGGCCGGCGAACCTCACCTCAATGGCTCCGAGGTCTCGATGCTGGTGACCGGCTCCAGCGTGGTGATGGTGGTGTCCGGCCCCATCTTCCTGTCCGCCGCAGGTGTGCGCGGCGCGGCCGACATGTCCAAGGAATCCAGCGAACGTCGCGACGAAAAGCGCCGCGCCAGTGCCGGGAAACTGCCGGATCTGGAGGTCACATCCGTGGATACCGCCGCCGATGGTGGTCGTCGCGTCGTCCTCGAAGACCCTGCGAACGTCGAGAACCGCGCGACCCTGCAGTGGCCAAAGCGCGAGGATGACCCGGCTGCAGGTTTCACCGTGGGTACGAAGATCGCGTTCCAGCCCAGCCCGCAAGGTGCAGGCTGGATGCTGCGCAACCCGGAAGGCGCGGCGCTGGCGTTCGTGCCCACCATCGAGGCGGTGGATGAAAGCCGCACCGGCACGCTTTGATTTTTTATTCGCGGTACTTGAGGAACGCCCCCATGAAATCAACGTTTTCCCTGTTGGCCTGCGGCGCAGCCATCAGTGCGCTGTTGGCAATCGCACCCGCTTATGCCGGTGACGGCTTGAATCGATCCGAGGTCTCCACGCTGGTGACCTCGGCCGGCGCATCGATGCTGGTGTCCGCCCCCTTGCTGCTGGCCGCATCGGTTGCCGACAAGTCGTCCACGGCCTCCACTGGACGCCAGGCAGGTCGCATCAGCGCCGGCCCGCTGCCGGACATGAAGGTCGAAGCGATTACCGAGGATGCCGATGGCGGCCGCAGTGTCGCGCTGGCGGATCCCCTGGATGCGGCCAACACCGCATCACTGCATTGGCCGCAGCGCGAGGACAACCCGGCCGCCAATTTCGTGCTCGGGCAGACCGTGGCGTTTACACCAAGCCCACAGGGTGCGGGTTGGATGTTGCGTGCGGAAGATGGTGCGGTGCTTACCTTTGTACCGGCGATTGAGGCGGCGTCGGTAAGTCATAGCGGGAAGCTTTGAGGGTGTAGTGCTTTGAGGCTGTGGTGCTTGAAGGCTGCAGATCGTAGAAAAGTCTGATGCCTCCCTTCTCCCGCTTGCGGGGTTAAGAACAGGCGTTTACGAGCCAAAGGCTCGTGACTGTTCGTACGCCCCGCGTGCTACGCGGGGCCGGGGCGCGAAGCGAGGTGCCCGAAGAGCCTGCCCCCGCGAAGGCGGGGGGCGGATGAGGGTTTTTTGGCTTTGGCTTTGGCTTGGGCGTTGGGCTTTTGCTTCTTGAAGCCTCTATACAAGCCCGGCCAAACGCACAGGCAAAAGCCACCCTCACCCCAACCCCCGCTCCGCGCCCCGGCCCTTGCGCTGGCGCAAGGTCGTTCGAATGGCTGCGAACCTTTGGTTCGCAAGCAGCCCTTCTCACCCCGCGTGCGGGAGAGGGGCTCTGGTTCTCTGGATCGCAGGCTGCATGCACGCCTGCCGCCTTGACATCCATCTCGGCCACAGCCGCTACAATGGCCACTGACCTGCCCTCCCGGGCACGGCCCTTCCCCTCCTCTATCGATGCAGTGCCTGGCGGCGCTGCCTGTGCCCGTTCATGTCCTCACATCCGTCCATCCGCCTCGCTCCGCTGACCCCAACCTCACTATTGCTGGCCGTGCTGGCAATGGGGGCCGTGGTGCTGGGCTCGAACGTGCTGGTGCAGTACCCGATCAATGACTGGCTCACCTGGGGCGCGTTCAGCTACCCGATCGCCTTCCTGGTCAGCAACCTGATCAACCGCCGCTTTGGCCCGCAGGCGGCACGCCGCGTTGCCTGGGCCGGTTTTGCGGTGGCGGTGGTGCTGTCGGTGTGGATTGCCACGCCGCGCATCGCGGTGGCCTCGTGCTCGGCCTTCATCGTCGCGCAGCTGCTGGACATCACCGTGTTTGACCGGCTGCGCGCCGGCAACTGGTGGCGTGCACCGATGGTGGCCACCACCTGCAGCGCCACCGTCGATACCGCCATCTTCTGGTCCATCGCCTTTGCCGGCTCGCAGCTGCCGTGGGTCAGCTGGGCCGCAGGCGACCTGGCAGTGAAGCTGGCCATCGGCGTCTGCCTGCTGGCCCCGTTCCGCGCCCTGCTGTGGAAAATGGCGCCTTTGAAGGCAGGAACCAGAAGTTAGGAACTAGAAACCAGTAGAGCCGGAGCCAGCAGCTGGGAACCAGTGACCTGCGGCTTCGCCCTCTCTACGTTGCTGGTTCCCTGATCTCTGGTTCCTGGCCTTTCGCCAGCGGGAAAGGCAGGCCCTGGGCAATTGCCGCGGCCGTGATGGCCGCGCAGGCAGCCTCGATTTCAGGTGTGGGCGTGGCAATGCGCGGGCGCCGGTCCAGGGTGCAGGACAGGCCCACGTCCAGCAGCGTGGCATGCGCGTCGTGCAGGGCCACCGCGGTATCGCCCGGCAACCAACCGGCGGCGGCCAGCGCGGCGATCAGGAATGGCGTCTCGCGCGGCTCGCATAGTGCCGGGTGATGCTGGGCCTGCGACAACACGCCGGTCTGCAGCACGAACTCCAGGTCCACCAGCCCACCTGTGCCCTGCTTCAGGTCCAGCCGCGCCGCGTCACTGCGGTCCAGCTCGGCCCGCATGCGCGCGCGCATCTTCAGCACGTCACCGAACAACGTGCCCTGATCGCGCCCGCGGCCCAGGGTGCTGCTGCGTACCTGCTCGAAATCGGCCAGCAGCGAGGCATCACCGGCCACCCCACGGGCACGCACCAGCGCCTGATGCTCCCAGGTCCAGGCGCGCTCGCGCTGGTATTCGGTATAGCTGGCCAGCGACGACACCAGTGCGCCCTTGCCGCCGTCCGGGCGCAGCCGCACGTCGATGTCGTACAAGCGGCCGGCGGCAGTCACCGCGCCGAGCAGGGCCATCACCTTCTGCGCCAGACGCGCGAACCAGCGGCCGGGGTCCAGCGGACGCGGGCCGTCGCTGGCCTCTACGCCGGCCGGACTGTCATACAGGAAGACCAGGTCCAGGTCCGAGCCGAACCCCAGCTCGACGCCGCCCAGGCTGCCGTAGCCGATGATGGCAAAGCGCCCGGCGGGGATTTCACCGTGGGCCTGGCGCATGTCGGCCAGCGCCATCTGCAATACCGTCACCACCACCGCATCGGCCAGTTGCGCCAGCTGGCGGGTGCAATCCACCGCGCGTTGGCGGCCATCGTGGAACGCCAGCGCCATGCGAAAGCTCAGCGCCAGGCGTACTTCGTTGAGCGCGCGCAGGGCGGCTTCCGGGTCGTCGATGGCCAACGCGCTGGCGCAGGCGTCGTGCATCTCCTGCGCCTCGGGCATGGGCCCGGCCACGCGCGTGTCCAGCAGCTCATCCAGCAGCAGCGGGAAGGCCACCAGCCGCTCGGACAGCAGGGCGCTGCGTGCCAGCACGTTGACCAATCGCGTCAACGCACTGGGCTGCTCGTCCAGCAACGCCAGGTAGCTGGTGCGGCGCAGGATGGACGCCAGCAGGCCGAGCACGCGGCGCAGCGCGGCGTCGGGCTGGGGCGAGCGGGTGGCGGCGTGCAGCAGCGCCGGCAGCACCCGGTCCAGGCGCGCGCGGGCGCTGTCGGACAGCGACTTCACCCCCAGCGACTGGGCAAACTCGCGCAGCGATTGGTCGGCGCCATTGGCATCGGCAAACCCGGCCTCGGCCAGCACCTCGGCGCTGCCGCCGCCAGGCAATACCCGCCAATAACTGGACAGCACGTCCGGCGCCGCCTGGCCCTGGCGCGGCGCCAGCAGTGCCCCGAATTCGACGCTGACGCGCTCGCGCTGTTCGTTCAAGGCTGCAAGCAAGGCCTCCCAGTCCGGATAACCCAGCCCAAGCGCGATGCGGAGGCGATCCAGCGGATCGTTGGGCAGGCAATGGGTCTGTGCATCACGCAGCATCTGCAGGCGGTTCTCCACGCGGCGCAGGAAGCGATAGGCCTGGATCAGGTCATCACCATCGCTGGCCGCCATCTGCCCGCCGTCGACCAGCGCGCGCAGTGCCGGCAACAGGCGGCGCTCGCGCAGGGCCGGCTCGCGGCCGCCCCGGATCAGCTGCAGTGCCTGCGCCAGGAACTCGATCTCGCGGATGCCGCCGGGGCCGCGCTTGATGTCGTCCAGCCGGTCCTTGCGCGCGACCTCGGCGGTGATCGCCGCCTTCATCTCACGCAGGCCATCGAGTGCGGTGAAATCAAGGTAGCGGCGGTAAACGAACGGCCGCAGCGTCTCCAGCCAGGCCTCACCGGCAGCGATGTCGCCGGCCACCGCGCGCGCCTTGATCCAGGCGTAGCGTTCCCAATCGCGACCTTCGCGCTGGAAATACTGGTCCATGCCCGCGAACGACAATGCCACCCGCCCGGCGCTGCCGAACGGGCGCAGGCGCAGATCGACGCGGTGGCTGAAGCCTTCGGCGGTGGTTTCATCAAGCAGCCGCGCCAAGCGCTGGCCCAGGCGCGCGAAGTACTCCTCGGCAGCCAGCGGACGGGCGCCATCGGACTCGCCGTTGTGCGGATAGGCATAGACCAGATCGATATCGGAGGAGAAGTTCAGCTCACCGCCGCCGAGCTTGCCCAGCCCGAACACCACCAGCCGCTGTGCGCTGCCATCGGCGTCGCGGACCACGCCATGACGGCTGGCGAACTCCTGCTCCAGCGCGTCCAGGCCCAGCTGCAGGCATTCCTCGGCCAGGCGGGTGGCGCCCGCCAGGGTGGCATCGACATCGTCGAGTTCGAGCAGATCGCGCCAGATCAGCCGGGTCGAGGCGGCGGCGCGGTAGCGGCGCAGCTGGGTCGGCCAGGCCGTGGGCTGCAACGGGTCCAGCATGGGTAATGGCAGTGGCGCGGGATCGGCCTGGGCCAATAGTTGCAGCAGTTCCGGCTGCCGGCACAGGGTATCGATGGCGAAATCGCTGGCAACCGCCAGTTGCCGCAAACCGGCCTCGAATGCGGGCGAGAGCGGCCATTGCACCGGATCCGGCGCGGCCAGCTTCAGTCGGGCCAAGGCGCGTTCGATTACAGGCTGAACAGATTCAGGTGCTGCGGGGGCGATTTGGTTCATCCGCCGATTCTGGCATCCGCGGGCCAGCGGTCGCCATCTCCGCCGATCAGGCAATAAAAAAGCCCGCTGACAGCGAACTGTCAGCGGGCTTTGCTCCCTCCCCCACGTCGGGATGCAGGGCGATCCTGCGGGCTGCGCGAACAACTTGCACGCTGCAGTGCAAAACAATACTGGGGAGTACAAGAGCACTGGAACCGCAAAGACCATCCCACCAAGGTAGAACCCCCCTGTTCACCCCGATCCGCGATAATCAGCCATCCCCCCAACAAACCGTAGTCGTCATGTCTGTCGAACGCATCCTGGACCCGCGCCTGCGCGACCGCATCGTTTCCGCCGAACAAGCCGCAGCCTTCATCCAGCCCGGCGAAACCGTGGCCATGAGCGGCTTCACCGGTTCCGGCTATCCCAAGGCGGTGCCGCTGGCGCTGGCACAGCGCATTGAAGACGTGCACGCCGCAGGCCAGCCGTTCAAGATCAAGCTGATGACGGGCGCGTCGACCGCACCGGAACTGGATGGTGCGCTGGCCAAGGCCGATGCCATCGCCATGCGCATGCCGTTCCAGACCGACCCGGATGCGCGCAAGCGCATCAACGAAGGCAAGCTCGATTACATCGACATCCACCTTTCCCATGTCGCCCAGCACGTGTGGTTCGGTTTTTACGGTGAGATCGACACGGCGGTGATCGAAGTCTCGGCGATCCGCGAAGACGGTTCGCTGGTGCCCTCCACCTCGGTCGGCAACAACAAGACCTGGCTGGACCTGGCCAAGAAGGTGATCATCGAGGTCAACGAGTGGCAGCCTGCGGACATCGAGGGCATGCACGACATCTACTACGGCACCGCGCTGCCGCCGCACCGCAAGCCGATCCCGCTGATCCATGCCAACGACCGTATCGGCCAGACCACGTTGAGCGTGGACCCGGACAAGATCGTGGCGGTGGTGCGCACCAACGGCCCGGACCGCAACAGCCCGTTCAAGCCGATCGATGAGGACAGCCGCCAGATTGCCGGCTACCTGATCGAATTCCTCAAGCACGAAGTGGCCAAGGGCCGCCTGCCGGCCAACCTGCTGCCGTTGCAGTCGGGGGTGGGCAATATTCCCAATGCGGTGCTGGCCGGCCTGGCCGAAAGCGGCCTGCGCGGCCTGACCTCGTTCACCGAGGTGATCCAGGACGGCATGCTGGACCTGCTCAAGTCCGGCGTGCTGGATTACGCCTCGTGCACCGGTTTCGCGCTGAGCCCGGAAGCCAACGAGGAGTTCAAGCGCAACATCAAGTTCTACCGTGAGCGCATCATCATGCGCACGCAGGAGATCTCCAACCATCCGGAACTGGTGCGCCGCCTGGGCTGCATCGGCATGAACGGCATGATCGAGGTGGACCTGTACGGCAACGTCAACTCCACCCACGTGATGGGCAGCCGCATCATGAACGGCATTGGCGGTTCGGGTGACTTCACCCGCAACGGCTTCCTGTCCACCTTCCTGAGCCCGTCGACGGCCAAGGGCGGTTCGATCTCGGCGATCGTGCCGATGGTCAGCCATGTCGACCACACCGAACACGATGTCTCGATCATCGTCACCGAGCAGGGCCTGGCCGATCTGCGCGGCCTGCCGCCGCGTGCGCGGGCGCGCCAGGTGATCGACAACTGTGCGCACCCGGATTACCGCGACCAGCTCAACGACTACTTCGACCGCGCCTGCCGCGACAGCTACGGCAAGCACACCCCGCACCTGTTGCCCGAAGCCCTGTCCTGGCACCAGCGCTACATCGACACCGGCAGCATGAAGGCCTGAGACCAGCCCTGTAGTGCCGAGCCATGCTCGGCAGGAGCTTTACCAGGAAAGCCCGATCTGTAGTGCCGAGCCATGCTCGGCAAGGGCTTTACCAGGAAAGCCCGATCTGTAGTGCCGAGCCATGCTCGGCAAGGGCCTTACCAGGAAGCTCCGATCTGTAGTGCCGAGCCATGCTCGGCAGGGGCTTTACCGGGAGAGCTTCTGCCGAGCATGGCTCGGCACTACAAATGAAAAACCCCGGCTTGTCCGGGGTTTTTCAGCACAACAGCAACAACGCCGCTACGCAGTCTTGTCCTTGATCGTGGTGCTGGGACCATTGCCCTTGACGCTGGTGATGCCAGCTTCGCGCGCGGCCTGCGAGGCATACATCTGGCTGCTGCCGATCACCTGGTGGTTGGCTGCTTTCAGATTGAAATGGTAGCGCCCGTCACTGGCGGTCTTGCGCTCGTAATGCGCTTCATCCGGGCTGTTCTTCTGCACCGAGGCGATGCCGTTCTCCGCGCCCGCACGCGTGGTGTAACGCTCGCTGGTCAGGATGACCTCGGCGTTGCCTGCCTTGAGCACGAAGTAAAACTGGCCGTCACTGCTCTTGTCCAACTCGTACCAACCTGCCATCGCAATACCCCACTTGAGGATGATGCCGGCACGCCGCCGCCCTGCTTGCGCAGCCGCATGCGTGGCTGTTGCCCGGATGACCGGACGTTGGAAGCCGCCAACTACCGCGGCTACAGGTACGACTCTACCTCAATCTTCTGTCCGTTCCAGCCAAGCCAGCTTGCGCTCTCGTGGCAGCTGCTTGATCTGCCATTCGGCACGGGACGCGGCCGAACGGTCGGCATAGGCGCGGCGGGCCAGGATCCGCAGCGGCGGGTGCGCGCGGGTATAGCGCGCACCCTTGCCGGCGACATGGGCCAGGAACCGGGCCTCCACATCGGTACTGATACCTGCGTAGTAGCTGCCATCGCGGCATTCCAGCAGATACACAAACCAACTGCCCTTCACCCGCGCCTGCACCTGCTCCTGCTCCTGCTCCTGCTTGATTTACAGGCTGGCCGCGTCAGCAATCTTGCAAAGGCCTTCGCCCACTGCCTTGTTGGAGGTCATCTGACCACCCTTGATGCTGAAACGCACTTCGACGCGCACACTGCCGTCGTCCTGGCGACGCACGGTGGTACGCAACGGCACGGTCGAACCGCCACCGCCACGGACCGGATTCTCGGCGGCGATGTAGCCGGTACGCTCGTTCGGATAAACCCCCACCATGCCCTCGGCCTCGATCGCGGCCACGGTCTTGGCGAACGCGTCGGCGTAGCTGACCCCTTCATGGTCGGTCGACGCCAGGAACTGCTTGCCGCTGGTGAAGCCACCGGCCACCGACAGGTTCTGCAGGCAACCGCTGCCCGAATCCACTACTTCCTTCTTGGCCAGCGCCAGCGACGGGACCAGCATCAAAGCCAGCGCCATGGTGCACATACGGAAACGCATCAGTTCCTTCTCCTTGGAGCGGTGATTCATAGGCTTTCCTGCAGGAGAAGGTGCTCCCCCTGTCCCC
Organism: Stenotrophomonas sp.; assembly: GCF_032066555.1. Taxonomy (GTDB): domain Bacteria; phylum Pseudomonadota; class Gammaproteobacteria; order Xanthomonadales; family Xanthomonadaceae; genus Stenotrophomonas. Next base: position 108,307 of record NZ_DAMBKV010000011.1, read on the forward strand.
ACGGCAGGCGGGAGGCCTACCACCTCCCGCCGCGTAAACTACTTGGACTGCCTGCCGTGCGCCAGTGAAATTGTCACGGAATCCTCAGGCTGCCGCCTCCAGCTGGGCGCGGCGGCGGGCGCGTACCGCATCAGCCAGGCGCTCCAGTACCTGCACCGTGCTGTCCCAGTCGATGCAGCCATCGGTGATGCTCTGGCCATAGACCAGCGGCTGGCCTTCGACCAGGTCCTGGCGACCGGCAACCAGGTGGCTCTCGATCATCACCCCAACCACACGCTGCTCCCCGGCTTCCACCTGGGTGGCAATGTCTTCGATCACCCGGGGCTGGTTCTCGGGCTTCTTGCTGCTGTTGGCGTGGCTGGCGTCGATCATCAGGCGTGCCGGCAGCTGCGATTTGGCCAGTACCTCGCTGGCCGCCTGCACACTGGCCGCATCGTAGTTGGGCGCCTTGCCGCCACGCAGGATCACATGGCAATCCGGATTGCCCTGGGTGGCGACAATGGCGGTGCCGCCTTCCTTGGTCACCGACAGGAAGTGGTGCGGGTGCGAGGCCGCACCGACGGCATCGGCGGCAATCTTCACATCGCCGGTGGTGCCGTTCTTGAAGCCCACCGGGCAGGACAGGCCCGACGCCAGCTCGCGATGCACCTGGCTCTCGGTGGTGCGGGCGCCAATCGCGCCCCAGGCCACCAGGTCGGCGATGTACTGCGGCGAGATCACGTCCAGGAACTCCACGCCGGCCGGCAGGCCGAGGCGGTTGATGTCGCGCAGCAGGCCGCGCGCCACGCGCAGGCCCTTGTTGATGTTGAAGCTGCCGTCCAGGTCCGGATCGTTGATCAGGCCCTTCCAGCCCACCGTGGTGCGCGGCTTCTCGAAGTAAACCCGCATGACGATCTCCAGCTCACCGGCCAGCGCTTCGCGCAGCGGACGCAGGCGCTGGGCGTATTCCATGGCCGCAACCGGGTCATGGATCGAACACGGGCCCACCACAACCGCCAGGCGGTCGTCCTGGCCGTGCAGGATGCGGTGCAGCGAGGCGCGGGCGTCGGCCACGGTCTGCGAGGCTTCCTCGTCGCAGGGCAACAGCGCCAGCAGCTGTGCCGGTGAGGTCAGGGGTTCCAGTTTGCGGATGCGCAGATCGTCGGTGTGGGGGGGCATGGGGGTCTCCGGTTCAAAACGATGAAGGGTTTGGCCCCAGCGAGGCGGCATGAAAAAAGCCGCCAGGTTCGCTGGCGGCTTTTCGGGAATGCATCTGAAAGTTTCTTCAGGGTAAGCGCAGTCCTTCCTCCGCCAGCGGCTTGGGAAAGTAATACCAAAAGTAAAAGCTGGCGCGGGCTGCGTTGATGGGGAGCATTGATAACACGGTTTTTTGTGCGATGCGACAGTTTCAGCGGCAACAGACCTTGCCGTCGACACGTTCAGCTTGCCGGTCCCTGCAGCACCGCCTCTCCCTGCCAACTGCCGTCTGGCTGCTGCAGCAGGCGCAACTCGGCCACCCCAAGGCCCCTGTCCTGCAGCGCCTGCAACCACAGCAATGCCTGCGCGGGAGCGCCCTCGAGACTGACGGCAACCCGTTGCTCTGGCCGCTGCTGGACCTGATGAATCGTCAGCCCCTGCTCGTCGGCCAGCGCCGACAGCATTGCCGGCAACTCGCTGGCTTTCAACGCTGCCCCCCGCTGTGCGGCAGCACCGGCGCGCACTGCATTGGCACGCAGATGGCGCTGCAACTGTTGTTCGGCGGCAACATCCCTACGCGCCTGCTGCAAGGCATGGCGCGTCGGCATCCACGCACCGAACCAGAACGCGAGCAACACCGCGAACGCCAGCAATACCTGCAATGCGAGGCGATCACGCGGCGCCAATGCTGCCCAACGCGTGCCGAGCAAGCCCCGCAGGCCGCGGCCACCGCTGATTTCTGCAGTTCCCATGTTCATTGCGCCTCGCCCACTTCCAGTTGCATGCCACCGTCATCGCGCCGGGTTGCTTCCAGCCGCAATGGCTGCGCGCGCAGGCGCTGTTGCAGCGCCTCGAATGCGCTCGCTTCGCCTTGCAACTGCAATTGCAGCTCACCCTTGCCGGCGTGGAACTGCAGGCCCTGCACCTGCAGTGGCGACTCGACCGGCATGGCCTCGGCGACGCGGGACAACAAGGCCTGCAGCTGGCTTGCCGCGCTGCCCTGCTGCAGGTGTTGGTCGAACTGCGCCTTCAGATTGACGATGCGCTGCTCGTCCGGGAACAGCCGCCGGTAGATACTTTCATTGACCTGCCGATAGCCGCTGGCCTGCTGCTGCAGCAGCCAGGCCTGTGCGCCATCGAAGGCCAGCTGCGCCACCAGCACCGCAGCCATCGCCCATGCCACCGGCTTCCAGTGGCGCAGCTGCAGGCGCGACGCCGGCGCGAAGTCTCCCTGGGCCAGATCCAACGCGCGTGGGCGCTGCGTCGCCAGCCATGCCGGCAGGGCCATGTCCAAGGCCTGCAGGTTGGCATCGATGGTCGGTGGCAGCGTGGGACTGTCTTCACTGGCATGGAGTATCCGCAGGTTTCCCGGCAAACGCTCCAGCAGCTCGGGCAACTGGGTGGGCGCCAGCGCCAGGCGCAGCGCGTCGGTACCCGCCAACAGGCAACGGGTGTTGTTCCAGCACAGGGTGGGGACCTCGTTGGGCAGCAGGTCGGCATCCACATGGATGGCACTGACCAGCGCCCCCCTGTCGCGCACTCCCTGCAGCCAGGACCCAAGCAGGCTGCGATTGATCGCCACGACGCGACGGCGTCCGTCATCCAGGGTTTCGCCCAGCGCCAGATGCATGTCTTCCACATCCTCGGCCAGCAACGGTTCCACCGCATAGGGCAAGGCCTTGCGCTGCCAATGCGCATTGCCTGCCGGCAGACTGAGCGCACAGCTGGCCACCTGTTCAACCGGCACGATCAGCGCGATGGCGCGACCCTTGAGCCTTGCCAGCGCATCGCCCAAGGGCAACCTGGCGGTCTGTTGGCCGTCACTCCAGGTGACCGGCAGGTCATCACTCAGGCGCGCGCTACACCACGCAGGCAGGAACAGGCACGGCAACGCCGGCGGCGACTTCATCGATCATTCTCCGGAAATACAGGGGGAGCCAGCTGCCGCGCGACAACCTCGACCTGACCTGCATCGCGATGCAGGATGCTGAGCAGGCGCAGGCGTCGGTCGCCGATGGCGACCTCGCTGCTGGCGACAAACCAGTTGCTGCGCACCCCCAGCCCGCTTCTTGCCACCTGCCGACGCTGCAGCAATGGCTGCATGAGCAGTACATCAACGTTGGCGAAGCCGTCGCTGCCGCGTGCCTCGACCAGGCGGCGGCCATCTGCCAGTCCAAGTCCATCGGCGAGACTGGCCATTACCCAGGGGTCAGCCGTGTTCAGATTGAGCGGGGTAGCGGCAGGCAAGGCGGCGACGTGCGGCAACAGCTGCTGGTAGGCCGCTTCATCGATGCCTGCCAGCAGGCGCAGTTCGCTAACCTCCTGTAACGGCCGGCGTGCGGGCAGATAGGCAGGTTGGCGGCGCAGGTAGTCGCGCTCGCCCTGCTGCCGGACCAGATCCGGCGCCAGCGGCGGGGCGATCCACGCCACCAGCTGCCATGCCAGTTGCGGGTCCAGCCGCAGCAACAACAACAGGCGCTGCAGGCGTGCCATTGCATCGGCATCCACCTGGCCGCCCTGTACCACGCTGTTGAGATTGAAGCGTCCGCTCAGGTCATCGATCGACAGATGCAGATGACCGCCGTCCAGCGGATACAGCGGCAACGGCTGTGCCCAGGCTTCGCCACGATGATCACGTGCGGCTGACTGGCGCAGATCCGTGGCCAGCAACGCAAGCGCCAGCTGCTCGCCACCGCGCGCGTAGTGCCACGCCTGGCGCGCATGCAGTTGATTGGCTGTGGTGCGGATCGACAGCTGCTGGCGGGTAACCAGCGCCGCACAGACTGTCGCGGCCAGCGCCACCACCAGCAGCACCGTGATCAGCGCAACGCCCCGTGACCCGGACTTCATGCCGGTCCCCTGCCCGCCGCGCCATCGGGCAGCAACAACACGCGTCGCAATTCACCAAAACGCGGATGCGCGATGCGCAGTTCCAGCGCGCGCGGCAAAGGCTGCACGCCGCTGCCCTGCCACTGCGTGCGCCATACTCCCTGGCTGTCGAGGTAACGCCATTGCAGGGCATTGACCACCGGCAGCAGCAGCTGGCGCTGTGGCGCTGCGTTGTCCGCGCGATCCAACACCGGCCAGTACTCGCGCACCAGCGCGCTGCCGTCGTAATGCCAGCGCACCCGCTGCAACTGCGCGCGCGGCGCCCCCAAAGGATTGCTCCAGCCGGCGCGGGTCCATTGCAGGCCCTGCCCATCGGGATCACTCCAGAAGGCTGGCTCCTCGGTGCCATCCGCGCCCAGCAGTGGCCGCGCCACTGCCTGCTCGACATCACGTTCAAGGCTGCCCATCGCGCGCACCAGCTGCCGCAACTGCTGGTCCTGTGCACGCGTCTGCGCCTCCACCCGCACCGCGCTGAGCAGCAGGCGATGGCTGGCAATACCGACCAGGGCGAAGATCGCCACCGCCACCAGTACTTCCAACAAAGTAAAGCCGCCCGTGGATCTGCGCTTCATTGTTGGGCCCCGACAAAGCCGGTCAGGCTGATGCCGACCTCCCCGCCCGCCGCAGCGCTGACCCGTATATGCACCCGACGCAGCTGCGGTTCCGGCGTGGCCTGCACCTCACGCAGCACCCGCCAGCGGCGCCCGCCCTGTTCGACGATGTCTTCATTGCTCCCCATCGCGCCCGCACCCTGCAGCTGCAGTTCGGCCAGGGCGGTATCTGCCACCCAAGCGGCCAGCGCGCGATCTTCCAACAGCCGTGCGTTGTGCAGATGGCGTTGCAGGGTGGCGTGCACCATCGCCGCAACCAGCGCCAATACCGCCACTGCCACCATGACCTCCAGCAAGGTGAAACCGCGCACGCGACTCATGGCATCGACACCTGCTGTACTTCCGGTTCCGCCAGACCATCGCCGTCGATCCGATAGACCACGTCGTGCCGGCTGATGTCGGCGATGCGGACGCTGAAGGGCGTGCCCTGCGCCGATGACGACAGCACGATCTGCGGCGGGTTGTCCTCGTCCATGCTTGCCGGCAACGCCAGCGGCGCGCCTTCCAGGATCAACTGCAGGTGCAGGTTGTCGGGCAGGTGCCGCCGTGTGCTGCCTGGCTGTGCGTGCCAGCGCCCCTTGCGGTTGTCGTAGGCACGCACCTCATACGCCTGACTGCTGATGCGGACGCCGTACTCGCGGTTGTCCAGCACCGCCTCATCGGCGAGCAGCTGCAGCACCGCTGCCAGCCGCTCGGCCTCGCCGCGCACGGCGCGGTGGTCATCGCGCGCGCTCGCGACCAATCCCACCGCAGCGGCCATTACGCCGACGATGACCACGACCACCAGCATTTCCACCAGGGTGAATCCACGCGCGCGCAACACCTTCAGATATCCCGGCTGTCCAGGTCTGCATCCAGCCCCTCACCGCCTTCGCGGCCATCGGCGCCGTAGCTCCACAGGTCATAGCCCTCCCTGCTGCCCGGCGCCAGGTACAGGTAGGGGTTGCCCCAGGGATCGACCGGCAGTCGTGCCAGATAACCTTCCGGGTTCCAGTTTTCTGCGCCGCCAGGCGGACGTTGTACCAGCGCCTGCAGGCCTTGCTGGGTATCGGGATAACGGCGGTTGTCCAACCGGTACATTTCCAGCGCCGAGCCAATCGCCTTGAGATCACCGCGCGCGACGGTGACCTTGGCCTGGTCCGGCCGCCCCATCACCTTGGGGACCACCAGCGCGGCGAGGATGCCGATGATCACCACCACCACCATGATCTCGATCAGGGTGAAGCCGGCCTGGCGTCTTGCAGATATGTTCATTGCTCTATCAACCCACTAGTTGGTTCAAGGACATGATCGGCAGCAGGATGGCCAGCACGATCAACAACACCACCGCGCCCATCAACACCAGCATGAACGGCTCGAACAAACCGACCAGCAGGGCGATGCGCGCGGCCAGATCGGTTTCCTGGTTGCGTGCGGCGCGGGCCAGCATTGCGTCCAGCGCGCCGGACTTCTCGCCCGCCGCGACCATGTGCAGCAGCATCGGCGGCAATGAGGTGTGCTGTTCCAGTGCCCGGGTCAGGCTGCCGCCCTCGCGCACCGTGACTTCGGCCTGCAGCAGGCCAGCCTTGATGCCTTGGTTGCCGACCACCTGCGCGGCAATCCGCAGCGCTTCCACCAGCGGCACGCCACTACGCACCAGGATCGCCAGGGTGGAGGCAAACCTGGCGGCATCCAGGTCCCGCAGCAGCAGGCCGAACAACGGCAGCTTCAGCACCTGGGTGTGCCAGCGCAGGCGACTGGCCGGCTGTTGCAACGCGCGCCGCAGCAGCACGCCGGCCAACAACAGCAACGGCAGCAGCCATGGCCCCCAGCGGGTGACGGCATTGCTGGTGGCCACCAGCGCGCGGGTGAGCCAGGGCAACGGCTGGCCGGAATCGACAAAGACATCGATCACATCCGGTACCACATAGCCGAGCAGGAAGCCGACGATCAACCCAGCCACCAGCACCAGGATCAGCGGATACAGCAAGGCCAGTTGTACCCGCTGCCGTGATTGCTGGCGCTGTTCGGTGTAGTCGGCCAGTTGTTCCAGCACCACCCCCAGATGCCCGCGCTCGCCGGCGGCAACCATGCTGCGGTAGAGACCGGGAAAGGCGCGCGGATACGCCGCCAGTGCCGCCGCCAATCCATGGCCTTCAAGAATTTTGCCGCGCACCGCCAACAAGGTGGCACGTATGCGCGGCCGGGTCGCCTGCGCAGCCACGGCGCGCAGTGCTTCCTCAACCGGCAGGGCCGCCTGCACCAGCGTCGCCAATTGCCGGGTCAGCAGCGCCAATTCCGCGCTGCCGATGCGACCACCGCCGATACCGCCACCGGTCGCGCGGACCGCTGCCGGTTCTACCTGCACCGGTGCCAGATTGCGCTCGCGCAGCTGCTGGCGTGCCTGCCGCGCGCTGTCCGCTTCGATCACCCCCTTGTGGCGGCGACCGTCAGCTGACAATGCCAGATAGTCGAACGCCGCCATCAGTGGTGGCCCCGGGGCAGATCACCGCTCACAGGTCGCGCCCCACCCGCAGGACTTCTTCCAGCGTGGTCACGCCATCCAGCACCTTGGCACGGCCGTCGTCCAACATCGATGGACCTTGCCGGCGCGCCTGCTCCAGCAGTTCGGCCTCGCCTGCACCGGCATGCACCAGCGCGCGCAGCTCGGGGCCGAATTCGACCAGTTCGTAGATGCCGGTACGGCCGCGGTAACCCTGGCCATTGCAGTGGTCACACCCCACCGGGCGGAACAACAGCGGCCGTTGCCAGGGTTCCATCTGCAACTGCGCGCACTCTGCCGTGGATGCCGGCGTCACCACCCGGCACTTGGGGCATAGCCGCCGCACCAAGCGTTGCGCCAGCACGCCGAGCAACGAGGACGACAGCAGGAAGGACTCCACCCCCATGTCCAGCAAGCGGGTGACCGCGCCGATGGCGCTGTTGGTATGCAGCGTGGACAACAGCAGATGCCCGGTGAGCGAGGCCTGCACGGCGATGCGCGCGGTTTCGCTGTCACGGATCTCACCGACCATCAGCACGTCGGGGTCCTGACGCAGGATCGCGCGCAGGCCACGCGCGAAGGTCATGTCGATACGGCCGTTGACCTGGGTCTGGCCAACGCCATCCAGGTGGTACTCGATCGGATCTTCGACGGTGAGGATGTTGCGCTGGCGATTGTTGATGGCGCGCAGGCCGGCATACAGCGTGGTGCTCTTGCCGGCACCGGTCGGGCCAGTGACCAGCACGATGCCGTGCGGGCGGCACAGCATGGCCTGCAGCACGCCGACGTCGCGTACCCGCATGCCCAGGTGCTGCAGCGACAACTGCCCCGATTGCTTGTCCAGCAGGCGCAGCACCACCCGTTCGCCATTGGCTGCCGGCAGGGTCGAGACACGGATATCCACCTCGCGTCCGCCGACCCGCACCGAGATCCGGCCATCCTGCGGCAAGCGCTTCTCGGCGATATCCAGCCGCGCCATCACCTTGATGCGCGACACCAGCAGCGCGGCCAGCTCGCGCCGTGGCTCGACCACGTCGCGCAGGATGCCATCCACGCGGAAGCGGACCACCAGCCGTCGCTCGAAGGTCTCGATATGGATATCGGAGGCGTGCTCGGCCAGTGCTTCGCCCAGCAGCGCGTTGATGAGGCGGATGATCGGCGCGTCATCCTGCTGGTCGAGCAGATCCTCGACCTGCTCCAGGCCCTCCACCAGGCTGGCCAGATCCATGCTGTCGCCAAGTTCGTCGGCCATGCTCATGGCGCTGCCGGCGTCCTGCTGATAGACCTGCTGCAGCATTTCCTCGAACACCGCATCGGCCACCGTCTGCGGCAACAACGGCCGCCCCGCGATGCGCTGCGCCTCGGCCACGGCCGCTATCGTGGCATCGCCACGACAGGCAAGCCGCGCATCGCCGTCGTCGACCAACAACACACCATGACGCCGCGCGAACGCAAACGGCAGGCGCAACGCGGGCACGCCGCCCGCACAAGCCAGCGTCGCCGGGAGCTCCATTTCAAGCATCGATTACTGCAAGGTGACATCACTGCACGGAGCGACGTCACACTTTCCCCTGAAAAAACGTGCCGGGAAAATGCCACGTTCTCGGCGGAAAAGCGTGATTTCCACGTCACTTTCCAGATGACGATCACACTTCAGCAGGTATTTGCATCGCACTCTCTTACGTACGCAGCTAGAGTACCGGCTTCGCAAAATCCGACACTGCGAAAACAGGGGAAAACCAGACACCTTTGGCGCCGCGTTGCCTGAAAAGTGCAGCGAGCTTCCTCCTGTGCGCGCGGATTTTTGCCAAGGGAGATGCCGTAGCACCGATGTTCCAGTTCGATACTTCCAACCTGCTGCCAAAGATCGTCGCGATCCTCATCACGCTTTGCGGCGTTGCCGTGTTGTCATGGCAGGCGCGCCGGCTCTACCTGCAGATGCGCGAGCTGCCTGCCCGCGTCGACGAAGCGCCGCCGCGATTGCCAAGCCTGTCGCCACAGCTGTTGCAGCGCTTGTTCGGCGACGCCAGCGCGATGCCTGCCGCCGACCTGCAGAGCGTGCAACTGCAGGGCTGCATCGTTGCGGCCGACCCACGGCAATCGCAGGCACTGCTCCAGATCGAAGGCCAGGGGACGGTGAATATATTCAGTGGTGAGGAATTCCTGCCCGGCGTCGTGCTGCAGCAGGTAGCCCGCGACCATGTGCTGTTCAGCCGCAACGGCCATAGCGGCCGGCTTGATTTCCCCTCCCCGCAAAGCGCAGCACCTGCACTGCCATCCGGTGGTGGCGAATGATCCGGCCCACCATAAGCGCGGCACTGCGACGCCTGGCCTTGCTGTCGGCCCTGCTGCTTGCGCCCTTGGCGATCAGCGCCGCGTCCGCAGAGGATGCTCCCCAGCAATGGAGCATCAACATGAAGGACACGGATATCCGCGACTTCATCGGTGCCGTGGCCAATATCACAGGCGACACGTTGATCGTCGATCCGCGCGTGGCCGGTGAAGTCAGTGTCACCACCCAGGAACCGATGACCCTGCCGGAGGTGCGTCGCCTGTTCCTGTCGGTGATGACCATCCACGGCTTTGCGGTGATCGAAGAGGATCGCCAGACGCGCGTGGTTCCCAATGACGAAGCGCGTGTCTTCGCCGATGGTCGCGGCCGCGGCCCGGACGCGATCGAAACCCGCGTGCTGACCGTGCAACATGGCATCGCCACCGAGTTGCTGCCGATGCTGCGGCCGCTGGTGCCAGCCAACGCCCATCTGGCCGCGGTGCCCACCTCCAACGCCCTGATCATCAGCGACCGGCGCGGCAACATCGCCCGCATTGAAGCCCTGTTGCGGCAGCTGGATGCGCCCAGGATGCACGGCCACGCCGACTATGAGGTGCAGTTCGCCAGCGTGGAGAACCTGCAGAAGCTGCTGCAGGCCAGCCTCGGTGCCAGTAGCGCCGGGTCGGCCACCAAGGTGCTGGCCGATGCCCGCACCAACCGCCTGCTGATTTTCGGGCCCGAGCAGGCACGCCAGCGCCTGCTGGCATTGGCGCGTTCCCTGGATGTGGATGCACCGCGCTCGACCACCACCCAGGTGATCCGCCTGCAACACGGTGACGCCAAGCAGATGGCGCAGACACTGGGGGCAATCGGCGATTCCATCAAGCAGGAAGGCGCCGACAAGCAGGCGCAGATGGGCAGCCTGATCCGTGCCGACGAAAGCCTCAATGCCGTCGTCATCCACGCCAAGCCCGAGATGCTGCAGGTGCTGACCGACATCGTGCGGCAGCTGGACATTCCGCGTTCGCAGGTGTTGGTGGAAGCCGCCATCGTCGAGATCTCCGGCGATATCGAGGATGCGCTGGGCGTGCAATGGGCGCTGGATGGCGGTTCCCGCAGCAACGGCGTGGGCGGGATCAACTACAACAACACCGGCCTGTCGATCGGCACCCTGCTTGGCTCGCTGGCAGCCGGTAGCACGCCGACAGCGCTGCCGTCCGGTGCCATTCTCGGTATCGGCAACAGCAATTTCGGTGCCTTGGTGACCGCGCTTTCAACCAATGCCAAGAACAACCTGCTGTCGACGCCGACACTGCTGACCCTGGACCACGAACCGGCGGAAATCCTGGTCGGCCAGAACGTGCCCTTCCAGACCGGCTCGTACACCACCACCGGCGACGGCACCAGCAACCCGTTCACCACCATCCAGCGCCAGGACATCGGCGTGACCCTGAAGGTGACGCCACACATCAACCAGGGCGGCACCCTGCGGCTGGAGATCGAACAGGAGATCTCCTCGCTGGCGGCCACGCCCAGCGGTATCACCCTGTCCGACGTGATCACCAACAAGCGCTCGATCAAGAGCACCATCCTGGCCAACGATGGGCAGGTGATCGTGCTCGGCGGGCTGATCCAGGATGACGTCACCCATACCCGCTCCAGCGTGCCGCTGCTCGGCAGCATTCCTGGCCTCGGCAAGCTGTTCAGCTCGACCAGCGATACCCGCGTCAAGCGCAACCTGATGGTCTTCCTGCGCCCCACCGTGATCCTTGGCCAGAGCGCCGCCAACGACCTGAGCGAACGCAAATACCTGGATCTGCGCGAAGCACCCAGCACACGCGGCAAGTACGCCAATCCGTTGCCCGCCACGCCGGCACAGCTGTTCGATCGCGGCACGAACGCTTCCGACCCTGCCGGCGCGCGGACACCCGCACGCTGACAGGCTCATACACGCGCCGCACAGCGACCGGTTTGGGGCCGGAGCATGCGACTCGGTTTCATTGCTGTACTTCAAAACAAGGGGAGAACTACTTGAACAACGCAATCAACCTGCGCGCGCTTGCGCTGGCATTGAGCGTGGTATTGCTCGCATCCTGCGACAAGAGCGAAGCGCCGCCGAGCATCGGCGATGGCGGCGGCAATGGCAGTGGCCAGGACGGCGGCACGGCAACGCCGGTGCCGCCGGGCCCGGCTCCTGGTGACGGCAATGGCGATGATGGCTTCGGCGATGACATCGACGTCGGCGGCTCGGGCGGAGATGGCACTGCCGACGGTGGCGGCAATGACAATGACAATGGCGGTGGCAATCCACCCACCACGCCGAGCATACCGGCCACGCCGATCACCCCGGCGACACCGACAGATCCCTATCCGGAGCCAAACTCGGCCCGCTATGACGAAGTGGACCTGAAGGGCTTCTACGACACCGATGCCAGTGGCGCGGTGCGCGCCGTACGCAACGATCTGGTGGGCTCACTCCCGGCGATGATCCAGTTCGCGCAGAGCCACACCGTTGATCCGAATGGCAACGAAGCCAGGAACATGCCGCGCCTGACCAGCGAGCGCGAGGCCTTGCTGTTGGTCACCCCGGATCCGGCACTGCAGGATATCGAAGCCTTGAATGTCACCGTTTCGGTGGACGGCAAGGTCGTGGGTACCGCGCAACTGCTGCACCCCAATGCCATGTACCGCTCGGACTACAACAACAGCGATGGCCGCCCTGACTACAACTATTCGCGGCGCGCCTGGAGCACGCGACTCCCGTGGGATTGGGTGAAGCCCGGCGTCAGCCTGAGCATCAGCGATGACAAGGCGCGCAGTGGCAGCCTGGCGGCGGACAAGATCGATTTTGCCGCACCGGCCGAACTGGTCGTACACAGCATCCGCCTGGGCATGCTGACCGATCCGCCGGGCGAGAGCGATGCGTTCTGGATGCTGAAAAGCCCCGCGCAGGCAGCTGCTGACTACTTCCAGACCATTCCGGCCGCGCGCATGACCGTGGCCTACTACGAGGCGGTCAAGCTCGACCGGGTGATGGTCGCCAACGGCACCATCTACGACACCGCCAGCGCGGTGGAAGGTGGCGTGTACGGCGGCGACATGCGCGAGAACACCGGCAAGTCCACGGTGAGCGTGGGCATCAACCTGGCCAACTTCGGCGCTACCGCTTCGGGCATGGCCGGGCAATCACAGCCGCAATGGTTCCAGAACGTGGTCGCCCATCACGCCGTGGGCGTGTACAGCAACGGCACGCAAAGCCATGGCCTGAGCGGCGGCAACGGCATGCTGACGGTGTACTCCACCAGCGGCAACGAGTTCAGCCATGAGATCGGCCACCACTATGGACTGGGCCACTATCCCGGCCAGGCCGGCGACAACTACTTCTGGTCCGGCCATCACCACGACAGCGGCTGGGGTTACATCGCCTACCGCAAGCGCATGCGTGCCAACCTGCACTGGAGCCGCCCCAAGACCGGGGGCATGAACGGCATGCCGGTGTTCGACGACACCTACAGCTTCGGTACCGATGCGATGTCCGGCGGCCACTATTCCAGCGCCTTGTCGCGCTACACGCATTACACCGGCTACAGCACCAGGAACGCGATCCAGCAGCGCTTGAACAAACCGGTTCCCAGCCAGAGTTCGCCCACCGGCTACCTGGGTTGGAACGCCGACACCCGCAGCATGGAACCGGTGACCGGCAAGGTGCCGACCAGCAAGGAACTGTTCTTCAACTCGCCCGACGGCAACTACCTCAAGCCACGCTTGGTCGGCGCACCGGTGTTCACCGTGCTCGGTGGCTACGACCCGAGTACCGGCAAGGCCTTGCTGTATCCGCCGTTCCGTGGCAACTGGGGCAATGTGTTCGAGCTGCCGACGCCGGTTGCCAACGCAAGCAGCCGCCAGTGCTGGCTGCAGGTCAGCTTCAACGGCGGCGCCAGCAAGCGCATCGCCGTGGCCGGCAATGTCCTGCAGAACGGCTCGGTCAACAAACTGCATGTCAATCTGGCCCAGGCCGACCAGCCGCAGCAGGCGAGCCTGCAGTGCCAGGAACCCGGGGCAGCAGCCAGCACCTTGGCGACGATGAGCTTCCCGCAGAATCTTGCGCCCATGAAGGCGCCGGTCGTGGTCGGCAAGGAAGCGGGGTACACGGCACTGCGCGCGGTGGAACTGCCGGAACTGGAAGCAGTGCTGAGCGCAGCCGCCGGCAAGCCAGTGATCAACCTGGGTTCCCGCGGCGAACTGCTGTATGCCAGTTGGGGCAGCAATGATGACGGTCTGTCGGCCACCGCCAAGGCCGCCCTGCTCACCTATCAGGAACAGGAACGCAGCAGTCGCCGCATCAACCGCTGGATGAACCGCTACCGCAGCGACCTGCAGGCAGCCAACAACAGTGCCGCCAAGCAAGCCCTGGTCGGCCTGCTGGAGACACTGAAGCTGCGCCAGACACCCTTGCTGCCGCCTGCACAGACGATGCTGGTCGGCAGCAGGAAATACTGCCTGAAGGCCGAGGAGAGGAACGGCGCGCCCGCGGTCTACATCGCCGACAGTGCTACCTGCAGCGGTGCCGAGGATGAGCAGTGGATGGCCGATGCACGTGGCGCCATCCACAGCGTTGCCTATCCCACCAAGTGCCTGTCCTCGTCGGGTGGCAACTCGGCGGCGGTAACGCTGGCCAATTGTGATCGCAGCCTGGATACCCAGGTATTCGACTTCTCGGCGCTGCCGAGGATCACCCGCGGCGGCCGTTGTCTGGACCTGTCCGGTGGTTTCCTCACCAATGGCCGCGGCTCGCTGATCACCTACAACTGCAGCGGCGGCGACAACCAGCGCTGGACCGGCATCAGCCCCAGCGACAACCTGTTGCTGACCCTGCTCAGCAGCAACAACCTGATCGTGCTGCGCGGCTTGAACATTCCGTAACCGGCTACCGCCCGGGGCGCCATGCCCCGGGCTCGCGACCTTGCCAATGAACCCCTCCATCCTGCTCCTGCGGCTGATCGCCCTATCCAGCTGCCTGGTCGGCAACGCCTTCGGCCAGAGCGGCCCGCACGGGCAGCGCCCGCCCTTGCATGCAGCGCCATCGGGCGCACAGGCGCCCCGTCTGCTGGCCACTTTCGTGCATGCGCATGCGCAGCGCTCACTGGCGGTAGTGCGTGTTGCAGGCACCAGCGCACAGACACTGCATGTCGGTGACGAGCTCGGCGGCGGGCTGCGTGTACATGCCATCGCCCATGATCATGTTGTGCTGGCCCGCGGCGACCGCTTGTCGACGCTGCCGCTGCTGGGCCTGGGCAGCGCCCGCCGCACACCTTCGCCAGGCCCGCACGGCACTACTGCCGGACTGTCCACCGCCGGCAAGGCCAGCATGGCAGCCAGCGTTGTCGGTGAGGCCGTGCTGCGGGCCGACAATCTCGATGCGGTCCATGCTGCGTGCATGGATCCCTCGCTGATGGCCGCCTTGCCCGATGCACAGAAGGCCGAACTCGGTGCGTTGGGCGTCTGCGCACAGCGCTGAATGATGCGTTCCACGCCTGCCGTGACCAGCAGTTCAGCAGGACAGCGCATACTGATGGCTGGTTCCGCGCCCGCTGGTTACGCCGATGAACGACACCGCCTCCGAACTGCTACAGATTGCCTGCCCGCATTGCAACGCCATCAACCGGGTTCCGGCTGCACGTCTGGGCCAGTCACCGTCCTGCGGCCGCTGCCACCAGGGCCTGTTCGCGGCGGCACCGATGGTCTTGAACGCAGCGGCATTTGATGCCCATGCCAACCGGTCGCAGATCCCGCTGCTGGTGGATTTCTGGGCCAGCTGGTGCGGCCCCTGCCGACAGATGGCGCCGGAATTCGCGAAAGCGGCCACGCAGCTGGAGCCTGCCATGCGCCTGGCCAAGCTGGATACCGAAGCCGAACCCGCCATCGCCACGCGTTATGGCATCCGCAGCATTCCGACCATGGTGCTGCTGCAGGGAGGCCGCGAGATCGCGCGCCAATCCGGCGCGATGCCGGCCAGCAGCATCGTGCAATGGGCCCGCTCGCACCTGTAGTGCCGAGCCATGCTCGGCAGAAGCTTTCCCAGCCATCCTGTAGTGCCGAGCCACGCTCGGCAGAAGCTTTCCCAGCCATCCTCAACCTGCGAGCGGCGTAAGCCGCGAAGCTCGCACTGATTGAATCGCTGCAAAACCTACCCCTCCCCAGCCCTTCCCTTGCCTGCGGCAAAGGGAGAGGGCGTAGTGCCGAGCCATGCTCGGCAGGGAATTTGTCGGGAACGCCTCTGCCGAGCATGGCTCGGCACTACATGTCGGGTGCTGGCATTGTGGGAGCGGCGTAAGCCGCGAAGCTCGCACTGATTGAAGCGCTGCAAAACCTACCCCTCCCCAACCCTCCCCTTGCCTGCGGCAAAGGGAGGGGGCGTAGTGCCGAGCCATGCTCGGCAGGGACTTTGTCGGGAACGCCTCTGCCGAGCATGGCTCGGCACTACATGCCGGGTGCTGGCATTGTGGGAGCGGCGTAAGCCGCGAAGCTCGCACTGATTGAAGC
>NZ_DAMBKV010000011.1:124379-144159 GCF_032066555.1 Stenotrophomonas sp.
GCCGCAAAACCTACCCCTCCCCAACCCTCCCCTTGCCTGCGGCAAAGGGAGGGGGCGAAAAACAAAACCCCGCCTTTCGGCGGGGTTTTGCGTACTACAGGCAGCGGTGAGGCTGCGGTGGACTTAGAAGTCCATGCCGCCCATGCCACCCATGCCGCCCATGCCACCGGCGCCGCCCATTGCCGGCTCGTCCTTCTTCGGAGCTTCGGCAACCATGGCTTCGGTGGTGATCATCAGGCCAGCGATCGAGGCTGCGTTCTGCAGCGCCGAACGGGTCACCTTGGTCGGGTCCAGGATGCCGAATTCCAGCATGTCGCCGAATTCGCCGGAAGCGGCGTTGTAGCCGAAGCTGCCGGTGCCTTCCTTGACCTTGTTGACGATGACCGACGGCTCTTCACCGGCGTTGGCAACGATTTCGCGCAGCGGGGCTTCCATCGCGCGCAGGGCGATCTGGATGCCGTGGTTCTGGTCTTCGTTGTTGCCCTTCAGGCCGGCCAGAGCGGTGACAGCGCGCACCAGCGCAACGCCGCCGCCCGGGACCACGCCTTCTTCGACGGCTGCGCGGGTAGCGTGCAGGGCGTCGTCAACGCGATCCTTCTTTTCCTTCATTTCGATTTCGGTCGAGGCGCCGACCTTGATCACGGCAACGCCGCCGGCCAGCTTGGCAACGCGTTCCTGCAGCTTCTCGCGATCGTAGTCCGAAGAGGTTTCTTCGATCTGGGTCTTGATCTGCTTGACGCGCGACTCGATGCCGGCAGCTTCGCCAGCGCCATCGATGATGGTGGTGTTTTCCTTGGAAACCTGCACCTTCTTGGCGCGGCCCAGGTCCTTGATGGTGGCCTTTTCCAGCGACAGGCCAACTTCCTCGGAGATCACGGTGCCGCCGGTCAGCACGGCCATGTCTTCCAGCATCGCCTTGCGACGGTCGCCGAAGCCCGGTGCCTTGACGGCCACGACCTTGACGATGCCACGGATGGTGTTGACCACCAGGGTAGCCAGCGCTTCGCCTTCGATGTCTTCGGCGATGATCAGCAGCGGCTTGCCTGCCTTGGCGACGCCTTCCAGCACCGGCAGCAGATCACGCACGTTGGAGATCTTCTTGTCGTGCAGCAGGATGAACGGGTCGTCCAGGTCGGCGGTCTGCGACTGCTGGTTGTTGATGAAGTACGGCGACAGGTAGCCGCGGTCGAACTGCATGCCTTCAACGACGTCCAGCTCGTTTTCCAGACCCGAGCCTTCTTCAACGGTGATCACGCCTTCCTTGCCGACGCGCTTCATCGCTTCGGCAATGAT
This sequence comes from Stenotrophomonas sp., assembly GCF_032066555.1. Classification (GTDB taxonomy): domain Bacteria; phylum Pseudomonadota; class Gammaproteobacteria; order Xanthomonadales; family Xanthomonadaceae; genus Stenotrophomonas. Next base: position 125,673 of record NZ_DAMBKV010000011.1, read on the forward strand.
GTTGCCGATCGACTCGTCCGAGTTGGCCGAGATGGTGCCGACCTGGGCAATGGCCTTGTCGTCAGCGGTGGGCTTGGAGATGTTCTTCAGCTCGGCGACGGCGGCAACCACGGCCTTGTCGATACCGCGCTTGAGGTCCATCGGGTTCATGCCGGCGGCAACGGCCTTGGCGCCTTCGCGGATCAGGGCCTGGGCCAGCACGGTGGCGGTGGTGGTGCCGTCGCCAGCATCGTCATTGGTGCGCGAAGCAACTTCCTTCACCATCTGCGCGCCCATGTTCTCGAACTTGTCAGCCAGTTCGATTTCCTTGGCGACGGACACGCCGTCCTTGGTGATGGTCGGGGCGCCGAAGCTCTTCTCGAGCACGACGTTGCGGCCCTTCGGGCCCAGGGTTGCCTTGACGGCATTGGCGAGAACGTTGACGCCGCGCACCATGCGCGAACGGGCGTCTTCACCGAAACGAATATCCTTGGCAGCCATTGCGATTACCTCTGAGTAGAGCCGAGCCAAGCTCGGCTGCTTTTATCGGGAAAGGGGTATTACAGGAACAGGTGGCGCGGCGGCTCAGCCGATGACGGCAAGCACGTCGTCTTCGCGCAGCACCTTGTACTCGACGCCTTCGGCCTTGTAGGACGAACCGGCGTACTGGCCGTAAATGACCTTGTCGCCAACCTTCAGCGACGGGGCGCGCACCGAACCGTTGTCCAGCGGCTTGCCCGGGCCCACGGCCACGACTTCACCCTTGGTGGACTTTTCCTTGGCCGAATCCGGGATCAGGATGCCGCCGGCGGAGATTTCGTCGGCTTCGATCGGCTTGACCACAACGCGGTCGTGAAGCGGCTTGATGCTCATGAAAGACCTCTTAAGTAATTGATTGGCCTGAAATTCCGGCGACACCAGCGGTAAAACCAAGGGGATGCCGGCATCACGCGTAAAAAGACCCGTCGAACGGGCTTGTCTGGGAGATGGGGCTGGCCGGGGACCTTTCAAGGGCAGGCCGGCAAATTGATTGGGGGGTACCGCCGGCCGGGCGGCGGGGCCTATCGCCGCGCCAAGTCAGCTGCCCCAGGACATGCATCATGTAATCCCGTGCCATCCAGTGATCCCCAAGATACGGCCGCGCAATGGGTCCACCAGTTGCAATGCCGAAGCGCCGCCGCGGACAGCCCCCTCCTGCACAGGCACCTCCCGGCCCTCCCCCATGCCGGAGTGGATGTCGCCCCTTGGGCGTCCCTGCGCACTGAAAGTGTCATTGCCATGCCTGCACAAGTACGCAACCACAGACGCCACCGTTCAAGACGCTGCCTGGGATCCGTCGCGCATGGATGGCGGCCGGGAAGTCGCCCCCCCCCCCCGTTGCCAGCGGCATCCAGATCTCCTTCTGCCCTCCCTTTTTCCTGACCGAAGAGAAGCCCAGCTCCTCACACACGTTCAAGCCGAAGCCGTCTACAGCGCCCGCGGCGGCAATGACGCTGAACGTCTGACCCAGGCCATGGGGCCTGTCCAACTTCAAATCCCGCCTGGGCAATGCGCACCAGAACGCGGTGGACATGCGCCACCAGATGAAGGCGCTGAAGATTCCGGACGATGCTGCGGAACTGGACGCCAAGCTGGTGACGTCACTACAAGAGGCGGTGATCTGGTATGACTCCATGCTCAAGCTCACCGACCTGCTGGATGGTTTCAGCGACGAGCAGGCAGCACCCTTGCTTGAAGCAATGGATGCGACCGCGACCAAGTTCGACGAGCTCACCGAGGAGCTGGAGCAGATGCAGGATGCCTACGCCAGAAAACACCGCATCGACCTGACCCACGCCGAATCCCCGACAGCAAGCGAAAGCTGATTCTCTCAGCAGCTGCCAACAGCGCGCAGGACGTTGCTCAATTTGATACAGCGCCTGCGCGCCACCCGCTTGGCCTGAGCAGAAACCGATAGGTCATTACATGCCACCCAATGGGGCCAGGCCGAGGCGCCGCTCGAAACAAAACCACCAAGAGCAGCACCCCTTTTAAAATGTTAGCCAAAGGGGCCATTTACGTTAGCCGGGGAACAACGCGACTTCGACATCACAAAGTAAACCTCACGCTGCCCCTATCCTTCCCAGCATTTCGCACTATCAATACGAAATCGAATCTATACCTGCTCCATTCTCAAGCAAGTCAGCGAGGCTTCCGCAAATATGGACAGCCTCCTCCGGATCGATATTCCCATTACCAACAAGGTAAACCCCCTCCCCTGAAGCCCCGTTCATGAAGAGAAATGTCCTTCCTCCGCCGTCGTCCCCAAAGGGTATTGCGCCCGGGATGTACTTGGTGAACATATAAGCTTCATTCATTTCAATACATCCTTTCGGGCCCCATATCCTAAAGTACTGCCCGGACTTTGCTTCAAACTCCATTTCGGTCTTTTCGAGCGAAAGTGACACATAATCATCGGGAATCAGCGGGAATACATTTTTAAGTTTTTCAACATCCCGTAGCGACGCCCCTTGCTTACTAGCCAGAAGCCGAACATCTTTTGACAAGTTCATTTCAAAACCCCGAAACTCGTTGATATGAAACACCAAGTTTGTCGAGCATACTGTATTGCTGCGCCAAGACCTTAGAGATTGTAGCGCCACTAAATCCAGCAGACCTAAGATCTTCTGGGATACTATTTAGCTCCTGATCCAACGTTGAACTCCAGACCCCCTGCCCACTGTCCTTTCGGTCTCTGTATCTTGCATTTTGTGCATTCGAGATCGCGGTGTGCGGAGACCCCTTTCCGGTTTCAATGGTGATCGTGGGTGCAAGGTTCGGGTTATATCCTGGCAGATTTTGCTTTGCCCACTCCTGCTGTAGACCATGATGGGATTGGAGTCGATTTCCATTGGGGCCAACCCCCCGTGGTTTTGGCTGCGCAGTACCATGCATTGTATTGAACAGGACATAAGGATCATTTGGATCAAGCCCTTGCGTCGGCGGTGGGCAAGCCGTCAAACCCAAGGGATCAACATGCGTATTCGGATTATCTACATACCCTTGTGGCCTGAGCCCTCCGCCTAATCCCAACGGATCAGGCGACAAGTACTGCGCACCGTGCGGATCATAGTAACGATGCCGGTTATAGTGTAGACCGCTCTCGGCGTCGTAGTACTGCCCGGGAAAGCGGATCGGGCAATCCACTGCGTCGTCGTTGGCGGCTGCTCGGCGCCATACGCGTTGCTGGCCCCAGGCCTTGGGGCTGTTGCTCCAGACCAATTCACCGGTTTCGTCCAGCAGTTCGCGCGGCGTACCGACGTGGTCGGAGACGACATACCAGAGCTTATCTGCGCGCTTCTGTGCGAGCGGGGTCAGGCCGCCGGGTGCGTAGGCCCATTGCGTGGCTTGATCGTAGGCCACGGTCCCATCGGCGTAGATCGGCGCCGCTTCAATCAGCTGATCCCGGCTCCACAAATATTCCTCACCCACAACAATGCGCTTTGTATCCGCTGCGCGCGCCGCGGTTGATCCGTCGTTTGGGCCTGCCAGCGAATCGCCATCCGGCCCTGAATCCCGCAGCCCGCCTGCGATCACTTTCAGTTTGCGGATACGCCGCCCAAGCCCATCGTATGCGTAGCGCCAGCGTTCACCCTTGGGCGTGGTCAGCTCGATCAACCGGTTGTCGGCGTCCCAGCGGTAGCTCCAGTGTTGCGGCCGGAAGCCATTGGGCTGTTCTGTCTTCTCACACAGGCGGCCCTGCGCGTCGTAGCGATACGTGGTGCCACCCTGGCGAACTATGCGGCCGGCACGTTGCTGCACGCTATGGCGCTCTACCCCTGGGAGATTGGACAACGTGCGGTTGACCAGATTGAGGGCACCGTCGTAGACGAAGCTTTCGTCCAGCGATGGTTGATGCGCGCTGCCGTCCAGATGCTGGCCGATGACCTGGTTGTTGCCGTTGTAGCGGAAACGGCTGCTGCCCCAGCGCTGGTCGATCTGCACGGGATTGAAGGCGCGGTCGTATTGATAGCTGCGCTGCACCACCGTTGCCTGCCCCTGCAATCCATAGGCGTGCGACGGGTACGACAATGCATCGTCACTTGGCGTACTGCCGGCAGTTTGCTTGGTGAGCAAGCTCAGTGGATTGAATTGCTGCGCCAGCTGGAAGCCTGCTGCGCTGTGCCGCTGCACATCGCGACCCAAGGCATCACGCTGGATCTGCAGCGGTGCATGACCTTCAATGCCCAGCGACGTCAAGGCGCCATTGACGTCGTAAGCCCAGTGCACCTGGTGGTCGGCGCTCAGTTCCTTGGGAGCACCAGTGAGTTCGTCGTAGCTCCAGCGCACTTCGCGGCCGTTGCTGCGCTCAGCCAGCAGACGGCCCACAGCGTCACGTTCGTACTCGAGCACACTGTCGCCGTGGCTGACGCGGATCAGGCGACCGTGATCGTCGTAGTCGAGCTTGGTATCGATGCTTGGGCTATCGGGATGGGCCGAGCGGCGGCGGATCGCCAGCAGCCGGCCACTGGCGAGGTGGTAGTCGTAACCAACCGTGGAGCCGTCTGGGCGCTGGGTGGTGTGCAGCCAACCGGCAGCGTTGTAGTCATAGCGGGTCTGCGCGCCGCCGTAGTCGGTCTCCTTGATCAGGCGGCCGGCTGCGTCGTACTCGTAGCGATAACTTTCGCCGACGCCGTTGGTGACGCAGACCAGCCGGGTCAGCTTGTCGTACCCCAGCTGCAAGCCACCACCTGCCGGATAGTGCACGTGCTCCAGCAGATCGAAAGCACCGTACTGGTAATGCGTGGTGCGGCCTTCGCCATCGCTATGACATATCGGCAGGCGCTCGCTGTCGTAGCTGATCTGCTGTGTGCTGCCGTCAGCGAGGATAAGCTTGCTGACGGAGCCGCGCGGATTGGCATGATCGGCGTGTTCATAGCGGGTCGACTGGCCGAGTGCGTCCTGGCTTTCCACTGTCCTGCCGAACAGATCCTTGTGCAGCGTATGCTGGCTGCCATCGGCACGGGTCAGCTTGGTGAGCCGTTGGTAGCGGTCGTAGTCCAGACGCAGCTGTGTGCCATCCGGGTTCTCCTGGCGCAGCAGCTGGCCGTTCCCGCTGATGCGATAGCAGGTACGCTGACCGAGTGGATTGACCGCAGCAATCAGGTTTCCGCGTGCATCATGGCTGAACCCCCACTGGGTTCCGTCCGAGCTTGCGGCCGATGTGAGGGCACCAAGGCTGCTATAGCCGTAGCGCTCCCACGACGCATCCGGATGGCTGACCTGCACCAGCTCGTCAAAATCGTTGTACTCGAAGCGGGTAACCCGCCCCAGTGGATCGGTTTGCGACAGCTTGAGGTTGTTCTCGTCCCACTCCGTCAGCCAGTGATGGCCGAGGGGGTCAATCTGGCAAATGATCAGGCCTTCGGCATTATGATAGTACTGGCTGCAGCCGCCTTCAGCGTCGTAGTAGAGAGCGCAGTTCCGCACGTCGTCATAGACGAAGCGATCTGCATAGTGGCCACTGTCGGTGCGCGTACTCAGCACGCGGCCCCTTGCGTCGTACTCCACGTGTGCGCCGGTGAGCGCAGTGTCGTGCCAGCGCAGCATGCGGCCATCACGATCATAGCCATGGAACAGGGTTCCAAACTGATGGCTACGGCATTGCGCCAGCCGCCCGTCGGCGTCATAGCTACAACGCAGAAGTTCCAAACCATCCTCGGCCCCGCCTTGCACCTGTACCGAGATGACCCGGCGATCAAGGCACTGCACCAGCAATGCATAGCCGTCGCTGTGCTCAATGCGGGCGAGCGCGCCGTTGGCGTAGTGGAAGCGGATGCGGTTACCGTTGATATCCTCGATGTCACTCAAGCGTCGTGTTTGACCATCTTCCTGGCCAAAGCTGAGCACCGTGCGGGTGCTGCGGTCGAACAGACGCAGCACTTGCGAGCGCCTGCCGAACAGGCAGTAACGGCGCTCGCGAAGATTGACGGCCTGTACCTCGTCATCCGGCGTATGGAATACGAGCGTCGCGCCATGCGGTGTATGCAAGGTGGCGGTTTCGCCATCCAGCTCCAGCCGCTGCGACCATTCATCCATCCACTTGTCACCAAACGCACCACGGAACGACGCCGTCGAGCGATAGCTTCGGGTGAGCTGTAGTGGCAAGGTTCCGGGTAGCGCCAGTACTGGCCACTGCTGCAGGAAGTCGCCGGTGCCGATGTCAACAGGATCGCTGACGCATTTATTTGTCCCCGGTTGACTGCCGCTGCCTTTGGAGGAGGTAGTAGCAGGCTTGGAGGTATTGGGCGCAGGGGGTGGATCTTGCTTCGGCTTCGGTTGCGCATCCGGTTTCGGCTTCTGCTGCTGTGGCGGCGCATCGGCACCAGGCTTCGGTTTCTTTCCACGCGGCAACGGCAGCAGATTCACAACAATGTTGGCCCAGCGCAGCGCAGGTGAGCGGCTGTCTTTGACCTCATGGATCACGGCCGTTTCAATGGTTTCAACTATCGTCCTGCAGCCGTCATTGACGTTGCCATCACAGGTGCTGCGATGACCAACACGCACGATATTGCGGCCATTGGCATAGACGGTTTTGGCGCCTTCAGCCAGCAGGCTTGGCCCCGGGTGTTCGGAGCACGCCACCCGATCGCCAACCCGCGCGACGGGCCTGCCCTCGAAGAACACATTTGCTGAGCCTTCGGCGATGACACCTTTGTTGTCGCCATACTGCCCAGCGGTGGATGCAAAGGTGGCGATACCTGCGCCGACAAATCCTGCGGTAGCAGCGGCGGCAGCGAGCACAAGCAGACCGGCACCACAGGTTGCCACGGTCACTGCGACAATGGCGATCGCGGCAGCCGCGCCAATGATGGCGCCCCACAGGGCGGCGTTTTTGTTGATATGCCCGATCGGGTCGCCCATGCGCGCCGGCGCATCACCCTCGGTGGCGACTTTCTTGCCGCCGCCCAACGTGCCGCAGAACAGATCCGCCAGGCCGGCGCCGGCCATGCTGCCCAGATAACCTCCTGCCATGCCCGCGCCAGCGGCAATAGCGAACGTTCCCAGCGAGACAGCCGCTGCAGTGCCAGCAGCGGCAACGCCAGCACTCGCCGCGCCCGCTGCAGCCACACCCGCAGAACCCAGCGCCGATGCCCCCATCAATCCGTAGTTGAACTCCTCGCTTTCGAGGACATCCAGCACGTTGTTGTTGCCCCTATCAAAATCGCTGACATCGGGGTTTGGAATGCTGTAACTGTCCTGCGGCGGCTGGCGCACTATATCCATGATTTCATTGCGTCGAGCGCTGTTGGCCGCACCCACTGCAACGCTTGTCTGCACCGTCATGGTTTGGTTTTCCCCTCCGACACTTATTGCGCTACGACGGCGCTTTTGTCTTGGCCGGTGCGAAAGCGGAAGGTCTCCACCAGGGCCAGAATCTGCTGCTTCTGCTCCTGCGATATCAGCCCCGGCATACTGGCGGTGAAAATCAGCGCACGTTGTTGTTCGGCAGTCAGCACCATGCATTGATGGATCGGCCCTTGCGCCGATGACCAGCTGAATTCGGACAACATGGCTTCACGGCCATCCACCTGCATGGGCAGCAGTTCCAGCTGTTTGTGGTCCTTCAGACTGCTGGCGATTGCCGCAATTTCCTTCTTTGCGAAGCTCTCAAACGCCATGCCCCACGGCAGTGTGTCGCGGGAAATGGTGAAGCTCAGCCCGGTGCCATTGCCTTGCGCGGTAGTAAGCACATTGATGCTCTCGTCCTTCCACGCAGCGGGAATCTGGATGGTGCCTTCATTGATAGCGAACATTCTTCTCAGCTCTTTTCTTTATTCAGATGGACTACCGGGCCATCGATGAAGATGCCTTTTTTGCTGATCACGATGCTGGACGGACCAAACTCCAGTTTGATCATTTCTTTCGTCATCGTGACGCTGCCAGCACCTACGGCGTGTTTGATCTGGTCGCTGGCCTCGTACAGCTGCGTACCCGGGCTATCGGTTTTCCCCTTGGTCTTGACCTGTACCGTATTGGCATCGGTGGAACGCATCTTGGCGATGGTTTCGCTCAGCCCGCCTTGGGCCAGCGTCTTTGACTCGTCACCGGTTTTCAACGTGACCGAGCGGTTGCCCTTGTCCACCACGTGCGTTTCTGCATCCAGCACGGTGATGTTCATATCCTTCTGCGAATACAGATCAATCAGCTCTTTGCCGGCGGTATCGCGGATCGTCATGCGGCACTGACCGCCACCACCAGGCGTGGAATTGCTGATGAAGCCCATGACGGTGCCGCCATCCGGACCGTCGAACGGCATGGTCTGCTGGGCGTTGAACAGGCGCCCGGTGCACACCGGGCGGTCCGGGTCACCTTCGATGTAGTCGATCAGCACTTCCTGGCCGATGCGGGGAATCGACACCGTGCCCCAGCCGCGCCCGGCCCAGGGCTGGGAAACACGTATCCAGCATGAGCTCGATTGATCGTGCTTGCCTTCCAGGTCCCACGGGAACTGCACCTTGATGCGGCCGAGCTTGTCGGTGTGGATCTCCTGACCCGCCGGGCCAACCACGGTCGCGGTCTGCGGGCCTTTCATGGCGGGCTTGGCGTGATGACGAACCGGCCTGTACGGCACCTTGCGGCGGATCATGGTCAGGCTGTTGTCATACACATCCGCCTGGCCTGCGCTGTTGCCGTCCAGATTGAAGTTGTTGCGCGCATTGATCTGCGTACCAACCACCAGGAAGTCGGCATCGGCCTCGCTTTCAAACCAATGATGGCCACTCAACTGGAACGTGTGGCCGGCCTGCATGCCACGGCATTGCGATTGCGCCATGAACAGCTTGGCCTGCCATTCGTAGGCCTCCATCAGATGCTGGGCGTCGCGGCTGCCGGCTTTCTTGTCCGGATAGGCGTAAGCCGGATTGCCGTGATAGACGGTCAACTTCGGCACCTCGCCTTGGTGGGCGACCGTGGGCTGCTCCACATACTGCACCGCATACGGATCGGCGTACTTGAAGGTATTCAAGGCCACCGCGCTGGGCTGGAAATTGCGGTAGGCCGCCAGTGCGGTGAGCGTGTCCTGCGCGTCTACATGATCGCCGGCGTTGTAGCGGACCACGGCATGACCAGTTTGCGGCGGGCAGAACGCGCTGTCGGCCGAGTCATCACTGATGACCAGACGATGGCCATCGGCGCGATGTTCGAAGTAGTAGAACAGGCCGTAGCGCTCAAGCAGGCGGCTGACGAAGTTCAGGTCGCTTTCGTCGTACTGGACAATATAGGTTTCCGCGCCGGGCCTGCGAGTAACCCGCACCTGGTAGTCCGGCAGGCCGCCATAGTCCTTGAACACCACGTCCAGCACATCCAACGCCGACATGTCCTGGAAGATGCGGCTGTTGATGCGCGCGCCCAGGTACCACAGCCACGGCCGCAGCTCGGCGCTGTACACCGCAAGGCCGCCGTCGGTGCTGGCGAAGCCGAAGGAGGTGACGTATCCATTGACCGGGTACTCACTGCCATCAGCCAGCTTGATGCCGACGGTGAAGCTATTGCCCATCACTTCCTGCAGGTCGATACCCGCATTTCGCGACAGCAACTGCAGGCGATAGCAGTACAGGTCCGACAGCGCGCTGCTTCCTTCCATCGCCGATGCGTACAGCCGCTTGTCTCCGCTGAGCGGCGCGTGCAAGCGCAGCAGGCGGCCCTTGTCCTCGAGTACGCCGCGCTCCTCGTCGAAGGCTTCGCGCAGGCGGGCCATCGGCGGCGCGTAGAACTCGGGCTTGCGGATGAAATCCTGCACGGCCTGGCCGCCCAACGGGTGCTCGTCGGGAATCAACGTGGCAGGGACAAAGGGGGGCGTCGCCAGCGCTGGCAGGCTGGTGGCAGCGACAAACGGCGGCGTCGCGAATGCAGGCAGACCGGGGGAGGTAACAAAGGACTGCGCCAGGGTGGTGGCATCGGACGCCGCGCCCATCAGAGCTGAAAGCTCCGGAACAGCAATGCCTGCCAGCGGCGTGCTGGCGGCAATCACTCCCGCAACGTTGTCACCTTGCAGCGCCTGCACCACGCCCACCGCAGACGAAACCGCCGCGACAGCCTTATGCGCTTTGGCAGCGATTTCACCATCGATGGATTGCAGCGCGGCATCGGCTGCCTTCAATGCGTTGGCAGGGATCAGCGTGTCAGCTGCTGATTTCGCCGCCACAAACGTTGAAGTTCCGACGCCGTGCTTGGACGGTGAACTCTTGAAATTTTCTGGCATGCAGCTTCCTGCCGCGCACGGCACAAGGCGAAGGACTATTCCTTCGACTTTAGGCAGGTTGCCGCCAGGATGATTCGGGATTCATCTGAAAATCAGTGAAAACAGCCTTTTCCCCGCTTGCGTGGGAATGCCGGTTTCACCACGAAAACCAACGAAGTCAACGCCAATAAAAAAAATGGCGTGCCCCGGGGGATTGCGGGACACGCCATACCAAGAGAGAGCCGCCCGGACTGCAGGCTGAACTACTTTTTTTCGAATATCACAGGTATCGCGACCACTGCACCGAGGCACTGGCCGGGCTTGCCGGCAGCCCGCTGCTGCCGGTGCTGCACACGGGTATCAGGTTCAGGCCACCACCACTGGGAACATCGACCGAGATGCCACCGGCCGAGATGGTGGTGTTGGACGTCTGGTTGCTGCCTACGGTCAGGCTGCCATGGATGGTCACCGTGGCACCGCTGGTCGACAACTGCTTGCCCAGCATCACGCTGCCACGCAGTTCCCAACCGGCAATCGAGGCACCGCCTTCGGCGATGACGGCGGTATTGGCGATCGGCAGGCCCTGGTAGGTCTGTGGCTTGCCGTCGGCTCCCTGCCCTTCCCATTCGACGAACTGCGAACGGCTGGCGCACAGGTTGCTCGGATAGAAGTCGCCGCCGCAGACCCGGGTGGCACCGGCAAAGTTCGGCGCGATGAGATCCCGGTGACCGGCACTGGTGAAGGTGATGTTGCCGCCACAGGTCGCCTGTTCCGGATCGTCACACCCGCGCACGACGATGCTGTTCAGCATTTCGGTGCTGGTGCCATCGATCTTCACCGACTGGTCGAACCAAAGCACGCCCGCCGGCATCTTGCCGACGCCGTGCAACAACCAGCTGCCATCGCGCTGGAGGGCGTTCAGGCAGCCCTTGTCATTGGTGTTGTTGCAGGTCATCAGTTCCTGCAGGAGTGCCAGCTGCACCGCATTGGGATTCTTCAGCGGGTATACGCCGTCGATGGATTCGCCATTGGCGCGCTTGACGTTGCGGATGGTCAGCTGCGGCGCGCCGTCGACCGTGCTGAAAGCGTAGTTGGCCATGCCCAGGAAGTTGTCGGCATCAACCGGCTTCACCCGCGCTTCGCAGTAGGGGATGCCAGGCAGGCCCGGCGTCGCCCCGGCCTGGTTGGCCTGCACGTTGCCGAGGCTCTTGTTGATGCTGCCAGCGAGCTGGCCCGCACCGGTCACCGAGACCTCGGTGACCGTCATGTTGCCGCCACCGAGCAGGTTCTTGACCGTACCCGAGGTCATTGCGATGGTGCCGCTCGCCCACAGCGTCTCGTACTTGCCGCTCCAGCCGGACACGGTGACGTTATAGCCCCACAGCTGGCCAACGGTGAGCGTTGCCAGCCCCACCGTGCCACCGGCAATGCGGGTGGAGCGGAAGCTGAGCCCATCCGGCAGGCTGGCATCGTCCGCGCCCTTCAAGCGCTCGGCATCGGCCGCGCCCGTCAGCAGACCGGTGCTGGGATCAACCCTCAGCAGTGGGTTGCCCGCACTGTCCTGCTTGCCGAAATCCAGCAGGAACTGGCTCTCGTCGGTGAGGGTGACCACCACGTGACCGCTGTTCAACGGCGCAACGGTACCGGTCACCCAGGGCGTGTCACCGGTAACGGTACCCGGGATCAAGCGCCCGCCGACCTCGGCGGTGCCGATGAGCTGCGTGCCGGAGTAGACCCCGACGGCATATGCGCCTGCCTTGATGGCGTTGTAGTTGCCACCGCTGACGCCGTTGCCGATCTGGATGTTGCGTGCCCACAAGGTGGTGCCGCTGGGATTGCCCATGCCATCGATGCGGATGCTGCCTTCCGAATACAGATGACCGTTGTCGGTGATACCACCGCCGGTCATGGAGACATCGCCCTTGACGCAGCCGGAGATGCGCGCAGTGGAACCGCCACCGATGGTCAGGTTGCCGGCGACCACGATGTTCTCGTAGTCCACGGCATTGGTGACGTCGAGCTTGCCACCGCTGTAATCAAGATCGCCGTTGAACACCATCGGTGCCTTCGGCATGGACGCACAGACCGGTGGCGTCCCCGGCGTACCGCTGCCGGGCAGCACGTCATAGACCACCTCCACCGTGGCGGTGGTCAAGGCGTTGCCCACGCCTGCGGTGCCGGTAACACGCGCGGTCACCTGGTAGTGATCGCTGCCGGCAGCTGCCACCGAAGTCACCGTGGCAGCGCGCACGCCCAGCGCCTCCAGTCCGGTGACCGGCTTGGCGTCGTTGCCTACCCAGCCCGGCCATACACTTGTTTCCACCTGCAGCAGATACAGCCGCAGCGCTTCGACACCGCGCCAGGCAGCGGCCTGTGCCGCCGTTGCCGAATGCGTGGTCAACTGCTGTGACTGGGTACCGCGCAGCGAGTAAATGGTGGCAGCAACCGTCACCGATACCGCCAGCCCCACCATCAGCACGATCAGCAGGGTGGCGACACCGCGCTGGCGCTTCCAGGCGGAAAAGCGATTCTTGTCCATACGCGCGTGCTCCTTGTGCATCAGCTGGTGATCACTGCGAGATTGGGCAGGCAGGCCACGAACAGATGGCTGCTGGCATCACTGCGCTCCAATGCCAACTGCTGGCCCACGGCGGCGCTGGGCGTGGCACTGAAATCCTGTTGCATGTAGGGCAGGCACTGGCGCTGACCCTTGAGCGAAAACACATAGCCCGGGGCCAGCGTCATCGCGCCAAGTTCCTCTTCCCCCGCCGCAAAGGCGTTGCCATCTTTCTGCGCGGGCGTGAAGAATGCGGCACCGCCGGCCAGCAACTGCTGTTCGCTGCTGTCCCATGCCGCCACCTCGGCGTTGCTGCAGGCCTTGGAGGTGAACCGGTACAGGCCCTCGCCGTCCACCAACCGCAGGCCGGAGCAGACATAGTCGCTGGCGCTGAGGTCGGCCTTGTAACGCCATACCAGCTCCTTGCCCGCATCGCGTACGTGCAGTTTGCTGTTCAAACTGTCTGCGGCCGGCACGCCGAAGCCCGCACTCTGCAGTTCGATCTGTGCCGACAACAATGCAGCCGACACCTGGCCATCACGCAATGCCGAACGCGAGGCATTGCTGGAGACTTCCACCATGGTCTTGTACAGCGTCATCATCGCGGCGATGGTGATCAGCGAGATCACCAGACCCACCATCATGCTGATCAGGCTCTGACCGCGTTGCCGCTGGCCGCCGATACCGGAAACAGTGTGCAGGTGCATGCTCATTGCCTCGTCGAGACCAGCAGGTCGGGATCGTCTTCACCAGCGCCCTTGTTGCCGAGGTCACTGGCAGTGACGGTCAGGTCCACCCGCTGCGGCGCCTCCACGGTGCGTTCCACGCCCGCCATGGCCAGCGTGGCCGTTGCCGGCTCGCAGCTGACGGCCGCGTTCCTGGCCTCGCCGTTGGGCAGGCTGATCTCCAGCGTGGCGCTGCCGCACAGGCCCACGCCCTGGCCATGCAGGCTGTCGCGCAGGCGTTCCACCATCAGGTTTTCCACCTTGGCATCGCGCTGGCTGTTCATCACATTGGCCACGACATGCGCCAGCCCGGCACCGATGATGCTGGTGATCAGCACCCCGACCAGGGCTTCCAGCATCATGTCGCCGCGCTGGCGGCGCGGCGGATCAAAGCAGATCGACATAGAGTGGATCCTGGCTGTTCATGCCAACGGCAATACGCGAATGGGTGGCACCGCTGCTGCAACTGGCAGCGCCGGGCAAGCGCTGGCCGCGGTTGTCGAAGGCCACGCACGACAACTGGTCTGCCGCGGCCTGTAGCGCCTCGGCATCGGCGTAGTCATCGCCCCCCGTCAGGCGATACTCACCGCCACGTGGCAGTTCGCCCTGCCACAGCACCTCGTTGCCATCGCCGCGCAGGACCTGCAGGCTGCGCTCACTGCGCTGCAGACGGGCCGACGTGGCGGCGCCGATGACATGCTCGGGATTGCGCAAGGCCAACGAGCGGGTCTGCGACACAGCCTCCCACAACAGGTTGCGCGCCTGCATCTGCCGGTTGCTGTCGATCCACTGGCGCGCGAACGGCATGCTTGCCAGCGCCAGTACCGCCATCACTGCCAGGGTCACCATCAATTCGATCAGTGAAAAACCCGTGGCACGCCGACTCATGGCCAGTCACTCACGCCGGCGCAGTTGCCGGAGACGGTGCGGCTGTTGCCGGAGTCCAGCTTGAGCGTGCAACCACTGGCCTTGCCCAGTGCGCTACCGGCGACGGCCTTCAGCTCATAACCACCGCTGCTGGCGGCGTAGGTGTAGGTGAACTGGCCGGCCTTGGTCGCCGCGTTCCAGCCCTTCTTGGCGGCGGCATCAGTGGCCGGGTAGCCCAGGGTGCGCTGGCGGAAGTTCTCCACCGTACTGGACAACGCCATCAAATCGCTTTGCGCTGTACGGATCTTGCTGCGCAGGACGTAGTCCGAGTACAGCGGCATGGCGATGGCAGCCAGGATCGCGATGATGGCCACGACGATCATCAGCTCGATCAACGTGAAGCCCCGGTTGTTGTGTTGTTGCATACGCCCCCCTGTAGAGCCTTGCGAACACCTGCATCCGCCGTGGAGTGAACTTCGTAAGAATTGGCCGACATCCGTTGTCAGATGAAAACCAGGTGAAACTGTGACCGGCCGCAATATACAATTGATGACAACGATGTCAACACTTCCACCTGAAAGTGCCGTAACCGCTTCTGCGACAATGGCCGGATGGACGTAAGACTGGTCTTCTGCACCTGCCCCGACGAACAAACCGCGCAGGCCTTGGCTCAAACCCTGGTAGAGCAGCGTTTGGCTGCCTGTGTGAACTTGTTGCCTGCGATGCGGTCTGTGTACCGCTGGCAGGAGCAGATTGAACAAGCTGAAGAGGTTCAGCTGATCATCAAGACCTGCGCTGATCGGCTGGACGCGCTGAGCGCCGCCATCAGGCGGCAGCACCCGTATGAATTGCCGGAGATCGTGGCGATCTCCCCCAGCGCCGGCTTGCCGGCGTATCTGGACTGGATCCGGGCGCAGACCCGGGAGGAAACATAATTAATGATGCTGTTGCGACAATTTGCCGCCTTCTGCCTGTTTTCCCTGGCCGCCCTGCCGGCGTTGGCCATCAATGAAAAAGACCTGCTGCCGGTAGACCAGGCCTTTGCGCTGCGCGCCGAAGCGCCCAGCCGCGACCGCATCGAGCTGCGCTGGGACATCGCCCCGGGCTATTACCTTTATCACCACCGCACCAGCGTCAAGGCCGGCCCCGGCTTCACCGCCGGTGCGTTGCAGATGCCGCAGGGGGAAAAGAAGCACGACGAGTTCTTTGGCGACGTCGAGACCTACCATCGCCAGCTGCGCTCCATCCTTCCCGGCACCGCCGACCCGGGCGTCAACAGCGTCACCCTGGAAGTCCGTTACCAGGGCTGTGCCGATGCCGGCGTCTGCTATCCGCCGCAGAAGCGCACGGTCGAAGTGCGGCTGCCCGCCGCCAACGGTGGCGCCCCCGCCGCCGCGCCCGCCCCTTCGGCTGCGCCCCTGTTCAACCCGCTCGCCGGCAACAGCGGTGGCGGCCTCAACCTGCCCGGCACCGCTGCCGTGCAGGCCTTGCCGCTGCCCTCGGAAAAGGCGTTCGGCTTCGAAGCCATCGTCGACAACGGCAACCGCCTGCTGCTGCGCTTCTCGCCCGCACCGGGTTACTACCTGTACCGCGACCGCACCTCGCTGGCACTGGAAGGCGCCGACGGCGTGCGCGCCGGCCGACCGCAGTGGCCAGCCGGCAAGCCCTACCGCGACGAACACTTCGGCAACGTGGTGGTGTACTTCGACCAGGTCGACGTGCCGCTGCCGCTGCGCCGTGACAAGCCTGACGCAACCCCGGCCACCTTGGTCGTGACCTTCCAGGGCTGCCAGACCGATGGCATCTGCTACCCACCGATGACCCGCCGGGTGCGGCTGTCACTGCCTGCCGGCAAGGTCTCGCAGAAGGAGAAGGAGGAACTGGCGGTCGCCCCGCTGGTGATTCCGCCGCTGCCGGCCGGCAAGAAGGGCGACGTCACTCCGATGCCGCTGATCGACCCGGCCAACCCGCCGGCACCGCAGCCACTGGTGGTCCGGCCGGCCGCCGAGGCCGCCAGCCTGGCCGAGGCCGCACCGGATGCATCGGCCGACAACACCCGCCGCAGCCAGCCGCCGGCGCAGGCCGCAGGCGATGGTTCCTTGCTGTGGATATTGCTGTTGGCCTTGGCCGGTGGCCTGATCCTGAACCTGATGCCCTGCGTACTGCCGGTACTGTCACTGAAGGTACTTGGCGTGGCGCAGAGCGGCGAAAGCCGCCAGCGCGCACGCAACCACGCGCTCTGGTACACCGCTGGCGTGCTGGTTGCATTTGCCGCGATCGGCGCACTGGTGCTGGCCCTGCGCGCGGCCGGCCAGGCTGCCGGTTGGGGCTTCCAGCTGCAGCACCCGTGGTTCATCGCCGCACTGGTGTACCTGATGTTCGCGGTGGGCCTGAGCCTGTCCGGGCTGTTCACCCTGGGCGGCAGCGCAGGCCAACTGGGCCAGAACCTGGCCAAGCGCAGCGGCCCCAGTGGTGACTTCTTCACCGGCGTGCTGGCCTGCGTGGTCGCCAGCCCCTGCATTGCGCCGTTCATGGGCCCGGCACTGGCCTACGCCTTCACCGCCCCGCCTGCCCTGGCGATGCTGGTGTTCCTGGCACTGGGCCTGGGCCTGGCACTGCCGTTCCTGCTGATCGGTTTCGTGCCGGCGCTGGCCAAGCGCCTGCCCAAGCCGGGCGCATGGATGGAAACCTTCAAGCACGTGATGGCGTTCCCGATGTACCTCACCGCCATCTGGCTGCTGTGGGTACTGGGCAAGCAGCGCGGCATCGATGCGATGGGGCTGATGCTGATCGGCCTGACCGTGCTGGCGCTGGGTCTGTGGTGGTTCGAACGCAGCCGTTGGCACAGCCGCAGGATCGGCATGGTACTGGGCGCGGTGATCGCGCTGCTGGCCCTGGTGCCGGTGTGGGGCGTGACCCGCCTGCCACCGCCGGGCGCCGCCGTGGCCAGCGAAGGCACGGTGGCTTACTCGCCGCAGATGCTTGACCGCCTGCGCGCGGACAACCGCGTGGTGTTCGTGAACATGACTGCCGACTGGTGCGTCACCTGCAAGGCCAACGAGCGCAACGTGCTGGACCGCGACAAGTTCCGCGACACGCTGAAGCGGGTCAACGCGGTGTACATGCGCGGAGACTGGACCAATGTGGATCCGCAGATCAGCGCCTTCCTCGACCAGCACAAGGCCGTCGGCGTACCGCTGTACGTGGTCTACGGCCCGGGCGCACCGCCGCGCGTGCTGCCGACCGTGCTGACCCAGTCCGTCGCCGAAGAAGCGCTGCTGCGCGCGGCACGCTGATGCGCCGCGCCGTATGGTGGGTGGCAGGTATTGCCGCAGCGGCCGGGCTGTCCGCCGGCGCATGGCTGAGCCGCCCAGCAACGCCGGCACGGCCATCGATGAGCGAACCTGCCACGGCGCCGCGTTCGGCCACGCCGGTGCAGGGTGTACGCGTCGGCGAACTGATGCCCTCGTTCGCCCTGCCCGACCTGGATGGCATGCCGGTGCAGTTCCCGGAGCGCTTCAAGGGCAAGCCGTTGCTGATCAATGTATGGGCAAGCTGGTGCGCGCCCTGCATCGAAGAGATGCCGGAACTGGCGCGCTTTGCCGCGCGTCACGCTGATAGCGGTCCGCAGGTTGTGGGGCTGGCGTTGGATACACCCGATGCGGTGTTGGATTTTCTTGGCAATGTGCCGGTGTACTACCCCATCGTCATCGAGACACCGGGGCCGAACGACGCCAGCGTCAAGCTGGGCAACTCGCAGGGCCTGTTGCCGTACAGCGTATTGATCGACGCGCAAGGGCGCGTCCTCAAGCAGAAGCTTGGCCCGTTCAAGGCGGGCGAGATTGATGCCTGGGTAAAAGATACGCCGACCATTCCAACACCGTGATCCCGCGCCGCGGATAGACGCGGCACACTCGGCGCGACGTGAATCGCCGAAACGCGATCAAGGCAGCAGCGCTGGATTGGCGATCTGATCATTGAGTTTCCGGTGTCATGCGATGCCGTAGATTTCCGTGGCACCCGCTGGTAGATCTGCTGCCCAGGGAGTTGAGTGCATTGCATTGCATTGCATTGCTTTGCACTGCTTTGCACTGCTTTGCACTGCTTTGCACTGCTTTGCACTGCTTTGCACTGCTT
>NZ_DAMBKV010000011.1:144259-148181 GCF_032066555.1 Stenotrophomonas sp.
TGCAGTCCCTTCTCCCGCAAGCGGGAGAAGGTGCCCCGAAGGGGCGGATGAGGGGGCTTCTGGCTTCTGCGCGGTGCTTCGCACCTCACCCTCTCCCCAACCCCTCTCCCGGGGGGGAGAGGGGCTTCAAGCAAGCTTTCAAGCAAGGCTTCAGGCAGCGCTTCACACAACAGCGCTGCGTGGCGCTACCGGGCTTACTTCTTGAACAGCAGCGCCAACACGCTGGGCCGCAGTGCCAGCTTCATCATCTGGCGGAACTCTGCCGGCGTCAGGCTGGTCTTGCACGGCAGCATGCCGGCGACACCATCCATCACCAGCAGGCCATCCTCGGCCTTGACGTCGTTGATGCGCACGTCCAGCTTCATCGCGGGGGTAGCAACCTTCATGCTCAGCCCTCCCAGTTGCCAAGACCAACGATTTCACGGCCTGCCGCGCGGCCGGAGATCATCGCTTCGGTCAGGTACGAACCGTTCTGGTACAGGTCCGAGAACATCGAGCCCATTTCGCCGGCTTCGTACAGGCGCGGGATGTGCTTGCCATCGTGGTCCAGCACCTCGGACTTGATGTTGCGGCGCGCACCACCGCCGGTGCAGACAATCACCGGGTCAACACGCACGCCGTAGAACGGCGCCTGCGCAATCGGGAACAAGGTGTCCGGGTTGCGGCCAAAATCAGCATCGTGCCTGGCCGCGCAGGCCGCGTTGTAACGCTCCACTTCCGCGCGCAGCTTGGCCGGGTCACGGTTGATCTTCACTGCCAGCTCTTCAAGCGTGTCGGCCTGCTGGATCCAGCCCTTCTCGATTTCCGCCGAGTTGTCATCGGACCACTTGTAGCCGCGTACCACCGGGTTCCAGCTCATCACCTCCACCACCAGCTTGTTGTACTGGCAGGTGATGGCATCAAAGATCATGTGCACCGGCTGCGCACGATAGTGCGGGGTGTCCACCCAATGGCCGTGCTTCTTTTCCTTGTAATGGGTGAGCTGCAGCTCGGCGGTTTCGTTGTAGAAGCGCTCGGTGTTCGCATCCACCTCGATCCAGCTGAAGCTCTGCCAGAAGAAATTGCGCAGGAAGCCGTTGACGAAGCCCTCCGGCTTGAAGCCCGGCCAGATGCCGCCCGACTGGCCCTGGTTGCGCATATGCCACAGATCGGCGCCGGCCTTCTGCAGGATCTTGATGCCGTCGCCGGTGTTGTGCGGCGTGCCCAGCGGTGCCGGGTTGGCCAGGCCGAAGTAATTGCGCTGCATGTCCAGGTTGGCTTCAAAACCACCGGTGGCCATCACCACACCCTTGTTGGCACGGATGGCCACGCGCTGGCCGTTCTGCTCGGCAATGACACCAAACACTTCCAGCGTATCCGGGTCCTGCACCAGGTCCTTGAGCGGCGACTCGTAGGCGATCTGGATGCGCGGACGCAGGCGGATGTTCTCGCGGAAGGCCAGGTACACGCCCGAGGGAATCGGCAGGATTGTGGCCGTGCAGTGCACGGCCTCGCGTGCACCGAACTCCGGGAATTCCAGCACCGCATCGCGCTCGGAGAAACCGGTGCCATGGATGAACTGCGCACCGGCTTGGGCGGCGCGCTCCTGGATCCACGGCTCCAGCGCTTCCATCGCCTCGGACCAAGGCACCAGCATGTCTTCCGGGATCGGGTTGGCCACGCTCATCTTGCGCTGGTACTCGGCCAGCACCTTGGCGTTCTTGGTGATCAGCAGCGATTGCCCGGCCACACGGCTGTTGCCGCCGGTCTCGGCCTCGTTGGCCTTTTCCAGGATGAGGATGGACAGGTTCGGGTCCAGGTCATGCGCCTCGATGGCGGCGCACATGGCAGCTAGGCCAAAGCCGGCGATGACGAGGTCGTACTGCTGGTCCCACTGTTTGACGGCGTTGCGACTGGCCATGGTTCCCCTCCCGGGAGATTGCGATAGGCCCGACTATCAGCGCCCTGCCCCTACAACCGCCAACCAATTCGCGTACGATCCACAACCATTGGTTGTTACAGTGCGCTCGCCATGGATCTACGCCAGCTCCGCTACTTCCTGTCCGTGGTTGAACACGGCAGTTTCACCCGCGCCGCTGCGGCCACCGGCCGCACCCAGCAGGCCCTGAGCAAGGGCATCCAGGCGCTGGAACAGCAACTGGGCGCGCGCCTGTTCGAGCGCGGCAGCCGCGAGGCGCGGCTCACCGACGTGGGCCGCCTGCTGATGGAGCACGCCCAGCCCGCCCACGACGCGGTGCGCCGCTTCGAGGACCGCCTGCAGGAGCTGCAGACCGGCGCCGAGGGACAAGTGCGCATCGGCACCGGCCCCAGCACCGCCGGCTCGCTGGTCGCACCGGCAGTGCTGGCCCTGCGCCGGCACTGGCCGAAGATTGGCATCCACGTCAGCGGCGGCATCCTGCCCGAGCTGCTGCCCAACCTGCTGGCGCGCGAGCTGGACGCGGTGGTCACCCTGCACACCTTCGGCGACGGCGACCCGGACCCGCGCATCAAGAGCGACGTGCTGATGCACGATGAGTACCGTGTGCTCGCCAGCGTGCGCCACCCGCTGGCGCGGCAACGCGATATCACGCCGGCACAGTTGCTTGAGCAGGCCTGGATATTCGGACGGCGCCTGGGCGCGGTGGAGGCTGCGTTCCGGCAACGCTTCCACGAAGCCGGCCTGGAGCCACCACTCAACACGATGGAAAGTGGCTCGCCGGAATTCATGCGCGCGATGATCCGCGACGGCGGCTATCTCACGTTGCTGCCCAGCCGATTGGCGCAGGCCGAGTTGCTTGCCGGGCATTGGGTGAAGCTGGATGCACCTGGGTTTGCATGGCAACGGCCGGTAATGGTTTACACGCGTGACGGCGAACCACAAAGCGCGCCCTTGGCAAGGTTTCTACAGGCGCTGCGGAATGCTGCCGAGCAGGCACAGGTGCGACAGGTGGAGTGAAGCGGCGTTTGCCCTGGCTTGTGTACTTACGGGCACAGGAAAATCGCCTGTGCGTGCCACCACCACGGTATTCCGCAGTTTGTTACACCGCAGCAAAGCGGTCGCTACCTGTTATGACCGCTAGCTGGCGGTTATTGCAGGCCGAAAACAGCGTATAGAGCGCAGAGCGTTCGAACACAAACATTTGATCCAGCGGGGGAATCCGCCCGGTTCCACGCAGGGACAAAACGCGGGATACTCCGCGCTACACCGCTGTTCGGCGGTCCAATACGAGTTAGGCGGCGGTGCGTTGGGTTGGCTGGCCCTTCTTCTTTCAGCAGCAACATTGGCAAGTCACCGGTCGGCTCCGGGTAGCAGTTCCAACTGTTCCTGGCAGCGGCAAGCCCGCCACTTCGCCTTACGCTTCACTGCTCTGCCGCAATCATTTCATTGCACTTCGGCGGCAATGCTCGGCAAGGTTTCCCGGGCAAGCTCCATCCCGCAAGCTGTGGCATGATCGGCTCGCGTTGGGTTGCACAAGCAAGGCAGCACTGGTCCGGGGCCGGTAAGTGGCCACAGCCGCCTAACAGTTCATTCAAGCCGACGCCGCTTCGCGGCGCGGCTTAATTCCAGAGTTAGGCGGCGGTGCGTTTGGTTGGCTGGCGCTTCTTCTTTCGGCAGTAACATCGGCAAGTCACCGGTCGGCTCCGGGTAACAGTTCCAACTGTTCCTGGCAGCGGCAAGCCGGCCACTTCGTCTTACACCTCACTGCTCTGCCGCAATCAATTCATCGCACTTCGGCGGCAGCGCTCGGCAAGGTTTCCTGGGCAAGCTCCATCCCGCGAGCTGTGGCATGATCGGTTCGCGTTGGGTTGCACAAGCAAGGCAGCATTGGCCCGGGGAGCGGTAAGGGCCACAGCCGCCTAACAGTTCATTCAAGCCGACGCCGCTTCGCGGCGCGGCTTAATTCCAGAGTTAGGCGGCGGTGCGTTTGGTTGGCTGGCGCTT
>NZ_DAMBKV010000012.1:0-12882 GCF_032066555.1 Stenotrophomonas sp.
CGATGCGCAGACCCAGGTCAACGCGCTGGCTGCCCGCCTCGGCGAGCTGCAGGCGCAGGCCACCCGGCTCAACGCCCTGGGTGAGCGCCTGACCCAGATGGGCAAGCTGGAAGACGGCGAGTTCGACTTCCAGGAAACCCCGGGTATGGGTGAAGGCGAGCCTGGCCCGACCCAGGATATCCCGGTCAGCGCGGTAAACAGCGACTTACAGGTGCTGGAGCAGCGGTTTGCTGCTTCAGGCAAGCAGTTGTCGGTGATGGAATCGCTGCTGTTCGACCACCAGCTCGAGCAGAACGCCGTGCCCTCGCGCATGCCGATCCGCAACACCTACATCACTTCCAGCTTCGGCGGCCGTGCTGACCCGTTCGGCCGCGGCGTGGGCAACCACAAGGGCATGGACTTCCACGCCCGTGTCGGCGACCCGGTGCTGGCCGTGGCTGACGGCGTGGTCAGCTTCTCCGGGGTGAAGGGCGGTTACGGCAACGTGGTCGAGATCGACCATGGCAACGGCTACAAGACCCTGTACGCACATAATTCGCGCCTGACCGTGCGTGAGGGCGGGCTGGTACGCGCCGGCCAGGAAGTGGCCAAGGCTGGTTCCACCGGCCGCTCCACCGGTGCCCACGTGCATTTCGAGGTGTGGCAGAACGGCGTGGTGATGAACCCGCGCAAATTCCTCGGCGAGGGTGGTAACACCCCGGTTGGCCGTCTCAGCCGTGGCTGATCGGGAGCAACAGGTCAGCTCAGGCTGACTTGTTGCGGGGAGCTTGAAACCCAAGCGTCCGCCCCAAGCTACAATAGGCGTTGCCATCGACAGGGCGCATTGCGCCCTGTTTCGTTTGTGACCGGTGAACCCAGGGGGTGAGCCAGGTCGCACGGCATTTCATTCAAACCGGTTCCTTCAATGATCAACAGCCTGCTTACCCGCGTTTTTGGCAGCCGTAACGAGCGCCAGCTTCGCCAGCTCAACCGTATCGTCGCCAAGATCAATGCCTTGGAACCGGAGATGCAGAAGCTCTCCGATGACCAGCTGAAGGCCAAGACCCCCGAGTTCCGTGAGCGCATCGCCGCCGGCGAAGCCCTGGACAAGGTGCTGCCGGAAGCCTTTGCGGTCTGCCGCGAAGCCTCCAGGCGTGTGCTGGGCATGCGTCATTACGACGTCCAGCTGATCGGCGGCATGGTCCTGCATCTGGGCAAGATCGCCGAAATGCGTACCGGTGAAGGCAAGACCCTGGTGGCTACGCTGCCGGTCTACCTCAACGCGCTGGAAGGCAAGGGCGTCCACGTGGTCACGGTCAACGACTACCTGGCCCGTCGCGACGCTGCGCAGATGGGCAAGCTCTACAACTGGCTGGGCCTGAGTGTCGGCGTGGTCTATCCGGGCATGCCGCACAGCGACAAGCGCGAAGCCTACGGCAGCGACATCACCTACGGCACCAACAACGAATTCGGCTTCGATTACCTGCGTGACAACATGGCGCTGACCCGCGCCGACCGTTACCAGCGCGGCCTGCATTACGCCATCGTCGACGAAGTCGACTCCATCCTGATCGATGAAGCGCGTACCCCGCTGATCATCTCCGGTCCGGCCGATGATTCCCCCGAGCTGTACATCCGTGTCAACCGCGTGGTGCCGGGTCTGATCAAGCAGGAGGTCGAGGACGGCGAGGGCGACTATTGGGTCGATGAGAAGGGCAAGCAGGTGTTCCTGTCCGAAGCCGGCATGGAACACGCCGAAGAGTTGCTGCGCGAAGCCGGCATCATCGGCGCGGACAACGACAACGGCCTGTACGCCGCGCAGAACCTGACCGTCGTCCACCACCTCAACGCCGCCCTGCGTGCGCACGCCATCTACCAGCGTGACGTGGACTACATCGTGCGCGATGGCGAAGTGGTCATCGTCGACGAATTCACCGGCCGTACCCTGGCCGGCCGCCGCTGGTCCGACGGCCTGCACCAGGCGGTGGAAGCGAAGGAAGGCGTGCCGGTCCAGCGTGAGAACCAGACGCTGGCCAGCATCACCTTCCAGAACCTGTTCCGCATGTACAAGAAGCTGTCCGGCATGACCGGTACGGCCGATACCGAAGCGTTCGAGTTCCAGAGCATCTACGGCCTGGAAGTGTTGGTCATCCCGACCAACAAGCCGACCGTGCGCAAGGATTACCCGGACCAGGTGTTCCTCAACCGCAAGGGCAAGTTCAACGCGGTGCTGGCGGACATCGAGGAATGCGCCAAGCGCGGCCAGCCGGTGCTGGTGGGTACGACCTCGATCGAAACCTCGGAAATGCTGTCCGAGCACCTGCGCAAGGCGGGCGTGAAGCACGAAGTGCTCAACGCCAAGCAGCATGATCGCGAAGCGACCATCGTCGCCAATGCTGGCCGTCCGGGCTCGGTCACCATCGCCACCAACATGGCCGGCCGTGGTACCGACATCGTGCTCGGCGGCTCGCTGGAAACCGAACTGCACGAGCTGGGTGAAGACATCAGCGAGGAGCAGAAGGCCGCAGTGAAGGCGGCATGGCAGGAACGTCACGAAGCCGTCAAGGCGGCTGGCGGCCTGCACATCGTCGGCACCGAGCGCCACGAATCGCGTCGTATCGACAACCAGCTGCGCGGCCGTTCCGGCCGTCAGGGTGACCCGGGTTCGTCCCGTTTCTACCTGTCGCTGGAAGACAACCTGATGCGCATCTTCGCCTCTGACTGGGTGCAGAAGGCGATGCGCATGATGGGCATGAAGGAAGACGACGTCATCGAAGACCGCATGGTCAGCCGGCAGATCGAGAAGGCACAGCGCAAGGTTGAAGCGCACAACTTCGACATCCGCAAGAACCTGCTCGACTTCGACGACGTCAACAACGACCAGCGCAAGGTGATCTACGGCCAGCGCGATGAGCTGCTGGACGCCGAGTCGGTGAAGGAAAATATCGACGGCATCCGCGGCGACGTGATCTATGACCTGGTCTCCCGTTTCGTGCCGCCGAACTCGGTGGACGAACAGTGGGACCTGCAGGGCCTGCAGGCCACGCTGGAAGGCGAGTTCGGCGTGGAGATGGACGTGGTTGGCCTGGTCAAGGCGCACGAGGAACTGGACGCCGAGGCGATCGTGCAGAAGGTCATCGACCGCATGGACGAGCACTTCGCGCAGAAGGAAGCAGCGGTTGGTGCCGAGACCATGCGCGCACTGGAAAAGCACGTGATGCTGACCGTGCTCGACCAGAGCTGGAAGGAGCACCTGGCCCGCATGGATTACCTGCGCCAGGGCATCTACCTGCGCGGTTATGCGCAGAAGCAGCCCAAGCAGGAATACAAGAAGGAAGCCTTCGAGCTGTTCTCGGAAATGCTGGAGAACGTCAAGCGCGAAGTGATCACCATGCTGTCGCGTGTGCGCGTGCGCAGCGAGGAAGAAGTACTGGCGATGGAGCAGCTGGAGCGCCAGCAGGCCGAAGCACGTCTGCAGATGTCGCAGTTCCAGCACCAGGACAACGGCGGCTACAGTGCCGACGAGGAAGCGGCGGACGTGCTCGACGAGGCCAACGCGCCCAAGGTCGGCCGCAACGACCCCTGTCCGTGCGGCAGTGGCAAGAAGTACAAGCACTGCCACGGCCAACTGAACTGATGAAAAGCCCCGCGATTGCGGGGCTTTTTTTGGCATTGCCCCTGTAGTGCCGAGCCATGCTCGGCAGGGGCTTCACCGGTAAGGCCCCTGCCGAGCATGGCTCGGCACTACCGTCAGCCTGGATTTGCAGGAGCGGCGTAAGCCACGAAGCCGATGCCCTGTCCGATGCATCGCCGGTGAGGCCCCTGCCGAGCATGGCTCGGCACTACCGTCAGCCTGGCTTTTGCAGGAGCGGCGTAAGCCGCGAAGCCGATCCCCTGTCCGATGCATCGCCGGTGAGGCCCCTGCCGAGCGTGGCTCGGCACTACAGTCAGCCTGGTTTTTGTAGGAGCGGCGTAAGCCGCGAAGCCGATGACCTGTCCGATGCATCGCCGGTGAGGCCCTTGCCGAGCATGGCTCGGCACTACAGGTGATCACCATGTAGGAGCGGCGTAAGCCGCGAAGCCGATGACCTGTCCGATGCATCGCCGGTGGGGCCCCTGCCGAGCATGGCTCGGCACTACAGTCAGCCTGGCTTTTGTAGGAGCGGCGTCAGCCGCGAAGCCGGGTTCCCGGCCAGGCCGGCCATCTCTGCACTCTGATGGTGCGCCAGCTTCGCGGCTGACGCCGCTCCTGCAAAATGGCGCCGTTCCGGTATGGCTGCACCGCATCGAACGATTGCACCGACCGGCCTGTTTTCGGCATGCTCAGTCCATGACATCCCCTTCACGCTCGATCCACGTCGTGGCCGCCGTCATCACCGACGCGCGCGGTCGCATCCTGCTCAACCGCCGCACCGGCGACAGCGACATGGCTGGCCTATGGGAGTTTCCCGGTGGCAAGCGCGAACCCGGTGAGACCTCGGAACAGGCCCTGATCCGCGAATTGCGCGAGGAACTGGGGATCGAGGCCGAGGTAGGCGAATGGGTAATGGACGTTCCACAGATCTACCCGGACAAGCGCCTGCGCCTGGAAGTGCGCCGCGTGCAGCATTGGAAAGGCACCGCGCGTGGCCGTGAAGGCCAGGCCATCACCTGGGTGGCGCCGGACAAACTCTCGCGCTACTCGATGCCGCCGGCCGATCTGCCGGTGGTGGCGGCGCTGCGCCAGCCGGGCCAGTACCTGATCACCCCGGAGCCCACCGACGGCGACGAGGCCTGGTTGGCGTCGATCGAGGCCGCCATCGCCGGTGGCATCCGGCGCGTGCAGCTGCGTACGCCGATGGCAGCACAGCGTCAGGCATTGGCCAAGGCCGTGGTCGAGCGCTTTGGCAAGCAGGTCGAGGTGCTGGTCAATCGCGACATCGCCCTGGCCAGTGAACTGGGTGTTGGTGTGCATCTGGGCAGCGAGCAGGTGCTGCAGCTGCAGGCGCGGCCCTTGCCGGAGTCGTTGCTGGTGGCGGCATCCTGCCACGACCTGGCTCAACTGCAGGCAGCACAGCGGTTGGGTTGTGACTTCGCGGTGCTTGGGCCGGTGCAGCCCACGGCCAGCCATCCAGGCGTTGCGGGCCTGGGCTGGGATGCATTCGTGGAGCTGCGCGAGCAGGTCTCACTGCCGATCTATGCGATTGGCGGGATGGGCGCTGGCGATGTCGAAACCGCGCGCCGGCATGGGGCACTTGGCGTTGCCGCGATTCGCGCGCTATGGCCGTCGTGCTGAGCAGATGACGGCAGCGGGCAAGCCGCTTACAGCGTGATCCAGAAACAATTGTATTGGCGGCGCAGATGCAGGATGGTCCGGGTCGGCGTGGCGCTGCGCGGCAAGGTCTGCTCCAGGCGCAGGGCAATCGGTCGACGCGGGCCGGTGCGGACATTGGTGATCACGTGTACCTCCGGATCGGCGCCGCTGCTGGCGGCCTGCGCAGGATCCACCGGCGTGCCGTCGGTATAGGTGAACGGTTCGGTGGGCGCGGGAACATAGGCTGGTTCCTCGGGGAATACCGGCGCGATGTCGATCAGCGGCCGCTGCACGATCTCATCCAGCCTGTCCATGACCCGGGTCGCGGCTGCGTTTGAGAGGCCGTTCCACAGATAAATGCCTGACAGGCGATTGGGGTCGCGTGCATCGGCGGCGGACTGGATCTGTGCGACCAGCTCGCTGAGCCGGCGCGCACAGCTGTCGCGGTACAGGCCACTGCTGCCCAGCGCACGCGTATTGGGCAACAGGCGGGCGCGTGCCCCCATGGCGTCGCAGGGCTTGTCACCGTAAACGGTTTGTCCCTGTGCGTTGGTACAGCGGTTGATCTGCTGTGCAGGCGCGTCGAACGCCGCCAAGGCAGGGCAGGTCAGCAACAGGAGTAACAGCAGGCGCATCGGCCAAGGGTAGCGGTTGCCCGGGCGCGCAGGAAGTGATGGATGCTCAGCCGCGACCGAGCCGCTCCAGCACCGCATTGGTCGGCTTGGCCAGGTTGAGCGTGTAGAAATGCAGCGAGGGTGCACCGCCTGCGATCAGACGTTCGCACAGGCCGGCAACCACGTCGGCGCCGAAGCTGCGCACCGATTCGGCATCGTCACCATACGCCTGCATGCGCTTGCTGACCCAGCGCGGGATCTCGGCCCCGCATTGCTCGGAAAAACGACGCAACTGGCTGAAGTTGGAGATCGGCATGACGCCGGGAATGATCGGAACTTCCACGCCAAGCTGCCGCGCTGCGTCGACGAAGTGGAAGTAAGCGTCGGCGTTGTAGAAATACTGGGTGATGGCGGCGTCGGCACCGGCATCGATCTTGGCCTTGAAATGGCGCAGGTCGCTCAGCGCGTCGCTGGCTTGCGGGTGGGTCTCCGGATAGGCGCCCACCTCGATGCGGAAGGCATCGCCATGCTCTGCACGAATGAAGGCGATGAGCTCGGAGGCATAACGCAGGTCCCCGGGGAAGCCCATGCCCGAAGGCAGGTCACCGCGCAGGGCGACGATGCGCTTCACCCCGATGGCGCGATACAGCTTCAGCAGCTCGCGGATCTCCTCGCGGGTACCGCCGACGCAGGACAGATGGGGGGCTGCCTGCAGGCCATGGTGCTGGTTGAGGTGGCGCACGGTCTCGGAGGTGTAACTCAGCGTCGAGCCACCCGCACCGAAGGTGCACGATACGTATTCCGGCGCATGGCCTTTGAGCTTGGCGGCGGTACGGTCCAGCTGGGCACGCTGGTCATCGGTCTTGGGCGGGTAGAACTCGAAGCTGAGCGCGGTCATCGGGAGCGGCCGGGGTCTGACGGGATGCGGGCCATTATATCTCTCCATCAAGATGGATATGCAATTGTTTCAGGCGAGACTTGGGCAGCCGCGGGATTTTCAGTGCGCCTGGCTGGCGGGGCGCTGTGGCAGCAGGGCGATGCAGGTCACGATGGCCAGCAGCAGCACGCTGCTGCCCACATACCGGCTCAGGGCAAGGCCGCCATGATCCAGGGGCTTGTCGAGGAAGTCGCCGACTACTGCGCCCAGTGGGCGGGTCAGGATGAAAGCTGACCAGAACAGCGCGGTGCGGGAGATACGGGTGCGCAAGTACAGCACCGCAACCAGCGCCAGCAGCCCGGCAAACACGGCGATGCCGCCGGTATAGCCAAGCCCTTGGGTATCCGCGGCCCAGTCGCCCAATGCCGTGCCCAGGGTTTGCGAGAAGGTGATGGTCAGCCAGTAGAACAGTTCGCTGCGCGAGGAGTTGATCCGGCTGACCGAGATACTGCCGGTGCTGCGCTGCCAGACGAACAGCGTGCTCAACAACAAGGCGAGCAGCAGCGTGGTGCCACCGCTATAGCCGATGCCCAGCGAACGGTCGACGTAGTCAGCCAGGGTGGTGCCGACGGTGGTGCTGGCGATGATGGCGAACCAGTACACCCAGGGCCGGAAGCGGGGCGAGCGGATCTGGACGAACACCGCCACCGCGAACACCGTGGCGAACAACAGCGTGCCGACAAGGTAGCCGAGGTCCATCGACATGGTGACGGCATCCCCGCCGACCTCGCCCAGGGTGGTGGCAAGGATCTTGATGATCCAGAAGCCCAGCGTGATGGCGGGGACTTTGCTGAGTGATTCGGTCGGCGACATGGCAGTCATCTACGCGGGAGTGCAGCCACTGTCGGTGGGCGGTTGTCGGAGTTGCGTCGTAGCCATGTGTTCGTTGAGCGTGGAGTTCATTGCGGCGCGCAGCCGTTCGCCGCTAGTGAGGGCTGCGGGGTTGGCCCCCTCCCTTTGCCGCAGGCAAGGGGAGGGTTGGGGAGGGGTGCTTTTGCTGCTAGGTGTTGCTCTTGGCTTTTGGCCTCCGGCACTTCGCTTGAGCGCAGAATCAGAAGCACCAAGCCAGAACCATTTGCAGGTTGAGCTTCCTGCGCAGAGCCCCCCTCCCCAACCCTCCCCTGCGCCTTCGGCGCAAGGGAGGGGGCAAGGCATTTGCCGCTTTCGGCATCTCAGTGAACGGAAACTATCCTGCGGCCATGCCGGTTCTGGCAGCAACACCCAACCAGCAAGAACCACGCCCGGCTTAACGTCCGGTTTGCGATCATCGAGCGCCAACGCCATCCCGGCGACGCTGCAACCGGAAAACCACCATGACTGCATCCAGCGCCATCCGCCGCGACGTCGGCCCCATCGCCCTGATGCTCACCGGCCTGGGCTCGATCATTGGCTCAGGGTGGTTGTTTGGCGCCTGGCGCGCCGCCGGCCTGGCCGGGCCCGGTGCGATCTGGGCATGGGTACTGGGTGCGGCCATCATCCTCACCATCGCCCTGACCTACGCAGAGCTGGGCGCGATGTTTCCCGAGTCCGGTGGCATGGTGCGCTACAGCCATTACTCGCACGGTTCGCTGGTCGGCTTCATCGCTGCCTGGGCCAACTGGATCGCCATCGTCTCGGTGATTCCGGTCGAGGCCGAAGCCTCGGTGCAGTACATGGCATCGTGGCCCTGGCAATGGGCGCAGGACATGTATGTGCAACAGCCAGGCGGAATGGGGGAGCTCAGCCATGCCGGCCTGCTGATCGCCGCAGTGCTGGTGGTCGTCTATTTCCTGATCAACTTCTGGAGCGTCAAGCTGTTCGCACACTCCAACAGCGCCATCACCCTGTTCAAGCTGATCGTGCCGACGTTGACCGGTGTGGCCCTGATCGCCAGCGGGTTCCATGCCGAAAACTTCTCGGTTGGGTTGAAGGGGCCGGGTACGCCGACCCTGGACTTCTCCGCCATCCTCACCGCTATTGCTACTGCTGGCATTGTTTTCAGCTTCAATGGCTTCCAGAGCCCGGTGAATCTGGCGGGTGAAGCGCGCAACCCCGGCCGCAGCATTCCGTTCGCGGTAGTTGGCTCGATCCTGCTGGCGGCAGTGATCTATGTGCTGCTGCAGGTGGCCTACATCGGCGCGGTACCCAGCCAGATGCTGGCCGAGCACGGTTGGCATGGCATCGACTTCCGTTCACCGTTTGCCCAGTTGGCCTTGATCCTCAACCTGCATTGGCTGGCAATGCTGTTGTACGTGGATGCCTTTGTCAGCCCCAGCGGCACCGGCATGACGTATACCGCCACCACCGCGCGCATGATCTACGGCATGCAGCAGAACGGAACGGCCCCCAGGGTGTTGGGCAACATCCATCCGCGTTGGGGCGTACCGCGCCCGGCGATGTGGTTGAACCTGGCGGTGTCGTTCCTGTTCCTGTTCTTCTTCCGCGGCTGGGGCACGCTGGCGGCGGTGATCTCGGTGGCCACCGTCATTTCGTACATGACCGGTCCGATCAGCGTGATGTCGCTGCGCCGCACCGCACCCAGCCTGCATCGCCCGTTGCGGGTGGTCGCGCTGCCGATACTGGCGGGCGTGGCCTTCGTGATGGCTACCGAGCTGTTGTACTGGGCGCGCTGGCCACTGACCGGCGAGATCATCCTGCTGATGGTGGTAGCACTGCCCATCTACGTGTATGACCAGCGCAAGATTGGTTGGCATGATTTCCGCCGCCAGCTGAAAGGCGCGCTATGGCTGATCTGCTACCTGCCGCTGCTGGCGCTGGTGTCGTGGGCAGGCAGTACGGCGTTTGGCGGTGCCGGTTACCTCGGTTACGGCTGGGATCTGCTGCTGGTGGCGGTGATCGGCGTCGTGTTCTATCTATGGGGCGTCAACTCCGGCTGGCGCACCCCTTCGATGGATGTCGCCGAGCACGAGGCGCAAGCGCACGCCTGAGCCAGGCAGCGAATGCCCGCTGCTTGCGCAGGTGTCGGGAGGCGATGGTTCCGGTCTACGTGCTGATCGCCGACAATGTCGCCATCCTTTGTTGGAAGCGATGATGTCCATCTACTTGACGCCGTTTGCACGTACCCGCTTGTTCCCGCGCACGCCACGCGCCAACACCATCCAGGACTGCAGCGCTGAGGAATTCGAGCAGTACTTGAATGCGCATGCTGCCGACAAGGTGCTCGATGGCTATGCGCCGTTCTGCAAGCTGCATGTCTACAGGAACTGGACCAGCACC
Organism: Stenotrophomonas sp.; assembly: GCF_032066555.1. GTDB lineage: Bacteria > Pseudomonadota > Gammaproteobacteria > Xanthomonadales > Xanthomonadaceae > Stenotrophomonas. The sequence goes on from NZ_DAMBKV010000012.1 coordinate 10,040, forward strand.
CGCTGCCTGACCGTACCGGTCACCGAGCAGAATCGGCACCTGCTGCGTTCCGGCTACGAGGCGCGCAGCCGCGAGGAGCTGCCGGTGCTGGTGCGTTGGTTCGAGGGTGTGGAACCGGCGGTGGCCGAGTATCTGGTGGTCATCCTCTATAGCCGCGAGCAGCTGCAGAAAGAAGGTTCGCCGATCGATGCCGATTGGGGCGTGGTGGGCTGTCTGTATACCGCCACTGCCGAAGAGATCCCGATGGCGCCGATCACCATGATGCGCAATGCATTGGGGGTTGAAGAAGGCGGGTCTGGTGTGCCGATTGACCGTGCGGCCTACGCGCGTGCGGTGGAGTTCTGGGGCGCCAATGCAAACTGGCGCTGATTCGCTACGCAGCGCTGCGGAAAGAAAAGGCATCGTTGCCATCAGTCGCTGGCATCTGCTGCTGGCGATGCTGGTGTTCGTGATGGAGGTGTTCATCGCCACGCGTCTGCCGCATGTGTCCTGGGTGCGTGCTTATCTTGGCGATGTTCTTGTTGTGGTGTTGCTCTACGCAATGATCCGTAGCCTGCTGCGCATCAACGACTACCTGGTTCTGTGGGTGGTGTTCGTGTTCGCCTGCGGCATCGAGTTCGCCCAGTATTTCCGTGTCGCCGAACGTCTTGGCTACGTACGTGGCGACGTGATGTACACGGTGATCGGCAATACTTTTTCATGGGGCGATATCGCCTGCTATGCGGCAGGGTGCGCGGCAACAGGTCTCATCGTGCGTCTAACGCGTGGATTTTTGCGCATTCATCGCTGAACTCAACGTTTTTGCTTTCTGCACGGATCACCGTGCACGCGTCTTTAACAAGCCTTAACAGCTGTTCGCGTAAAATACGCCGGCTAAGCATCTTTCAGCGATTACGCACAGGCGCCCTGTCTGTTGATGCTCGGACAGCCGGCACTACGCCTTACCGGGATGATCCCGGTTTTTTCTGTCCCTGACCGTTCCCGTGGCTTTGTCGCGGGGCATTCCTTCGTGCGCATCACGGCCTGCGCGAACTCATGCAAGCCAAGGCCAAGCGTGCAATCAACTCAGTAACGGGAGGACTGGTCCTGTCATGTCTACAGGTGAATCCACTATCCGCAATGAGCCGCTTCAAATCGAGGACATCACCGTCATCGATAAGGCAAAAGTAAAGAAAGCAGTCACTGCCGCCGCGTTGGGTAACGCGATGGAGTGGTTCGATTTTGGTGTGTACGGTTTTGTCGCCTATGCCCTGGGCAAGGTGTTCTTTCCCGAGGCCTCGCCCAGCGTGCAGACCATCGCTGCGTTGGCGACATTCTCGGTGCCGTTCCTGGTGCGTCCGCTGGGCGGCGTGTTCTTTGGGGTCATGGGGGACAAATTCGGCCGGCAGAAGGTGCTGTCGGCAACCATCATCCTGATGGCGGTCAGTACCTTCTGCATCGGCCTGATTCCGTCGTACGAGAGCATCGGCATACTCGCGCCCATCCTGTTGCTGCTATGCAAGTTGGCGCAGGGCTTCTCCGTTGGTGGTGAGTACACCGGTGCCGCGGTGTTCGTGGCCGAGTTTGCGCCGGACAGGCGCCGCGGCTTTCTGAGCAGCTGGTTGGACTTCGGTTCGATCATTGGGTTTGTCTCCGGTGCCGGCGTGGTGGTGTTGCTCAGCAGCATCGTGGGCGAAGCGCGGTTCCTGGAGTGGGGCTGGCGGATTCCGTTCTTCCTCGCCGCACCGCTGGGCTTGATCGGCCTGTACCTGCGCCACGCGGCGGAAGAAACCCCGGCCTTCACCGAGCAGCTGGAGCGCATGGAGAAGGAGGACCAGGATGCCGTCGGCAGCGCGCCACGGATATCCTTCAAGGAAATCGTCAGCAAGTACTGGCGTTCGCTGCTGATCTGCGTCGGCATCGTGCTGGTCACCAACGTGACCTACTACATGTTGCTGACCTACATGCCCACCTACCTGTCGCACAACCTGCATTACTCCGAGGACCACGGCGTGCTGATCATCATCGTGGTGATGGTGGGCATGTTGTTCGTGCAGCCGTTCGTCGGCATGGCCAGTGACCGTATCGGGCGCCGGCCATTCATCGCTGCAGGCAGCATCGGTCTGCTGGTCGCCGCGATCCCGGCGTTTCATCTCATTACCAGCGGCAACACCGGTTGGATCTTCGTTGGCCTGTTGTTGTTGGCCGTGTTGCTGAACTGCCTGATCGGGGTGATGGCTTCCACTTTGCCGGCGATGTTCCCCACCCGCGTGCGTTACAGCGCGTTGGCCAGCGCGTTCAACATCTCGGTGATCATCGCCGGCGTGACCCCGACACTTGCGGCCTGGTTGGTGGAGACCACCGGTGATCTGATGATGCCGGCGTACTACCTGATGGTGGTTGCGGTGATTGGCCTGATCACCGCCTACTTCATGCACGAGACGGCCAGCAAGCCGATGCGCGGCGATACACCGAATGCATCAAGCCGTCGCGAGGCGCGCGAGCTGCTGCAGGAGCAGTACGATCATATCGAAGCAAGCGTTGATGACCTGGACGTAGAGATCAACGACATGCAGGACAAGCTTGCCGACCTGGAACGCCGCAAGCAGGCGTTGATCGACCGTCATCCGGATCTGGTCTGATCAGCCTCGTCCCTTGCACCGAAGGTGCAGGGGGCGGCTTTTGCCCGTGTAGAGCCGAGCCATGCTCGGCTGGGGCCCTGCCAGGAAAGCTTTTGCCGAGCATGGCTCGGCACTACCGCTTTTCTCCCTCCCTTTCGCGCAGCGAAGGGGAGGGTTGGGGAGGGGATGGCTTTTGCCCGTGTAGAGCCGAGCCATGCTCGGCTGGGGCCCTGCCAGGAAAGC
>NZ_DAMBKV010000012.1:12982-13055 GCF_032066555.1 Stenotrophomonas sp.
GGAGGGTTGGGGAGGGGATGGCTTTTGCCCGTGTAGAGCCGAGCCATGCTCGGCTAGGGCCTTACCGGGAAAG
>NZ_DAMBKV010000012.1:13155-33268 GCF_032066555.1 Stenotrophomonas sp.
CCCCCTCCCTTTCGCGCAGCGAAGGGGAGGGTTGGGGAGGGGTTGGCTTTTGCCCATGTAGAGCCGAGCCATGCTCGGCTAGGGCCTTACCGGGAAAGCCTCTGCCGAGCATGGCTCGGCACTACCGCTTCGCCCCCTCCCTTTCGCGCAGCGAAGGGGAGGGTTGGGGAGGGGTTGGCTTTTGCCCGTGTAGAGCCGAGCCATGCTCGGCTGGGGCCTTGCCGGGAAAGCCTCTGCCGACCATGGCTCGGCACTACCGCTTCGCTTCCTCCCTTTCGCGCAGCGAAGGGAAGGGCGGGGATGGCGCGTTCGCAAGAAACGCAATGCCCACGCCTTCACCAATCAGAAACGCAAATCAGACATTGCAACGAAAGCGCAACGCATCAAGCTGCGGAGAACGCGCGATGATGGCGATGGCTTCCTTCCAGTGGGTTTCAAGCGCTTCTTCTTCCACCGGTGGAAACACTGGCGCGACATCATTGAAGCGGAACTCTATTCCGCGGTCCGGTAATCGCTGGCGACTTATCGCCGTAAGCGTCCGGGCCATTGCGCAGATGCCAGACACGTTCTTCAATCACGTTATTGCACGCATCCACTCCAAGATCATCAGTCCACTGCATGTGGCGGGTCCTTGGCTCGGTGGTAGTGCAGGGCAATCCGGGAGGGTGAAGTGCTGGGTACGGCTGAACCCGGATAATGACCAACCGATCAGCGCTCAGTTGTGCTGGCGGCGCTCGATCTGCGCAGATGGGCTGTCCAATGCGCCTGATGGCCTCAGGAACGCGCTCATGTTCGGACATTCGAGACGAATCTGGCTTTTGTACGGATTAGTCGTGAAAAACAGTGCGCCAGCGGGCGTTTCCGCGGCTTTCGGGTTGATCGGTAACCATTGAAATCAAGCTTCTTCCCCCTACGCACTGGCAGCAGGCGCTGTGGATAGGCCCGGGTACCGGGCGGTGGCTGCAACGCAGGCGCTGTGAAAACCTGCGCCGCCGACTTCTGGTAAATTCCGCGAAAGGAATCCGATTGGTGTCTGCAGATTGCAGACAGTCATCACATCTGGAATAGGCATGGATAAGCTGAATAACCTGATGGCGCAGATCGCTGTGCTGGGTAATGCCCAGCGGCAATACCAACTGCAGTGCGATGCGTTTGGCAACAACGTGGTCGAGCGTTGGCGGGGGCGAGATGCCTTGTCTGCACATGCCGCCACCGAGGTGGATGTACTTGCCACCGAACAGGGCGCGGACCTGCAGGCACTGCTCGCCAAGCCGGCGATCTTGCGTATGCGCACCGCCGATGGTGGTGAACAACGCCGCAGCGGTTTGATTGCATCGGCAACGTGCCTGGGCAGCGACGGTGGCCTGGTTCGCTACCGCTTCTCACTGCAGTCCTGGACCTGGTGGTTGCAGCACGCACGGCATAGCCGCGTATTCCAGGACAAGACGCTTCGGCAGATCGTGGACAGCGTGCTCGAGGGCTATCCGGAGCTGGCGCGTTGGCGCTGGGCCGAGGGTTGCGATGAGTTCATTGCCGCGCGCGCGCGCAGCTACTGCGTGCAGTACCGTGAAAGCGATCTGGCCTTCGTGCAGCGGCTGCTTGCCGAAGAGGGCCTGGGCTGGCGCCTATGCCAGGATGAGCAGGCACCGTGTGGCAACAGCATGGAGATATTCGCTGACAGTTCGGCGCTGCCGCAGGATGCCGCAAGTGCCTCGGTCGGCGTGCGCTTCCATCGCAGTGACGCCACGGAATCCAGCGATATCATCCAGACGCTGGGCCGGCAGCGTGCACTGGGCAGCAACCGCATCAGCTTGCTGAGTGACGATTACCGTTCCGTACGTGGTATCAGCGCGCAGCTGCCGGTGGATGGCGGTGGCGAGCAATCGCAGCGCGAGAGCTACGATGTGGTAGGTGCTTATGCATTCAGCAACGCGGCTGCGGCGGGGTGGTATGCGCGGCTGCAAGCGCAGGCGCATGAGGTGCACGCGTGTACCTGGCTTGGCCAAGCTACGGTGCGTGGTTTCCAATCCGGCACCTGGATACAGGTGCAGCAGGCGCCGTTTTCATCCGCGCCGGAATTGCTGCTGACCGAGTTGGATCACGCCGGCATCAATAACCTGCCCACCGATGTTCGGCAGGCGCTGGATGACGCACTAGGCAAGCCGCCCATCAACACGGCAGATGCAGCCCTGTGGCTGCAGGCCGAGAAGGTGGGTTATGCCAATCGCTTCAAGGCGACCGAGCGCGCGATGCCATGGCGGCCTGCGTTGGTGGATGGCACCGGCCAGCGGCTCAACCCGCGCCCGACCGCACCGGGCTACCAGACCGCACGCGTCATCGCTTCGCATGGCGGCAAGGGCCAGGACGTCCACGCCGACAGCTTGGGCCGTATCCGCGTCTGCTTCCATTTCCAGAATGGCGAGGCCGATACCACCTGGCTGCGCGTGGCCCAGCGTTACGCAGGCCCGGGTGTGGGCGCACAGTTCCTGCCGCGCATCGGCCAGGAAGTGCTGGTGGGTTTTCTGGATGGGGATATCGACCGGCCGATCGTGCTGGGCGCGCTCTACAACGGCCGCGGTGAAGCAGGTGTTGCACCGACGCCCGCAGGCGCCAGCGGCAACGACGAGCGCAGTGCCTATGCACAGGCACGCGATAACGCCGGCAGCGCACAGGGCAATCTGAGTGGCGGGCACGCACCCGCATGGCATGCCGCAGGCGCGGGCGACGACGCCCACCGCAATGCGGGTGCTGTCTGGGGCATCCGCTCGCGCGAATGGGAAGGCGGCCAAGGCAGCAATCACCTCCTGTTCGACGACAGCGATCAACAACTGCGCGTGCAGCTGGCCAGCAGCCAGCAGACCTCGCAGCTGAGCCTCGGTCACCTGCGCCACCAGGCCGACAACTTCCTCGGCAGCCTGCGCGGCACCGGTTTTGAACTGCGCAGCGACGCCTGGGGCGCGGTACGCGCCAGCTCCGGTGCATGGTTCAGTGCCTATACGCATCGCAGCAACAGCCCTGCTGGCGAAGCCGTGCAGCCAGCGGCGTTGCTCGGCCAACTGCAAAGCCTGAGCACCCGTTTCAGCCAAGCCGCCCGCACCCACCTGACCAGCACGTTGGTGATGAAGGAAGGCGCGCGCGGCAAGGAGCGTTCAAGCATCGTGCCGGATCAGGCGCCTCTGGCCGCCATGCTGGCCAGCGCCAGGACGACGGTCGCGGGCACGGCATTCGACGCCGCCAGCGGCGAAGCTGCACAGCGCCAGGCCACAGCAGGCAGCGGCCGCGTCCCGCACAGCGGCGACCCCCTGCTGGGCTTTGCCGCGCCCGCAGGCATCGTCCACGTCGCAGGGCAGGCCCTGCACTGGTCGGTAGGCGAAGGCCTGCTGCTGGCCAGCGGTGGCGACAGCGACACTGCGGTAATGGGTAACGCCCGCCTGCACGCCGGGCAGGCCATCGGCATGTTGGCCTGTGCGGTAGAGGGCGGCGCGGAAGGCGGAAATGCCTTGAGCGTGGTGGCTGGCACCGGCGAATTGAACGTGCAGGCACAACACGACGAACTACGCCTGCAGTCACGTCAGGCGCTACGCGCCGCCAGCGCGCAGGGCGTGGTGGAGCTTGCAGCAGGCAAGACGATCCACATTGCGACTTCAGGCGGCGCCAGCGTGACCATCGAGGGCGGAAACATCACGTTCAACTGCCCGGGCACGATTACCGTGCATGCGAGCAAGAAGTCGTTTGTGGGGCCTGCTGAGTTGGCCAGGGAACTGCCAACTTTCCCGGTCCCCAGCTTCGCGCCGGAACCGATGGACTTCGATTTCTGGTTGCAGGATATGCCCGGTCCAACCGGTAACCCGCTAGCGGAAACGTCCTGGAGAATCATCAGGAACCGTGGCAAACCTTTCGGCGCTGCCTTGCGTGATGCAAAGCGTGTGCTGCTGGAGGGGGTAACCGATGCTGACGGCCATGTTGTGCTGGATGACGATCAGCAGCAGCTGTTGGCGCGCGAATACGCTGGCACACCAAGCCAGCTTTGGTTGCTGTACCCCGGCCACTCGGTGCAGATCGATGTTGCCCGTGACAAGGGTGACTGGGATGAAGATCAACGCTTGCGCATGGAGCTTGGCGCCGCTGGCTTCACCGCGGCGGTACGCACCGACATGGTCGGCATCCGCCAGCAAGGTGAAATGAATTATGCAAGGAACGCCGTTGAGCGATTCGACCAAGGCGGCACATCGGCAAAGTTGAAAGATTTCATAAAGCGTTGACTAACCGCGCAACAATTGCGCGTTGGCGCAAGGAAGGGACTCATGAATGGTAGAAGGACCGTAACGCAGATTGTTGATGACAGCGGTAAGGCGCAGCGCGCCTATGAGCAACCTGGCTGGTTCTTGACCAATACCGATGACAAGTTGGGGGAGGCCTTTGAAGGCCAGAGTGTTGTGCTCGATCCAGCGCTCCCCGAATGGTCCGAAGTATTCGGGCAGCCACTGCCAGGTCACGATGTTGAGTTCTTTGTCTGTGGTGACAGCTACTTCAAGCGCGTGGCCCGTGAGATCAGCAACGCACAAGAGAGCGTTTTCATCGCTGGCTGGCAGATCAATTACGCCGTACAGATGGGCGACGGCAGTACGTTGCTGTCTTGTTTGGACAAAGCTGTGGAGAACGGCGCCACGGTCTATGTGATGCCGTGGTTGGCGCCGCCGGGGCCGATAGACACCGGTTATCTGCACACCATGATGGCGGTGTTCCATCTCAATGGCGGCAAGGGACTGATCAATAGAGTTCCCAGGAAGGGCCGTGCGTACTGCATGCCGGCGCTCGGCCAGAGTGACATGAGCAGCTTGAACGCATTCTTTTCGCATCACCAGAAAATGGTGGTGGTGGATAACAAAAAAGCGTTCGTTGGCGGCATCGACCTGGCCTACGGTAGGCGCGAAACCGGTACGTATAGTTTGCTGGCTGAGGGGCGTACTTTGGGGGAATACTATTCGCCAAATATCCCGCCCATCAAAGAGCCAACGGCGGTGGAGCTGAGTGATTGCGTGCCGCTGATAGAGCTGCTGATCGCTGGCTTGCTGCCGATAGGGCGGGGATTGGCCGTGTTTCCGTTCACGCCAGCGAGGGGCATCTTTGCGCGTACGGTCGACTTCAGTAAAAGCATAAGCGACTGGATGAGCGATCAACGCGATGGCATAAAAGACTTCGTTGATCGCCATAACCCGCTGGAAGGGGAAGGTGCCAAAGCATTGGAGTATGGCGAGGCCAAAGTCGTCGAGGCCCAGCAGTGGCTTTGGAACAAAGTGCCCTCTCCGCAGCGACGTGAAATTCGCAGGCTCTGGGATAAAGGTGGCCAGGAGTTCAGGCAGAGCGTTGACCTGATGTGGGACCTGTTGCTCGGGGTCGATATCTCCCAGCTTCCCTATAAAAAAGAGATCTTCGCTTTGGTCGGGGACGCGGTAAACGCTCTCGTCGGCGTACTGGTTAGCCTCTCCAGCGAGTGGATAGGTGCGTTCGAGCGCTATGACCGCTTGTTTGACGAGCCTGTAAAGCAGCATCCAGGCCAGACCCGCATGGTCGACCCGGAGCGCCAGCCTCGGCAGCCTTGGCATGACGTACATTGCGGTATCGAGGGGCCGGCAGTTCACGATCTCAGCCGGAACTTCACTCAGCGTTGGAATGCAGTCGCGCAAGCGTATCGGGGGACGTACTCCGCCAATCGCCATCAGCCTTTGGTGCACTATTTCATGCTGCTATTCAATATAGTGACACCCTCGAGGTCGAATGTAGCCAACATCGAGCCGCAACACAGACCAAAGAATATCGTTGCGGGCGCGGCGCCCAACAAAAGCTGTTGGGTTCAGGTATTACGCAGTGCTCCAGAAGAACTATTGCGGGCGGAACATGCGGCAGGCGCCCAACAAGCCAAGGCACCTGTACAGAATAACTGCCTGAAGGCCATGCTGAAGGCGATTCATGGTGCCCAGCAATTCATCTACATCGAAGGCCAGTTTTTTCAGAGTGACAACGCCGGCTTTGTGGATGACTACGAGCCTGACAAGCCGCTGTCAGGGCCAGCGGGCGCGATGGTTTCCATCCGCGGACTGGAAGGCTACGACAAGTACGCGGAATTGTTGGGCATCAAGGATGTGCCGATCAACACCATCAATCCGGCCACGGTGAAGTGGCAGAACACCGGTAAAGTACTGCTTGATGATGACTACCAGGCGTTCGAGCGTGCGGTGCGGCGTATCCTCAGTAATCACGAGACCATCACTGCTGTCGATGTGCTGGAGCGCGCGGGCAAGGAGAAGCCGAGTCAGCAGAACCCGCGACCGAAATCGCTGTACCAATCGAAGTTGCTCAACCCGATCAACAAGGCTCTGGCGCGGCGCATCGAGCGTGCAATCAACGAAGGCAATCCGTTCCACGTCTATCTGGTGGTGCCAGTGCACCCGGAAGGCATGCTTGACCAGATAACACTTATGCGCCAGGTGGATTTGACCATGCAGTCACTGGTGCATGGTACCCAGAGCTTGGTCAATTGTGTGCGCCGGGCATTGGTTGCACGGTATGAGCAAGAGCACGGTGGACTGAGTGAGGAGCAGGCGCTGAAGAAGGCGCAGGAGATGTTGTTGGAAGATCTGCTGCGTCAGGATGCGGGTATGCGTTGGTCGGACTATGTAACGCTGCTCAACCTGCGCAATCACGCAGTCGTCGCCAGCGGACGACCAGTAACCGAGCAGATTTATGTGCACAGCAAGCTCTTGATTGCCGATGACAATGTCGCAGTGCTCGGTAGTGCCAACATCAATGACCGCAGCATGCTGGGGGCAAGAGATTCTGAGTTGGCGGTGATTGTAGCCGGTGGCCCACAGGCGACGGTGAAGTTAGATGGGGTGCGCACGTCAAAGGTTTCCGCGCGCGTGCATGAATTCAGAAAGTCCCTGTGGCGGAATATCTTTGGTGAAAAAAGTAACGGGAGTGTGCGGCCAGCGGACAAGCTGCTGGCCCCGGAAGTTCTCGCGCAACCCGCCGCCAAGCGCTCCATTAGTTTCATACGAGAACAAGCCATTGATAATGCGAACGCGTATGAGGCGGCTTTTGCCTTTGTGCCGAGGAGCGCGCCTGCACCGGTTGTTTCGACAGATCCGCGTAACGCATTGAATATGAGCACAGCGCTTTGGCCTACATGGCGCTATCCGGAACCAGGGGATACAAAAGCGGCGGAGCAGTACGGAGAAAGTCGCGGCAAGCTGAAGTTCCGGATGCCGTTTGACCCCCTGTTCTGGCGTGAGGTAAAGCGTGCCGATGATGACGGGCATCTGATCTGGGAGGTTAGTTATGACGCCAAATCCCGCCCGCAAGGCGTGACCGGTGTCGCACCGGAGGGTGTGCCGGTTGGGGTGCTGGGCTTCATTTGTGCTTTGCCGTTGGGGTGGTTGGCTAAAGAAAGCAATAACACGGGCTTTGCGCTGTCTATCCTGGCCAAGGTTGAAGCAGGTCAGGCCCACGATGATGGTGTACATATTGCACGGGTTGAGACTGTGCCGCTGCCAACTAAAGCTTGAGGCAAACACGTAATGGAATTGCAAATGAAGATAGCTCGAACGCTGACATTTGTTTCTGTGCTGCTGTTCGGGCCGGTAGCTTGCAACGCGTCAACGCCGCCGTCGGTGCCACTCTCCGGGCCTGTGGTTGAAGAGCGTCTGCAGCGGCACATGCCGCGTTTGCAGACAACGCGTGATTTCAGTCCGACCTGGACGGCAGGTTCTACCCGCGAGTGCCTAGGGCGACTGGTATTCGAGGTAGATGGTCCCATCGAATGGGCGCTTGACCCGCTGCGAAAGGTGGAGGACAACGAACCACCCTTGTTCCCGGATGGCGTACCTGGCGATCGTCGCGAACGTATGGGCTACGGGGTAATGCGGGTAATGGTGTCGCAGTCGGCGACGGAGGAAGTGATGGAAATGCATCGGGATCGATATCAGGTTGCTGATCGTGGTGCGAGCGTTGCGGCGTGGACAAGGGGTGTGCAGAGGCGCGAGGCTGCAGTTGAGGAGGCTCGAGCAAGGGGTGCGGATGAGGCAATAATCAGGGGACGAGAAGCAGCAGTTGAGGCGGCCAAGGAAAAGCTGAAGATTGCCCATAATCGACGCATCCACAGTTTCGGCTTTCCCGGCGAGCTTGCGACAGAAAGCGGCACCGGCCGATTGGCCGTACGCGCGCTACTGGGTGGCAATGTCATTTCGCTGGTGTCCACTGTGAACTCGGAAGAAGGCAATCCACTCCGAGAGGAAGCCCTGGCCAAGATCCGCCGCGACATCAAGCGCATGCGGCTACGCGCGCCCGGCGAAGTACCGGACGAACCCGGTGTCTGTTTCCCCGGCCTGTTCTTCGCCGACGACGGCACCACGGACTACCACGCGCATGCATCGTTCCGTTACGTGGACCGGCCCAATGTGGCCTACAGCATCGATACGGGTTACCGGCCGGCACCAGAGGAAGGCGAAGGTATCGCCAAGCAACCCATCTCCAACTGGAGGCAGGTCCTGGCCTATCCCGGTGTGCTGCTGACAATGCCGGCAGATGACGTGCAGCGGCGCGATGTAGTCAAACCGGGTGGAATTCTAGCGGGCGGGTTGAGCTTCGATAAAACCGGTATCGCGATCACCCGTGAAGGGGATACCAAGCGCGATCCCAGCGTGCGGACTTACCAGCTGTATGCAGGCATGCCAGGGATTGAAGGCGTTCAAGCAATGCCCTTCGTTTCGATGACGATGCAGGGTTGGTCGCAACAGACCTATCCGCAGCTGAAGCAGCAACCGCCGCCGCTGGAGGAAAGTGAAAAGCGTTTCGACGCCATCCTGCACAACCTGCACCTGCGGCACACCACGCCGGAGATGCCGGATTACGAACGCCTATTGGGCAAGCAGACTGCTTCACCCAAGTAAGCAAGGGCAGCAGCTCTGCTCCTTCCCTTTCGCGTCGCGAAGGGGAGGGCTGGGGAGGGGGGCTTTTGAGGCTGTGCAGGCCTGCAGCAACCCCCTCCCAACCTCCCCCTGCTGCGCAAGGGGAGGGGCCGAAGCGCAGCGTTGCTCAGGGGGTAACAAGGAAGTCCCTGGAACATCGTTCCAACCCAGAGAGATCATGAAGATCGTCAAAGCAGTATTGATCACTTTAGCAACGCTGCTCGGCCCGGCCGGCTGTGATGCCTCAACGCCATCGTCGGCGCCTCACTCCGGCCCTGTAGTTGAAGAACGTCTGCAGCAGCATATGCCGCGTTTGCAGACAACGCGCGACTTCAGGCCGACCTGGACGCCAGGTTCTACCCGCGAGTGTCTGGGACGACTGGTATTCGAGGTGGATGGCCCAATCGAATGGGCGCTTGACCCGCTGCGAAAGGTGGAGGACAACGAACCACCCTTGTTCCCGGATGGCGTACCTGGCGATCGTCGCGAACGTATGGGCTACGGGGTAATGCGGGTAATGGTGTCGCAGTCGGCGACGGAGGAAGTGATGGAAATGCATCGGGATCGATATCAGGTTGCTGATCGTGGTGCGAGCGTTGCGGCGTGGACAAGGGGTGTGCAGAGGCGCGAGGCTGCAGTTGAGGAGGCTCGAGCAAGGGGTGCGGATGAGGCAATAATCAGGGGACGAGAAGCAGCAGTTGAGGCGGCCAAGGAAAAGCTGAAGATTGCCCATAATCGACGCATCCACAGTTTCGGCTTTCCCGGCGAGCTTGCGACAGAAAGCGGCACCGGCCGATTGGCCGTACGCGCGCTACTGGGTGGCAATGTCATTTCGCTGGTGTCCACTGTGAACTCGGAAGAAGGCAATCCACTCCGAGAGGAAGCCCTGGCCAAGATCCGCCGCGACATCAAGCGCATGCGGCTACGCGCGCCCGGCGAAGTACCGGACGAACCCGGTGTCTGTTTCCCCGGCCTGTTCTTCGCCGACGACGGCACCACGGACTACCACGCGCATGCATCGTTCCGTTACGTGGACCGGCCCAATGTGGCCTACAGCATCGATACGGGTTACCGGCCGGCACCAGAGGAAGGCGAAGGTATCGCCAAGCAACCCATCTCCAACTGGAGGCAGGTCCTGGCCTATCCCGGTGTGCTGCTGACAATGCCGGCAGATGACGTGCAGCGGCGCGATGTAGTCAAACCGGGTGGAATTCTAGCGGGCGGGTTGAGCTTCGATAAAACCGGTATCGCGATCACCCGTGAAGGGGATACCAAGCGCGATCCCAGCGTGCGGACTTACCAGCTGTATGCAGGCATGCCAGGGATTGAAGGCGTTCAAGCAATGCCCTTCGTTTCGATGACGATGCAGGGTTGGTCGCAACAGACCTATCCGCAGCTGAAGCAGCAACCGCCGCCGCTGGAGGAAAGCGAAAAGCGTTTCGACGCCATCCTGCACAACCTGCACTTGCGGCATACCACGCCGGAGATGCCTGATTACGAACGCCTATTGAGCAAGCAGATTGTTTCGCCAGAGTAGGCGGGACAGCAGCTCTGCTCTCTCCCTTTCGCGCATCGAAGGGGAGGGGTGCTTTTGAGGCTGTGCACGCCTGCAGCAACCCCCTCCCAACCTCCCCCTGCTGCGCAAGGGGAGGGGCCGAAGCGCAGCTTTGCTCAGGGGTAACAAGGAAGTTGCTGGGACATAGTTCCGACCAAGAAAATCATGAAGAGCGCTAAGCGACGCATGAGCTGGCAATAAGCAGATCGCAGAAGTGTTTTGAGGCGCGCCCGGCGAAATCGAAGAACCGTGACACCAGTCTCTCTACGAGCGATCAGGTGGAGTTCTACACATTTGTGAATAGAACTGGTGTCTTCACGCAAGCATTCGCAAAGGCCGCAATTTGAGCCAATTTCCAAGCTGTCCCCACCAATCCGCCCCCTCCAACCCGTAACGCGGGCTATAGGAAAGTTCTGATAGATTCGGACTGGGGGATCCGATTGCGTCTGCTGAAGGGCGGGCGGGTATGGCATTGGGTTGGCATGGATAAGCTGAATAGCCTGATGGCGCAGGTGGCTGCGCCGAGTGATGCACAGCGGCAGTACCAGTGGCGCTGCCCAGGATTTGACGGGGGCATGGTCGAGCGCTGGTGGGGCCGCGATGGACTGTCTGCGCATGCGCAGACGGATGTGGATGTGCTGTCCACCGATCAAGGTGTCGCGCTGGATACGCTGCTTGGCACCCAGGCGGTGCTGGTGATGCGCATGGCCGATGGCGGTGAGCAGCAACGTAGCGGTCTGGTCGCGCAGGCGCAGCGCTTGGGCAGTGATGGCGGATTGGTGCGCTATCGCCTGTCGCTGCGGTCGTGGACCTGGTGGCTGCAGCATGCGCGCCACAGCCGGGTGTTCCAGGACAAGAGCGTGCGCGAGATCGTCGACGCGGTGCTTGCCGACTATCCGGACCTGGCCAATTGGCGGTGGGCCGAAGGCTGCGACGAATTCATTGGTACGCGCGTGCGCAGCTATTGCGTGCAGTACCGCGAGAGCGACCTGGACTTCCTGCAACGGCTGTTGGCCGAGGAGGGACTGGGTTGGCGTTTGTACGCCGAAGAACAATCGCCATGCGGCAATGGCATGGAGATCTTTGCCGACAGTCTGGGCCTGCCACAGGACGCAAGCAGTGCCGCCTCCGGTGTGCGCTTCCATCGCAGTGATGCCACCGAATCCGCGGACAGCATCCAGACGCTTGGCCGGCGTCGCGCCTTGGGCAGCACCAGCCTGAGCCTGCTCAGTGATGACTACCGCCAGGTGCGCAGCATCAGTACGCAGCTGCCGCTGGAGGGGGGCGGTGAGGCCTCCAGGCGCGAGAGTTATGACGCGGTGGGCGCGTATGCGTTCAGCAATGCCGGTGCGGCCGATTGGTACGCCCGTTTGCAGGCGCAGGCGCATGAAGTCCATGGCCGCAGCTGGCAGGGCCAGGGTACGGTGCGTGGCTTGCGTTCCGGCACCTGGCTTGAGGTGCAGCAGGCACCGTTTGCGACCGCGCCCGAGTTGTTGCTGGTGGATGTGGAGCATGCCGGCGTCAACAACCTGCCGACTGACGTGCGACAAGCGATGGACGATGCCTTGGGTGTGGCCCCGCTGGCGGCAGGCGATGCAGGGCTGTGGGAGCAGGCCGAGAAAGTGGGTTACGCCAATCGCTTCAAGGCCACCGAGCGTAACCTGCCTTGGCGACCTGCGCTGGAGGATGACAATGGCCATCGGCTGAATCCACGGCCGACCGTGCCGGGTTATCAGACGGCGGTGGTTGTCGCGGGGCAGGGCGGCAACAGCAAGGACGTGCACGCAGACAACCTTGGCCGGATTCGAGTGCGCTTCCATTTCCAGGACGGGCAGGGCGACACCACCTGGTTGCGGGTAGCCCAACGTTATGCGGGCCCCGGGGTCGGTGCACAGTTCCTGCCGCGCATCGGGCAGGAGGTGCTGGTCGGGTTCCTCGATGGCGATATCGATAGGCCCATCGTGCTGGGTGCCCTGTACAACGGGCGTGGCGAAGCGGGTATTGCGCCTACGCCGGCTGGCGCCAGTGCCGATGCGGATCACAGCGCATATGCGCAGGCGCGCGATGGCACTGCCAGCGCACAGGGCAACCTGAGTGGTGGCCATGCACCGGCCTGGCATGGGGCCGGTGCAGGCGATGATGCACACCGTAATGCCGGGGCGATGTGGGGTATCCGGTCGCGCGAATGGGAGGGCGGCGAAGGCAGCAATCACCTGCTGTTTGACGACAGCGACCAGCAGTTGCGGGTGCAGCTGGCCAGCAGCCAGCAGACCTCGCAGTTGAGCCTTGGCCATCTGCGCCATCAGGCCGACAACTTCCGCGGCAGCCTGCGTGGCACTGGTTTCGAACTGCGCAGTGATGCCTGGGGTGCGGTGCGCACTACCTCGGGCGCGTGGTTCAGTGCCTATGCGCATCGGGCCGGGAGTCCCGCGGGTGAAGCCGTGCAACCGGCGGCGTTGCTCAATCAGTTGCAGGTCTTGAGCACGCGCTTCAATCAAGCGGCACGCACGCACCTGACCAGTGCATTGGCGATGAAGGAAGGTGCGCGCGGCAAGGATCGCTCCAGCATCGTGCCGGACCAGGCACCGCTGGCGGCGATGCTGGCCAGTGCCAGGACCACGGTGTCCGGTGCCGACTACCAGGCTGCCAGCGACGAGGCTGGGCAGCGGCAGGCAACGGCCGGCGATGGCCGGGTACCACATAGCGGTGACCCGCTGCTGGGCTTCGCGGCGCCGGCAGGGATTGTTCACGTCGCCGGGCAGGCGCTGCATTGGTCGGTAGGGGAAGGCCTGCTGTTGGCCAGTGGCGGCGACAGCGATACCGCCGTGATGGGCGCTGCACGCCTGCATGCGGGTCAGGCCATCGGCATGCTGGCCAGCGCAGTGGAGAGTGGTGCCGACGGCGGCAATGCCTTGAGCGTGGTGGCCGGTACCGATGCGTTGAATGTGCAGGCACAACATGACGAGGTGCGCCTGCAGTCACGGCAGGCGCTGCGCGCAGCCAGTGCGCAGGGCGTGGTGGAGCTCAGCGCGGGCAAGACCGTCCATATCGCTACCACCGGTGGTGCCAGCGTCACCATTGAGGGGGGCAATATCAGCTTCAACTGCCCGGGCAAGATCACCGTGCATGCGAGCAAGAAGAGCTTCCTCGCTGCCACCCATCTGTCCACTGAAATGAACAGTTGGCCGGACGCACAATTTGATGATGTGTACGTGGTGCGGCACCGTGCCACGGGCGAACCCATGGCCAATACGCGGGTGCAGATCACCCGCGGTGATGGCGGGCGCAGCGAGGTGGTCACCGATGCGCAGGGGCGCCTGCCACGGCAGCGCGGACAGGGCATCGATGAGGTGCTGATCAAGATTCTGGGGAAGGTCTAGGGCATGGAAGAGAAACAGGAAGTTGTGCTGCCCAGCGGAGACTGGGACGAGGATGGCCGGCCGGTCGCGCGTGCGCGGCTCACCCAGGTCAAGGACAAACGCGACAAGGTGGTCGAAGCCGATACCGACGCGGTGATTCCGGTCATCTTCCTGCCCGGCATCATGGGTACGAATCTGAAGTCGAAGATCACCGGTGACCCCGTCTGGCGGCCGCCGAACACCGATGGTGTCGGCGCGGTGCTGGGCGCGATCGGGCAGATGTTCGTGTTCCTGTTCCGTGGCGCCGCCACGCGGCAGCGGCTGCTGAATCCGTTGACCTCGGAGGTGGATGACCGCGGCTCGCTGGATGCGGAAGGCTCCATTCCCGAAGCGCTGGCGCGCGAGCGTGGTTGGGGCCAGTTGATGCGTTCGGCCTACAACCCGGTCATGGCCGAGATGCAGCGCAAGCTCAATGACCTGATGTCGGCGGGCAAGCTGCAGCCATGGTGGGCGGAGGAAGGCGCACGCGCGCCGGCTGAGTATGGCGAGATGGTGGGCGGCAATGCCGCGCTTACCCAGCAGCAGGTCAAGCACGCGGCGCACTATCGCTTCGAGGTCTGGTCGGGGGGATACAACTGGCTGCAGAGCAATCGCAACTCGGCCCAGGACATCATCGCCCGCATCGACAATGTGATCCTGCCGTATTACGCAACGCGAGGTATCAACGCGCGGAAAGTGTTGCTGGTGACCCACTCGATGGGCGGGCTGGTGTCGCGCGCGGTGTCACAGGTATCCAACTACGGCAAGTTGCTGGGCATCTCCCATGGCGTGATGCCAGCGACCGGCGCAGCGGCGACCTACCACCACTGCCGTGCCGGCTATACCGGTGCCTCCAGCATCATCCTGGGCCGCAACGCCGGTGAGGTGGTGGCGATCCTGGCCAGGTCCGCCGGCGGTCTGGAGTTGCTGCCCGCCGCCGACTACAACGAAGGCAAGGCCTGGCTGCAACTGGGCGATGAGGGCACGCGCTTGCCTGTGGGCGGCGATCCCTACAACGAGATCTACCTCAACACCAAATGGTATGGACTGGTGCCCGAGGGCAATACCGAATTGCTCGATCCGAGCGCGCCAACGGCAGCGGCGGCTTCGGCGCGTGAGGAGGAGGATGGCCCAGCGCTTACGCCACGCACCAGCTTCCAGATCAATATCGAAGGCGTGCGTGATTTCCACAAGGACATCATGCGTAAGTACCACAAGCCGACTTTCGCCCACTACGGTGATGACGCCAAGCAGCTTGCCTGGGGCTCGCTGGTTTGGAGCGGTGGTCGCATGACGAGCGTGGACTCGGTGACGCCGGTGTCGGACAACCGCAACGGCAAGATCAAACTGAAGGATGCAGTAGGGGTGATCAAACTGGAGATCGCCGATCCCACCGACCCGGGTGATGGCACAGTACCGGCGTGTTCAGGTGCGGCCCCCAAAGCTGAGGTTACAGGGTGTTTCCGCCAGGGCAGTTTCGGCACCGGCCAGTACGCATTGAAAGGTAAGAAAGGCTATGACCATCAAGGCAGCTACAACGACGAGCGCACCCGCTGGGCAACACTGTATGCCGCCGTCCGCTTCGCGCAGGGCGCGGACTGGGCGTGAGGTGTTGCACGCGATGACGCGCCGACCGCTGCTGCGCAGCGTGTTGGCTGCGGTACTACTGACCTTTGCCTCGGGCGGCGTTGCCGGCGCGGCAGCGAAACGACAGGGAAGCGAAATGAAGACTTTGTGTGTTGGGCGATTCCTGCTGGATGTTCCTGCGGCGACCACGATCCAGCCCGGCTATGTGTATGCACGCAAGAAGGTGGAGACGACTACGGGGGTATCAGCGGAGGTGTTTCGGCAGCGGGTGGCTGCGCGTATCGCGGCGTTGAAGGCCGCGCGCCATCGGGCCGGGGAGTCCATGTCGGTCAGCGAGACGCGGCTGGACGACAATGCGGTGCTGGTCACGTCGTGGCTCAGCGAAAGCAGCCGTGCAGGTCATCGCCAGGAGCTGTATGTGCTGGATCCTGCGCACAACGTGCAGTACCTGGTCAGCGGCGAAACCGAGGCAGCAAAGTTGCCGGCGGCGATCGAAAACTACCGCGCACTGCGGCCACGGATCAGCTATCGCGATCCCAGCACCATTCCGACCGCCGCAGGCTTCTGCATTGATTCCGGCTTCATAGCCGGCAATCGCATCAATAGTGAGGAGATGACCATCGGCCTGCGTCCACGGGCCTATCCAGGTGCACGCATGACGTTGATGTCCTATGTCACCGGCAAGCCGGATCAGCCCCTGCTGCAACGGGCCTCGGACCTGCCGCCGGAATATGCTGCCGCCGCGGCGCGGATGCGTAACCTGCGCCGTGGTGAACGCAACGTCGGGCCGATCCAGGGGCAGGAGATTCTCGCCCATGCTGAAGGTGACGGGCGCAGGATGTATGCCTTCCTGTGGGAATCGCAGGGCCGTGCGGAGTCGTTGCAGTTTCCGTTCCTGTCGCTGCAGCTGTTGACCGACGAGAAGGCTGACGTGCCGGCATTCCGTGATGACGCACAGGCGCTGGGACTGTGGGATCAGGTGCTGGGTAGCCTGCGTCTACGCCCCGGCGCAATCTAAGTTTTTCTTGATTGTGGGAACGGCATAAGCCGTGAAGCAGATGGTGCCGGAGGTTTCGGGTATTCGCGCCATCTGCGGATCTTCCAGCTTCGCGGCTTACGCCGCTCCCACAACAGCAATCTTGATGCTGCAGTTTGTTCCAGCGCAGGGGGCCCGCGCTGCGCTTGCAACCGGGCGAATCCGCTTTTTGTAGGAGCGGCGTCAGCCGCGAAGCTGATGGTCTCCAAACCCTGACTATTAACGCCATCTGATGATGTGCCAGCTTCGCGGCTGACGCCGCTCCTACAACAGCCTGGGTGCTCGGCAATTTTTAAGCCGGGTAAGCACTCTCCGGTGCCTGGCATCTACCGGACTCAAAGCTCCTGGCCAAACATGATCCTGTGGCCGTCGATCGTGCGCACTCCGAACTCGCGCATGCCCCACGGTTTGTCGGCAAGCGGCTGGATGAATTCGGCACCTGCGGTTCGGTACTCCTCGAACAGGGCGCTGGCGTCCGACACGGTGACGTAGCCATACCAGGCATGGTCACCAAGCGCATGTGGCGGTGTTGCATCGCTGCACTCGCCCAGCATCACCCGGAAACTGCCGCGTGACATGAAGCTCCAGCCGGGTGCGGTGAAGTCCATCTGCAGGCCAAGGACCGAGGCGTAGTAGTCGGTGGATCTGGCCAGGTCCCGCACGGCAAGGGTGAAACGCACCGTGACGAAGTCGCTCATTTTCTCTCCTGCGGCGTGATTGCAGCCATCGTGCACTGATTCCGGTTGCGATCCTGCTGCGTTGGCTTAGCTGTCCGAATCTGGCGGGCAAGGCTGCTGTCGAGGATGCAGCATGCGCTTTCTTCATTGATTGGAGCCTACATGATGCAGCTACAAGGAAAGGTCGTGATCATCACCGGTGCCAGTTCCGGTATTGGCCGTGCCGCGGCGCTGTTGTTCGCGGCCGAGGGGGCGGCGCTGGTGCTGGGCGCGCGCCGCGGCGCAGAGTTGAACCAACTGGTGGCGGAGATTTCCTGCAATGGTGGCCAAGCCGTGTGCCTTGCCGGTGATGTTTGCGACGAAAGCTACACAATTGCCTTGGTCGAGCTGGCAGTGGCGCAGTACGGGCGATTGGATGTGGCCTTCAACAACGCGGGCACGATGGGGCCACTGGGGCCTACGCCGGAGGTAACGCTGGCCGATTGGCAGCGCACGCTGGATACCAATCTCACCGCGATGTTCCTGGCCGCCAAGTACCAGTTGCCTGCGATGCTGCGCGCGGGGAGCGGCAGCCTGATCTTTACCTCGACGTTTGTCGGACATACGGCGGGCATCGCCGGTGCCGCAGCCTATGCGGCCAGCAAGTCCGGCATCATTGGCCTGACCCAGGCATTGGCCTCCGAGTTCGGACCGCAGGGCTTGCGGGTGAATGCCTTGTTGCCTGGCGGCACCGATACCCCGATGGCGCATGAGATGAATGGCTCGCCGGAAGCGATGGCGCAGGTGGCGCGCATGCATGCCTTGAAGCGGATCGCGGAGCCGCGCGAACTGGCGGCGGCGGCGCTGTTTCTGGCTTCGGACCAGTCCTCGTTCATGACTGGCGCGGCGATGCTGGTGGACGGTGGCGTGTCCATTCACCGCGGTTGATACGTTGAGCGCATGCCAGACGGGCGCCTTGCGGCGGCCGTCTGCTCCGGTTGGCCGCCTGCCGCCGAAGTTCGTGGTGATCCTCGGCAGAAGGCGGTGTTCGCATTGTTCGCGTTTCCGCTCAATGCACCGGAATGTGCAGCTCCATCTGCGAGGCCGGATCAAACGGATCGTCAAAACGCGCGTCGTAGCGCTCCAGGTCAACGCCGTCCCTGGCCTGCAGTCCATGTTCGGCTAGCAGATGATCGTGGATGGCATGGAAGCTGGCACTGATCTGCGCGGCGGTGCCGGTATGGGTGAACACGGCATAGCGTTGCGCAGGAACCTGGAAGCGGACCATGCCTTCCGGAATCTGCGCGTCTGCAGCCACCTGGAAGCCGGTGATGTAGCGGACGGTGCCATCGGGTTGTGGCGCGCAGACGCCATAGCTGACGACAGGTTCGAGTTTGCCGGTGATCTCGTCCTCGCGCGGGATGAAGCGCTGCCAGAGTTCGGCGTAGCCATCTTCGCCTTCGCGGAAGAGTGCCTCCATCCCGATGACGGTGAAGGCGGGACGTTCGATGAGCGTGGGTTGCATGTGGGTGTTTCTTGTCAGAGGAGGCGTCGATGGGAAAGGGGACAGCTGATGCGTAGGGCGTTCGATGGCGGCTGTCAGCTTCCGCTCTGCGCACGGTGATAGGCGACCAGGGCGTTGGCGTGGCCATGGCCGATTTTGTGTTGCTCCTTGAGGAAGGCCACCTGTTCCATGTGCTTCTTGTCCTTGAGCGTACCGAGCAGCTGCAGCCAGTGCGTCACCGGCTTGCCGTAGGTCTTCTCGATGGACGGGAAATACGAGGCCGGGCCCTGGACTCTTTCGCTGCTGCTCATCGGCGTTTCCTGCAAAGGGGAGGGGCTTGGGAATGATGCGGTAAAGTGCGGGCGTTGGCGATTCAGTGCGGGCGTGTCGCCAGGATTTCGGTAATGCGTGCCTTGGCTGCGTGAATGAATGCCGCCAGCTCGGCCGCAGGCCAGTGGGGAGTGCTGTCGCCCTGGCCCAGATACAGCTGCCGGGCCTGGCTGACAATGGCGTGATGGTGTGCCGGCAATTGCGTCAGCAGCCAGTCGGCGGCGACATCCTTCGGCGCGATGTTTCCGGTCTGCGCGCTGTACCAGATGCGTGCCAGGGTAAGCACGATGTGGGCTTCCTCACCATCCCAGTCCTCCGCGCTATTCCACAGCAACAGCGTGTCTGCCAGTGCCTGCTGGAAATCGCGCTTGGCTACCGGCGGTAGCAGCTCGGTGATGGCAGGGCCCTGCAGGGCGATGCTGTGTTGGCGTGCCTTGGTGAGGAGGATGGCGAGGTCCGGGTCGTGCGTAGGCGGTTCCAGGATGTCGGCGCCGATGTCCTGGCGCAGCCATTCGCCGAACTGCAGTTCGCGGCGTGCGGGATGGCGCCAGGGCATCACTTCGGTGAGGCTGATGACCGTTGCTTCCAGTGCACGCCGTGTTGCGTGTTGGCCCGGCGGGGCTGAGATGGCCAACAGCTCGCGTTGCAGGGTTCGCAACGTGGTGTCTTCGGGATGCGTGGCCACGATCACCAGCAGGTCGATGTCGCTGCGTGGCTTCAAACCACCGTCGAGCGCGGAGCCATACAGGTAAACGGCGAGCAGGTTGGCTGCCAGTTGTTGCTGGATCACCTCGCAGGCGAGGGCGAGCTGTGTGGCGATGGCTTCTGGGACAGGTGCAGTCATGGCGTCGGGCAGACAATCGTGTCGGACCGATTGTGCCGTAAACAGAGCGGGCGCCTTGCGGCGCCCGTTCCTTGCATAGCTTGCGTTCACTCCAACCCTTGCAGCGTGCCCGAAAGGACCGTAGTGCCGAGGCATGCTCGGCAGGGGCTTTACCAGCCAAAGCGGCCCTCACCCCAACCCCTCTCCCGTGAACGGGAGAGGGGCTAAAGCTGTAGTGCCGAGCCATGCTCGGCAGAG
>NZ_DAMBKV010000012.1:33368-44219 GCF_032066555.1 Stenotrophomonas sp.
CTCACCCCAACCCCTCTCCCGTGAACGGGAGAGGGGCTCAAACTGTAGTGCCGAGGCATGCTCGGCAGAGGCTTTACCGGCCAAAGCGGCCCTCACCCCAACCCCTCTCCCGTGAACGGGAGAGGGGCTAAAGCAAGGCAGGGCAAAGCAAATCAGTAGCGGTAATGGTCCGGCTTGAACGGGCCTTCGACCGGCACGCCGATGTAGTCGGCCTGTTCCTGGGTCAAGGTGGTCAGCTTGACGCCGATCTTCTCCAGGTGCAGACGGGCCACTTCTTCATCCAGCTTCTTCGGCAGCAGGTACACCTTGTTCTCGTAGCTGTCCTTGTTCGCCCACAGGTCGATCTGTGCGAGCGTCTGGTTGGCAAACGAGTTGGACATCACGAAGCTCGGGTGGCCGGTGGCGCAGCCCAGGTTGACCAGGCGGCCTTCGGCCAGCAGGAAGATCGCATTGCCGTTCGGGAACACGTACTTGTCCACCTGCGGCTTGATGTTGATGTGCTGCACGCCCTTGTAAGCCACCAGCGCATCGACCTGGATCTCATTGTCGAAGTGACCGATGTTGCAGACAATGGCCTGGTCCTTCATCGCGCTCAGGTGCTCGATGCGGATGATGTCCTTGTTGCCGGTGGTGGTGACGTACAGGTCAGCACGGCCCAGGGTGGATTCGATGGTGTTGACCTCGAAGCCTTCCATCGCGGCCTGCAGGGCGCAGATCGGGTCGATTTCGGTGACCACCACGCGCGCGCCGTAGGCACGCAGCGAAGCAGCGCAGCCCTTGCCGACGTCGCCGTAGCCGCAGACCACGGCCACCTTGCCGGCCAGCATCACGTCCATCGCACGCTTCAGGCCGTCGGCCAGCGACTCGCGGCAGCCGTACAGGTTGTCGAACTTGCTCTTGGTGACCGAGTCGTTGACGTTGATTGCCGGGATCAACAGGGTGCCGGCCTGGGCCAGCTGGTACAGGCGGTGCACGCCAGTGGTGGTCTCTTCGGAGACGCCCTTCCAATCCTTGACGACGCGGCCCCAGTAACCCGGGCGCTCGCTGGCAACGCGCTTGAGCAGGTTCTTGATGACCTGTTCTTCGTGCGAGGAGGCCGGCTCGTTGACCCAGTTGCTGCCGTTCTCCAGCTCGTAGCCCTTGTGGATCAGCAGGGTGACGTCGCCGCCGTCATCGACCACCAGCTCCGGACCGGTCAGGGTGCCGTCGGCCAGGGTGAAGGTCAGCGCGTCCAGGGTGCAGTCCCAATATTCTTCCAGCGACTCGCCCTTCCAGGCGAACACCGGCGTGCCGGTGGCGGCAATCGCGGCGGCAGCGTGGTCCTGGGTCGAGAAGATGTTGCACGAGGCCCAACGCACTTCGGCGCCGATGTCCTTCAGGGTCTCGATCAGCACCGCGGTCTGGATGGTCATGTGCAGCGAGCCGGTGACGCGCACGCCCTTCAGCGGCAGCTCGGCCTGGTACTTGCGGCGGATCGACATCAGGCCCGGCATTTCGTGCTCGGCGATGTCCAGTTCCTTGCGGCCCCAATCGGCCAGCGAGATATCGCGGATCTTGTAATCACCTTCCTGCGAGAAGGTAGCGGCAACAGCATTCATTTAGAGCTCCGGTGTGGTGCGAGCAGGCTCGCGTTCGCCGGGCGCCGTTGTTGCGTGAAAGCCGTCCGAGCCTGGCCGTGGGGAGTCCGTGCAAGAACACGGGCTGTAGTGGACGGGTCCACCCAACGGTCGCAGCGCCCCTCGGAACGGGCCGCTCAGTATATCGCGGCGAGGTGCCAGCGCCGCGGGCCCAACCAACGGCAGGGGCCATCGGTGAGGGGGATTGTTAAGTTGGGGAATTGTTTCCATCCAATAGGAATGCGCCATGAATCTGTCTCCCCACCGCCGTCGTCGTGCTTCAGCCGCACTGGTGCTGTGCGCCGGCCTGCTGCTGGCGGTACCGCCGGTCATGGCGCTGACCCCGCCTGCGGCGCAGAAGGGCGCCCAGCAGGGTGAAGGCTACCGACTGCCGTCGGCCGCGCTGCAGGCGGTGGTGGACGCCCCGCGTGCGCCCAGCCTGTACCTGTCGCCCAAGCGTGACCTGACTGCGCTGCTGCAGACCCCGGCGCTGCCGTCCATCGCCCAGGTGGCGGCCCCGGAGCTGAAGCTGGCCGGCCTGCGCATCAATCCCAAAACCGTGTCCGACAGCCGCTTCTCGTTCGGCAGCAAGCTCTGGCTGGCCTCCACCTCCGATGGCAAGGAGCGCCAGATCAGCGGCCTGCCGCAGCCGCTGTCGGTGGCCTCGCTGGCGTGG
The DNA here is from genome assembly GCF_032066555.1 of Stenotrophomonas sp. Taxonomy (GTDB): domain Bacteria; phylum Pseudomonadota; class Gammaproteobacteria; order Xanthomonadales; family Xanthomonadaceae; genus Stenotrophomonas. The sequence goes on from NZ_DAMBKV010000012.1 coordinate 35,661, forward strand.
TCGCCGGACCAGAAGTACCTGGCCTTCAATCAGCTGAATCCGGCCACCGGCAGCAATGAACTGTGGTTGGTGGATGTGCAGACTGCCAGCGCGCGGCGGGTGGCCGAGCGCCTGAACAGCATCGTCGGCAACGGCTATGCGTGGCTGCCGGGCAGCGATGCGCTGTTGGTGATGCAGCGTCCCGCCGGGCAGGGTGAGCCGCCGCACGGCGACGGCGTCCCGACCGGCCCGGCGGTGCAGCAGACCGAGGCCGGGCAAGGCGTGCGCTCGGTGCGCACCTACCAGGACCTGTTGAAGAACGAGGACGACGCGCGTCTGTTTGCCTACTACCTGCAGGCACAGCCGGTGCGGGTGTCGATCAGTGGCGACAGTAAGCCGGTTGGCGCGGCAGGCATCTATCTGGGCCTGTCGGCCTCGCCCGATGGCAATTACCTGCTGAGCCAGCGCGTGCAGCGGCCGTTCTCCTATGCGGTGCCGGTCAGCCGCTTCCCGCGCAACATCGAAGTGCTGGATGCGCAGGGCAAGCTGGTGCACACGGTGGCACGGCTGCCGTTGGTGGATGGCCTGCCAACCGGCAACGATGCCGTGCCGACGGGTGTGCGTTCGATCAGTTGGCGCGCCGATGCACCGGCCTCGCTGGTGTGGGCCGAAGCACAGGACGGCGGCGATCCGTCGCGTGAGGCCAAGGTGCGCGATGCGGTGCTGCTGCAGGCGGCACCGTTCGAGAAGCCGCCGGTGACGCTGGCACAGCTGGGCTCGCGCTATGCAGGTGTTACCTGGGCAAATGGCGAACTGGCGCTGCTGGATGAGTACTGGTGGAAGAGCCGCCAGGTGAAGCAGTGGAAGATCGCGCCGGATCATCTGGACCAGGCCGCGACCCTGCTGGTCCAGCGTTCGGAAGACGACCGCTACAGCGACCCGGGTGAGCCCTTGCTGCAGATGGATGACGGTGGTCGCTCGCGGCTCCAGCTCAGTGCAGATGGCAAGAGTTTCTATCGCATTGGTGACGGCGCATCGGCGGAGGGCGACCGACCGTTCCTGGATCGCGTGGATCTGGCCAGTGGCAAGAGCGAACGACTGTTCCACTCGCAGGCGCCGTATTACGAAATGCCGCTGGGCATCATCGAAGGCGAAGCTGGTCGCATCCTGACCTACCGCGAATCCAATGATGTGCCGGCCAATCTGTATGCGCGTGGTCTGGCCGCCGACGCGCAGCCGGTCGAGCTGACCCACTTCGCCCATCCGCTGCCGCAGCTGCGTGGGGTGAAGAAGGAGCAGATCCGCTACACGCGCAACGATGGCGTCGAGCTGACCGCCGACCTGCTGCTGCCGCCCGGCTATGATCCGAAGAAGGACGGTCCGCGCCCGGTGCTGATGTGGGCTTACCCGGCCGAGTTCAAATCCGCGGCCGATGCCAGCCAGGTCAGCGGCTCGCCGCATCGCTTCAATGCGATCAGCTACTGGGGTCCGCAGGCGTTCCTGGCCAAGGGCTATGTGGTGTTGAACAACCCGACCATGCCGATTGTCGGCGAGGGTGACACCGAGCCGAACGACACCTATGTGCAGCAGCTGGTGGCCAGTGCGCAGGCGGCGGTGGATGAGGTGGTGAAGCGTGGCGTGGGTGACCGTGAGCGCATCGCCGTGGGTGGCCATTCCTATGGCGCCTTCATGACCGCGAACCTGCTGGCGCATACGCGTCTGTTCAAGGCGGGTATTGCGCGTTCCGGCGCGTACAACCGCACGCTGACGCCGTTCGGCTTCCAGGCCGAAGAGCGCAACTACTGGCAGGCGCAGGAGGTCTACCAGAAGATGTCGCCGTTCAATTACGCCGACAAGATCAAGGATCCGATCCTCTTCATCCATGGCGTGGACGACAACAACTCCGGCACCTTCCCGATCCAGAGCGAGCGCATGTTCGCCGCGGTGAAGGGCCTGGGTGGTACCTCGCGGCTGGTGATGCTGCCGAACGAATCACATGGCTACCGCGCACGCGAATCGATCATGACGATGCTGGCCGAAAGCGAAGACTGGCTGGACCGTTGGTTGGGTGCCGAAGCCGGCAAGAAGCGCTGATGTGTTGCCCGCCCTTGCGCCTTAGGCGCAAGGGCGGGAATGCAGTGCCGAGCCATGCTCGGCAGAGGCGTTACCAGCAAAGCCAATGTAGTGCCGAGCCATGCTCGGCAGAGGCGTTACCAGCAAAGCCAATGTAGTGCCGAGCCATGCTCGGCAGAAGCGTTGCCTGTAACGCCCCATGCCGAGCATGGCTCGGCACTACAGGTCTACGAATGACTGATCCGGTGCGCCTTTCTGTCCAAAAGGACAGTGGCCAGACAACATTCAAATGCAACTGTTTCAGGTTTGGTGCACTGCAAAATTGTGCCGATTTTTGCGGTAGGCTTGACGGGTTTCCGCTCTCCAGGCTCTCCGTCGTAGATGAACGAGTACCGCAGCAGCGTTGTCTTCGCCACCCCCGACCTGCCTCTGCGCGACGATGTACGTCGCCTCGGCACACTGGTTGGTGATCTGATTTCCGAACAGGTATCGCCCGGCTTCCTCGACGAGGTGGAAGACGTGCGCACGGCGGCGATTGCCCGACGCGAAAGCCAGGCGCCGTTGGCTTCGCTCAGCGCGCAGCTGGCTGGCCGTTCGCCGCGCGATGCCGAAGCGCTGGTGCGTGCCTTCAGTACCTACTTCCAGGTGGTCAACATCGCCGAGCGCGTGCATCGCATCCGTCGTCGTCGCGACTACCAGCGTGCAGGTACCAAGCGTCCGCAGCCGGAAGGCCTGCATGACGCCCTGCTTGCGCTGAAGGCGCAGGGCGTGACGCCGGAAGAGCTGGCGCAGTGGTTGCCGCAGATCGACATCGAACCGGTGTTCACCGCGCATCCCACCGAAGCGGTGCGTCGCGCGCTGCTGGAAAAAGAACAGCTGATGGTTGCCGCACTGGTGGACAACCTCGACGGCCAGCGCACGCCCGGCGAACAGGCAGCCGATGCCGCACGTTTCCGCATGGCCTTGACCGCCTCCTGGCAGACCGCCGATTCCTCGCCGGTGCGGCCGACCGTGGACGATGAGCGCGAGCATGTCGGTTTCTACCTGACCCGCGTGCTGTACCGGGTGATTCCGGTGTTCTACGAATCGCTGGAACAGGCGCTGCGCGACACCTGGGGCCGCACCCTGCCGTTGCCACGCCTGCTGCGTTTCGGCACCTGGGTGGGCGGTGACATGGACGGCAATCCGAACGTGGACGCCGGCACCATCACCAATACCTTGAATGCGCAGCGTAATGCCGTGCTCGCGCTGTACCTGAAGGATATGGTGGCGTTGGCCAGCCTGCTCAGCCAATCGACCGAACTGGTCGGTGTCAGCGAGCAGGTGCTGGCACGCGTGGTGGAGTACCAGCAGCTGCTGCCGCAGGTGAAGTCGCGCCCGCGTCACGCCGACATGCCGTACCGCCTGCTCAACGACCGCATGCGTGCACGCCTGCAGGCCACTGTGGAAGATGCGCCGGGCGCCTATGCATCGCCGGAAGAATTCATCCATGACATCCAACTGATCCTGGACAGCCTGGAAGCCAACAAGGGCAAGCATGCCGGATGGTTCTCGGTGCGCCGCCTGCTGTGGCGGGTGCGCACGTTTGGGTTCCATCTGGCGCGGCTGGATGTGCGGCAGGAGTCGAGCGTGCATTCGCGCGCGCTGGCCGAAGTGCTGGGCGGGCAGGATGCGTTCGATGCACTGGACGATGGCGCTCGCGCGCAGTTGCTGTCGCCGTATGCGGCCGGCAGCGCAGTGCTGGCACGTGGCGAAGACGAGGCCGGGCAGCGCCTGGACAAGGTATTCGCGGCGCTGGCCGACGCACGCCGTCGCCACGGTGCCGATGCCCTGGGCAGCTACATCATCTCGATGGCGCATGACCGCGGTGACGTGCTGGCGGTACTGGCGCTGGCGCGCCGTGGTGGGCTGGTCGATGCGGACAATGCCGTGCCGCTGGATATCGCGCCGCTGTTCGAAACCGTTGACGACCTGCAGCGCGGCACCGCCACGCTGCGCGACCTGCTGGCCGATCCGGTCTACCGCGCGCATCTGGCCGCGCGCGACAACGTGCAGATGGTGATGCTGGGTTACTCCGACAGCGGCAAGGACGGCGGTATCGCCGCCTCGCGCTGGGGCCTGCAGCATGCCCAGGTGGAGCTGCTGGATACCGCCGCCGAATACGGCGTCAAGCTGACCTTCTTCCACGGCCGTGGTGGCTCGATCAGCCGCGGCGGCACCAAGACCACGCATGCGGTGAACGCCTCGCCGCGCGGCAGCATCGGTGGCCGCCTGCGTGTCACCGAGCAGGGCGAGGTGATCCATCGCAAGTACGGCATCCGTGCCCTGGCGTTGCGCTCGCTGGAGCAGTCGGCTGGCGCGGTGCTGCGCGCCAGCCTGCGCCCGCGTGCCGAGGAGCCGCGCGAGGAACAGTGGAAGCCGGTGATGGCGCTGGTCGCCGAGAAGAGCTCGGTGGCCTACCGGGCCTTTGTCGGCGATGCGCAGTTCATGAATTACTTCCGCCAGGCCACGCCGATCGATGTGATCGAACGCATGACGCTGGGCTCACGTCCCTCGCGGCGTCTGGGCCAGGATGCGGCGCTGAGCAACCTGCGCGCGATTCCGTGGGTGTTTGCCTGGAGCCAGGCGCGTGCGGTGATCCCGGGCTGGTTCGGCGTGGGCAGTGGCCTGCAGGCGGCGGCCGATGCCGGTCACGAGCAGACCCTGCGCGAGATGGCGCACGACTGGCCGTTCTTCGAGACCTTCCTCGACGATATGTCGATGGTGCTGAGCAAGGGCGACATCCACATCGCCGAACAGTTCTCGCGGCTGGCCGGTCCGCTGCATGATCAGTTCTTCCCGTTGATCCGCGAGGAGCTGGCCTTGACCGCGCATTGGGTCAAGCGCCTGAGCGGCCAGCAGGAACTGCTGGAACAGGACCCGCGGCTGGCCTTGTCGATCCGCCTGCGCAATCCCTATATCGACCCGATCAGCATCCTGCAGGTGGACCTGCTGCAGCGCTGGCGCGCAAGCGACCGCCAGGACGAAGGCCTGCTGCGCGCGCTGGTGGCCTGCGTCAACGGCGTATCGCAGGGCGTGCAGAACACCGGCTGATTTGTTCCTGCCCCCTCCCTTGCGCCGAAGGCGTAGGGGAGGGTTGGGGAGGGGGGCTTTTCAAGCATTGCCGGCTTCGCGGCTTGCGCCGCTCCTACAACGCGGGCACCGACAAATCGGCTTCGCCCGAGGGATTGCTCTGCAGCAGCTCCAGATGGCGCTGCTCCATTTCCTGGCGCAGCTGGCGGCGGATCTGCGCGGCCGCGAAGCGCCGCTTCTCATCGCTGGTTTCAGGCTGCAACGGCGGTACCGGCGTCGGCCGGCCGTCGTCGTCCACCGCCACCATGGTGAAGAAACAGCTGTTGGCGTGGCGTACCGCGCCCTTGCGGATGTCCTCGGCCACCACCTTGATGCCGATTTCCATCGACGAGGTGCCGGTGTAGTTCACCGAGGCCAGGAAGGTCACCAGTTCGCCCACGGCGATGGGCTGGCGGAAGGTCACCTGGTCCACCGACAGGGTCACCACATAGTTGCCTGCATAGCGGCTGGCACAGGCATAGGCGACCTGGTCGAGCAGGCGCAGGATCGCGCCACCGTGGACCTTGCCGGAGAAATTGGCCATCTCCGGTGACATCAACACGGTCATCGACAACTGGTGGGCTTTGTGTTCGTTCATGGCAGCAACTGCAGATGCGGGACGAGCAGGCTACACCGTAGGCACGAGGCGCCGCGACAGCCGCAGGTAGTGCCGAGCCATGCTCGGCAAGGGGCGTTACCGGGAAAGCCCCTGCCGAGCATGGCTCGGCACGACGGGAGGCAGGCATTTGTAGTGCCGAGCCATGCTCGGCATTGGGCGTTAGCGGGAAGGCTTCTGCCGAGCATGGCTCGGCACTACGGGAGGCAGGGTTTTGTAGTGCCGAGCCATGCTCGGCATTGGGCTCTACCAGGAATGCCCCTGCCGAGCATGGCTCGGCACTACAGGGGAGGCTTACTGGAAGTTGTAGCGCACCACGTGGAAGAACACCGGCGCGGAGAACACCACCGAATCCAACCGGTCGAGGATGCCGCCGTGGCCTTCGATCATCTCGCCCCAGTCCTTGGCCCCCAGGCTGCGCTTCACTGCCGACAGCGCCAGCCCGCCCAGGAAGCCGCAGATCACGATCAGCAGCGACAGTGCCGCCGACTGCAATGGCGAGAACGGGGTGATCCACCACAGCGCCGCGCCCACGCCGGTTGCGGCCAAGCCACCGCCGACCAGGCCTTCCACCGTCTTCGACGGGCTGACCAGCGGCGCCAGCAGGTGTTTGCCGAACAGCTTGCCGAACACGTACTGCAGCACGTCGCTGAGCTGTACCACCAGCAGCAGGTAGAACAGCAGCATCAGGTTCTGCCCTTCGTAGCCGGGGATGCGCAACAGCATCAGCGCTGGCGCATGGCTCAGGCAGAACACGGTGAGCATCACACCCCACTGGATCTTGGTGTTGCGCTCCAGGAAGTTCTCGGTGTCACCGGACAGCGCCGATACCGCCGGCAAGGCGAGGAAGCCGTACACCGGGATGCACATCACGAACAGGCCGTACCAGTCGATGCCGATCAGCCAGTACTGCAGCGGGATGGCGATATAGAAGCACAGGCACAGCGCCAGGTGATCGCCGCGGCGGGTGGGCGTCAGCGAAATGAACTCACGCAGCGCAAAGAACGACAGCAGGCCAAAGAACACCAGCGTCGCGACCTTGCCGAGGACGAAGCAGAACAGCAGCACCGCGGCCATCACCCACCAGGCGCGGATGCGCGCGTTGAGGTTGTCGACCACCGAGCCGGGCTTGACCCGGCCGAGGATGAAGCCGATCGCGCTGGCGAGTATCAGCACGCCGAACACGCCACCGATCATCCACCAGAAGCTGGGCGGTGCGCGGTCGATGGCCTGCTGCAGGAAACTGCCCAGCGGTAGCTGTTGGAAGACGTTGTTCATGCCAGCTCCACCACGGCGTTGCGGGCGCGTTCCAGGAACTGCGCCTTGTCCTCATCGGCGATGCGGTTGAGTGGCGCACCAAAGCGCGCCGTGCACACCAGCGGTACCGGCACCAGGCTGCCCTTGGGCAGGGCGCGGCGTGCGTTGTCCAGATACACCGGCACCAGTTCCACATGCGGATAGTGCTGTGCCAGGTGGAACAGCCCGGCCTTGAACGGCTGCGGCAGCGGCTCGTGGTTGCGGGTGCCTTCCGGGAACAGGATCAGCGAATCGCCGGCATCCAGTGCGTCATGCAGCGGTTGCAGCGGATCGCCAACGCACTTGCTGCGGTCGCGCTCGATCAATACCGCATTGAAGCCCTTGTCGGCGATGACCTTGCGTACGCCCTTGCTCCAGTAGTCGCGTGCAGCCACTGGCCGGGTACGCTCGCGCAGTGCCGGCGGCAATGCCGACCACAGTGCCACGGTATCCAGATGACTGGCGTGGTTGGCGAAGTAGATGCGCTGGGTGTCGGTGGGGCGGCTGCCTACCCAGCGCGGGTAGGCGCCAATGAAGACCTTGACGGCGGCGACCAGCAGGCTGGATAGCATCAGGCACTTGCCTTCAATTGCGCGGCGATGGCGCGGGTGCGGGTAATACAGGTGAGCAGCGAGCCGGCGGCGATGACGATGGCGGCTGTAGGCAGAACGTAGGCAGTATTGCCAACCAGTTGTTCGATGATGGCCAGTACGCAGGCAATGGTAAGCACCGCCATGCGGTGCTGCTTGGCCATAGGGCCACGGAAATCCTGCGGCAGGCCGAGGCTGGCGCCGGACAGGCGCACATAGGCGGTGAGTGCGGCGAGCAGGGCGCCCAGCCAGCCCAGCCACGGCATGCCGGCGGCATAGCCCAGAGCGACGATCAACAGCGAGTCGGCGATGCGGTCGGGGTACTCGTTGTACAGGGCACCGGTGGCGGTTTTCTTGCCACCCTCCATCGCCACCATGCCGTCGAGCAGGTTGCAGATCAGGCGTAGCTGGATGCAGATGGCACAGGTGAGCAGGCCAAGCAGATTGGGTGCTGCCAGCAGGCCAACCGCCGCGATGGCGGCGAAGAAGATGCTGAGCACCGAGATCTGATTCGGTGTGATGGAAGAGCGTGCCAGCGCGGCGCTCAGGCGTTGAGCCCAGCCGGTGGAACGGGCGGCGATTGGTCTGCGGTCATTTTTCCCCATGCGCGGATGGTAGTGCATTGGCTGTGATGGCGGACAGGGTGGGGCGAGGGGGCGGGATCGAGAGGTCGGCTGCGACGAACAGGTGGAAGCGGAGGCAGCAGGTTTTCTGTTGAACCCAGGTGGTGGCCTTCCAGATCCCGATTCCGGCTCTGACTGTGTTTGAGCGTCTGGTAGTGGTTGCAGGTTTTAGCTGTCTTCCAAGTGTTGGCTTCAGGCCTGGCGTTAGCCCCTAATCTTGCTCCTTGCTCCTTGCTCCTTGCTCCTTGCTCCTTGCTCCTTGCTCCTTGCT
>NZ_DAMBKV010000012.1:44319-110733 GCF_032066555.1 Stenotrophomonas sp.
CTTGCTCCTTGCTCCTTGCTCCTTGCTCCTTGCTCCTTGCTCCTTGCTCCTTGCTTTGGGCTTTGGGCTTTGGGCTTTGACTCTAGTTTCGGCTTTGGCTTTGATTCAAGCTCTGGCTCTGGCTCTGGCTCTGGCTCTGGCTTTGGCTGTGCTGTGCTGTGGCTGTGGCTGTGGCTCTCGCTTTGGCTCCTGCTTTTGGTTGTTTCTTCTCCCGCTTGCGGGAGAAGGTGCCCGGAGGGCGGATGAGGGGGCTCTTTAGACTTTTGCCCTTGTCTTTTCCAAAACCAAAACAGAATCCAACGCAAGAGCTGCCCTCATCCCGACCCCCGTTCCGCGCCCCGGCCCTTGCGCTGGCACCAGGGTGTTCGATGGGCAGCGAACCAGTAGTTCGCAAGCGGCCCCTCTCACCCCGCTAGCAGGAGAGGGGTCAACGCAAAAGCGGTGCTATGGCCAACCTCAAGGCGCGAGGCTAGAGCTCAAAGCTCAAAGCCCCAATCCGAAGTCAACAAAAGTCGCCACCTTCGCAGGCAGCCTGCATTGCTCAAGCGCTACGGGTGTAAAGCGATGGGTCTGGGCGAGGAATCAGAGCGCCTGCAACTGCGCGCGCATCTGTGCATCCGGAAACCCAAGCGTGAGGTAGCGCGGTGGGTAGATGTGCCGGCTGTCCTCGCGCAACAGGTGGCCAAGAACAGGCTGGGCCTGTTCCCAATCCACGACCAGCATCTCGGACTCCTGACCGTCGACAGGCGTCATCAGCACGATGCGGTCGGTGCGGGGGAGTGAACTGGCGACGCCATCCGTCCAGACGCATAGCGAGCGCTGTTCTTCGGTATGAATCATGAAGTTGGCGACGAATACATCCTCTGCATGCTTCTCATGCACACGGTCCAGCGACTGCTTCTGCTGTGCATAGTTATTGGCGTTCAACTCCAGCTGCAGCAGCCGTTGTCGCTCACGCAGCTCGGCAGTGGCCAGCGTGTGTGCATGCAGCCGTCCTTCGTCGTAGCGCAGCACTTCCCATGAAATTACGCGGCCGTCGTTGAATGCAATGGCAGCCAGTTCCAGCATATGCGCCTGCCCCTGCAGGTCGCCTTCACCGGCGACCAGCAGTACGTCGCGGCTGGCCAGCATGAACACGGGCAAGCCAGCGACCGGCACCCGGTGCAGGAGGTCGGGCAGCAGCGCACGGCTACTGTCATAGGCATCAGCCCACGCCGCCTGATAGACGCCGGGCATGACTTCGACGAAGGGCACATCAGGGCTTTGCCGCAGATTGGTGCGGGCGATGGCCAGGGCCTGCTCGAAGTCGATTCCCCATGCCTCCTCCGGACCACGGGTGAGCGTGGCGGTGTGGTCGGGGTGGTCGACCGCCAGCAGTTCGACGCACTCCTCGCTGAGGCGCCGGTACTGCAGACGCAACGGTGAAGCGTCCCAGCCCTCCTGCTCGGCATGGTGGAGCATCACCTCCTCAAGCTGGGTGATGCTGCGGACCAGCGGGCGCAGCAACGGCCGGATCTGCTCCCAGTCCATCGCCTCATCGTTGTCGTGGATGCCGAGCAAGCGGCTGAAGGATTGCAGCGCCTCGCGCTGTTGCCCTCGGGGTGCGCCCAGGTAGGCGTGATAGGCGTTGTGCAGGTTGAAGTAGGAGCCATTGGCGTGGCGGATGCGGAAGGCGTCCGCCTCGTATTCCAGTTCATGCGCATAGCCGTTGCGGCGCACTGCCTCCATGAACTTGCGGGCAAACCGATCCTGGTCGGGCTTGTCCTTGAACAGATTGCCGATGATTGCCGAAAACATGCCAACGCTCCCTGTGTATGCGGCGCCATCGTGAGCGGATGCGCGGTGGCTTGGCAAGGGCGCAGATGCAAAAACGGACGGGCCGCTTGCGCGGCCCGTCCGGGTGATGCTTTTACCTGCCGCTGAACTTACTTCAGCTTTGCAGCCTTGCGCAGGGCTTCGGCGCGATCGGTCTGCTCCCACGAGAACGCGGTGGCGTTCTGGGTCTTGCCGTCGCCGTCGACGTACGAGAATTCCTTCGGCTTGCGGCCGAAGTGGCCGTAAGCAGCGGTCTGCTGGTACATCGGGTGGATCAGGTCCAGCATCTTGATGATGCCGTACGGGCGCAGGTCGAAGTGCGCACGGATCAGCTTCTCGATCTGTGCGTCCGGGATCTTGCCGGTGCCGAAGGTGGTGACCGAGATCGAGGTCGGCTCGGCCACGCCGATGGCGTAGGAGACCTGCACTTCGCACTTGTCGGCCAGGCCTGCGGCAACCACGTTCTTGGCGACGTAACGGGCAGCGTAAGCGGCCGAACGGTCAACCTTGGACGGATCCTTGCCCGAGAACGCGCCACCACCGTGACGGGCCATGCCGCCGTAGGTGTCGACGATGATCTTGCGACCGGTCAGGCCGCAATCGCCCACCGGGCCGCCGATCACGAAGATGCCGGTCGGATTGATGTGCACCTTGTTCTTCGGCAGCTTGTCCAGCCATGCCTTCGGCAGCACCGGCTTGAGGATGTGCTCGCGCACGGCCTCGATCAGGTCCTTCTGCTTCACGCCCGGGTCGTGCTGGGTCGACAGCACCACTGCGTCCAGGCCTTCGATCTTGCCGTCCTGGCCGTAACGCAGGGTCACCTGGCTCTTGGCGTCCGGGCGCAGCCACGGCAGCGGCGAGTTCTTCTTCTTGCGGACCTTGGCCTGCTGCTCGACCAGACGGTGCGAGTAGTAGATCGGCGCCGGCATGTATTCCGGGGCTTCATTGCAGGCATAGCCGAACATCAGGCCCTGGTCGCCAGCGCCCTGTTCTTCCGGCTTCTTTGCCTTCTTGTTGGTGCCATCAACGCCGGCAGCGATGTCCGGCGACTGCTTGCCCAGCATGTTGATGATGGCGCAGGTGTGGCCGTCGAAGCCGACGTTGGAGTTGTCGTAGCCGATCTCGTTGATGACGTTGCGGGTCAGTTCTTCGATATCGACCCACGCCGAGGTGGTCACTTCACCGGCGACAATCGCCGCACCGGTCTTGACCAGGGTTTCGCAGGCCACGCGGGCGCGCTTGTCCTGGGCCAGGATCGCGTCCAGCACCGCATCGGAGATCTGGTCGGCAATCTTGTCCGGATGGCCTTCGGAGACCGATTCGGAGGTGAACAGGTAGCTGGACATCGGGCTATATATCCCTTGATTCGGATGGAAAGATGGGCGCGAATGATACACGCTCGGCCCCTTGACGGAATAGTGCCGATACGGCTGTTGCCATACGGTTAAGCCGGGGTCACCAAATTGCCGCAAATCCGCAACCGGCCTGCCTTGTAGCGGGCGCAGGCTCCCGGCCAATGGGCCGTCAGGGAGACCTTGCCATGCAACAGATCGCGCAGCGCCTGCAGCAACGCTACCCCGATTGGTTCCACGGCCCGCGCCGCCACTTGGCGAAGCCGTTACTGCGCACAGTGGGACGCTGGTCACGTTTCGAGCAGATGGACGCCTTCCTGCAGCGCAGTGCCGGGTTGCAGGGCTTCGCCTTCGTCACTGCCGCGCTGGGCTTCCTGGACACCGGTTATGCGGTGGATGCGGCGGCGCTGGCCCGGATTCCGGCCAGCGGCCGCCTGCTGATCGTCGCCAACCACCCATCCGGGGCGCTGGATGCGCTGGCCTTGCTGGACGCGGTGGGCCGGGTCCGCAGCGACGTGCGGATCATCGCCAACGACATGCTGCTGGAGCTGGAGCCGTTGCGTGAGCTGCTGCTGCCCGTTCGCATCCTCGGCGGCCGCGCCCAGCGGGCCAGCCTGCAGGCGGTGGAGCAGGCGCTGCAGGCCGAGCAGTGCGTGATCGTGTTCCCGGCCGGTGAGGTCTCGCGGCTGTCGCTGCAGGGTATCCGCGACGGCCGCTGGAACCGTGGCTTCGTCCGTTTCGCCCGCGCCTGCGACGCACCGGTGCTGCCGGTAAGGGTGCAGGCGCGTAACTCGGCCCTGTTCTACGGCGCCTCGGCGCTGTTCAAGCCTGCAGGTACCGCTTTGCTGGCACGGGAGATGTTTGCCCGCCGCAAGCGCCCGCTGCGCCTGCAGATCGGCCAGCTGATGCGGCTGGACGCGCAACAGGACCCGGCGCGGCAGCTGCAGGCGGTGCGCGACGCGCTGTACGCGCTGGGCAGGGAACAGCAGAACGCCGAGTTGCGCGAGGACGGCCCGCAGCCGCTGGCCGAGCCGGTAGCGGTGGCCGATGTCGCCGCTGCCATCGACACGACTGAGCTGCTCGGCCAGACCGGCGACGGCAAGCAGATCCGCCTGGCCCACTGCGCCGCCAACTCACCCTTGCTGCTGGAGCTGGGCCGGCTGCGTGAGCTGACCTTCCGCCAAGTGGGGGAGGGCACAGGCCGCAGCCGGGACCTGGATGACTTCGACCCGCTCTACCAGCACATCGTGGTCTGGGACGCGCCCGCCCAGCGCATCGCCGGTGCCTACCGGGTCATGCGCGGCGCACCGGCCCTGGCGCGCACTGGCCTGCAGGGCCTGTATACCGCCAGCCTGTTCCGCTACTCGGACGATGCCATCCCGCGCATCGCCGAAGGCATGGAGCTGGGCCGCAGCTTCGTGGTGCCCGACTACTGGGGCAGCCGTAGCCTGGACTATCTGTGGCAGGGCATCGGCGCCTATCTGGCCAGTCAGCCGGGCGTGCGCTATCTGTTTGGCGCGGTGTCGATCAGCGCTGCGTTGCCGCGCGAGGCGCGCGAACAGCTGGTCGCCTATTACCAGCAGTACTACGGCGCCGCCCGCAGCCTGGCCGAGTCGAACCGGCCGTTCCAGTACTTCGCCGCGCCGCCGAGTTTCGGCGAGCTGGACGCGCAGGCCGCCTTCGACGTGCTCAAGGCCAACCTGGCGACGCTGGGTACCAACGTGCCGACCTTGTACCGGCAGTACACCGATCTGTGCGAACCCGGTGGCGCACGTTTCCTTGCGTTCGGCGTGGATCCGGATTTCAGCGATTCCATCGACGGCCTGATCGAGGTGGACCTGCAGGCCATCCGCCCGCACAAGCGCAAACGCTATCTGCGTGATGCCGGAGCAGTGGCATGAGTGCGGTGCCGGTGCTGCCGCCGCACCGGCGCGCTGTGTTCATCTCCGACACGCATCTGGGCGCGCGCCATTGCCATGCGGCGGAACTGGCGCGCTTCCTCGCCAGCCTGCGTTGCGAACGCCTGTATCTGGTCGGCGACATCGTCGATCTATGGTGGCTTTCCCATAAGCGTGCAACCTGGCAGCAGGCGCACAACGAGGTGATCGAGGCCTTGCACGCGCTGCGTCGAGCCGGCACCGAGATCATCTACATCCCCGGCAACCACGATGCGCCACTGCGGCGCACCTGCGGTTTGATGCTGCCGGCCATGCAGGTGCGGCGCCGCGCCATCCACACCACCGCCGATGGCCGGCGCCTGTTGGTCGTGCATGGTGATGACTACGACGGCGCCACCCACTTCGGTGGGCTGCAGGAACGCTTCGGTGACTGGCTGTATTACCGCATCCTCACCGGCAACCGCCTGTTCAACGCCGCGCGGCGCCGGCTTGGCCTGCGCTACTGGTCGCTGTCGGAATTCCTCAAGCGGCAAAGCGGCGCGGCCGAACGCTATATCGAGCGCTTCGTGCAGGCTGGGCTGGCCGACGTGCGCCGGCGCGGGCTGGACGGCATCATCTGCGGCCACATCCATCGTGCGGCGCTGGTCGAGTGCGATGGCCTGGTCTATGCCAACGACGGCGACTGGGTGGAAAGCCTGACCGCGCTGGCCGAGGACCCGGATGGCAGCCTGCGCCTGCTCGATCATTCCGGCCGCAGCCTGGTCTGTCTGCCGGGAAGCCTGCGGCAGGCGCAGGCGGCCTGATCGCAAGGCTGACTTCTTCCTCACCCGTTGGGCGGCTATGCTGGGTCCAGCCAACGAGCAGGGAGTATCGGGGTGGCAGGCAAGCAACCAGCATCGGTCGCGATAGGGTTGTGTGTGCTGTGGTTGCTGCTGGCGCCGCCGGCAGCGGCGGCAGAGGTGGTGCCTGCCTTGAGCTACGAGCAGGCGCGTCAGCGCCTGGAGCAGGTGTCCGATGCGCTGGCCGCCGCCGATGCCGGGGTGCGCAACAAGCTCGACCTGCAGGATGCCAGCCGCTACCTGCGGCTGCCGGAAATCACCGCCGACGTGCGTCGCATGCAGTTCCAGAAGACCTTGAGCCTGCCACTGGGTTCACTGGCACCGGTGGCCGAGGCATTCGGCATCGAGTCGCCGCTGGAGTTCGGCGAGCGTGACTGGCGTACGCGTCCCATTGTTACTGCCAGCGTGCCCTTGTACAGCGGTGGCCTGATCCCGGCCGCGCAAGGGGCTGCACAAGCCGCCAGCGAGTTGGCCCAGGCCGATCGCGAACTGCAGCGGCAGTCCTTGTCGCTGCAGCTGGTGCAGGCCTATTTCGGCCAGCAGTTGGCCGAGCAGGCGCTGCAGGTGCGGCGTGACGTGCGCGATGGCCTGCAGCGGCACCTTGAGGACGCGCAGAAGCTCGAACGCGAGGGTTTCGCCACCAAGGCGCAGCGCTTGCAGGCCAATGTCGCGCGCGACAAGGCCGAGCGCGAGTACCAGAAGGCCGTCAACGATCTGTCTACGCTGCAGCAGGCGCTGGCGACCCTGCTGCGCAGTGGTGGCACGGTTGCGACGACGTCGCCGCTGTTCGTGATCAACGGCCCGGTCGGCGCGCGTGAGGAGTTCGAGCGCAGCGCCCAGCAGCGGCATCCACAGGTTGGCCGTCTGCGCGCGCTCACCGCGCAGGCCGAGCAGGGCGTGCGTGCGCAGCAGGCCAAGCTCAAGCCGCAGATCTATCTGTTCGGCCAATACGACCTGCGCCGTCGCGATGCGTTGTTGACCGATGCCGACTGGGCGTTTGGCATCGGCCTGCGCTACACCTTCCTGTCGCCGACGGCACGACCGCTGCAGGTCAGCGCGGCACGCGCGCAGCTGGAGCAGGCGCAGTCGGGGCTGAGCGAAGTGGAAAACCAGTTGCAGCTCGGTGTCGGCAAAGCCTGGAACGAGCTGGAGACCGCCCGCGCGCAGTTCCAGCTGCTCGACAGCAGCATCGCCCAGGCGCAGGAAAACCTGCGCCTGCAGGAGCTGTCGTTCCGCGAAGGCCAGTCCACCTCGCTGGATGTGATCGACGCACGCCTGGGCCTGGGTGCGGCACAGGTGGAGCGTGCACAGGCCGCCTATCAGTTCGACGTGGCGCTGGCGCAGCTGCTGGAAGTGAGCGGGCAGCTGCAACGTTTTGACGACTACCGCCAACGCGCGGACAAGGTGCTGGAATGAGCGATTCGCTGCAGGTGGAGACCAATCCGCGGCAACGCCGCGTGTTCCTGATTGCCGGTGTGGTGCTGCTGGTGCTGGTGGCGGTCGGCCTGTGGCTGGGCCTGCGCAGCCCGCCGGACCAGGTGCAGGGCATGGCCGATGCCGACAACGTCAACGTCGCCGCCAAGGTCACCGCGCGCCTGCAGCAGTTGCATGTGCGCGAAGGCGACCGGGTCAAGGCAGGGCAGGTGCTGTTCGATCTCGACAGCCCCGAGGTCGCCGCCAAGGAACGCCAGGCCGACGCGGTGGTGGCTGCGGCTGCGGCGATGGCATCCAAGGCCGAGGAGGGCGCACGCAGCGAGGACATCCGCGCCGCCGAAGCCAACTGGAAGCGTGCGCAGGCCGGTGCCGAGCTGGCGACCAGCACCTTCCGCCGGCTCGACAATCTTTATGCCGAAGGCGTGGTGAGCCGGCAGAAGCGCGACGAAGCACAGGCGCAGGCGCGCAGTGCCAACGAGCTGACCCGCGCTGCCCGCGCGCAGTACGACCTTGCCCTTGCCGGTGCGCGGGTGCAGGACAAGGACGCGGCACTGGCGCAGGTGCGGCAGGCCGAGGGTGCCAAGGCCGAGGTCGATGCGGCCCGGCAGGAAACCCAGGGCCGCGCGCCGCTGGCCGGCGAGGTTGGCAAGCGCATGGCCGATATCGGTGAGCTGGTACCGGCCGGCTATCCGGTTTTCACCCTGGTCGACATCGACCATATGTGGGTGGCGCTGAACCTGCGCGAGGACCAGATGAACGGGCTCAAGCCCGGCGCCCGCCTGCAGGGCACGATTCCGGCGCTGCAGGACCGCAGCGCTGCGTTCGAGGTCTATTTCATCAACCCCGCCGGTGACTACGCCACCTGGCGCAGCACGCGGCAGTCGTCCGGCTATGACGTGCGCAGTTTCGAGGTGCGGGCACGGCCGCAACAGGCAATCGAAGGATTCCGGCCGGGCATGAGCGTGCTGTTTGCATGGCCGCAGGACTGACATCGGCAGGCGCCTTCGCCGCCTCGTTGCGGCGCGAGCTGCAGCACTGGCGCAGTGACCGCTGGGAGCTGGCACTGGTGACGGTGCTGCCATTGCTGCTGATGGCGCTGATGATGTGGCTGTTCTCCGGCTCGGTGCTGCGGCAGGTGCCGATCGCCCTGGTTGACCTCGACCACAGCCCGACCAGTCGCGGCCTGGCACGCGCCATCGATGACAGCCCCGGCGTGCAGGTAGCAAGCCAGCCGGCCTCGTTGCAGCAGGCGCAGGCGCAGCTGCGTGCGCTGCAGGTGTTTGCCATCGTGCTGATACCGCGCGACCTGAGCCGGCGTGCGCTGCGCGGCGAAACCGTGCCGGTCTACGCCTTCTACAACGCCACCTACATGGCGACCGGGCAGTCGGTCGGGCGTGATATCGGCGACGCGGTGAGCGCCTACAATGCACGCATGCTCAAGGAGCAGATCGCGCTGCAGGTTGGCCCGGCAAAACTGCGAGGGCCACCGGTGACGGTGCAGGCGACGGTACTGTACAACCCGGCGCGCAGCTATGAATTGTTCCTGCTGCCGCTGATCTTCCCTGCCATGCTGTCCCTGCTGGCCGCACTTGCGGCCGGTGCCGCGTTTGGACGTGAGCAGCGCGATGGCCTGCTTGCCGGCTGGTTGCAGCAACGGCCGTGGGCAACGATGGCCGGCAAGCTGTTTCCGTATGTCGCGCTGTTCTCGCTGTATGGCGCGGCGGGCATGGTCTATCTGGCCTATGTGCGGGGCGATGGCGTGGCCGGCAGCCTGTGCTTGATGCTGCTGGCGCAGCCACTGTTCTACCTTGCCTGCTGTAGTTTCGCGCTGCTGTTCGTCGCGGTTACCCGCGACATCTGCACGGGGCTGTCGGCGGTGGGTTTGACGATTGGCACCGCGCTGGCCTTTTCCGGTGCCACCTTTCCGGTGATCGAGGCGCCGCTGTTCACCCGCGTCTGGAACCTGTTGCTGCCGCTGACCGCCTACGTGCAGGTTCAGATGCAGCAGTTGTTCATGGGTGCGCCGTGGCAGGTGTCGCTACGGCCGCTGGCGGTACTGCTGTTGATGACCGTGGTGGCCGGTGGCTTGGGGGCCTGCCTGCTGCTGCGCACCGCACGGCAACAGGTGCGTGCATGAGCGGTTTTGGTGCTGGCTTCCGGAGCGCCTTGCAGGCGATGTTCGCTGACCCGGCTGCGCGCGCGGTGATGATAGGCGCGGTGCTGCTGTATTCGTTTTTCTACCCGGCGGCCTATCGCCACCAGGTCGCCAGTGACCTGCCGATCGCGGTGGTGGATGCTGACCACAGCGCAAGCAGTCGCGAGCTGATCCGGCATGTGGATGCACTGCTTGCGGTGCGGGTGGTCAGCCAGCCAGTGGACCTTGGTCAGGCCAAACAGCAACTGTTGCGCGGCGAGGTGGATGGCATCGTGCTGATCCCGCAGCGGCTGGAGCGTGACATCCTGCGCGGGGGCAGCGGGCAACTGGTGCTGCTGGGCAACGGCGCCTACCTGAGCCGGGCCAGCACCATCCTCAATGGGCTGGCTGAAGGCATTACCGGCTTTGGACGCCAGCAGGCCGTGCGCCAGGCGGCGTTCATGGGCGCGCCGCAGGCAGCGCCGCTGCAACTGGTGCAGCGGCCGCTGTACAACACGCGCGAAGGCTATGGCAGCAGTGTGGTGCCCGGGGTATCGGAATTGATCGTGCACCAGACCCTGCTGCTCGGCATCGGTGTCCTGCTGGGCAGTCGCCGTGCGCAGTTGGGCCGACGCCTGCAGTTCGACCTGCCGACCTTGTCGGGCATGGCGCTGGCCTTCGTGGTGGTGGCGGTGTGCGGGCTGCTGTACTACGTCGGCTTCACCGCTTGGGCGCAGGACTATCCGCGCGGCGGCAATATCCCGGGAATGTTGTTGGCGGTGCTGCTGTTCGCGCTGGCGACGGTGCCGTTCGGGATGTTCATCGCCAGTTTCTTCGATACCCGCGAGCGGGCCTTCCAATACGTCACCGCGGTATCGATCCCGCTGTTTTTCCTGTCCAACCTGTCGTGGCCGGCGATTGCCTCGCCGCCAGCGCTGGTGGCGCTGGCCAAACTGCTGCCGACGACCGCCGGCATCAACGCCATCGTCCGCACCCAGCAGTTGGGTGCGCGCCTGCCCGAGA
The DNA here is from genome assembly GCF_032066555.1 of Stenotrophomonas sp. Lineage (GTDB taxonomy): Bacteria > Pseudomonadota > Gammaproteobacteria > Xanthomonadales > Xanthomonadaceae > Stenotrophomonas. The sequence continues at coordinate 54,815 of NZ_DAMBKV010000012.1, forward strand.
TAGCTGGCGAGCTGCTGAACCTGTTGTTGCTGGCGCTGCTGTACGGAAGCCTGGTGCTTTGGCGGCTGCATGGCCGGCGGCGGCACTGAGCGCAGCGTTGGCTGCTAGCATCGGCGACATGGATTCCCTCAGTCAGATTGTTCTCGGTGGCGCCCTTGCCGCCGCCATCACCCCCGCCGCTCATCGTCGCGCTGCCTTGCTGGCCGGTGCTGCGCTGGCCACGCTGCCTGATCTGGACGGCTTGGCGATCATGGCCTTCACCGACAACCCGGTGAGCCTGATGACGGTGCACCGCAGCTTCAGCCATTCGCTGTTCGTGCTGCCCGTGCTGGGCACCTTGATCTGGTGGTTGTACAAGCGCTTCGGCCATGGCCGCGTCGCCCAGGCGCCGACGCGCTGGTGGTGGGCGATGGTGCTGGCGCTGGTGACGCATCCATTGCTGGATGCCTTCACTGTTTACGGCACCCAGCTGTGGTGGCCGCTGATACCGCCACCGACGATGTGGTCCAGCGTCTTCATCATCGACCCGCTGTATACGATCTGGCTGCTGATCGGCTGCGTCACTGCCTGGTTTGCGCGGGCGCGGCCACTGGCACAGCGCGCGCTGGTGGCAGGGCTGGTGTTGAGCACGGGCTATCTGGGCTGGTCGTTGATCGCCAAGGCGCAGGTGGACCGGGCTGCCGCGCAGTCCCTGGCGCAGTTGGGGCTGGCCGATGCGCCGCGTTTCTCGGTGCCGATGCCGTTCAATACCTTGCTGTGGCGGGTGGTGGCGATGACGCCGCAGGGCTATGTGGTCGGCGACCGTTCGCTATGGGCCGACCACGGGCCGATGCAGTTCCAGGGTTACCCGTCAAATGTGCAGGCGTTGCGGCAGGCGGCTGATGTGCCTGCGGTGCAGCGACTGAACTGGTTCAACCATGGCTTCATGCGTGCCCAGGTAGTCGATGGCGAGCTGGTGCTCAGCGATCTGCGCATGGGTCTGGAACCGGATTACAACTTCAACTTTGCCGTTGCCAGCGAACGTGAGGGGCAGTGGCAGGCGATGCCGCCACGGCAGCTGATGCCGGCCTATCGGCAGGCCGGCAATCGTGATGTGCTGAAGCAGCGCTTGGCGCTGATGTGGCAGCGCATCTGGCGGGCGCCGGTGGCAACCGGCGCCGCCGCAACTCAGTAGACCGTGGCGCGGGCCTGCACGAAGGAATAGAAGAACACCGCATTGGGGTCGTTCTGCACCTGGGTGAACTCGGCGCGCATGCCGTCCACCGTGGCCTGATCGACCTTGCCGGCTTCCAGCAGTTGCTCGGCCGCTGACAGCAGCAGTTCTTCCCATAGTGCGAACATCACCTTGCGCCGTGCGGGTTCGCGGTTGTCCAGGTGCACGGTCTTGGTCTGCGTCTGCACATCGCGGAAGCCACCGGCCAGCAGCAGGTTGCCGAGCTTGGCACCGACGAACGGGTCGCCACCGCTGTCGATCTGGAAGTCGTTGAACGCCATCCAGTAGCGCCACAGGTTGGGCGAGTAGGGGTCGAGCAGGAACGAGGCGTTCATCACTTCGGTGACGAATACCGGCGAGCCCGGGCTCAGCACCCGCCGCACTTCGGCCAGCGCGCGCGCGGGCGAGGGGACGTGCTCCAACACCCAGCACAGGAAGGCTCCGTCGAAGCTGCGCGGTTCGAACGGCAGGTCGCTGGCATTGGCGCGCTGGAACTCGACGCGCTCCTGCAGCCATGGCATCTGTGCCAGATGCGCGTTGGCGGCAGCCAGCTGGCGCTCGTTGAGGTCGATGCCGGTGACCCGCAGCTCGGGGAAGCGGCGCAGCAGGATCTCGCTCTGCGCGCCGACCCCGCTGCCGACCTCGAGGATGTGGCGTGAATTGCGGAAATCGATGTCGTGGAAGATCGCCGGTTCGAACAGGCGTGCCTGCTTGCGCAGCCGCTCCTGTTCGTTTGCCGAGAAGCCATGCAGGTAGGGGAAGTCGTTGAGAGTCATGGAAACAGCGTCGTGCAGTGATCCGCGCAGTATCGCCAGCCATCGTTAGCGCGGCGCATGCGTGACGGAACCCAGTATTGCGGTGCCGTAGGCAATGTCGGCATGGCGCGGGTTTGCGGCCATCGTCAGCTGATAGCCATTGGTTCTGAGAATCCGCCCGCTGGGCATCAGGGTTTGGTGCGAACGTGCAGGCACCTGCTTCGGACGGTGAAAGGTCGGAAGTTCATTTGTTCTGAAAATGAAACGAATTATTGGTTTTTAAGTAATTGTTCTAATTTTGATGGCAAATAAAATGGGCGCCATCAAGCAAAGGCCGGCGGTGTTGCGGGCCTGCTTTCCCCACAAGGAAACGATCATGAACAGCCAAGTCATCTCCCTGTACAAGAAGCGCCGGTCCCAGTATGCCCTCGGCAAGCAGCTGCCGATCAGCCAGGACGACACCACCCAGCTGATCAAGCAGGCGATGCGCCAGGCGCCGTCGGCCTTCAACGCCCAGTCCTCGCGCGCGCTGATCCTGTTCGGCGACCACAGCCAGAAGTTCTGGGAGCTGACCAAGGAAGAGCTGCGCAAGATCGTGCCGGCTGAGGCATTTGCGGCCACCGAAGGCAAGATCAACAGCTTCGCTGCCGGTGCCGGCACGGTGTTGTACTTCGTCGATACCGATGTGGTGAAGGGCCTGCAGGAACAGTTCGCGCTGTACGCCGACAATTTCCCGATCTGGGCCGAACAGTCCAACGGCATGGCCCAGTTCGCGGTGTGGACCGCACTGGCCGACGCTGGCGTCGGTGCCAGCCTGCAGCATTACAACCCGCTGGTGGACGAGGTGGTGCGCAAGCACTGGGGCGTGCACGGCAACTGGCAGCTGCGCGCGCAGATGCCGTTCGGCTCGAATGAAGCCCCGTTCGGCGAAAAGACCTTCATGGAAGACGAAGCGCGCTTCAAGGTATTTGCCTGATCGAAGTGTTCGGCTGATCCCGGTCGACGCGGTTCTCTCCCCTGCGCGTCGATGACAGTCGGACGGGCCCATCAGCGCAAGCTGGTGGGCCCTTTTTTTTTGTAGTGCCGAGCCATGCTCGGCAGGGCTTTCTGCAGCATCGGGCAGATCTCCGGTAACGCCCCAGCCGAGCATGGCTCGGCTCTACAGGGCTTCATGCCCGGTCGGGCTGAAGCAGGGTGGCGTAGTGCCGAGCCATGCTCGGCAGAGGCTCCATGCACAATCTGACAGATTGTGGGTAACGCCCCAGCCGAGCATGGCTCGGCTCTACAAGACGTACGCTGTTTCGCCTGCTACCAGCGCATCGAAATAATCACGGGTCAGGCGCAGCTGCGCATCGGCGGTTTCGGCGGCATTGACCACCGCGCGGAAGGCGGCGTTCTCAGGCCGGTCCTTGGCATACCAGCCCAGATGTTTGCGGGCGATGCGCACACCCTGTGGCTCGCCGTAGAAGGCGTGCAGGTCGGTGAGATGTCCCAGCAGGATGTCGCGTACTTCCTCCACCGATGGCGGTGGCAGTTCCTCGCCGGTGGCCAGGTAGTGGGCGATCTCGCGGAAGATCCACGGCCGGCCCTGTGCGGCACGGCCCACCATCACCGCATCGGCGCCAGTGTGCTTGAGCACCTGTTCGGCCTTGCGCGGTGAGTCCACGTCGCCATTGGCCAGTACCGGGATCTTCAGCATCGCCTTGATCGCGGCGATGGTGTCGTACTCGGCCACGCCGGTGTAGTGCTGGTCGCGGGTACGGCCGTGGATGGCCAGCGCGGCGATGCCGCTGTCCTCGGCAATGCGGGCGATGGTCGGCGCATTGCGCACGTCCGCGCACCAGCCGGTGCGGATCTTCAGTGTCACCGGCACATCGACCGCATTGACCACGGATTCGAGAATGCGTGCCACCAGTGCTTCATCGCGCATCAAGGCCGAGCCGGCCCAGGCATTGCAGACCTTCTTGGCCGGGCAGCCCATGTTGATGTCGATGATCTGCGCGCCGTGGTCGACGTTGTAGCGTGCCGCTTCGGCCAGCTGCTGTGGCTCGGTGCCGGCGATCTGCACGCTGATCGGGGCGGGCTCGCCGGCATGGTCCATGCGATGGATCGACTTGCGGGTGGTCCAGAAGCGCGGGTCGCTGATGGTCATTTCCGAGGCGGCCAGACCCGCGCCAAGCCGTTTGCACAGCTGGCGGAATGGCTTGTCGGTGACGCCGGCCATGGGCGCGAGCACCACGTTGGGCGCAATGGTGTAGGGGCCGATCTGCATGGGGCTAGTGTAAGGCTGCGGGTCGCAACCCGCGCTGTGTAGGGATGTGGGAGCGGCGTAAGCCGCGAAGCTGGCAATGCGTGAAAGGCCCAAGAGCCAACCCCTCCCCAACCCTCCCCTTGCCTACGGCAAAGGGAGGGAGCAACAGCGCGAAACCGGGAGTGCTTGAAAGGCCCAAGAGCTTACCCCTCCCCAACCCTCCCCTGCTGCGCAAGGGAGGGGGTACAGCGGTTGCCTCAGACGTCGGCCGGGGTCATTCGCGGCATCGCCAGCGCGGCGCCTTCGTTCTCGGTGGAGCGGGCGGCGTACTGGTTGGCGAAGCGCACGTGCTTGATGAAGGCAGCATCCGGTGCCGCCGCCAGCGAGGCGGCGAGGGCGCCATTGAAGGCGTCGCCGGCGCCGGTGGTGTCGACCACCTGCACCGATTCGGCTGCCACCCGGTAGTAGGGCTGGCTGTCGCTGCGCAGTTTGTCTTCATCGTGCGAGACAAACACGCCGACCGCACCCAGCGTCACCACCACGGTGCTGCCGGACAGCTTGCGGCACAGCGCGTGCAGGCTGGCGCCGTCCAGGGTTGCGACGTCGTCGGCCTCGATGCGCTCGCCGACATGACGGCCGAGCAGGGCAGCAAACTCGGTTTCATTGGGAGTCAACACATCGGCCAGCTTGAGCAGACTGATGGTGGACGGGGCGTTGGCCGGGGCGGCATTGAGCATGGTCAGCACGCCGGCCTCGCGGGCCACGCTGAGCGCAGCCTCGATCGATTCCACCGGCGACTCCAGCTGGGCCAGCAGGACCTTGGCATTGCTGATCAGCGCGGCGTTGGCTGTCATGAAATCGATGCTCAGCGAGGCATTGGCGCCAGCGCCGATCACGATCGAGTTGCGGCCGCGGCCATCGACATAGATGCCGGCGGTGCCGGTGGGTTCCGCGCTGGCTTCGGCCACCAGCGCAATGCCATCGGCCTGGGCCAACTGGCGGGCGAGGTCGCCGCCAGCGTCGGCACCGAGCGCGCAGACGAAGCTGGTGTCAGCACCGGCGCGGCGCGCCGCAACCGCTTGGTTGAAGCCCTTGCCACCGGGACCGGTGCTGTAACGGCCAGCAATGGTCGCTCCCGGCGCGGGCAGGGCATCGCAGCGCCAGACGTGATCGACATTGAAAGAACCGGCGACGACTACAGAACTCATGGAATCTATGTCTCTAAAGTGGCTATGAAGCTGCAGCTGCGTTGGTCGGGCCAAGCTGCATCGGCCGACCTGGATCAGCGGGGTTGAATCAGGTGAAGTGGCTCAGCACGCCGGCAATGGTGGCCGTCATCAGGGTGGCAATGGTGCCGCCCAGGACTGCACGCAGGCCGAACTTGGCCAGGTCCTGGCGACGGTCCGGTGCCAACCCGCCGATGCCGCCGATCTGGATCGCGATCGAGCTGAAATTGGCGAAACCGCACAGGGCGTAGGTAGCGATCAGGCGGCCTTCTTCGCTCAGGGTAACGCCGGGGACATTGCCCTTGATGATTTCCGACAGATCCATGTACGCGACAAATTCGTTGATCACGACCTTCTGGCCAATCAGCGAACCCACTGTGGTGGCGTCAGCCCATGGGGTGCCGATCACCCAGGCAATCGGTGCCAGCACGTAGCCGAAGATGGTGGCCAGGTTGGTCGGCTTGCCGATGGCGGCGGCCAGGCCAGTGACGTCACCGATCCAGGTCAGCGGCGCATTGAGCAGCGCGATCAGGGCGATGAAGGCCAGCAGCATGGCGCCGATGTTCAGCGCAAGGCGCAGGCCGTCACCGGCACCGGCGGCGGCGGCATCGATGATGTTGGAGGAGGTCTTCTCCACTTCCATCTTGACCGTGCCGCGGGTCAGCGGGGTACCGGTTTCCGGCACCAGCAGCTTGGCGACCACCAGCGTGGCCGGCGCGGCCATGATCGAGGCGGCCAGCAGGTGCTTGGCGTAGAAGGCCTGTGCGGTCTGGTCGCCGCCGCCGAGCATGCCGACATAGGCGGCCAGCACGCCGCCGGCGATATGCGCCATGCCGCCGATCATCATGGTGATCAGCTCGGACTGGGTCATCTTGGAGATGTAGGGGCGCACGGTCAGCGGCGCCTCGGTCTGGCCGATGAAGACGCTGGCGCAGACGCTGGTGGTTTCGGCACCGGACACGCGCATCACCTTGGTGATGGCCGCAGCCATGACCCGCACGATGGCCTGCATCACGCCCAGGTGGTACATCACGCCCATCAGCGCCGAGAAGAAGATGATGGTTGGCAGTACCTGGAAGGCAAAGATGAAGCCGTACTTGGGCACATCCATCAGGCTGCCGAAAATGAAGTTGGAGCCTTCATTGACGAAGCTCAGGATCTTGACGAAGCCCTTGCCCAGCCAGTCGAACACGTCACGGCCGCCCGGAACCAGCAATACCAGCGCCGCAAACGCGATCTGCAGGGTGATGCCGGTGGCAACCAGTTTCCAATCAACGGCTTTCTTGTTGTTGGAGAAAAGCCAGGTGATGCCCAAAAGCACCGCCAGGCCGAACAGGCCGAAGCCGATTCTGCCCAAACCTTCGAACATGAGTAATCCCCGGGCGTGCCCGCAAAAGACGCAAGCCTAGAGCAGCGGCTGATGCCGGGCAAGAATATCTCCGGCATAAGCCGGTATTTGCTGGGATTGCGCCGGTATCGGCAAGGTCCGCGGGCCTGCCGGATGCGCAGTCAGGGTTACACTGGCGGCCTGTCTGCGCGGATTGCGCGCACCGTCCCCTAGTTGGAGCCAGCCATGCAATACCGTCGTCTCGGGTCGTCCGGCCTGCAGCTGTCCGCCCTGTCATTTGGTGCCTGGGTGACCTTTGGCAGCCAGATCGGGCGCGACGAATCGCGCAACCTGATTGCCTGTGCCTGGGACAACGGGGTCAATTTCTTCGACAACGCCGAGGTTTATGCCAAGGGCCGCGCCGAGGAGGTGATGGGGGATGTGATCGCCGACCTGCGCCTGCCGCGCGATGGCTTCTGCGTGTCGTCCAAGGTGTTCTTTGGCGCGGTCGATGAGCCGGCGCCGACCCAGCGTGGGCTCTCGCGCAAGCACGTCACCGATGCCTGCCATGCCGCGCTCAAGCGCCTGCGGGTGGACTATCTGGACCTGTATTACTGCCATCGCCCGGATGCGGAGACCCCGATCGGCGAAACCGTGCTGGCGATGGACAACCTGATCCGCCAGGGCAAGGTGCTGTACTGGGGGACCTCGGAGTGGTCGGGCGCGCAGATTGCCGAGGCCGTGGCGTTTGCCCGCGCCAACCATCTATATGCGCCGAGCATGGAGCAGCCGCAGTACAACCTGCTGCACCGCGCCCGCGTGGAGCAGGAGTACGCGCCGTTGTATGCCGATGCAGGCTTGGGGACCACCATCTGGTCGCCGCTGGCTTCGGGCCTGCTGACAGGCAAGTACAACGACGGCATCGCCGCCGATTCGCGCCTGGGGCAGTCCACGCTGGGCTGGCTGCAGGCCTCGGTGTTGGGCGAGCCGGCCGATGACCGCCTGGGCAAGGTGCGCCGCTTCACCGCCTTGGCCGCGGAGCTGGGTGAGTCGCCGGCGCAGCTGGCCGTTGCCTGGTGCCTGCGCAACCCACAGGTGTCCAGCGTGATCCTCGGTGCGAGCCGGGTGTCGCAGCTGGAAGAGAACCTGCGCGCGCTGGACGTGCTGGGCAGGGTGGAAGAGGGTGCCTGGCAGCAGATCGAGGCGATCTTCGCCTGATAGCGAAGCGGTAGTGCCGAGCCATGCTCGGCAACGCCGTGCCAGCAGACTTTCAGCCCCGTGTTCATGGGGTTTGTGGGAGCGGCGTGAGCCGCGAAGCCACAGATCCGTCAGATTCCGGGCATGTTGGTAGCTTCAGTGCTGCCAGCTTCGCGGCTTACGCCGCTCCCACAAGTGTGATGCTGGGCCGGTGAGGCTCCTGCCGAGCATGGCTCGGCACTACAGGTGGAGCGAATGGCCCTGTCCAACGGGGTTTCGCACCGAATGTTGTTTGATGCAAATAGTTCTTGCATCGTTATTGAGAATCATTATCATCAACTCCGTCCCCAGCACGGAATCACGATGATGTCGGCCCAGCCCGTTCTGCTTCGCCCCCGTACCCTCCACCTGCCGCAGCGCCCGGTCCAGTTGTTGCCGGTCGATGGCGTTGTTGACAGCGGTGCCCTGCTCAAAGGCCAGCGCGAGATCGTGATCCAGCACGGCGACAAGTTCTATCGCCTGCGGCATACCAGCAACGACAAGCTGATCCTCACCAAGTAAGCCGCAACACGGCCGCATTCGCCGCAAGCCCGCGCCGCATTGCGCTTGGCTCCTGAGTGCGCAGCTCTCTCCCCCCTTGGCTACAGCCGGGTTGTCCAGGCAACCCGGCTGCCTGCCAGGGGTTTTGTTCACCTGACGATTCCAGGCCTCCATGATCCGTCCAACTGTTCTGAGTGCTGCCCTGTGGGCGGTGCTGTCTTGCGCGCATGCTGAAAATGCGGCTTTGCCGGCTGTGCATGAATTCGACCGCGTACAGGTCACCGCCACCCGTACCGAACGTGCCATCAGCGATGTCGCCGCCACGGTCGATGTGATTGATCGCGAGCAGCTGGACAAGCAGTTGGCCAATGACATCGCCGATCTGGTGCGCTACGAGCCGGGCGTGTCGGTCACCCGCAGCGCTTCCCGTTTCGGCCTGGGCGGCTTCCGCATTCGTGGCCTGGATGCCAACCGCGTGCTGATCCAGACCGACGGCATCGCGATGCCGAAGAGCTTCAATATCGGCAGCTTCGCCAACAGCAACCGCAACTTCACCGACCTGGAGACGCTCAAGCGTGTGGAAATCGTGCGCGGCCCGGCCAGTTCGCTGTATGGCTCCGATGCACTTGGTGGCGTGGTGGCCTTCGTCACCAAGGATCCTGCCGACTATCTGAAGGATGGCAAGGACAGCCATGTCGGCCTGAAGTTCGGCTATGACGGCGAGTGGAAGGGCCTGTTGGGCGGTGCAACCGCAGCCTGGGGCGGTGAGCGTTGGAGCGGCATGCTCAACGTCAACCACCACCAGGGCCAGGAGACGGTCAACAAGGGGGACGTGCGCAGCAGGGACTACACCCGCACCGCGCCGAACCCGCAGGAACGCGATGGTCGCAGCGTGCTGGCCAAGCTGGTCTATGCGCCGGACGAAAGCCAGCGCTTCCGCCTGACCGTGGAAGGCAATGAAGACAGCACCGATACCGACGTGTTCTCCTCGGTCAACGACAAGCACCCCGTCGCCGCGTCTCGTACCACCACCGACATGACCGCGCACGACACCCAGAACCGTACCCGTCTGTCCTTTGCCCATGAAATGGATGCGCTGGACGCGGCGTTTGCCGATAGCCTGAACTGGCAGGTCTATCGCCAGAACAGCGAAACCAAACAGGTCACCAACGAAGGCCGTACCAACGGCAGCCGTCGCCATCGCGCCTTCCATTTCGATCAGCTCGTTTACGGCGCGCAGCTGCAGTTCAACAAGGCCTTGCAGACCGGCTCGGTCGAGCACGTGCTGACCTGGGGCTTCGATGGCGCCCAGACCGACATCCGCCAGAAGCGCGATGGCTACCAGGTACTGGCCAACGGCACGGTCAGCTCCAACATCTCGCCGGACAACTTCCCGGTGCGCGATTTCCCGATCAGCAAGACCACCGAACTCGGTCTGTACCTGCAGGACGAAATGCGCCTGGCCGATGGCCGCCTGTCGGTGGTGCCCGGCCTGCGCGTGGACCATTACCGGCTCAAGCCAGAGCTGGACAGCATCTTCAGCGAAGACAATCCGGACATGGCAGTGGCCTCCCTGACCAAGACCAGCGTTTCACCGAAGCTGGGTGTGGTGTGGCGCTTCGATGACCAGTGGTCGGTGTTCGCCGGCTATGCGCATGGTTTCCGTTCACCGCCTTACAACGACGTCAACCTTGGCTTCACCAACCTGATGTTCGGCTACACCGCCATTCCCAACCCGGACCTGAAGCCGGAAACCAGCAATGGCGTCGAACTGGGCGCGCGCTATGTCAGCCCTGCCGCTTACATGAGCGTCAGTGGTTACTGGAACGACTACCGCGACTTCATCGAATCGCAGCGCTATGTGGGCGTCAATGCGCAGGGTCTGATGGTGTTCCAGTCGCAGAACATCGCCGATGCGCGCATCTACGGTGCCGAACTGAAAGCCGGCGTCGACTTCGGCGAGCTCAGTGATGCCTTGAAGGGTTGGGGTCTGCGCAGCGCAGTGGCATGGGCGCATGGGCAGAACCGTACCGCCGATACGCCGCTGGATTCGGTGGACCCGCTGCGCGGCACCGTCGGCCTGATGTACGACCGCGACGCGTGGGGCGTGGAACTTGCAGGTAGTTTTGCCCGCCGCAAGGACCGCATCGCTGCAGCCACGGCTTACCGCCCGGCTGGCTATGGCGTGCTCGACCTGATGGCGCATTGGGACTTCGCACCGGGTGCCAAGTTCAATGTCGGCGTATTCAACCTGGCCGATCGCAACTACATCGACTGGTCGAGCATCACCTCGACGCTGGCTGGCAACAGCAGCGTGATCGACCGCTTCAGCAACCCGGGGCGCACCGTTTCAGCCAGCGTCTCGGTGTCCTGGTAAGCAACGACGTTAGCGGTTCCTCCAGGAGCCGGCGAAGGAGCGCGTCGCGGCCACGGATGGCCATCCTTTCATCCACACAAGGAACACCCATGAAGCTGCTTTGTGCCAGCCTGCCGCTGCTGATTCTTGCCAGCACCGCCGCCAGCGCCGCCCCTGCCGATATCGCCCGTGACCACGACAGCATCCTGAAGATGCAGGGTGAGTACACGGTGGACTTTGCCTTCGATGAGACCGTGCTGCTCAAGCCCGGCTACGAACGTGCGTCGGCGATGCGCAGCGGTGGTGACGAAGTGGTGATCGTGGTTGAGGACAGCCCGCAGCGCATCGTGCTGCAGCATCTGCTGGTGGACACCAAGAGCGGTCATGTCACCAAACATTGGCGCCAGGACTGGGTCTACGAAGCAGCGCAACGTTTCGAATTCAGCGCCGACCAGACCTGGTCGGTGCGCCCGATTCCGGCCGCGTTGAACCAGGGAGCGTGGACGCAGTGCGTCTACGAAGTCAGCGACGCGCCGCGCTACTGCGGTACCGGCCGCTGGAGCTACAACAACAATGTACCGACCTGGACCAGCGACCTGAGCTGGCGGCCGTTGCCGCGTCGTGAATACACCAAGCGCAGCGACTACAACGCGCTGGCGGTGGTCAACCAGCACACGCTGACCCCGAACGGCTGGACCCACGAGCAGTTCAACACCAAGGTGCAGCGCAATGCCGATGGCAGCCAGGTGGAGATCGCGCGCGAGTTTGGTTTCAACGACTACATCAAGACCACGCAAGTGGATTTCACCCCGGCGCGTACTTACTGGACTGCCACCGCGCCGTTCTGGGCACAGGTACGCCAGCGCTGGGACGGCTTCCTCGGCAAGGCACCGGGCGTGCACCTGAAGACCAAGCTTGATGGCATGGCGATGATCATGCCGCTGTTCCAGCAGGCCGAGGAAATACAGGGCGGCGCGGCGCTGGATACCGGCAAGATCGATGCGGTGTTCGCCAAGTATGTGGAAGCCGCCAGGTAAGTTGGCCTTGCCCGGCTTTGTTTGGTTCTGTGGGAGCGGCGTTAGCCGCGAAGCTACTGCAACATCAGGGGCAAGAGCTCACCCCTCCCCAACCCTCCCCTTGGCTCCGGCAAAGGGAGGGAGCAGAGCGGTAGGAGCGGTGTCAGCCGCGAAGCTGAGGGTCCATCAGGTCGCGGGCATGACCGTGATTGCACTGAAGCCAGCTTCGCGGCTGACGCCGCTCCTACATGCTTCTGGGTTATTCCTTGAACATCAGCAATGCAGCCACCACGATCAGCGCGAACGCCGCCCAGTGGTTCCACTTCAGCGGTTGCCCCAGGTAGGTGGCAGAGAACACCGCGAACACCACCAGGGTTATCACTTCCTGCAGGCCCTTGAGCTGCGGCGCCGAATACACCGCGCTGCCCAGGCGGTTGCCCGGCACCTGCAGGCAGTATTCAAAGAAAGCAATGCCCCAGCTGACCAGGATCACCGTCATCAACGGGGCGGTCTTGAACTTCAGATGGCCATACCATGCAATGGTCATGAATACGTTGCTGGCAACCAGCAGCAGTACCGGGTACAGGTAGGCGGTAAACGAGGGGGCGACCATATCCAGATTCGTTCAGGCGGGTCGATAGCATAGGGCGCGGAAGGGCGACTCTTTCCCTGTGACGGATAAGTTTCAATTGTTACCAAGTTGCGTCATCGCGTCTTCACGCGACATCCACCAGGAGTGCGGCATCTTTCACAAAGCTGAAGACTAAGGAGGCTCCATGCGACAGACAAAGGAATCGTCCGGGTTGGTACTGGTCGTCGAGGACAACCGCAACATCTCCGAGATGATTGGCGAATATCTGGAAGGCAAGGGTTTCGAAGTGGACTATGCAGCCGATGGCCTGGACGGCTACCGGCTGGCCGCTGAGAACAGTTACGACGTCGTGGTGCTCGACCTGATGCTGCCACGTCTGGACGGCATCGAGGTATGCCGTCGACTGCGTAACGAGGCACGCAAGTCGACGCCGGTATTGATGCTGACTGCGCGCGATACGCTGGACGACAAGCTCACCGGGCTGGGTTACGGCGCCGACGATTACCTGACCAAGCCATTCGCGATCCAGGAGCTGGAGGCCCGGCTGCGTGCCTTGATCCGACGCGAACGCCGCCAGGTGGGGGCCGAAGTGCTCAAGGTCGCCGATCTGGTACTGGACCCGGTCAGCATGCGTGCCACCCGCGCCGGCAGCGAATTGCAGCTGTCACCGATCGGCCTGCGCCTGCTCACCATCCTGATGCGCGAATCGCCGCGTGTGGTGACCCGCCAGGAGATCGAACGCGAGATATGGGGCAATGGTCTGCCCGATTCGGATACCTTGCGCAGCCACCTGTACAACCTGCGCAAGATCATCGACAAGCCGTTTGACCGGCCTTTGCTGCATACCGTGCAAAGTGCGGGTTACCGGATTGCCGACATCGGTCAGTCGATGGGCTGATCCACAGGGGCTTGAATGGCACCTGCAAGGGGAAAACCGCCGCAGGACAAGGTTCGCGGCGGTTTTTTTTGTGTCGGGTATTTCTGCGACTGCGCCGGTTCAGTCCCTATAATCACGCGGGCTTCGAGGGGGGCGCATGGCGTACGGGTTACCGCGCAAGATCAGAAAGGCATTCATCGTGCAGGCGCTGCTGGCGAGTCTGGCCGTGTTGCTTGGCGGCTACCTGATGGCGCTGGTGGTCAAGTACGGCCTGATCAACGCGGTCCTGCAGGGCGAGGCAGAGTATTACTGGCAGCAGAGCGCCCAGAGCGCGGATCCGGCGCCTCCCAACACACTGCGTATCCGCGGCTATCTGCAGCCTGCCGGGCAGTCCGATGCGATGATTCCCGAGCCGTTGCGGCGGCTTCCGCCGGGTTTCCACGAATTGGAAGCCTCCGACCAACTGGTACTGGTGGACCAGCAGGCGGCGGGGCGCCTGTATCTGGTGTTCCAGCGATCCCCCGCGCACCGCGCCGCGGTCTGGGCGGGGGTGCTGCTGATACTGCTGGCCATCCATGCGGCGTCATGGTTGACCTACCGCTCCTCATCACGGCTGGTGTCGCCGATAAGTTGGCTGGCACGCAGGGTGTCCCTGTGGGACCCGCGTCATCCCGATGCCAACGAGCTGGCGCCCGAACGGCTGCCACCGGAAGTGCAGGGTGAAACCCGGCAGCTGGCATTGGCGCTACATGGCATGGCCGGCAAGGTCGCCGACCACGTGGCCCGTGAGCGCAACTTCACCCGTGACGCCAGTCATGAACTGCGTACACCGCTGACCGTGATCCGCATGGCCAGCGACATGGCCTTGGCCGATTCGGGCCTGACCCCGCGCTTGCAGCGCAGCCTGCAGCGCATCCAGCGTGCCGGTCGCGACATGGAGGCGGTGATCGATGCCTTCCTGTTGCTGGCCCGGGAGGTGGATGTGGAGCCGCAGTCGGAGCTGTTCGATGTTGGCGAGGTGGTGCGGTACGAGGCGGCCAATGCCGAAGAACTGCTGCAGGGAAAGCCGGTCCAACTGCGGGTCGTGGTTGAAGGCAACCCGATGCTGATGGCACCACCACGGGTGATGCACGTGGTGGTGGCCAATCTGTTGCGCAACGCCTGCCTGTACACCGACGTAGGTGAGGTGGAGGTGCGGGTGACGCCCGGGCAGGTGGTTGTCCGCGATACCGGTATCGGCATGAGCCGCGACGCCGTGGCGCGGATATTCGAACCCTTCTACCGGGCTGAGGGCGGCCGTCAGCAGGGCGTGGGGCTGGGCTTGCCGATCGTGCGGCGCCTGTGTGAGCGCTGCGGCTGGCGGATCGAACTGGACAGCCATGAGGGGCAGGGCACCACCGCGACCCTCCTGTATCGCTGAGGGCTGCGTTCGCGTCAGCGCCGGTAAGCACTGGCCAGATGTGGCAAAATTGGCAGCTAATCTCACGCTACCGGTGTCATTTCCATGAGCGGTTGTTCAGGCTTCAAGCTTCTGCGCGGCCGCGATGCGGCAACTGCCAAGGTGTCGCATGGCTGACCAGATCGGGCATATGCCGCGGGGCCCCGGTCGCATCCTGAAGGCTGCCAAGTGGTCCTGGCAGGGGCTTTGCGCGGCATGGATGCATGAGTCCTCGTTTCGGCTGGAAGTCTGCCTGTTCGTGGTGCTGGCACCGTTGGCCCTCTGGCTGGGCCAGAGTCCGGTGGAGCAGGTGCTGCTGATCGGCTCGATGCTGCTGGTGATCGCCATGGAACTGGCCAACTCGGCCATCGAGGCGGTGATCGAGCGTTACGGACCCGAGTACCACGTGCTGGCGGGCCGCGCCAAGGACATGGGCTCGGCGGCGGTGTTCGTGCTGATGATGAACGTGCTGCTGTGCTGGGGCCTGATCCTGCTGCCGCGCGTTTTCTGACAAATCAGCCGCCGGGTGGCGCTGATGCAATGGTTTTATTGAAGGATTGATCGCATGTCTCTTGAGTTCCTAGCCGACCCCAACGTTTGGGTCACCCTGTTCATGCTCAGCGCACTGGAAATCGTGCTCGGTATCGACAACCTGGTCTTCATCTCCATTGCGGTCGGGCGCCTGCCCGAGGAGAAGCGCCCGCTGGCTCGTCGCGTCGGCATCGCGGTCGCCTGCATCACCCGCATCCTGCTGCTGATCTCGCTGGCCTACCTGGCCCACATGGAGAACAACCTGTTCAATGTGGCTGGCATGGGCATTTCGATCCGTGACCTGGTGTTGATCGTGGGCGGCCTGTTCCTGCTCTACAAGGGTGCCAAGGAAGTCCGCGAGCTGGTCACCGGCGGCGAAGATGCCGACCCGACCACGACCAAGGTGGCTGCTTCGTTCGGCATGGTGATCGCGCAGATCGCGGTGATCGATATCGTATTCTCGCTGGACTCGGTGATCACCGCCGTCGGCATCGCCTCGCACGTCCCGGTCATGGTCTGTGCGGTGCTGCTGTCGGTAGCGGTGATGCTGCTGGCGGCCAACCCGCTGGGCCGTTTCATTGATGCCAACCCGACCGTGAAGCTGCTGGCGCTGGCCTTCATCCTGATGGTGGGTGCGGTGCTGGTGCTGGATGGTCTGGATGTGCATGTGCCCAAGCCCTACATCTACGCGGCGATGGGTTTCTCGATCCTGGTGGAGTGGCTGAACCTGCTGATGCGGCGCAATGCCAAGGCCCACCACGTGCCGGGTTCGGACAACTGGTAAGCGTCTGATCGGCCGGCATCGCCGGCCGGCAACAGGACCTGAAAGGGCCGGCATTGCCGGCCCTTTTGTTTTTTGTGGGAGCGGCGTCAGCCGCGAAGCCGGTGCAGCTGTAGGTGCGGGGATGCCTGCAATCTGAAGGGTGGTCAGCTTCGCGGCTGACGCCGCTCCCACAACAGCCTCGCTCGGGGGCTTTGACCCGCCACCCGGTCTTTGCAGACCTTGAACAGGCAACGTGGCATGCTCGGCGCTCCAGCCATCCAGGGTCCGACCCATGCGCCAGTACCTTCGCCTGATGTTGCTCGTCATCGCGGTGATTTCCATTTCCGGCTGTGGCTACAACGCCATCCAGCAGAAGGACGAGGCGGTCAAGGCCGGCTGGTCCGAGGTGGTCAACCAGTACAAGCGCCGCGCTGACCTGATCCCCAACCTGGTCAATACCGTGCAGGGCTATGCCCAGCAGGAGCGCCAGGTGCTGACCGAGGTCACCAATGCCCGCGCCAGGGTCGGGCAGATCCAGGTCAATGCCGACGATGCCGATTCGCTCAAGCAGTTCCAGCAGGCCCAGGGCGAACTGGGCAGCGCGCTGTCGCGGCTGCTGGTGGTCAGCGAGAACTACCCGACGCTGAAGTCGGACCAGAACTTCCGCGACCTGCAGGCGCAGCTGGAAGGCACCGAGAACCGCATCACCGTGGCCCGTGGCCGCTATATCCAGCTGGTGCAGGACTACAACACCTACATCCGCTCGTTCCCGCAGGTGATCACCGCCAAGATGTTCGGCTATGCGGCCAAGCCCAACTTCACCGTCGACAACGAGGCGCAGATCGCGCAGCCCCCGGCGGTGAACTTCGGTACCCAGCCGGCTGCGCCGCAGCAGACGCCGCCGCAGCCCGCACCGGCACAGTGAGCCGCGCGCGATGAGCGCGTTGCTGCAACGGTTCGGCCTGCTGCTGTGCCTGCTCGGCCTGGGCTGGGCAGGCCCGGTGTCGGCCCAGCAGCTGGCGCCGATCCCGCCGCTGGACTCGCCAGTGGTCGATACCACCGGCACCCTCGATGCGGCGCAGAAGCAGGCGCTGGAGCAGCAGGCTATTGCCCTGCAGCAGCGCAAGGGCGCACAGCTGCAGGTACTGATCGTGCCGACCACCCAGCCCGAGGACATTGCCCAGTACAGCACCCGTGTGTTCGACCAGTGGGCGATTGGCCGCAAGGGCGTGGATGACGGCGTGCTGCTGCTGGTGGCCAAGGATGACCGGCGGGTGCGGATCGAGCCGGGCTACGGTCTGGAAGGTGCCATCCCCGACGCCATCGCCAACCGGGTAATCCAGGAATACCTGGTGCCGCATTTCCGCCAGAACGACTATGCAGGGGGCATCACCGCCGCCAGCGGGGTGCTGGTCAAGATCATCGATGGCGAGGAACTGCCGGCGCCGGTCAGCAGCAACCGCGATGATCGGAATGGAGGCGCCAGTGGTGACTTTATTTTCTTTGTGGCAATTGCGATCGCCATGGTGGTGTCGCTTGTCATGCGTGTGTTGATGTTCAAGTCATCGCGGTCGGCGCGGGTTTTTGTGTCAGGCCTGGTTGCAGGTGGCATTGCGTGGATGCTGTTGTCTCTTCTTGGTGGTGGCGTCGCTGCCGTAGCTGCGGTATTGATTTCGCTGGGGAATGCTAGTTCCGGTGGGTATGCTGGCGGAGGTGGCTTCGGTGGTGGCGGTGGCTTTGGCGGAGGCGGTGGAGGCTTCGGCGGTGGTGGCGGTTGGGGCGGCGGTGGTGGACGTTCGGGAGGCGGTGGCGCCTCGGGGAGCTGGTGATGCGCTGGTTACGACATTTCTTTGCTCCGTCCGCGCATGCCGCATTCCCGGAGGCCAGCCTGGACCGGATCGCCCACGCCATTGCCGACGGCGAGCGCCTGCACAGCGGCCAGGTGATGTTCGCGGTCGAGTCCGACCTGCCGCTTGCCCTGTTGTGGAAGAACACCAGCGCCCGTGCCCGTGCCGAGCACGCCTTCGCGCTGCTGCGTACCTGGGACACCGAGGCCAATAACGGCGTGTTGATCTATCTGCTGCTGGCCGACCATGCCATCGAGATCGTCGCCGACCGTGGCCTGCAGGCGCGGGTGGATGCCGCGCAATGGCGGCTGATCTGCGACCATCTGCGCGAGCAGCTGAACGGAAATACGCGCGAGGAAGCCGTGCTGGCGGCAGTGGCGGAGGTCTCACAGCTGCTGTCGGCGCACTTTCCGCCCGATCCGGCGGGGCGTGTGCGCAATGAGCTACCTGACCACCCGCAGGTGTTCGGCTGAACCATGGGTTGAGTGGCAAGGGCTGCTACCCCGAGAATAGGGACTGGTTCGCCTGACAGTGCCCGCATGCTCTTTCTCCATGACATAGACCCCATCGCTTTCTCGCTGGGTCCGATCGATGTGCACTGGTACGGTGTCATGTACCTGCTGGGCTTTGCCGCCGCCTGGTGGCTGGGCCGCTCGCGTATCCTCGCCGGGCGCTTGCCGGGCGTGGACATGAACGGGTTCTCCGACCTGCTGTTCTACGCGATGCTGGGCGTGGTGCTGGGCGGACGCATCGGCTACATGCTGTTCTACGCAACCGCCGACTTCCTCGCCAATCCGCTGATCCTGCTGCGGGTCTGGGAAGGTGGCATGAGTTTCCATGGTGGCCTGCTTGGCGTACTGATCGCCGGCTGGTGGTGGACGCGCAAGCACAAGCTGCACTTTTTCGACACCATCGACTTCGTTGCGCCGCTGGTACCGCTGGGCCTGGGCTTTGGTCGGCTGGGCAACTTCATTGGTGGCGAGCTGTACGGCAAGTTCACCAATGCCGGTTGGGGCGTGATCTTCCCGCATTCGCCGCTGAAGGATGTTCCGGCCGGATTGCCGGCGATGGAGCAGCTGTTGTCCGCTGCGCAGATCCAGCAGGACTATGCCGCTGGCCTGCTCACCCAGTATGCGCGTCATCCCTCGCAGTTATATGAGGCGCTGCTGGAAGGCCTGGTGATGTTCCTGGTGCTGTGGTTCTACTCGATGAAACCGCGCCCGCGTTATGCCGTGTCCGGCCTGTTCGCGCTGCTGTATGGGTGTTTCCGCTTCCTGGTCGAGTTCGTGCGCATGCCCGACAACGGCGTGTACGTCGCGTTTGATTGGTTGACCCGTGGCCAGATCCTGAGCCTGCCGTTGATCGTGCTGGGCCTGGTGTTGCTGGCAATGTCGCGCCGCGCGCCGGTGTTGCAGCCGGTGCTTCCACTGGAAGAGAAGAAGGCATGAAGCAATATCTGGATCTGCTGCAGCATGTGATGGAGCATGGCACCGAGAAGTCAGACCGCACCGGCACCGGCACGCGCAGCGTGTTCGGCTGGCAGATGCGTTTCGACCTCAGCCAGGGCTTCCCGCTGGTCACCACCAAGAAGTTGCACCTGCGCTCGATCATCCACGAGCTGCTGTGGTTCCTGAAGGGCGATACCAATATCGGCTACCTGAAGGACAACAAGGTCAACATCTGGGACGAATGGGCCGATGCCAACGGCGACCTCGGCCCGGTCTACGGCAAGCAGTGGCGCAGCTGGGCCACTGCCGATGGCCGCGAGATCGACCAGATGCAATGGCTGGTGGATGAGATCAAGCGCAATCCGGATTCGCGCAGGCTGGTGGTCAGCGCCTGGAACGTGGGCGAGTTGCCGCAGATGGCGCTGATGCCCTGCCATAACCTGTTCCAGTTCTACGTGGTGGACGGCAAGCTCAGCTGCCAGCTGTACCAGCGCAGCGGCGACATCTTCCTCGGCGTGCCGTTCAACATCGCCAGCTATGCCTTGCTGACGCATATGGTGGCGCAGGCGACCGGACTGGGCGTCGGCGATTTCGTGCACACGCTGGGCGACGCGCACATTTATTCCAACCACTACGAGCAGGCACGCGAGCAGCTGTCGCGCGAACCGCGCGCGCTGCCCAAGCTGTGGTTGAACCCGGAGGTGACCGACCTGTTCGGCTTCCAGTTCGACGACATCCGCATCGACGGCTACGACCCGCATCCGGCAATCAAGGCGCCGGTGGCGGTGTGATGTTTCAGCAAGGGAGATCTGCCATGCGACGGATCGCATTGCTCTTTGCAGTTCTGGTGGTTGCGGTACAGGCGCCGGCGTTGGCCAAAAAATTGGCCAAGCAGACACCTTCCGAACAAAACTCAGCCATCTTCGTGCAGCTCATCAAGCCGGTTCTGCAGAAGTCATTGGTGGAAGAACTGCTGGGCGAAGTGGAAGTCGCTTCGTTGGCGTATGCCCCGGCAGGATGGGAGGATCAATGTGTTCAGATCCGGCCGGCGTTGAATGAGCTCATGCAAGGCCAACTACGTCCATGGGCACAAAAAATGGTGGACGGCAAGGCGTTGGAAGCCGGGATCAATTCGGCATTGCAGGAGCAACTGACAGCGGCTGAAAGGCTCCTGGTCATCACCGCAATGGATGGTGGCAACCTGGTGTTGGCCACGTATCTTGTGGTCAACCACAAGGGGTTGGCCGAGCGCATGGCGGGATTGGTGGACGCGCAGATGGAAGTGGCCAAGCCCGGCTATCTTCAGATCATGGATACGCCGGCGAGCGCCGAGTTCAAGCAGGTTGTTGAAACCTGCAGAACCCATTTGGCTTCGTCTGAGGTGGAATTGTGAAACTTTCCATGATCGCTGCACTGGATCGCAATCATGGCATTGGCCATGACAACGCGATGCCCTGGCATCTGCCGGATGACTTCAAGCACTTCAAGGCGCTGACCTTGGGCAAGCCGATCCTGATGGGGCGCAAGACCGCCGAATCGCTGGGTCGTGCGCTGCCGGGGCGGACCAATCTGGTGTTGACCCGCAGTGGCCAGGTGCCGTTTGCCGGCATGCGTGCGGTGGCTTCGTTGGATGAGGCGCGGGCGATTGCGGCGGGCGAGGGTGCCGACGAGTTGTGCGTGATTGGTGGTGGTGAGATCTATCGGCTGTTGCTGGATCAGGCCACCGATCTGCACCTGACCTGGGTGGATACCGAAGTGAACGCCGATACGCATTTTCCGGACGTGGATCCGGCGCTGTGGCGGGAGGTGGAGAACCTGGCGCATGCGGCGGATGAGCGGCATGCGTTTGCATTCCGGTTCGTGCATTACGTGCGGTGCTGAGTTGTTTTGAGGTCAACAGCTAAAGGCTACGAAGCTACCCCTCCCCAACCCTCCCCTTGGCTATGCCAAAGGGAGGGGGTAACAGCCTTGGCTGCGCGAAATGGTGCAGCCGGCGAGATCAGCTCCCTCCCTTTGGCGCAGCCAAGGGGAGGGTTGGGGAGGGGTAGCTCTTTGCTCTTTGCTCTTTGCTCTTTGCTCTTTGCACAAGGCTTCCAGAGCCTCGCAAGAGAGCCCATCACCCCGGCATCCGGTAATGCCCAATGATCGTGTGCCGGAAAAGCAGATCCTGCTCCTGCGTGCCCTGTGCGATGTTGTGCAGCACCAGCGGGGTGCCATCATCCAGCCGCCGGTCAGAAACGATGCCTACGTGCAGCAGGCCGTTGCCATTGAGCTTCCATGCCACGATGTCACCGGCGGCGTAGTCATCGGCGAGGGTAGTTATCGGTAGCTCCCAGCCCTGGCGCTGGAACCAGAGCATCTGGTTGGGCACGCGGCGGTGGTCGATGTTCCGATCCGGTCGCGACAGTCCCCATAGCGACGGATAGGCGGAGAAATCCCCGCGCATGTCCTCGTTGATGCGCTGCTGCAGGTCAACACCTTGCGTGCGCAGGGCGCGGATCACCACATCGGTGCAGACGCCGCGATCCAGTGGCGGATCGCCACCGGGATAGCCGAGGGAAAAATAGGCCGGATCGTAGCGGGTGGTGACACCGATCTGCGCCCGTGCAGCTGCCACCAGCGGGGGCGAAGTTGCGGCAGGCGTGGATTCGGTTGCTGCCTGCGACGGCGGGCTGGTCTGCGTGTCATCCGTCTGCGGACGACAGCCGGCAAGCACTGCGATGACCATCAGCATCAACGCTGATGGCCAAGGCCTCATGCAGCCGGTCCGTTGTTGTCTGGCGTAGGCGTGCTGTTGCTGCCGTTGTTGTTGCCATTGCCGTTGCGCCCACGCGGACGATGGCGGCGCGGCCGGCGGCGCTGTTCACCGCTGCGCTCGGGGCGGGGCGCTTCGCTGCGCGTTTCGGATTTGGCCTCGGGCTTGGCTTCCGGCTTGGCTTCCACGCGCGGCTTGCGCGGCGGATGCTGGCCGGGCACCGCGGCCGGCACGTCACGCCCCGGCACCTGCACGACGCGCAGGTCTTCGCTGTCCAGCTGCAGTGCGGTGAGCTTGCCACCCCAGACCGCACCGGTATCGATGGCATGCACGCCCTGGGTGATGGTCAGGCCCAGCGCCGACCAATGGCCGCAGACCATCTTCAGCTCACGCTCCACCCGCCCGGGCACTTCAAACCAGGGGTACATGCCCTGCGGCTGGGTACCCGGCGTGCCCTTGTCTTCCATGCCGATGCGCCCGCTTGGCGTGCAGTAACGCATGCGGGTAAAGATGTTGATGATGGCGCGCGAGCGGTCGTAGCCGCTCAGGCCCGGCGACCACGCCGGCTTGTCGCCGTACATGTTGCGAAACAGCTTGCGGTAGCCATTGCCATGCAGCTGCTGCTCGACTTCGCGCGCGTGCTTTTCGGCCAATGCCACGGTCCACTTCGGCGCCAGCCCGGCGTGGAACATCATCCAGCCCAGCTCACGGTCCACGTGCGCCAGCTTCTGCATGCGCAGCCAGTCCAACAGCACGTCGCGGTCCTCGGCCAGCACGATGCGTTGCAGGTCCGGGTTGACCTTGCGCTGCTCCTCTTCACTGCGGGCGCCAATGGCCAGCAGGGACAGATCGTGGTTGCCGAGCACGGTGACACTGTGTTCGCGCAGTGAATGCACAAGCCGCAGTGTTTCCAGCGACTGGCCGCCGCGGTTGACCAGGTCACCAGCGAACCACAGTTTGTCTGCAGCCGGGTCGAAGTTGATCTTTTCCAGCAAACGCTGGGTGACGTCGTAACAGCCCTGCAGATCGCCGATTGCCCAGGTCGCCATCAGTGCAGCGTCCTGGGAATGGCAAGCACGAACGGCGCGATCGTCGCGGCGAACTCGGTGCCGTCGTCAGCCAGCATGTCGTAATGACCCTGCATGGTGCCGTGCTCGGTGCCCAGCATTACCCCGGAGGTGTAGCGGAACTCCTCGCCGGGGCGCAGGCGCGGTTGCTCGCCGACCACGCCCTCACCATCGACGTGCTCGACCCGGCCTTCGCCGTCGGTGATGCGCCAGTGGCGGCTGATCAGGCGGGCCGGGACGGTGCCACGGTTGTGGATGCGGATCGTGTAGGCGAACGCAAAGCGGCCGTCTTCAGGGGCCGACTGGTCGTCGATGAAACGAGGCGAGACCTCGATCTCGATCGCGTAGTGGCGGTTGTCTTCCATGGGAGGAGTGTAAGCAAAAGCAGGTGATCGGTTTGCGTGGATGCAGCGCTTATTCGTGCGGCAGGTTGGCAAGCCTGATGAAATCGGCAACTTCCAGCTGCTCGGCGCGGGCATCGCTGCGCACGCCGGCGGCTTCGAACTGGGCCTGGTCGATGACCCCGTTGAGGGCGTTGCGCAGGGTTTTGCGGCGCTGGCCGAAGGCGGCGCGGACCACGTCGGCAAAGCGTTTGCGGTCGTTGATGCCGACCGTGGCCGGATCGCGCGGCAGCAGCCGGACCACGGCCGAATCCACCTTCGGTGGCGGCCGGAACGCGCCCGGCGGCACCACGAACAGCGACCTGACCTCGCAGAACGCCTGCAGCATTACGCTCAGGCGGCCGTAGACCTTGCTGCCGGGGCCGGCCGCCATGCGGTCGACCACTTCCTTCTGCAGCATGAAGGTCATGTCCGAGATCGCCGCAGCATGGTCCAGCGCGTGGAACAGGATGGGCGAGGAAATGTTGTAGGGCAGGTTGCCGACCAGGCGGATCTTGTCGCCTGCAGCCAGTTCGGTGAAATCGACCCGCAGCACGTCGCTGTGGACGATGGTCAGCTCGCCCAGTGGCGCGGCGGCCTCGGTCAACGGCACGATCAGGTCGCGGTCGAACTCGATGACGGTCAGCCTGGGATGGCGACGCAGCAGCGGGAAGGTGATCGCACCCTGGCCCGGCCCGATCTCGACCAGACGGTCGCCGTCCTTCGGGTCGACCGCCATGACGATCTTCTCGACGTAATACTTGTCCGCCAGGAAGTGCTGGCCCAGCTGTTTCTTGGCCGGGGCAGTGAAGCCGCTGCGCGGGGAGTGATCTGAATTCATGCGGTGATTTTACGTTGTGCAGCCAGCCGGGCGCACAGCTCGGTGGCGGCAAACAGGCTGGAGGGATCGGCCACGCCCTTGCCGGCGAGGTCCAGGGCGGTGCCATGGTCGACCGCCACGCGCGGGTAGGGCAGGCCCAGGGTGATGTTGGTGGCCTGCTCGAAGCCGCTGTACTTGAGCACCGGCAGGCCCTGGTCGTGGTACATCGCCAGCACCGTGTCGAAACCGGCCAATTTGGCCGGCAGGAAGGCGGTATCGGCCGGCAGCGGACCGATCAGCTGCATGCCTTCGGCACGCAGCTGTTCCAGCAGCGGGATGATCAGGTCCAGCTCCTCACGGCCCAGGTGACCGTCTTCGCCGGCATGCGGGTTCAGGCCGAGCACCGCGATGCGCGGTGCGGCCAGGCCGAAGTCGCGGCGCAGGGCGGCGTGGGTGGTACGGATGACCCTGCTCAGGCTGTCGGCGCTGATGGCGTCGGCGACGTCGCGCAGCGGCAGGTGGGTGGTGGCCAGGGCCACGCGCACGATGTCGTTGGCCAGCATCATCACCACCTCCACACCGGCCTGTTGGGCCAGCAGCTCGGTGGTGCCGCTATAGGCGATGCCGCCCAGGTTGATCACCGCCTTGTGCACCGGGCCGGTGACCACGCCGTCGAGGCTGCCGTCCAGGCAGGCCTGGCCGGCGCCGAGCAGGGCGTCGATCACCGCACGTGCATTGCGCGGGTCGGCCTGGCCGAACTGCGCGGGGGTGGCGTTGCGGACTTCGCGCAGGCGCAGGTCGCCGGGGCGCTGGGCGTCGGCGTGTTCGGGCAGCAACTGCAATGGCAGGTTCAGCGCGCGGGCGGCGGCCTGCAGGGTATCCGGGTCCGCAAACGCCAACAGCCGGCAGTCACTGCGCGGCTGTTGGGCAAGGCGGATGCAAAGTTCCGGGCCGATCCCGGAGGGCTCGCCCGGAACCAGAGCGAGCTGGGGAATCATCGGTCAGGGCTTGGCAGGTTCTGCGGGCGTGGTTGCCGTATCGGCATTGCCCTCGGCACGGTCGCCGCTGCGGAAGCTGACATAGGCTTCGCCGCGCAGCTCCTGCAGGAACCGGTTGTACTCGTCGTCCAGCTTGCGACGGCCGATCTGCTCACGGATCTGGGCGCGCTTGTTGTTGTCGCTGACGTCGGTCTGGCGGCTGCCTACGCGCTGCACGATATGCCAGCCGGCATCGGTGCGGAACGGAGTGCCCACGCCGTTGTCGGCCAGGCTTTCGACCTGCTTGCCGAAGTCCGGGCCAAACGCATCGGCCGGGAACCAGCCCAGGTCACCGCCCTGGCCACGGCTGTTGGCGTCGTCGGACGACTCCTTGGCCACGGTCTGGAAGTCGGCGCCGCCCGCGATGCGTGCACGCAGGGTCTCGATCTTGGCCTTGGCAGCAGCGTCGTCGACCTGGTCGGTGACGCGCACCAGGATGTGACGGGCATGGTATTCGGTGACCTTCTGGCCACTGTCGCCAGCGTTGGCGTCACGCGTTTCCACCAGCTTGAGCAGCTGGAAGCCGCTCGGGCCGCGGATCGGGCCCAGCACGTCGCCGGCCTTCATGTTCTTGATCTGGTTGGCAAAGGCGTTGGGGATTTCGTCGACGCTGCGCCAGCCCAGGTCACCGCCTTCCAAGGCGTTGGGGCTGTCCGAATAGCGTACGGCCGCCGCCGCGAAATCCAGTTCACCCTTGTCGAGCAGGCCCTTGACGCCGTCGACCTTGCTCTGGCCGGTGGCAATCTGCTCGGCCGTGGCGCCCTCAGGCAGGGCGATCAGGATGTGCGCCAGGTGGAACTGGGCGCCACCGGCATTCTGCTGGGCCAGCGCGGCATCCACTTCGCCTTCGCTGACGCTGATGCGGCTCTGCGCAAAGCTCTGGCGCAGGCGCTGGGTGATGATTTCCTCGCGCACCGAATTGCGGAAGTCCGGGAAGCCGATGCCGTCCTGGCTCAGGCGCTGGCGCAGACCGTCAACGGTGGTGCCGTTCTGCTGGGCAATGCTGCCGATGGCGTGGTTGAGCTCTTCGTCGCTGACGCGGATGCCGCTGCCTTCGGCGCGGGCCACCTGCAGCTTGACCAGTACCAGGCGTTCCAGCACCTGGCGCTCCAGTACCGACTCGGGCGGCAGCTGGGCTTCGCGCCCGGCGTACTGTCCCTTGATGTTGGCAACCGCACGCTGCAGTTCGCTCTGCAGGATCACGCCCTCGTCGACGATGGCGGCAATGCGATCCAGCGGCTGCGTCTGCTGTGCAACAGCCGGGGCGGCAACGCCGGAGAACGCCAGCAAGGTGGCGAGGACTGCAGGAAGGGTCTTGGTCATGGAATCTGGTTGGGATCGTAGTCGTCGTCGTTCGCTTCGATATTGCTCGGCGGAACGAGGTAGAGGTCGTCTCGGTTGTAGCCGAGAATAGCACGGCGCAAGGTGCGGTCCGTGTCCTGTCCGACCGAGCTCAGGCCCTTGAGCACGAACTCGATCTGGAACGAATTGTTGAGGTCACCCTCGCGGTTTCTGACGTAGCGGCGGGCCAGCGCACGCACGGCCAGGCAGCAACTGTCCCATTGCACGCCACCGATGATTTCCAGCGGCTTGCTGTCGAGCATGGAGTAGTAATAGCGGCCGACGATGCTCCAGCGCGGGTTGATCGGGTACAGGAAGGAGAAATCCGCCTGCTTGAGCTGTTCCTGGCCGGTGGTCGGGTTGCCGCGGTAGCGGTAGCTCAGGTTGATCACGCCGTCGTCGGGCAGCAGGTAGCGTGCGCGCACGCTGGCCAGGTCTTCCTTGCGGAACTTGGGATTCCACTGGTAGGTGCTGCCTAGGGTCCAGCGGTCGGTCAGCGCCCAGTTGACGTCGGCGACCCAGGCGGACTTGCTTTCGCTCACCACCGGGTCACCGGGGTTGACGGTGACCCTGGAGTCGTCGAAATAGCTGATCTGGCCAATGCTGGCCGACAGCTTCTCGCGGCCATCGGCCTGCCGGATCAGGCGCGTGGTCAGCGCCGTGGTCAGCTGGTTGGCATCGTTCTGGCGGTCGGCGCCGGTGAAACGCGAATCGCGGAACAGCTGGCCCCAGCTGAAGGTGAAGGCGCGGGTGTCGAACAGCGGCAGGTCCGACTGGTCGCGGTAGGGCGTGTTCAGGTAGAACAGCCGCGGTTCCAGCGTATGCAGATAGGACTTGCCGCCCAGCGTGGTCTCACGGTCGAAGAACAGGCCCATGTCGATGCTGGTGATGGGCATGCTGCGGTTGGGCGAGGTGTTGCCGCGGCGCTGCTCCGGGGTGGCGGTGGCCGGGTCGATGCCGGCTGCGCGCAATTGCTGGGCGCGGATGTCATCGGCCAGGCCACGCTCCAGGTCATAGGCGGTATAGCGCCAGGCCAGGGTCGGGGTGATGTACCAGGCAGCGCCGCCCAACGGCATCGACACGTAAGGCTTGATGTCGAGGCGGGAACCGCCAGGCATGGCCCTGGACAGCCCATTGCGGGTGTAGTCCTGGTCGGCGCCATTCTTGAAGTGGATGTCGTCGTGGGTGAAGCGTACTGCTTCGGCATACACGCCCGCCTCGAACCAGCGGCCGAAGCTCTCGTCCCAGGTGGCGAACAGGCGCGGTTGGCGGCTGTAGGGCAGGGAGGATTCGGTCAGCGTGTAGTCGGTCAGCTGCCACTCGTCGGCCATGATGCCGGCGGTCCATGCGCGGCCGGTGCCGTACAGGCCTGCGGTGCTCTGCAGATTGGAGGCGGTGATGCCGTTCAGGCGGTTGGCAAAGTCCTCGACGTAGCGCTCATCGCTGACCCAGGCCATATTGGCGCGAGCCTGCCAGTGCCTGTTGACGTTGTGGTAGCCGTTGAATGCCACGGTGCCACGGTCGCGGTCACGCAGCGAGTCGTTGGGCAGATACGCGGTATCCAGTTGGCCGCGGCCACCGGAATACAGATAGCGGAATTCGTTGTCGAGCATGAGCCCGCGCCTGCTCATGTAGCGCGGGGTCAGGGTGTCGTCGTAGTTGGGCGCCAGATTGAAGTAGATCGGCTGCGCGTAATCAACGCCGTTGCGCCCGGACATGCTGATCTTGGGATAGAGCAGGCCGGTCATGCGGCGGTCGTCGATCGGGAACTTGAAGTAGGGCGCGTACAGCACCGGCACATTGCCGATGCGCAATACCGCATTGCGGGCGGTGCCAAAGCCTTCTTCGTTGTCGACATCGATCTGCGGTGCCACCAGTTTCCACACGGGCTGCGAGGGATCGCAGGTGGTGTAGCTGGAATGGTGCATCTGCCCGGTCGAGCCCTGCAGGTCGACCGAGTCGGCCGAGCCATTGCCACGACGGGAAACCAGCTGGTAACGGATATCGCTGATCTTGTGTGAATCCGTTTCCTGGTTGCCTTCGGCGCGCTCGGCGACCATCCGGATCGACGAATCCGAATAACGGACATTGCCTTCGGCAATGTAGTTGCCGGTTTCGGTGTCCATGCGCAGGCTGTCGGCGCCCATGAACTGGTCGCCACGCTTGAGCAGCACATTGCCCTGGTACTGCGGCACGGTGCTGGTGCCGGTCAGCTCGTTGCCTTCGATATCGGTCGGCAGCTGCTCGCGGTTGGCTGCGGCAGCCGGGTCGACCGGCGGCGCTTCGTCGAAGGCCGGCAAGGTGTCGGTGGCCGGGCACAGGCCCCAGTTCACCGGCTTCTCGTCGGCCCAGGCGGGCAGGCAGATGGCAATGCCCAAGGGCAGGGGAAGCAGGCGGAGAGCTCGGCGCACGCGGTTCGCATTCGGGGGAAAACGGCCGCTAGCTTGCCGCATCGCCTGCATGGGGGCAATGAAAGGCTGCCGGATGGGCCGGGCAGGGTTCATCCATCAACGGCTTGCGAGCAGTTCCTGGACGTGGGCCACGCTGCATTCGCGCAGCGCCTGCAGGTCGTAGCCCCCCTCCAGCATCGACACCACGCGGCCGCTACCGTGGCGCTCGGCGAGCCTGACCAGTTCGGCGGTCAGCCAGCCGAAGTCCTCGGTCTCGACCATCAGGTCGGCCTGTGGGTCACGCATGTGGGCGTCGAAACCGGCCGAGATGAACAGCAGCTGTGGCCGGAATGCCTCGATCTGCGGCAGCATCTCGTCGGCCCAGGTATTGCGGAAGCGGAAGCCGCCACTGCCCGGCGGCAGCAGGATGTTGCAGATGTTGCCGACCCCGCGTTCGCGCATGTTGCCCGAGAACGGGAACAGGCCGGATTGGTGGGTGCTGTAGTAGGCGACCTTGGGGTCGGCCTCGAAGATGGCCTGGGTGCCGTTGCCGTGGTGGACGTCGAAATCGACGATGGCGATGCGCTCCAGGCCGTACTTGTCGCGGGCGTAGGCCGCGGCAACGGCGATGTTGTTGAACAGGCAGAAGCCCATCGCGGTATCGGCGGTCGCGTGGTGGCCGGGCGGACGTACCGCACAGAACACATGGGTGTTGCCGTCCTCGAGCATCACCGCGTCAACCGCTGCAACGCCGGCACCGGCTGCATGCAGGGCTGCGCTGGCCGAACCGGGGGAGCTGAAGGTGTCCAGGTCGATACGCCGCAGCGGCGCGGTCTGCACCTGCAGCACCGAATCGATCAGCTCGCGGCTATGCACCCGGGCCAGTTCGCCGAGCTTGGCGGGCGGGGCATTGCGCCATTCCAGTTGGTCCGGGAACGCGGCCCGGAGGGCGGAAATGACGGCGTGCAGACGCTCGGGCGACTCGGGGTGGTCGATACCGGGGTCATGTTCAAGGCAGGCGGGGTGGGTGAATACCAGCATGGCCGCACTGTAACCGGCGACGCCGCGCGGTGCGCGGCGTCGTATGGGAGGGGAGGATCAGCCGTGACGGCGTTCGTGGTTCCACAGGACTTCGCCATGGCCACCGGCCCTGGCAAGTACGCGGGACAGCACGAACAGCAGGTCGGAGAGGCGGTTCAGATAGCGCACGGCCTCGGCACGGATATCTTCGACCCGCGCCAGTGCGACCGTCTCACGCTCGGCGCGACGGACGATGGTACGCGCGAGGTGGCAGCGCGCAGCACCTTCGCCCCCGGCCGGCAGGATGAAATCCTTCAGCGGCGGCAGGTCGTCGTTGTAGCGGTCCAGCTGCTGCTCCAGCGCGTCGATGTCGGCGGCGTGGATGGCGGCATGGCCAGGGATGCACAGCTCGCCGCCCAGGTCGAACAGCTGGTGCTGGATGGTGGTCAGCAGATCGCGCACGTCCTGTGGCAGCTCCACCGCCAGCAGCACGCCGATGGCCGAATTGGCCTCGTCGACGGTGCCGTAGGCGTTGACCCGCAGCGAATCCTTGCCGGTGCGGCTGCCATCGCCCAGGCCGGTGCTGCCATCGTCACCGGTGCGGGTGTAGATCTTGGAGAGGCGGTTACCCATTGCCTGGCGTGCCCTTAGTGGGCAACGCGGCCGGCGGCCGGCTGCTTGCTGGTGGCTTCAACGGCAAGCTGCACCAGTGCGGCGGCACCGACGTACATGGCAGCGGTCTGCATGTAGGGCAGCAGCCAATCGCTGTAGTTCTTGGCCCAGCCGGCAACGCTCGGCTCAGCCACCGAAGCGCTGATCCAATAGAAGCTGCCCTGGGCGATCAGGTGGCACAGGGCGACAGAACCGATCACGCTGGCGGCCAGCAGGCCCAGCGACTTGAGGCTGGCACCGGTGTAGTAACGACGCAGCAGCATGCCGCCCGCCCACATCGCGAAATAGGCCGGGATCAACATCCAGTAGGCGGCCGAGACACAGTAGTGCTGCCAGAAGCTCATGCCCTGGTTGGAGATCACCACCCAGTCAACCACCACGGCCAGACCCATCAGCAAGGGGAAGGCCCAGCGGGTCCAGTTGCGCAGGTAGAAACCACCGATGAAGAACACCGCCCAGGACGCATCCGGGACCGGTGCGAAGTGGTTGAGGCGGGTGCCGGCCATCAGCAGCACGAGCAGGGACAGGATGATGGCGCGTTGGACGTTGGCGGTCATGGTGGCGGTTTCCGTTAATCAGACGGCCATTCTAGCCGTAGTGGGGGTGAACCGGCGGTTGCGCTGCGGCAAGACTGGCGTAGCCGTGCCAGTGATCCCCCGTATCATTGGCCCATGAGCAAGAACCATGACGTAGTGATTGTCGGTGGCGGGCTGGTCGGTGCCAGCCTGGCCATCGCACTGGACCGGCTGGGACTGGACGTTGGTTTGGTCGAGGCGACCCCGGCCGGCACCATGCCGGCGGTGTTCGACCAGCGCAACCTCAGCTTTGCCGCAGCTACGGTCAACGCCCTGACCGCGCTGGGGGTGATGCAGAAGCTGGCCAATCCGGGTGGCCCGATCCGCCGTATCCATGTCAGCCGCGCCGGCGATTTCGGCCGGGTGGTGATGCAGGCCAGCGACTATGGCCGCGAGGCCTTCGGCCAGGTGGTGGTGGCGCGCGACTTTGGTGAGGCGCTGGAAGCCCGGCTGGGCGAACTGCAGCACCTGACCCGCTACCGCCCGGCGCGCTTCCTGGGCCTGGGGGGCAGCAGCGATGGCCGCCGCCAACTGGTCATCGGCGATGCGTCTGGCGAGCAGCAGCTGCAGGCGCGGCTGGTGGTGGGGGCCGACGGCACCCGCAGCGCGGTGCGGCAGGCGCTGGGCATCGCGGTCAGCGAACACGATTACGAGCAGACCCTGTTCGTGGCCCGGCTGCGCGCGGCCAAGGCGCCGGACGGCACTGCCTACGAGCGCTTCACCGATACCGGCCCGACCGCGCTGCTGCCCCGTGGCGACCGCCATTACGGTGTGGTCCACGGCGTGGCCCGCGCCCAGGCCGATGCGGTAATGGCGCTGGACGAGACGGCATGGCTGGCGCGGCTGCAGGATGCGGTGGGCTGGCGCGCCGGGCGCCTGCTGGAAAGCGGCCCGCGCAGCGCCTACCCGCTGATCCAGGTGCTGGCGCAGCAACTGGTGGGCGAGCGCGCGCTGCTGCTGGGCAATGCCGCGCAGACCATCCACCCGCTGGGTGCGCAGGGCTTCAACCTGGGGCTGCGCGATGCGCTGACCTTGGCCGAGCTGATTGGCGACGCCGCGCGGGACCCGGGCAGCGACGACCTGTTGCAGGCCTATGTGGCGCGACGCGGCCCGGACCGCGAGCAGACCTTGGCATTCTCGGATGGGCTTGCCCGTTTGACCAGCAATGCCACGCCGCTGATACGGCCGCTGCGCAGCCTGGGTTTTGTCGCTGCGGCACAGGCGCCAGCCGTGCAATCCTTCTTGGTCGGTGGCGCGATGGGCTTCCGTGGCAAGGTGCCCGAGCTGTGCAGGAGTGAAGTGCGATGAGCCGGCGCGGACAATGGGATGCGGTGATCGTGGGTGGCGGCGTGGTCGGCGCGGCCTGTGCGCTGGCGCTGGCCCAGGAAGGCCTGCAGGTGGCATTGATAGAAGGCCGCGAGCCGCCGCCGTGGTCAGCGCTGAAGCCGGACCTGCGCGTGTTCGCCTTCGCGGCTGACAATGCCGCCCTGCTGGAATCGCTGGGCGTGTGGAAGCAGGTGGACCAGACCCGTGCACGCGCCTATCGGCGCATGCGGGTCTGGGACGCCGCCGGTGGCGGTGACCTGACCTTCGATGCCGACACCCTGGGCCGCCGCGAACTGGGCTGGATCGTCGAGAACGGCCTGCTGGTGGACCGCCTGTGGGCGGCGCTGCCGGCGGCGGGCGTGCAGCTGTATTGCCCGGCACGGGTGGAGGCGATGGAGCAGGATGCGCAGGGCGTGCGCCTGCGCCTGGACGATGGCCGCCGCATCGAAGCGACGATCGCCATTGCCGCCGATGGTGCCGAATCCACCCTGCGCACGCTGGCAGGGTTGGAGGTCAGCCGCCACGACTATGGCCAGCGCGGCGTGGTTGCCTACGTGGACAGTGCGCTGCCGAACGAGGACACCGCCTGGCAGCGTTTCCTCGATACCGGCCCACTGGCGGTGCTGCCGTTCGACCCCCACCGCAGCTCCATTGTCTGGACCTTGCCGGATGCCGAAGCCGAACGGGTGCTCGCCCTGGATGAGGACAGCTTCAATCGCGAGCTGACCAATGCCTTTGCCGGGCGTTTGGGTGAGATGCGTTTGGTCTCGGCGCGCGCGGCGTTCCCGCTGCGTCGGCAGTTGGCCAGCGCCTATGTGGTTGGGCGCGTGTTGACCCTGGGCGATGCCGCGCACGTGGTGCATCCACTGGCCGGGCAGGGCGTGAACCTGGGCCTGCGTGATGTCGCCGGCCTGCGTGATCTTGTGCGCGAAGCCAGGCAGCGTCGGCAGGACTGGAGCTCGCCACATCGCCTGCAGCGCTGGGCGCGTACCCGGCGCAGCGAGAACACGGTGGCCGCTTACAGCTTCGATGCGATCAACAAGGTGTTCTCCAACGATGAGATGCACCTGACCCTGGCACGTGGCGCGCTATTGGGCCTGGCGGGCAAGATGCCGCCATTGATGTCGATGTTCTGGAAGCGCGCCTCCGGCCTGTAGGTGATGTAGTGCCGAGCCACGCTCGGCAGGGGCTTTACCAGCAATGCCACTGTAGTGCCGAGCCATGCTCGGCAGAGGTTCTATCGGTAATGCCCAGCCGAGCATGGCTCGGCACTACAGGTGAAGCTTCAGCGCAACCAGCCGGCCAACTGCTCGCGCGACAGCTTGCCGCGCCGCGCCGTATCCAGGGCATTGAATTCGTCAGCCAGGGCCGGATTGGCCTGCGCTTCCTCGCGGCTGATGAAACCATCGCCATCCACATCCATCGCCTCGAAATCGATGCGGTAATTGCCGACTACGCTGTCGGGCTGGATCGAGCGGACCGTTACCTGGGCCTGATCGGTAGGCATCGGGATCTGCACGGAATGGGTGACCTTGCCAGTAGCCAGCGATTGCTCGCGTACATGCACCGGCACATCGTTCAACGGCATGCTGACCGCAGGCTCAGGGCGCGGCACCGTCTGGGCGTTGGCGGCAACAGGCAGCAAGGCGGCGAGCGCCAGCGGCAGGAGAGTACGGAACACAGGCATGGCACGACTCATCATTGTTGGAAACAGGGCCTGCCACCGCGGTGGCAGCTGCCCATGATGGTAGTGCGCAGTAGCTGAACAGGCGAATCGTCAGCTCGGAATAAAGGGGAACACCAGCTTCAACAGCCCCTTCAAACCGCCCTCGGCGGTAGAACTGATGGCCTTCGCGCCCAGGCTGTTGAGCGCACGCCGCAGGTCGACCCAGCGCAGTTGGCTGACATCCTTCTTCAGCAGGTCGGCGACTTCTTCCGATGCCGGGGCCAGCTTCTTCAAGGCATCCAGGGTGGCCTGCGGATCGGGCTGCAGGTAGTTCCAGCGCTCGGCGATGTTGAGCAGGGTGTCGAAACGCACTGCCACCACTTCGCGGTTGCGTTCGTAAACCGGGATTGCGCCGACATCGAGGATGGCCTGCTCGAAGCGCTGCGCATCGTCGGGGTGTTCGATGCGGATGGCGAGGAAGCCTTCCTTGCGACTGCGTTCGCTGACGTGTTTTGCCCCGGAACGCAGATTGGCCTCGGTCAACACCGCGGCGACGATGCGCTGCAGGGCGGCGTCGCCTTCCTCCGGCACCAGCGCACGCCAGCGTGCATAACCATCGCGACGCAGGCCCTTGACCTTGGCCGGGGTGACCCGCAACTGCAGTGCGACCGCTGCATTGGAGTCGCTGCGGTTGATGGCGCCGTCGCGCTCGAGCAGTACGAAGATCAGCAGTTCCAGGTCGCGCTTGGTCAGCGACTGGAAGCCCTGCATCAGGGTCAGCCGCAGAAACTCGTTGCCGAAACCGGCCGGGTCCTTCAGTTCGATGCTGTGCATTGCGGTTCCTCCCATGGCCTACAGCATGCCTGATATGGATTGCAGCAGCTGAGACTGGCGCTCTCAGGGGTTGGCTGAGGGTTGCAAGCCGTATTCACGGCCGGGACGGTCTGCCTGGAAGGTTTCCACCGCGCCGCGGTCCTGCACGGTAACGAAGACCTGACGGCCATCGCTGCCACCGAAGGCGACATTGGTGGGTTTGCGGCCCTTGAGTGGCACGTCACGCAGCAGCTTGCCTTCCGGCGAGACCACCGCAACCACACCGGCGTCGTAACGGGCGATATAGAGATTGCCGTCGGCGTCGCAGCGCATGCCGTCCATACCATGGTCGTCGAAGCGGATCAGCAGGCGCTTGTTGCTGATGCTGCCGTCGGCGGCGAGGTCGTAGACCCAGACATTGCGTTGCACGCTTTCGTTTACGTACAGGCGCTTGCCATCAGGGCTGACCTCGATGCCATTGGTGGTGCCCATGCCGGATTCCAGCAACTGCACGCGGCCATCGCGGTCGATGCGCCACAACTGGCCGTCATCGACCTTGGTCCAGTTGGGGTCGCTGGCATACAACGTGCCGTCCGGAGCCAGGGCGATGTCGTTGGGTTGGTGTGCGTTTGGCAGATGCGCGAATACGCTGACGCTGGTTGAGTCGGGCGCTACGCGCAGGATGTTGTGGCGTGGGTAATCTGCGATATACATCGTGCCATCGCTACCGAAGCGGATGCCGTTGCCGATGCTGCCTTCGGGCAGGGTGAGGAACAGCGTTGCCTTGCCGGTTGCATCAACGCGGCCGATGGTGCCGTCCTTGCCGAGGTTGACCACGTACAGCGCGCCGTCCGGGCCGGTCGCCGGGCCTTCGATGCCGGTGGTGAAGATGCCATCGCTGACGTGGTCGCGGGCGATGAAGGTGTCGGCGGCCAAAGCCGTGCTGCTCAGGGTGATGAGCACGAGGGCGGCGGTGCGGGCGCGGGTGATCTGGCGGGCGATGGCGGCGACTTCCGTGTTGGTGGAAGCGCGAGTGTGCCAGAGGCTTGGAGGGAAGCGGAGTGTGGTTGCGCGGGCAACCATGAGGGAGGCGCATGTAGTGCCGAGCCATGCTCGGCAGAGGCTCTACCGGTAATGCCTATGCCGAGCATGGCTCGGCACTACAGGGAATGCCCAAGCTTGAAGCGCTAGCCAAAGGCTGCCCTCACCCCAACCCCTCTCCCGTGAACGGGAGAGGGGCTCTGATCAAAAGCCCTTGGCTCTTGGGGTCACGAACACCGTGATTTCCTCGCGATCGTGATACAGCTGCTTGGCGCGGATGGTCAGCGGCTTGCCGGCCTTGTCGGCGAACAGCTCCAGGCAAAGGCGCGTTTCGTCCCAGCGCTTCTTCATCGGCAGCTTCAGGTTGAAGATGGCGTGCTTGCACCAGCCCTCGCGCAGCCAGGTGGCCATGCGCTCGGCCACGCGGCGTGGCTGTTCCACCATGTCGCAGACCATCCAATCCAGCGGCGTTTCCGGCTGCCAATGGAAGCCATCGGCACGCAGGTGTTCGACTAGACCGGTATCCAGCACGTGCTGGCGCAGTGGGCCGTTGTCGATGCTGCTCACATGCAGGTGCTGGCGGGTCAGCACCCAGGTCCAGCCGCCCGGTGCGGCACCCAGGTCCGCCGCGCGCATGCCCGGCACTACCAGCGCTTCGCGTTCTTCCGGCGTGAGCAGGGTCATGAAGGCTTCTTCCAGCTTCAGGGCCGAACGTGAGGGAGCGTCCGGCAGCAGCTTCAAACGCGGAATGCCCAGCAACCAGGGCGCGCTGTCGCGGGTATCGGCCACGCAGACAAATGCGTGCGTGCCATCGACAAACACCACATGCAGCCGCGGCAGCTTGCCGTTGGGCTTGTCGGTGAGCAGGCCAGCCTTGCGCAGGGCTGGCCGCAGGGCATTGCCGAAGGCGCGCGCCAGCCCGGCCAGCGGTTTGCCGGCGTCCGAATCGGGGTGTTCCACCCAAAGGTCGCCAAAGCGCTGCTGGCCTTCCAGCGCGGCGATGATCGGGGTGATGCGGTCGCTGGCATCGAGCTGCGGCAGCTCGGCCAGCACGCGCAGTTTCTGCCGGGCGAAGATCAGCTCGCGCCAGGGCAGGCGCTGGTCCAGCGCCTCGGCCTCGTCGGTGACGAACACCACGTAGCCATCGTTGCGCTGGGTACGCGCGTAACCGGAAATGCCGGCATGGCCTGCACGTTCGTTCAGTTCGCCGGCCAGTTCCGGTTCAAAGCCTTGGCGGCAGTAGCAGAGCAGGCCGGTCATGGAAATCCTTGGTGTGGAGCGGGCGGGCCTCTCCTTCTCCCGCCGGGAGAAGGTGCCCGCAGGGCGGATGAGGGTAGGTGATGCTCCGGTAGCAGACTGCATGAGAACTGCCGGACCCTCACCCCAACCCCTCTCCCGGTGGGAGAGGGGCTTCAGGTCAGTAGCGGGCGCCGTCGTTCTTGCCGTAGCTGTGCAGCACGGCGCGTGCGTCGTCGCGGTTGATGCCTTGCACGACCTCGATGCCGCGCTTGTTCAGTTCACCAGCCCAATCGGCGGGCAGCGGGCCTTCGTCGAACGGGGTCAGTTCTTCCACGTCGGCGGCGCTGGCGCCGATCAACAGGCGATCGATACCGGCCCAGACGGTGGCGCCATAGCACTGGCAGCAGGGCTGCGAGGAGGTGGCCAGGGTGATCGGCGACAGCAGCGCGTTCAGGCGCGGGGTGTTGAGCTTCTGCTGGGCCAGCATATAGGCCATGTTTTCGGCGTGTGCCAACGACGTGGCATGCGG
The DNA here is from genome assembly GCF_032066555.1 of Stenotrophomonas sp. Classification (GTDB taxonomy): domain Bacteria; phylum Pseudomonadota; class Gammaproteobacteria; order Xanthomonadales; family Xanthomonadaceae; genus Stenotrophomonas. The sequence continues at coordinate 92,863 of NZ_DAMBKV010000012.1, forward strand.
CACCACGCGATTTACCGCGGCGGCGATCACCTTGTGGTCCGGGCCGAATACCACCGCACCAAACGGGCCGCCGCTGGCGTGTTCAACGTTCAGTCGCGACAGCTCGATGGCCAGCGCCACCTTGTCCGCATCGCTGGTATAGGCGCGGTCGGCGTCGACGGCGTCGTGGATCCAGACGGGGAGGGTGAGGTGAACCTGGGCGTGCAGCATGATGATGACCGGCGTTGTGGCAAAAAACGGCGGTCAGTTTAGCGGACTGGGGCGCTGGGGCGGGCTTGCTGGTGGGGCTTGTTCAGGTGTGGGGGCTGGCAGGCAATGATCTGTAGCGGAGCCGGGTTCAGCCCCCTCCCTTTCGCGCAGCGAAGGGGAGGGTTGGGGAGGGGTTGGCTTTTGTCTGTGAATTTCAGGATTGACGCCAAAAGCACCCCTCCCCAACCCTCCCCTTGGCCTTCGGCCAAAGGGAGGGGGCCAGAGGCTTAAAACTCCGCACCCACCGTCATGAAGATCTGCCGCGGGGCGCTGGCGTGGATGGAATAGCGGGTGCCTGCGGGATCGGTCGGGGCGAACGAGCTCAGCTGGCCGGCGTAGCGCTTGTTGCTCAGGTTGGTCACGTTCAAGGACACTTTGACGTTCTGCAGGCCCAGGCCAGGGCCGAAGCTGTAACCGCCGCCAGCGTCGAAGGTGGTCACGCCCGGTACCGACTGGTCGTTGGTATAGGTGTAGTAGCGCTTGCCGGTGTACTTGCCGCGCAGGCTGGCGAACCAACCATCACGGTTCCAGCTCAATTCGCTGGAGGCCATGCGCTGCGGCGTATCGACGGTGATCTTGCCGGCCACCGGCACGATGGCGCCGCCGGAGAGGTAATCGTCCTCGTAGGTGGTCTTGTTCCAGGCCAGCGCGTTGTACCACTGCAGGCCCTGCGTCGGCTTGAGGATGAAGGTCAGCTCCGCGCCCTGGCTTTTCACCGAGCCGACGTTGATGAAGCGGGTGATGCATTCCGGGCGCGTGCCCACTTCAATGCTGGTGCAGGGGTTGAGCGACAGCAGGCGGTTGTCGAACATCACGTGGTACGCGGCCAATGAGGCCTGGTACTTGCTGCCGAAGGTGCGGAAGCCGGCCTCGAAGGTCCTGGATTTCTCCGGTTCCAGGCCGGCGCTGGCGGCAAACGACTCCGGCGAAACCTGCAGCGGGCCGCCGCTGCCACCCCCGACGAAGGCGGCGATGTTCTCGGCATACGAGGCGAACAGCTCATTGTTTGTATTGAGCTTGAAGCCGACGCCCAGCTGCGGCAGCAGCGACTCCTTGGCGGTCAGCGTGCCCGACGCGAGCTTCTGCTCGGTGCCGGGTTTGGCCGTGGCGCGCATGCGGGTATTCGGGCTCTTGATGCCGATATCGACGGTCAGGCGCTGGTCGAGGAAGCGCATGCGGTCCTGCACGTAGAACTGGCGCGTGCGGATGTCGAAATCCTGGTCGAACAGGCGGCGGTCTGGATTCTTGAGGTAGGTGTCGTCGAGGAACGGGCCGTCGATGTAGTAGAAGTTGCGCTCGACGTTATGGTCGTTCTGCTCGAACCACAGACCGGCTTCCAGCTCATGGATGCCGACGTTCCACGACAGCGCAGCGGTCAGGCCCTGGCGATCAATCGTGTAGTTGGTGCTGCGGATCGAGATCGGCAGCATGCGGTCGGTGCCCGGGTACGAGGGCTGGCCCGGTGCCCACCAGTGGCCCTGGCCACGGTTGTCATGGTGGTAGGCAAGCAGCTTGAGGTTGAGTTCGTCACCGAGATGCAGGCTGGCATCGAGCGAATACAGATTGTCATCGCGCAACGCGCGGCTCTGGTAGTACGCATCGTCGATGCTGTTGACGCCGCCAGTGAAGGCGCAGCGCGTGGCGTCGAAGGTCGCTGGCGCGCAGTATGCAGCGGCGACGGCGCGGTCCCAATCCGGCGCATAGATGTTCCAGTCGTAGCCCAGTCCACGCTGCAGCATGCTCTTGGACAGGTAGGCATAGTTGGCCTGGCTGGCCCGCGAGGTGGCTATGAAGGCGCCGAAACGATGATCGCCCACGTTCCACACCGCCTTGGCGTTGAACTGGCGTGTGGTCTGGTTCTGGTGCGGTGCGGCCCACATGTCGGCGTCCTGGTGCACGCCGGAGACATAGGCCGAGAAGCCATTCAGGTCGCCGGTATCCACGCGCAGATAGCCGCGGCGCTGGTTGTCATCGCCGACGGTGACGCTGGCGCGGCCGCCGAATACCGTGGATGGATCCTGCGAGAAGTACTGGATGGCACCGCCCAGGTTGCTGGTCGAGGCCACGCCCAGCGAGCCGATGCCCTGCGACAGTTCGGCACCGCCGAGGTTCTCGGCAATGATGGCGCGGGCGATGCTCAGGCCGTTGTAGTTGCCATAGCTGTTGTCGCCGAGCGGGATGCCATCGAGCGTATAGCCCAGGCGGGTCTTGTCGAAGCCGCGCAGGCTGATGGTCTGCGATTCTTCGTTGGCACCGAAGGCATCATTGGATTGCACGGAGACACCGGGCAGACGATCAAGGATCTTCTGGCCGCTGCTGCCCGGCGGCAACACCTGCTTGTCGACTTCACCGATGCGTTGCACCTGGCGGGTCTGGCCTTGGCCGATCACCGAGATGGTATCCAGTGTCTGCGCGGAGGCACCGCTGTCTGCAGCGGCTTCGGCGAAGGCGTGGTTTGTGCACAGGGCGAGGGTGATGGCGAAGCTGAGGCGTTGGAGATTCATTGTCTACCGGGTCCATGGAAAGGCCGGCGTGTACGCCGGTCCAAGGAGCCTGTCGGACGATTGTTAAAGCTCGTTTACGCAGATGCGAAACATTGCTGTTCCACGGTGTTTTGCGCACAGATGCGAGCAGAAGTGCGACGCAGTCGATATGAAATACCGGACGTTCGACAGCAATGGTGCGCGGGCTTCCAAAAGAAAACGCCGCGACAAAGCGCGGCGTTGGTTGTTGCATCCATGGTCGCAAGATCAACCCATGTACAGACCACCGTTGACCGGATAGTCAGCACCGGTGACATAGGCCGCATCATCACTGGCCAGCCACGCGCACAGCGCAGCTACTTCCTCGGGCTTGCCGAGGCGGCGGATCGGCACCGAGGCCGCCAAGCGGTCCAACACATCCGGCGGGAAGCTGCTGATCGCCTGGCTGGCGATATAGCCGGGCGAAATGGTGTTGACGGTGACGCCGCGCGCTGCGACTTCCGCTGCAAGCGCGCGGCTGAAGCCGTGCATCGCCGCCTTGGCAGTCGCATAGTTGACCTGGCCGATCTGGCCCTTCTGCGCGCTGACCGAGCCGATGTTGATGATGCGGCCCCAGTTCTGGTTGGTCATGCCATCCACCACCTGCTTGCTCAGGTTGAACAAGGTGTTGAGGTTGGAGGCGATCACCGCGTTCCAGTCCTCGCTGCTCATCTGCCGGAACAACATGTCGCGGCTGCCGCCGGAGTTGTTGACCAGCACATCGACTTCGCCCACTTCCGCCCGCACCTTGGCGAATGCGGCGGCGGTGGAGTCCCAATCGGCGGCATTGCCTTCGGACACGATGAAATCAAAGCCGAGTTCGCGCTGCTCGCGGATCCAGTTGGCCTTGCGCGGGGAATCCGGTGCGCAGCCTGCCACCACCGTGTGGCCGGCGCGGGCCAGGGACTGGCAGATGGCAGTGCCGACACTGCCCATGCCACTGGTGACGTAGGCGATACGTAGCGTCATGGTGCTCTCCAATGCGTCAGGTAGGTGCCGCTCAGGCGGCCAGTGGATACAGGGCGAACAGCAGGCTGCCGGCCATCAGGATCAGCGAGATCAGCACTGCCCACTTCAGGGTGAATTTCTGGTGGTCGGCGAAATCCACCTTGGCCAGGCCAACCAGCAGATAGGTCGAGGGCACCAGCGGGCTGAGCAGATGTACCGGCTGCCCGGCCAGCGAAGCGCGTGCCATTTCCACCGGGGTGATGCCGTAGTGGCCTGCCGCTTCGGACAGGATCGGCAGCACGCCGAAGTAGAAGGCGTCATTGGACATGAAGAAAGTGAAGGGCATTGATGCCACGGCGGTGATCACCGCCAGGTACGGGCCCCAGGCTTCCGGAATCACCGACAGGAAGCCGCGCGACATCGCCTCGACCATGCCGGTGTTGGACAGGATGCCGGTGAAGATGCCTGCGGCGAAGATCAGCGACACCACCGACAACACATTGCCGGCATGGTTGACCACGCGGCGGCGCTGCTCGGCCAGGTTCGGGTAGTTGATCACCAACGCAATCGCGAAGCCGACCATGAACAGGATCGGCATCGGCAGCAGGCCGATCACCAGTGCCGCCATCAGTGCCAGGGTCAGGGCGAAGTTGACCCACAGCAGCTTCGGCCGCTTGGTGTCTTCAGCGTCTTCCACCGTCGGCAGCGCATCGCTGTCATCGGAGACGCTGGCATCCATCCACGAACCACCCTGCGGCAGGGCGACCACGCCAAGGCGACGGCGTTCCTTCATGCCCAGGTACCAGGCCAGTGCAAGGATGCCAGCGCAGGCCAATACCATTGCTGGAATCAGCGGCACGAACACGTCGGCCGGATCCACATGCAGCGCAGTGGCGGCACGCGCGGTCGGGCCACCCCACGGCGTGAGGTTCATCACGCCACCGGCGAGGATGGTCACGCAGGTCATGCTCAGCGCGTTCATGCCCAGCCGGCGATACAGCGGCAGCATCGCCGACACGGTGATCATGTAGGTGGTGGAGCCATCGCCATCGAGCGAGATCAGCATCGCCAGCACGGCGGTGCCCATCACGATCTTCAGCGGATCGCCCTTGACGATGCGCAGGATGATGCGTACCAGCGGATCGAACAGGCCGGCGTCGATCATCACCCCGAAGTAGAGGATGGCGAACATCAGCATCACGCCGGTCGGCGCGATCTTCTTGATGCCGTCGAGCATCATCTCATCGAGGCCAGCACCGAAACCGCCAATCAGGGCGAACACGATGGGTACGGTAATCAGGGCGACCAGCGGCGACAGTCGTTTGCTCATGATGAGATACATGAACGTCAGGACCATGCCGAAGCCGAGGATGGTCAGCATCATCTGCAGACTCCTTGAAGACAGGACGGGAAGGGGATGTTTAGAAATCGAACTGCAGGCGGCCGGTGACCGCGCGGGTGTGGTCCACCGTGGTATCGGTCAGGCGATTGCGGTTGCGGCTTTCAATCAGGTTGAGCATGAAACGCAGGTTGTCGCGCAGGTACCAGTTGCCGGCCAGGGTCCAGGCTTCGGTGCTGCCGTTGCGCAGGTCGGGCTGGCCATCAAGGTGCTGGCTGCCGCGCATCTGGTCGTAGCGCAGCGCGACTTCGAACGCGCCGGGCTTGTGGCGGATGTCCTTGATGCGGGCGAAGCGGCCGGTCTTGCGGTCATAGCTGCGCGACTCGCCGGTGACGAACCAGCTGAGCATGCCGTAGGCCGCCATCACTTCACCGCGCTGCGCGCCATCGTCGAAGGTGGCGCCGCTGAATTCGCCCTGCCATGACAGCGGACCGCGCACCTGCGCGTATTCCAGCGACCACTTGTTGACGTCGGTATCGCGACCGGCCGAGAAGTCGACCAGGGTCAGTCGGCTTTCATCGGACAGATGGCCGGCCGGGCGCGGACGGATACGCAACGCAGGAACGCCGTTCACGCCGGGGTTGTCATAGGCCTCGTGGGCCAGCGACACGCCCAGGTGCAGCACATCGCCAGCGGCCGGGTCCGGCGCCCAGGTGACGCGGCCACCGGCAGCGCGGCCTTTCACCTGCCAGGCATCGATGCTTTCCAGGCTGTAGACACTTGCCGCCCAGGTCATGTCGCCCGGGTTGGCCTGCCACGAGGCGCCGAGACGATACAGCGGGGCCAGGCTGGTGCCGGCGTTGCCGCGTTCCAGGAAGCTGCCGTAGTTGGAGCCGGTGCGGTCGTCCAGCGAGTAGTACTGCTTGAACTGGCCGACGGTCAGGCGGCCGGCATCACCGAAGCTGCGGCTGACGTAGACGTCCTTGGCCTCGGGGCGGTCGCCGGAGAAGTCCGCTTCCAGCTTGTAGTCGACGACGAAGAACTTGCCGGACACATCCAGCCAGGCGCGACGGATCTCGGTGTCGTCCTTGTTCGGGGTGCCGCGATGGTCGTTGTCGAAGCTGGCGAAATCCAGATGCAGGCGGCCACCGATGGTGGCAGTCACCGGGCCTTCGTCTTCTGCGGCCAGCGCTGGAGCGCACAGGCTCAGCAGGACAGCGGCAGCGAGGCTGCGCTTTTGGAAAACACTCAATTCCACAAACCCTCCCAGGTGCACGCCAGGCGCGCGGCAAACATGGGCACCTGCTGGTGCGTGGCCGCAGTCTGGCCGGGACTAGCTGTCATCCGCCTGTCAGGGGTTTGTGCGGCGCAGCAATGCGCGCTGGCACTGCGCCTTTGCGGCTTCCGCGTTAGCATTCGCGCCTTCCCGACACTTTTCACCGCGATGCGCCTGCTGCTGGTTGAAGACAATGCGGACCTGGCCGACGCCATCATCCGTCGCATGCGCCGCAACGGCCATGCGGTGGATTGGCAGGCCGATGGCATGGGCGCAGCCAGCGTGCTGCGCTACCAGAGCTTCGATCTGGTGGTGCTGGATATTGGCCTGCCCAAGCTCGATGGCCTGCGCGTGCTGGCTGGCATGCGCGAACGCGGCGACAGCACGCCGGTGCTGATGCTGACCGCCCGCGATGGCATCGAGGATCGCGTGCAGGCGCTGGATGTGGGCGCCGATGACTATCTGGGCAAGCCGTTCGACTTCCGCGAATTCGAGGCGCGCTGTCGGGTATTGCTGCGTCGTGGTCGAGGCCAGGCCAGTGAGGTGATGCAGATCGGCAGCTTCCAGTTCGACAATGCCGCGCACCGGGTCAGTCTGGATGGCGAGGTGGTCGAACTGCCGAACCGCGAATTCCGCCTGCTGGAGATTCTGGTCGGTCGACTCGGACAGGTCGTCGGTAAGGATGAGATCGCCAAGGGTCTGTTCGGCTTCGACGACGAAGCCGGGCCCAATGCCATCGAGCTGTATATCGGTCGGCTGCGCAAGAAACTGGCGGCCGCGCCAGTGCGCATTACCACCGTGCGCGGCGTGGGCTACATGCTGGAAGCCAGTGACGGCGGCGCCGATGGCGCCGGCTGAGGTCCGTACCTCCGGTTCATTGCGGCGCACCTTGATGCTGTATCTGGGCGCGTTGCTGGCGGTGTTCGCGGTAGCCTTGCTGTTCGCCGCGCGCGACTACGGGCAGCGTGCGGCGAATCGCTCCTACGACCATCTGCTGGTGTCTTCGGCGCTGTCCATCGCCGATTCGGTGGCATTGGTGGATGGGCAATGGCAGGTGGATCTGCCATATGCGGCCCTGGACCTGCTGTCGATGGCGGAAGAAGACCGCGTGTTCTACCGCGTGGCCGATAGTCGTGGCCGCACCATCACCGGCTACGAGGATCTTCCCCAGGCACCGCGCAGGAGTGGCAACCAGCCGCAGTTGTTCGATGCAGACTACAGCGGTGAGACGGTGCGCTTCGTGGTGGTCAAGCGCAGCTTTGCCGCCGCTTCTGCGCAGGGTGAAGTGCAGGTGCAGGTGGGGCAGACCCGCCGTGCACGCGCCGAACTGGCGCAGGAAATGGTCAACCGCGCCTTGATCGCCATCGGCGTGTTGTCGGCCTTGTTGCTGGCACTGGTGGCCTTCGGCGTGCATCGCGCGTTCCGTCCACTGGTGCGTCTGGAGCGCGAGCTGTCGCGGCGCGAACCCTCCGATCTGAAACCACTGGACTCGCATGTGCCGCGCGAGATGAACCAGATGGTCGGCGCTTTGAACCGCTTCATGGAGCGCCTGTCCAGCAGCAACGAAACCCTGCGTGCATTCATGGCCGAAGCCGCACATCAGATGCGCACACCGCTGGCTGCATTGCGCGCGCAGGCGCAGCTGGCCTTGGACGAAGAAGAACCCGAGGAGATGCAGCGCAGCCTGCGTGCAATCGAGCGCAATGCCACCCATATGAGCCGCCTTCTCAACCAGTTGCTCAGCGATGCCAGCGTGATCCACCGCTCCAACCTGCAGCGCTTCGCGCCGCTGGATCTTGTCGAAACCGTGCATCAGGCTTTGCATGAAGCCTTGCCGCAGGCAGGCCCGGCACCGCGCGTGCAACTGGCGATCACCACCGGTGCGGTGCAGGTCAATGGCGACGCCCTGCTGCTGCGCGAGGCGATCAAAAACCTGATCGACAACGCGGTGAAATACGGCGGCGATGGCCCGCTGCAGATCGCTCTGACGGTGCAGGACACGCAGGCGGTATTGACCATCGCCGACCACGGCCCCGGCATCAGCGCCGCCGATGCCGAACGCGTATTCGAGCGCTTCGGGCGCGGTGAAAGCGCGCCTGCCGGTGGTGCCGGCCTCGGGCTGGCCATCGTCAAGCGCGTGGTTGAAAGCCATGGCGGCAGCATCGACCTGAGCAATCGGCCCGAAGGCGGTCTGGTCGCCACCATCCATCTGCCAAGGCATGCCGCATGAGCCGCTTGTTGATCCTGTTGCTGGGCCTGCTGCTGGCAACGCCACTGATGGCTGCGCCGGGTGATGTACAGCGCTTCCCCGCGCAGGGCGTTGTGACCGAGCAGCTGCGCATCCACGGCACCACCGACATCGAAGTATTCGCGGTGGTGATCGCCGACTACCAGCGCCTGCATCCGGGTACGGAAGTCGTTTACGAAGACATCATCACCCAGGATCTGTATGCGCGCTTCCTGCGCGACCGCAATAAGGCGACCACACCGGATCTGTTGATTTCCAGCGGCATGGATCTGCAGACCAAGCTGGTCAACGATGGCCATGCACTGCCACATCGTTCGCCGCAGACCGAAGCCGTGCCTTTCTGGGCGAAGTGGCGCAATGAAGCCTTCGGCATCAGCTATGAACCGGTGGCGATGGTCTACAACACGCGTGCATTGCCTGCGGCAAAAGTGCCGCACACGCGTCGCCAACTGCTGGACCTGCTGCGTGCCGAAGGCACACCGCTGCGCGGCAAGGTCGGCACCTACGATATCGAACGCAGCAGCGTCGGCTATCTGCTGGCGACCCAGGATGCGCAGCGCGGCAGCATCGCTGGCGCCTTGCTCGGCGCATTGGGTGACAACGGCGTGGTGCGCGAGGAGCGTACCGGTGTGCTGTTGGACCAGGTCAGCAGCGGCAAGCTGTCGCTGGTCTACAACGTACTGGGTTCCTACGCGCAGGCGCGTATCGATGCTGGTGCGCCCTTGGGAATCGTCGAACCTGAGGACTACACCCTGGTGGTGCTGCGCACGGCGGTGATTCCGCGCAACAGCCCGCACCCGACCGAAGCCAAGCGCTTCCTCGATTACCTGTTGTCGGCCCGCGGCCAGCAGGTGTTGTCGCGCGAGGCGCGGCTGATGCCGATCATCCGCACCGGTGGCGGTGACAGCGATCCCGGCCAGAACCGGCGGCCGATCCAGCTTGGGCCCGGCTTGCTGGTGTATCTGGATGCGCTCAAGCGCCGCCAGTTCCTGGATGCCTGGCGCAGCAGCGTCGAGCCCAAGCCGCGCTGAGTGTGGCTCAGCGTAGCGGGATGGGATGTTCGCTGATTGGCGCAGCACCGTAGCCCGGGTAAGCGCAGCGCACCCGGGTCAAGCGGATCCAGTTGTCTTCCAGACGATCGGTCACCGATCCCGGGTGCGCTGCGCTTACCCGGGCTACGTTCGGAACGCATTGCGCTTGCTCAGCGCTCCGCAGCGGGATTCTCTGTCATTGGCTGGCGCAGCGGATTGCTGCTGTCGGTCGACGCGCACTGGCCTTTGATGCAACTACAGCCCTGGATCTCGGTGAAACCACAGACACTCATCATGCCCTTGGCCTGGCAGCTGGCTTGTACGCCGGCCGGATCGGTGGCGCTGTTGAGGTTGACGCAGGCCGGGTAATAACCGCAGCAGTTGCCGACGTTCTTCACGGTGCAATCGGCATCGACCTTGCAGCTGCTGTCGACCACGATGGGCGTGGCAGCAGGTTTGGCTGGGGTTGATTGCTCGCTGGCCGGGACCGGCGCGGGCGTTTGCGAGGTGACCGGCGCGGTAGCGGCCGGCGAGCTGCAGGCGGTGACGGCGAGCAGCAGGCAGAGCAGCAGTGACAGACGGAACATGGGCGAATCCTGTTCTGGGCACGCGGCCATGGTAGCCGCGTCCCATGTGAGCAGGGGGTTACCGGGCTGTCAGCCGGCAACCCCACCCATCCCGATCAGGCCGACCAGGTATCGCGCAGGGTCACGCTGCGGTTGAACACCGGCTTGGCCGGCGTGTGGTCGCGGCGGTCGGCGACGAAGTAGCCGGTGCGCTCGAACTGGTAGCTCTGTTCCGGTGCGGCCAGGGCTGCGGCCGGTTCGACGTAGCCGGTGACGACCTTGCGTGATTCCGGGTTCAGGTAATCGCGGTAGGTCTTGCCGTCGGATTCATCGTCCGGGTTGGCCACCGAGAACAGGCGGTCGTACAGGCGCACTTCGGCTTCCACCGCGTGCTGGGCGCTGACCCAATGGATGGTGCCCTTGATCTTGCGGTTGGCGCCTTCCATGCCCGGACGCGATTCCGGGTCCAGCCAGCCGCGCAGCTCGACGATCTCGCCGGCGTCGTTCTTGATCACTTCATCGACGCGGGCGATGCCAGCACCACGCAGGCGCACTTCGCCGCCTGGTACCAGGCGCTTCCAACCCTTCGGCGGCACTTCGGCGAAGTCTTCGCGCTCGATCCACAGCTCACGCGAGAACGGCACGTCGCGGCTGCCAAAGCTTTCGTCCTTCGGGTGGTTGCTGAAGGTGAGGGCTTCTTCGTGGCCTTCCGGCAGATTGGTCAGCACCAGCTTGAGCGGATCGATCACCGCCATGCGGCGGGCGGCGGCGCTGTCCAGGTCTTCGCGCAGGGCGCCTTCGAGCACGCTGAAATCGATCAGCGAGTTCTGCTTGGAAATGCCCACGCGCTCAGCGAACAGGCGCATCGCGGCCGGGGTGTAACCACGACGACGCAGGCCCTGCAGGGTCGGCATGCGCGGGTCTTCCCAGCCATCGACCAGGTTTTCGGTGACCAGCGCCATCAGCTTGCGCTTGCTCATCACCGTGTAGTTGATGTTCAGGCGCGAGAACTCGATCTGGCGCGGCTTGGCGGCTTCACGCGGCAGGCCCTTGTCGACCAGCGGCTGGGTCAAGGCGTTGTCGTGTGCGTAGTCGACGTTGTCCACGCACCAGTCGTACAGCGGGCGGTGGTCTTCGAACTCCAGCGTGCACAGCGAGTGGGTGATGCCTTCCAGCGAATCGCCCAGCGCATGCGCGAAGTCATACATCGGGTAGATCGGCCAGGCATTGCCGGTGTTCTGGTGCTCGACGTGCTTGATGCGGTAGATCGCCGGGTCGCGCAGGTTGATGTTGCCGCTGGCCATGTCGATCTTGGCGCGCAGGGTGCGGGCGCCATCGGCGAACTCACCGGCACGCATGCGCGCGAACAGGTCCAGGTTCTCCTCGACGCTGCGCTCGCGGTACGGCGAGGGGCGGCCCGGCTCGGTCAGCGAGCCGCGGTAGGCGCGCACTTCCTCGGCCGACAGGTCGCAGACATAGGCCTTGCCGTCGCGGATCAGCTTCTGTGCGGCCAGGTAATAGGCGTCGAAGTAGTCCGAGGCGTGGCGCAGCTCGTTCCACTCGAAGCCCAGCCAGCGCACGTCGTCCTGGATGGCCTGCACGTATTCCGGGTCTTCCTTGGCCGGGTTGGTGTCATCGAAGCGCAGGTTGCAGACGCCGCCGAACTCGCCGGCGATGCCGAAGTTCAGGCATATCGACTTGGCATGGCCGATGTGCAGGTAGCCATTGGGCTCGGGCGGGAAGCGGGTCTTGATGGCCGTGTGCTTGCCGCTGGACAGGTCCTCACGGACGATCTGACGGATGAAATCGCGCTTTTCGGGGGCGTTTTCCGGCGTGGCGGCCACAGCAGGCGTGTTCTCGGACATGGGGACGCAGTGTATTGAAGTAAACCGCAAGTTTAGCCGAGCCGGGCGTTGGCTGCCGGGACGGGGCTATGCTGGGCTATCCCACCGTATGGATTCGTACCGATGGACCGCCCCGTTCTGGTGATAGGCAACAAGAATTACTCGTCCTGGTCGCTGCGCCCGTGGCTGCTGCTGCGCCATTTCGGGGTGGAGTTCGACGAAGTACGTTTGGCCCTGGATACGCCGGCCTTCGCCAGCGAAGTGCTGCAGCATTCGCCGACCGGCAAGGTCCCAGCGCTGCGTGATGGTCAGCTTCAGCTCTGGGATTCGCTGGCGATCTGCGAATACGCCAACGAGCGCTGGCTGGGCGGACGCGGCTGGCCGGCTGATCTGGCCCAGCGCGCCGTAGCCCGGGCGGCCGCGGCCGAAATGCATTCAGGTTTCACCGCGTTGCGCACCCAACTGCCGATGAATAGCCGCCGTCAGCCCGATGGCTACCGCTGGGACGCCGCCGCCCAAGCCGACATCAACCGTATCCGCGCGCTGTGGAGCGAGCTGCGCCGCCAACACGGCGCGGGCGGGGCGTTCCTGTTCGGCCAGTTCGGCATCGTCGATGCGATGTTCGCACCGGTGGCGGTACGCTTTGACGGCTATGGCGTGGCCGCGGAAGGCGTTGCCGGTGACTACCTGCAGGCGCTGCTGGCGCTGCCGTCGCTGCGCGAGTGGCGGCAGGCCGGGGCGGTGGAAACCGAGCAGCTTGCTGCCACCGATGCCCTGCGCCAGCCGGTTTGAGCGGAGAACCCCATGCAACTGATCTACCAGAGCAATAACCTGTTCGACGCCCATCTGGTCAAGCACGCGTTGGAGGATGCCGGCATCCCGGCCTTCGTGTTCGGCGAGTCCTTGCTCGGTGCGGGTGGCGAGCTGCCCTTGTTTGGCCTGTTGCGGGTCTGCGTACCCGATTCGGCCAAGCCCGAGGCCGAGGACATCGTCGCTGCATTGGGCTTGGACGACGGCCCCGCCGACCCCATCTTGGATGACGATGAAGCGCCGGGATTCCTCCCGGCCTGAGGAGCTGACATGTTGGGAATCGGCCAGGGAATACTGGGTATCGGCGCGTTCAAGCAGCGCCTGCCGCGCCCGGAAGAAGCACTGCCGGGGCGGGACACGCCGCTGCCGCTGCACAACCGGCATTTCGTCAACGGCCAGCCGCTGCGGGCCGATTTCAACGGCTTGCAGGTGCTGGACGTGGGCCTGGGCTGTTTCTGGGGCGCCGAGCGCAAGTTCTGGCAGCTGCCGGGTGTGGTGACCACGGCGGTGGGCTATCAGGGCGGCGTCACCCCGAACCCTACGTATGAAGAAGCCTGTTCCGGCCTTACCGGCCACACCGAGGTGGTGCGGGTGGTGTTTGATCCTGCACAGGTGACGTTGGAGACGGTGCTGCGCACCTTCTGGGAAAACCACGATCCCACCCAGGGCATGCGCCAGGGCAACGACACCGGCACCCAGTACCGCTCGGTGATCTACTGCCATACGCAGGAACAATACGACGCGGCGCTTGCCAGTCGCGATGCCTACCAGCAGCAGCTGACTGCATCGGGTTTTGGTGAGATCACAACCGAGATCCTGTTTCCGGCACCGCCGTTCTATTACGCCGAGGATTACCACCAGCAGTATCTGGCGAAGAATCCGAATGGTTACTGCGGTATCGGTGGCACTGGCGTGAGCTGCCCGATTGGCCTGGATGCCTGAGTCATGAGTGCCGCACCGCGCCGTTTGTTGGTGGTGTGGCACAGCTTTACCGGCGCTACTGCGTCGATGGTGGGCGCTTTGGTGCAGGGTGCCCGCGAGAGTGCGGGTGATGCGGTGCAGGTGATTGCCTTGCGCGCCGCCGATGCCGGTGCGGATGATGTGCTTGCCGCCGATGCGGTGGTGTTCGCCACGCCGGAGACATTGGCCTCGATGAGCGGGGCGATGAAGGATTTCTTTGATCGCAGCTATTACCCGCTGTTGGGGCGCTGCGAGGGCAAGCCGTATGCGCTGCTGGTATGTGCTGGATCGGATGGTCATCCGACGATTGCGCAGTTGCGCAGGGTGGCGTTGGGCTTGCGTTTGAAGGAAGTGGCCGAGCCGGTGCTGGTATGTACGCAGGCACAGACGGCTGAGGCGATTGTTGCTGGGAAGCAGCTGTCTGAGGCGCAGTTGGCGCGAGGCCGTGAGCTGGGCGCGCTGCTGGCAGCAGGGCTGGAGCTGGGCGTGTTCTAGCCTTTGCTCAAGCCCCTCTCCCGCATGCGGGAGAGGGGTTGGGGTGAGGGCGCTCTGAAAGCACGTGGAGCAAAAGCTTTTAGAGCTTTAGAAGCTTTAAAAGCTCCCCTCATCCGGCCTTCGGCCACCTTCTCCCGCAGGCGGGAGAAGGGAGTAGTCAGGCATTACTTTGGCTGTCAGCCGCCCAACTCATCAGCAATCCGCTGACGCAAGATCTGCAGATCCTTCGCAAACGCCTCAATACCGGTGGCCAGCTTCTCCGTAGCCATCGGATCAGCGGTCATATCCGCATCAAACTTCGCTTCATCAATCGCAGCGACGTTCACCGCTTCAGCAGCACCGGCCACCAGCTTGCGCGGCAGCTCACCGAAATCAGCATCCAGCTTCTCCAGCAGATCCGGCGAGATCGTCAGACGATCACAGCCAGCCAGCGCTTCAATCTGCGCGGTCGAACGGAACGACGCACCCATGACAACGGTGCTGGAACCGCGGCGCTTGAACTCGGCGAACACACCGCGCACGAATACCACGCCCGGGTCTTCGTCGATGCTGGCCGGGGTCTGGCCGTTGGCCACGTACCAGTCCAGGATGCGGCCGACGAACGGCGAGATCAGGAAGGAACCGGCTTCCGAGCAGGCCAGGGCCTGGGTCGGGTTGAAGATCAGGGTCAGGTTGCAGTCGATGCCTTCGGCCTGCAGTACGCGTGCGGCTTCCACGCCGGCCCAAGTGGCGGCGATCTTGATCAGCACCTTGCTGCGCGGCACGCCGGCCGCTTCGTACATGGCGATGAACTCACGTGCCTTGGCCACTGTGGCCTCGGTGTTGTGGGCCTGGTCGGCATCCACCTCGGTGGACACGCGGCCCGGTACCAGTTCGGCCAGCATGGTGCCGACGCCGACGGTCAGGCGGTCAACCACGGCATTGGCGATGGCCTGCTTGTCACCGGATTGGGCGCGGCCCCACTGCAGCTCACGCTCGATCAGACCGGCATAGACCGGCAGGTCGAGGGCTTTCTTCACCAGCGTCGGGTTGGTGGTGCAGTCGACCGGACGCAGGCGCTTGATGGCGTCGTAATCGCCGGTATCGGCGACGACGACGGACAGTTCGCGCAGCTGGGCGAGCTTGGAGGGGGCCTGGGACATCATGGTTTCCTGTTGCAGGTGCGGCGCAGTGCGCTCAGCGGTGGAAATCACCAGCCGCCTCGGGCTGGTAGTGGACGGCGGTGACGCGCAGGCGCAGCTGGCGGCCGCCGGGTGCGGTCCAGTCGATGGTCTGGCCAACCGACAAGCCCAGCAGGGCGCTGCCGACCGGTGCCAGCACGGACACGCGGCCCTTGTCGAAATCCGCTTCATGCGGATAGACCAGGGTCAGGGAATGTTTTTCGTTGTGCAGTTCGTCTTCGCAGTCCACACGGGAGTGCATGGTGACGATGCCTTCGGGGATTTCTTCCGGCGGCAGCACCTGCGCGCGCTCAAGTTCCTGCGCAAGGGCAACAGCGGCCGGGTGCCGGCTCAACGCCGGGGAGTCCAGCAGGGCCTCAAGACGGGCCATGTCGCGGGTGGAAACAATGATGGATGGCGGCAGACCGCTGTGGCTGGTCATGGGAATTCCTTATCTGATTGAAGAGCAAGCAAAAGGCGACGCTTTGTCGGCGCCGCCCGGGTTTCTATTGTGCTGGTGAAGCGGGCCGTAGGCGACCCTGTGAAGATCATGGGGCCGGTGCGCCCCGGATGCAATGTGGGGGAGGGAGGTATTCAGGTTTTGGGGGGGCTGCGGAGAGCACCCCTCCCCAACCCTCCCTTCCGCTGCGCGCAAGGGAGGGAGCCAAGCCTTGCCACTTCCCTTGCGCGCAGCGGAAGGGAGGGCCGGGGAGGGTAAGCTCTTAAGCCTGAACCCGCGGCGATTCCGCCGGTGCCTCCAACAACCCCGCCGGCAGCTGTTTGAACAACTGCGAGAACTGCTCCAGGAACGCGCCCATCGCCGAGCTGCGACGCCAGACCATGCCGATCCGCCGGTTCGGCTGCGGATCGCCCGAAAATGGGATCAATCTGACGTTCTCAGAGCGCGCCACCGGCGGCTTCACCGCCAGCATCGGCAACAGAGTGACGCCCACGTTCGCCGCCACCATCTGCCGCAGGGTTTCCAGGCTGGTGGCCTGGAATTCGGATTTCTCCAGCGCGCCGGCCATATGGCAGACATCCAGCGCCTGGTCGCGCAGGCAATGGCCATCCTGCAACAGCAGCAGGCGCTGGTCGGACAGGTCATCCAGCGTCAGCGAGGGGTGGCTGGTCAGCGGATGGCCTTCTGGCGCGGCCAGCACGAAGGGTTCCTCGAACAGGAACTCGGTGTGCAACTGCTCGTCGGCGATCGGCAGGGCCAGCAAGGCAGCATCGAGTTGGCCGTTGCGCAGCTGTGCCAGCAATACATCGCTCTTTTCCTCGACCAGCAACATCTCCAGCTGCGGGAAGCGCTGGCGGATCGCCGGCACTACATGTGGCAATAGATACGGGCCCAGGGTCGGGAAAATTCCCAGGCGCACGGTGCCGGCTTCCGGGTCACGGGCGCGGCGCGCGGCTTCCTTCATCTGTTCTACTTCGGCCACGATGCTGCGCGCACGCGCGGCGGCCTCGCGGCCGGCCGGGGTAAGCATCACCTTGCGCGGCGCGCGCTCCACCAACGGCACGCCCAGCTCTTCTTCCAGCTTCTTGATCTGGGTGGACAGGGTGGGCTGGCTGACGAAACTGGCAGCCGCCGCGCGGCCGAAGTGCTTGTGCTCGGCCAGCGCCACCAGGTACTTCAGGTCACGAAGATTCATGTTGGGCTCCCGGCTGTTTCCTTCGCCCGGCGGGAGAAGGTGCCCCGAAGGGGCGGATGAGGGTTGGCGAAGTCCACGAATTTCGTGGGAGCAATGGGTTTCACCCTTACCCTCACCCCAACCCCCGCTTCGCGCCCCGGCCCCGCGCTGACGCGGGGCGTTCGTGGGGCAGCGAACCGGTGGTTCGCAAACTGCCCCTCTCACCCCAAAGGGAGAGGGGCTTCTAGCTTCAGGCAGTTTCAGTTTCTGTCGCTGCAGGCTGCAGTACCGGCGTACGGATCAGATGATCGAAGGCACTGAGCGCGGCAGTCGAACCGGCACCCATCGCGATGATGATCTGCTTGTACGGCACCGTGGTGCAGTCGCCGGCCGCAAACACGCCCGGCACATTGGTCTGGCCGCGATCATCGATGATGATCTCGCCGCGACCGCTGAGCTCCACCGTGCCACGCAGCCACTCGGTGTTCGGCAGCAGGCCGATCTGCACGAAGATGCCTTCGAGCTCGACCCGGTGCGAATCGCCACCGACGCGGTCGGTATAGACCAGGCCGTTGACCTTCTGGCCGTCGCCCAGCACTTCGGTGGTCTGTGCGTTGAGCACCACCTTCACGTTGGGCAGGCTGTTGAGCTTGGCCTGCAGCACCTGATCGGCACGCAGCTTGCTGTCGAACTCGAACACGGTGACGTGGCTGACGATGCCGGCCAGGTCGATGGCCGCTTCCACGCCGGAGTTGCCGCCGCCGATCACCGCCACGCGCTTGCCCTTGA
>NZ_DAMBKV010000013.1:0-50643 GCF_032066555.1 Stenotrophomonas sp.
CGGCAGAGGCTTTCCCGGCATAGCCTCCCTGCCGAGCATGGCTCGGCACTACCGGACATCTCTCTGCGTTTGTGGGAGCGGCGTAAGCCGCGACGCTGGCAATGCGCGAAAAGCCGCAGAAGCGGCCCCTCCCCAACCCTCCCCTTGCCTGCGGCAAAGGGAGGGAGCGTAGTGCCGAGCCATGCTCGGCAGAGGCTTTACCTGCGAAGCTCCTGCCGAGCATGGCTCGGCACTACCAGGCATCTCCGCGCCTGTGGGAGTGGCGCACAAAAAAACCCCGCCAAGGCGGGGTTTTTGCCGTAATGGAAGCGGCGCATCGCTGCGCCACGGCCATTACTTGTAGTCGCGCACGTCGTGGCCGGTGTAGACCTGGCGCGGACGGCCGATCTTCATTTCCGGGTCGACCTGCTGTTCCAGCCAATGCGACACCCAGCCAGCCGTGCGGCCCAGCGCGAACATGACCGTGAACATCTCGGTCGGGATGTTCAGCGCCTTGTAGATGATGCCGCTGTAGAAGTCGACGTTCGGGTACAGCTTGCGGGCAACGAAGTACTCGTCCTGCAGCGCGGCCTGTTCCAGCTTGATGGCCACGTCCAGCAGCGGATCCTGCACGCCCAGCTGACCCAGCACCTGCTTGGTCATCTCGCCGATCACCTTGGCGCGCGGGTCGAAGTTCTTGTACACGCGGTGGCCGAAGCCCATCAGGCGGAAGCCCGAGGTCTTGTCCTTGGCCTTGACCACGGCCGATTCGACGTTGTCGGCCGAACCGATCTCTTCCAGCATCTTCAGCACGGCTTCGTTGGCGCCGCCGTGTGCCGGGCCCCACAGCGCGGTGACGCCAGCGGCGACCGATGCATACGGGTTGGCGCCGGTGGAACCGACCAGACGCACGGTCGAGGTCGAGGCGTTCTGCTCATGGTCGGCGTGCAGGATGAACAGCAGATCCAGCGCCTTGACCACGTCCTTGTTCAGATCGTACTTGCCGTCGGCCGACTCGAAGGTCTGCTTCAGGAAGCGGCTGACGTAATCCAGCGAGGTGTCCGGCTTGTTGGCCGGCAGGCCCTTGCCATGGCGGTAGATCAGCGCCGACAGGGTCGGCACCTTGGCGATCAGGCGCACGGCAGCCTGGCGGCGCTGCTCGGCGTCGTCCAGGTCCAGCGAGGCGTGGTACTTGGCCGACAGCTGCGCGATCGAGGCAGCCAGGATCGCCATCGGGTGGGCGTCCTTGGCGAAGCTGCCGATCAGCGTGTTGATCGAATCGTCGACGCCGGCTTCGGCGCTCAGTTCGGCTTCGAAGGCCTTGAGCTGGCCGGCGTCCGGACGCTCGCCATTGATCAGCAGGTAGGCCACTTCGACGA
Source organism: Stenotrophomonas sp. (assembly GCF_032066555.1). GTDB lineage: Bacteria > Pseudomonadota > Gammaproteobacteria > Xanthomonadales > Xanthomonadaceae > Stenotrophomonas. Next base: position 1,359 of record NZ_DAMBKV010000013.1, read on the forward strand.
AGCTGGACTTCTCGGCCAGCTGCTCGATCGGATAGCCGCGGTACAGCAGCACGCCCTTGTCACCGTCGATGTAGGTGATGGCCGACTTGCAGCTGGCGGTGGCGGTGTAGCCCGAGTCGTAGGTGAAGAGACCGGTTTCCTTGGTCAGCTTCGAGATATCGACACAGTTATTGCCCAGTACGGGTTTGACGACAGGCAGAACGACCGACTTGTCGCCGGCGTTGAGCGTGACCTGATCAAGATCGGACACAGTGTGCGCTCCTCAAGTGGAAGGCGCCTGTCCTGACGAATGGGGTACGGGCAGGCGCGTGAAGGAATTCCGCAGTTTTCCACTGCGGTTCCGACGATTATCGCACAGCAGCATTTGCAGATTGCGAAGACAAAAGTCTTATAGGCGCAGTTTCGCCGCGACACAGCGTCGCATGCGCACAACCGCCCGATTCTGCAAGGGTTCAGCCGTACGACAGACAAGACAAAACAACGGCCGCGCAAAGCGCGGCCGTTGTTTGTCCAGCAACAACAGTTCGATTAGCGCGCGTAGCGCTTCTGGAACTTGTCGATGCGGCCGCTGGTGTCGATAACCTTGTGCTTGCCCGTGTAGAACGGGTGCGAAGCCGAGGAAATTTCAACCTTGATCAGCGGGTATTCTTCGCCGTCTTCCCACTTGACCGTTTCCTTGGAGGACATGGTCGAACGGGTCAGGAACTTGAAGTCGGAGGTCACGTCGTGGAAAACGACGTTGTGGTAATCGGGATGGATATCGGCCTTCATGGGCTCGCACCGTGTGGGCTGGTGGTCAAGACGGCCATTATAAGCACGACCCGCCACGATAGGCAAGTCGCGCTCACTGAACCGCTGGGCCGGCGCCTATTGGCCCAGCGCCCGCCGGACCTGGGCCTCGAAACGGGCCTGATCGTAACCGATCAACAAGGCCGTATTGTCCGCCACGCCGGTCTGGCGGTTCCAGTCGACGATGGTGGCGCCACGGGTGCGGGCGCCGGTCAACTCGATCGACAGCGGCCGCTGTTCAACCACGGTGCCCCCCTCCGGCTGCAATGCCCAGGCCATCGCCAGCGCATCGGCGGCGTACCAGCGCTCGCCGCGACTGTCTTCCGACCACAACCGGGTCTGGCGTGAAATCAGCTCGTAGAAGCGTGCCTTCTCGGTATCGGCGGCCAACCATTGCTCGACATCGCGATGCATCAAGCCATGGGCGATGGTGGCCTCCCAATCGGCGACTTCGATGAACGGGAACGCGGTGAAAACGATATGCGCCGCTTCCGGATCGAAGGCGATATTGAACTCGGCGGCCGGGGTGATGTTGCCGTGGCCGGTGATCGCGCCGCCCATCACCACGAAGCGCTTCACGCGCTGCGGCAGACTGGGGTCCAGCTTCAGCGCCAGCGCGATATTGGTCAGTGGGCCCAGCGCGACCAGCAGCAATTCGCCTGCATATTGGTGCGACAGGCGCAGGATCGCCAACGCGGCGTGCTCGGCTTCCACCTTGCGCGCGGCCAACGGCAGATCCACATCACCAAAGCCGTCGCGGCCATGCACGTGCGCGGCATCCTCGGCCGGATACACCAACGGGTCGGCGGTGCCGGCGAATACCGGCACGTCTTCGCGGCCGGCGACCTCGCACAGTTTCAGCGCGTTGCGCACGGTGTATTCAAGGCCGACATTGCCCGCCGCCACCGTCAACGCGACCACCTCGTGGCGCTCGTCGGCAAAGGCCATCAGCAGTGCCAGCGCATCGTCCACGCCCGGATCAGTATCAATCAGCAACGGTATCTTCTTGCTCATCTTCTGCTTCACTTCTGGTTGGCCATGGAGTCTGTCACGGCCTCCATGACAGTGGAAGCACGCAATCAGGCCGCTGCGTAGCGCACCGCACCGCCAATCCAACGGTTGACGATGCGGTCGGCCAGCGCCGGCGCGTCATTGAGCAGGCGTTCGGCAAGATCGTGCACGGTCGGCAGCAGGCCGGCATCGCGGGCCAGATCGGCCACGCGGAAAGTAGCCAAACCGGTCTGCCGCGTACCCAGCAGTTCGCCGGGACCACGCAGTTCCAGGTCCTTTTCCGCGATCAGAAAGCCATCTGAGGTGAGCCGCATGGTTTCCAGGCGCTCCCGCGCCATTGCCGACAGTGGCGCCTGGTACATCAGCACGCAGCTCGATGCGGTGGCTCCGCGCCCTACGCGTCCGCGCAACTGGTGCAGCTGCGCCAGGCCCAGGCGTTCGGCATTCTCGATGATCATCAGCGAGGCATTGGGCACGTCGACACCGACTTCGATCACGGTGGTGGCGACCAGCAGATCCGTCTCCGCCTGCTTGAAGGCACGCATTGCCGCCTGCTTCTCGGCCGCCTTCATGCGCCCGTGCACCAGCCCGATGCGCAGTTCCGGCAACTGGGCCGACAAGGCTTCGTAGGTGGTCTGCGCGGCCTGCGCATCCATGCGGGCGTTGCCCGGGCCCGCGCCTTCCTCGGTTTCCTCGATCAGTGTGCACACCCAGTACACCTGCCGACCCTGTTGACAGGCGATGCGGATGCGCTCGACCAGTTCCGGGCGCCGCTCGGCGCTGATGGCGATGGTCTGCACCGGCGTGCGACCGGGCGGCAGTTCGTCGATGGCGGACACATCCAGATCCGAATACGCCGCCATCGCCAGCGTGCGCGGGATTGGCGTGGCGGTCATCACCAGCTGGTGCGGCACCACCCCGGCCGTGGCGCCCTTGTCACGCAGCGCAAGCCGCTGGTGCACGCCGAAGCGGTGCTGCTCGTCGACGATGGCCAGCGCCAGATCGTTGAACACCACGTTGTCCTGCATCAGTGCGTGGGTACCGACCACTACCTGCGCATGGCCGCTGGCTACATCTTCCAGCACCTTGGCGCGGGCCTTGCCGGTGACCTTGCCGGCCAGCCAGGCAACGCGGACACCCAAGGGCTCGAGCCATGCGCGCAGGTTGGTCAGATGCTGCTCGGCCAGCAGTTCGGTGGGCGCAGCCAACGCCACCTGCTTGCCGCGTTCCACTGCCAGCATCGCGGCCAGGGCGGCGACCACGGTCTTGCCGGAACCCACGTCGCCCTGCACCAGCCGCAGCATCGGATGGGCGCGGGCCAGATCCTTGCGGATTTCGTCGAACACGCGCTGCTGTGCGCCGGTCAGTCTGAACGGCAAGGCCTCGCGCAGCGCTTTGACCAAGCCATCCTGGCCGCGCAATGACGGCGCACGGTGCTGCTGCAGGGCGATGCGCTGGCGGCGCAGGCTGAGGTGGTGGGCCAGCAGCTCTTCCATCGCCAAGCGCCGCTGCGCCGGATGCGTGCCCGCACCCAGGGCACCTATATCGGCGTCGGCGGGTGGCCGGTGCATGGTCAGCATCGCCTCGCGCAACGACGGCAGACCCATGCCGGCAAGCATGGCCGGCGGCAGCAATTCCAATGCCGCGGCATCAGGCAGGCGATCCAGTGCCTGGCCGATCAATTTGCGCAGGCTGGCCGGGCCAATGCCCTCCACTGCCGGGTACACCGGGTCCAACACCGCGCCCAGCGCGGCATCTTCGCCGTCGCCAAGCAGGTGATAACTGGGATGCACGATCTCCAGCCCATTCTGACCCGCGCGCGGCGTGCCATAGGCGCGCAGACGCCGGCCTACCGCGAACTGCGACACCTGCGCGGCGCGGAAATGGAAGAAGCGCAGTACCAGGGTGGCACCGGACTCGTCGCTGATTGCCACCCGCAGCACCGGCCGGTAGCGGAATCCACGTTCCACGGCCTCCACCCTGCCCTCCACCTGCGCGGCCATACCGGCCTTCAGGGCGCGGATGGGCAGCAGCGTGGTGCGGTCCTCGTAGCGCAACGGCAGGTGCAGCCAGAGGTCCTGCAAGGTGCTCAGGCCGCGTGCTTCCAGCTTGGCCGCCACCCGTGGCCCGACCCCGGCCAGGCGGCTCAGTGGTTCGGTGGAAAGATCGAGGGTGGCGAGGTCACGGCGTGCAGACATGGCATAAGGATGCCGTCATGTGACGCAAACAGAAACCCCGGCGAGCTTGGACGCCGGGGTTTCCTACTCCCCAAGTGTTGCTTCACTGCTGCTTTGTCGATTGGCGCCTTCAAGCAATTCGCGGAGCTGAGCCATGCTCGGCAGGGGCTTTCCCGGTAGCGCCTCAGCCGAGCGTGGCTCAGCTCCGCGGAACTCCCCTCACCCCAGCCCCTCTCCTGCAGGGAGAGGGGCTTCAAGCGTTAGAACTTCACGGTCATTTCCAGGCCGTACGTGCGTGGGTCGGTGATGGTTGCGCCGACTACGCCCAGGGGATCGTGCCCATAGGTGTTGAGGCCACGGACGTACTGCTTGTCGAACACGTTGTTGGCATACACCGCCCAGTTCCAGTGCTTCAGCGGTGAGGTCCAACCGACCCGGACATCCGTGCGCTGCTGTGATTCGCCAATGTTGAGCACCTTGCTGATGCCGCAGTCACCCTGCAGGTCGGAACCTGCGTTGCAGCGCTGGGCGCCGCGGTAAGCGTGGCGCAGCGAGAAGCGCAGCTGGCCATTGCCACCAAGGTCAGCGACGTAGACCGCACCCGCCGAGGCGGTGAAGCGCGGCTCGCCGGTCGGTGCCCCGTCCAGATCCACACCTTCCGGTGTCACGTAGTTCTTGTATTTGGAATCTATCCACTCGGCGGCTGCATCCAGGGTCAGTCCGTCGGTAACCTTCCAGCGCATATCGAAGTCAACGCCGGTCGCTTCCAGATCGCTGGTGTCGAACACGTAGACCGGGATGTCGACCGGGTTGTTCGGATCCGGATCGATCAGGCGGATCGCCTGGCGGTTGTCGTACTGGTAGTGGAAGACAGATACGTTGTAGGAGAAGCGGTCGAAGCTCTGCTTCAGGCCGACTTCCAGGTTCCATACATCCTCGTTCTCGAACGCCGGACCGATCTGCAGCGCATTGAAGCCACCGGCCTTGTAGCCCTTGGCCAGCGAGCCGAACACCATGGTGTCGTCGTTGAGGTGGTAGTCGACGACGAAGCGCGGGCTCCAGTCACTCCAGCTCTTCTTGTCGCGCACCAGCTTGCCCTTGTTGACCATGGCCGGCGGGTCGATGAAGGCCATGTCGAAGGTCAGCAGCTCGCGGGTGATCGGAATGCCCATGCCCGCCAGCGCCTGGAAGAAGCCCAGCGCTTCCAAGGTACCGAGCTTGGCCTCCAGACCGGGCGCATTGCGCGGCGTATTGAGCCAGGTGAAATCCTTCTCGTCGCGGGTGTAACGCAAGCCGAAGGTCAGGTTGAGGCGATCGGTGGCCTTCCAGATCACGTCACCGAAAGCAGCATAGGACGTGGTACCCAGCGTGTTGTTGAAGCGCTCGTTCCACTTCTCGCCAACCAGCGAAATCGGAATGCCGTTCATCTGCGCCAGCATCGAGGTGAAGTTGAACAGGCTGCCATCGGGAATGCCCAGCTGATAGGCCACCCCCATGTTGCGGATTATGTTGTCCACCGCCTCGGTATTGGTGTTGACCTCACTGGTCTGGCGCGCGTCCTCGTCGAAATAGCTGACGCCGGCCACCCAGTCGAAGCGTTCGTTGCTGCCCGAGAACTTGAACTCCTGGTAGAACGTCTCGTTGTTCTCGGTATTGACCGAATCCACGTACAGGTCGAAACGGTTGGTGCCGTCCTCCTCGGTGTGGTTGGTGGAGTCGTATTTGCGCCACGAGCTGGTGGAAGTGAAATTGCCCCAGGACAGTGCGTGGTCGACGATCAGGCTGACGCCATCGAAGGTGCGCCATTCGGCATTGTCGGCATCGCTATAGGTCTTGATCTTGCGCGGGTCCAGATAGTCATCCGGGTCCACCGGTACTGGCGGGCGCGCCGGATAGGCCGGCAGCGGCACGATGCCGGTGGTGACCCGGCCGTTCTGGTCCAGGCTTTCGTGGTCCCAGGTGATGTAGGCGGTGGTGTTGTCACCGAATCGGCTTTGCCAGGCCGCGCGCGTGGCCCAGACGTTCTCGCCGCCCAGGTCCTTGCCGGTGGCGCCGTCCTGGAACCAGCCATCGCTGGTGTTGATCAATGCATTGAAGCGCAGTGCGGAGTTGTCGCCGGTCGGGATGTTCCACATTGCATCGGCGTACTTCTTGCCGTAGTTGCCTACGCGCATGGTGGCGCGCGCCTCGGTCTCAGCCTGTGGGCGCCGGGTCACCAGCGAGATCGCGCCGGCGGCGGTATTGCGGCCGAACAAGGTGCCCTGCGGCCCCTTCAGCACTTCGATACGTTCCACATCGACGAAGGGCAGCAGCACGCCGCCACCTCGCCCGCCGTAGACGCCGTCAACGAAGATGCCTACCGCCGGATCGGTACCAATGCCGAAGTCGTCGGTCTCGACGCCGCGCAGCCGGAACGAGGGCTGGGTCGGCTGCACCGCGCTGATCACCAATCCCGGCACCAGCGAATCGATGTCGCCAAGATTCTCGGCGGCCACGTCGTTGAGCAGGTTCTGATCGACTACCTGCAGTGCGATTGGTACATCCTGTATTTCCTGCTGCCGGCTCTGCGCGGTGACGGTGATGCGATCAAGCGTGGTGGCAGCATCCTCCGTCGCCGACTGTGCCATTGCCGGGGCAACTGCCCCCACCACCATCAGCCCGGCCATGGCCCGCTGCAGTCCGACTACCAGATTCCGTTGCTTCACTCGCATCGCGTTCTCTCCCACGCAGTGAGGTGTATGCCGGCGTCAGACCGCCGGCGGGCCCGTGTTGCCGGGCTGGCCTTCGCCAGCCGTGTCGCAGTTTGTTTCCAGCGCGTTGATCCATTCCCGGATCAGGGTCACGCCTTCGCTGTGCACCACCGCCCGCCCAACCTCGGGCATCATCACCGCCGGATCATCGCTGTCCATGCGGTAGGCGATGATCGAGGCATCGGCATCACCGGGCTGGATGTCATAGCGACGATTGCCAGTGCCCTTGCCCGCGGCGATGGGTTGCTTGCACATGCCCAGCTTCAGGTGATCCTGGGTAGACGCATCCAGCCACAGGCCGGAGGTGATGGCCGGGCCGGTGCGGCTATGGCAATGGCCACAGTTCACGTCCAGATAGGCGCGTGCGCGCGCATCCAGCGGCGCGGCGGGATCAGTGGCATCGGCCGCGCGTGGCAGCTGAGCCGGTGCAGGCAGGTCTTTCAGATAGCCGACTTTGACCAGATGCGCGAGCTGGTTGTCGTGGCCGCTGAGGTAGTCAAAATCGCGATTGAGGTTGCGTGCCTTGGGGCCGATCGGCAACAGCTTGCGCGAACGGTTGTCGGTGATATGGCAACCGCCGCACTGGTTCTGGTCCGGCACCTGGTACGCAAGCGCTTCACGCGAGCCGTCTGCGGCAACCAGTTCCAGATCCACGCTGGCTCCGGTGCGTTGCAAGGTCGCCTTGGTCTGTTCTTGATTCCAGACGTAAGGCAAGGCTACCCAGCCTTCCTTGCGATGGACCAGCAGCCGGGTTTCGATCAGCCGCACCTTGGACAGATCCAGGCTCTCTTCGTGCAATGACGATTGCGACGGTGGCGTGCGTGCCACCGACCTCCCATCAGCTGCACCGCTCGCCGGCAGCGGGTAGTAGAAGGTCTTGCTGAGAATGGTGCCCACCGGAAAATCGAAGGCGTGTTCGGGCTGGTAGCCGGCGGCCTGACCCTTCGGCATCCAGACCGTGCGCAGCTTGTGCGCGTAATCACTGAACAGCGGTGTGTTCAGGTCATACGGCACCACGCCGTCATTAAGCGAAAGCCTGCCATCGCGGATGCGCAGCACATGCCATTCATCCAACGTCGCCGGCTGGCCCTGCTCGAAGAAATGCACCGCAGCCGGTTTGCCGCAGCCAACAAGCATCAGCAAGGCGCCGACCAGCGCGATCACCCGCACCATCAGATTGCGCATGCCCAAGCCTCAACCACGCTTCAGATCGATGGCCGGCAAGCGCGGCAGGTCGCATTCAAATGGCTTGGCATCCTTGCTTGGGTTCTTGTAACCGCCAGGACCATCGGCGTTGATCACGCCACTGACGTTGCGCAGGCAGATCTGCGGGCCCATCTTGACCCCGTCCACCACCCGCTCCTTGTTGTAATAACCATCCCAAAGCACGTCCGGGAAGTTGCCGGTCAGGCCATACATCGCCACCTTCAAGGCCTTCAGGTCCAGCCCGTCGGGTGAGTCACCGCCGCCGGACAAGGTGTTGTTGTGAATGTAGATGCGTTCCGGGTATGGATCGAAATTGGGCGAGGCGCTGCTGTCCTTGTAACCGGTGGAATACACGCTGGAGACGATGATGTTGGTGGTGGCGTTGTCGCGCACTTCGTTGTCAAACACCTCGATGTCATCGTTGGAATTGATGACGATGCCCGAGCCGGCCGGCACGCTGGCCACTGGCGTACCCTTGGCACCGAAGTTCTCGTGGTTGTTGGCGATGACCTTGTTGTTGAACACGCGGATGTTGGCGCCCTGCTGCGACAGGCCCGGCATGTTGAACACCAGGATGCCGCCGGTGTTGCCAGTGGCGACGTTGTCATACACATCAGCGTTGCGGGTGTTCTCGACCTCGATGCCGGCAACGTTCTGCTCGGCGCGGCTGTTGCGCACGATCACTCCGTCGGACTGGCCAACATAGATGCCGGCATCGGAGGCGCCGATGGAAATGGTGTTCTCGATCAGCACATTTTTTGTCAGCACCGGGTAGATGCCATAGGCGCCATTTTTGGTACTGGGGCCGCCGGTCCACTGCACCTTTACGCCACGGATGGTGATGTTCTCCGACTCGCTGATCTTCAGCCCGTCGCCCTTGGAGTCCTCGATGGTGAGGTTCTCAATGGTGAAGTTGTCGCCGTTGACCAGCAGCCCTTCCGCACCGGCCTTCTGCCCCTTGAAGCTGAGCACGGTCTGGTCCATGCCGGCACCACGGATGGTGACGCCGTCGGCGCGCAGGCTCAGGCTGCGCTCGAACTGGTGCCGACCGGCCGGGATGTCGATCACGTCGCCAGGCTTGGCGTCGAGCAGGCGTTCCTGCAGCGTGGCCGCGAATGCCCCGTCGGCCGCAGCCACGCTTGGTGCCTGTTCGGCCTGCTTCTGGCAGCCGACGACCATGACGGCCAAGCTGGCGGAAACCGCCCAGGTAATGCTGCGCTGCATGACTTGCTCCCATACGCTGGCAGATGTTGGGCGCAGTCTGGCCTTCAGGCAGTGTTCACGCGAAGGGCAAGAACGGCATACTTGGGGGGGCAAAGCGGACAAGCTGGAGGGGCTTGAATGCAACGCAGGAATCCAGGCAGCGACCGACTGGCCGTGGCCAACGTGCCAACCAACATGCTCAGCGGCCTGTTGTTATTGGGCAGCCAACTGGGCGTGGATACCGAAAATTGGCTGTCTGGCCTGCACCTGAGCAGCGACCAGCTCAATGACCCACGCACCCGCATTTCCTATCGACAGGCCTATGAGGTCATCCGCCGTGCCCTGCCCACCCTGCCTATCGAGGCCGCTGGGCTGGCCATGGGAGGCGCGCAGAACGGAGGCAACTTCGGCCTGCTGGGACTGGCGATGAAGACCGCACGCACCTTTGGCGATGCGGTAAAAATCGGTCTGGACTACCAGCGCAACCTTGGTCCCCTGATGGACCTGACACTGGATGAAAGCGCCGCCGAAACCCTGTCCATCGTCGCCACGGCGCCGGAGCAGGCGCATGACCTGCTGCCCTTCCTGTGTGAGGAGATGTTCTCCAGCATCCTCATGCTCGGGCGCGAGCTGGCCGGTGATGCCTTCAGTCCGGTGCGACTGGAGCTGGGCTATTCCGCCCCTGCCAAGCTGGATGCCTATCGCACCATGTTCCGCTGCGAACCCAGCTTCGACCAGCCGCGCAATGCCATCGTGGTGGAGCGGCACTGGATGCAGCTCCCTTTTGCCAGCTACAACCCGGTGACGTCGCAGCAGGCCTTGTCGCTATGCCGTGCGCAGCTGGCAACCCAGTCGATGCGGGGTGAAACCACGGCCGTGCTGGAACGTTTGTTGCGCACACGACTGCGCGACAATCCGCAGATGAGTGATGTCGCCCAGGCGCTGCACCTGAGCGAGCGTACCCTGCGCCGGCAGCTCGCCGATGAGGAAACCAGCTTCAGCGAGGTGCACGATCGCCTGCGCGTCGAACTGGCCCTGGAACTGCTGCAGGACCTGGAGCTGAGCATTGCAGCGGTCGGCAACCAGCTGGGTTTCAACGATGCGCGCGAGTTCCGCCGCGCGTTCAAGCGTTGGACTGGCCACACCCCCAGCGAGACCCGCCAATACCAGGGCTGACACGCAGATGCCCGGCACTGGCCGGGCATCTGGGGTCACTCGCAACGGCAATGATCGATCAGTCGATGATCATGATCGCGTCGACTTCAAACGCGGCGCCCTTCGGCAGGCCCGACACTTCGATGGTCGAACGGGCCGGGAACGGGGCCTGGAAGTATTCCTGCATGACCGCATTGACCTTGGCGAACTCGCCCAGGTCGGTCAGGTACAGACCCAGGCGCACCATCTTGTCCAGCGAGCCACCGGCTTCCTCGGCCACGGCCTTGAGGTTGTCGAAAGCGCGGCGGGCCTGTGCGGTGACGTCGCCGGCGACGATCTCACCGGTGGCCGGGTCCAGCGGGATCTGGCCGGAGAAGTACACGGTGTTGCCGGCGCGCACGGCCTGCGAGTACGGGCCGATGGCGGCCGGGGCGTTGGCGGTGTTGATGATCTGGCGGGACATGGACAGCTCCAGTCTGGAAAAAGGTCGGTCATTGTAACGTTGCCACCTTGGCGGGCGGCTGACCAGGCTGGCATTGATCAAAAAATCATCAGCGATCCGAAAGCTTTGCCGCACAAGGCCCATGGAGGCTTATCCACAACTTGTAGGCATCACAGGACACAAGCTGTGTGGATAGCCGCATGCAGGTAGAGCCGAGCCATGCTCGGCTGCGGCTTTCCACGCAAACCCGATGTGATCTTGTGGGAGCGGCGTCAGCCGCGAAGCTACCGATCCATCCGACTGGCAGACATGAGCATCGATTCATTGCTGCCAGTTTCGCGGCTGACGCCGCTCCCACAAGCCCCCCCGCTATGTCGGTAGGGCCCCTGCCGAGCATGGCTCGGCACTACGGTTTAGTCATCCACAGGTCGTGGACAAAATATCACCACGTTTTGCAGAGATCCACCGCGCAAGGGCTGCGCAGCCTTATCCACAGCTTGTGTATGTACCAGGACACAGTCTGTGTGGATAGCGCGGCTGGCAATCCAACGCGGGTCTGTAGGAGCGGCGTCAGCCGCGAAGCAGATGATCCATCCGGCTAGCCAGCATGCCTGCTCGACTTATTGACACCAGTTTCGCGGCTGACGCCGCTCCCACGAGTGCCTCATACCCTATCGGTAGAGCCCCTGCCGAGCATGGCTCGGCACTACACTGCCTGTGCGGTCGGGTTGGGCGTTGGCTCGCCGATCCGGCGCAGCGTATTGCGGTCGGTATGCGCGAACGGCTCGCTGCGATCGGGAATGACCAGCATCGTTTCCTGTTCATACGACCAGGTGCCATCGTCATTGATGGTGACTTCGATCTCGTAGCTCTCGGTCCGGAACGCATGTTCCAGGAACGGATTGGAGCTGATGCCATTGACCGTCGAGCCACGCTCGGCACGCAGGCGGAAGCATTTCGCATCGGGTGCGGCCCTGCCCACCGCCATCGCGGTCTGCCCGCGCGGGATGGTCAGCGTCTGGATCACCGTGCCGGTCGCCGGCTCCCACAACCAATAACCGACCTGGTCATGGAAAGTCTCCACTTCGCCCGGTTTGTGGATGCGGGTGTGGTAACGCAGGCCATAGAACAACTGCGGGCCATTGGGCTGTGCGTCGATCGGCTGCAGTTCGACATGTTCGATAAAGGCCTGCCGCTCGGGGCCATCGGCCTTGGGATTGACGTCCATGCCGCGCTCGCCGATCCAGACACCGGCCATCGGCGCCAGTGGCCCGAGGTTGGCCAGCGTATTGGTATCGGCAGTGGGTTCGGTATAGATGTCTTCCGGGAACGTCGTCATGAGGTACAGCCTGGTGAGGATCCCGGCAATGGTACGCAGAACACGCCGCGGGCTCACCTCCACCTGTCCACAAGTGATGGACAAAATATCACCATGTTTTGCAGAGGCCCGTAGTACAAGGGCTGCGCGCTGTTATCCACAACTTGTGTAGCTAGCAGGACACAAGCTGTGTGGATAGTCGAATACAGGTAGCGCCGCGCCATGCTCGGCTGGGGCGTTACCGAACAACCAGCTGTGGGTTTTGTGGGAGTGGCGTAAGCCGCGAAGCAAGTGGTCCATCCGATTGCAGGCAGCCCGGTTGTTCCAGCGCTGCCAGCTTCGCGGCTGACGCAGCTCCCACAGTTGCCGCTGCTATATCGGCAAGGCCCCTGCCGAGCATGGCTCGGCACTACAGTTGATCCATCCACAGGTCGTGGACAAAAAATCACCATGTTTTGCAGAAGCTTGCAGCGCAAGGGCTGCGCGGCCTTATCCACAGCTTGTGTAGGCAGCAGGACACAGTCTGTGTGGATAGCGGAATACAGGTAGCGCCGAGCCATGCTCGGCTGGGGCTCTACCGAACAGCAAGCTGTGGATTCGTGGGAGCGGCTTCAGCCGCGATGCAGGTGGCTCACCAGATTGCAGGCAGTCCGGCGATTTCTGCTGCGCCAGCTTCACAGCTTACGCCGCTGCTACAAATTGCCGATGACGCCCCTGCCGAGCATGGCTCGGCACTACATTGGGGGGTCTCTGCCGAGCATGGCTCGGCACTACATTGGGGGTCTCTGCCGAGCATGGCTCGGCACTACCGTTATTGGCGGCGAACGGACTGGACTACCTGCAGCCGGCGCAGGCGGCGCATGACTTCGGCCAGGTGATTACGGTCGCGGACCTGGATGTTGAAGCACAGCACCGCTGCGTTGAAATCCCGGTCCAGGTAATCCACCCGCTCGATGTTGGAATGGCTATGGGCAATGGCGGCAGCCAGCTGCGCCAGCACGCCGGTGCCGTTCTCCACCTCGACCACCAGCGCGGTGTCGTAATCGCCGACCACATTGGTATCCCAGCCAATCGGCACCCAGCGATCCGGGGTCTTGCGCAGCTCGGCCAGGTTCGGGCAATCCAGTCGATGTACGACGATGCCCTTGCCGGCGGTGTGGTAGCCCATGATGTCGTCGCCCGGAATCGGCTGGCAACAGTTGGCGAAGCTGACCACGCCACGTTCGCTGCCATTGATCAGGATCTTCTCCTGGGCGCGATGGGCGACGCCACTGGCGCGCAGCTCGGCATAGGACATCAGCGCCTGTGCGGCCTGGGTCGGCATCCAGTTGCCCAACGCCACATCGGCCAGGAAGGCTTCCAGGCGCGGGTAGCGGTGTTCGGTGAGGAAGGCATCGAGCCGTCCCTTCGGCAAGCGCTCGATCGAGCTGTCCATCGCCTCCAGCGCGCGGTCCAGCATGCTGTGGCCCAACTGCACCGCGTCCTCGTGCTCCAGCTGCTTGAGCTGGTGACGGATCGCCGTGCGCGCCTTGCTGCTGACCACGAATTCCAGCCACTGCGGCTTGGGCGAGGCCGAGCGCGCGGTGATGATCTCCACCGTCTGCCCACTGACCAGACGCGTGCGCAGCGGCACCAGCTTCTTGTCCACCCGCGAGGCCACCGCACGGTTGCCCACGTCGGTATGCACCGCATAGGCGAAGTCCAGCGCGGTGGAGTTGCGCGGCAGCGCCAGGATCTTGCCCTTGGGCGTGAACAGATAGACCTCGTCCGGGAACAGGTCGACCTTGACGTTGTCCAGGAACTCCAGCGACGAACCGGCCGTGCGCTGCGAATCGATCAGCTCGACGATCCAGGCATGCGCGCGGCTCTGCGCGCTGTTCGGGCCGTCGCCGCCGAACTTGTAGGTCCAGTGCGCGGCCACACCGCGCTCGGCGATCAGGTCCATTTCCTCGGTGCGGATCTGCACCTCGATCGGCGAACCATACGGCCCGAACAGCACCGTGTGCAGCGACTGGTAACCGTTGGCCTTGGGAATGGCGATGAAGTCACGGAAGCGACCATCCAGCGGCTTGAACGCGGCATGCACGCCGCCCAGTGCGTGGTAGCAGTTGGGCACGTTGCGCATCACCAGGCGGAAGCCGAACACATCCATCACCTGGTCGAAGCTTTTGTTCTCCTCGCGCATCTTGGTGTAGATGCTCCAGGGGGTCTTGATGCGGCTGATCAGGCGGTGTTCCAGTCCTTCGCGCGCCAGGCGCTGCGACAGCTGCACTTCCACCTGCGCCATCGACTCACGGCGCACCACCGGCTGGCTGCGGATATGTTTTTCGATAATGGCGTGGCGCCACGGGTACAGCGCGCGGAAGCCCAGGTTCTGCAGCTCGGACTTGATCAGGTTCATGCCCAGGCGCTGGGCGATGGGCGCGTAGATATCCAGCGTTTCCGTGGCGATGCGGCGCCGCGCCTCGGCACTCTGCGCACCCAGGGTACGCATGTTGTGCAGGCGGTCGGCCAGCTTGATCATGATCACGCGCAGGTCGCGCGACATCGCCAGCAGCATCTTGCGGAAGCTCTCCGCTGCCGCTTCCTGGCGGTCGCGGAACTTGAGCTTGTCCAGCTTGGTGACGCCCTCGACCAGGTCGGCCACAGCCTGGCCGAACTCGGCGGCCAGCTCTTCGCCGGTGAGCGGGGTGTCTTCGATGGTGTCGTGCAGGATGGCTGCGATCAGGGTTTCAACATCCAGGCCGAGCTCGGCCAGGATGCGCGCCACGGCCACCGGATGGGTGATGTAGGGCTCGCCGGATTTGCGGGTCTGGCCGGCGTGCGCGGCGGCGCCCACTTCCCAGGCACGACGCAGCAGCGGCAGCTGCTCGGTGGGGAGATAGCTGGCTGCGCGCTCGAGTTGCAGTACATAGTCAGGTATCACCCCGCCCGCGGGCGTGGCTACCTGGGCGGAAGGGCCTGGGTTCATGTCAGAAGACTATGCCAGCAGGCGTTCCACGGCAATTCCCATAACGCAAACAGCCCGCTTGCGGCGGGCTGTTTGCAGACACCATCAATCAACGCGAAAGAAACAATCAATCGTCGTTCTTGGACATGTCTTCGTCGGCGACAACTTCGGCTGCGGCCCACTCCAGTGCTTCACGCTCGGCACGCTCGCGCTCGGCCTTCTCGACTTCCTCGATCAGCTCGTTGTCGATGCGACGGGCGGCGATCTCGCGCAGCGCCAGCACGGTCGGCTTGTCCTCGCTCTCGCTGTTGTCGATCGTCGCCTGGACACCATTGGCCAGCTGACGGGCGCGCTTGGACGCCATCATGACCAGCTCAAAACGGTTGTTAACGACTTCCAGGCAATCTTCTACGGTAATGCGGGCCATGCGGGCTCCCGGCGACCTGCAACGGCCGCTCGATCGAATGAGGGAAAGGGGACGGATTGTAAGGGCAGACCGGTTCCGGAATCAAGCCAAGGCCTGAACAGCCCCTTGCGGATCAATCACTTGCTCAGTTTTCAGGGGCCAGCAGCGAGGCGATCAGCTCGCCGTGGCGTTGCTGCTGGGGCTCACAGCGCAGCCGGCTGGCGGCAAAGATCGAGCACATTTCACCCACCGCGGTGTCGAAATCCTCATTGATGATGACGTAGTCGAACTCGTCGTAATGCAGCATTTCCTCGCGCGCGGCGGCCAAGCGCTGGGCCATGACCGCCTCGCTGTCCTGGCCACGCTTGCGCATGCGCTCATCCAGCGCCTGCCGCGACGGCGGCAGGATGAACACGCTGACCGCGCCCGGCACCTTCTCACGCACCTGGCGCGCTCCCTGCCAGTCGATTTCCAGCAGCACGTCCTTGCCGGCCGCCAGCTGCGGTTCCACCGACTGCCGGGCCGTACCCTTCCAGTCGCCATGCACCAGCGCGTGCTCGAAGAAATCGCCGGCGGCGATCATCTGCTCGAACTCGGCGGCGGAGACGAAGTGGTAATGCTTGCCGTTGACCTCGCCCGGGCGCATGGCGCGCGAGGTGAAGGAAATCGACAGCGAAATGTGCGGGTCACGCGCCAAAGTGGCGTTGACGATGCTGCTTTTGCCGGCCCCGGACGGGGCAGCGACGATATAAAGGGTGCCACGCATGCGGTGGGCCAACGTCGGAATGGCCCGGCATTGTACCGGCGCGGGCGGCTCTGTGCAGGATCGAGGGGTGAAGGCCCCCAGTTACCGCGGGGGCGGCTCCACCTGTAGTGCCGAGCCATGCTCGGCAGGGCATTACCGGTAAGGCATCTGCCGAGCATGGCTCGGCACTACCTTGGGTTCCTTGCCGAGCATGGCTCGGCACTACCCTTACTCGATGTTCTGGACCTGCTCGCGGATCTGGTCGATCAGCACTTTCAGCTCGACGGCGGCATTGGAGGTGCGTGCGTCCACCGACTTGGAGCCCAGGGTGTTGGCTTCGCGGTTGAACTCCTGCAGCAGGAAGTCCAGGCGGCGGCCGACCGGCTCGCGCTGACGCAGCACGCGGCGGATTTCCGCGATATGGCTGTCCAGACGGTCCAGCTCCTCATCCACGTCGAGCTTCTGCAGCCACATCACCAGCTCCTGCTCCGCCCGGCCCGGATCAACCGGGTGCGGCAGGTCGGCCAGGCGTGCGGCCAGCTTGACCCGCTGCCCCTCACGGATGGCCGGGATAAGCTCGCGGACTTCACCGGCAATGCGTTCGACCGAATCGACGCGCTCGCTGATCGCCGTGGCCAGCTTGTCGCCTTCCCGCTCACGTGCCTGCACGAAGCTGGTGACGGTTTCTTCCAGCAAGGCCAGTGCTTCGGCATGCAGGGCGGCACTGTCGGTCGCCTCGGCGCGCAGCACGCCGGGGTATTGCAGCAGGTCGGTGAAGCCCACCTGCATCCCGGGGAAGCGGCTGTGCAGGCGCTGCGCCAATTCAGACAGCTGATCCACCAGCACTTCGTTGACGGCCAGCGAGGTGGCGGCTTCCGGTGCACGCAGGCGCATCACCAGGTCGAGCTTGCCGCGACTGACCCGGGCTGCAACGCGCTCGCGCAGCTGCGGCTCCAGCGCACGCAGGTCCTCGGGCAGACGCACGCCCACTTCAAGGAACCGGTGGTTCACCGAGCGCAGTTCGCAGCCCAGGGTGCCCCACGCGGTGATGCGTTCGCCGCCGGCATAGGCGGTCATGCTCCGAATCATGTGCTTTCCGATGTGTTTCAAAGGGCGAATGGTAACCTAGCCACCTCTGGACGCTGGTGCATCCACCACCCAGACGCCCGCCAGATCAACTCGTACTAACCGGATTCCCCATGACCTTCTCCCGTCCCAGCGGCCGCCAGGCCGATCAGATGCGCACCGTCACCATCGAGCGTTCCTTCACCCGCCATGCCGAAGGCTCGGTGCTGGTGAGCTTTGGAGACACCCGCGTGCTGTGCACCGCCAGCGTCGAGAACCGGGTACCGGGCTTCCTGCGTGGCAAGGGCGAAGGCTGGGTCACCGCCGAATACGGCATGCTGCCCCGCTCCACCCACACCCGCTCCGACCGTGAAGCCGCGCGCGGCAAGCAGGGCGGCCGCACCCTGGAAATCCAGCGCCTGATCGGCCGCACCCTGCGCGCCTGCATCGACCGCAACGCACTGGGCGAACGCACCATCACCCTGGACTGCGACGTGCTGCAGGCCGACGGTGGTACCCGCACCGCCGCCATCACCGGCGCATACGTCGCCCTTGTGGACGCGGTGAACCTGCTGATGAAGCGCGGCGAGATCAAGCGCAATCCGTTGTTCGGCGCCGTCGCCGCCGTGTCGGTCGGCGTCTACAAGGGCCAGCCGGTGCTGGACCTGGATTACCCCGAGGACAGCGACTGCGATACCGACATGAACATCGTCATGAATGACGGCGGTGGCTTCATCGAGCTGCAGGGCACGGCCGAAGGCCATGCCTTCCGCCGCGAGGAGCTGGACGCGCTGCTGGTGCTGGCCGAAAAGGGCATCCGCGAGCTGTTCGACGCCCAACAGGCGGCATTGGCGTCGGCATGAACCGGCGCCTCGCCCTGGTCACCCTCGTCGTCGCCGATTACGACGAAGCCATCGCCTGGTACACCGGCAAGCTCGGCTTCCAGCTGCTGGAGGACCTGGACCAGGGCCGCAAGCGCTGGGTGGTGGTCGGCCCGACCGATGGCAGCGCCGCCGCGCTGCTGTTGGCGCGTGCCAGCGACGAAGAGCAGCGCAGCCGCATCGGCAACCAGACCGGTGGCCGCGTTGGCTTCTTCCTGCACACCGATGACTTCCATCGCGACCACGCGGCAATGCTCGCGCAGGGCGTGGAATTCCTCGAAGCCCCACGCGATGAACCCTATGCGACGGTCGCGGTGTTCCGCGACCTGTACGGCAACACCTGGGACTTGTTGGAGCCCAAACAATGAAACTGGTACTGGCCAGCGGCAACGCCGGCAAGCTGAAAGAACTGCAGGCCATGTTGGCCGATCTGCCGCTACAGATCGTGCCGCAGCGCGAACTGGGCGTGGACGACGTGCCGGAAACCGGCCTGACCTTCGTCGAGAACGCGTTGATCAAGGCCCGCCATGCCTGCGCGGTGACCGGCCTGCCAGCGCTGGCCGACGACTCCGGCCTGATCGTCGATGCACTGGACGGCGCGCCCGGCCTGTACAGCGCACGCTATGCCGGCAGCCCTACCGACGATGCAGCCAACAACGCCAAGCTGCTTGATGCGCTGCACGATGTCCCGGCCGAACGCCGCACCGCGCGTTTCTACGCGGTGATCGTGCTGCTGCGCCATGCCAACGATCCGCAACCGCTGATCTGCGAAGGCAGCTGGGAAGGCCGCATCATCGACGAACTGCGCGGCAGCAATGGCTTCGGCTACAACCCGGTGTTCCTGGATGAAGAACTCGGCCTGACCGCGGCGCAGATGGAACCGGCGCAGAAGAACGGCCGCAGCCACCGCGCCAAGGCGCTGCAGCTGTTGTTGCAGCGCATCTCGCAACTTGCGTTCGATTGACCACGGAGATCAGGCAATGACGCCACGCCGCTATCGGACCCGGATGGGGCTTGTGCAGCTTGTCGCCATCCTGGGCGCTGTAAGCGGCGCGATAGTGGGCGCCATACTGGCGTATGACGGGGAGCAATCCTGGCTCGCATTGCCGCTTTGGGCGCTTGGCTGCGCCCTGGTCATTTCACTGATCGCTGCTCCCATCCTGTGGCAACGCGTGGTGCTGGATGAGCTGGCTGGCCAGCTCCGCTACCACAACATCGCCACCGCGCACCGCTGGCGCAAGGTGGACCTGGTGGACGTGCTTGAGGTCCGCTACGACAACTTCGCCGACAAGCGCAAAGCCATGGTTTCCGGCCTGTATCTGCACATGCGCAATGGCAGCCGACCGGCGCGCCACCGTCTCATGGACAACGAGGTCGGCAGCTATCAGGGGCCGTCACCGATGTTCCGCGATGTCAGCGCAGCGGTGCTACGTGCACAACCACGTTCGCTGGTCGATCCAATCCTGCTGGCCGGGCAATAGCGCCCGCAACCCTGTACTCCCACTCTTTCCAACAGCCGTCCATGCCGCACTCCCACGACCACTGCAACCACCTTCCCGGCGAATCCTGCGCGATCGATCACGGTCACGCTGCCGGCGTGCAGCTGGTACCGCCACCACTGGCGCTGTACGTGCACCTGCCGTGGTGCGTGCGCAAATGCCCGTACTGCGACTTCAACTCGCATGCCGGCAAGGGCGACCTGCCCTTCGACGCCTATATCGATGCGCTGATCCGCGACCTGGACCAGGACCTGCCACTGGTCTGGGGACGGGTAGTCAACAGCGTATTCTTTGGCGGCGGCACCCCCAGCCTGTTCCCGCCAGAGGCGATTGACCGTTTCCTGCAGGCAGCCAGTGCACGACTGCGCTTCGCGCCGAACCTGGAAGTGACGCTGGAGACCAACCCGGGCACGGCCGAACACGGCCGCTTCGACCGCTACCGCGCGGCCGGGGTAAACCGCATCAGCTTCGGCATCCAGACGTTCAATGATGAGGCACTCAAGCGACTGGGGCGCATCCACGACAGCAACGAGGCCGAGCGCGCGGTCAAGCTGGCGCAGGACGCCGGTTACAAGAACTTCAACATCGACCTGATGTACGCGCTGCCGCAGCAGACCCTGGCCCAGGCCGAGTACGACCTCGAGCGCGCCTTCGCCCTCGACCCCACCCATATCTCGCACTACCAGCTGACGCTGGAGCCGAATACGGTGTTCTTCGCCCGGCCGCCGCAGGGCATTCCGGACGAAGACAGCGCCTGGGACATCCAGGAGCATTGCCAGGCCCTGCTCGCCGAGCGTGGCTACGGCCAGTACGAGGTCAGCGCCTATGCCCGCGACGGTTGGCAGTGCCAGCACAACCTCAACTACTGGCGCTTTGGCGACTACCTTGGCATTGGCGCCGGTGCCCACGGCAAGATCAGCTCCGGCGCCGAGCAGCACGTGCTGCGCCGCTGGAAACACAAGCACCCGCAGACCTTCATGGACACCGCCGGTACCCCGGCCAGCATCGGCGGCGATGACGTAATCAGCGCCGAGCGCCTGCCGTTCGAGTACATGCTCAACCTGCTGCGCCTGCACGAAGGTTTCAGCCTGCGCGATTTCGAGTCGCGTACTGGTTTGGCACGAAGCGTGCTTGCACCTTCACTGGCAACGGCGCTGGAGCGCGGCTGGCTCATAGGTAACGGTGATTACTGGACGCCCACCGAGCTTGGCCGCCGCTTCACCAACGATGTGGTGGAGTTGTTCCTACCGTAAGACCTGCAAAAAGTGGCCGTTGCATCACATAAATGATAGAAAACGCCCATTCAGGGGCAAGGAATACGGGATGTCAGGCACAGCACCACGCTCATCCAGCAAATCCATGGCACGGATCGCCGCCACGCCGGCACCTGCGCGCGTACGACAGCTATTGGAAAGCATTTTCCTCGCCACCGATGAAGTCCTGCGCACACCGCTGCAGCTGACCGCCATGGAGCTGGAACGGGCGCTGTTCAAGAACGCGGAGATGGCCCACAACAGCCAGATCCAATCTGACATCTACGCCCAGCTGCGGGTGCTGCGCGACCACGCCGAACAGTTCCCCGATCTGTTCCTGGACGCGTTGGCAGCGCAGCTGGCCAGTTTCAAGGACCCGCCCAAGCCCGTGCAGGAAGCGCACGCGTCGACCTTCAAGTCGATGACGCTGGTTGAAGACACCGACATCGACCGCGACATCGTGCTGCACGAAATGGCGCGCCGCGAAGCCTTCCGCGCCCCCAGTCCCCTGCTGTTGCTGGGCCAGCGTTTCGCAGTCCTGGCTGCGCAGCCGGCGTTTGATCCCGAGCACCTGCCCGTAGGCCCCTACGCCCAGTGCCGGGCGTTGCGCGACAGCGGCGAACAGATGCAACTCAACCTCGATACCCAGCTGCTGCTGTTCCAGGTATTCGAGCGCATGACCATGTCGCGTCATGCGGAGCTGGTGGATCGCCTGAACATCCTGCTGGAGCGCGAGGGCGTGCTCCCGGGGCTGGTGTATCGCCCCCACCTTTCCCGTCCTTCCGCGCCCCGCGGCGCAGGGGCTGCCGGCGGCAACGCCGATGCAGGCACCGCTGGACGTCGCACTGCAGGTTCGGCGCCCCTGACCAGCTGGCAAGGCCAGGCCCCGCCGGCGTCATGGGCCAGCATCTCCAATGAGTTGCAGGCGGGTGCGCCCCCCGCCGCCGGCCCGGCCAACGCCACACCGCCCCAGCAGACGGCCATCGGCGCCCCCAGCGCGCCGATGGAAAGCCTGCACACCCTACTTGATGCCGCACGCCACGCTCTTGCGTCGGGCGCAAACAATGCGGGCGCATCGACGGGGAGTGGCGGCACGCCCGCCGGCCAGGCCAGCGCCGCGCCTGCCGGCGGTCGCGGCATGCCCGACTTTGCCGCGCTGCAGGCACAGGCCGAGCAGGGCGCGGCGGCTCCGGCTGCCGCTGGCAGCCCGCCGAACATTCCGGCGGAGCCGGTGTCCACCCAGATTGCACTGGACATGCTGGGCAAACTGCAGGCGGCCGCATCCTCATCGGGCAGCCGCCACAGCATGGCCGACATCCGCAACGCGCTGATCGCACAGGTCAAGGCCGAGCACGGCCCTGCGGCGACATTGTCGGTGCAGGATGGCGACACCATGGACCTGCTCGGCATGCTTTATTCCGAGCTGCAGCGCGAAGTGCGCAGCGAGGGCCCCGCCGCCGACCTGCTGCGTCGCCTGCAGGTGCCCTTGGCCCGCGCCGCGATCAGCGACCAGGAGTTCTTCCTGCGTGACCAGCACCCGGCACGCGAACTGCTCAATGCCGTCGCCGAATCCGGTGCGGTATGGCTCAGCGATGAGGACAGCGACCCCCTCTTGCTGCTGAAGCTCAAGGACGCGGTCACCAAGGTCGTCAGCGACTACCAGGGTGATGAAGCTGTCTTCGTTGAGGCCAACGACATCATCCAGGGACACCTGCGTGCGGCGGCCCGGCGCGCGGAGATGGCCGAACGGCGGCAGGTGGATGCCGCGCGCGGCAAGGAACGCCTGGAGGCTGCCAAGCAACTGGCCAGCAGCAGCATCGATGCGCTCTGCCAGAGCACTGAACCCCCGAAGTTCGTGCAGACCCTGCTGCGCAAGGCATGGGCCGATGTACTTACCCTCACCTTGCTGCGCCATGGCGAAGGTTCGGAGGAATGGCGGCAGCGCGAGCAGGCCACCCGTCGCATCGCCGAGATCACCGGCCTGGCACCCGGGGGTGCCGCCGATACGGGTTTCGGCGAGGAAATCGAGCAATCACTGCTGCAGGTGGGTTACCACCAGGATGAGGCCGCAGCAATCTCCCGCCGCCTGTCCACACCGGGCGGTGAGGACGCCATCACCTCGCGCACGGAACTGGCCGCCAAGCTCAAGACACGGACCCGGCTGGGTGAAGCCGGTGACCCGGACGAAGAAGAGCGTCGCCGGAAAGTCGAACCGGCCCGCACCGAAGAGGAAGAGGGCTATTACCGCCAGCTGCGTACCCTGCCCTTCGGCACCTGGTTCGAATTCACCGTCAACCAGCAGGGCGACAACCGGCGCCAGCGCCTGTCCTGGTACAGCCTGATCACTGGCAACGCCTTGTTCGTCAACCAGCGCGGGCAGAAGGTTTCCGAGCAGTCGCTCGACGCGATGGCGCGGCTGATGGCCAAGGGCCAGCTGCGTATCGTCACCGAGGACAAGGGCCGCCTGATCGACCGCGCCTGGCAGGCCACCGTGCGCGCACTGCGCTCGATTGCCGGCCACACCTCCAACAGCGGGGAATCCGCATGATCACCAATACCCGTCGCGCGCCGCGTCTGCAGGTTCCCGAGCTGGTGCAGGTGCGCGACCAGATGACCGGCACCCATATCGGCAGGCTCGGCAACATATCCGAAACCGGCATGTTGCTGATCACCTCGGTGCCACTGCAGGACGACGCGCTGTACCAGCTGCAGTTTCCCATCCCCGACGGCCGCGGCGGTCACCTGCAGATCGACGTGGGTGCACATCTCTTGTGGTCCGAACCTACCCATGCACCCGAGCAGTCATGGGCCGGCTTCCGCTTCCTGACCCTGGACAAGGGCCATCGCGAGCGCCTTGTGCAGTGGATCGAAGGCAGCATCCCTGCGGCCTGAGTGCCGAAAACGGCACAGCAGCGGCAGGCCGATTGCGGCAGAATTGGGACCTGCATTCCGCACGTCCCAGCGAGCCACCGCGATGAACCAGCACGATCCAGGCAGCCTCTACGCCCAACACCTTGCCCAGATGATCCGCCGCGCCGACGCGGCGCTTGCGCGCGGTGGTTTCGATCACCTGGTGGTTCCCAGCGGCACCCAGCATTACCAGGCGTTCGACGACCGCGACTACCCGTACGCGGTCAACCCGCAGTTCAAGACCTGGCTACCGCTGACCAAGCTGCCGTACAGCTGGCTGATCCATACCCCGGGCAAGCGCCCGACCCTGGTGTTCTACCAGCCCTTCGATTACTGGCACGTGGTCCCGGACGCACCCAGCGGCTGGTGGGTGGAGCATTTCGACATCCACATCATCCGCAAGCCGGAAGATGCCTTGGCACTGCTGCCGGCCGACCCCAGCCGCTGCGCCATCCTCGGTGAGCCGCAGAGCGCGCTGGGCGGCTTTGCCCCGAACAACCCGGCGACGGTGATCAATTACCTGGAATGGCATCGCGGCTACAAGACGCCGTATGAGATCGCGCTGATGCGCCAGGCACAGGTACTGGGCGTGCGCGGCCACCGTGCCGCCGAAGCCGCGTTCCGCACCGGTGCCAGCGAGTTCGAGATCCACATGGCGTATTGCAGCGCCGTCGGCCAGGACGCCAACGAGCTGCCCTACGGCAACATCATCGGCCTCAACGAACACGCCGCCGTGCTGCATTACACCGACCTGGGCAAGCAGGCCCCGCAGCCGCTGCGCAGCTTCCTGATCGATGCCGGTGCCTCGGCCCATGGCTATGCCAGCGACATCACCCGCACCTATGCCGCGGCGGGCCACGATGAGTTCCAGGCCTTCATCGATGCGGTCGACGCCGCCCAGCTGAAGATGTGCGCAGCGGTGCGTTCCGGTTTCGACTACAAGCAGCTGCATATTGATGCGCACCTGTCGTTGATGGGCATCCTCAAGGATTTCGGCGTGATCAATGTCGCGCCGGAGACCGCGCTGGCCACCGGCGTGAGCGCGGCCTTCTTCCCGCATGGCATCGGCCATCTGATCGGTGCGCAGGTGCACGATGTAGCCGGCTTTGCCGCCAGCGAGGACGGCGGCCGCGTCGAGCGCCCGGCCGGCCACCCCTACCTGCGTATGACCCGCGTACTGGAACCGGGCATGGTCGTCACCATCGAGCCGGGCCTGTACTTCATCGACATGTTGCTGGACGAAGTGAAGAAGGCCGGCAATGCTGCCAGCGTGAACTGGGAGCGCGTGGATTTCTTCCGTCCTTATGGTGGCGTGCGCATCGAGGACGAAGTGCTGTGTACCGAAGGCGAAGCGGACAACCTGACCCGCCCGGAGTTTGCCGCGCAGGCGTGATGGTTTGCCGGGACGGCGTGTAGCTGCTGCCCTGGTTATTGGAATACACCGTTGATGTAGGTGAGTGCGGCCTGGCGAAAGCTGGGCCGTATTCGTTTGCGCCTCACTCGGTGGCGATCGAGGTCGGCTTCCCGGGTGCGCTGACGCTTACCCGGGCTACGTGATCGCACCATCCCTCCATTCCCACTGCCCGACCCACGACCCAGCAAGGGCGCTTCCGCTCCGCTTCTGCCTGTGCATTGGCACTTGCCCTCCCTTGCGCGCAGCGCAGGGGAGGGTATGGGAGGGGTGCCTTTGCCTTTGCCTTTGCCTTTGCCTTTGGCTTTGCCTCTGCATTTGGCTCTGGCTTTGGCAATTGCAGTTGCCCTTGCTCCAAAAGCTCTTGATCTACCGGGCCCCTTCCGCAGCGACGGAGCTGGCAGACAAGACCCCGCACGGGGCGACGTGCATGGATGCACGTCGTTTTTCGACGATACAAGGATGTATCGTCGAAAAATCCTGCCAGCGGAGTGGACCTGGAGCGCGCAGCGCGGAAGGCGCGTAGGCAGGGTGTGCTTTCTTTGGGCCACCTTTCTTTGCACAAGCAAAGAAAGGTGTGCTCGCGCGCCGAAGGCGGGCGAAAGCCCTTGATCTTGATCTTGATCTTGATCTTGATCTTGATCTTGATCTTGGTTGCGGTTGCGGTTGCGGTTGCGGTTGCGGTTGCGGTTGAAGCAAGAGCAAGAGCTTTCACTCCCCTTCGGGGAGCGAGTCACTTTTCTTTGCTTGTGCAAAGAAGAAGTAACCAAAAGAAAGCACACCCTGCCTCCGCGCCCACGCCGCTGCGCGACGCGGGTCCACTCCGCCGCCGGGATTTTTCGACGATACATCCCTGTATCGTCGAAAAACGACGTGCGTCCTGCACGTCGCCCCATACGGGGTCTTGTCCGTCGGCTGCGTCGCTGCGGAAGGGGCCCGGTAGATCAAGAGCTTTGGAGCAACGGCAACTGCAGAAGCAACGGCTGGAGCAACGGCTGGAGCAACGGCAACAGCAACTGCACCCCTCCCATACCCTCCCCTACGCTTTGCGTAAGGGAGGGCAACTGCAACTGCAACTGCTACAGCCGAATGCCTTGCGGCTCAGCGCTTGGCCATGAAGGCCTCGATCTCGTCGGCACTGCGTTCAAGCGCACCGGTCAACACACGGTGCCCGTCTTCGGTGATCAACACATCGTCCTCGATGCGGATCCCAATCCCACGCCAGCGCGCCTCCACACTGCGATCGTCCGGCGAGATGTATAGCCCCGGCTCGATCGTGAACACCATGCCGGGTTCCAGCAGTCGCGACTCACCAGCAACCCGGTAATCACCCACATCGTGCACATCCATGCCCAGCCAATGCCCGGTCTTGTGCCGGTAGAAACGCTGGTAATGACGCTCGATGATGTTCTCTTCCAGATCGCCCTTCAGCAGCCCCAGGCGCAACAGGCCTTCGGTCAATACCTCCACCGCCGCAAGATGCCCTTCCTCGTAGGCAATGCCCGGCTGCGCCTGCTCCAGGGCCGCTGCCTGTGCCGCCAGCACCAGATCGTGCAGCGCGCGTTGCTCCTCGCTGAAACGGCCATTCACCGGAAAGGTCCGGGTGATGTCGCTGGCATAGCCGCGATACTCCGCACCCGCATCGATCAACACCAGATCGCCATCGCGGCTGCCGCTGTTGTTGTCGCGGTAATGCAGCACACAGGCGTTGGCACCTGCACCGACAATGCTGTTGTATGCAGGACACGCATCGGCCGCACGGAACTCGCGTTCCAGCTCCGCCTGCAGTTCGTACTCATGGATGCCTGCACGTGCCGCACGCATTGCCGCGCGATGCGCACGCACGCTGATATCCGCTGCAGCCTGCATCAAGGTGATCTCGTCGGCGCTCTTGTACAGGCGCTGCTCGTGCAGCAGATGACCCAGCTCCAGGAACTCATGCGGCGGCTGCGCACCATTGCGCACCTGCGAGCGGACCCGGTTCACCCACCCGATCAACTTCAGGTCGAAATCCGCATCACGACCAAAGTGGTAGTACACCCGCGACCGACCTTCCAGCAGGCCGGGCAGGATTTCATCCAGATCCTCGATCGGATAGGCATCGTCCATGCCGTAGCGCGAGACCGCACCATCCTGGCCTTCGCGCGGTCCGTCCCAGGCTTCCCGGTCCGGGTCGCGCTCGCGGCAGAACAGGATCACCTCCCCATGCTTGCGCCCCGGGATCAGCACCAGCACCGCCTCCGGCTCCTGGAAGCCGCTCAGGTACCAGAAGTCCGAATCCTGGCGGTACGGGTAGAACGTATCGTTGCTGCGCACCCGCTCCGGTGCCGCCGGCAGGACCAGAATTGCGTCATCACCGGCCGCTTCCATCAGCTGCCGGCGGCGGAGCGCGTACTCGGCGGGTGTAATCCCGGACAGACGCTTCATCATCGACCTCAGTTCAGGCTCTGCCGATGGCGCGAACCCATCACGCAGTCGCCGTGCAGCAGCAACGCGGCCACACGCACGAACTCCTCGATCTCCGACAGCGCGTCTTCATCCTCGTCGGCACTGTCGAACTCGTCGCTGGAGGCCTGCGCCAGGCGCGCCAGGTCCTGCAGCGCCTCTTCGCCCTCCTCGCTCAGCGCCGGGCGCTTGCCCGAGGCCAGTCCGAAGCCGCCAAGGAAGGCACGGCACCATTCAAACAAGGCGTCGGTACGTGCCTGCAGCGGTTCGGCCGCATCCACCAGCACCAGCTCGAACGCAAAGTCACGGTCTTCCAGCTGCGCAACCGACGCCTGCCGCAGCAGGTCCAGGGGGCTGCCGGGTTCCGGGGTCGGCAGACCATCGTCGGCCAGCACCTTGGCCGGCCACGCGGGCACATCGGCGCCACCGGCGGCCAGCCAGCCGCACAGTCCACCATGGAGTTCAGCCGGGGAAGCGGCCAGGCCCAGCGACTGGCTGGCCTGGAGGATGTCGTTGACGGCGGGAAGGTCGGTCATGTCACTGATCTGTAAAGCGGAAAGGAAGGCCGGCACCGGCAAGATGGCGGCGGCCATACAGTGTACCAACCGCGCTGTATGCTCCTTCTTGACCGGCCCTTATCGCCATGCCTATCGTTCCGTCCATGGACTCCTTCGACCCCGCTGGCCAACTGCTGGCCCTAGCCTCCCGCCTTGAGCTGCTGCTTGAGCGCAACCAGCGGCTGAGCGATGAAAACCGCAGCCTGCGCCAGCAACAGGAACAGCTGATCAGCGAACGCTCGCAATTGCTGACCAAGAACGAGCAGGCCCGCTCGCGGGTGGAAGCCATGATCACCCGCCTCAAGTCGCTGGAGCAGCACACGTGAGCAACAACGAACCGGTCAGCGTCCATATCCTGGACCGCGAGTACACCGTTGGCGTGGAACCCACCGAGCGCGAAAGCCTCACCGCCGCCGCACGCGTGCTCGACGGCAAGATGCGCGAGATCCGTGGCAGCAACCGGATGGCGGCGGTGGACCGCATCGCGGTGTTGGCGGCGCTTAATCTTGCGCATGAGTTGCAGCAGGTGCGCGACGAGCAACTCGCCCAACAGCAGCGTTTCCAATCGGCGATGAACGAGTTGAACCGCCGCCTTGACCTGGCCATCGACAACGCGCGTTGATGCAGCTGACCAGCTCAGACAGATGAATCCGCAATTCGTGAAATACGGCTGCACCTAGCCGCGCAACCTCGTTATACTGGCGACGCGTTCTCTGCTGTGAACGACGGCGTGTGCAAACATTCGCCTTGTCCCTTAATTACGACCACGGGGGCGCGACGGAGCCGGGTGTGCAAGTCCGCCTTGTAGCGGGAAGCCCGATGGCCCCCCAGCGTTCCCACTTGAACCCCGGGTTCAAGGTCGTTTCGCACGCATCGTCACCGCGGAGAATGCAATATTCCAGAACGGCGCCCAACGGGCGCCGTTCTTTTTTATCCTTCTCCCCACGGGAGAAGGTGCCCCGAAAGGCGCGTCCTGTAGTGCCGACCCATGGTCGGCATTGGTTCTGCCTGCAATGCTTCTTTTTTGTCCTTCTCCCTCCGGGAGAAGGTGTCCGAAGGGCGGATGAGGGTAAGGGGCAAACCGTCACGAAGCTTGGCTACGCCAGTGCCTCGCACTTACCCTCTCCCCAACCCCTCTCCCGATGGGAGAGGGGCTTAAGCTCCCTGCCCGCAGACTTCTCCCCCATGACTGCCGATCCCCGCCAACTCCTCCGCCAACAACTGCGCCAGCGCCGCCGCGACATCCCTGCTGCCGAGCGCATCGCTGCGGCCGAAATCCTCGCCACAAACCTCCTGTCCCTGCCTTTCGCCGGGATCAGCGGGCACGTCGCCGGCTATTGGGCAATGGACGGCGAGATCGCGCTGCACCGCTGGCAGATGCAGCTGCCACCGCAGCAGACCTATTGCCTGCCGGTGCTGCACGGCAAGCTGCTGCGCTTCGCGCCGTGGCGCCCGGGCCAGTCCCTGGTCAGCAACCGTTATGGCATTCCCGAGCCGGATGTCGACCCCGCACAGGCGCTGCGGCCGGAGGAAATGGCCTTGGTCGTCGCCCCGCTGGTGGGCTTTGATGACGGTGGCCGGCGGCTGGGCATGGGGGGCGGCTGGTATGATCGCAGCTTCGCATTTCGGCAGCGCCAGGCCGCGCCGCCGTGGCTGGTGGGGGTAGGTTTCTCCGCCCAGCAGGTGCCGTCACTACCGGTCGAGGACTGGGACGTGGCGGTGGATGCCATCTGTACCGAGCAGGCCACTCTCTACCCGGAACCGTTGAACGCATGACCGCCCGCAAGCGCTACTGGCTGATGAAGTCCGAACCGGACGCCTTTTCCATCGACGACCTGCAGCGCGTGGGCACCGAGCCGTGGAATGGCGTGCGCAACTACCAGGCGCGCAATTTCATGCGTGATGGCATGAAGGTCGGCGACGGCATCCTGTTCTACCACTCCAACACCAAGGTGCCGGGCATCGTCGGCGTCGCCACGGTGGCCAGCGAGGCCTACCCGGACGACACCCAGTTCGACCCCAAGTCCGATTACTACGACCCCAAGAGCACGCGCGAACAGCCGCGCTGGATGCTGGTGGACGTGGGTTTTGAGCGCAAGCTGGCGCAGGTGATCGCGCTGGACGAGATCAAGCTGCATGCCGAGGAACTGGGCGAAGGCTTTCCGCTGACCGCCAAGGGCAACCGCCTGTCGGTGTTCCCGGTCAACGCCGCACAGTGGAAGCTGCTGCTGTCGCTGGAAAAGAAAGCCAAATAAGCCTCTTTTGTTGTGGGAGCGGCGTAAGCCGCGAAGCTGACAATCTTTCAGCCCCCGGCTTCGCGGCTTACGCCGCTCCCACAACAAAAGAAACCGTTTTCCAACCTGTTGAGCCCACCATGTCCGAAGCCAAGCGCCTGGCCGCCGAAAAAGCCATCGAATACGTCCAGAAGGGAATGATTGTCGGTGTCGGCACCGGCTCCACCGTTGCCTACTTCATCGAAGCCCTGGCCCGCATCAAGGACCAGATCGAAGGCGCGGTCTCCAGTTCCGACCAGAGCACCGCCCTGCTCAAGGGCCACGGCATCGAGGTGCTGGACCTGAATCACACCGGCGGCCTGTCGCTGTACGTGGATGGCGCCGATGAGTGCGACGGCAACAAGAACCTGATCAAGGGCGGCGGTGCCGCGCTGACCCGCGAGAAGATCATCGCCGAGGCCAGCAAGCAGTTCGTCTGCATCGTCGACCCGAGCAAGCAGGTCAAGGTGCTGGGCAAGTTCCCGCTGCCGGTGGAAGTGATCCCGATGGCACGCAGCCTGGTGGCCCGCGAGATCCTGGCCCTGACCGGCGGCCAGCCGGTGTGGCGCGATGGCGTGGTCACCGACAACGGCAACCTGATTCTGGACGTGCACAACCTGTCCATCACCGACCCGGTGAAGTTGGAACAGCAGCTCAACCAGATCCCGGGCGTGGTCACCGTTGGCCTGTTCGCACGCCGCCCGGCCGACGTGGTCATCGTCGGCGGCGAGCCGCCACAGGTGCTGTAAGCCGAGCCCGCGCAACTCTGGCTGCTGTTTCGGCTCTGGCTGTTGCTTTGGCTCTGGCTGTTGCTTTGGCCGTTGCTGTTGCTTTGGCCGTTGCTTCGGCTTCCGCTGTTGCTTGTCCCTTCTCCCGTTTACGGGAGAAGGTGCCCGAAGGGCGGATGAGGGGAAGCCTTTGACTTCCCCCTCCCGCCTGAACACCTCCCAGGAACCAGGTCCCCAACCATGTTCAACGCCTCCCTGCGTACCCTCTTCACACTGTCCCTGCTCGCCCTGGCCGGCTGTGCCAGCGCCGACGGCAAGCATTGGGTGGAACTGGCCGGTACCCGCTACCAGGTGGAACTGGCGCAGAACGACGAAAGCCGCGCCCGCGGCCTGATGTTCCGCGAACAGATGGAAACCGACCACGGCATGCTGTTCATCCACGACCGCGAGGAGCCGCAGGCGTACTGGATGAAAAACACCAAGATCCCGTTGGACATCCTGTACTTCGACAGCCAGCGCCGCCTGGTCGGCCAGCAGCGCGATGTCCCGCCGTGCTCGGCCGGTGACATGTGCCCGCCCTACCCCAGCTTCAACCCGGCCCTGTACGTGTTGGAACTCAACGCCGGCCAGGCCGCCAAACTCAAGCTCGAAGACGGCGCCGAGCTGACCTTCGGCCCGGGTATTGCCACCGGCAACTGACTGATCCGAGCAGATTGAACAGCGGCGCCCTTGAACCGGCGCCGCTTTGCCGCCAGTCTTGGGCCATGTCTGAAACGCGCATTACCCTGCCGCAGTGGGATGAACTGGCCGGCCTGCCCGACGAGGCACTGCCGCTGCTGCCGACTGCCCTGCTGATCGCCCGCGATGAATACCCGCAGCTGGACCCGGCCGAGTACGACCGCGTGCTGCAGGCCCACGCGGACCACCTGCGGGTGGAAGTGGATGCCATCGGCGAATGGCCGCTGAAGGTGGCCGCCATCAACAACCACCTGTTCAACGAGGTGGGTTACAGCGGCGACAACGACGAGTACTACGACCCGCGCAACAGCTACCTCAACGAGGTGTTCGAGCGCCGCCTGGGCAACCCGATCTCGCTGGCCCTGGTGCAGATCGAAGTCTCGCGCCGGCTCGGCCTGCCGCTGGAAGGCATTTCCTTCCCCGGCCATTTCCTGGTGCGGCTGCCGGTGGAAGACGGCGTGCTGATCATGGACCCGTTCAACGGCGGTCGTCCGTTGGGCGTGGACGAACTGCGCGAGCGCGCCCGCAGCAACCTGGGCGGTGAAACGCCCGATGACAACGTGCTGGCGCAGATTCTGGACCCGGCCCCGCACCGCGCCATCCTGATGCGCATGCTGCGCAACCTGCATGGGGTCTACGCCGAGCGTGGCGAGTGGGACCGGGCAGCGCGCAGCGCCGACCGCATCCTCAAGCTGGCGCCCGAACAGGCCGATGCCGTGCGCGACCGCGGCCTGGCCTACCTGCAGCTGCAGCACCTGGCCGGTGCCCGCGCCGACCTGGCGCGCTACCTGAAGATGGAGCCCGATGCTGCAGATGCCATCAGCATCCGTGAGCGCCTGGTTGAACTGGGTGGCGAAAGGCCGAGACTGCATTGAGCCTGGCTGCCCTACCCAACCTTGTGGGAGCGGCGTAAGCCGCGAAGCCACTACAGCATTCGAAACCGGCGAAGATCCTGATCCGACCGAACACATGTGCCGGCATTCCGTGCACGAACCCGTTTTCGCCCTGACACCGCGTTGATCAATGGCTGCGGGTGCAGCAGTGGCTTCGCGGCTGACGCCGCTCCCACAAACCGCACAAGCCGCGCGCTGCGGCTCTCAATCCAGCTCGACCATCTCGAAGTCGTCCTTGGTCACCCCGCAGTCGGGGCAGGTCCAGGTGTCGGGCACGTCTTCCCAGCGCGTGCCCGGGGCGATGCCTTCTTCCGGCAAGCCGTCGGCCTCGCTGTAGATGAAGCCACAGACGACACACATCCAGTTGCGCAGGGTGGAGGCCGTAGCGTCGGACATCGGGGATAATCACCGGACAGAGAAGCGGCGTTGATTGTCACATTCCCCGCGCCGTACCGGTAGCCATACATGACCCAGCTTGCCGACGCCCGTGGCGTCTACCTGATCACCCCCGACGAAACCGACAGCGCACGCCTGCTTGAGCGGGTGCGTCCGCTGCTGCCCGGCACCAGCTGGCTGCAATACCGCAACAAGGCGGTCGATGCGCCCACCCGACTGGCCCAGGCCACTGCCCTGCAGGCGCTATGTGCCGAAGCCGGCGTGCCACTGATCATCAATGATGATGCCGCGCTGGCCCTGCAGGTCGGCGCCGCCGGCGTGCACCTGGGTGAAGACGACGGCGACATCGCCGCCGCCCGTGCCCTGCTTGGCCCGCAGGCCATCATTGGCGCCTCCTGCTATGACGAGTTCGAGCGTGCCCAGCGCGCGGTTGTTGCTGGCGCCGACTATGTGGCTTTCGGGGCGTTCTTCCCCAGCCGCAGCAAGATCACCCCGCGCCGCGCCAGTCCGGAGCTGCTGCGACAAAGCGCCGCACTTGGGGTGCCACGTGTGGCGATTGGCGGGTTGACCCCGGACAATAGCCGGGCTGTGGTGGACGCTGGTGCGGACCTGATCGCGGTGATCAGCGGCGTGTTCAGCGAGGCCGATCCGGTGGCGGCGTTGGACGCTTATCGCAGTTGCTTCGGGTCTGTCTGACCAGCCAAGCCCGCACGATCTCTGCCATTCCCTTCTCCCACCTGCGGGAGAAGGTGCCCCGAAAGGGGCGGATGAGGGGGCTTTTGACGTTTGCTTGCTAGAAGCTTGCCCTCACCCCAACCCCTCTCCCGCAAGCGGGAGAGGGGCTAATGCAAAGCCCAGCTCTTCGTTGTTGTTGATACCTCAAAGGACTCACGCATGAACCACGCCCAATCCCACGCCCTGTTCACCCGCGCGCAGACCCTGCTGCCCGGTGGCGTCAATTCACCGGTGCGTGCGTTCAAGTCGGTCGGCGGCGAACCGTTCTTCGTGCAGCGCGCCGATGGCGCCTACCTGCATGACGTGGATGGCAGCGCCTATATCGACTACGTCGGCTCCTGGGGCCCGATGATCGTCGGCCACAACCATCCGGCCGTACGCGAGGCCGTGCAGCAGGCGATCGGCAACGGTCTGTCATTCGGCGCGCCGTGTGCGGCCGAAGTGACCATGGCCGAGACCATCACCCGGCTGGTGCCGTCCTGCGAGATGGTGCGCATGGTCAACTCCGGTACCGAGGCGACGCTGTCGGCGATCCGCCTGGCGCGCGGCGCCACCGGCCGCAACAAGATCGTCAAGTTCGAAGGCTGCTACCACGGCCACGGCGACTCCTTCCTGGTCAAGGCCGGCAGCGGCATGCTGACCCTCGGCGTGCCGACCTCGCCGGGCGTGCCGGCCGGGTTGAGCGAACTCACCCTCACCTTGCCCTACAACGATTTCGAAGCGGCTACCGCGCTGTTCGAGCAGCAGGGCGCGGATATCGCCGGCCTGATCATCGAACCGGTGGTCGGCAACGCCAACTGCATCCCGCCGCGCGAAGGCTACCTGCAGCACCTGCGTGCCCTGTGCACGCAGTACGGCGCGCTACTGATCTTCGACGAAGTGATGACCGGCTTCCGCGTCGCCCTGGGCGGCGCGCAGGCGTACTACGGCATCACTCCGGACCTGAGCACCTTCGGCAAGGTCATCGGCGGCGGCATGCCGGTAGGCGCCTATGGCGGCCGCCGCGAGCTGATGTCGCAGATCGCCCCGGCCGGCCCGATCTACCAGGCTGGCACGCTGAGCGGCAACCCGGTGGCCATGGCCGCCGGCCTGGCGATGTTGCAACTGGTGCAGGCGCCGGGCTTCCACGAGCGCCTGACGGCGGCAACCAACACGCTCTGCGATGGCCTGGAAGCGGCCGCGCGCGAGGCCGGCGTGGCCGTCACCACCAATCGCGTCGGCGGCATGTTCGGCCTGTTCTTCAGCAGCGAGAAAGTCGAGACCTATGCGCAGGCCACCGCCTGTGACATCAAGGCCTTCAACGTGTTCTTCCACGCCATGCTGGAGCGCGGCGTGTTCCTGGCACCGTCGGCCTACGAGGCCGGCTTCCTGTCCAGCGCGCATGACGATGCGGTGATCGAAGCCACCCTGGTTGCGGCACGCGAGGCGTTCAAGGTGGTTGCGGCGGGTTGATCCTGCAGCGGAGTCGGCAAACAAGCCGGTCGGTTTAATGCGGTAACGCTGTTCTTCCTGACGAAGCAGCGTTACCCACAATCGGAAGCAGATGCCGCATTCGTTCGTGGGAGCGGCGTAAGCCGCGAAGCTGGCCTTGCCCCAGGCCTTGACCCGCGTGCAATCTGAGGATGCAGTTTGCTTCGCGGCTTACGCCGCTCCCACGGAAGCCCGCCTTGGAACTGCTCTTTTTGCTTGGGTGCGCGCAGCGCACCCAGCGCTTCATTACAGAACAATCACCCAAAAACCAGCTTGCCCTTCATCATTCCCCAGTGCCCCGGGAACGAGCAGAAGAAGGTGTAATCACCACCACGCGTCAACTTGCTGGTCGCAAAGCGCACCTGCGTGGTCTGCCCGCCACCGATCACCGGCGTGAACGCGATCACCCGCGCATCATTCTTCGGCAGGTAACTGTCAGCCAGCGTCGCACGCATGCCAGCCGTGGCCACTGGTTGGAAATCCGGGGTGCGCGTCAGCACCCAGTTATGCCCCATCGCGGTAGCCGGCATCCGGCCGATGTGCTTGAGGGTCAGGTCCACCTGCGTGCAATCGGCAGCAACGCGGATCTGCGGCAGCGAGAACTGCATGCGGTCATTGCTTTCGATGGTGACCGCGCAGGTGCGGGCCAGCGCAGGCGCGGCAGGCAACAGGCCGGCAAGGGCCAATAACAGCAGGCTGGAACGCTTCACGGTGAACTCCAAACAATGACAACTACGGTGTCCTGATTCTAGGCAAAGCCCGCAGATTTCACCTGTGACGCGATGTCGCAGGCTGCACGCAGACGCCGTGCCAGCGATACTGCAGCCCCACCCTTGCCGCGCCATCGATGCAACGACCACACGCACTACTACTGGATTTCGACGGCCTGCTGGCCGACTACGATCACCGTATCCACCTGCGCCAGCTTGCCGATGCTGCCGGCTGCGCACCCGAGCAGGTGGATGCGGCATTGCGTACGGACGGGCTTGAATTCGCCCATGCCCGCGGCGAGCTGGATGGTGAGCAGTTGCTGCAGGCCTTGAATCAACGCCTGGACAGCACGCTGGGCGCGACGCACTGGCACGCTGCACGCCTCGCTGCGACCAAGCTGCGCAGCGATTGCATCGCGGTGCTGGAGCGCGTGCATGCGGATGTGCAGGTTGCAGTGCTGACCAACAATGGCCTGCTGACGCGGCCGGTCATCGAGCAATTGCTACCGGGTCGCCGCGTGCTGTGCAGCGCTGCGCTCGGCGCGCGCAAGCCTGATCCGAAAGCGTACCTGGCAGCCTGTGCTTCGCTTGGCTGTGCGCCTGAGCGAAGCCTGTTCGTCGACCACCTGTTCCGCAATGTGCAGGGTGCGCGCGAAGCCGGGCTGCATGCCGATACTGCGTTTCACGCCCAGTCGCTGCGGCGTTTGTTGAAGCGGAATCACTGCCTGGGGTGAAAGGCCGCGCGCTGCGCACGCCATACCCTCATCCGCCCCCCGCCTTCGCGGGGACAGGCTCTACGGGCACCTTCTCCCGCAGGCGGGAGAAGGGAAGGGTCATGGCTTACGGCTAACTGGTGCTGTGCTCGCCCCCCGCAACAACGAGCATTCCCTTCTCCCGCGCGAGGCAGAAGGTGCCCGTAGAGCCTGTCCCCGCGAAGGCGGGGGGCGGATGAGGGGAAGCGCTTCGCTCGCCGAAAAACCCAACTTACCCGCGCGATGCCATATACGCCGCAATCGCCTCGCGCACGCGCTTCAGGCCTTCGGCCACTTCTTCGTCGGTGATGTTCAGCGCCGGCACGAAACGCAGCACGCTGGTGCCGGCCTGCAGGATCAGCACCTGCTTTTCCGCCGCCAGATCCAGCAGCATGCCGATGTCGGCGACGTAGTCGGGCTTGAGCACCGCACCCAGCATCAGGCCCATGCCACGCACCTGCTCGAACACCCCGAACTCTTCGCCGATGGCTTCCAGACCGGCTTTCAGTGCGGCCGACTGGCGCACGACGTTGGCCTTGATCTCGTCGGACGACAGCTTGCGCAACGCCACGCGAGCAACCGCCGCCGCCAGCGGGTTGCCGCCGAAGGTGCTGCCGTGCGCGCCAACGCCCATGATGTCGGCGACCTTGGGGCCGGCCAGCATTGCGCCGATCGGGAACCCGCCGCCCAGCGCCTTGGCCAGGGTGACGATGTCCGGGGTCACACCCCAGTTCCAGTGCGCGAACAGCTCGCCGGTACGGCCCATGCCGACCTGGATTTCATCCAGTACCATCAACGCATCGTGCTGGTCGCACAGCTCGCGGGCGCGGCGCATGAACTCGGCACTGGCCGGCATCACCCCGCCCTCGCCCTGCACCGGCTCGAACATCACCGCGGCCACATCGCCACCGGCCATCGCTGCTTCAAGCTGGGCGACATCGTTGAAATCGACATAGCGGAAGCCACCGGGCAGCGGCTCGTAGCCTTCCTGGTACTTCGGCTGGGCGGTCGCGGTGACCGTGGCCAGGGTGCGGCCATGGAAGCTGCCGCGGAAGGTGACAATGAAACGCTTCTCCGGGCCACGGCCCTGCGCGCTGGCCCACTTGCGCACCAGCTTGATGGCCACTTCATTGGCTTCGGCGCCGGAATTGCACAGGAACACGCGTTTGGCGAAGCGCGAGGCGTCCACCAGCTCCTGTGCCAGATGCAGCGGCGGTTCGCTGTAGAACATGTTGCTGGTGTGCCAAAGCTTGTCGGCCTGCTCGAACAGGGCAGCCTTCAGGTCCGGGTTGTTGTGACCCAGGCTGCACACCGCGATGCCGGCGGCCAGGTCGATGAACTCGCGCCCCTGCGTATCCCACAGTCGCGCGCCCTGGCCTCGCTCCAGCACCAGCTGGCGCGGGCGGTAGACCGGCAGGTAGTAATTGGACAGGGACAACAGCGGCTCGACGACAGCGGTCATGGCGTTCCAGATCAGTGGGTGTGAATGTTCCATTGTCCTCCATTCCACGGGCCTGCGGCACAATGGGCGCATGCGACTGTTCTCTGCCCCCCAATTGAACCCGGCCAGCGACAGCGGCTGGCGCCGCCGTTGGTTCGACATCATCCACCGCACCGATACCCCACCCTCGCGTCGCTTCGACCTGCTGCTGGTCTGGGCCATCCTCGCCAGCGTGCTGGTGGTGATGGTGGACAGCGTCCAGCGCATCCACATTGCCTGGGCCAGCTGGTTCTACGTGGTCGAGTGGGGCTTCACCCTGCTGTTCACCGCCGAATACGTGCTGCGCCTGCTGGTGGTACGACGACCGCTGCGCTATGCGTTCAGCATCTGGGGCATCATCGACCTGCTGGCGATCCTGCCCTCGTACATTTCCTTCTTCGTGCCCGGCGCACAGAGCCTGCTGGTGGTGCGCGTGCTGCGCCTGCTGCGGGTGTTCCGCATCCTGAAGCTGACCCGCTACATCGAGGAAAGCGGCGTGCTGATGGCGGCCCTCTGGCGCAGCCGTCGCAAGATCCTGCTGTTCCTGTCGATGGTGGTCACCATCGCCATCATCGCCGGCGCGCTGATGTATGTGATCGAAGGCCCGCAATACGGCTTCAGCAACATCCCCGCCAGCATGTACTGGGCGGTGGTGACCATGGCCACGGTGGGTTTTGGCGACATCGTGCCGCACACCACCCTGGGGCGTTTCATCACCTCGGTGCTGATCCTGATCGGCTACAGCATCCTGGCCGTGCCCACCGGCATCTACACCGCCGAACTGGCCGGCAACATGCTGCGCGAGAACCGTCGCGACAACCGCGGCTGCACGGTCTGCGGGCATGAGGGCCACGAGTTCAAGGCGCACTACTGCAACCGCTGCGGGCATGTGCTGCCGGAGCACATCGAGCATTGAGCGGTGTTGCCGGGGTTTGCAGGAACGGCGTAAGCTGCGGAGCTGCTGATGCGTAGTGCCGAGCCATGCTCGGCAAGGGGCCTTGCCGGGAAAGCCTCGCTGCCGAGCATGGCTCGGCACTACAGGTGAGGCTGTAACGGTGAAGCTCCTTGCCGGGCATGGCTCGGCAACACAAGTGAGGAATCCCCGGTAAAGCCCCTTGCCGAGCATGGCTCGGCACTACGGGGCTCCCCTTGCGCGTTGCGCGCAAGGGGGAAGGCAGTCAGAGAAACAGATCCGGCATCAATGGACGCGACGGGTCCATCGCATAACCCGACAAATCGGTGATGCCGGCCTCAGCCAGCACCTCGTCATCCAACAGGAACTGCCCGCTGAACTCGGCCGCCGGCCGCGTCAGCACCGCATGGGCGGCATCCGCCATGATTTCCGGCTTGCGGCAACCACCCACGTCCACGCCAGGAATCATGTTGATCGCGTCGGTGGCGATCACCGTGCGCGGCCACAAGGCATTGACCGCCACGCCCTTGCGGCCGAACTCTGCTGCCAGGCCCAGGGTGACGAAGCTCATGCCCATCTTGGCCAGGGTGTAGCCGGTATGCGGGCCCCACCATTTCGGATCGAGGCTGGGCGGCGGCGCCAACGTCAGGATGTGCGGGTTGGGGGCCTGCAGCAGGTGCGGCAGGCAGGCCTGCGCGCACAGGAAGCTGCCGCGTGAGTTGACCTGCTGCATCAGGTCGAAACGTTTCATCGGCGTGTCCAAGGTGCCACGCAGCCAGATCGCCGAGGCGTTGTTGACCAGGATGTCGATGCCGCCAAAGGTGTCCACGGTTGCAGCTACTGCCGCATTGACCTGGTCTTCTTCGCGGATGTCGCACTTCAGCGCCAGACCCTGCCCACCCGCGGCATTGACCGCCTCGGCCGCGGTATGGATGGTGCCCGGCAGCTTGGGATTGGCGACCGCCGACTTGGCGGCGATGGCGACGTTGGCACCATCGCGCGCGGCGCGCAGGGCGATAGCCAGGCCGATGCCGCGCGAGGCGCCGGTGATGAAAAGGGTCTTGCCTTGCAAGCTGCTCATGCGCACTCCGGAACCGGTAAGAAAGCTGTCCGCATTATGCAGATACCAGCACCCACGCACAGTCCCGCCGCTTTCCTGAGGCGCGACACTCAGGGTTCATATGGTTTGCCGATACTTGTGCACTATCGCGCAAGGATTCCCGATGAAGACACTGCACCTCGCTGCTCCGCTGCTGCTCGCCCTGAGCCTTGCGGCATGCCAGAAGCCACACCCCGCTGCCGAAGTTGCGTCGGCGACCAAGGATGTCACCGCGCAGACCACCGGCCTGGGCGAACAAGCCACCCGCATCGGCCCCACCGCCGTATGGACGGGATCGATTGAGGCCTGCCGCACCGACACCGCCGCCGACAACTGCCTGTTGCAGGTAATGCGCACCGCCGGCGCGTCACCTGTCGCACTGGCGGCTGCCAGCACCTTGTCCGCGCAGGGCAAGCCGGGCTATGTGACCGCATGGCAGGACGTCGAAGGCGTCGGCGTGGCCACGCTGGAATTCCCGTTCCGCGCCAATACCAACCAGGGCACCTGGCTGGTGGATGCCAATGGCCTGGCCATCGATGTGGACGAGGAAGTGCTGGATGACACGGCACGCGGTTCGGACGCCTACAAAGCCTTCTCCAGCAAGCATCCCGACTCTGGCCCGTTCGCGCCGGCAGTGGCCGCCGGCACCCAGGCCTTGCCAGACGGCGGTGTGCGCCTGCGCTACACCACACCGCTGCGCAGCTGCCATGCCTGCGCCGATGATGGCCATGTGACCATCGGCTACGACTTTGATGGCAAGCGCGGCTTCAAAGGCAAGCAACTGCTCGAGCTACGCTGAGAAAGCGCCCGTTGTCGCAGGGCAAGCACTTGCGCTCGGCACAGGCAGTGAAGCTCAATGCCGCCCGGGCGCAGCCATGCGCCGCGCATAGCGCTCCAGCAGCTGCGGCACGATGCGCCGGTGCACGGGTGCTACCGGCAACATGTACAGCCGCCCAAACGGCCGGTGCAGGTGAACCACGGTGCTCACCTGCAGCTGGCAGCCGTCGTGCCCGGGGCCAAGCTCTACTGACAGTTCGACGCGCAGGTGACGGTCGCTGTCGCCCAGTACCACGCCATCGCCCGTCAACGCCCGCACAGTGAATATCCCGAGCCTGTCGCCAACCGCCAGTCCTTCCGGTGCCTGCACCGGCACGCTGCGGATCGCGCCCAGGTGCTTCATTCCCAACAGGCGCATTCCGGCATTGCGCAGCCACATCAGGCCCTCGAACCAGGCCGGCACCTGCCGGGCGATATCCAGATAGGCCTGCACCGCACTGTCCGGCCGGCGCTGCAAACGCACCTCGGCCGCATGGGCGAAATGGCTGCCGGGCAACAGCGGGTGCAGCATCGCATCGGCACCTATCTCGACCTCGCATGCACGCCCAATACGGTTCAAGGCTTGGGTCCCTGCCCCTCGTTGTCTTCCCAGTGCAGGATGCGACGGGTGACAAAACGATAGACCGGCTTGCCTGTCGCAAACCAAAGCTCGCGTATCCATGAGTGCCGTTTTAGCAGGCGCAGCTCCACCGGGGTCAATGCCTGGCGGCAGTACATGCGCTTGTGCTTGAGCAGGTGACGCAGGTCCTCGCGCGCCAACAGCCGCATCCAGCGCGAACGCGGGTTGCCGCACACGGCCAGCTGGAAGTCGAT
This sequence comes from Stenotrophomonas sp., assembly GCF_032066555.1. Taxonomy (GTDB): domain Bacteria; phylum Pseudomonadota; class Gammaproteobacteria; order Xanthomonadales; family Xanthomonadaceae; genus Stenotrophomonas. The sequence continues at coordinate 43,369 of NZ_DAMBKV010000013.1, forward strand.
CAGCGCCGGTGAACCATCCTCGCGTACCAGCCAATTGGCCTCCTTGGCCAGGTCGTTGTGGGCGATGCCGTGGCGGTGCACGCGTTGCAGCAGGCGCCGCGCCGCGCGGAAATAGCCCACGTCGCCATGCGGCGGGCGCTGGTACATGGCCGCGCCCTCCATGAAGCTGCGGTCCAGCCAACGCCCATCCCAGGCCAGCAACCGCGGCGTCGCCTCCATGCCGGCAAGCTTGGCCAGCGCGCGCGCTTCGCGCCGCGCCAGCCACCACGCAGGCAATCGCAGCCACCAGGGCGTCGCCCCGAGGTCTCGGCGCACGAAGCGTCCGTTGGGGCCTTCCATCAGCAGGATGCGCCCGAAGCTGTCTGCTTTGAGCGCGGCAACGGTAGCCGGTGAGGATTCAGTCATCACAATAGTCTAGTCGCCACGCTGGCATTCACCGAACGGCATCGCAGGTGAACAGGCCACCGCACATTCCACTGAACCTCCACCGCTGCCATCGGTCTGACTCGGGCTTCCCTTTATAATCGGCCGATGAATTCTTCCTGGATCGACGCCACGCTTGCGTGGATCGCCGCCCATCCCGTCCTTGCTGGCCTGGCGATCTTCGCCATTGCCTTCTGCGATGCCGTGATCATCCTTGGCGCCATCGTGCCGGCCCTGCCGCTGATGATCGCGGTAGGTGTATTGATCGGCATGGGCGAGCTGTCCGGCCCCTATGCGGTGATATGTGCAACCTTGGGCGCCTTCGCCGGCGACGGCTTGAGCTATTGGGTGGGCCGCCGCTGGGGTGATCGCCTGCGCGGCGTCTGGCCGTTCAGCCGCTACCCGCAACTGCTCGACCGTGGCGAGTTCATGTTCCGCCGCAATGCCTTCAAGAGCATCCTGATCGCCCGCTACGTAGGCGCCATCCGGCCCTTCGTGCCAGCAATCGCCGGCATGGCCAACATGCGCTTCAGCAGCTATCTCAAGGCCAGCGGCCTGGCCTGCCTGTCCTGGGCGATCCTGTTCCTGCTACCCGGCTGGGCGCTGGGCCAGGCCTATGACGCCGTGGCGGCGGTGGCCGGGCGCCTGTTCCTGGTGATTGCCCTGCTCGGCACCTTGCTGGGACTGGTCTGGGCCATCGTGCTGTACAGCTACCGCTGGTCGGCGGCACGCATGGACGGATGGCTGGCCCGGCTGCTGGCCTGGTCACACCGCCACCCGCACTTCATCGGCCATTCGCTGAGCGACCTGTTCGACCCCAAGCGTCGCGAATCGGTGCCGCTGGCGATGCTGGCGCTGATGCTGCTGGTGCTGGGTTGGGGCTGGTTCGCGCTGCTGATGGTGGTGGTGGGACATGGCGAGCCGCTGGCGCTGGACCTGGCGGTGCACCGGCTGATGCTGGCCCTGCGCAACCCGCTGGCGGACTATCCAATGGCGGCGCTGGCCTCGCTGGGCGATTGGCAGGTGCTGTTGCCGGCGATTGCCGCGGGCATGGGCTACCTGGCCTGGCGGCGGCGCTGGATGGCGGTCTTCCATTGGTTGGCGGCGCTGGCTTTCGGCCTGGCCCTGACCAAGCTGCTGGGCGCCACCGTCGATGTGGTGCGGCCGCCGGCCGCGAGCAGCGGGTTTGGTTTCCCGTCGGTGGCAGTGACCATGGCGACCATCACCTTTGGCTTCTTCGCCGTGCTGATCGGCCGTGAACTGCCAGGACGTACCCGCGTCTGGCCGTACCTGCTGTCTGGCGCGGTGGTCACCGTGATCGGCTTTGCCCGCATCTATCTGGGCGCGCACTGGCTCAGCGACGTGATCGGCGGCATGTTGTTCGGCGTGTTCTGGCTGTTGGTGCTGGGCGTGGCCTATCGGCGCCGCTTCAACCGCTCGTTCTGGGTCAAGCCGGTAGCCTGGCTGTTCTATGGCGTGTTCGTGATTGCCGGGCTCTGGTATGCCCCGCGCAACGTGCCGGCCAAACTGGCCAAGTTTGAGCCTGCGGCCGCCAGCATCGTGCAGATGGACGCCTCGCATTGGTGGCAAGCGGGTTGGCGCGAGCTGCCGGCACGCCGCAATGATTTCGATGATGACCAGCGTTGGCCGCTGGACGTGCAGGTGGCCGGGCCGCTGCCCGCCCTGCAGCAGCAGCTCGAACGCAATGGCTGGAACCGGCAACCACAGGCGGGCTGGCAGCAGGCGCTGATGATGCTGGACATGAAGGCCACGCCGCAGCAGGTACCGGTATTGCCGGCAACGCTGGACACCAATGTCGAGGCACTGCTGATGCTGCGCCCCGGCGAACGCCCGGATGAGGTCTACGCCCTGCGGCTATGGCCCTCTTCGGCCCGTCTGCAGCCGGGACAGGCTCCGGTGTGGCTGGGCAGCGCACAGACCCTGCGTTACCAGCGCCACCTCAAGTTGTTCGGAATGTGGCGGCCGCTGCGTGGGGTAGACCCCGCGCTGGATGCACTCAAGCAGTCGCTGGATGGCGTTGAAACCCAGCAACAGGTGCAGCCGGAAACCGGCTTGCCGTTGTTGATGATCCGCGCCGAACCAACACCATGACAACGTAGTGCCGAGCCATGCTCGGCAAGAGGGGCGTTCCCCGCGACACGTCAGTGCGGTAGTGCCGAGCCATGCTCGGCAGGAGGCATTATCGGGACAGCTCCTGCCGAGCATGGCTCGGCACTACGACCGCGGACCGCGTTGCCCGCTCACGCCGCTCCTGCAACTCGGCTACAGATCGCCCTCGATCGGCACGTCCAACTCGGGGATCCACTCCAGCAAACGATCCAGGCGCCGCTGCGGATCGTTCTCCTGCAGCAGCTGCAACCGCTGCGTTTCACGCAGCGGCAATAGTTCGGCCAGGCGCCAGCCCACCCACGCCGCCTGATCCAGCTGCGCCGGACCGGCAGTCGTGTACTCGCCACCAATCTGTTCGATGATGTGCTCCAGAACCGTGCCCAGCAAACCGTGCTCGGGCTGCAGTTCGTCATCACTGTCGCGCTCGCACCACTCCACGTCGGCCATCACCAGGCCGTTGTCACGCACGTGGCTTGCACTCACATGGAAGCGCCGCGCACCGCGCAGTCGCAACACCAGGATGCCGTCCGCACCGACATCGAAATCCTCGACCACTGCCTCCACCCCCCATGCAGCAGGGATCGCCGGCGCACCCACTTCTTCACCCTCCAGGATCAGGCACACGCCGAAACTGCTGCCGCTGCGCCCACATTCGCGCACCAGGTCCAGATAGCGCGGTTCAAATACACGCAGGCTCAAGGTCGCACCGGGCAGCAACACCGCGTGCAGGGGAAACAGGGCAAGACTGAGCAATTGCATCATCCGGGTAACGTTTCAGCAGACGCCCTGATGGTACTCCACCGCATCGAAGCGACCATTCATCGCGTGCCGCAGCCGCCGCTGCAGCGCCGGGTTGCATGCAACCCGGCCTGCCTCATCAACTGCCCTGCAGTTGCGCCAGGAAACGTCGCGGTGCGCCATCAAAACCGCCGTTGGACATGAACACCACGTGGTCGCCAGCACGTGTGACATTGCCGAGCTCGCTCAGCAATGCGTCCGTATCGGATACGGATTGCGCATCCCCACGCACGGCATCGATCACCCTGGCAGCATCCCACGGCAGTTCCGGACGCGCCAGGAACACCACCGCATCGGCAATGTCCAACGACGGCGCCAGCGCCTGCGAATGTGCGCCCAGGCGCATCGAGTTGCTGCGTGGCTCCATCGCCACCACGATGCGTGCCTCACCCACCCTGGCGCGCAGCCCTTCCAGCGTGGTGTGGATCGCTGTCGGGTGATGGGCGAAATCATCGTAGATGGTGATGCCCTGCGCCTGGCCGATGACCTCCATGCGCCGCTTGACGCTGTGGAAACCCGCCAGGGCCGGCGCAACCTGTGCCGGATCCACGCCCACCGCATGCGCGGCTGCCAGCGCGGCCAGACCATTGAGCACGTTGTGCCGACCCAGCAGCGACCATTCCACCGTTGCCACTTCAACACCGCGATGCAGTACCGCGAAAGCGCTGCCGTCCTGCTGGATCAGGCGCGCGCTCCATTCCAGCGCCGGATCAAATCCAAACCGTTCGACCGGCGTCCAACACCCCATCGCCAGCACTTCGGCCAGATAGGTGTCCTCACCATTGACGATCAGGCGGCCACGGCCCGGTACGGTGCGCACCAGGTGATGGAACTGACGCTGGATCGCAGCCACGTCCGGGAAGATGTCGGCGTGATCGAATTCCAGGTTGTTGAGGATGGCGACCAGCGGACGGTAATGGACGAACTTGCTGCGCTTGTCGAAGAACGCGGTGTCGTACTCGTCAGCTTCCACCACAAAAAGCGGTCGACTTGAACCTGATCGATCCGAAAGGATCGACGCGTCCTCCCCTTCCCCCGCCGGGGGAAGCTGCCCCGCAGGGGCGGATGAGGGTAAGACCTTGCCCGCAACCTCGACCAGCGACCGTCCCAATCGCGCCGACACCCCGAAATCCTCGGCCACGCCGCCGATCAGGAAGCCCGGCTCACGTCCTGCGGCCTGCAACAGATAGGACAGGATGGTGGTGGTGGTGGTCTTGCCGTGGGTACCCGCCACAGCCAGCGTGTCACGACCGGGCAGCACCCGTTCGGACAGCCATTGCGCCCCGGAGGTATAGCGACGGCCTGAATCGAGCACAGCCTCGACCGCAGCATTGCCACGCGAAAGCGCGTTGCCCACCACTACTTCGTCGCAATCCGCACTGATATTGGATGGCAGGTAGCCCTGCGACAGGCGGATACCCAAGGTTTCCAATTGCGTGGACATCGGCGGATAGACCGCCTGATCGCTGCCCTCGACCTGATGACCGAGTTCGCGGGCCAAGGCGGCCACACCGCCCATGAAAGTGCCGGCAATGCCGAGAATATGGATCTTGCTCATTCACCGATTGTCGCCGATGCGTCGATCCAGGGGTATCCGGAGCAACTCCCAGCTGTACCCCTAATCACATGTAGGGGATTCCCCGATACCGTCACACGACATTCACACTGAAAATACGTGACGCCAGCCTCAGTATCCCTCAGGTCCTACTCCCCAAGAGGCCATCCCCAGGGAGCTCATGCTGATGGGGCCGTGAGCACGCCCTTAGCTGGCTTTTATAAGCGAAACGCCCGGATCCAGTGCATGGATCCGGGCGTTTCCGTATGCGCGGCGGCCTTCGCTGACACGCAGACGGCCGTGGCGGTCACCCGCCACAGCCGGACATCCTCAGCGCTTGGTCGCCGCCAGGATGCGGGCCAGCACTTCGTCCAGCGCGCCAACGCCATCGACGCGGGCCAGGGTGCCCTTGGCGGCGTAGAAATCGATCACCGGCGCGGTGGAATCGTTGTAGACCTGCAGGCGCTGGCGCACCGATTCCGGGTTGTCGTCGGCGCGGCCCTGCTCCTTGGCGCGGCCGGCGATGCGCTCGACCAGCAGTTCGGTCGGCACGTCCAGCTGCACGATGGCATCCAGCGGCTGGTTCAGCTTGGCCAGCAGTTCACCCAGTGCATTGGCCTGGGCCACATTGCGCGGGTAACCGTCCAGGATGAAACCCTTGGCGGTATCGGCCTGGGACAGGCGCGACTCCAGCATGCCCAGCAGGATGTCGTCGGACACCAGGTTGCCGGCATCCATCACCGCCTTGGCCTGCTTGCCCAGCTCGGTGCCGGCAGCCACTTCGGCGCGCAGCAGGTCACCGGTGGAAATGTGCGGAACCTGCAGTTGTTCCTTCAGGCTCGTCGCCTGCGTGCCCTTGCCCGAACCGGGCGGTCCCAACAGAACCAATCGCATTCCTGACTCCCATATGTTTGAGGTAACGGGACGGACAGCGGCGTTAGACTCATGGGCCGATTCACGCTGCACCGCAATATGTGCAGCTTACCGCATCCGGCCAATGTCCCGGAATGTCCCCCGCTCTGGAGAGTATTGCCCATGTCCAAAGGCACCTTGCTATATGCCCAGTCCGGCGGCGTCACCGCCGTCATCAACGCCACCGCCTCGGCCGTCATCAGCGAGGCAAGATCGAAGAAAATCAAGGTGTTGGCTGCACGCAACGGCATCCTCGGCGCCTTGCGCGAGGAGCTGATCGATACCTCGAAGGAGTCTGCCGCCAACATCGCCGCGCTGGCCCACACCCCGGGCGGCGCGTTCGGCTCGTGCCGCTACAAGCTCAAGTCGCTGGAGGCCGACCGCGCCAAGTACGAGCGCCTGCTGGAGGTGTTCAAGGCGCATGACGTGCGCTGGTTCCTCTACAACGGTGGCAATGACTCGGCCGACACTGCGCTGAAGGTCTCACAGCTGGCCAAGGAGTTTGGCTACCCGCTGACCTGCGTAGGCGTTCCCAAGACCATCGACAACGATCTGGCGGTCACCGATACCTGCCCTGGCTTCGGCTCGGCGGCCAAGTACACCGCCATTTCGGTGCGCGAGGCGGCGCTGGATGTGGCGGCGATGGCCGAAACCTCGACTCGCGTCTTCATCTACGAAGCGATGGGCCGCCATGCCGGTTGGCTGGCCGCCGCTGCAGGACTGGCTGGCGAGAACCCCGATGACGCGCCGCAGATCGTCCTGTTGCCGGAGCGTGCCTATGACGAGTCGGTGTTCCTGGCCAAGGTGAAGCAAGTCGTTGAGAAGGTCGGTTTCTGCGTCGTGGTGGCCAGCGAGGGCATCCATACCGCCGACGGCCAGTTCGTCGCCGATGCCGGCGGGGTCAAGGATTCCTTCGGCCACACCCAACTCGGCGGCGTGGCCTCCTACCTGGCCGGCAAGGTCAAGGCCGAGCTCGGCTACAAGGTGCACTGGACCTTGCCCGACTACCTGCAACGCTCGGCCCGCCACATTGCCTCCAGGACCGACTGGGAACAGGCGCAGGCGGTGGGCAAGGCAGCGGTGCAGTTCGCGCTGAAGGGACAGAACTCGGTGATGCCGGTGATCGTGCGCAGCTCCGACGTACCGTACCGCTGGAAGATCGAAGCCGCGCCGTTGTCCAAGGTAGCCAACCACGAGAAGAAGATGCCGGCCGGCTTCATCCGCAAGGATGGCTTCGGCATCACCGAAAAAGCACGCCGCTACCTGCAGCCGCTGATCCGTGGCGAAGCGCCGCTGCCGTATGGCCGCGATGGCCTGCCCAAGTACGTGACGTTGAAGAACATCGCCGTAGCCAGGAAGCTCCCGAGCTGGGAAGCCTGAGCAGGCAATGTAGTGCCGAGCCATGCTCGGCAGAGGCTCCACCGGTAACGCCTCAGCCGAGCATGGCTCGGCTCTAC
>NZ_DAMBKV010000013.1:50743-103775 GCF_032066555.1 Stenotrophomonas sp.
AGGGGATGATTTCCTGGTAACGCCTCAGCCGAGCATGGCTCGGCTCTACAGGGGATGATTTCCTGGTAACGCCTCAGCCGAGCATGGCTCGGCTCTACAGGGGACGATTTCCTGGTAACGCCTCAGCCGAGCATGGCTCGGCTCTACAGGGCAGGTACTGCCATGACTTCAGACAGGTGTGTCGCGCGGAATGGCGGCGCATCCTTCGGCCAAGGTCCCCACCCAGGCGGTGCAGCATGTTCCGCAAGATAATGATCGGGATGCTTGGCTTCCTCGTCGTCTGCATATTGGCCGGCGCGGGTTACCGCGTTGGTCAGCATCTGGCACAGCAGGACAAGGCCGCCGCCGCAAGGTAAACCATCCCGGCATCAACCCGTCACAACAAGTGGCGCTCCTCTCCCGCTGCCGTCGGGATGCCCTGGCTGACACATTCCAAATCCGTGTCAGTGCCGCTAGCATCGCCTGTTCAGGCAGGGGGCCTATCCACATGTCATCACTTCTGTTCCGCTGCGTCGCCATGGCGCTGGCACTGCATGCGGCATCCAGCAACGCAGCCAATCAGGGGCTGGACTCACACGCGCTTGCGAGCGCTGTCGAAACCGCACCTGCACCGGCAGCTGACACGCTTCCCATGATTCCTGCCGGCACGCCCGTCATTATTGAAATCGCCGAACCCCTGGCATCCTCCACCAATAAGCGCGGCGACGTATTCGCCATCACGCTGGTCGAGCCACTGCTGCTGGATGGCGTTGAACGCCTCCCGCGCGGCATCCGTGGAACCGGTCAAATCGTCCACGCCGCAGCGGCGCGTGGCGGCGGCGCCCCCGGTGAACTGCTGATTGCCGCACGCACATTGGAAACATCGCAGGGCCAACTGCTGCTGCGCGGTTTCAGTCTCGGTGCCGCCGGTGATGACAACACCGGCATGGCGCTTGGCGTATCAATCGCAGCGGGGCCCTTTGCGATGTTCATCCGAGGCCGGGAAGTCGAGATTCCCGCAGGCACGCGCGGCATCGCCAGAACCAAGGCCGCGGCAAGACCTGTAACCAGCGCAACTCCTGCCGCCGAGCCGGACACCACAAGCCATCCTGATCCAGCCGTCGACTCCGGTAACGGCAGCACTGCCGTTGCAGGCCCTGTTGTCCCACCCCCGCCGGAAACCCCGGCCCAATCCAAGGAATAGTTCGATGCGCCTACGTTCGTGCGCGATGGCCCTGTCTGCAAGCTTGCTGATACCGCTTGGTGTTTTCGCACAGCAAGTGCAGGCGCCCACCGATGCCGCCATCGCCACCCAGGAAGTGTCCGCCAGTGCGCTGGAGGAAGCAGAAGCAGCCGATACCGCGACAGCTGGTGATACGGCGCAAACCGCGCCTGCAGCGGTCGCTGACAGTCCTGCCGCAGCTGAATCCCCCGCCCGCAGCGGCCTGATTGCAGCCGCACCCGCCGACAAGGCACAAATCGTGTTCTTCCGTCCCTCAAAATTCACTGGCGGCGCGATCGGCTTCAAGGTCCGCGAGGGTCAGCAGGAACTGGGCAAGCTGCGCAGCGGCAATTATTTCATCCACCTTGCCGAGCCCGGCACCCATGAGTACACCGTCCACTCCGAGGCCAAGGACGTGTTGACGATTGAGGTGGAAGAGGGTGAGACCTACTTCGTGCAGGGAACCATCACCATGGGCGTGTTCGCAGGCCGTCCCAACCTGTCGCCATCCGACCAGAGCACCTTCGACGGCATGGCAGACAAACTCACACTGCGCGAGTAAGCAGCATGGCATGGGCGCAGCGCTGCGCCCTGCAGTGACCTGCCGCCCTCAGCGACAGCTTGCTCCTTCCATTCTCAGGACGGCCGAATACGCTGGCAATGCGGCCAGGCGCCCTGCCGCCGCCTGCGTCTTGGCATCTTCCAGGTACACCCGGTTCTGACCCTGCCCGTCCAGCGCCACCTGTTGGCCGGCCGGTTTTCGCCACACCTCGATCAAGGCCTGCTGCGTGTTGCAGCTTGCCGAGGGGATGCGCACGACTTCGTTGAGTTTCCAACCGCTGGCTTCGCTGGGCGTCACCTTGGTTGAATCAAGGAAAGCAGCGCGCGCCTGACATTGCGCGCTGATCCGCACCAACTGCATGTCATAGGGAGCGGCGGCATCGCCAGTGAAACGCCCTTCGATGCGGGTGCAGGCTTCGGGAATCTGTCGCACGGTGTGCAGCGCAGCAACGGCCTGTGGGCTGGCTGCTGGCCGTTCGATCTCGGGCTTGGCGTTGGCCGCGAACAGCGGCAGTGGCAGCGCGGCAAGCAGGATCAAGTGGAATGCGACTTTCATCATGGTGTTCCCTATCGGCAAGCTGCCGACGTTGCCAGCGTCTGCCTGAACCGCCGGGCAAGAGCGCCGCCTGCTGGCGGTGGAGACAGCTGGCAGTCATACTCAGGCCGCCTCAGAGTGTTTGAACACAGCGACACGTACCACAGCCGCACGCGGCCCGGGTCTGTTCCAGTGCTTCGATCTACCCGGCGTGTCCCCGCTTCATCCACAGCTGGATGGCATCCACCAACGCTGGAGGGGTCATGCTCGAACAGTACGGTCTTGTGCTTTCGCTTGTCTGCGCCGCTGTCGCCATCGTCTACGGCATCATCTCGGCCCAATGGGTCCTACGCCAACCTGCCGGCAATGCCCGCATGCAGGAAATCGCCGCCGCCATCCAGGAAGGTGCGCGCGCCTATCTCAACCGCCAATACCTGACCATCGCCATCGTCGGCGTGGTGTTGTTCGTGCTGGTCGGTGTCTTCCTCAGCTGGTACACGGCGATCGGTTTCGCCATTGGCGCGGTGCTGTCCGGTGCTGCCGGTTATATCGGCATGAACGTGTCGGTACGTGCCAACGTGCGCACCGCCGAGGCCGCCCGCAACGGCATGAGCGCGGCCATGGATGTGGCGTTCCGCGGCGGTGCGATCACCGGCATGCTGGTGGTCGGGCTGGGCCTGCTTGGCGTGGCGGGCTACTACCTGCTCCTGCAGCGCATGGGTCTGAGCCAGGCCGACAACCTGCATGCGCTGGTTGGGTTGGCATTTGGCAGCTCGCTGATATCGATCTTCGCGCGACTGGGCGGCGGCATCTTCACCAAGGGTGCGGACGTCGGCGCCGATCTGGTCGGCAAGGTCGAAGCCGGCATTCCCGAGGACGACCCGCGCAACCCGGCGGTGATCGCCGACAACGTCGGTGACAACGTTGGCGACTGCGCCGGCATGGCTGCCGATCTGTTCGAGACCTACGCGGTAACGGTGATCGCCACCATGCTGCTCGGCGGCATGATGATTGCCGAAGTCGGCCGCAACGCGGTGCTGTACCCGCTGGTACTTGGCGGCGTATCGATCATCGCCTCGATCATCGGTGCGTTCTTCGTCAAGGTGAAAGCCGGCGGCTCGATCATGGGCGCGTTGTACAAGGGCGTGATCGTCTCCGGTGTACTGGCCGCCATCGCCTTCTGGCCGGTCACCACGCAACTGATGGCCGATTCCAGCCACGGCGCCACCAATCTTTACATCTGCGCCTTGATCGGGCTGGTGTTGACCGGCCTCATCGTCTGGATCACCGAGTACTACACTGGCACCCAGTACAAGCCGGTGCAGCATGTGGCGCAGGCATCGACCACCGGCCACGGCACCAACATCATCGCCGGCCTTGGCGTGTCGATGAAATCCACTGCACTGCCGGTGATCGCGGTATGCGTGGCGATCTGGTCGGCGTTCCACTTTGGTGGTCTGTACGGCATCGCCATCGCTGCGACCGCGATGCTGTCGATGGCCGGCATGATCGTCGCGCTGGATGCCTACGGCCCGATCACCGACAACGCCGGCGGCATCGCCGAGATGGCCGAGCTGCCGTCGGACATCCGCGACATCACCGATCCGCTGGATGCAGTGGGCAATACCACCAAGGCGGTGACCAAGGGCTATGCGATCGGTTCGGCGGCATTGGCGGCATTGGTGCTGTTCGCCGACTACACGCACAACCTGCAGGTGGCGCATCCGGGCGAGGCCTTTGCCTTCGATCTGTCCGACCACACGGTGATCATCGGCCTGTTGATCGGCGGTTTGATCCCCTACCTGTTCGGCGCGATGGCGATGGAAGCGGTAGGCCGCGCGGCCGGCGCGGTGGTGGAAGAAGTACGCCGCCAGTTCCGCGAGATCCCCGGCATCATGCAGGGCACCGCCAAGCCGCAGTACCACAAGGCGGTGGATATGCTCACGCGCTCGGCGATCAAGGAAATGATCGTGCCGTCATTGCTGCCGGTCGCAGTACCGGTGGTGGTTGGCCTGCTGCTCGGGCCGAAGGCGCTGGGTGGCCTGTTGATCGGCACCATCGTCACCGGCCTGTTCGTGGCGATCTCGATGACCACCGGTGGCGGTGCCTGGGACAACGCCAAGAAATACATCGAGGACGGTCACTTCGGCGGCAAGGGCAGCGAAGCGCACAAGGCGGCGGTGACTGGCGATACCGTGGGCGATCCGTACAAGGACACGGCCGGGCCGGCGATCAACCCCCTCATAAAAATCATCAACATCGTGGCATTGTTGCTGGTGCCATTGCTCTGATCGAAGCCGACTGCGCACGGCCCCTTCCCCTGCTCGCGAGGGAAGGAGACAGGATGGGGCGCCGCAGGCGCAGAGCACGATCATCAACATCGTGGCGCAGCTGTAGGCGCCGCTGCTGTAGTTGAAGCTGACCGCGGGAAGCGGCCCTCACCCCAACCCCTCTCCCGCACACGGGAGAGGGGCTTTGTATCCGGCGACGTGACGGTCGGAAGCTGCAGGTAATGTCTCCGCAACCAACGGCACCTGCAGGAGCGGCGTAAGCCGCGAAGCAGATGGCATAGTCGTCATGGTGCTGTTGGCCCCGCTGCTGTAGTTGAAGCTGGCAGCGAGAAGCGGCCCTCACCCCAACCCCTCTCCCGCACGCGGGAGAGGGGCTTTGTATCCGGCGACGGGAAGGTCGGAAGCTGCAGGCGATGTCTCGGCAACCAGCGCCACCTGCAGGAGCGGCGTAAGCCGCGAAGCAGATGGCGTAGTCGTCATGTTGGTGCAGTTGGCGCCGTTGTTGGTGCCGTTGCCGTTGTTGAAGCCAACAGCGAGAAGCTGCCCTCACCCCAACCCCTCTCCCGCACGCGGGAGAGAGGCTTTGTATCCGGCGACGGGAAGGTAGGAAGCTGCAGGTAATGTCTCCGCAGCCAACGGCACCTGCAGGAGCGGCGTGAGCCGCGAAGCAGATGGCGTATCAGCCACAAATGCTCGGTGGTACTGCCACCGCTCCAATCAACGCAGCCGCTTCACCGCATACACCCTGCCGTCGTTGCCGCCGCCGCAATAGAACAGCTCGCCGCCATCGCCTTCCAGGCCACTGACGCTGATCCCGTCCGGCATCTGCAGGCGTTCCAGCACCGCGCCGGTATCGGGCTGGACACGACGGATGTCGCTCTGCCCGGCCTCGCCAGTGGCATGCCAGAGTTCGCCATCCACCCACGACACGCCGGTGACGAAACGGTCGGATTCGATGGTGCGCAGGATGGCGCCATCGGCGGGATCAATCTGGTGGATTTTCCGCTGGCGGTATTGGCCTACCCACAGGCTGCCTTCCGCCCATGCCATGCCCGAATCCGTGCCACCGCCGGGTGCGGGAATCGTCGCCAGCACCTCACCACTTCGCGGGTCGATCTTGTCGATGCGCGCCTCGGCGATCTGCCAAAGATAGGTGCCGTCGAACGCCGTGCCTGCGTCACAGGGCAACGCCAGGCTGCGCACGGGTTCGCCACTACCCGGATCGAAGGCCACCAGGGCGACACCCGTGGCAGCCCAGACATTTTGTCCGTCGAAGCTGACGCCGTTGACGGTGTCCGAGCCGGCAAACGGGCCGTACTCGCGAATCACCTCGGCGGGTCGAACCTTGCCTGCCGCCATCGCAGGGTCGAGTGCTTGTGTGTTCATCGCTGCAATCTCCTGGCATGTCCGTGTTTGGCTGCCTGGCAATCAAACTAGTCAATCGGTAGCGCAGCAGGGAGTAACAAGATCGTCGTGAATCCGCCCAGCGGCATCGCCCGCCAGCGCTGCGCGCGGCCACGCCCTTGCGCATGCACGCGCCCTGCCGCCTCCAGTTCCAGCAGCGCCCGTTGCACATTGCGTTGGCTGCTGCCCAAGGCCAGTCCCAAGGCCGACGAGGACCAGGCCGCGCCATCGGCAAGCAGCGCGATCACTGCAGCCAGTTCCCCTTCGATCGGCGGCACCAGCACCCTCACCGCACTGGCGCTGCGGGGAGACAAGCGGAAACCCGCAGGCGTTGCTTCAATGTGCGCCTGCACCGTGATGAGTCTGCGCAGGCGGCCGATCTCCACCCGCAACCGTGCCCGCAGCGTGTCGTCGTAATGACGCATGCCGAACGCACGCATGATCAGCACCTCGCGATCCACCTCGGCTGGCCAGGCCTCGGCCAGCGCCCGAGCAAGCGCGAGCAGCACCGGCCGCCTCGCCAGTGACAACCAGCAGTCACCTATCCTGATGCCGCGCCGGCAAGCGTCCACGATCAGCGCGCCCGACTCCAGCAGCGCCTGTACCTGATCGATGCACAGCAGCTGATCGATACCGTTGCCAAGACAACGTGCCGCGGGCTGGTCCAGCTTGAGCAAGGCTCGGTCCACCTCCGCCCGCAATGCGGCAATGCCTGCACCTGCGGCAGCGCTACGCGCATGCGCGAGGGCCGTGCGTGCCTGGCCGATCCGCATTCGTCGCAGGGCCAGCGTTGCCGCCGTCAATCCGGCCATGGCAGCCAGCGCCGCCGGCAGTGGCTTGCCCTCCAATCGCGCCAATGCATCCGCGGCCTCCTGCAACCTGCCCAGCAACAGCCATCGCCGCGCAAGAATCAGCCAGGCCTGCAGCGCATTGGCGTGATCGCCGCGCGCGTCCAGCACCCTTGCAATGGCAATCAGCGGCTCGGCGTTACCGCCGAGCTCACGCAATGCCAGCGCCACTTCGGCCTCGGCCAGCTCACAGCGCGCGCGCGCCACTACTTCGTGCGCGCCGAAGCTGCGCCGCGCATTCCGCAGCAGTTCGCGCGCGCGCGGCAAATCACCCAGTTGGGCCATGGCGATCCCGCGCAGCGCCAGCGCTGGCGGATCCTCGCGCAATGCGACGTGCTTGAGTGCGGTCAGAACGTCGCCGGTGGCAAGGGCACGCGCGGACGCGGAGATCAGGGAGTCCATGGGTGCAGGCTAGCCGCGGTCGTGCGCGGATGCACTTGTTCGGCGCAGCACCGCGAGTGACGGCTGGACCATTGTGGGTGGCCGATGGGCAGTGGCCCCCCATTGCGCCGCCTGCGTGGCGCGGCGTAATCGCCACAAGTCCCGGCGCAGCCCCCGCGCGTGCGCTGGTGGAGCTCGGCATGCAGACACCCGGATCTTGCCTCCCTGGATGCCGTCACCGGTTTCGCCGCCCCTGCAGGGCAGCCGCGCCGGTACTCGCCGCAGCGGGGGCCCTTCACTGATCAGCGGTCCGTCCAGGCCTGGCATTGCTGGACGTGGACGCCGTAGCGGCAAGCCGCGGGCGCCGAACTGGCTGAGCGGGGGCGGCAGAGCGACGGGGCAGCAGGAAATGATAATTATTCGCATAACCTCCATTCAGACAGGCGCCCTTCCGTCGGTTCGGCCCGCTCGCCGCGGTTTGGTGCGCCGCAATAGCCGTGGGCGTAGAATGGAGCTCTTTTTCAACCAACAACGATTCGGAGTCAGCGCAATGGGCCTGAAACTGGTCTCGCCGGGCAAGAACCCGCCGGAAGAAATCAACGTCATCGTCGAGATCCCGAAGGATTCGGAGCCGGTGAAGTACGAAATGGACAAGGAAAGCGGCGCGATGTTCGTCGACCGCATCCTGTCCACCCCGATGCGCTACCCCTGCAACTACGGCTTCGTGCCGCAGACCCTGTGCGGCGACGGCGACCCGGCCGACGTGCTGGTGGTGCTGCCGCTGCCGCTGGTCCCGGGTTCGGTGGTGCGCTGCCGTCCGGTTGGTGTGCTGAAGATGAGCGACGAAGCCGGTAGCGACGAGAAGATCCTGGCCGTGCCGGTTGCCAAGATCTTCAGCGGCTACGCCCATGTCGAAGATATCGCCCAGGTGTCCAGCCACTGGCTGGAGCGCATCGGTCACTTCTTCGAGCATTACAAGGACCTGGAGAAGGGCAAGTGGGTCAAGATCGAAGGCTGGGGCGATGCCGCTGAGGCCAAGCGCATCCTGAGCGAAGCCCACAAGACCTACCTCGCCACCCAGGAACAGGACGTCTGATTGCGCCCGCGCACGGTCGTAACACCCGGCCCTGCGTAGCGACAACCATCACGTTTTTCTCGTAGAGGGCATGACCCTTTGCCAGCGATTAGCTACATTGACAGGCCGGTTTCCGGCCTGTTTTTTGTTCGGATTTTGCGTTTTGTCCAAGGGGAAGTGTCTTGCGAATCCTGTTAGTCGGCGGCGAAGCCAGCCTGTCGGCCGAGCTGCTTGAGTACATCGGCGATCTCGGCGACGAGTGGGAAGTAGAGTCGGTCCCGGACGGCAGTGCCGCCATCGTCGCAGTGTCTTCCGCCACGATCGATGCGGTCATTGTTGCCCCGGTTCTGCCCGACCTGGCCCCGGCCACCCTGCTCGGCCAGATCCGGACCCTGCGTCCGGAAACCATCCGCATCGCCCTGATCGACGGCGACAACAGCCAGCGCGTGCCATCGGCGCGCATCATCGGTGTCGCCCACCGCTTCCTGCCCCTGCCGCTGCCACCCGAGATCCTGCTCGAGGCGCTGACCAGCCTGGAAGAACTGCGTGAACTGCTGGACAGCCCGCGCCTGCGCCAGGCCATCGGTCGCATCGAGAAACTGCCCTCGCCGCCGCACCTGTACCTGAGCCTGATGCACGCGCTGGAAGAGGACGAGGAGAGCAACGCGGCGGAGATCGCCAAGCTGGTTGCAGCCGACCCGGCCATTGCCGCCAAGGTGCTGCAGCTGTCCAACTCCGCGTTCTTCAACAATGGCCGCGCGATCTCCGATCTGCGCGGCGCGGTGACCCGCCTGGGCATGGCAACGCTGCGTGACCTGGTGCTGGCCAGCGAAGTTTTCGGCCTGCCCGGCATGTCCGGGCCGGATCGCAACACCATGCAATCGCGTGCCCTGCTGGCCTCGCGCCTGGCCGCGAAAATGCTGCCGTCCGCCAGCGCCGAGCTCGGCTCGACCGCGGCATTGCTGGCCGACATCGGCCTGCTGCTGCCAGGTGTGCGCGACGAGCGCCAGCCCGCCGAGGCCGACGAAAGCCGTCCCGGCCATGCGGAAGCCGGTGCCTATCTGATGGGCTTGTGGGGCCTGCCGATGCCGATCATCGAGGCGGTCGCCTTCCAGCTGCAGCCAGGCCGTTCCAATGTGCGCAGCTTCTGGGTGGCCGGTGCCGTCCACGTCGCCACCGCCCTGGCCGCTGGCACCGCGGTGGATGAGCAGTACCTGGCCAATGTCGGCGTGTTGCCCAAACTCGAACAGTGGCGTGCGATCGCCGACGAGATGATGGGCCTGAGCGTGGACGCCTGAGCCAGCGTCGCATCGGCACGCATGACCAGCAGTGAATGACAACGGCCGCCCAGCGGCCGTTGTTGTTTTTGCAGGGCGCACCCGGTTGGCGTGCCGTGCGTTGTGCAGCCCGCCCCCGCTCCCCCCGGCTGCGCGCGCCTACCCGGGCCAGGCAACACACAAAAAAGAAGGGTGGGCCTTTCGGCCCACCCTTCGTCACGCATCACAGTGCTTCAATGGATCAGAAGCGCTGGGTGTACTTCATGTACAGGAAACGGCCGATGTCGAAGCCGCCGTAGTAGGCGAAGTCGCTGTTCGGAGCCGAGTACTGCAATGCACCGCGGTGGTTGAACACGTTGTTCGCGCCCACTGCGATGGTGGCATCCCACGGCGCCTTGTAGCTGACCTGCAGGTCGTGGAAGGTGTTCGAACCGGTGGTACGCAGCGGAGCCTTCTCACCGTTCTCATAACGGTTCGGCAGGTCACACCAGCCCTCGGCCTTGGAAACGCAGGTTTCCTTCATGCCCGAGTAGTAACGCGCGGTGTAGTTCACACCGAAGTCGCCGTACTCCCAGTTCACGCCCAGGTTCGAGCGCACGCGGAAGATACCCGGCGAACCAACGTTGCCGACGATGATGTTCTGGCCCTTGCTGTTCTGGCCGACTTCGTCGTACTTGGCGGTGTAGGTGGTCTGCGAATCGATCGAGATCTGACCGAACGACATTTCCGGCAGACGGTACTTCACACCCAGGTCGTAACCTTCGGTTTCCATCTGACCCAGGTTGGCCAGGCCGTAGAACATGTCGCTGATGTGGCCATCAGCAGCACGCACGACGTTGGCGCAACGGCTGTTGTCACCCAGCACGTAGCAGTCACGCAGGATGCGGTTGACGCTGTCGGAGATGATCATGTCCTTGATCTGGTAGTTGTACCAGTCAAGCGAGATGTCCAGACCCTGCACCCAACGCGGGCTCCACACAACACCGATGGTCTTGCTGGTCGAGGTTTCCGGCTTCAGCGCCGGGTTGGAACCGGAGATGAACTGGTCCGGCGTCTGGCACGGGTATGTGGTGCACGGGATCAGACCCTGGCCCAGCTGGGTGTAGCCCAGCGGCACGCCAGCAGCATTACATGCTGCATTGCCGTTGACGCTGCCCGGTGCGCCGATGCCGCACGGATCGGTGTACTTCTCGAAGCTGCCACCGATGCCGCCGTACATGTTGTCGACCGACGGAGCGCGGAAGCCTTCAGCGTAGGTACCACGGACCAGCAGTTCATCCAGCGGACGCCAGGTCACGCCGAACTTGCCGTTCACGGTGTCACCGAAGTTGCTGTAGTCCGAGTAACGGCCAGCAACGTTGATGGTCAGTTCCTTGGCGAACGCCATGTCAGCCAGCACCGGGATGTTCAGTTCGAGGTAGACCTCGTCCAGATCATACTTGCCGTTGGTGGTGCTCTGCGGCAGGCCGGTGTACTCGCCCGACTGCATGAACGCGTCTGGCACGAAGCGGCCTTCTTCTTCACGGTGCTCGACACCGATGGCGAAGCCCAGGTCACCTGCCGGCAGGGTCACGATCGAACCCGCCAGGTCAGCGGTGAACGAGGTGGTCTTGGTGACGCCGGTGGTGGTGAAGGTCGGGAACAGGAACTCCTGCAGGTCCTTGTTGTCCAGCGAACCCGGGCCAGCAACGCCGGCCGGCAGCAGCGGGTTCCAGGCAAGGCAGCCAGCGATCGGCTTGGCAGCAGTGCCGCAACGGGCAACGCCGTCAGCGTCGATGAACGACTGGCCCAGGGCCTGACGTGCAGCAATCAGGCTCATGTCGCCGTGGTTGCTCTTGGTCGATTCGTTGCGGTTGAACAGCGCACCGACGTTCCAGTCGAAGGACTTGCCGGCGAAATCGAAGAAGCCGCTGATGGTCGGCGCGAAGCGCAGGGTCTTCAGCTTGCTTTCGGTGGTACGCGGCATTTCCCACAGGCGGCGACGGAACTCGACGTCCTGGCCGATCGGGTTGAATGCGCTGTTGCCAGCCAGCGGGGTCTCGAAGGACTGCGACTGGTACGGGTAACCGGCGATCTGCTGGTCGGTGGAGCGCTCGTTGTACAGGATGTCGGCATTGAACGACACGTTGTCCGTGAAGTCATAGGTGCCATTGACGTACACCGACTTGCGCTCGATGCCGGTCTGCAGGGACATCTGCTGGTTGGCGTTGGCGTACTCGCCCGGGGTCAGCGGGTGGTAGTCGTTTTCGTTGGTCGGGTTGCCACCCGGGTTCAGGGTCTGCCAGATGACGGTCGGGCCGTCCTTCTTCTGCAGGCAGTCGCCGAATACGCGCGGATCACACCACACGCCGTTCGGGCCGATCGGGCTCAGGTCGGCAGCAGTGGTGTTCGGGCCCTTGCCACCGTTGCGCGAGAACCAACGGTCCTTCGCCATCACCGGATCCTGCTTGGAGTACTCGGCCGACAGGGTCAGGCTGCCGCGCTCGCCAGCCGAACCCAGGGTGAAGGAGTACTGGTTCAGGTCACCGTCGCCTTCGCCGTACTGGCCGATATAGACGTTGGCTTCAGCGCCGTCGAAGTTCTTGCGGGTGATCACGTTGACCACGCCGGCGATGGCGTCCGAACCGTAGATGGCCGAAGCGCCATCCTTCAGGACTTCAATGCGTTCGATGGCCGACATCGGGATCTGGCTCAGATCCTGGTAGCCGCCCGAGGTAGCGCCCAGGCGCTTGCCGTTCATCAGCACCAGGGTGCGGTTGGCGCCCAGGTTGCGGATATCGATGTAGTAACCACCGACGTTCTCGCCCGAAGCCAGCGACTCCGAACGGGAGATTGCCGGGGAACCGGCCGAGGTCATGTTCTGCAGCACGTCGGCGACCGAGGTGAAGCCCTGCTTTTCCAGGTTCTCACGGCTCAGGGTCAGGATCGGCTGCTGGGTTTCCATGTTCGCGCCACGAATGCGCGAGCCGGTGACTTCCAGGCGGTCCAGCGTGGTGGCGCCGGCAGCAGCTTCCTGCGCCGAAGCAAAAGACGGGGTCAAGGCAATAGCAATGCCGGCCGGGAGCAAGCCCAACCGCACTGCAGAATTACGAAGCTTCATCAATCTCTCCAAAGAGCTAAACAAACGACAAAGTTAGCGGTGTGTTAAACACCCCTGAACGTTACGTTCGTACTGCCGCCTTGGTTTTGCGCAAGCCATCCTTAAACTTTGCCGAATCTGGCTTCAACGCCTCCGGCGTCTCGCGGTACTGCGTGGCCGATGCGCCAAAACGTGCACGAAATGCACGCGCAAAGCTGCAACAGTTATCAAAACCGCTGGCAGAGGCCACTTCACCGATCATCATGTCGGTATCACGCAACAGCATCGCCGCGCGCTCCAGTCGCAGCCGCGCCGACAGGGACTGCGGGCTTTCTTCATACAGGCTCTGGAAGGTCTTGGACAGGTACCAGCTGGAGAAGTTCGTCAGCTCTGCCAACTCACCAATGCGTACGACGCGGTGGCTGTTGCCTTCCAGATACATGCGCGCACGCTGCATGCGACCGAACACCTGCCGCTTGCGGATGCGCGAACGCCCGGGGCAACGCTGCACCGTACCGGCGAGATCACGTTGCAGCGAAGCAAGATGCAGCAGCAGCGGACGCAGCTGGTGGATGGTTGAACCCGGTGCCTGCGCCTCGCGCCATAGCCGCAGCGCCAAGCGCGCCTCACCCAGGCTCATGCGGCCGCGCCCGGTATACACGCTGCAATCGGCCAGCGTGCCCAGCATGCGCAGCGCGTCGGTATCCAGGCTCACGCCAATGCAGATGCCGTCCCGGCCCGCCTGGATCAGCGGCCGCGATTCTTTCTCGAAGGCAATCCATTCGCGCTGACGCAGGCGGAACTTTCCTTCCTTGGATTCCACCCAGGCAGTACCGCGCAGCTGCAGCCAAACCGTGAATACCGTGCCCGAGGTCTGCAGGCTGCCGAGTCGGGCCACGCCGACACAGGCTGGCCGCGGGCCATCCTCCGCAGGCTTTTCAAACGAAACCGACTGACCACGATCCACCCACGAAACCTGCCGCATGTCGCACACCATCGTTTGCTCTTATTGAGCGAACGTTTTGCCAACTTTGGCGATGTGGGTCAGGAAAGTCTGGCGAGATTGCTGCGAATTCTTCCCGATATGGCCTACGAAAAACTTACGAAACCAAATTTCCCTATGGTGACAACCACTTGGCCAAGCCCATCACCCGCCGCGGCGCACGCTGCGGAACCCGCATCATGCCGATATCGGCGTTGTCGGCGGTGGCCAAGGCGATGAAAACAGCACTGCCGTCCGGCGCCAGGCTCAGACCATTGCCGGCGCTGAAGCGCTTGGCATCCAGGCACTGGCTGGCACCGTCGCCGGCAATGGCGGTCAACCGACTGCTGCAGTTGCGGCTGATCTCCTGGTACTCCACTGCACCATTGGCGGCCACGGCCCAGGTCCGGTAGCGCCAGCGGCTGGGCAATTCGGCGTGCACGTTTTTCACGCTGTCCTGCGCCAGATTGGATGCGGCCTGCCAGAGCCCACCACTGGCCAGCCGCGTGAACAGCACCCGCTGCGCGGCGCGGTCATAGCGCACCTGTGATACCCCTTCCAGCGATGCCAGGCGCTTCCACGGTTGTTGCCGGCGATCAAACAGGGTCAGCGCCATCCGCTCATCATCCCCGCGCTCCACCACCAACAGCGTATCGGGCGTGGGGCCATACACCGCCTGCAGCGGTTCCCGCACAGGCACCGCCAGCTTCGCCCAATGACCTTCATCCGGTGCCACCTCGTAGATGCCCGGCACACCGTCGGCATCACGGCCGGTCACCAACAGGCGCCGCCCATCCTCGGACCAGTCCATGGGCTGGCGTGCTTCAGGGCGCACGCCCTCGATCATCTGCAGCGATGCCGGCTCATCCAGACGCGCCCACCACAGCGCGAACGCACCGGAACGGTCGGAGGTGAACGCCAGCTGCGCGCCATCGGGCGACACCATCGGCTGGCCATCGCGCGCGGACGATGCAAACAGACGCTGCGGTGGCTCGTTTTCGTCGCCGAGTGGAATGCGGAACAGGCCGAACTGCGGCTGGCTGCGCACGAAGGCCAGATTGCCACCACCCCGCGACACCGCCGGGCTCTGCGCGTTGTCGATGCCCATGTCACGCAGTGCGCGCGTGGCCACATCCAGGCGATACAGGCGCGCTTCGCTGTCGATGCGACGACCAAACACCATCTCGTCCGAGCCCAACCAACTCCAGCCACGAATCTCGGCTGCGTCGTCGGTCAAACGCTGCGCATTGCTGCCGTCGGCATCCATCACCCACATATCCCCCACCTGGGGATTGCGCACGAAACCGATCTTTTTCCCGTCTGGCGAATAGCGCGGTGCATAGTCGAAGTCGTCGCTGCCCATCTCATAGCGCAGCGATGACCAGCGTCCCGATGCCAGATCCAGGCTGCGGATGCCGCGGCTGGCATAGCGCCCGGTCATCGACCCAAACAGCAGGCTCGCCCCGTCGGGGGCCCAGTCGAAGCTGAGCATGTCCGTGCCATCACAACGCGTGGCGCGACGCAGCCCGGTGCCGGTGGCCGATACCACCAGCACCTCGCAGTCGCCCTGTGGCAGGAATCGCGCAAAGGCCACATTGCGGCCATTCGGTGACCATACCGGGAAGCGATCCAGGGCGCCGGCAGGCGGCGTCAGCAGCGGCGTCGCGGTTGCATTGCTCACGCTCTGTATCCACAAGCTGGAACTGTTGTCCTGTTCGCGGGCGAACACCACCAGCGCGCCGTCGGGCGACAGCGAAGGATTCACCTCCACGCCTTCGGTCGCCGTGATCAGGCGGTAGGGACGCGCAGGACTGCCCACTACCCGATTGCCTTCGACCACCGTTGCGTCCGTCTGCGACGGCGCATCACGGCCCCACAGCAACCAGGCCATCATCAGCGTGCTCAACAACAAGGCGACACCGATCGCCAGCAAGCCGTAACGGCGCACCTTGCGCCGCGTATGGCGCGCGCCATCGTGCACAGGCGCCAGCGGCGCATCCACACCCGCTGCGTCAGCCTCCTCGGGCGCATCGGCAACCGCGGCGTCCGGGCTCGATTCCCAGGCAACCGGGGCCAGCAGGCGGTAGCCGGTTTTGGCGATCGTTTCGATATAACTTGCGCCTTCGCCTGCTTCGGTTGCAGCGAAGGCCTTGCGCAGCTGGGTAACCGCCTGGGTCAGCACGTCGTTGGTCGGCATGGTGTCCGGCCAGACCTCGGCAAACAGCTCGTCGCGGGTCACCACCTGCCCAGGTCGACGCGCAAGCACCAGCAACACCCCCACCGATTTGGGCGTGAGCCGTTGGGTTCTGGATGTTGCTGGCTGGTGCACCTCGCGGGAGGAAAGCACCACCAGACACTCACCGACACGCAGTCGGTCAGAGCTTGGTTTTTCGATGAAATTCGTTGCCATCGCGGTCGTTCAAAATCGCTGGCGGACACGCATCCTGTGTCCAGCTGTCAGGGCCCATGCCCTTCCAAGCCGCCAAGTTCCGCAAAAGGCATCAACGCACAGAGCAAATGTTTTTTCTGGAACCAATATTACTCTAACCGGGTTCCCCACGCGCCCACGCGTGGATGACATCAGGCTCTCTCTCGCCGACGTAATTACATAATCCGCTACATGATTCGCGCCGTACGGCGCGATTTTTTTATCTAGCGTTCAGTTTTCTCGGCTTTGTAAATGGTCAGGCCGACCAGCCGCGAAACCACCAAGGCAACGTACATAACGCCTGCAAACTGCTCCAGCATCACCAATGCACGGGCCTGCGGATGCACCGGCACGACATCACTCAAGCCTACCCCTGACAGCAAGCTGAAGCTGAGATAAAGCAACTCTACCCAGCTTCGGAAATCGCCCTCGCTGGTGGCCACAAAACTGCCCGGATACACGTGCTGGCAGACTGAATAGGCGAACGCGAACGCCCACGCCAGCAGCGTAAACGTGGCGCCTGCCGCGAACAGCTCATCACGCGTCACCTTGTGATCCTGCAGCATGTAGGCGATCAAGCTGCAGGAGGTATAGAAATACAGCAGGCATTCGAATGCCTGCGCCACCGCGATCAGCGAATAACGCCCGAGCAAGGCCCCGGCGATCGAGAACACCACCGCCGGGATCGCCAGCGTCAACGCCAGCCACAGCAACAACGGGCTGCGCCTTACCACCCACACCGCCAAGCCCAGCACCAGCATGCCGAATACGCCGAACAACGCGCGCCCGGCGGGCATGTGCTCCATCGCCGGGTACAGCAGTACGCCGAGCAGTTGCACCGCCAGCAGCCACGCCGACGGGTGCCGGCGCGCCATCACGATCCATCTCAAGCGCGATTGCATATGCTCTTTCAGTGCCTCAGTGCCGGTGGCGAACGCTGCTGTTGCTGCATTGCGCCTGGGCGGGAAGATCAGGGAGCAGGATTGGCCGACATTCCAGCGCGATACGGATAGGTGGCAAAGATCGCCGCCACCGCTGCGTCAATCCGCTCGCCCCGCTGCTCCGGCTTGACCCGCCCGACCGTGCCCACCGCGACACCTTCCCAGACCAGGCGCTTCTGCCGTGCATCGACGACATCCACGTTCAATGTGCCCTCGGTGTACTGGCGCACGTCGGTGCGGTCACGCCAGTACGGCACGGCGACATAACCACGGGCGCGATAGCTGTAGTAATAGTCGTAATCCACTTCCGGCATCGTGGTGACCTGGGTCTTGTCCTGCAGGTAGGCGTTGAGGTTCACCCACAGGTCCGGATTGGCTTCATCGAACCGATAACCGCGCGCCTCCATCTGCGTGCGCACCGCGGCGCGGATGCGGTTGCTGGTGATGGTGGTATAGCCGTGCTGCTCGAGCGCCAGCGGCGTGAAGAACGCGAAACTGCGGTAGCGCGAGAAATCCGCACTGGGATCGGCCTGGCTGGCGACGCGCGGTGTACTGGCGCAGGCGCCCAGCAGGAGCAGCGTGGACAGGACGAAAAACAGCGAAACAAAGCGAAGTTTCATGGCCTACCCCTGGTGTGGACGGCTGCACGCTAGCACGTCCGTCCTCCGTGTGGCGTCAAGCATGGGCCAGGGCACCCGCGCAGGTGCCCTGGCCCGCTGGCGGGGCTATTCGGCGCGGTAGACCTGGCCGCCTTCGGCCAGGAACTGCGCGGACTTCTCGGCCATGCCCGCCGCCAGCGCCTGCGCCTCATCAACCCCCTGCTCGGCCGCG
Source organism: Stenotrophomonas sp. (assembly GCF_032066555.1). Classification (GTDB taxonomy): domain Bacteria; phylum Pseudomonadota; class Gammaproteobacteria; order Xanthomonadales; family Xanthomonadaceae; genus Stenotrophomonas. Next base: position 68,578 of record NZ_DAMBKV010000013.1, read on the forward strand.
TACTCGCGCACGTCCTGGGTGATCTTCATCGAACAGAAATGCGGGCCGCACATCGAGCAGAAGTGGGCCAGTTTGTGCGCGTCCTTGGGCAGGGTTTCGTCATGGAATTCCTTGGCCTTCTCCGGATCCAGGCCCAGGTGGAACTGGTCCTCCCAGCGGAACTCGAAGCGCGCCTTGCTCAGTGCGTTGTCGCGAACCTGTGCGCCGGGATGGCCCTTGGCAAGGTCAGCGGCATGGGCGGCGATCTTGTAGGCCATGATGCCGTCACGCACGTCCTGCCGGTTGGGCAGCCCAAGATGTTCCTTGGGCGTCACGTAGCAGAGCATCGCGGTGCCGTACCAGCCGATCATCGCTGCACCGATCGCACTGGTGATGTGGTCGTAACCCGGCGCGATGTCGGTGGTCAGCGGCCCGAGGGTATAGAACGGCGCTTCACCGCATTCGTGCAGCTGCTTGTCCATGTTCTGCTTGATCAGATGCATCGGCACGTGGCCGGGGCCTTCGATGATGGTCTGCACATCGTGCTTCCAGGCGATACGGGTCAGTTCACCCAGCGCTTCCAGTTCACCGAACTGGGCGGCGTCATTGGCATCGGCGATGCAACCCGGGCGCAGACCGTCGCCAAGGCTGAAGGACACGTCGTAGGCCTTCATGATGTCGCAGATGTCTTCGAAATGCGTGTAGAGGAAGTTTTCCTTGTGGTGCGCCAGGCACCACTTGGCCATGATTGAACCACCGCGCGAGACGATGCCGGTCACGCGTTTGGCGGTAAGCGGCACGTGTCGCAGCAGCACCCCGGCGTGGATGGTGAAGTAGTCAACGCCCTGCTCGGCCTGTTCGATCAAGGTGTCGCGGAAGATCTCCCAGTTGAGCTCCTCGGCACGACCATCCACTTTCTCCAATGCCTGGTAGATCGGCACGGTACCGATCGGCACCGGCGAATTACGCACGATCCACTCGCGCGTCTCATGGATGTGCTTGCCGGTGGACAGGTCCATCACCGTGTCGCCGCCCCAGCGGATCGCCCACACCAGCTTCTCCACTTCCTCGGCGATACCCGAGGACACCGCGCTGTTGCCGATGTTGGCGTTGATCTTGGTGAGGAAATTGCGGCCGATGATCATCGGCTCACACTCGGGGTGGTTGATGTTGTTCGGCAACACCGCGCGGCCCCGCGCGATTTCATCACGCACGAATTCCGGGGTGATGATTTGCTGAATGTTGGCACCGAAACTCTGCCCCGGATGCTGCGCGAGCAGACCGGCATCACGCACCGCGTCCAGCCGCTGGTTCTCGCGGATGGCGACGTACTCCATCTCCGGGGTGACGATCCCGCGGCGCGCGTAATGCATCTGGGTGACGTTGGCGGTACCAATCGCGCGGCGCGGCAGCGTGCGGCCGGGGAAGCGTACGGCATCGAGTTTGGCATCGTGCTGGCGCTTGCGTCCGAACGCGGAACTGAGCCCGGCCAGCTGCTCGGTGTCGCCACGTTCTTCGATCCAGCGTGAGCGTACCGCCGCCAGCCCGGCGGCCAGATCGATGTTGGCCTGCGGATCGGTGTACGGGCCGGAGGTGTCGTAGACGGTAACCGGTGGATTCTCCTGGCCACCGAACAAGGTCGGCGTGCGGGTCTGCGCGATCTCGCGCATCGGCACCTGCAGGTCCGGGCGCGAACCGGCGACGAAGATCTTGCGCGAGCCGGGTATCGGCCGGGTCACTGACTCGGAGAGTTGCTGGGCCTGTTGCTGCAGGCTGGGCTGTGCATTCATGGGCATTCGTCCTGTCTATCCACACGCGGGGTGCGAAGGCCACGCGAGGGATTCGCATGACGGAACGAAGCGAAGGCGCACGCTGCCAAGTCCAGGCCCATCACGGGCTCATCGACTGGCAGCACACAAAGCTTCCCTACGCCGGTATGAACCGGATCAGGTTCGAAGGGTATGTCTCAACCGCAGCCCCAAGGCTGCGGTACCCCCGCTTCGGGCGCTATTAGACCTGCAAAGCCCGGCAAATCCAACCCATCTGCTGTCAGCGCACAGGATCCTCGGGTACTCCCCCCGCACCGGGCACGGCGATGCTGAAGGGTGCCTGTGCCGGATTGCGCAAACGCATGACACCTTGTTCGTTGACGTTGATCATCAGGTCGCCTTCCGCCGAGAACGCCAGACCACCGGGCTTGTGCAGGCCGCCCGGTAGCGCACCCGCCCTGTTGCCGACCTGATCCAGCGCACCTGCTATCACGCCAGCCTTGCCATCCAGCCCGATCCGCAGCACCGTGTTGTTGCCCACGTCGCTCAGATAGACATTGCCCTGCGCGTCCACCTCGATGCGCTCGGGGCGACACCATACCCAGCTGCAACTCGCAGCCGATAGCGCCTCCCGCTCCGCGCTGCTTTTGGCTTGTGCGTAAGCGAGCTCATACGCTTTCTCCAGCGGCCGCTCCGCAACGTGGAACAGCATGCGGTGCAAACCACTCTCCGGGTCGATCCGCCAGACCGCATTCTCGTCCAATGCATACACATACCCATCGGGACCAACCGCGATGTCCTTGTAGATCACGGTTACGGCCGCGCGGTTGACCCGTTGCAGCTCGCCTGACGGAGCGATCACGTCCATCGGCCGGTGTTCATCGGAGGCCAATGTGGTGACCTGGCCCGAACGCAGATCCAGGCGCCGCAGACGCACGTCACCGCTGCCAACGTAGGGGGTGTCATCCAGCACGTACAGCACGTTGCGCGCTTCATCCAGTGCGATGTACTTCGGCTCGAAGAAGCTGGCCGTGGCAAAGTCGCCATCGCCGCGAAACGATTCCGAATAATTGCCGGCCAGTGTCTGGACCACCCCGTCAGACCGTACTGCGCGGATCCGCGCACTGCCACTATCGGCAACGTATACCGTTCCGTCGCGCGCCCTTGCCAGATCCGTGGGATAGCTGAAACGCGCTTCAAGCCGCGGGCCATCGCTGCGGCCCTTCTTGTCGTTCCCCGCCCACAGCGCTGCGTTCCCATCGCGATCGACCTGGAACAAGGCGTTATCCAGTCTGGCGACATAGAGCGTGCCGCCATCGGGCAGCATGACAATGCTGTCGTCAAGCGAGGCCGGCAGTTTGGCCGACCGGCGTTTTTCGATGTCGTCACCTTGCCACCATGCCGAAGGCGGCGCATGTCCGGCAACCAGCGCCAGCCGGCCGTCGGCCCCCAGCGCAAACAGCGCGCTGCCACCGTCAATCGCCAGCACGATGCGTCCCTTGCCATCGACGGCCACCGCGTCGATCCGGCTGTCACCATAGCCGCGATCATCCGCTGCCGCTGGCAACGCCAACAGCGTCGTGAACTCCGCTGAGCGCGGCTCGAAGCGCAGCAACCGGTGGCGATCAATCAGCAAGGGCCGCCCTTGCGGATCAATCGTCAAACCACTGAAATCCACCGGTGCCGCGTCCCTGGGCCGCGAAGGCATCGGCGGCAGGCTGCCGCGTCCGGAAAACGGTACCTGCCCGATCAGCGCGGCTACCGGGCCACTGGCCGGCGGCTGGACGAGGTAGTCGGCCGGCGGCGTCCACTCGGGTACGTCCAGGCTGCCCATCACCTCGGCACGGTCGTCATGCAGGCGGAACAGCAGTTTGCCGTTGATGCCCCACAATTTTCCGTCGGCTGCCGCGGCGATCTTGCGCAGCATGATCATCTGCCCGGGTTCCCACAGACGTGCCTTGCCTTGCGTATCGATCACCAGGGTGCGCTCGCGATAGCTGCCGCTGTCGGCGACCCAGATCCGCCCCTTGGCGTCGACTGCAATGCCCGACGGATCAGGTAGCAGTGGCGCTTCCGGCGCAACGGGAGCAGCAGTCTGGCGGCTTTCGGCAGGAAGTGACGGCGGCGATGGCGGCGCCGGGGCGACCACAATGTCCGCAGATCCGCCAGCACCCAAGGCAGGGGCCTCCGCCATCGGCTCGCCCTTGCGAAGCTGCAGCGCGGTGATCCGGCCCTTGGCATCCACCGCGCGCAATCCCTTGACGCGCTGCTCGACCACCAACAGGCGACCGTCGGCCAGGCGGGCCAGTTCAGACGGGCGCGTCAGCTGCTGTGCGTCGCCGCCGGCCGCCATCGGATTTGCCGTGCCGGGCTTCCCGATGATCGTGGTGACAATCCCATCCTGGCCGATCCTGCGCAACGCATTGCCTTCGGCATCGGCTACCAGCAGTGCGCCATCCTTGTCGCGGTAAGGCGTCAGCGTTCCCATGAAGCGAGCGTCCAGCGCAGGACCGTCAGAATTTCCATAGGACCCTGCCTGACCCATTTCCCATTGCAGGACCGAGTGTTCACTGGCCCCCACTGCTGCGGCCAGCATCAGCGGCACGACCAGCACCCATCGCGTCGACCTGGCCGACATCGCGCTCTTCAACGCATCCATTGCATCGTCTCCGTGTTCGGCTGGCAGAACAGTTCACTCAACTGCGAACGTAGCGGTTCAAGGTCCATCGGTGCGTGCACATCCAGCAGCGATACGGATGCCGTATCTCCCGCATTGAGCACCGCAAGCAACCGCGAGTCGGGCGAGAACGCGACCTTCATCGGCCAGGCATCGGTTTGGAAGACGTGCGTCAGCAGGCCGCTGTCGCGCGCCACCACCATGGCCAACGCATTCTTGGGAAAGGTCAGCGCCAGTAGACGGCCATCGTCACTCAAGGCCATGTTCCAGGTAGTGACCTCATTGCAGAAGCGATAAGCGCGCAGCGGCGACAGCGTAGCGGCCGCGTAGTCGACGACGCCGTCTTCGTATAGCGCGACGAGATTGCCATTGTTCCGATCGACCGCCAGATCGTAAGGCGACGCCCCGCTTTCGATCAGCGCACTGCGCGAACGCTTCGCGGTATCGAACACCTCGATGCCGTCGCCGAAGATGCTGTTTACGTAGAGGTGACGCCCATCGACAGCCATCGTCAGCGCAAGCTGCCGTCCGAACGACAGGTTGCGCGCATCGCCGCCATCCAAGGGAAGCGCATCAGCAACCACCTCGCCGGTAGCGGCATCCACCACCGACAGGGAATTGGCAACGCCGTTGAACACCCACGCCTGCGCACCATCGGGAGTCAATAGCAGCGGCTGCGGAAAGCGCTGCAAGGGGGTGCTCCAAAGCGCCTGCCCGCTGCGCAGATCGAAAGCAGTCAGTGCATTGATGTTCCAGGAACTGACATAAGCGCGCTGACGCTGTGCATCGACGGCAATACCCGCCGCACCGCTGCCACGGCAGAAGTTGTGTGAGCAGCCGTCACCTTCCGGCGCTTTCCATCCGCCATCACCGAACCTGCGCAGAACGCTTCTGCGTGCAACATCGACTACGACAACCGTGTTGTCTTCGTTCTCGGTGACATAAAGTTGCTGCCCATCGGCGGAGAACACCATATCGGCCGGGCCCGCTCCAACCGCAACCCGTGCGCCCGTCGCGAGCTCGGGTGATGCTTCACCCGCGCCAGCCGCGAGGCTGGCAATCAGACATGCCGAAAACACCATGATCCGTGGCATTGAAACAACGTGGGACATCGCGCGACTCCGAAAGGGAATGGTGCAAGTCCGGCCGATACGCATCGTTGCTGCTTATCGTTTACCGTCCATGGCTGCGCCATTCTAGCCCCAACCTGCCGCTTGGCGGGGTCACCCGTCCAGACCCGCGGCCACGCAACGGAAACATCCGCCGTGGGCATCACGATCCCGAGCGCGACCATGCGCTGCGAACCACCCTGTACGGGCCGAACTCAATAGCCTGCCGCCTGGCCATCCTTGCGGCTCTCCGATGCACCGTAGTAAACGCCGCTTTCCGGGTCGCGCATGATCGCCTGGTAGCCGCCATAGGGGCCATCGGCGAAGGTCACGCGATGCCCCTTGCGCATCAGGCCACGCACGGTTTCCCAGCTGAAGCCGGTCTCCAGGTTGACCTCGCCACCATCTCGCATCACGGTGGCCTGCCCGGTTGGCTCGGCAGAGCCTTCATGCTGGATGCGCGGCGCGTCGCCGGCCTCCTGCAGGTTCATGCCGCAGTCGACCAGGTTCATCACGTTCTGCGCATGCTGCATCGCACCGCCCATCACGCCAAAACTGGCGAACGGCTTGCCGTCCTTGGTGATGAAGGCCGGGATGATGGTCTGGAACGGGCGCTTGCCCGGCGCATAGCCATTGGGATGGTCCTTCTGCAGGACAAACATCTCGCCGCGATCCTGCAGGATGAAACCCAGCCCCGTCGGCGCCATGCCGCTACCCATGCCGCGACAGTTGGACTGGATCAGCGACACCATCATGCCGTCGGCCCCGGCCACAGTCAGGTAGATCGTGTCACCTTCCTCCAGCTGTTTCGACGTATCCGGCTGCACTTCCTTCATGGCCTTGTCCAGCGAATTCAGCGCACGACACTGCGCGGCCTGCTCTTTGGAGAACAAGCGCGGTACCGGTGCCGGCGAAAATGCCGGGGCCGCGTAGAAACGGGCACCATCGGCGAATGCCAATTTCTTGGCTTCGACGAACAGATGAGTATGTTCTGCCGAGCCAAACGGAATCGTCGAAGAATCGTAGCCCTCCAGCACATTGCTCTGGCCCTATGCGGGCACATCGACTGGCGGCACACGAAGCTTATCTACGCCTGTATGCGCCGGATCAGGTTCGAAGGGTATGTCTCAACCGCGACCCAGTGGCCACTGCCCCCCCGGCTTCGGGCGTCATTGGACCTGCAATCAATGAGAACGCCAAGCCAACACCGGTCAACGGGCTGCAGCTACTGCTGGGTGGCAGCGCCATGCGCACCGTCACGACCCACTAACGCAATCGTGACACGCCATTCAGTAACATCCCGCACAGGCTCGTTCCGAATGACTGCCTTGCGGCGCTTGCCGCCCCTCCTTTCCCGGCCGGGTGCAATGGTGCCAGCCGGTTGTCCTGCAAGCTCAGGCCCACTCCCCTCAATCACTCTTTTGATCGGAGAAGCTCCTTCATGGTGTTTCGTGTCTCCATTGCGTTGGTCGCGCTACTGGTGCTGATTGCCGGCCTCGCGCCCGGCCCCTTCAACGACGTGGTGCAGGCCGCGCTGGCCCAGGTTGTGCGTGGCGCTGGCTGGATGTACCTGCTGATCGTGTTCCTGACACTCTCCTTCCTGCTGTACCTGGCATTCGGCCGCTTCGGCAGCCTGCGCATCGGTGGTGAAGATGCCGAGCCTGACTTCTCCCGTGCCAGCTGGCTGTCGATGCTGTTCGCCGCCGGCATGGGTATCGGCCTGGTGTTCTGGGGCGCGGCCGAGCCGATATCACATTTCGTCACTCCTCCCGAAGGCCTGCCGCCGCAGAGCATGGATGCCGCCCGTGCCGCGATGCGTTACTCGTTTTTCCATTGGGGCCTGCACCCGTGGGCGATCTATGCGCTGATCGGACTGGCAATGGCCTGGTTCCAATACAACCGCAATGGTCGCGGGCTGATCAGCGACATGCTGCAGCCGGTCATCGGCCGCCATCATCGCGGCTGGATAAGCAAGATGGTGAACATCGCCGCCGTGGTCGCCACCGCAATCGGTGTCGCCACCACGCTGGGATTCGGCACGATACAGATCGCTGCCGGCCTGCAACGTGTGTTCGGTGTTACCGCAGGCGTGCCGTTGCAGATGACCGTCATCGCCATCGCCTTTGTGCTTTACATGATCTCCACCACCAGCGGTGTGGACCGTGGCATCAAGTGGTTGTCCAATTTCAATCTTGCGCTGGCGGCATTGCTGCTGGCCGCCGTGCTGGTGCTCGGCCCCACCGGCTTCATCTTCGATACCTTCACCACCACCCTTGGCGCCTATCTGAACCAGCTGGTGACAATGAGCCTGCGCATGTCGCCCTTCTCGGGCAGCACCTGGGTCGCCGATTGGACAATCTTCTACTGGGCGTGGTGGATCGCCTGGGCACCGTTTGTGGGTTCCTTCATTGCCCGGGTATCACGTGGCCGCAGCGTGCGCGAGTTCGTGGTCGGGGTGGTACTGGCGCCAACCCTGCTTGGCTTCCTGTGGTTCTCCGTATTCGGTGGCACCGCGCTATGGGCGCAACTGTTTGGCCACGCTGATCTCGTCCAGGCGCTGGGCAATGGTTATGAAACGGTATTGTTCACGCTGTTCGACAGCATGCCGGCCTCCTTGCTGCTGTCGGGCCTGGCCTTGGTCCTGCTGGTCATTTTCTTCGTAACCTCGGCCGATTCCGCGGTGCTGGTGCTGGCCAGCATGTCCACCGATGAGGCCGGCGACCCACCGCTGTCACGCAAACTGGTGTGGGGCATCGCCATTGCACTCATCGCAGCGGCATTGCTGCTGGCGGGTGGGCTGGATGCACTGCAGGGCATGATCACCATTGCCGCACTGCCGTTCGCACTGTTGATGGTGCTGGTGATGGTATCGCTGTATCGCGTACTGGACGCCGAGCACAACCGCCAGCGTCGGCTCGCGCAGCGCGCACGGCACATGATCGAGGCATGGATCGAGCGCGAGCAGGCAGCACAGGAAGAAGCACGTGCAGTCACTGAGCGTTCGTCAGGTCTGGACAGGTAAACGGGAGCTGCGGGGGCTGTGAACTGCCGCGGCGCATCTGGCTGGCTTGGCATCCAGCTGCGTAATGGGGCTGAACAATTGGGTGATAAGGACGGCAGCGAAGAGCTACCCCTCCCCAACCCTCCCCTTCGCTGCGCGAAAGGGAGGGGGCAGAAGCAGCTCCGCCGCCATCTTGTAGATCGCCAAGAACGGCCCCCTCCCTTTCGCGCAGCGAAGGGGAGGGTTGGGGAGGGGGGCTTTGGCTTTGGCTTTGGCTCCGGTCCTGCCACAACCAAAAGAAGCGAAGATCAGTACCCCGCCGCCTGACCGTCCTTGCGGCTCTCCGAAGCACCGTAGTAAACGCCGCTTTCCGGATCACGCATGATCGCCTGGTAGCCGCCATAGGGGCCATCGGCGAAGGTCACGCGATGCCCCTTGCGCATCAGGCTACGCACCGCGTCATAGGAAAACCCGGTTTCCAGATTGACCTCGCCGCCATCACGCATCACGGTGGCCTGCCCGGTTGGCTCGGTCGAGCCTTCATGCTGGATGCGCGGCGCATCGCCGGCCTCCTGCAGGTTCATGCCGAAGTCGACCAGGTTCATCACGATCTGCGCGTGCCCCTGCGGCTGCATCGCACCGCCCATCACGCCAAAGCTGGCGAACGGCTTGCCGTCCTTGGTGATGAAGGCCGGGATGATGGTCTGGAACGGGCGCTTGCCCGGCGCATAGCCATTGGGATGGTCCTTCTGCAGGACAAACATCTCGCCGCGATCCTGCAGGATGAAACCCAGCCCCGGCGGTGCCATGCCGCTACCCATGCCGCGGTAATTGGACTGGATCAGTGACACCATCATGCCGTCGGCATCAGCCACGGTCATGTAGATGGTGTCGCCCTCCTCCAGCTGCCTGGGCGTGCCCGGCTGTACTTCCTTCAAGGCCTTGTCCATCGAGATCAAGCTGCGACGCTGTGCAGCGTAGTCCTTGGATATCAGTCGCTGTACCGGCGCCGGCGAGAATGCCGGGTCCGCGTAGAAACGGGCGCGATCGGCGAAGGCCAGTTTCTTGGCTTCAACGAACAGATGGATGTGCTCGGCCGAGCCGAATGGAATCTTCGAGAAGTCATAACCTTCCAGCACATTGAGGATCTGCAGCGCTGCAATCCCCTGGCTGTTGGGTGGCAATTCCCACACGTCGTAGCCGCGATAGTTGCTGCTGACCGGCTCCACCCACTCGCCTTCATGGGCGGCCATGTCTTCATAGCTCAGGTAACCGCCATTGGCCTTGAAGTAGTCGCCAATACTGCGGGCGATTTCTCCTTTGTAGAAGGCCTCGCGACCACCATCGGCTATTTGCTGCAAGGTGTTTGCCAGGTTTGGATTGCGCCACATCTGGCCCTTGCGCGGCGCATGCCCGTCGATGGTGAACTGTTCCCTGAAGCCCGGATACTGCACCAGCTTCGGCACCGAGCGGTCCCAATAGTAGGCAATGACTTCCGCCACCGGGTGCCCTTCGCGCGCATAGGCGATTGCCGGCGCCAGATTCTCAGCCATCGGCTTGCGCCCGAAGCGCGCGTGCAATGCGAACCAACCATCCACCGCGCCAGGCACCGACACCGGCAACGGCCCGGTCGCGGGAATCTCCTTCAGGCCGCGCCGCTGGAACTCCGCCAGCGTCAGCGACCGCGGCGAGCGGCCCGAACCGTTGTAAGCATGCAGCTTGTGTGTCTTCGGGTCCCAGACAATGGCGAACAGATCGCCGCCAATACCGTTGCCGGTAGGCTCCATCAGACCCAGCGCTGCATTGGCGGCGATGGCTGCGTCCACCGCCGAGCCGCCATCTTTCATCACGTCCAACGCGATCTGCGTGGCCAGTGGCTGCGACGTAGCCGCCATCGCGTGTGGCGCAATCACTTCGGAGCGGGTCGCAAATTCGTGACCGGTAACACGGTCTGCGGCAAACGCAGCCGCTGATACCGTGGCGAGGGCAAGCAGAAGCGCAGTACGCAGCATGGCAGGTGACCGGCAGGAGAATGCCGGGAAGATAGCTCTTACGCACGTCTTACGCACGTCTTACGCCGCCGCCGTATCTAGTCCGCTGAAACAAACCACCCGTCGCTGCAGACCCGCGCCGGGTACACAGGTTCTTCCACAAGGGGCTCTTCAATGCAAATGCGATCCAAGCGCCATCAAGGCGGTTTCACTCTGGTCGAAATGGCCGTGGTGCTGGTCATCATCGGCGTGATCATCGGTGCGGTAATGATCGGCCGCGACGTCCAGCGCAATGCCGAATACACGCGCATCAAGCAGAAGTACGTCGATCAATGGGTCGTGGCCTACAACAGCTACCACCAACGCTTTGGTGCCCCCGTCGGCGACAACCAGGCCGCGCCGCGATTGATGGTCGCCGGCAAGGAATACGACATCGACATGGCCAACAACACCGCCACCAAGGGCGCGATCTGCAATGGCTCGGCGTCGACCAAGAGCGACCAGCCGGTATCGGCTGCCTCGCAGGACGGTGACAAGCTGCGTGACTTCATGCGGGGCGCCGGCATCAGCTTGCCGCCGGGCCGTGGCGAGGGTTTTGAAGACCGCTATGTCTATCTGGATACCAACGGCAATCCGCAGGAGATCCAGGTCTGCTTCCAGTGGAATCCGGCAGAGACCGCCTCCGGTGCCGGCAATGTGATGGTCCTTTCCGGCCTGACCCCGGATCTTGCCCGTTCACTGGACCAGATGATCGATGGCAAGCCCGATCCGCAGTCCGGTGCGTTCCGCCAGGTGGGCCTGAACAAGCGCAGCGTCGGCAGCAATGCCGATGCCGAAAGCATGGAGTGGAAGGGCAACAACACCAACAAGTCGGGTTCGGCCGGCTCGGCCAACTCCAACGTCGCCGGCGGTGGCGATGACACCGACCAGATCATCACCCTGGTCGCTCACTACAAGATGAATCAGTAATCCCATGACCATCGCCTCCATGCTGGGCCGGCTGCGCCGGTCACGACGTCTCTCCCTGACGATCTTTGCGGTGACCCTGCTGGCCCTTGTGGTCACCGCCGTGTGGTTCATCTCCGCGCGCAGCAGCCTGGCCCGCGCCTACGACCAGCTCAGCAACAGGAACGAGCTGCTCTCGCAGGCCCGGATGGCCCAGCAGGAGGCGCAACTGAAGGTCGACAACGCCAACTCCGCCCGCCAGTTGCTGGATCAGCTCGGCGATCTGGGCATGGAACCCATTGGCTGGGGCGAGCGATTGATAAACCTCAATCAAAGCCAGATGTCGCGCGTGGATTCGGATGCATTGCTGGGCGGCATAGCGCCCAGCCCGGATCGCATCTTTGGCGCCGACGTCTTCGAGCTTTCGGTGACCGACCCGAGCGAAGGGCTGTTCCATCTGCCCACCTCCTTTTCCGATCGCCCGCCGGCACCTTTGTCGCTCACGCTACGTGGGAGCCTCCTTTTCCGCACCGCGACCGGTCCATTGGCGTCGAGCGCCCCGGTGCCCCCGCCACAAAGCACGCCCGGAGGCGCGCAGCAATGAGCATGCACAGCATCGTCCAGCTAGCCGGGCGCTGGCTTTCCTTTGGCCAGGACAGCGTCGCCATCAGCGAGACCCGCCCGCGGCTGGAAGGTCCCGCGTGGCTGTTCGCCGAATTCGAAGGCGGCAATAGCGGCGTCATGTCGTTGGAAGGCAGCTCCGCCCATGCCGTAGCCCTGATCGAGAAACGCCTGCGTGCCGATGGTCTGATCGATGGCGATGCCAAGATCCTGATCCACAAGAACCGCTCGATGGGTGCCGGCTACCAGACCTTGTATACAGCCGTTCCGCTGGATACCTGGCAGCAGAGCTATGCATGGGCCGAAGCCCAGCCGGACCACTGCCTGCTGTTGCCGATCACCTCGCTGATGTGGCGCACGCTGAAGCCGGGTGAAGGCCTGATCGTGCACTGTGGACGGCAGATGAGCGTACTGGCGCTGCGCAAGCACGACATCATCCATCGTGCATCGATGGCCTACAGCGAAGATCCATCCGACCTGTCAATGACCGCCAGCGCACTTGCCCAGCAGGTTGCAGATGATCTGTCGCGCAGCGACGAGGAACCTGATCCATTGCTGTTCCGCTGGTGCTCGTTGTTGCTCCCGGCTTCCGAATCGGAGCAGATACCGCTCAATGAGCGGCTTGCCGAGATCTTCTCGATCGCTACCGGCAGCCAGGTCAAGCAGGTGCCCATGCACATCTACCGCGATGAGCACGGCCAGTCCTGGTCCAGCGGCATTGCCTGGATGCGCACGCAGGCATCCTCGCGTGATGCGGTGAACCCCTTGCCCAGCCGCGCGGCGTACCTCGCCGAATGGGCCCTGCCAATGGCATCGGCCGCATCGCTGCTCATCGCCATTGCATTGGGTGCGTTGGGTACCCGCTGGATGCTGGCCGCGCACGATGCCAACGAACGCAGCGAAGCCATCAGCCAGGAAATCAGCACACTGGAGCAGGAAGCCCGCCTGCTCGCCGACAAGGCAAACATGCCCGCCGGGCTGGATGGTGCCCTGCAGTTCGTCAGCAAGGCCAAGGCATTGACCGATGGCATCGATCCGGTAACCGGACTGGAATCGGTGCGCAGGGCCGCACAGGACGAGGTCCGCATCCTGCGCGTACGCGTCGAGCAGCCCGCCCCAGGCCAGGCCAATGCAGGTCCGCCGCGCACGCTGCGCGTGGATGGCATGGTCGATGCGGACCGCGGCACACCTGGCATGCAGATCGCGGCTTTCGTTGAGCGCCTGCGCCAGGAGGGCTTCGATCCAGTGCCGCTGGATCCGCAATCCGGCGGTGCAACGCGTGCCGGTGGCGGGGTCTTCTCCTACCTGCTCAAGACCACCACCCCAACCAGCGCCGACGCAGTGACGGAGCCCACCACGTGAAGAAGAAATACATCGCAATGACGGCCCTGCTTTGCTGGCTTGCGGTCTCCGGCTGGCTGGCCTCCATGGTCGTCGCCAAGCCGGCGGTCCTGTTCATTGGCAACAACGCCGAGGAGAGCGCAGAAGCTGCACGCCTGCGTGCCTCCCTGCAACGCAACAAACTGGTACTGGAAACGGCAGCAACACTGCGACCGCAGCCGCGCTTCGAGGGTAGCCAACTGATCGCGGTACCGGACAGCGCTGCAGCGGGTAGCGCGAGCCCCGCCAGCAATGGCGTGGCAGATGCCGATACTTTGTCCCTCGTGCCGGCATCGCTGTCGCTGGTGGTCACCGCGGACGGTCGCTCGACCGCGATCATCAACGGCATGCCGGTTCGCCAGGGCGCGCGCTTGGACGATGGCACCCGCGTGCTTGCCATCGGCAGCAACTGGGCGCGTGTGCGCAGCCCCGCTGGAGAGGTAAGCACCTTGCGTGTGCGCCACATCGGCCAGTCGCCTGAAGCCGCAGGAGCCAGCCGATGAATCCCTACGTCAAGATCGGCGCGATTGCCGGCAGCATGGTCCTGGTGGGTGTGTTGCTGACCGTGGGTCTGCGCAAGACCAGCAATGCCCCGCTCGCGGCCCCAGCCGCGACAGCGGCAACAGCAACAGCCAGCGATAGCGCCCCCCCGCCCACCGCTACCGCTGCGGAGATCACGCCGTCCGCCACCGCGACCGCAGCACCGTGGGAGACCGGGCCGCATGCACGCACCACCGCCCCGGCCCCGGCGGCCGCCATCCGCATGCCACCACCATCGCCGCCAACCTCCTCGAATGCGCAACTGCGCACGGCCATGGAGCAGATGGATCGGCAGATGACCCAGAACGAAGTGCAGGCACAGGCTTTGCTGCGGCAGCTCGATACCGCCCAGGCGACCGGCAATCTTCCTCCCGGCATGAACCCCGAAGCGGCTCGCAGCAACATCCGCATCGCCATCAGGGCCCAGCAACTCGGGCGGGAACTGGTGAGTGTCAGCCAGCAGCCAGATACGCCAGGGCGTCAGCAGCGCATGGCGCAGATAAGCAACCAGCTGATCACCCTGCGCGAGAGCCTGCGCTATGACGTCAACCAGCCCATCGCGGCCAAGACGACGCCCTGACATGCACGGCCTCCGCCTACAACGTGGATTCAACCTCCTCGAGTTGACGATCGTGGTGGGTGTTCTTGCGTTGCTGACCAGCGCCGCAACGGGCACCTACGAGGCATTCCAGCAGTCGCGCAGCTACAGCGAGGCCAGCGCACGACTCGGTGAATCACGGCAGGCGATCAAGGCGTTCGTCATCCGCAACAAACGCCTGCCCTGCCCCGACAGCAGCCCCAAGGGTGATAGCGGCCGCGAGAACGGCGGCGTGGCGGGGTGCCCATTGGGATTGAACGTCGGATGGCTGCCATACGAAAGCCTGGGACTGACGCTGCCAGAGCAACGTGCACGCATCCGTTACGCGGTCCATCGCAGCAGCACGGCGGACCTGGTGATTCCTGCTGGCAGGGGGGCCGAATTCGCCGACAAGGACGGTTCCAGCAAGCTGTTGGCGACCTTGGCAAGCGCCATGCGAGCACCGGCCACTACGGGCCAGCCGTACTACAAGTTACCGCCCGCCAATACGCCCTATCCAAGCGAGACACCCGCGAATCCGGAGGTTGCCTGCAATGGCGTCGGCGAAACGATCAACCCGGCGTTCGCGCTGATCGCGCCGGGCATGGACATGGACCAGGCCGGTGGTGCCGCTGCCGGCTTCGACACCATGAACAACGCCATCGCCACGCAGCCCGCCAGCTCGCTGTGCATGGCGCCGCCCGAGCGCCCCGCAAGCTTCCGCAATGACGACCAGACCAGTGCCGAGTCAGCCACCAGCCTGCTCGGTTGGCTGACCTCCCTTGAACGATAAGCAATCGACCCCGCATAACTCCGAGGCCTTTGAAATGACGAGCCACCACAGCAACTCACCCTGCCAGCGCCAGCCGCGCCATCTTCCCCGCCTGCTGGCCGGTGGTGTCGGCACGCTGCTGTTGGCTGCGTGCACCAACATGCCACCACGCAGCGTGCAGGATCTTCCGCCCGTCGAGCACAAGGCACTGGAGCGCACCAGCACCGCTCTCGCGGAGGAGTCCGCGAAATTCCTGGAAGCCCAGGACAAGCGCCTTGCGGCGATCGAACACAAGGGCACGGCAGCACCAAGCACCAAACCGCTGGCACCGGTGTATGACCCGCTGGAGCACAGCGTGGTCAGCATCAGCATGTTCGATGCGGATGTCGGGCAGCTGCTGTGGGCGTTGGCCGGCGAGCTGAAGATGAACCTCATCGTCGATCCCAAGGTGCTGGAGCAGAAACAACGTTCCAGCCTGCAGCTGAGCAATGTGTCGGCGCGCGAGGTGTTCAACCACATCCTCGATGCGTTCGACCTGCATGGCGAGCTGCGCGGCGGTGCGCTGGTGGTGAGCCAGACCAAGGAACGCATCTTCAACGTCGACATGCTCAACTCGGTGACGTCATTGGAGCTCAACAGCGGTGGCGACGTATTCGGCGCCGGCATGGCCGGCGAAGGCGGCGGTGGCCAGTCACTGCGTGGATCACTGAGCATGAGCGGCAGCGTCGGCAAGGACAATGATCCTTACAAGCAGCTCGCGGCGGCACTGGACGTGATCCTGGATACCGACAAGAGCAAGCAGGCCGTTGCGCCCACCGGCCCGGACCAGCCCAAGCCGGCGGCCACCGCCAGCTACAACCTGGATGCCGGCAGCGGCACCTTGTTCGTGCGCGCACGGCCCTCGCAGATGCGCGCCGTCGAAGAACTGATCGAGCACAACAAGCAGAAGCTGCGGCGTCAGGTACTGGTCGAGGCACAGATCCTGGATGTGACACTCAACGACAGCAGCAACTACGGCGTCGACTGGAACCTGCTGCGTGATCGCGTCGCCGGCATCTATGGCGATACCGCCGCCACCATCCTGCCCGACGCCAACAGCCCGCTGTCCTATGATGGCCTCACCCGCCTGGGTCAGCAGCCGCGCACCATCACCTTCCCCAACCAGACGCTTGGCTCGGGCCTGGGCCGGGCGCTGGGGCTCAGCTACGCCACTGACACGTTCTCCGCGGCGGTGAATGTGCTGCGCGGCTTCGGCAACGTCAAAGTGCTGTCCAATCCCAGCGTGCGCGTGCGCAATGGCAGCCCCGCCTACCTGAGCGTGGGCACCAACATCCGCTATGTCACCAAGTCCACCAGCAACTTCTCCAACACCGGTGGCAGCGGTGGCTCCTACAACCAGTCCACCGACATCCAGACCGATTCGCTGTTCTCCGGCGTGGTGATCGGCGTGGCACCGATGATCCATGAGAACGGCAGCGTCGAACTGCTGGTCCATCCAATGCAGACCGAGGTCGATACCAGCAGCCTGGTCCTGCGTGAGTTCCCCAACGGCAACGCCGTTACCCTTCCACAGGTCAACGTCAAGGGCATCACCACCACGCTCAACCTGCGCGACGGTGACACGGTGATGCTCGGCGGCCTCATCGATCAGAATGCGTCGCTGGACGATCGTGGCGTACCGGGGCTGTCCGACGTGCCGGTATTCGGGCGCATGTTCGGTTCCCGCGCCAAGACCCATAGCACCCGCGAACTGGTGCTGGTATTGCGGGTGAAGGTGCTGTGAGCCTGATCTTCGACGCCCTGCGCCAAAGCGCTACGACTACGGCGACCGGCACTTCGCCGGCCGCCGCGCAGGCGCACGGCCGGACGTCGCGGAAACGTCTGTATTGGCTGGGGGCTGCGGCGTGCGTAGTACTGGGATCGACACTGGTGCACGTATTCTCCAGCAACGCCAATCCGGTACAGGCAGCGCATCCCCACAACCTGGCTGGCGCAGTGCAGGCTGCGTCGGCAGCACCCGCCCGCCAGGTCGCCCCCGCGTCCTTGCCAAGCACGGCGCCGCCGATTCCGGCCTTGCCGCCCCTGCGCCCGGCCGCGGCAGTGGCTGGCGCGGCGCCTGCGCTGCCGCGCTCGACCCCGTCGCCCGCCGCCGCTGCGGCGGGCGCAACCGACCGTCCCCCGATTGCTGCGGCGGCACAGGACGTCGTCCATGTGCAGTCCCAGCAGTTGAACATCACCGTCAGCAAAAGTACGGCACCAGCCGCACAGACACGGCCCGCGGCCACTACCACCAGGGACAGTGAAACCGCCATAACCCAAGCCATCCGGACGCTGCAGGAGGCTGTGGCACAAAAAGACGATGCCGCCGTCGCACTGCAGTTGCAGAGGCTGCGCCAGCTGCTGCCCGCCGATAGCCTGACCCTGCTGCGCAATGAAGCCTGGATCGCACACAACCAGGGCGACCTGCTCGCCGCGGAAGAACGCTATCGGCAGATCCTGTCGCGTGTGCCCGAAGACACCCAGGCCGGTGTGAACCTGGCGCTGCTTGAAGCGGCACGCGGGCAGACCGACAACGCACAGACACGCCTGTTGCGGCTCGCTGCGGAGAACGGCGAGTCGGCGCTGATCATCCAGGCACTGGCGCAGATCCGCGGAACGCAGCAATGAATCCGGCCACCCGCCAGCACCTGCAGCAGCTTGGCCTGCATCGTTCGCCGTTCCCGCCGACGCCGGACAGCGTCGCCTACTTCCAGACCGCTTCGGTGGAGCGCGAGCTGGTGGAGGCAAGCCATTGCCTGCGCACGCGCTCGGGCTTCGTCCTGCTCACCGGCGAGGTGGGTACCGGCAAGAGCACGTTTCTACGCCGCCTGCTGGCCGCGCTGGAAAGTGAAGACATGGTGGTCTCGCTGGTCTTCAATACCTATCTGCAGGGCAATGACCTGCTTGCGGCGGTGTTGCGTGACTTCGGCCTGTCGCCCGAAGCGAGTGCCGCCGACAACATCGATCGCCTCAATCGCTTCCTGCTCGAGCGTTGGCAGCGCCAGGTCACCTGTGTCCTGCTGATCGACGACGCCCAGAATCTGGACATCGAAAGCCTCGAGTTGCTGCGCCTGCTTACCTGTCTGGAATCCGGGCAGGAGAAGCTGCTGCAGATCGTGCTGGCCGGGCAACCGGAGTTGCTGCAGTCGCTGGCGCAGCCCGCCATCCGCCAGCTCAGCAGCCGCATCAGCAAGCATGTGCAGCTCTCGGCCTTGCCGCAGGACCGCGTTGCCGACTATGTCCATTTCCGCCTCGACAGCGCCGGTGCGGACGGCAGCATCGCGCTCGACGACGCGGCGGTAAGCGCGTTGCATCGCCTCAGCAAAGGCAACCAGCGCCACATCCACCAGATCATGGACCGCAGCCTCTATGGCCTGTACGGGCATAGCACTACGCCCAGGAAAATCGATGCGGCATTGATACGCACCGCCGCTGCCGAGGCCGGCATCCGTGCGCCGACGGCAGTGCGCAGACATACCTGGGCCCTGGCCGCTTCGCTGGGGGGCATCCTCGTGCTGGGCGCGCTCGCCCTCTCGTTGCGTCCGGCGGTCACCCACGCCGAACCGTCGGCGCCGGCGCAGCACTCCGCCATCACCCACGCTCAGCCCGATCCTGTGTATGCCAACGCCAGCTGCCTTGCCGGGCTTGGCACGGGCGCACAGCTCAGCGTCGCCGTCCGCGCCGAAGCCGCGGCGCTGCTGCAGCAACGCGCCGATTTCTGCCTGCAACGGTCAGCGCAAGGGCTGCGCGCCACCTTCGTGCCGCACATCTCCGCCACGCAACTGCTGCAGCGCCAGCCCAATACGCATGTGCAGGAACTGCAGTACAGGCTGCAACAGCAAGGCCACTATGACGGCCAGCTCGACGGCCGCTTCGGCCCCCTGACCCAGCGCGCACTTTCGCGCATGCAGCAGCGCAGCTTCCTGCCTGTAACAGGCACGCCGGACCCCTTGACCTTGCACCTGCTTTCACTCAGCAAGCCGCAAGCCACCTCCTCGAACGACATGGATCCCTCCGCCAATGGCCACGGTTGATTCCCGCATCCCCTCCGCCTCCGCCAACTCGAGCCAGGGTCTGGTAAGCCTTGAACAGGCCAAGCTGGGCGTACTGCTAAACGAGCAGGGGCTGCTTGACCCGATCCAGCTGCTGTACGCCCGCCAGAAGAACCTGGTGGAGCAGACCAGCTTCGGCCGCCTGCTGATCCGCCATGGCCTGGCCAACGAATCGGACATCGTGCGCACCCATGCAGGCATGCTGGGCATCGAGTTCGCGCCGACGGAAACCCTGCCGATCGCCGACCCGCAGATCCTGGCCATGTTCAACCGGGAACTGTGCCAGATGCGCCAGTTCCTGCCGCTGCGTCGCGACGGGGATCAACTGGAAGTCCTGCTCGGTGATGCCGACCAGGCGGCCGTGGCCCAGCTTGTGCTGCAGCGCTGTGGCCTGCGTTGCCGCTTCCTGCAAGGCGAGTACGGCAAGGTCGCGCGGTTGATCCGGCAGACCTATTACTTTGCACAGAACCCGATCGAAGCGCTGCTGGAGAAAGAGATCCGCCGCCTTGCGACGGACAACGACCACGCCTACAGCCCGGAGAAGTTGCTGGACTACCTGCTCCACCTGGCCGTTCGTGAGCGTACAACCGACATCCACATCGCGCCGTCCGAACACAGCCTGCATGTCCTGTTCCGCGTCGACGGCGTGCTGCGGCCGATGTGGGCCATGCCCAACTCGCTCAGCCGCCTGCTGGGTTACATCAAGCTCGCCTCGGAGATGGACATCTCCGAGCAGCGCCGTCCGCAGGACGGCAGCTTCCGCGCCACGGTGCTCGACTCCGCGCTGACCGTTCGCGTCTCCACCCTGATCACCGAGTCCGGCGAGCGCATGGTCATGCGCCTGCTGCCGGAGCACAGCGATCTTGCCGGCCTGGAGGAACTTGGCTTCTTCCCCGAGGATGTCGCCCTGCTGGAGCGCCTGTTCGCCAAACCGGCGGGCCTGATCCTCATCACCGGCCCTACCGGCTCGGGCAAGAGCTCATCGCTGCACGCCGCACTGCGCATGCAGTCCTTGATCGAACGCAATGTGCTGACGGTCGAAGACCCCATCGAGTACCGCGTGCCGGGTGCCGGTCAGACCGAGGTCAACCGACGCGCCGGCTATGAATTCGGTTCCGCCCTGCGCCACTTCCTGCGCCACGACCCGGACGTGATCCTGCTGGGCGAAATGCGCGACGCAGAAACCGCACAGGCGGCAATCGAAGCCGCCGCAACCGGTCACCTGGTGTTGTCGACGCTGCACGTGACCACGGTCTTCGGCGTGGTACCTCGCCTCCGTCCATTGGGCCTGGAGGCACAGGTGATCGCGGACAACCTGCTCGCGGTTGTCAACCAGCGACTGGTCCGCCAGGTATGTCCGTTCTGTGCCGCCGATGTTCCCTTCAGCGACAAGGAGTGCGAATGGCTGGAGCTGCCCATCGGCAGCCTTGGGCGCCGCGGCCCCGGCTGCGACCGCTGCCGTGGCAGCGGCTTCTATGGCCGACTGCCGGTCTACGACATCATGATCGTCGACGAACCCCTGGCCAATGGCATTGCCGATGATGTCAGCCGCGAGGCCCTGCGCGGGCTGGCCATGGGTGCCGGCTTCAAGGGCATCGAGCAGGTCGCACGTGCACGTGTCATCGCCGGCCAGACCACCACCGAAGAAGTGTTGCGCGTGGTTGGTGTAGGCCCGTCGCCATGAACGTCTACTACTACCGACTGCTGCTCTCCAACGGCCGCGTCCGCGCAGGGGTAACCCAGCTGGCGGTCGAGCACGATGCCTCCGCACGCATGTGGCTGGAGAAGAACTTCGATGCGGTGGTGCTGAAACTCTACCGCTTCCCTGGCTGGCTGGCGGAAACCCAGCGCTCCATCACCCACCTGATCAAGCCCAGCATCAAGCCGGTGGAGCTGGCCGGCATGCTGCGCGACCTGGCGGTCATGACCAGCAGCGGCATTCCGGTCATGGAAGCACTGCGCGCAGTCGCCAACGAGGTCAGTTCCGGCCGTGCTTCCAATCCGGCCCGGCTGGCACGGCGCCTGCTGGATGAGCTGGATGCCGGTGCATCGTTGAGTGATGCCTTCGGCCGCTATCCGGATGCGTTTCCCGAGACGGTTCGCAACCTGATCATGATCGGCGATGAAACCGGCTCGATGGACAAGATGTTGATGGAAGCGGCCGACCACGTCGAACGCATCTCGCGGATGACCGCCGACACCCGCCAGGCCTTGATCTACCCGGCCTTCGTGTTCTCGGCGATCTTCGCCGCCGGTGGCTTCTGGATCTACTACGTCATCCCCAACCTGTCCGACCTCTTCAAGCAGATGAACGCCAAGCTCCCGCCGCTGACGGTCTGGGTGATGCGCAGTTCCGAGTGGCTGATCGGGCACATCGCCATGATCGCCGCCGGCATGGTGGCGCTGGCCTTCGTGCTGTGGGTGACCTGGCGCTACAGCCGGCGCTTCCGTCGCGCCGTGCACTACACACTGCACAAGCTCCCCATCGCCAAGACCATCATGTTCTCCTCAGGGCTGGCCTTCTTCACTGAATACATGGCCCTGCTGATCCGCGCCGGCGTCGACATGGTCAGCAGCCTGCAGGTGATGGAGCGCGCCATGCGTGACGAGTACTACCGTGATCGCATCATCGCCATCCGCCAGGTGCTTGAACGCGGTGACCGGGTGTCCTCGGCTATGCGCCAGGTGGGCGGTTTCCCCTCGATGATGGTGCGCATGATCAGCGTTGGCGAGGATACCGGCACCCTGGACAGCCAGTTCTCGCGGCTGTCCGAAGAGTACAGCCTGCGCCTGCAGCGCCTGATCACCAACCTGTCGGAGATCATCAAGCCGGTTGTCGTCCTGTTCGGCGGCGGCATGTTCGTTTTCCTGATCGTCGCCTTGCTGCTACCGGTCTACGACCTGGTACAGCAGGCCATCACATCGCCGCAGATGTAAGGACCGCCCCGACCATGAAATCAATCCGATCCAACCGTGGCTTCACCCTGATGGAGATGTCAGTGGTGCTGGTCATCATCGCGCTCATCCTGGGTGCGGTCACTGTCGGCCGCGACGTCTACCGCGGCGCGGTCGCCGAACGCATCAGCAGCGAGTTCGTGCAGGGCTGGATTCTCGCCTATGACCGCTACGCGAGCCAGACCGGTAGCGTGCCGAACGACGGAACCCTCACCGGCATGATTGGTGGCGGCACCGCCGCGACCGCGCTGTGCAGCACGCAGCTGGTCGACGAGATGCTCAAGGCGGGCGTGACCCTGCCACAAGGTGCAATGGAGGGCCGCCAGGATGCCTACATCTACCAGGACCGCAATGGCCTGCCGCAACGCCTGCAGGTCTGCCTGCAGGCGATCTCCGGCTGGCACGAGCCAACCAGTTCCACCGGCTACGTCCAGCGAACACGCAACGTGCTGGTACTCCACGGTCTGACGCCGGAGCTGGCACAGCAACTGGATCAACGCATCGACGGCAAGGTCGATGCGCGCGCAGGGCGCGTGCGCGAGAAGCGGCCAGGTACCAACAAGGTCGCCACCCCCACGGAGAACGCCGCCTGGTCGCGCGACGAAATGAGCAATGCAACCACCAGCATGGATGCCGCCAGCGCAACGGTCACCGCCTACATAAAAATGAGCCAGTAATCGGACCTGCAGTCATGCACAACGTCAGCCCTGATCCACTCGCCGATACCTCCACACCCCCCGCCCAACGCGGCTTTGGCCTACTGCAGGTCATGCTGGTGCTGATGCTGGCAGGCGTGGCGGTGGCCGCCGCCACCCTGCTCCTCAACGCCAAGCGACCACTCGCCCAGGCAAGCAACCAGCAGCACACCCTGCGCTGGGCGGACGAAGCCCTCACCGCATATGCCGCAGCACACGGGCGCCTGCCCTGCCCGGCCAGCCGCTGGAGCGAGGAACCCTCCAGCGTATTGGAGAGCTGCGTTGATGATGGCAGCGCCGGCTCGCCGCAGGCCGTCGGCTTCCTTCCCGTGGCCGTACTTCCGGGTGCCATGGAACTCGGGGCCGGCATCGGACCGATCCGCTACTCGGTATCACGCGGCGTGATCGCCACGGACCCAGCTGGCGCGCAGCACCGCCAACCGGCCCTCTCCGACACCGGCGACGCCTACATCCCGGTCAACGAGCAGGGCGAAGCCTTCGAGGACTATGTTGATCCGACCGCGGGCCTGGGCAATGGCCTGGACTTCTGCGCCGCGCTCGGCCAGAACGCCGTTTCCGGCGGCATCGCCGATGCCTACGCCACCACGAGGACCGCAGACCAGCAGTACAACCTTGCCTATGGCCTGGTAGCGGCCGGTATCACCGGCAATGAAGGCAGCCGTTTCGACAGCACCGCCTCAGCGGCGTTGCCAAGTCCCGCCAAGCCGGGTGATGTCGACTACGACGACCGCACGCTTGCCCGCACCTTCGCCGAGCTGGCGCCACTGGTGGGCTGCCGCCAGTACGCGGCAACGAACGCGATGGAGGCCCCCAGCAGCGTGGCGTTGCTGTCCATGGACGTGTTGGCCGGCGCCGTCGCCAATCATGCCACCGTCATCGATTTCCAGGACACGAATGAAGGCAACGGTGAGGCCCAGGTCCGCGATGCCACCTTCGCCCAGGTCATGGCGATCACCTCCATCGTGCTCAGCTCGCTGACGCTGGTGGATTCCATCCAATCGGCGGTATTCCACGGTGTCACCCTGGGGATCGATACCGCGATATGCATCGCCTCGCTCGGTATTGTCTGCGCACCGTTGGGCAAGGACATCATCGCCAACATCCTCAGCGTGGGCGCCATGATCCAGTCGATCTCGGCACTGGTGCAGAACACCGTGGCGCTGGTGCCCATCGGCCTGGCCCTGGATGCGAACGTCAAGGCGCGTGATCGCGCCAAGGAATCAGGGCAGCGGCCGGACACAACCTCGGTCGAGGGGGTGCTCAAATCAATGGAAAAGATGTTGTACGGCGCCGATGCAACCGTCTGCGAGACGAAGACAGACCCCACCACCGGACTACCGATACAGCGCCGGGACCCCGCCGGAGAATTGATTTTCAACGACGCGGGCATCCCGCAATACGAGTGCGAGGAGAAAACCGGCTTCCAGCCCGGGTTGAAGCAGGATGTCGAGAGCGCAAAGGTGACCGAGCGCAACATGGTCGCCGCCGAACAGGTGTATTACGTCAACCGCATCCTGCCGTTCGAGGACGCATCGCTGGCCTCGTTGATGGTGCTGGGCCCATCCGCGGCCAAGTACAAGAGAACCACCTGTGAGTACACAGGCTCCGGCCCATACAAGAACAGCAACGGCAACTGCGTCGCGGTCATCCCACCGGAACCCGCGGGCTGGAGCTCGGTGACCCGCTTCCTGCCCAATGCGTTGCAGGATGCCAAGCTCCGTCGCGGCTATGCCCAGCGATGGACCGTGCTGCAGCGCGAGGCCAATGACATGAAGCGTGCCATCGACCAGAAGACAGCCAACCGGACGCAGTGGCTGGGATTGGTTGCGGGTGCGGAGAAGGACGCCGAAAACGTATGTCGCGGGGCCAACAACCCCGACTCCATGCAGATCTGCAAGAACTCGCGCCAGCAGGTCCATTACATGAAAACCTGCACCTATACCCTGGCCAACCCCGATGGCTCCACCCGCGTGTTCAACGAACTCAGCCCGGGTGCCGGGGAGCCGATCAACTATGACGCCCAATGCACGCCGATGATCGATCTTGACCTGCAGCGCGCAAAGGACGCGCTGGCAAACAAGGAGCGCGACCGCGACGCCACCAAACGCTCCTACGACCGGCAAAGCTCGCCCTACCTGAGGTACCCGACCAGCTGGAACAATCGCAGGGTCGTCATCGATACCAGCGTCCCGACGTTCACCTGGGACACCAGCAATGTCTGGCGCTACAACGAGCTGCCGATCGATGGCGCCAATGGCGTACATCTCATCAGCACGGAAAACGTGGTGTCCGGCGATGCCTGCGATTTCATCAGGACGACCGGGCAATCGGGGTCCGAGTGCTCCCGCTATCCCTACTCCCGCGCCTATGGCGACTGGCTGCGGGCCAAGGAAGGTGCGGACAAGGCAATCACAAATCGCACACAGACCGAGGCCCGCTTCAAGGAGCTGGAAGCCAAATATCTCACGCTGCAGAATGCAGCAGGGCCGGGCTCAGGCAACGAGGAGGCGCTGGCAGTGGGCGCTCCCGCGCTGCTGCTGAAGGCCGACACGCGCGGCGCGGTGGGCCCAGCGCGCCCCGCGGTGGCTACGCCATGACCATCCATCGTCACGCACAACGCGGCTTCAGCCTCGTCGAGATGGCCATTGCCCTGGTGATTGCAGGGTTGATCTCGGCCGTGGTGTTCGCCTTGATACCTGCGGGCACGCAGGTGCTCAAGGCTGACAATGACGAACAACGGATGGCACAGGCCGAGCATGCCCTGCTGGGGTATCTGCGTGCCAACCTGAAGCTTCCGGCGGCGGACACCGATGGTGATGGCCGTGCCAATCCGGGCCAGACCGCCGGATGGCTACCGGTACGCGACCTGGGCCTGTCCAGCGACACGCGCATCCTCTACCAGGTGCAGGCGGATCTGCTGCCGACGCTTGGCAGCCATTTTTCCCCGCGCATCCCCGATGGCACTGCCACCAACCCGACCTCGCCGATAAACGGGCTGGACCTGTGCCTGCGCCTGATGGACCTGCAGAAAACCGCGCCGAAGCTTCCTGGCATCGAGTTTGCTGCAGCCTATGCACTGGCCATCAACAACCATCGCGCCGATGTCGGCGCGGATGTCGGCAGTGCCGCAATTGCGTTTCACCTGCCCGGGTTGCCAGACAATGCGCATCGCCTCACCCAGGCCGCCGGCATTGGCGAGCTGTCCAGCCGTCTGTCCTGCAGTGACCGCGTGGGTCGTGCGCAGGGAGCCGCGCAGTCCGCGGCAGCGGCCTACAGCACCGCTCGGGTCGCCGAGTTCAATGCCCGGTTCCGGAAGTTCGACGAGCGGACAGCGCGTGCGCTGAAGGCCGCCACCGATGCCGGCATGGCCGCTGCCGGCGCCGCACTGGCATTCGCAATCTTCGATGAAACAATTGCCGCAGTGATGACCACACCAGGCGACTTCGAAACGCCGCTGAAGATCACCATCGCATTGGGCGAGCATGCCAATGCACTCACCGGCATCGGCTATGCGAGTTATCTGGTCCACCTCGCCACCGGTGAGGTGGAAGAGGCCGAGGCGGCCTTGCAAGCGGCAAAACAAGCCAAGGAGATCGCCGCCACACAGTGGCAGAAGGCCTCCGCAGCAAGCCAGGCCGCCAAGCAGAGTGCCATAGCCCTGGACAGCGCAGGAATCGATAAATGAGTCACCCCAACATTTCCTCATCCCGCGTACGTGGCTTCTCGCTGATCGAACTTACCGTATCGCTGGTGATCCTGGGCATCGTTGGCGTGCTGCTGGCACGGTGGCTGATGCTCAGCCACAGCGAGAGCCAGCAGATCATGCAACGCACGCTGCTGCAGCGCGCCGACGATGCGCTGCTGGCCTATGCGGCAAGCAATCATCACCTGCCCTGCCCGGCTGCCGATAACAACGGCATCCCCGACTGCAGTCTGGAACATGGCCAGCTGCCGTACCGGGAGCTCGGTCTCCCGGACCAGCGCGCTGCCGGCCTGCGCTACGCGGTCTATCGCAACAATGCGCTCGCCGCTGTTGATCCGGATGTGACAACCGTCAACGCCGACCTCACCGTGGCAGCCAACCGCGCGCCCACCCTGCAGGTGCTAAGCAATGCCACGTCTTCCAGCATCGCCTCGATGGTGATGCTGCCCGACACCTGCACGAAGCCGGGGGCTTGTGACGACACAGCCGACCTCGAGATCAATGGCCTGGACTTCTGCTACGCACTGCGCAGCGCGATGAATGCTGGACTGCAAGCCGGGCAGCTGCGCACCCTGCGCGCGCAGGGGAGCGGCGAGGCCATGGTGGGCAATATCGCCTATGCACTCTCCACCGCTTCACTGGACTCCGCGGCGAGCAGCGCACTGCCCTCTCCACGGCGACCTGCCAGCGTCGAACATCCCGAAAGGGTACGCGCGGTAGGCCTGGAGCAGGTGTGGACCCGGCTGCGCTGCGGTGAATCGGTGGGTGCTGCCCTCCACGCCCATGCCAATGCAGCCGCCGCTGCTGCCATCAACGTACCGGCGATGGAGGACTACGCCGAGCAGCTCTCCATCATGTCCGAGCTTGCACGGGCGTCCGACAAGAGTGCGGATGCCGACATCCAGTCGGCAGTCGCGCAGATATCCGCCGCCATGGGTGGCAGCAACGATACCGTGTCTGAAGCGTTCAATACCTATGGCGCATGGACCTGGCGCGCCGGTTTGTCCATCGTGGGGGTAGGCAGTGCGATTGGCGCCACGGTCGCCGCCGCAGCCTCCAAGGCCAAGTCGGTGGAAAGCGTCAGGACAGCGGAGAAGACCGAGGCGGCATTTGCCAGTGGCAACCCCACCGACGACGACCCCGATCGTACCGTGTACTCACTCACCAGCCGCTCGACCGAACTTGCCAGAACCATCGACCTGGAGGCACGCAGGGCGGATATGTTGGGCATATCGCCGCGGCTTCCCCAGCAGGCGGCGGCCGAAGGTCTCAAGTAGGCAAGGCCGCGGTTGTTGCATGGAACCCCGACCACCAACGCCGCCACCCAAGGCGGCGTCCAGAAAGACAAAGCACCGCCGTAACCTGTCCTGCACCGGCAGCGGACGCACCGTCATGCTGCTTTTCCGGAACGAAAAAGGCGTGCCGCGAGGCACGCCCTTGCAGTGCTCCGGGGGATGTCGCTCACGCCAGCGCGACGCGCCCCATGTGCGTCCGCTCCGTCCCCATTCCGCCGCTCCGCGCGGATGCCAGTGCCCCTGCCCCGCTGGATATCTGCGCGAACAGGTGGCGTATCTCCTTGCCGGGGTCCAATCCCAGTTCGGATCGGAGCATCACTTCGAAGCGCTGATAGGCATTGACGGCGGCGCTGAGCATGCCGCTGCCGGTATAGGCCCGCATAACCCGCTGCGCGTGCGCCTCGTTCCACGGATCATGCTGGCCCAAGGCGCGCGCCATCAGCAGCGCGCGCTCCCATTGGCGGCTCGACAGCAGCTCATCACAGCACTTCTCCGCGGCCGCAACCAGCCTGCCATCCAGTTCCTGCCGACTGGTCTCCAACCAACTACGGAAATCTATGCCGGCGATATCATCCATGCCATCCAGGAAGCTGCTGTGCCTTGCCAGCATATAGACCGCCTGGCAGGGCACCGATTGCAGCAGGTCGATGTCAAAGCGCATCTCCTGGTCCCGGAACAACCCCACGCTGCCGCGCTCGATGCGCAGTATGTCCGTGCCGAGGGCTGCACTGCAGAAGCGGTTGAGATTGCTCAGCACCTGGCGCAGATTGGTCAGTGCACTGGTTTCGCCCAGCGTCGGCCACAGCAGCGCCGCCAGCGCCGTGCGCGAATGCATGCGGTTTGACTCCATCGCCAGGTAGCCCAGCAGGGCCCAACCCTTTCGATAGATCAATGGTGCCGGCAGGCCGTCGCCCTGCCCCATCAACTGCACCAGACCCGTGACCGGTGCGCTGTTGTGCCCGCCACACCGGTTTGCGCCTATGCATGGCGTGTCCTGCTCTACTACGTGCGTCATGGTTTTGCCCCCGGTTGGCCCAGCAAATGAGGCCCTTACTTGTTAAACCGGCAAAAGCAGCGCAATCCAATCATCAATCTGCGAATGATCGCGTTCGGACCTTGGTCGGGCTGCTGCCGTGGGGCGAAATCCGCGCAATCGGCGCGCTGCGGATCGGCCCCGACGTAGGTTTCAGCCGCAACCATGCCGCTACGACGGGGCTTGTGCGGCGAATCCAGGCAATCACACCTGCAAGCGTTGACACCGCGTCTACGGGGTGGTTATCTCGACCCATGCTGCAACGCCACAACGCCACCGCTGACCTGACTTCGACCCCGGCCCACGCCGTGGCCTCGATTCTTGTACTCGTACTTATTACCGAGCCAACAGGTGCGGGGCAGACTGGCGCGTAACGTAAAGACAGCCAGATTCGACTAAAGACCCCGCGCCGACCCCGGTGCGGGGTTTTTCGTTTCCAGCTTCTATTTCATCTGAAACCATGTACCCAACCACTGACACCACGAACAAACACACCGCCAACGCTGCCTGCCGCAGCGCTGCCGCCTGCATGGTGTCTGCCCCGCCCGCCCCGGCCGCTGCGTCCTGACGCAACGGCCGTTTTTATTTCTGCATGTCTCTCTTGATCGCAAGGAACCCAAGCACCATGAGCACCAACGAACTGCCCCAGATCAAAATCGCCGTCGTCGGTTACGGCAGCCAGGGCCGCGCCCATGCCATGAACCTGCGTGAATCCGGCTTCGACGTGGTTGTCGGCCTGCGCGCTGGCGGCCCCACCGAGGTCAAGGCACAGGCCGATGGCTTCACCGTCAAGACCCCGGCCGAAGCGGTCAAGGACGCCGACCTGGTCGCCGTGCTGACCCCGGACATGGTGCAGAAGAAGCTCTACAACGAGGTGCTGGCACCGAACATGAAGCAGGGCGCCTGCCTGCTGTTCGCACACGGCCTGAACGTGCATTTCGGCATGATCGAGCCGCGCGCCGACCTGGACGTGGTGCTGGTCGCGCCGAAGGGCCCGGGTGCGCTGGTGCGCCGCGAGTATGAAATCGGCCGCGGCGTGCCGTGCATCTACGCGGTCTACCAGGACAAGAGCGGCAAGGCCGAGCAACTGGCACTGGCCTATGCCGCTGGCCTGGGCGGCGCCCGCGCCAACATCATCAAGACCACCTTCAAGGAAGAGACCGAAACCGATCTGTTCGGCGAGCAGGCCGTGCTGTGCGGTGGCGCTTCCTCGCTGGTGCAGGCCGGCTTTGAAACCCTGGTCGAAGCCGGCTACCAGCCGGAAATCGCCTACTACGAAGTGCTGCACGAACTGAAGCTGATCGTCGACCTGTTCTACGAAGGCGGCATCACCCGCATGCTGGAGTTCATCTCCGAGACCGCCCAGTACGGTGATTTCGTCAGCGGCCCGCGCGTCATCGATGCCTCGGTGAAGGCGCGCATGAAGGACGTGCTGACCGACATCCAGAACGGCACCTTCACCCGGAACTGGGAAGCCGAGTACGACGCCGGCCTGCCGAACTACAAGAAGTTCCAGCAGGCCGACATGGAACATCCGATCGAGAAGGTTGGCAAGGAACTGCGCGCCAAGATGGTTTGGCTGCAAGGTCAGACTGCGTAATCCGCGGTCCCCCACCCGCAACTGGCAAAGGTCGCTGCATGAACACTTCCACCCCCGGTGCGCCCCGTAACGGCGCACGCTGGCTGACGCAGGCCCTGGAAGCCGAAGGCGTGCAAACGCTGTTCGGCTACCCGGGCGGCACCATCATGCCGTTCTACGACGCATTGGTGGACTCCAGCCTCAAGCACATCCTGGTACGACACGAGCAGGGTGCGGCGCTTGCCGCCAATGGTTATGCCCGCGCAAGCGGCAAGGTAGGCGTATGCGTGGCCACCTCCGGCCCGGGCGCGTCCAACCTGGTCACCGGCATCGCCGACGCCATGCTCGACTCGGTACCGATGGTGTGCCTGACCGGCCAGGTCGCTACCCCGCTGCTGGGTACCGACGCGTTCCAGGAACTGGATGTGTTCGGCATGACCATGCCGATCGTCAAGCACAGCTGGCTGGTGCGCAGCGTTGATGAGCTGCCGCAGGTGGTTGCCGAGGCCTTCCGTGTCGCCCGCGAAGGGCGGCCCGGTCCGGTGTTGATCGACCTGCCCAAGGACGTGCAGCTGGGCGATGCCTCGCACCTGCCCGATCACGTGCCGGCCTCGATCGATCCGGTTCCGGCACCGTCGGCCGAGCGTTTGGCCGCTGCTGTGGAAATGATCGCCGCTGCAGAGAAGCCGGTCATCTATGGCGGTGGTGGCATCGGCCTGGCCGATGCGGTTGGCGAGTTCCGCCACTTCGTCGAAAGCTCGGGTATCCCGACCGTGCTGACCCTGCGCGGCCTGGGTGCACTGCCGGCCAATCACCCGCAGTACCTGGGCATGCTGGGCATGCACGGCACCCGCGCCGCCAACATGGCGGTGCAGGAGTCGGACCTGTTGATCGTGGTCGGCGCCCGCTTCGATGACCGCGCCACCGGCAAGCTGGCCGAGTTCGCGCCGTTCGCCCGCGTCATCCACCTGGATGCCGATGCCTACGAGATCTCCAAGCTGCGCGCGGTCGACATCGCCATCCCCGGCAACGTCAAGACCGGCCTGCAGGCGTTGACCAGCATCCGCAGCAGCTGCAACAGCTGGCGCGCACGTTGCGCCGCCAACCGTGAAAAATTCGCCGCCCGCTATGACGCACCCGGCCATGACATCTACGCCCCGGCGCTGCTGAAGCGGCTGAGCGAAGTGGCGCCGGCGGATACCGTCATCGCCTGCGATGTCGGCCAGCACCAGATGTGGGTGGCGCAGCACTGCCGCTTCAACCACCCACGCAACCACCTGACTTCCGGTGCGTTGGGCACGATGGGCTTCGGCCTGCCGGCGGCGATGGGCGCACAGTTCGCCTGCCCCGATCGCACCGTGGTGCTGGTCTCCGGTGATGGCAGCTTCATGATGAACGTGCAGGAGCTGGCCACCATCGCCCGCTGTCGCCTGCCGGTGAAGATCGTGCTGCTGGACAACGCCTCGCTGGGCATGGTCCGCCAGTGGCAGGAGCTGTTCTTCGCCGAGCGTTACAGCGAGATCGATCTGTCCGACAACCCGGATTTCGCAGCGCTGGTGCAGGTGTTCGGCATCCCCGCCACCCGCATCACCCAGCGTGCGCAGGTTGAAGACGCACTGGCCGCCATGCTGGACACGCCCGGTCCGGCGCTGCTGCACGTGTCCATCGATGCACGCGCCAACGTGTGGCCGCTGGTGCCACCCAACAACGCCAACAGCACCATGCTGGACAGCAACCCAGCCCATGCCAAGGCAGTGCAGGAGAGTTCCAATGCAATACCGGCTTGACCTGGTGCTGAAGCCTGCCGAAGGCGCGCTGGTGCGCGTGATCGGCATGGTCGAACGGCGCGGCTTTGCCCCCAGCAACATCGCCGGCAATCGCAATGCCGACGATGCCGGCCGCTGGCACGTGCAGATGGACATCCATGGCACGCGCCCGCCGGAAACCCTGTGCCACCAGTTGCAGAAGGTCTACGACTGCGAATCCGTGCAGCTGGTACCGGTAGCAGGTGCCAGCGTATGAGCAGCGACGTAAGTGGCGTACCGGTAGTACGCCGCCACAAGCCACGGAGGCGTCTTCTTCAACGCGAACAGTCGACAGCTGGTTCGCTTGTATCCGGTGACGGCCACGTACATGCCTGACCGTGGCCGCACCGTCGCAGTTGCAACACCCGCTGACACGTTGAACGTCAGCGTCGCCGACGTATTGGCCGCGCAGGCCCGCCTGCGCCGTTTCCTGCCGCCTACCCCGCTGCATTACGCCGAGCGCTTCGGCACCTGGCTCAAGCTCGAGAACCTGCAGCGCACCGGTTCCTACAAGGTGCGCGGCGCCCTGAACGCCATGCTGGCCGCACTGGAACGCGGCGACGAGCGTCCGGTGATCTGCGCCTCGGCCGGCAACCACGCCCAGGGCGTGGCCTGGGCCTCGCACCGGCTGGGCGTGCAGGCCATCACGGTGATGCCGCATGGTGCACCGGCCACCAAGATCGCCGGCGTCCAGCACTGGGGCGCCACCGTCCGCCAGCACGGCAACAGTTATGACGAAGCCTATGCCTTCGCCCGCGAGCTGGCCGAACAGAACGGCTACCGCTTCCTGTCCGCCTTCGATGATCCCGACGTGATCGCCGGCCAGGGCACGCTGGGCATCGAACTGGCACCGCATGCACCGGACGTGGTGATCGTGCCGATCGGCGGTGGTGGCCTGGCCTCCGGCGTCGCGCTGGCCTTGAAGTCGCAGGGCGTGCGCATCATCGGCGCGCAGGTCGAAGGCGTGGACTCGATGGCACGCGCGATCAAGGGCGACGTGCGCGAAGTTGATCCGGTGCCGACCCTGGCCGATGGCGTCAAGGTCAAGATCCCCGGTTTCATCACCCGCCGCCTGTGCGCCAGCCTGCTCGACGACGTGGTCATCGTGCGCGAAGCCGAACTGCGCGAAACCCTGGTGCGACTGGCGCTGGAAGAGCATGTCATCGCCGAAGGCGCCGGCGCATTGGCGCTGGCCGCCGGCCGCCGCGTCTCCGGCAAGCGTAAGTGTGCGGTGGTATCGGGCGGCAACATCGATGCCACGGTATTGTCGACCTTGTTGTCTGAAGTGCGCCCCAGTCCCCCGCGTAAACCTCGACGGCGTAACGCCGAACGACTTAGAAGCCGTGTCGTCGCAGCGACACAGCGCAGCCCCAAATCCGATTCCCCCAAAATTCCCGTTACCGCCGCAGTCGAGGAGACCCTCTGGTGAATACTCCAACCAACAACACCCCGCGAATTACCATCTTCGACACGACCCTGCGCGACGGTGAGCAATCACCCGGCTGCAGCATGACGCCACCACAGAAGCTGGTGATGGCGAGGGCGCTGGCGGAACTGGGCGTGGACGTGATCGAAACCGGCTTCCCCGCAAGTTCGCAGTCCGACCGCGAAGCAATGGCGCTGATCGGCCGCGAGGTACGCCAGCCGGTCCTGGCAGTGCTGTCGCGCTGCCTGGCCGGCGATATCGAAACCTCCATCAAGGCGTTGGAAGCCGCAGCGCGCCCGCGCCTGCACCTGTTCCTGTCCACCAGTCCGTTGCACCGCGAGCACAAGCTGCGCATCAGCAAGGAACAGGTGCTGGAGTCTGTGCACAAGCATGTGAGCATGGCGCGCGGCTATCTGGACGATGTCGAGTTCTCCGCCGAGGACGCCACCCGCACCGAACTGGACTTCCTGACCGAAGTCACCCAGGTCGCCATTGCCGCCGGTGCCCGCACCATCAACCTGCCCGACACCGTTGGCTTCACCACGCCGGAAGAAATCCGCGCGATGTTCCAGCATGTCATCGCCAATGCCGCTGGCGCCGACAAGGTGGTGTTCAGCACCCATTGCCACAACGACCTGGGCCTGGCCGTGGCCAACTCGCTGGCCGCCATCGAAGGCGGTGCGCGCCAGGTGGAAGGCTCGATTAACGGCATCGGCGAGCGCGCCGGCAACTGCGCGCTGGAAGAAATCGCGATGGTGCTGAAGGTACGCAACGCCTTCTACAACTTCGATACCGGCTTCGACACCCAACGCATCGTGCCCACCTCGCAGCTGCTGCAGCGCCTGGTCGGCATGCCGGTCCAGCGCAACAAGGCCATCGTCGGCGCCAATGCCTTCGCCCATGAATCCGGCATCCACCAGCACGGCATGCTGCGCAACCGCAACACCTACGAAATCATGCGTCCGGAAGACGTGGGCTGGGAGTCCTCGCAGATGGTGCTGGGCCGCCACAGTGGCCGCGCCGCGGTCGAGGCGCGCCTGCGTGCACTGGGCTACTGGCTGGAAGAAGAAGAACTGAAGCTGGTATTCGATCAGTTCAAGGCGCTGTGCGAACAACAGCGAGTGGTCACAGACGCCGACCTGCAGACCCTGATGCAGGGCACCTCCAGCAGCGACGGTTACCGCCTGGCCTCGATGACCATCAGCGACGTCGGCAGCCGCGCCAACGCGCTGGT